>NZ_LK053000.1:1828456-2998518 GCF_000723845.1 Haloferax prahovense | reverse complement strand
CGGTAAGCGGACCCCCCGCGACGTGGGGGTGTGTCAACGCCCGACTTCGACGCTCCCATCTCGCCGCTCGCGGGGCTCGGCATCGCCGTCCTCGCGGTCAGCACGAGCGCCATCCTCGTGCGCTGGAGCGCCGCGCCGAGCCTGATAAAGGCCTTTTATCGGGTCCTGTTCACCGTCGCTCTTCTCGCGCCGGTCGCGCTCGTCCGCCACCGCGACGCGCTGGCGACCATCTCGGGACGCGACCTCCTCGCGGCCGGTGGCGCGGGCGTCGCGCTCGCGGCCCACTTCGCGTCGTGGTTCGAGAGCCTCAACCACACGACGGTCGCCGCGAGCGTCACGCTCGTGCAGTCCCAACCGCTGTTCGTCGCTGTCGGCGCGTGGGCCGTCCTCGACGAGCGCGTGAGCCGCCGCACCGCCGTCGGCATCGGCGTCGCGCTCGCGGGCATGGTGCTCATGTCCGTCTCCGACTTCCTCACCGCCAGCGGCGCGCCGCGCCCGCTTCTCGGAAACGGGCTCGCGGTCGTGGGTGCCGTGACGGCCGCCGCCTACGTCCTCACGGGCCGGAGCGTCCGAAGCAGGGTCTCGCTCGTCCCCTACGTGGTCGTCGTCTACACGGTCTGTGCCGCCGCGCTCCTCGCCGTCGCGGTCGGCCGCGGCGACTCGCTTACCGGCTATCCGGCCCGCGAGTGGCTCCTGTTTCTCGGGATGGCGGTCGGTCCGGGTATCTTCGGCCACACCGTCATCAACTGGGCGCTCGCCCATCTCGAATCGAGCGTCGTCTCCGTTTCTCTGCTCGGCGAGCCCGTCGGCAGTACGATTCTCGCGCTCTTTCTCCTCGGTGAGATTCCCACGCTCCCGACCGTCCTCGGCGGGGCGATCGTCCTCGGCGGTATCTACGTCAGCGCGTCTTGACCTGTCCCGCCACGAGAGGGCTGTCCAGCCTCCGAATGGGAGTCCGTCGAAGCGCCTGTTCACCTCCAGCCCCCATGTTGGTTATCGACGCTGATAACCGCGTCACAACGCTCATTACGGTGAGCGGTCGCTACTCCGTATGGACGACGGGTCGGGGGCAGACGTACGTGTCCTCCACGTCGACGACGAACCCAGTCTGACGGACCTCGTGTCGATTTACCTCGAACGCGAGGCCGGCGACGTCGACCTGTCGGTCTCGACGTCGAACTCGGGGGCGGACGCCCTCGAACGACTCCGACAGGAACAGGTCGATTGCGTCGTGTCGGACTACGACATGCCCGATATCGACGGACTGGAGTTCCTCCGCGCGGTCCGTTCCGAACACCCCGACCTCCCTTTCATTCTCTTTACCGGCAAAGGCTCCGAGGAGGTCGCCCGCGACGCCTTCCGCGTCGGCGCGACCGACTACATGCAGAAAGACACCGGCACGGACCAGTACACGGTCCTCGCCAACCGGGTCGTCAACGCCGTCTCGCAGTACCGCGCGAAGGCGGCCTCCGAGCGGTACGGCACCGCCATCGAGGTGCTCGACAGCGGCGTCTACTCGCTCGATTCGTCCGGTCGCTTCACCTCCGCCGACGGCGTCTTCTGCGAGCTCACCGGCTACGACCGGGAAGCAATTATCGGCCGCGAGTTCGCCGACCTCGCCGCCGAGTCCGACGACGAGATTCGCGCCGCCTTCGAGCGAGTCGTCGCCCCTGACGCCCCCGACACGGAACGCTTCGAGACGGTGCTCTCGCCCGGTTCCGCGTATCCGCACGACGACGACCTCCTGTGCGAGGGACACCTCGCGCTCCGTCCCACCGAGGACGACGAGCCCGCGGTCATCGGAACGCTACAGGACGTGACCGAGCGCCGCCGCCGGCGGAACCGCCTGCGCTACGAGACGCGCCTGAAAGACGCCGTCTTGGACACGTCCACCTCGCTGATGAGCGCCGAGACCGACGAAATCGGGACGAAAATCGAGTGGACGCTCCAGTCCGTCGGCGAGGTGGCCGACCTCGACCGCTGCTCGGTCTACCTCTACGACGACGAGACGAACGTCGCCGCGCTGATGCACGACTGGCGCGGCGGCGACCCGCGCGAGCATCCCGCGCGCGTCGCCCTCGAAGACGCTCGCTGGCTGGTCGAACGGCTCTATCGCTTCGAAAACGTCCGGCTCCACCGAGTCTCTGACCTCCCGCCCGAGGCGTCGGACACGAAGCGCGTGCTCACCGACGCCGAGACCGGCGGCTTCGTCGCCGTCCCGATGGTCTCGAAGTGGGCGCTCGTCGGCTTCGTCGTCTTCGACGTGGTCGAGACGAGTCGCTCGTGGACCGACACCGAGGTCGACCTCCTGCGCTCGGTCGCCAACAACGTCACGCACACGCTGGCACGCCAGCGACGCGAGCGCGAACTCCAGCGGCAGAACGACCGCCTCGAAGAGTTCGCGTCGGTCGTCTCTCACGACCTCCGGAACCCCCTCAACGTCGCCAAGGGGTTCGTCGAACTCGCCCGCGAGGAGGACGACGTGACCTACCTCGACCGCGCGCTCGACGGCGTCACCCGGATGGACACGCTCCTCAACGACGTGCTCAAACTGGCCAGACAGGGCCGAAAGGTCGGGGAGACGCGCTCGGTCGCCATCGGGAACGTCGCCGAGCGGGCGTGGAAGGCGGTCGACACCGGCGACGACGCGGTCCTCGTCGTCGAAGACGGCCTCGGGAACACGCAGGCCGACCAAGGCCGGTTCCAACAGGCGTTCGAGAACCTGTTTCGGAACGCCGTCGAGCATGGCTCGACGGGCAACCAGACTACGTCTGGTGACGCTGTGGAACACGGTTCCACAGGCAACCGGACTGCGTCCGGTGACGCTGTCGAGCACGGCTCGACAGGCCGCCGGGATGCTCCCGGCGACGCCTCCGCAGACGGGGCGTCGAAGGACGCGACCGACGAACTGACCGTCCGCGTCGGCCCCACCGAGACCGGTTTCTACGTCGCCGACGACGGCCCCGGCATCCCGACCGACGAGCGCGACACCGTCTTCGAACACGGCCACACGACCTCCGAGTCCGGGACGGGTTTCGGGCTCTCTATCGTCGAGAGCATCGTCGAGGCCCACGGCTGGGACATCGAGGCCACCGCGCCCGAACCCGACCTCGGCGGCGCGCGATTCGAGTTCGACATCGGCGGCGTCCGCTCCGAGGTCGAACCGCGCTTCTCGCTCAGCGACGACTGAACCGTCGGCGCGTCCGACTGCCCGTCTCTATTCTTCTTCCAACAGCCGCTTCGTCTCGGCGTGGCGCGCGCGGAACATCCCCTCGAAGCCGACGCCGCCGAAGACGCCCGCGAGGTCGCCGAGCGGGCCGAACGGCAACTCGTACTCCACGCGGTCTTCGAGAATCGTCTCGTCGCCGTCGGCGACGAAGCGGTGGGTGTGGACCCACCGCGAGAAGGGGCCGCCAACCATGTCGTCACGGAACCACGCCGTTCCCTCGCCCGACTCGCGGTCGAGGATGCGCGAGGTCCATCGCTGGCGCGGGCCGACGCCGAACGGTCGCATCGACATCTCGATTTCCGTCCCGGAAACGAGTTCGTCGGGGTCCTCCTCGCCGTCGGGGCCGCGGACCGACTCGATTTCGAGGTTCATCCACGCCGGGGTGAGCGCCTCCAGTCCGGACACCGCGGAGTGGAACTCCCAGACGCGTTCGAGCGGGGCGGCGATTCGGGTTCGACGCTGGTAGACCGGCATACCCGACCGTTAGGCTGGAGACGGAAAAGCGGTGCTGGCGGAATCGGTCGAAAACGGAAGCAAATCGCCGACCGCGAGAGTCGGTGGCCGGTCGCCTCGCGCCGCCTCAGAGGGTGAAGCGCGAGACGGTCGTGCCGGCTTTCGTCAGGTCTTCGTGGGTCGCCGCGGCGACCGTCACCTGGTTCTCGCCGTACTCGATGGCGACTTCGACTTCGAACGTCCCGTCGTCGGGTTCGACGAGTCGGGTCTCGCCGGGCGTCTTGACCGCGACGACGGCGGCGTCGGTCTGTCCGGTGACGACGAGTTTGTCGCCTTTGAAGCGCGTGCTCACGCGGAGCGACGGCCCGTTCGGGCGGTCGGACTCGGCGTATCGCTCGCGGAGGAACGCGGGCGTCTCGACGGGTTCGCCGGCCTCGACGCCGTGGGCGAGGCGGATGAACTGGGCCATCGACCACGCCAGCGGCGTCGCGCTGCCGGTTCCCTCGCCGAACTCCCAGTTGTAGTCGGTCGCGTGTTCGCGGTCCCAGACCTGCTCTGCGAGCATGCGGCCGGAGTTGGCGAAGGCGGCCATCGTCCGCAGCAGGTTGTCCGGCGCAAGGTCGCCCTCCTCGGTCCCGGCGAGCAGTTCGTACTCGCCGCGCTCGCCGGTGAAGATGGGCCAGAGCCGACCTTTCCCTTTGGCGTCGACGGACCACGGCGCGCCCTCTTCGTCGCGCTCGCGCTCGCCGTAGCCGTCGCCATTGTACCGGTAGAACGCCGGCCCGTGGGGCGTGTCGACGCGGATGGTCTCGTCGACTTCCTTCACGGAGTTCCGGATTATCTCGTCGTCGGCGGACTTGATGCCGAGGCGGGTGAGTTCGAGGAAGCCGGCGTCGATTATCTCGCGCTCGTCGAGCGTCGGCCCGTTGTTCGCGAGCGTCCGCAGGTGCCCGGCGTCGGGCTCGCCGTCGCGGGTGACGCGAACGTAGTACGGCGTGTGCGTGTTGCGGTCGGTGCCGGTCCGCGTCGCGGTCCAGTCGTCGACGCGCTCTGTCCAGTCGTCGGCCAGCGCCAGCCAGACGAGCGCGTCCTCGGTGTGGCCCTCGTCCAGCGCGATTGACGCCGCGCAGCCGAGGCCGGCGATTTCGGCCGCGATGGACGACGGCGAGTAACCGGCTTCCTCCTCCCAGCGCTCCTGTGCGGTCGGCGGCCCGTTCCGCGCGACGTAGTCGGCGGAGTACTTGACGTTCTCGTAGTCGTAGGCCACGTCGTCGAAGGCGACGCCGCGTTCTTTGAGCATGTACGCCATCACCTGCGGGAACGAGATGTTGTCCATCTGCTCGCCGCCCCAGCGGGTCCGCCCGTTGAGGTAGGTGTTCTGCGGGATGAAGCCGCGGTCGTCCTGCTGGTAGGTGTAGATGTACTCCAGCGCGTCGATGGCCGTCTCGACGTCGCCGACGGCCTCGAAGACGGTGAAGACCTGGTAGAGGTCGCGCGACCAGACGAAGTTGTAGCCGTACCCCTTGGCCTCCTCGGCGGGGACGGCCTCGCCCCACGGCACCGACGGCGAGGCGAGCCCCGCGCCGAGGTAGGTCTTGTCCTCGACCGCCCGCAGGCTCATGAGCGAGGTCTTGTACTGCGCGGCGAGTTCGCCGTCGTCGTCGACCGAGCCGGGGAGCTCCTTGTCGGCGAGGAACTCGGCCCACGAGTCGGTGTAGGCCGCCCGGGCCGTCTCGTAGCCGCGGGTGAGCGCGCCGGCCGCCTCGCCCAGCGCGGCGGCGGTGTCGGCGTGTTCGGCGAAGCCGAGCGCCAGCGTCTCGCCGAGTTCGTCGCCCGTGCCGATGCGTCCGACGAGCACGACGTTCTCGTCGTCGACGCGCTCTTGGGCGCTCGGGAGTTCGCCCTTCGAGAAGAAGTCCGCGAGGTACCGCGAGCCGGCGACGCCGACGGTGGCCCACTCGAACCGGCCGGCGGCGGTGAGCGCGATGGCGACGCTGTACTCCCTGCCGTCTTGGTCGATGAGAAGCGGTTCGTGGCCGTCGCCGGCGTCGAACGCGCCCGCGTCGCGGGCGACGAGGTGATAGCTCCCGAGTTGGCCGAGGCGGATGCCGCGGTCTTTCGTCCCGGTGTTCGCCAGCGCCGTGTCGGCGATGGTGTACAGCTCGTAGTCGTCGCCGTCGATTGACTCGAACTGCACGTCCGCGAGCATCGCGTCGTGTTCGGGGTCGATGACGTACTCGACGGTGAGCTCCCACTCGTGGCCGCGACCGTCGCCCGTCTCGGTGACGACGTGGCGGAAGACGAGCGCGTCGTCGTCGACGATTTCGGCCCGGCGTTTGACCGTGTCCGCGTGGTCGTCCCGCCGGGTCTCGTTGTGAGTGCGCGCCGTGTACTCGTCGTCGGGGTCGGCGTCGACGACGAGGAAGTCGAGCGTTCGGAGGTTCATCAGGTCGACCCGCGGGAAGCGGACCTCGGTCAGCGCGCCCTCGGTCAGGGTGAACCAGACGCGCGAGGGGTCTTCGGCGTAGTGGTCGGCGACGGTGCCGATGCCGTACTTCTCGCCGGTCGTCCACCGCGGTCGGTTCTCCGGACCGGTCGGCGCGGGCTTCGGCGCTGGGAGCGCGTCGATGTCGGCGAGGATGGCCGTCGTCTCCATTCGGATGGCGTGGGGCCATCCGAGCGGCGTCGCGCTGTCGAAGCTCCCGTCGTCGAACACCTGTTCGGCGAGGTAGCCCGCCTCGGTCGTGAGGGGGCCGTCGGGTTGGAGCAGTTCGTAGAGATTCGTCGCGCGCTCGACGAACCGGCGGCCGTCCTTGCCGATGCGGTCACAGAGGACGCCGAACTTCGCGGCGGCGTTCGCGCCCCACGCGGTCGAGACGGACCAGACCTTCTCGCCGTCCTGTCCGTCGGCGCGCCAGTAGTCGTCCTCGAACCGGACCAGCCCGGCGACGTCGCCGCGGGGGTTGCGGTAGAGGCCCTTGAGCGTCGCAGCCATGTGTTTGACGAGCCGGTTCGCGGTCTTCGATTCGACCTCCTCGATGTCCGCGTAGGCGTCGATGGCGTCGACGAGGGCGAACGTGGCCGAATCGAGGCGGTCGTCGAGTTCGCCGTTCCGATCGATGCGGAGGGCGTAGACTTCGCGCTCTTCGGACCACAGTTCGTCGAGTCCCTCGTACACCGCGGTCGCCTGCTCGGCGGCGTGCTCGCGGAGGTCGTCGTTCACGGGCGCGGTGGCGACCGTGGCGTACGCTTGGAGGAACGTCGCGGCCGTGTGCGTGAACCGGCCGCTCATGTTCTCCCACGCGTTCTGACAGGGTTTCGGGAGTCCGTCGGATTCGAGACTGCTGTCGAGCCCCGAGACGCCAGCCGCGACGGTCGAACGGATGCGCCCGACGAGTTCGTCGTCGAGTTCGTCGCGGCGGTCGGCGAGGAGCGACGCGAGCGCGGCGACGACGCTCGCGGTCTGGTCGGCCTGGTACTCCTCGTCACCGGAGCCTTCGACGCGGCCGTGGGCCCAGCCGGGGGCGACGGTCCCGTCGACGGCCCAGACGCGGTGAGGCCAGGTGCCGTCTTCGAGCTGCGTCTTGCAGTAGAACTCGGCGCTCGTTCCGAGGCGGTCGCCGAGGCCGAGACTGAAGGCGTCGTCGGCGTGCGCGAGCGCCTGCGTGACCTCGGCGTCGTCGCGGAACCACGTGTAGCCGTAGCCGCCGGAGTGGGCGTAGAACGGGTCGAACTCCGGCCCGGCGATGCGCGCGCCGCTGGGCGCGGTCAGAAGCGACAGCGCCCGGAGGTCGGCGCGGACGATTCGCTCGCGCGGCGTCCCGTCGGGGACGAACACCTCGGCCTGCTCGCGGGCGGCTTCTCGGAGCGCGTCGGCGGTCGCGTGCTGGACCGAACAGTATCTGAGGTCGGCGAGGGCGTCGGTCCGAGCCATCTCGTTGTGGTCCGAAAGCTGGGTGACGAGGGTCGTCCGAGCGGCGCGGCCCTCCTGTTCGAGCGGGGCGCTGACGACGACGTCACCCGAGAGGTGGGTGTCCTCGTAGCGGTCGAGGACGGCTTCTCGCGGGAAGTCGAAACTGTCGTCGGAGAGAATCTCGTCGAACCGCTCGGGTATCTGGCCGCGAACGTCGGTGAGGCCGGTCGACGCGGTGACGTAGTCGTGTTCGTTTCGGTGGAACACCTCGACCGCTTGGGTGTCGTTCGGGCCGCCGGCCTCGTGGATGAGACGGCCGACCCGCGTCTCTCGACCTTCGGGGGCGAAGGTGAGAAAGGCGGTCAGGTGGGCGTCGGTGGGAATCGCGCCGCGAAGCTCGACGTGAGTCACGTGGGCGCGACCGAGCGTCAGGTCGTACTGGTGGACGGTGTACTCCCCGGCGTCGTACTCGGTCTCGACGAGGCTCGTCTCCCGGTAGTAGTGCTGCCGCACGGACTCCAACTCGTCGAACCAGTGTGTCTCGCCGTCCGCCTCGATGCCGAACCGAGAGCGGTCGATACCGTAGAGGCCCGAAAGCGAAGCAGAGTAATCCCGGAGAGACCCATCGAGGCCGACGTAGACGAGCCGGTCCCCGTGACCGGAGAACGCCCCGTCCGAGGTCCGACACTCCTCTGGGAAGCGTCCGCCCCGGTCGCGTTTGTATTCGTTTAAGGCGGTCCGAAGTCGCATAGAGGTAGACGAGGGTCTCGAACCATAAGTATTGGCCGCCCATCTTCCATCATTTATGCCTGCAAACCGACGAATTCGGGGGACGCCGAGGCGACTCGGTAGAACCCGTCTCCAACCGGAACCTCGGGTCCATCAGGGGTAAACTCAAAGTCACCCGGCACGTTGATTGTGAGTATGCAACACCCAGGACCGCCGCAGTTCATGGCTGTCGGCGAGTCAGTACAACTCGCACCTCGCGACCCCGACCCCGACGCCGACTACTCGTGGCGGGTTCGGAGCGCGCCGGTCGCCAGCAGTCTCGAACTCGACGAAGACACCGCAGTCGTACAGTTCACGCCCGACGCGGCCGGCCGCTACGTCGTCGAACTCGACGCGCCCGACGCGACGCACACGCTCACCGTCCGGGTCTTCCCCGGTTCCTACCTGCCCGCCGGCTCCGTCAGGAGCGGCGCGAGCGGGATGAGCGGGATGAGCGGCTACAGCGGACAGAGCGGCTCCGCACGCCCGACTGGGTTCAGCGGCGGCGCGTCCGGCTCCGGAAGCGGTGCCGGCGACGCCCAGCGGGGACGGGGAGGTCGGCCGCGCATCAGGCTCGACGCGACCGTCGAAGACGGCGTCGTCGTCGTCCGCGCGGACCCGCAACCGAACCCCGACAGCGACACCGGCCGCGACGACCTCGTGGTCGAGTTCGTCGTCGACGACCGCGACGAGATCGACGACGCGGCCGTCGAGACCGACGGCTGGGAACTCCGGGTCCCGCTTTCGGCGGTCGGCGACCGACTCCGCGTCCACGCGGTCGCCCTCGACGAGACGTACAGCGTGCCCGACACCGTCACCGTCGAGCGCGAGGCCGTCGCCGACGGCGGATTCGCCGAGACGGAGACAGAAGCGGTCCAGACCGACGTAACCGGCCACGCAGACGGCTCCGGTGCGGGAAGCGCGTCCGTCTCCCGCCCCAACGACCCGCCGCAGTGGGCACAGGAGGTGACGCTCTACGAAATTTACGTCCGCGGCTACGCCTCCGATGTCGAGGGCGTCGACAACACCTTCGAGGCGCTCGAAACCAGACTCGACTACCTCGAATCGCTCGGCGTCGACTGCCTGTGGCTCACGCCCGTCCTCCAGAACGACCACGCGCCCCACGGCTACAACATCGTTGACTTCTACGACATTGCGGAGGACCTCGGCACCCGCGAGGACTACGAACAGTTCGTCGAGGCCGCTCACGACCGCGGCATGAAGGTGCTTTTCGACCTCGTGCTCAACCACTCCGCCCGCGCCCACCCGTTCTTCGAAGACGCCTACAAGAACCCCGACTCGGAGTACTACGACTGGTACGAGTGGCAGGAGAGCGGCGAGCCGGGCACCTACTTCGACTGGGAGTACATCGCCAACTTCGACCACCGGAACCTCGAAGTCCGGCGCTACCTGCTCGACGCGGTGGACATGTGGGCCGAGGTGGTCGACGGCTTTCGCTGCGACATGGCGTGGGCCGTCCCCGACACGTTCTGGCAGGAGATTCGCGACCGCGTGAAGGCGAAAGACCCCGAGTTCCTGCTTCTGGACGAGACCATCCCGTACATCGCCGACTTCCACGAGGGCATGTTCGACATGCACTTCGACACGACGCTGTACTTCACGCTCCGGCAGGTCGGCCGCGGCGACGAGCCCGCCGAACGGATTCTCGATGCCATCGAACAGCGCAC
This sequence comes from Haloferax prahovense, assembly GCF_000723845.1. Lineage (NCBI taxonomy): Archaea > Methanobacteriati > Methanobacteriota > Halobacteria > Halobacteriales > Haloferacaceae > Haloferax > Haloferax prahovense. The sequence goes on along the minus strand of NZ_LK053000.1, from coordinate 2,988,467 downwards.
GCAGGTCGGCTTCCCCGACCACGCGGCGTTCATGCTCTACCTCGAAAACCACGACGAGACGCGCTACATCGTCGAGTGCGGCGAGGACGAGGCGCTGGCCGCCGCGGGCGCGCTCTTTACGCTCCCCGGCGTGCCGATGGTCTACGGCGGACAGGAAATCGGCCAGCGCGGCCGTCGGGACGCCCTCGCGTGGGACCACGCCCGCGACGACATCCGCGAGCACTACGAGCGACTCATCGAACTCCGCGACGAGACGCCCGCGCTCCGGTACGACGGGACGTTCCGCCGCATCGACTACGAGGCCGACTCCGACCGCGCGGTCGCGTTCGTCCGCGACCACGACGACGGCTCGTACCTCTGTGCGCTCAACTTCGCACCCGGTTCGACCACGGTCGACGTCGGCGACCTCGCGGTCGACGCGACCGACGTCATCTCCGGTGACTCCGTCGCCGCCGAGGGCGGTATCCGCGTCGATGACGTGGTCGTCTGCCCGCTCGCGTAACGTCTCTCGCCCCGTTTTTCGACCGTCTCGAATCCCGGATTTCCCATCTCGCGTCCCGGTTCCCGCCCATCGTTCGGTCGCCGCTCCCGCTTCAACTCCACCTCTGCCTCCGTTCGGCCCGACCAGCCCGATTCACCATGAGCACGAACTCCCCCACCCCGACCCTGCACGCCGACCGAACCGACGTCCTCGCCTCGTGGCACGAGGCGGTCGTCGAGAGCAACGACGACGACTTCTCGGCCGCCAAGGCGCTGACGACGAAACTCGGCGCGCACGTTCACGACGGTGTCGTCGAGTTCGGTTTCTGGACGCCGGACCTCGTCGAGGCCGGCGTCTCCGAGGCCGCGGTCGAACTGGAACTCCTGACGCCGCCGGCCGACCTCGACCCCGGCGAGACCGACCAGCGGCGCGTGGCGTTCGACCGCCACCGCGTCCCGATGCGCCGGGTCGGCGAGTACCACTGGGCGGCCGTCGAGGGCGTTCGCGCCGGCACTCGCGACACCCTCGGCGCGCTCTACCGACTCGTCTACGAGGGCGACGACGGCGAGGAGCGAACGGTTCAGGACCCCGTCGCGTACTCGGTCCCGTTCGGGGCGTTCGCGCCCGCCGAGGTGTACGACCTCGACAGGCTGGACGAGACCCGCGCCGACCGCGACTACTTCGAGGCGCTCGGGACCGACGACGAGCGGGTCGCCACGACCGAGGACAGCGGCCTCCCGCGCATCGACCCCGCGACGAGCATGCTCGAAATTCACCCTGGAACCGCCACGGCGCGCGGGTCGCTCGCCGGCCTCGCCGAGGTGTACGAGGGAATCGCCGCGAAACAGCGCGCCGGCGACGACCTCGTCCCGTGGGAGCGCGCCTTCGCCGGCTACGACGGGATTCAGCTGATGCCCGTCGAGCCGCTGACCGAGAACGAGGAGGAACACGACTTCTGGAGCGTCGCCGACGACTCGGCCGCCGAGGCGACGGTCGACGTCGCCCGTCCCGAACTGATAAACTGGGGCTACGACATCGTCGTCAGCGCCTTTTCCGCGCCGAACCCGGCGGTCCTCGAGACCGGCCGTCCGGACGAACTGGTTGACTTCATCGCCGCGTGCCACGACCTCCCGCGACCGATAAAGGTCGTCTTCGACATCGCGCTCGGGCACGCCGACAACCGCGGCGCGGAACTCCTCTCGGACCGGTACGTCCTCGGTCCGGGGATGTACGGCAAGCACCTCGACTACACGGAACCGACCGCGCGCGCCGTCTTCTTGGAGATGCAGCGGCGCAAGATGGACTTCGGTGCCGACGGCATCCGCGTCGACGGCGCGCAGGACTTCACCTCCCACGACCCTGAGACGGGCGAAATGTACCACGACGACGACTTCCTCGCGGAGATGGACCGCGTGACCCAGGAGGTCGCCGGCACGGAGTACCGGCCGTGGATGATTTACGAGGACGGGCGGCCGTGGCCGCGGGAGGACTGGGAACTCGCCTCCTCGTACCGCGCGCTCATCGAGCAACATCCCCACTCGTTCCAGTGGTCGCCCATCACCTTCGCGCACAACACCCCCGCGCTCCTCACCTTCTGGGCGACGAAGTGGTGGCGCGTCCGCGAGGTCGGCGAGTTCGGCGGCAACTGGCTGACGGGCGTCGCCAACCACGACACCGTCCGCCGCGGGACCCAAATCGACCCGACGGTCGAGTTCAACCAGTCGCCGGTCAACCCCTACCTCGGCGACGATTACCCGGAGACGCTGGACGAGGCGTACGACAACGCCGCGTCGTCGATGCTGTTTCACTGCTTCCTGCCGGGCGTCCCGATGGACTTCGTCCACGCGAACATGCGCGCACCGTGGGGCTTCGTCCGCGACACCGACCCGACGTGGAACGTCAAGGTCGTCTCCGACGAGTCGAAGTTCTGCTACTGGCAGGTGCGCGACGAGGACTTCGAGGACGACCGCTTCTTCCGGCGCGTGAAGGGCCTCGGCTTCGATTCCCGCGAGGAACTGTTGACCTTCATGAACGCCCTCTCCTCGGCGGTCGGCGCGACCGACTACGACCTCGACGTGATGGCGGCTATGCTCTCGGCGATGGACCAACCGCTCGGCGACGACCTCTCGGCCGCGGACCTCGAAGCATACGGCGACGCGTGGATGCGCGACGTGCACGACTTCGCGAACCTCGACCACTGGCGCGACGAACAGGACGACGAGCGGACCGCCTTCCGCCTCGAAACCCGCGAGTTCCGCCACGACCGCCCGTGGCTCATCGCCGACCTCGACGACGACGACTACTTCGCCTACCGCCACCCGACCGACGGGACGGTCCTCTACTACGGCTTCCGGACCGCCCCGGACGAGGGTGATAGAGAGCAGTTGCTCTTCGCCGCCAATATGGAGGGCGTCCCCGTCGAGGTGTCGCCAGCGAGGCTCGCCGACGACGCCGCCGAAGACGAGAACGCGCCCGCGATTCCGACCGACGGCTGGGAGCCGGCGTTAGTCGCTCCCGGCGTCGAGGAACCCGACGACTCGACCGCCCCGTCCGACCCGCTCGCGGTCGCACTCGCCAACGGGGCGGCCGTCGTCTGGCGTCGCGACCCGTAACGACCGACGAGAACTCACCACCAGATTCATATTCTCAGAGTGTTTTTGGACGTATGTCCACAGTACAACTCGGTATATTATCGAATAATATTGGTAATATTGTTTCTATCTGGTCCAGTTCTCTAAACATTCGATAAGTGTTTATGGGACATTGTGGGCAGAGTTTTTCAATTAGAACTCTGTGCTATCCGCTACATGATGTCCAAATCAATGCAAGAAAAAGGTAGAATAATACACGATTGTGCTACTGTGTCGGGGGTGGGCGTATGGGTCTCGTAAAGATGACCAAGTGGCGGACGCTGCTTCTCGCCACTATCGGGTTCAACTTCTCCTTCCTCATCTGGTTCTCGTTCGCGCCCTTCACGGGGCCGATGGCGGAGGAGTTCGGGCTCTCGCTCGCGGAAATCGGTATCTTGGCGAGCGCGGCAATCTGGCTCGCGCCCTTCGGCCGCATCCTCACCGGCTGGCTCTCCGATAAGTTCGGCGCGCCGGTGGTGTTCGCTATCGTCCTCGGCTACGTCGGGGTGTTCTCGATGGCGAGCGCCTTCGCCGAGAGCTACACCGTGTTCTTCATCGAACGCCTCATCGTCGCCACGGCGGGCATCACGTTCGTCATCGGCATCCAGCACGTCTCCGAGTGGTTCGAAGAGGAGAACCTCGGCATGGCCGAGGGAATCTACGCCGGCGTCGGGAACGCCGGTGCCGCCGGCGGTGCGCTCATCCTGCCCCGCGTGTTCGGCGCGGACTGGAGCGGGCCGCTCTTCCAGAGCAACTGGCGGGCGGCGTTCTTCTACACCGGTATCGTCTCGATTCTGCTCGCGGTCGCCTACTACGTCCTCGGCGAGGCCGCGGCGACCGACGAGCGTCGGCAGGCGACCGCCGACAACGCGACGCTCAAGCAGTGGGTCCACACGGCCACCCGGTACGGGACCGTCGCGCTCGCGCTCGCTTACGTCATGAGCTTCGGCCTCGAACTCTCGATGAACGGCTGGCTCGCCACCTACTACCGCGAGGCGTTCAACACGAACAACCTCGTGCTCGCGAGCACGTTCGCGGCCACGTTCTCCATCGCGGCCGGCCTGCTCCGTCCCATCGGCGGCTACGTCAGCGACGTGCTGGCGCGCAGGGAGATGGACATCCTGCCCGTGTTCAAGGGCCGCTACCGCGAGCAGTGGACGTTCGTGTCGCTCTCGTTCATCATCGTCTCCATGCTCGCCATGACGCTCGCCGGTCTCTCCGGAGCCGTCCTCATCGCGGTGGCCGCCGGCTTCATGGTCGGCATGGCCTGCGCGTTCGCGGAAGGTGCCATCTTCGCACAGGTTCCGGCGATGTTCCCCAACAGCTCCGGGGCCGTCGCGGGCGTCGTCGGTGGTGTCGGTACCATCGGCGGCATCGCTTACCCGCTCGTCTACTCGTCGGTGCTCCTGCCGAACCTGCACGTCGGCTACGCGCTCGTCGCGGCGACGATGGTTCCCATCGTCCTCCTGAACGCGTGGGTCTACCGCCCGCACATCGCGAAGCGCGCGACTATCGACGGCTTCCTCGGCTCGTCGGGCGCGACCGGCCCGGCGGACGATTGAGTCGCCGACTGCGACGACCGCGACACGTCTGTCCGCGGCACCGACCGCGGACGAACCGAACGAACTCGAACCGAATCACGGTTTCATTTTTCACCCGACGCCAAGCGCCCGAGAGCCCCCGGCTCTCGCTCAGGCGACGCGCGCGTCAGTCTCGACCGAGACGCCGTCGAGGTAGTCGCCGTCGGGACCGACCCACTCGCCTTCGGTCCCACAGTCGGTGGTCAGCCGGCAGACGCGGGTCTCCGGCGGCCAGACGACGCGAACCTCGTCGCCGGAGCGCTCGACCGTCACGGTCTGTCGGTACGTGACCGTCTCGCCGAAGTCGCCGACGTAGGTCACCGCGAGGTCGACCTCGCTCGCGCCCGGCGGAATCGACAGCTGCTGGGGGCCGGCGGCGAGCGGGCGGTTCGTCACGGCCACGCCGTCGGGCGAGAACGACCACTCGACGGTCAGGCTCTCGGCCATCGCCGCGTCGTAGCGGGCGTAGCCCTCGTCGGTCTCGACGCGAATCGACACCGTGTTCGTCCCCTCGGGCGCGCCGAGCGTCGTCGTCGCGTCGACCCGCTCGCCCGACAGCACGTCGAGTCGGGTCAGTTCCGGCTCGACGGCGTCCACCGCTCCGGTCCACGTCCCTCGATAGGTGAACCGGTACGGGGTCCGATTCGTCGCGTCGAGGACCGCGAAGTCCTGTTCGGCCCCGTCGTCGATGGCGTACACCACCGGGCCGTCGAAGCCGGGGTCGTTGCGGAGTGTCTGGAAGGGATGAGCCGACCAGTCGCCGTAGGGGTCGGGGTGGAAGACGAGCGCCTTCGTCTCGTTGCCCGTCGCGGCCGAGTCACCACCGAGTCCGATGCCGCCACCGCTCCCGAGACCGCCGGTACCGACGCTTGGAACCGACGGCGTCAGCGGCGGGTGTTCGAAGCCGGCGTCGAGGAGCGGTTCGTAGGTCGCCGCAAGGTTCTCGGTTCGGAGTCGGTTCTCGTCGTAGGGCTCCCCGACCGCCCCGACCGTCACGCCGCCGGCGACGAGCGCCGAGACGAGGAGCACCGAGAAGACGACGCCCCGGGCCTCCGAGGCCGAAAAGCGGCGGTGGGCCAGCCGGCGGAGGAGGCGAGCGCCGGCGACGATTCCGGCCGCGCCGAACACCGCGAGCGGGACGAGCGCGTCGAAGTGATAGAACGGCCCGAGGAGGTCGATGAGACCGTTTCGAAGGCCGTTGTGCGTCCCCCAGAAGGCGGCGTTGCCGACGAACACCGAGGCGAACACGCCCGCGACGACGCAGGCGAGGGCGTCGTCTGAGAGTTCGGTGAAGGCGCGGTCGCGGCCGCCGAGGCCGTGGTGTCGTCGTCTCGCGCTCCCGCGGAGGTTCCGGCCGGTCTTGTGACCCCACCAGCGGTGGGTCGTGACGCCGAGGCCGAACATCGCGGCGACGGAGCCAAGCCAGCCCATCGGTCCCCAGCGCGTCACGAGCAGGTCGAGCGCTTCGATTGCGGTCTCAACCCCTCGTTCGGGCGTGTAGAAGACCTCGTAGCCGAGGATGGCCCGCTCGCCGAAGCCGATGCCGTCCCGCGGGGCGAAGGCGATGTAGGGGAACGTGAGCGGGTCGCCCGTCACGACGGCGTTGTAGGCGAGCGTCAGGCCGACGAACGCGAGTCCGGGGAGCGCGATGGCGGCGTACCGGCGGAAGACGACCCAGCCAGTCCCCGCGCGGCGGGCTGTCGCGAGCGCCCACAGCGAGTGGGCGATGAACGGCAGGGCGAACAGCACGGCGGTGTAGGGGCGGGCGAAGAACGCCGCGCCGACGAGCGCACCGGCGACGACGGCGTAGCCCGAGGAGTCGCGACGAGCGGCCCGGACGTAGCAGACGGCGAAGCCGAGGTTGAGCATCGTCGTCGGCGCGTACGCGAGGAACGTCGACGAAGTGAGCAGAAACAGCGGCGAGAGCCCGAGCAGCCCCGCCGCGACGACTCCGGTCGTCCGGTCGAACGCGTCGGCGGCGAGCGCGTAGACCAACGCGGCGGACATCGCGGCGATGGCTCCCAACACGAGGTTCGGAAGCCCGACCGCGAGACCGACCGCGAACAGCGCCGGCACGGCCGGCGAGTACTTCGAGTAGAGCTGGACGCCGCCGGGGGCGCTCGGCGTCTCCTGCACCACGAAGAACCACGGTCTGACGGCCTCCGTCAGCGGGCCGGGATAGAGGAACAGCTTGCCTTCGAGGAGCATCGCGGCCTGCGTGAGATAGACGCCCTCGTCGTCGTTGACGGTGTGGTACGGAAAGAGGTCGACCGCGAACCACGTCACGACGAGTCCGACGAGAAGCGAGACGCAGAGCGCTGCGAGTCGTCGACGCGTTCGCGTCCGGTCGATGTCGATGGTGAAGTCGACGTCGAACGCGAGCCCGCGGACCGCGGCTCGCATGCGCCCGACCAGCGGGAGGGAATCGCCCGTGTTCGAGTCTCGTCGACCCATCCTCAGTCCGAGTAGGGGCCGGTTTCGGGGCGCTGTTCGCGCGGGAACCACGAGAGCTCGTGGCCGGCGTCGAGCGTCACCTCGACGCAGCCGTCGGTCGGGACGGTCTCGTCGTGGTTGTGCATACACAGGAGGGTGTCGCCGCCGTGGAGTTCGACCTCGTAGAGGATGGTCGGCCCGAGGTAGCGCTTCCCGACGACTTTGCCGTGACCCTCGCCGCCGTCGCCGCAGGGGTGGGCCGACACGTCGTCCGGGCGGACGAGGATGTCGATGTCGGTGTCGTCGTACTCGGGCGCGAGGCCGTGTATCTGGTCGCGCGCGACCGACCCGAGTTCGGTCTCGACCACGCCGCCGGCGATGCGTCCCGGCAGGAACCCGGCGTAGCCGAGGAAGCCGGCGACGAAACGCGATTCGGGGTGCTGGAACACCTGTTCGGGCTCGCCCACCTGTTCGAGGTCGCCGTCGTTCATCACGGCCACGCGGTCGGAGATGGACATCGCCTCCTCCTGGTCGTGGGTGACGGAGACGGCCGTCACGCCGGCTTCCTTGAGGATGCGACGGACCTCCTCGCGCATCTGGACGCGGAGGTCCACGTCGAGGTTCGAGAAGGGCTCGTCGAGAAGCAGGATGGCGGGCTCCGGCGCGAGCGATCGGGCGAGGGCGACCCGCTGTTGCTGGCCGCCGGAGAGCTCGTCGGGGTAGCTGTCGCCTTGGGTTTCCAGTCCCACGAGGTCGAGGAGGTCGCGGACGCGCTCGTCGCGCTCGGCCTCGTCGAGGTCCTTCAGGCCGAAGGCGATGTTCTCGGCCGCGGTGAGGTGCGGGAACAGCGCGAACTCCTGGAAGACGACGCCGACGCCGCGCTCTTCGGGCGCGCGGAAGGTGCCGCCGCCGGAGACGACGTTTCCGTTCAGTCGGACCTCGCCGCCGTCGGGGCGGTCGAGCCCGGCGATGAGCCGGAGCGTCGTCGTCTTGCCGCACCCCGAGGGGCCGAGAAGCGTGAGGATTTCGCCCTCCTCGACGCCGAGCGAGAGGTCGGTGATGACCGACTCGGTCCCGTAGGACTTCGAGACGCCGTCGAGTTCGAGGACGCCGCCGGCGTCCGCGTCCTCGGCCTCGGAGCCGGTGGATTCTGTGCGGTTCGAGCGGTCGGTGGTCGTGAGTGTGCTATTTGACATCGTATCCCTCTTGGGTGATGATGACGAGCATCGAGAGCCCGGAGACGAAAAGCAGGATGAACGCGGGCACGACGGCCTGGCCGAAGTAGCCCTGCTCGTAGGCCGTCCAGATGTGCGTCACGAGCGTGCTGAACCCCGAGGGGCGCAGCAGGAGCGTCGCGGGCAGTTCCTTCATCGTGGTCAGGAAGACGAGCGCCGCGCCGCCGAACAGGCCGGGCGCGACGAGGGGAAGCGTCACGTGACGGAACGCTCCCGACGGGGTCTCCCCGAGCGTCCGCGCCGCCTCGGGGAGCGCGGGGTCGACCCGGAGGAACGACGCCCGGAGCGACCCGATGGCCTGCGGGAGAAAACGGATGACGTACGCGAACACGAGGAGATAGAGCGTCTGGTAGATGGGCGTCGCGTACGAGCTACCGAAGTAGACGAGCGCCAGCCCGAGGACGACGCCCGGCACCGCGTAGCCGACGTAGGTCGCGCGCTCGAAGACGGAACTGAGCCGCGAGGGGTGCCGGGCGGCGAGGTAGGCGACCGGCAGGCCGGCGAGCGTCGCCGCGCCCGCGGTCGCGGCCGCGACGAGGACCGAGTTGAGCGCGTACTCGGGCTGGAACGCGAGCGAGCCACTCGTCGCGGCGACCCCCTGCGCGAGCCACGTAAAGAGGATGCCGAGCGGGACGAGGAGCGCGACGGTGGCGACGAGCGCCGCGAAGCCGAGCGCCGGGTACTTCCACTTCCCGAGCGGCATCGGGCTTCCCGAGCGGCCGCCGGTCGTCGTGCGCTCGTCGCCGCGAATCTGCGATTCGAGGGTCAAGATGAGGAGCGTCACGGCGATGAGCTGGAGCGACAGGAGCGTCGCGGTGTCGCGGCCGAACGTCCCGAACTCCACGTAGATGACGCGGGTGAACGCGTCGAACTTCATGATGGCCGGCGTGCCGAAGTCCGAGAGGACGTACAGCGCCGTCAGGAGCGAGCCGGCGGCCACCGCCGGGCGAATCTGCGGGACCGTCACCCGTTTGAACGACTCCCAGCGGGTGTGGTTCAGGGTCCGCGCGGCGTCGATGAGCGTGGTGTCCATCGACTTGAGCGCGGCCCGGGTGGTGATGAACACGTACGGGTACGTGTAGAGCGTCAGCACCAAAACGGCACCGGGTAGTCCGTAGATTTCCGGGAGCGACTCGACGCCGAGCGGGGCCAAGAGCCGCTGGAACGCGCCCCGCGGGCCGAACGCCGAGACGAACGCGAACGCGCCGATGTAACTCGGGATGACGAGCGGCAGCGAGACGACGACGGTCCAAAAGCGTCTGAACGGCAGGTCTGTCCGGACGGTCAGGTACGCCAGCGGGACGCCCAGACCGATGCACGCGGCGGTGACGAGCGTGACGAGGACGGCGCTGTTCAGGAACACCTCGACGGTCGTCGGCCGAGTGACGAGCGCCAGCGCCTCGGCGAACCCCACCTCGAGCGCGGTCTTGACGAGCCACAACAGCGGGACGACGACGGCGGCGGCGACGGCCCCGCTGGCGACGGTCAGGCCGAGCGGTTGCTCGTCGTCTCCCCCACCGGTCCCCGTCTGCTGTTCGGTCGCCATGAGTGAGCTACCTCAGAGAACGCCCACCTCACGCAAGAGTTCCACGGTTCCTTCGAGGTCCGAAAGCTGCGTCAGGTCGAGGCCCTCCGGCGGGCTGAGTTCGTCGATGCCCGGCAGCTCGCCGATGGGGTCGACGCCCGAGACGAGGGGGTACTCGAAGGTCGTCCGCGCGAAGTAGTCCTGCGCTTCGGCCGACAGCAGGTGGCGAACGAAGTTGCTCGCCAGTTCGGAGTCGTCGGCGGTGTCGAGGACGAGCGCGCCCGCGACGTTGAAAATCGAGCCGGCGTCGCCCGCGGTGAAGGCGGTCGAAAGCGGCGCGTTCGGCCGCCCGGCGAGGATGCGCTGGATGTAGTAGTGGTTCGCGAAGCCCGCGCCGATTTCGCCGTCGGCGACGGCCTGCGAGACGAGGAACTCGTCGTTGTACTCCGTGACGCCGAGGTCCTGCATCCCCTGCAGCCACTCTCTCGTGGCCTCCTCGCCTTCGAGGACGCGCATCGCCGTGATGAACGCCTGGAACGAGGAGTACGTGGGTGCCCAGCCGATGTTGTCGCGGAACGCCTCCGTGTCCGGGAAGGCCATGATGTCGTCGGGAATCCCCGATTCGTCGAACTGGTCGGTGTTGAACGGGACGGTCCGGGCGCGACCGGAGGTTCCGGTCCACTGCCCGTCGGGGTCGTGGAACTCGTCGCGGACGAGGTCGAGCACCTCGCTCGGGAGGTCCTGGGTTCGACCGGCGTCCTTCAGCGCGCCGAGCGACCCGGCGTTGACCGAGAAGAACACGTCCGCGGGACTGTTCTGTCCCTCGGTCTGAATCTGGTTGACTAACTCGGTCGCCGAGTTGTACCGCGGGCGGATGGTGAAGTCGTCGTAGTACTCCTCGAAAAAGGAGATAAGTTCGCCGACGAGCGCCTTACCGCGGCCCGAGTAGAGCGTGAGTTCACCCGACAGGTCCGGCATCTCGGCAACGGACACGCCGCCGCTTATGTCGCGGTCGCCGAACGGGGAGCGCCCGGAACCGATCTGTTCGACCTCCCCGCCGGTACCGGACTCGGTCGTCGTCTCCGTCTCTTCGTCGCCGCCGGTACAGCCGGCGAGCGCGCCGACCCCGAGGGCCGCCGTCGTCGCGATGAACCGGCGACGACTGTGGCCGCGAAGCTCTCGGTCGCGTTCTTGCATACATTGATTTAGGTCTCCCTAAACCATTTATACCTGCCGATTCGTCGGGAAAATCGAGCAAATCGCCGGACAAAGAGACGATGGTCGGTCCGGCGACGCGCGGCGGCCGGTCAGCAGTCGGCCGGTTGGTCAGCCGTCGGTCAATCAGTCGTCAGCCGGCGCGGCGGCCCGCGGCGCGGCGAGGGCGTCGAGGCAGTCCAGCCAGTCGCGCATGTGCTCGCCGACGTAATTGAAGAAGTCGCCGTTGCGGTAGTCGGACCAGTCGCCGTCGGCGAGGGCGTCGGCCATCGCCTCGAAGACGCCGGCGTAGCTGTCGGCGTCGTCGCCGACCGCGTCGACGACCTCCCAGAGGTGCTCGTTGAGTTCGAGGCCCGGCACCTCGTTGTTGAGGTCGTCGAACGTCGGGCGGGCGGCCTTGTTGTGCTCGCAGAGCGGGTAGCCGGTGAGCACGTCCTTGCCGAGCACGTCGGCGGCGCGCTTGAGGAACACGCCCGACCAGATGTCGTCGAAGCGGCCGACCTCCCACTCGTTGTCGTCCATCGGGAGCTGGTAGAACGCCGGGATGACCTCGCGCTCGAACGCGAGGTTCATCGAGCAGACGGTGAGGTACTGCCCCTGTTCGGCCACGAAGTCGCCGTCGAAGTCGTCGAAGTCGGTCCGGGTCTGGGCCTGTCCCTCGAGGTCGCCGTCCATCAGGATGCGGACCGCGTCGAGGTCGGGGACGTTCGTCCACAGCCCCTGCGAGGCGACCACGTCGCGGAGTTCTCGCGTCCCGGTCTCGACCGTCTCGTCCATCGCCGAGTAGGGGTACCCGCGGGGGTACAGCCCGTGCTCGTCGGCGTTCTGGTAGAGGACGTTCACCCAGCGCTCGTCGCTCGACACCGACTCCACCTCGTCGGTGCGGTCGAGGTTCGCCATGTGGCGGCCGAAGAAGTCCCACTCGTCGTGCGGGAGGGTGTCGTCGTCGATGAAGACGCCGTAGTCGAACTCGGGGTGCGCCCACATGTACAGCAGGCCGAAACTCGTCTGGGCGTGGCTGGCCGCCGGGACGAGATGCGAGTACTCCGAGACGTCGTGTTCGTCGTACCACTCCTCGCGGGCGGCCCCGTCGAAGACCGCGCCCGAAACGCCCTCGTCGTCCAGCATCGACTCCATTCCCTCGGCGTCGCAGAAGTCCTCCGTGACGAGGAGGACGAAGAGCCGGTCGAGGTCGAACCCGTGTTCGCGCGCGTTGTCGAAGTACGACCGCATGCACTCGTACTCCCGAATGGTCGGGACGACCACGCAGATGTCCGCGTTCATTGCTCCTATGAATTTAGGCTTCCCAAAAATAGCTGTTGGTTCCGAATAGCGGGCCTGAAATGGCGATGTAGTGATAATTAGTTCGGCGGGTCGGCGAGGGCGGGCGATTCACGCCCGTCTCGCTGCTTCAGGCCCGCGTTCCCGCCAGCGACTCCAACAGCAGGACCGCCGTATCCTTCGCCAGCGGGTCGTTCGCGTTCCCGCACTGCGGCGACTGCACGCAGGAGGGACAGCCGTCCTCGCAGTCACAGTCGGAAATCAGTTCGGCGGTCTGTCGCATCAGTCCCTCGGCGATGTCGTAGCCGGCGCGCGTGATACCGACCCCGCCGGGGTGGCCGTCGTAGATGAAGATTGTCGATTGGTCGGTGTGGCTGTGGTACGGCGTCGAGAGCCCGCCGATGTCGCCGCGGTCACAGAGGAGCCGGAGCGGAAACAGCGAAATCATCCCGTGTTCCGCGGCGTGGATGCCGCCGTTGAAGCCGTAGTCGCGCCCCTCCGCGCGGTCGCTCGATAGCTCCCGCATCTCCGCTTCCACGTCGCCGGGGACGGTGAAATACAGCGCCTTCGTTCGCAGGCTCGTCTCCGGCAGGTCGAGCAGTTGCTGGCCGATGGTCGTCCCGCGCTTCGGGTCGCGACGCTCGAACCCCGTAATCTGCTTGCGCATCGTCACCTCGGCGAACCGGACCTCCACGTCGGACCGCGTCGACAGCGGCTTCGACAGGATGTCCCGTTCGACCGTGATGTGCTTGTCGTGGAGGACGCGGGTGTAGTAGTCCGCCCACGTCGGCTGGAGTCGTGCCACGTCGCGGTCCAAATCGAGCTCCGCGACCTCGTACGTCTGTCCCTGATGGTGGTAGACCGCGCCGGGATGGGCGTCTCGAAGCGCGTCGTCGAACGCCAGCGTGGCGATGGTCTCGTCGTTCCGCGAGTCCATCAGTTGGACCTCGCGGTCGGTGATGGTCCGGAGGCTCATCGCGTGCTGCGGGCTCTCGCTTCCGTCGTGGGTCCACCGGAGCCCCTCGTCCGTCTCCCGGCGCGCCAGCGTTCCGTCGGCTTCGAGGCCCGAGACGACGCCGGGGAACGACCCGCCGAAGTACGACTCGTCGCCGGTCGAGAGCCAGTTCTCGGCGGCGGCGCAGGCGACGTGCGAGGGGAGCAGGTGGTCGTTTTCCGGGTCCGAGACGGCCCGCTCGGGGTCGCCGTCGAAGAACTCCGCGGGGTGGTTCAGCAGGTACTGGTCGAGTTGGTCTTCGCCGCCGACGAGGACGACCAAGGCGGGCCTATCGCCGCGACCCGCCCGTCCGGCCTGTTGCCACGCGGACATCCGCGTGCCGGGGTAGCCGTCGATGAGCACCACGTCGAGCCCGCCCACGTCGACGCCGAGTTCGAGCGCGTTGGTGCTCCAGACGCCCGTGATGTCGCCGTCGTGCAGGCCGGCTTCTATCTCCCGCCGCCGGTCGTGAGTCAGGGAGGCCTGATACGCCGCGATTTCCCCCGCGAGCGCGTGTTCGCCGCGGCTTCTGAGGTCGCTCGCGCTCTCGGAGGCGTACCGTTCGGCCGCCTGTCGGGCGCGGGTGAACGCCAGCGTCTGGTGGCCGCGGGCGACGAGGTCGACGAAGAGGTTCTTGGTCTCGACGTGGCCCGAGCGCCGCCGCCCCGACCCGCCGGCCTCGGGGTTCTCGTACTCCGGCGGGTTCCACAGGAGCCAGTTGGTCTCGCCGGTCCCGCTCGTGTCCTCGTCGACGAGCGCGAAGGTGTCCTCCCGCTCGCCCGTGATGCGCGCGGCGTGCTCGACGGGGTTGCCGATAGTGGCCGAACAGCAGACGAACTGCGGGTCGGAGCCGAACCGCTCGCAGACGCGCTTGAGCCGACGGAGGAGCAGCGCGACGTGGCTCCCGAACACCCCGCGATAGCCGTGGACCTCGTCGATGACGACCGTCTCCAGCGAGGAGAAGAACCACTCCCACAGCCGACGGGCGTGCGGGAGAAGCGCGTAGTGAACCATGTCGGGATTCGAAAGTAGGACCGTCGGCATCCGCTTTCTGACCTCGCGCTTTTCGGACTTCGACAGCCGGCCGGTGTACTGGTCGACCGAGACGCGGCTGCCGAAGCCGAGGCCGCGAGCGAGGTCCGACAGCGTGTCGAGTTGGTCGGCGACGAGCGCGTTCTGCGGGCCGAGATAGAGCGTCCGGCCGCCGTGGTCCATCGCCCGCTCGAACGCCGGCACCGTGTACGCGAGGCTCTTGCCGCTGGCGGTCCGCGTCGCCAAGACGACGTTGTTCCCGTCGCGGACCGCCTCGACCGCCTCGGCCTGATGGCGGTAGAGTCGGTCGATGCCGCGGTCTTCGAGGGTCGACGCCAGTCGCGGTTCGAGGTCCACGTCGACGAAGGCGGGCTCGCGCGCTTCGAACCGGCGGTGAGACCGAATCTGCCCCTCGTAGTACGGTCTGGTCCGGAGCCACTCGATGAGGTCGTCCACACGCCTACTGCGGACGTGGCCGCCCTAACGCTGTCGCAGTTCTGAGGTGGTAGCACGAGCCACGGTAGCCGCGCCGTTTTTGTTCTTCGCGTCCCGACGGAAGCGCATGAACGAATCCGCGGACGCCGTCCTCATCTACGACGGTGAGTGCGCCTACTGCTCGGTCGCCGCGTCGGCGCTGAAGCGCCTCGACGACGTGGAAGCGATTTCGTGGTACGACGACGCGGCGCAGGCGTTCCTCGACGCCCAGTTCGCGGACGTGCCGTTCGCCATGGTCCTCGTCGACCGGCGGGAGAGCCGCGTCTACGCCGGCCGCGCCGCCGCGAAGGAACTCACCGACCGGGCCGGGATGCCCGGCCTCCTCGGCAGTCTCGTCCGCGACAACTACGACAGAATAGCGAAGGTCGTCGGCGCCGCCAGCGGTCGCGGCCGCGACCCCGACGACGTCCACAGCGTCTACGACCTCGACGCCGACGCGGCCGAGCTGTTTTCGTCCCTCCTCGACAACGCCGAACCGCGACCCGCCGAGCTTTCGTAGTCGGGGCGACGCACTCCGACCGATGACCGGCCCGAAGAACTCGACCGACGACGACCCGAGGAACTCGACCGACGACGACCCGAGGAACTCGACCGACGACGACCCGAGGAACTCGACCGACGACGACCCGAGGAACTCGACCGACGACGACCCGAGGAACTCGACCGACGAGAATCCGACAGTCCACACGCTCGACCCCGCCGTCCTCGGCACCGACGACGACCCGCTGGCCCTCGGTTCTCGGTCGCCCGCCGGAACGTACGCGCTGGTCTTCGACGCGCCCGCGGCGACCATCGACGTCGGCGCGTTGGGCGAGCACCGCGTTTCCGCCGGTGCCTACGTCTACGTCGGGAGCGCGTTCGGAACGGGCGGATTGCGACGCGTCCTCCGCCATCGGCGCGTCGCGGCCGGCGACCACGACGCTCGCCATTGGCACGTCGACTACCTCGGCGGCCATCCGGCCGTCGAACTCGCGCGCGTCGTCTGCGTTACCGACCGCGACGTGGAGTGCGCGGTCGCGACCGAACTCGCGTCCTCGCTCGGTTCGACCCCAATCGAGGGCTTCGGCTCGTCGGACTGTTCGTGCGACGCGCACCTCGCGCGCGGTGACTCGGTCGAGACGGCGACACCGCTCGTCGAAGCAGCATTTCGAAGCAAAATGTGAAGGGGGATGTCTCCCCCCTCTGACGCCCGAACCGGACCGGGCACCCCGGTTCGGACGAAAAGCCGGTTGTCAGAGGCACCCCGGCATACCCTCATACTGCTGCTACACGCTTTACTTCACCCATCGCATCACTCAGTCATACCGTGACTTGGCATATATAAATACGATGTTTCTTTATATTCTTGTGGCCGATTCTCCTGTTCTTTAAGTAGTACGACGTTCATGTAGCTCGACATGGTTCGGTCCGAGGCTGACGAGGTGTTCGACGTGCTCGCGTCGCGGGCTGACGTGCTCGAGGCCGTCGTTCGCCAGCCTCGGACCACCGCGGAACTCGTGAGCGGGCTCCCAGTGTCGCGCTCGACCGTCGACCGCGGCCTCCGCGAGTTAGAGCGCGCGGGCTTCGTCGAGACGAGCGACCGCGTCCACCGCCCGACGCTCGCCGGGCGAATGGCGCTCGACACGTACTCGAACTTCGTCGAGTGTTTGGACGACATCGACGCGGCCGCCGCAGTGCTCGACTCGCTCGATTCGGACGCGCCGCTCGCGCCGGTCTTCCTCGACGGCTGCGAGGTCGTCGCCACCGATGACGGCCTCGGCCCCGTGCTCTCGAAGCTCACGTCCTTCGTCGAGGGCTCGACGTCGATACGCGGCCTCGTCCGCGGGGCGCTTCCCTCGCAGGTCGACGCCTACCACCGGGCGGTCGTCGAAGACGGCACCCCGGTCGACCTCGTCGCCACCGACGACGTGGTCCAACGGCTCGTCACCGCCTATCGGCCGCAGCTCGCCGAGGCGTGGTCGGTCAGCTCCTTTTCGCTCCGGTCGGTCGAATCGCTTCCCTACAGTCTCGTCGTCTCCGACCTCCCGGACGGCCCCGTCGCGTTCCTGGTCGCGTACTCCGAACGCGGCCTCGCGGGCGTCGTCTACAACGATTCGCCCGCGGCGGTCGCGTGGGCCAGAGAGCGCATCGAAGACTGTCGGGCGGACGCCTCGTCGCTCCCCCGACCGCCGGTCGACGGGGGCTGACGACCCCGCGGCCGCGGCCGATGTCCGCGAGACCCCAACGACTTACGGGAGCCACCGCGAAGGAGTCCCAATGACGACGACGTTCCCCGAAATCCCCTATCTGGAGTGGATTGTCGACCGGGCGGACGAGGCCGCCCACGACCTCGCGACGAGCGACCTCGGGTCGTCCCGGCGCGGCGACGACCTCGTCCCGCCGGTTCTCTCCGGTCGCTCGGACCCCGAGGACGCGACGCTCGCCGGCCAGCTCGCGGCGCGCTACGGCGTCTCCGAGTCGTCGGTCCTCGTCACCGCGGGCGCGACGAACGCGAACTTCCTCGCCGCCTGCGCGCTCCTCGGCCTCGCGACCGGCGAGGAAGACGCCGAAGAAGAAGACGACGAGCCTGACGCCTCGCGCCCGCAGGTGCTCGTCGAAAAGCCCGGCTACCAGCCGCTCGTGGCTACGTCCGAAGCGCTCGGCGCGCGCGTCGACCGCTTCGTCCGCCCGCCCGAGTACGACTACGAACTCGAACCCCACCGCCTCGACGGGGCCTCGACCGACGCCTTCGCCTACGCCATCGTCACCAACCGCCACAACCCGTCCGGCAAACTCACGCCGCGCGCCGAACTCGCCGAGGTCGCGTCGGCCGCGGCCGACGCCGGTGGCTACCTCCTCGTCGACGAGGTGTACGCGCCCTTCGTCGACCCGGCCGCCGACGGTCCCTTCGGAGGTATCACGGCGTCGGGCCTCGACAACACCGTCGTCACCGGGTCGCTGACGAAGTTCTACGGCCTCGGTGGGCTCCGAGTCGGCTGGATTATCGGCCCCGAAGAAGTCGTCTCCCGCGCCCGCTCGGCGTCGATGTACCTCCCCGCGGTCGCCGAGCCGAGCACTACACTCGCCCGGCGCGCGCTCCACCACGGCGACGAGATAGAGGCCGCCGCCCGCGAACACCTCTCGGCGAACCACGACCTCCTCGCCACGTTCGTCGCCGAGCGCGACGAACTCGACGGCCGCATCCACGCCGGCGGGACGTTCGCCTTCCTCGACCACGTCTCCGCCGACGGCGACGCGGTCGCCGACGCCGCGTGGGACCGCGGCGTGCTCGTCGTCCCCGGTCGCTTCTTCGACGCGCCGGAGTCGTTCCGCATCTCCCTCGGCGGCGACCCCGAGGCGATGGAAGCCGGACTCGCCGCCTTCGGCGACGCGCTCGACGACCTCGCCGAGTAACTCGGCCACCGCTCCGACTCGTACCTCCCGGCGGCGCTTCCGGTCTACTGCTCGGTCTTCTCGATGAGCGGGTGCTGGAGGTAGTCGTTGACCTCCACGTCCGCGAGCGACTGGAGGCCCCCGACGCGGGCCATCCTCCGCAGGCCCAGTTCGTCGACCTCTTCCGGGGAGACCGAAAGGACGTGCGCGAGCATCCGGTCGATATCGAGGCGTCTCGCCGCCATCGCCCGGTGGTGGCCGTCGACGAGGAGCGTCTCGGCTCCGTGGGAGACGACGATGAGCGGCTCCGCGAGACCGTTCTGGAGTTCGTACTTCCGGCCTTCGAGTTCGTCGCCGTACACCTCTCGCTGAGTCGGAATCAGCGAGTCCACCTCGACTTCGCGCTCGGCGACACTGATTGACGCGTCGTGGGTCCGTTCGAGCATCTCGCGGGTGCTCTGGACCTTGGAGGGCGTCGTCCGCTCGATTTGGCTCCGCACCGCGTCGCCGTTCGAAAAGAGGCCGAGCAGCACCCGGTCGTCGTCGACAACGGGGAGGAACTGGTGGCCGGTGCGGAAGATGACGCGCGCGGCGTTCTTCACCGTCATCTCCGGGCGGACGACCACGAGGTCGCGGCTCATCACCGACTCGACCCGCACGTCGCCGTTGACCTCCAAGAGGTCTATCGCGCCGACGAACCCGAGGAGGTGGTCGTCGCCGTCGACGACCGGGAGGCCGCCGTACTGCGGGCCGGCCTTGAGTCGGTCGACCACGTCGGTGACCCACGCGTCGGGCCCGACGGTCTCCACGTCGGTCGTCATGTACGCGTCGACGCGAACGTCGTCGAGTTCCATCGGTGTCATTGGTGGTTCACTCGCATCTCGGTCGTCCCGCGGTTGACCGCGGAGCGCCCTAAACGTATCTGCGACGAAAAACGAGGTGGGACGACGACCGGCGTCGCGTCCGAGTCGGGCCCGCGATGCGCGCCGTCGGAGCGCCGCCGCGGCGTCCGCGTTACGCGTCGATGGCGCGCGCGAGCACCTCGACCGGGTGCGGCGGATCGTCGTCCGCGCCGTCCATGTCTTCGAGTTGGGTCCGGCAGGACGCGCCGGGGGCGACGACCACGTCGCCGGGACTCTCGGCCACTTGGCCTTCGAGGATGTTCCCGATGGCCTTCGACATGGAGTAGTGTTCGGCCTCGTAGCCGAACGAGCCGGACATCCCGCAGCACGTCGAGTCCAGCGGGTCCACCTCGAAACCGGCGCGGCGGAGGACGCCCACCGCGTGGTGGTCCTTCTTCGTGGACTTCTGGTGACAGTGGCCGTGGTACGTCAGGTACTCATCCTGCGGGAGGAACGACAGCGACTCGTCGAGCCGGAACGCGTCGACGTACTCCATGACGCCGTAGGCGTTGGTCGCGACGGTCTCCACGTCGTCGCCGGAGAGCAAGTCGAGGTAGTCCGACTGGAACATCACCGCATCGGAGGGTTCACAGAGGACGATATCCCATCCCTCTTCGACGTAGGGCGCGAGGACCTCGACGTTCTGCTCGGCGTCGGCGCGGGCCTTGTCGAGAAAGCCCTTCGAGTGCGGCGGCCGACCGGAGCCGGCGACGCCCTCCGGAATCCGAACGTGGACGTTCGCGGCCTCCAGCGCCTTCACGGCGGCCTTGCCGACCTCGGGGTGGTTGTAGTTCGTGTAGGTGTCGGGGAACAACAGCACCTTGCGGTCGGCCTGCGCCTCGGTGATGTCGGCCGACCCGCGGCTCTCGAACCAGTCCACGAAACTCGTCGAGTGGAATCTCGGGAGTGAGCGCTCCTTGGCGATACCGACGGTCTTCTCCATGACCGTCCGCGCGCCCGGCACCTTCGTCGCCGCGTTGGCGAGCGGGGCGAACGCCGACCCGAGCTTCGACAGCGAGTCGATGTTTGCAAAGAGCTTGTCGCGGAGGCTGGAGCCGTTGCGCTGGTGGTACTCGTGGACGACCTCTGCTTTCATCTTCGCCATGTCGACCTCGCTCGGACAGTCCTTCGAACAGCCCTTACAGCCGACACAGAGGTCGAGCACCTCGTCGACGAACTCGTCGGTGAACATCTCGTCTTCGGGGAGCCCGCCGCTCATGGCCTGCCGGAGCATGTTGGCGCGGCCGCGGGTCGCCTGAATCTCCTCTTCGGCGGCGCGGAACGTCGGGCACATGACGCCGCCGACCGTGGACTGCTGGCCGCGACAGCCCGCACAGCCGTGACAGAGTTCGACCATGCCCTCGAACCCGTTGTCGTTGTCCCAGTTCAGCGCCGGTTCGAAGCCGGCCTCGAACTCGTAGTCGGGCGAGAATCGGAGGTTCTCGGTCATGTCGTAGTCGCCGCAGATGTTCCCCGGGTTCAGGAGCCAGTCGGGGTCGAACGCTGTCTTGAGGTCGCGGAAGACGTTCCAGAGGTGGTCGCCGTACAGTTTGCGATTCCACTGGGTCCGCGCGCGGCCGTCCCCGTGTTCGCCCGAGACGGAGCCGCCGTACTTGACGACCAAGTCCGTCACCTCGTCGGCGATGGCCTCGAACGTCTCGACGCCCTCGACCGTCTTCGTGTTGACGAGCGGGCGGATGTGCAGGACGCCCGGCCCCGCGTGGGCGTAGTACGAGGCGAAGGTGTCGTGTTCGTCGAGGATGGCCTGGAAGTCCGAAACGTACGCCGGGAGGTTCTCCGCCGGGATGGCGGTGTCCTCGATGTACGCGATGTGCTTTTCGTCGGTCGTCCGACCGAGGAGAATCGGGAGCCCCGACTTGCGCATCTTCCAGAACTTCGCGCGGGTGTCGGCGTCGTGGGCCTCCATGAAGTCGGTTGCGCGGCGCTCCGTTTCGGTCACCGAGGCCGAGCCCTCGTCGGGGTCGAACTCGGTGCCGGCGGGGTCGATGACGCGGTCTTCGATGAGGTTCGCCACCTTCTGTTTGCCGTCCTCGTCGGAGTCGGCGTAGAACTCCACGAGGAGCGTCGAGTCCGTGCCCTCGGGGAGCATGCCGACCACGTCCGCGAACTCGGCGGTGTCGCGAGCGAGGTCGAGCAGCACGTCGTCCATGACCTCGACGGCCGCCGGCTCGTGTTCGAGAATGGGCGCGACGTCGTGCATCGCGTCGATGACGTCGTCGTAGGTGAGAAGCGCCACCGACGCGGTGTTCGGAATCTCCTCCAGCGAGACGGTCGCCTTCGTCACGATTCCGAGGGTACCCTCGCTCCCGGCGATGAGCCGACCGAGATTGACGCGGCCGGCCTCCCAGTCCTCGTCGATGCCGGTATCGTCCGGCGTGCGGCGCTCGCCGCGCATCTCGTCGACGAGCATGTCGAGGTTGTAGCCCGAGACGTTGCGCTTCAGGTCGGGGAAGCGCTCGGAAATCTCGTCGGCCTCCTCGTCGAGTATCCGCGCGACCTCCGCGTGGACGCGCGCTTCGAGGTCGCCGTCGGGGTCGCCGGACTCGCGGAGTTCGTCGACGCTCACCTCGCCGAACGTCGTCACCGTGCCGTCCGCGAGAACGATTTCCAGCTCTTCGATGTAGTAGTCGGTCTTGCCGTACTTCAGCGAGTGCGAGCCGGTGGAGTTGTTGCCGATTGCGCCGCCGAGCGCGGAGCGGTCGCCCCACGCCGGGTCGGGCGCGAACTTCAGACCGTGGGGGGCGAGTTCCTCGTTGAGTTCGCCGAGGCGGACGCCCGCTTCGGCCGTGGCCGTCCGCGCCTCTGGGTCGATTTCCTCGACGCCGCCCATGTGGCGGACGAGGTCGAGGACGACCGCCTCGTTGACGGTCTGGCCGGCGAGGCTCGTGCCGCCGCCCCGGGGGAGGACGGGAATTTCGCGGTCGGCGCAGTACTCCATCACCGCCGCCACGTCGGCGGTCGAGGTCGGCATGACGACGCCGATGGGGACTTGCTCGTACGCCGATGCGTCGGTCGCGTACAGTGTTCTCGTGTAGGTGTCGAAGCGCACGTCGCCCTCGACGAGGGACTCGAGGTCTTCGACCAGCCCCGGCCGCTCGACGTCGTCGCTGACGTAGTCGTAATCGCCAGCGAGCGCGGGGTCGGTGGCCGGTTCGTGCGTGTTGGATGCCATTGATTAGCTCTGTCGTATGTCGGTTTGCGTGAACGGATAAAGACACCCGGTGACGGGTGTCGGTCCGGGTCGCGCGCGGTTGGTTTGCGCGTCGATTCGCGACCCGAACCGAGTCGGTTCGGTCCGGTTCGAGTCGGGCCGGGACAATTCAGGTCGGTCCTGTCGGGACCCCCGTCCGGTCAGAACACGCCCGGGAACAGCACGTAGCTGAACAGGAGCGTGAGGACGCCGGTCGCGGTCCCGTAGTACAGAAGCGGGATGAGTTCGAGGCGGATGACGCGACCCTCCTCGCCGACGAGGCCGACGACCGCGAGCGCGGCGACGACGTTGTGGACGGCGATGAGGTTGCCGATGGCCCCGCCGACCGCCTGCGCGCCCAGCATGACGGTCTTCGGCGTGCCGATTTGGTCGGCGACGCCGTACTGGAAGGTGCCGAACAGGATGTCGGAGACGGTGTTCGACCCCGCGAGGAACGCGCCGAACGCGCCCACGAAGGCGGCGAAGAACGGGTAGGCACCGCCCGCGATGCCGGCCATCCCCTCCGAGAGGACGATGAGCATGCTGTCGGTGCCCGTCGCGTTACCCGACTGGAGCATTATCTGGACGGTCGCCACGGCGAACAGCAGCGCGATGACCGCCGGCGTGACTTTCTCGATGGTCTCGGCCCACGTCGCTTTGACCGCCGCCGTGTCCATGTCGTGGAGGCCGATAGTGACGAGATGGACCGCGAGGAACACCGCACCGGGCAGGTAGAGCAACTGGAAGTCGCCGGTCAGGTCCGTGCCCCAGATGTTGGCGTACTCGAACACGAGATTCGACGTGAGGAAGCTCGTCAGCGGGTCGAACACGCGGGTGACGACGAGCAGGGCCGCGACGAGGACGTACGGCGTCCACGCCTTCCAGAGCGACATCTGCTGGACGACGCCGCCGTCGGCGGCGACCGCGCCGCCGCGCTCGCTCGTCTCGCCGGGCTGGATGTCGCCGACCCAGTGGTCGGGCCACTCGGTCTGCGGCGCGAAGTCCCACTCCTCGTCGGGGTGGAAGAAGCCGGCCTTGAGCGCGGAGACGGTGAGCAGCAGTCCGACCATCGCGCCGACGAGGCCGGGGAACACCGGTCCGAGGAAGTAGGCGGTCAGGAAGTACGGCACCGAAAAGGACGCCCACGCGAACAGCGTGAGGGGGAGGACTTCGAGCGCCGGCTTGATGGAGCGCTCCTCGCCGAAGAAGCGCGTCATCATGGCGACGCCGATAAAGGGGAGCACGACGCCGACGACGACGTGGTTCATCGCCGCGAAGACGGCGATTTCGGACACCCACTGTTCGACGCCCATGCCCTGCGCGTCGAGCGCGTTCGTGATGACCGGCACGTCGTCGAAGATGTCTATCATCCCGATGATGAGCGGCGTGCCGACCGCGCCGAAGGTGATGGCCATGAGGTTCCCCGTGAGCGCGACCACGACGGCCGCGAGCGGCGGGAAGCCGAGGCCCACGAGGAGCGGGCCGACGATTGCCGCGGGCGTGCCGAAGCCGGCGGCCGCCTCGATGAACGAGCCCATGAGGAACACGAGCAGGACGACCTGCACGCGGCGGTCCTCGCTGATGGAGGCGAAGCCGTTGTTGATGGCGTCGAAGGCGCCCGTCTGCTTGAGCGTGTACAGGAGCAAGATGGCCCCGAAGACGATGTACAGGATGTTCGAGGCGGTGATGAAGCCGTTGATGGTCGACGCGATAACCCACTGCGGCGTCATGCCCCAGCCGAGGACGCCGGCCCCGATTGCGACGAGCCACGCGACGGGCATCGCCCGCGTCGCGGGCCAGTACCGCCCGACCATCAGATAGGCGATGGTGATGAGCGGGAGCAGAGCGATGAGCGCGTCGGTCGCGTTAACCATGCCGCACACCCCCACAGTTCGTTCCAGCCTGTGCCGTTCCAGATTCGTGCCTGATGCGGTGCATCGTGGAATCCGCTACACAACTTTTGTGATAAATATCTATCGTTCGTCGCTATTTATGACATATCTGGTTTCGGTCGTCTTCCCCGGAGTACACAACCCAGTACACTCGTGGATACTGCGCCAAATACGCGGTTAAACGCCGATTTACGGTCTTACATGGTCTATTCTGTCTGTTCGGGTTCGGAGCCGAAATCGAACCCTCGACTCTCGAAACGACCACTTCACACGTGTTTCTCGGCCATAACACACGAATGAATCGGAAGTACACTCGTGTGCAAAGGCTTATGCAGTCGTGTGAAAAGGACATCTCATGGACGATGAGTCTCGCGCGCGCTCCCGAAACGAGCACGGACAGTACGTGGGACGCATCTCGCTGGACGCCGTCTTGGAGGTGTTCGAGGCGCGCGACGACGCGGCCCGTCCGCTGACCGCCACCGACGTGATGGAGGCGCTCGACTGCTCGCGGCGCACCGCGCACAACAAACTGAACGAACTCGAAGAACGCGGCGACCTCGCCACTCGAAAGGTCGGCGCTCGGAGTCGCGTGTTCTGGATTCCGATGGCCGCCGACGCGGACTCGACTGTGGGACGGGCCGCGGGTTCGACCGACCCGGGCTCTTCCCCTGAAACCGCGGTTGCGGGCGAGGCCGACGACCCCGACGGCCTCGACCACCCGCCCGCCGTCTCGTCCGCCATCGAGCGCGCCGACCTGCCGGGGAGCGGCCCGATGCTGGACGCCCGCCGCGAGGCGCTGTCGGCGGCGTACCAGTACCTCACGGACCACCCGGAGGCGAAGAAGGCCGACTTCCTGCGGGACGTGTACCGAGACTACCCCGCCGGCTTCGAGTCCGCCGAGGGTTGGTGGAACGCGATTCAGCCGGCGCTCAAGCAACTGCCCGGCGTCGACCCGCCGGAAGAGCGCGGCCACATCTGGCACTTCCTCGGCGGGTAGTCCGGTTTTCGAACGCGACAGCCACCCTACGAATTTATACACCATCGGGCCACAATCCCGGCAAACGCATCGATGTCAAGGGATTCGCCGTCCGATAGTGCCGTTCCGGGGTGTCTCGTCTCGTGAGCGACGGTCGCCCCGGTTCAGACGCGGACGCGTCCGCGCGGTCGGACGCCCCCGCCGATTCGGACGATTCAAACGGGGAACCCCCGGAGTCCGCCTCCTCGACGGAACCGAGCGTCGCCGGCGGCGACGACGTCTACGCCTCCGAGGTCGAGGGAAAGCAGTACCGCGGCACCTGGTATCTCCCGCTTCGCTACGAGGAGTTGGAGGAGTCAGACGACTCGGAGGACTACCCCGAATCGGGTGAGGGCGGGTCGTTCCGCCTCGCCGACCTCCCGCGGGTCCCTCGCGTCGGACACGTCGTCGGCCCCTCGGCCATCATGCTCGGGGCGTCGCTCGGCAGCGGCGAGACGCTCTTTTGGCCCGTGTTGACTGCGCAGTACGGTTGGGGGGTCTTCTGGGCGTTCGTCGTCGGCGTCTTCACGCAGTTCCTCATCAACACGGAGCTTCAGCGCTGGACGCTCGCCACCGGCGAAAGCATCTTCCGCGCGTTCGCACGCGTGGGGTCGTACTGGCCGTGGGCGTTCCTCGTCGGCGGCCTCATCAGCCTCGGCTGGCCCGGCTGGGCCGCCGGCGCGGCGCAGGTCGCCACGACGGCGCTCGGACTGGACGGGTCGGTCGCACTCTTCGGCGCGTCGCTCGCGACGTGGAAGCTCGTCGCCGCCGTCCTGATGGGCGTCATCTGGCTGTCGTATCAGGTGTCGTCGGTCATGTACAACGCCGTCGAGGTGTTCCAGATCGGCCTCCTGTTCGTCGCCATCGGCGCGGCTCTGCTGCTCGTCGCCGTCACCGGCTCGTGGGTCGAGTTCGCCGACCTCCCCGCGGCCGCGGGCTCGGTCGGGACGCTCCCCGAGGGGCTCGACATCGCGGTCTTCCTCGGCGGCCTCGCCTTCGCCGGCGCGGGCGGCTACCTGAACCTCTCGCAGAGCCTCTGGATGCGGGAGAAGGGCTACGGTATGGGCAACTATCAGGGGCGCGTGAAGAACCCGCTCCGCGGCGACGACCCCGAACCCATCGAGCGCGACGGGTTCGCGTTCCGTCCGACTCTGACGAATCTCCGTCGGTGGCGCGGCTGGTGGCGCGTCGTCCAACTCGAACACCTGCTCACGTTCGTCCTCGGCTTGCTCCTCGTCGCCCCCGCGCTGATGAGCGTCGCCATCCGCTACGCGTCGGGGTCGACCGCCAACGCCATCCAGATGTGGCTCGGAGACGTCGTCCCGCTGCTCGGCCCGGTCGGCTCCGTTCTCGTCTTCGCCGTCCTCTTCGTCGCGCTGTTCACCACCGAGTACGCCATCGTCGAGTCGTTCGTCCGCAACAGCGCCGACGCCCTCTACGAGTCCTACGGCCGGGAGGCCGGCTGGGACCTCCCGAAGCTGTTCTGGCGGCTCCTCACCGCCTTCTGCGTCTGGGGCGTCGTCATCATCCTGCTTTTCTCCTCGCCGTTCGAGGGTCAAGAGCCGTTTTTCTTCCTCGTCGTCGGGGCCGCGATGTCCGGCGTGATGATGTGGCCCTACACCGCGCTCGTCCTCGTGATGAACACGACTCGGCTCCCCGAACACGTCCAACCCGGCTGGGCGCGCGTCGTCGGTATGTGGTGGGCGACGGGCTTCTACGGCTACTTCAGTGTCCTCCTCATCGGGACGTGGCTGACCACCGTCGGTCTCGAGACGTTCCGGACGGTTCCGACGGTCCTCGGGAGCGGCACCGGCGGCTACCTCCTCTGGGCTGGCTACTTCGTCGTGCAAACGTACGCGGTGACGAAGTCCACCGCCGGTAAGCGCGAGGCGGCCGGAACGGTCGCCGACGCGGACGAGGCGGCCGGCCGGTTCCCCTAACTCTCATCCTTCATAATTAACCGACAGCGAGGTGTCTGAACCCGAAGAACGATTATGTAGAACGCGCTAGCTCAACGTATGTCAACCGGCACGGTTGCGACGTTCGAGGACTCGCTCGAACGACTCGAAGTAGGCTGGACACACGCGTCTTCCGATAGGCTGGCGGACGTGCTCGAAGGACTCTGTTCGGACCCGACTATCGGCGTGGAACTTCCGTACGACGGCGTCGAGCTCCCCGGCTGGGTGAACACCGACCCGACCCCCGCGGACCTCCGCGAGGCGAACGCCGGTATCACGGCCGCGGGACTGGGCATCGCGGACTACGGGAGCGTCGTCGTGCAGGGCACGCCCGACGGCATCGAGCCGGTGAGTCTGTTCGGCGACCTCCACGTCGCCGTCCTCCGACGGTCGGATATCGTCCCCGGCATGCCCGAGGCGTTCGACTGGCTGGGCGAGGAGTTCCGCACGGGACACTCCTCGGCCATTATCGCCACCGGCCCCAGCGCCACCGCCGACATGGGCGCGCTGGTGAAAGGAGCGCACGGTCCGAAGGAAGTCCACGTGGTGATTCTCGATGAGTAAGGCGCGCGAGGCCAAGGCGGCGAAGATTCGACAGTTGATGGAGACCGAGGGCGACGCCGTCGGCACGAGCACCCGCGGGTTCAACGAGGGTCGCTACCAGTCGGTCCAGACGCTCGACGACTACGAGGGGCTGAAGTCCGAAGCGCGGGCCATCAAGGAAGACGCCATCGAGCGCCTCCCCGAACTCATCGACCAACTGCGCGAGACCGTCGAGTCCAACGGCGGCACGCTCTACATCGCCGACGACGCGGCCGACGCGAACCAGTACATCCGCGAGGTCTGCGAGGACAAGGAGGCCGAACGCGTCGTCAAGTCGAAGTCGATGACCTCCGAGGAGATAGAGGTCAACGAGGACCTCGAAGCCGCCGACATCGACGTGGTCGAGACCGACCTCGGCGAGTGGGTTTTGCAGGTCGCAGACGAGTCCCCGTCGCACATCGTCGCGCCCGCCATCCACAAGTCGCGGGAGGCCATCGCCGACCTGTTCAACGAGACGTTCGACCCCGACGAACCCCTCGAGACCGCGGAGGAACTCACGATGTTCGCCCGCGAACAACTCGGCGAACTCATCGAGGGCGCGGACGTGGGGATGACCGGCGCGAACTTCATCACCGCCGACACCGGGACGATGGCGCTCGTCACCTCCGAGGGTAACGCCCGGAAGACGGCCGTCGTGCCCGATACACACGTCGCGGTCGCCGGCGTCGAGAAAGTTATCCCGACCGTCGAGGACCTCCGTCCCTTCGTCGAACTCATCGGCAAGTCGGGAACGGGACAGGACATCACCTCCTACATCTCGCTTCTGACCCCGCCGGTCGAGTCGCCGACCGTCGACTTCGACGCCCCCGACACGCCGCTTTCGGAGACCGAGACGGACCGCGATTTCCACCTCGTTCTCATCGACAACGGGCGGTTCGACATGCGCGAGGACGACCAACTGCGCGAGACGCTCTACTGCATCCGGTGTTCGGCGTGTTCCAACGTCTGCGCCAACTTCCAGCACGTCGGCGGCCACGCCTTCGGCGGCGAGACCTACTCCGGCGGCATCGGCACCGGCTGGGAGGCCGGCGTCGAGGGCCTCGACAGCGCCGCGGAGTTCAACGACCTCTGTACCGGCTGTAGCCGGTGTACCACCGCCTGCCCGGTCGAAATCGATATCCCGTGGATAAACACGGTCGTCCGCGACCGGGTCAACCGCGGCGAGGTCTCCGAACTCGACTGGCTCGTCGAGGGGCTCACCCCCGACGAGGAACCCGGCGGCGTCAGCCTCCAGAAACGCTTCTTCGGCAACTTCGAGACGGCCGCGAAGGTCGGGAGCTTCTTCGCGCCCGCCTCTAACTGGGCCGCCGGACTCGGCGTCTCCCGCGACATCATGGAGCGGTTCCTCGGCATCGACGCCCGCCGCGAACTCCCCGCCTTCCAGCGCGAGACGCTGAAAGACTGGTTCGAGAACCGGACCTCGCGGGTCGACGACCCGGTCCGGACCGCCGTGCTCTATCCCGACGTGTACACGAACCACGTGCAGGTCGAACGCGGGAAGGCCGCGGTCCGCACGCTCGAAGCCCTCGGTGTCGACGTAATCGTCCCCGACGTTCGCTCGTCGGGCCGCGCCCCGCTCTCGCAGGGCATGATTTCGACCGCGGAAGACCACGCCCACGACGTGTACGCCGGCCTCGCGGAGCACATCGACGACGGCCGCGACATCGTCGTCATCGAGCCGTCTGACCTCGCGATGTTCCGAACCGAGTACGAGAAGTTCCTGCCCGAGAAGTCCTTCGAGCGCATCTCGGAGGTCAGCTACGAGGTCATGGAGTACGTCTTCGGCCTACTGGAACACGGCGCGGACGCCGACGCGCTCTCGACGAGCGAGGGAGAGGGCGTCGCCTACCACAGCCACTGCCAACAGCGCACCCTCGGCCTCGAAGGCCACACCGAAGCGGTCCTGTCGGACCTCGGCTACGACGTCGCCACCTCCGACGTGGAGTGTTGCGGCATGGCTGGCTCGTTCGGTTACAAGTCCGAGTACTACGAACTCAGCGTCGACGTCGGCTCCGAGCTACAGGGGCAGTTCCAGACCGACGAGAACAGAGACCGCACGGTCGTCGCCAGCGGCACCTCCTGTCTGGAACAGCTCGATTCGCTCCTCAGCCGGCCGACGCAACACCCGATTCAGCTGGTCGCGCCGCGGCGGTAACGCGCCCCCGTTTCGGTCCCCGCCTCGGCCGTCGCCCGCGACGCGAGGAACGCCATCTTCTCAACCGAACAACACGTCTTTGTCCGGCGATTTCTCGCCGGCGTCGGACGCCCGTCTGCCGCGTGTCTGCGCCCCGAGCCGTGGGCTACGAACAATTAAGACCCGGCATCCCATGTTGGCGGATATGGACGGGACGCCCGAAGAGATTACGACGCTCGTAGGCCGGGAGGTCTACTCGAACAACGGTGTGTTCGTCGGCGAAGTCGAAGACGTCCGCCTCGACTTGGACCACGAGACGGTCACCGGTCTCGCGTTGACGGCGCTGAACGACGAACTGTTCCGCAATCAAATCGAACCCGGAAAGGGCGTTCTCATCCCGTATCGGTGGGTCCGCGCCGTCGGTGACGTCATCCTCATCAACGACGTCATCGAGCGCCTGAAGAATCCCGAAGAAGACGAAGAGTCGCTCGTCGTCTGACGTTCTAGCTTCCGTTTCCGCTCTCGCCGCCCTCCACGCCCATCGCACGGAAGAGCTTGCGCTTTACCGCTTCCTCGGTGAGTTGGAGGAGCGTGTCGCGGTTGTCGTCGTTGGATTCGATGCCCGTGAAGATGCCGAGTGGAATCTCGACGGACCCCTGCGTGGAGTGGCCGCCGGCCTCGCCGATGCCGGTGAAGGCGTCGCTCAGAATCTTCCCGATGTTCATGCGGATGTCCTTCGACCGCGCCGCGAGATAGATGGTGTCGTCGGCGATGCCGAAGACGGCGGTCGTGGTGATGCCCTCCAGGTTGAGGAGGTGCTGGGCCGCCTGCGTCAGCGCGTCGCGGTCGCGGATGAACCCCGCGTTCGAGACGAGGTGCGAGCCCTGCACGTCGCGGTTCTGGATGGCCTCGGCGAGCACGTCCAGCGTCTCGGGCGACATCGACGGCGACTCGACCTTCTCCAGCGTGTCGTGGTCGGCGAAGGGGTAGAGGTACGCCGCGGCGGTCAGGTCCGCGGGCGTCGTATCGCGCTTGAAGTCGAGCGTCTCGGCGCGGATGCCGTAGAGGAGCGCCGTGGCGACCGCCTGCGACGGGCTGAGGTCGAACTCCTGGATGTACTTCGTGAGAATCGTCGAGGTCGAAGAGACGTTCGGCCGCACGTCGGTAAAGCGGGCGTCGATGCCGTCGTCGGGCTCGAAGTGGTCGATGAACACCGTGATGTCGGCGTCACCGAGGTCGGGCATCCCCGACTTCATGTGGTCGACGAGCGCGACCGCGCCGTACTCTTCGAGCGGCTTCGAGTCGGCCCGCGGGGTGAGTTCGATGCCGAGGATGTTCACGAACGCCCGGTTCTCCTGGTGTCCCATGTCGCCCGAATAGAGGATGTCGGCTTCGACGTCGTACTCGCGGGCGATGGCCTGTAAGGCGACCGCCGACGCGAGCGAGTCGGGGTCGGGGTTGTCGTGGGTGAGGATGGCCATCCCGTGGTCGGTGTCGCGCAGGAGGTCGGCCAGTTGGCGGGCTTTGTATTCGAGTTCGCCGGACTCGACGCTCCGAAGTGCCGAGTCGGCGATGACCTCGGAGGGATTGATGACCACGTCGGCACCGAGTTTCGTCAGTTCGTCCTCGGAGACGGGGTCCGACGCGCGGACGACGATGAACTGGTCTTCGCCGCGGTCGCGGATGGTCGAGACGGCGGCCTTGTTGGCCTCGACGTCCGACGAGAGGATGAGAATCACGTCGCGACCGGTGACGGCGCCGGCCAGTTCCGGGTCGGTGATGTCCGTCGTCTGCGCGTTCAAGTCCTGGTCGCGCAAGGCTTCGACGCGGCTTTCGTCCTTGTCGAGGATGAGGACGTCTTTTCCCTCGTCTGTCAGTTCCTCGGCGACCGCGTGCCCGACGCTCCCACAGCCGAGTATCGCGTACGTAGACATCGAGGAAATGCTGACCCCTGCGCTCATCGTTGCCCGCTACTCCGGTCGGCCGCCACTTAACACCCACCGTTTGTTCGTTGTTTCGTGCGTGTGCGTCCCTGCCGTCGTCGTACAGAAAGGAAAGTCATTTTACCTACCGGCAGTTACGAGAGATTGCAAGGGCCGGTAGCTCAGTTAGGCAGAGCGTCTGACTCTTAATCAGACGGTCGCGTGTTCAAATCGCGTCCGGCCCATTCCTTCATCTCAGACCAACTTCGGCAGTCGGGACTCCGGCTCGGTCGTTCGTGTCGGATAACCGACTCGGTCGCCACCCTCGGGTGTTTTATGTCCCGCTCCGAACGCTACCGAGTATGAACCAGAGCGACAGGACCGAAGTGGTCCTCGTCTTCATCACGCTTCTCGTCGCCGTCGTCTTCGGGCTGGCTACAGGCGTCGGGGAGCGCTTCGACCCCGACCGGTTCGTCGCCGCGCTCACCCCGGACTTCGGGGTGTTGTTCGGGGCCGACGTCGTCGCCGGTGCGGTGCTCGTGACGCTCTTCGGCGGCCTCGCGGTCGGCGCAAAACTCCTGTTCGATTCCTGACTCAGCGCCCGAGCACGACCCACGAGTTCCCGCGGCCCGGCGAGGGCGCGAGTCGAAGCGGGAACTCCGACCCCACCGTCGCCGAGGCCAGGCGAGCCCGAAGGTCGGAGGTCGCACACGCCACCACGGTGCGGAGCTCTCCGGTTTCGGCCACGCGGACGGTCATCGCCCCGTGGTCGTTCATCTCTCGCTCGACTCGGATGAGGCGCGTCTCCACACCTCTCGCCACCGTTTCACCATCCACCAGTTCCATGGTAACATGTCTCTTTTCGTGAGGGATAAAGCTCACCACCGTTATCCGGGGGCTTTAGGTCATCTTCGTCGACGGCCGGTTCCGGAACTTCTTTTCACCGGTTAGCCGCACACAGCCCATGGACCGCACCCGTCTCAGGTTTTGGACGCTGTATCTCACTCGGTTCGCCGGCGGTTTCGGCTTCATCACGCTCGTCACCCTGCTCCCGAAGTACATCAACGAACTCGACCCGGGTGCGGTCGCCGTCCCCGAACTCGCGCTCGGCGGGCTCGCGCTCGGCGGGTTCTCCCTCTCTCGCGGCTTCGTCATCGGCATGTTCACCACCGGCTTCACGCTCGCCCAGACTATCGCCGTCGTGCCGCTGTCGTGGGCCGGCGACCGGTACGATAAACGCCTCGTGCTTGCGGGGACGGTCGGCCTCGGTGCGGTCGTCTACGCCGCGTTCCCGCTCGTCGACTCCAGTCTCTCGTTTATTCTCGTGCGGGCCGCACAGGGGGTCGCCGTCACCGGCGCGGGGCTGATGTCGCTCGCGCTCGTCGGCGAACTCGCCCGCGAGGGGACGCGCGCGAACCACATCGGGAAGGCGAACGCCGCCCGCTTTGCGGCCTCCATCCTCGGAAGCATCAGCGCCGGTATCCTCTACGACCTGTTCGGCTTCACGCCCATCTTCATCGTCATCACGATTCTCCTGACCATCGCCGTCGTCGCCATCTGGGTGTTTCTCCCGCCGGACGAGACCCCGCGTCCACGGCTTTCCGTTCACGGACCTCGCGCTCAACGAGCGCATCCTGACGATGGCGACGTTCCGCGTCCAGTACGCCGTCGCGGTCACCCTCGTCCGGACGTGGGTGCCCATCTACGCCGGGGTCTCCGCGGCCTCCGGCGGCCTCGAATACGGCGGCATCGCCGTCGCCGCCACGGTCGTCGCCGAGAAGTTCACCAACATGCTCTGTCAGCCGTACACCGGGCGCATCTCCGATTCGTACGGCCGGGCGCGGTTCGTCTTCGTCGGCGGCGGCCTCTACGGCCTCATCGCGCTCGCCGTCCCCTTCTCGCCCGCGGTCGGCGAGGCGCTCGCGCTCCCTGCCGCCGTCCCCTTCCTCGGTCCGCTTTCGCCCGCGTTCCTCCCGCTCGTCGGCCTCGCCGGCCTCCTCGGCGTCGCAGACAGCCTCCGCGAACCGGCCAGCATGGCGCTGTTCGCCGACGAGGGCTCCGGCGGCGCGGGGGTCGCCAGTAGCTTCGGCATCCGCGAACTCCTCTGGCGGCCCGGCAGCGTCGTCGCGCCCCTCCTCGGCGGCTACCTCATGGCCGAAGTCGGCATGGAGTGGGTGTTCTTCGTCGGCGGCGCGTCGGCCATCACCGGCGTCCTCGCCTTCCTCGCCGCCCTGACGTGGTCCCACGGGACCGACGCGCTCACGACGTGGTAGGGCTCCGCGTTTAATCTCTCGCGTCCCTTCTTTCTCTCATGTCCGACGACGCGCCGCCCGCGACGACCCGCGACCGCCCGATGACCGAACCGAGTTACGGCATCCCCGAATCGGAAGAGGGGCTCTTGGAGTGGCACCTCGTCGAGACCGCGTTCGCCGACGGCGAGGTGTTCTGGGCCACGACGACCCGCCCCGACGGCCGACCGCACGCCCGCCCGGTCTGGGGCGTCTGGGTCGACGGCGCGTTCCACTGCGGCGGCGGCGAGCGGACTAGATGAGTCAGAAACCTCGCGCACGACCCGCGCCTCTCGGTTCACACCGAAAGCGGAACCGACGTGGTCATCCTCGAAGGCGCCGCCGAGCGACTGGACGCGGAGACCGCCGACGAGACCACGCTCGCCCGCATCGACGACGCCTACGAGGCGAAGTACGGGATTCGCCACGGGACGCCGGTGTTTCGGATTCGACCCGAGCGCGTGCTGGCGTGGTCCGGCTTTCCCGCCGACGCGACGCGGTGGCGGTTCGAGTCGGCCTGAGCGCCGTCGTCTCGTTCCGCTTCGATTCGTCTGTTTTCCCCGCGAATCGGATTTCATATCGCGCTATTTAATTTATTAGTTCGAGAGGCCGGTCCCGGTACCACTCCGCCCGTTCTCACGCTCCGACACGCGGGCCTAGGGTCATTATCGTGTCACTCGTATCACACGGCATGGACCATCTCGAAACCCCGGCGGTACACCGGTTGTTGACCTCGCCCGCCGGCCGACTGCTGACCTCGCGACCGTTCGAGGCGTTCAAAACTCGCTCGCTCCCCCGCGAGTTCGGCGTCGCCCGCGCTCGCGCCGCGGCCGACGTGGCGCTCTCGGACGGGCCGGAAGCGTACCTCCGCGAGGTCGGTTCGCCGCCGGCACCGCACCTCCACGACCGAATCGAACGCGCCCTCGCGCGGTACGCCCGCCTCCGCGGCGCGTACGACGAGACGATGGAGCGCTGGGACAGCGTCTTCTGGGGCGACGACGAGTCGACGCCCGACGAGCGCGTCGCCGTCGAGCGCGAGCGCCGCGAGGTGTCGGAACGGCGGGCCAAGCCGACCGGCATCTTCGGCTTCCTCCCGAAGGAACACCTCGTGCCGCCGGTGAAGTTCGAGACGCCCTCGCCCGAGGACGCGCGAACCCGCTGGCACCACGAACTCGCCGAACCCGAGCGACTGTACGGCTTCGCCGAGTCCAGCGCGGCCGAGGAGTTCCCTCGAGTCGAGCGTTCTGCGACGGTTCGAGGGCCGGGAACCGTCGAGTATCTGCTTCGCTTCCGGTCGCCCTCGCCGCACCTCAGCGACCGGGCGTCTGCGCGGGTGTACGAACCCGTCGACGCCGCCGACGACCTGCCCACGCTCGTCTTCCACTCCGGCTGGGGGATGTTCGACGACCAACTCACCTACTGGCCCGAAGAGGAGTACGTCGCCCGCGCGCTCGCCCCCGAGGGGTACCGGGTCGTCCTCCCCGACGCGCCGTGGCACGGCCGGCGCGAGCTACTCGGTCGATACAGCGGCGAGCCCTACATCGCCCGCGCGCCCGTCGGCCTGTTCACGCTCTACTCGGCGGCTGCGCTGGAGACCGCCGTCCTCACCGACTGGGCGCGGACCGAGGGCGCGCCGGCCGTCGGCGTCGGCGGCGTCAGCCTCGGCGGAACCGTCGCGCTCCACGTCGGGGGCCGGTGCGGCGACTGGCCCGAGTCGATGCGCCCCGACCTGCTGTTCCCCGCGGGGATGCCCGGCGCAATCGACCAGACGCTCCTCGCGGGGGGACTCACGAAACTGCTCGACATCGACGCCGCCCTCGACGCGGCAGGCTGGGCCGGCGAGGCGCTCCACGAGTTCGCGCCGCTGTTGAACCCGCCCAAAGACCCGTGTCTCGCGCCCGAACGCGTCTTCCCGTTCGTCGGGGCTCGCGACGAGATGGCTCCCGCGTCCACGGCTCGCGCGCTCCTCGACGAGTGGGGCGTCCCGAGGCCGAACCGCCGCGAGTGGGACTGCGGACATTTCGGCGTGCTCGCGAACCTCATCAGAGACGAGTCGTTCCGAACGACGGTCCGGCGAGAGTTGGACGCGGCGGCGCGGAACCGCCGGAACAGAGAATCAGTTACTGCCTGAGTCGGTCGCGTTCCTCACTCCGCGTCGGCGAGGAAGTCGGGTTCGGGGCGCTTTTCGTCGTACTCGCTCCGGAGGTGGTCCCGGAACGCCTCGACGCTCACGTCCTTGGCCTCGCGTTCCTTGCGGTCGCGGACGGAGATGGTCCCGTCTTCTTCCTCGTCGCCGCCGACGATGACCATGTACGGGACGCGGTCGGTCTGGGCCTCGCGAATCTTCCGGCCGAGCGTCCACGAGCGGTCCTCGATGTCGACCCGGAAGTCACCGAGTTCGTACTGGAGCTGCTTCGCGTAGCCCATCTGGTCGTCCGAGATGGGCAGGATGCGGACCTGCTCGGGCGCGAGCCAGAACGGGAACTTGCCGTTGAAGTGCTCGATGAGCACCATGAAGAAGCGCTCGTAGCTGCCGTAGAGCGCGCGGTGAATCATCACCGGCTGGTGGTCCTCGTTGTCCTCGCCCGTGTAGGTGAGGTCGAAGCGGTCGGGCATGTTGAAGTCGAGTTGGACCGTCGGGCCGTCCCACTTGCGACCGAGGGCGTCCTTGAACGCGAAGTCGATTTTCGGGCCGTAGAACGCGCCGTCGCCGGCCTCGATGCCGTAGTCGATGCCGCTGTCGTCTAAGACGGCGCGGAGTTGCGTCTCGGCCTGCTCCCAGATTTCGTCGCTTCCGACGGACTTCTCGGGGCGCGTGGCGAGCGCGACCTCGGCGTCCAGTCCGAACGTGTCGAACACCGACAGGATGTTGTCGATGATGAGGTTGATCTCGTCTTCTATCTGGTCGGGGCGGACGAACAGGTGGCCGTCGTCGATGGTGAACGACCAGACGCGAGAGAGCCCCGATAGCTCGCCGCGCTGTTCTTTGCGGTAGACCTTCCCGTCTTCGAAGTAGCGCACCGGCAGGTCGCGGTAGGACCACGACTGCTGGTCGAAGATGGTCGCGTGGCCGGGGCAGTTCATCGGCTTCAGGCCGTACTCCTCGTCGTTCACGTCGAGGAGGAACATGTCGTCGACGTAGTTCTCGTAGTGGCCCGACTTCTTCCACAGCTCCGTCCGGAACAGGTGGGGCGTCTCGACGGGGTCGTAGCCCGCGTCGAGGTTGAGCTGTTTCGCGTAGTCCGCGAGTTCGTCGAGGATGCGCTTGCCGTTCGGCTGGTACAGCGGCAGGCCCGGCCCCGTCGTCTCGTCGATGGCGAACAGGTTGAGTTCCTGTCCGAGCTTCCGGTGGTCGCGCTCCTTGGCCTCCTCGCGCATGTCGAGGAACGCTTCGAGGTCGGACTCGGACTCGAACGCCGTGCCGTAGACCCGCGTCAGCGTGTCGTTTTCCTCGTCGCCGCGCCAGTAGGCCGCGGAGATGTTCAGGAGCTTGACCGCGCCGATTTCGCCCGTCGATTCGACGTGCGGGCCCTTACAGAGGTCCTCGAACTCGCCCTGCTGGTAGAACGACAGTTCGTCGTCGCCGGCGGCCTCCGTTTCGAGGATGTCGCGCTTGTAGGGGTTGTCGGCGTACTTTTCGAGGGCCTCCTCGCGGTCGACGAGGGCGCGCTCGATGTCGAGGTCCTCCTCGATGATGTCGCGCATCTCGTCTTCGATGGCTTCGAGTTCCTCCTGTTCGAGGTCGACGCTCGTCACGTCGTAGTAGAAGCCGTCGTCCGTCCACGGGCCGATGGTCAGTTTGGCCTCGGGGTGGAGCCGCTGGAGGGCCTGCGCGAAGACGTGGGCCGCCGAGTGGCGGAGCACGTCGAGATACTCGTCGGACTGGTCGGTGACGATGACGAGGTCCGCGCCGTCGTGGAGCGGCGTCTCCTTGTCCACGAGTTCGCCATCGACGACGCCGGCGACGGTGTCCTTGCCGAGGCCGGGGCCGATTGCGAACGCGGCGTCTCGCACCGTCGCACCCTCCTCGACGGAGAGTTCCGTTCCGTCGGGGAGGATGACAGCGATATCACTCATACGCGCACGGAACGGACGGGGGAGAATAAGTGTTGTTGAGACGAGCGCGAGCGACGCCCGCTCGCGACCGATTTCGTGCGGGTTGCTAGCACGACAGAGGGTGGGGTCGACGGTCCGACGTGGCCCCGTCGACGCGCTCGCCGCCTCGCCTTCGGTCCCGCCGTTTCGACCCAAAGTACCAATTGGGTCGCACGCGGACCCTGTGGGTATGCGACTTTCTCGACAGAGCGGGGTGTTCATGCACGTCACCTCGGTCCCGGGGCCTCACGGCATCGGCGACCTCGGCGACGGCGCGCGCGCCTTCGTTGACTTCCTCTCCGACGCCGAACAGTCGATGTGGCAGTTCTGCCCCCTCGGGCCGACCGAGCCGGCCATGGCGAACTCGCCGTATCAATCGTCCTCCTCGTTCGCCGGCAATCCGCTTCTCATCGACCTCACGGACCTCGTAGAGCGCGGATGGCTCACCGACGACGACCTCGAACCCGTTCCCGACTTCGACCCTCACGCCGTCGATTACGAACGCGTCGGCGAGTACAAGCGCTCGCGGCTCCGCACCGCCTTCGACCGCTTCGAGGCCGAGGCCGCCGAGGACGACCGCGCCGCCCTCGACGCCTTCCGCGAGCGCGAGGCCGGCTGGCTCGAAGATTACGCGCTGTTCGCCGCCCTGAAAGACGAGTTCCAACGAGCGTGGATAGACTGGCCGACCGAGTTGAAGACCCGCGACCCCGACGCGCTCGCCGACGCCCGCGAGGAGTACGCCGACGAGATTCGCTACCGCGAGTTCGTCCAGTTCTGCTTCGACGAGCAGTGGCGCGCCCTCGCCGACTACGCCGACGAGAAGGGCGTCACCCTCGTCGGCGACCTCCCCATCTACGTCGCCCTCGACAGCGCCGACGTGTGGGCCGCCCCGGAGGCATTCGACCTCACCGAATCGAACGAACCGGCCGTGGTCGCCGGCGTCCCGCCGAACCCGAACGACTCCGGCCAGCGCTGGGGCAACCCGCTGTACGACTGGGAGACGCTCCGCGAGAACGGCTACGGCTGGTGGCTCGACCGCCTCCGCCGCCTGTTCGACCTCGTGGACGTGACCCGCATCGACCACTTCAAGGGGTTCGACGAGTTCTGGGCCATCGACGCCGACTCCGACGACCCCGGCGACGGCGAGTGGCGCGACGCCCCCGGCCACGACTTCTTCGAGACGGTCGAGCGCGAACTGGGCGACCTCCCCTTCATCGTCGAGGACCTCGGCTTCCTCGACGCCTCGCTGGTCGACCTCCGCGACCGGTTCGCCTTCCCCGGCATGCGCGTCCCGCAGTACGCCGACTGGTGCAGCGAGGGCGACATGTACCAGCCGATGCACTACCCGGAGAACTCGGTCGCCTACACCTCGACCCACGACACCGACACGTTCGTCGGCTACTACCGCGACCTCGACGATCGCACCCGCGACTGCCTCCACTACAACATCGGCGCGGACGGCTCGGAGATTCACTGGTCCATCATCGACGCCGTCTGGAACTCCGCGTCCGTCCTCGCGTTCACGACGACGCAGGACCTCCTCGGTCTCGGCTCCGAGACCCGCTTCAACACCCCCGGCACGCAGACCGGCAACTGGGAGTGGCGCGTCACCCGCAAGGGCCTCGACGACGGCGTCGCCGACCGCCTCGCGAACCTCACGGACCTCCACATCCGCAACTGAGGCCGCCGCCCCTCGCCTCGGTTCGACTACACCTTTTTCAGTCGCCCACCCGACGGCAACGGTATGTCTCGCCGCCTCGGCCTCGGCGCGTTCGCCGCCGGGCTCATCGCCGCGGTTCTCTCGGCGCTCGTCCGCGCGACGACCCCCCTTTCGGACTTCGACGTGCCCAACGCCGACTTGCTCCTCTCGAAGGGGCTGTCCGCCGCCGCGGTCGCGCTCGTCGCCTACGGCGTCTACCGGTTTCTCGCCGCGTTCTTCGTCGGGCGCATCGCCGACCGCCGCCGGGCCCACGACGTTCGGAACGTCCTCCGACTCACGCTCGGCGGGGTCGCGCTCGTCGGCGTCCTCGGGGCGTTCACGGAGCAGTGGCTCGGCCTGTTGGTCTCGTTCGGCGTCATCGGCTTCGCCGTCACCTTCGCGCTCCAACAGCCGATTCTCTCCTTCATCGGCTGGTTCTACATCCTCGCGAAGCGACCGTACGCGGTCGGCGACCGCGTCAACATCGGCTCGGTCTCCGGCGACGTGGCCGAGGTTGACTTCCTCGTCACGACGCTCTGGGAGACCGGCGGCACCCTCGCGTCGAACCAGCCGTCCGGTCGGACCGTCACCGTCCCGAACTCGCTCGTCCTCTCGTCCGAGGTCGTCAACTACGGCGCGCTGTTCGACCGCGTCTGGACCGAGGTACCCGTGCAGGTGTCCTACGAGACGGACCTCCCGTTCGTCCGCCAACTCCTCTTGGACGTGGCCGACGAGGAACTCGGCGACGACATGGACGCCGCGATGAAACGCTACCGGGCGAGGCTCGCCGAGTCGCCGCTGGACCTCGACGTGGCCGGCGGCCCGACCGTCAACGTCGCACAGGAGGAGTCGTGGGTCGTCTTCCGACTCCGCGTGCTCGTCCCGCCGACTCGCGCCCAGCGCGTCAAAAACCGGCTCTACGAGCGCATTCTCGACCGACTGGGCGACCACCCGGACCGCGTCAGCTTCCCGGTGAGCCGCAACCGCTGAGCGCGACGTGGGTCGCCGTGACCCGCCTCGCCGCCGCCCCGTCTCGATTTGTCGCCGTCTCGACCCGTCGTCCCGTCTCGTCCGCCGGCATCGAAACCCGCAAATCCCCCGCGCCCAACGTCGAAGCGATGGAGACGGGTGTCATCGACCTCGCGAGCCTCGACGGAGCGTTCGACCTCCAATCGACGCTGGAGAGCGGCCAGTCGTACCTCTGGGACCGCCCCGACGGCCGGATGTACGAGCGCGACGCGGCCCACGGCGGCGACGCGTGGTACCAGACGGTCGTCCCGCCGCTCGACGGCGTCTCCGACGAGTCCGCCGTCGTCAGGGTCCGCCAGACCGACGGCGCGCTGGAGTGGGAGTCGAACCTCGACGCCGTCCCGCTTCTCACCCACCTGCTTCGCCTCGACGACGACCTCGACGCCATCGTCTCGGAGATGCCCGACGAACCGCTCGTCCGGCGGGCCTACGAGGCGTACCCGGGCATGCGACTCGTCCGAGACCCGCCGTTCGGCTGTCTCGTCTCGTTCATCTGCTCGGCGCAGATGCGCGTCTCGCGCATCTTCGGGATGCAGTCGCGGCTCAGAGAGTCCTACGGCGAGCGGGTCGAGTTCGACGGCGAGACGTACTTCGCGTACCCGACGCCCGAGCGTCTGGCCGAGGCCACCGAAGACGAACTCCGCGACCTCAGCCTCGGCTATCGCGCGCCCTACGTCCGGCGGACGGCCGAGATGGTCGCCACGGGCGAGGCGACGCCCGCCGAGGCCCGCGGCCGCGACTACGAGGACGCCCGCGACTTCCTGACGACGTTCGTCGGCGTCGGCGACAAGGTCGCGGACTGCGTCCTGCTGTTTTCGCTCGACTACCTCGAAGCCGTCCCGCTCGACACGTGGATTCGGTCGGCCATCGAGGAGCACTACCCCGACTGCGACCGGGGGAACTACGCCGACACCTCGCGGGCCATTCGCGAGCGCCTCGGCGGTCGCTACGCCGGCTACACCCAGACGTACGTCTTCCACTACCTCCGCTCTGGCGGGGAGTGAGCGGGCGGGAGACAGAGTGGCAAGAAGGTTGATACCCTTCGGCACACAACCTCATCGTAACCATGGACTGCAGAGTCGTCGTCGAGGCCGCGGTCCCGGTGTACGACGTGGAAACCGTCGACGAGGCGGTCCGAATCGCCATCTCGAAGACCGGCGAGATGCTCAATCCCGACCTGAAGTACGTCGAGATTAACATGGGCTCTCGGAGCTCGCCCGGCGGCGAGGAACTCCCTCCCGCGTTCATCGCCGCGGACGAGGCGCTCGTCGCCCTCGAACTGGAGATGACCGTCTTCAACGTCGAACAGGAGGAACACGCCTCGCGCATCGCCCGCAAGGAGATCGGCCAACGCCTCGAAAATATCCCGCTGAAGGTGCTGTCGGTCGAACGAGTCGACGACGATTCGGTCGAGACGGACGGCGAGGGGGACACCCGCGCCGAGACCGGCGCTTCGGACGACGACGACGCGCTCGTCGACTTCGACGACCTCGTCGACGACCGCTGAAGCACGGCTTATCGTCGTCGCGGAGGGGACGTCCCAGCGCCATCGAAAGCCCGTGACGACGCCTCACCTCCGTCAAAACGTTATTTCTGCCCGCGAGCGGAACTCATCCATCGGTTCGGCACGGCGGTCGCTCGGGAGCGTCGTCGCGCGAGAGAGCGGCGCGGTCGCTCTCGGATGTAGGGTCGTAGAGGAGAACGCGTTTCTTTTCTCGGTTCAGTCGGCTTGCGGTGCGAGCGGCTCTGGTTCGGCCTCGTGCATCGCTCCGGTGATTCCCTTCGCCAGTTTAAACACGGCTGCTTTGTGGTCCGTCTTGGACTTGTGGATGGATGTCGGTCGTACGCCGAGTTCGTTGTACTCGACGAGACTGATTTCCTCGTCCTCCCAGGCCTCAATCTGGGTGTGGACTTCTGCGAGCAGACCGTGCAGGTGGATGAGTTCCTGCTTCTTCATGAGCAACCACGGCTTGAGACCGGAGGGATATAGTATTATCTTGAGTCACGTTAGCATCCGACTCCCTTAAACCGCCGATTATGGGGGTCTCAGCGGAAATTTCGTGTTCGAACGTTTTCAATTCGTTTGTTGTTTCGCCCCCTCGATAGCGAGCGTCGGCGGAATCTCACGAGTGGTTTATATAGCTATGTAGGGCGCGCGCCGAGCGCCGGTCGCGCGCGCCGGGGGTCGTGAGAATTTTACCCCGGCGTACGCGTACTGTCGCGCATGGACTACGACGACCAACTGGACCGCGCGCTCTCGGAGTCGCCGGACGTCGCGGAAGGCGGCGACCGCTTCAGCGTTCCGGAGCCGACGGTCCGCCAGGAGGGGAACGTCACGGTCTACGAGAACTTCGCGGCGACCCACGACCGCCTCGCGCGCGAGGCGATGCACGTCCTGAAGTTCTTCCAGACGGAGTTGGGAACGAGCGCCCAAATCGACGACAGAGGTCGCGCGCGGTTCACCGGTGAGTTCCGCCAGCGCCGCATCGCCGACGCGCTCGACGAGTACGTCGAGTCGTTCGTCCTGTGCAGCGAGTGCGGGTCGCCGGACACGAAGTTCGTCACGCAACAAGGTGCCGACGTGCTGAAGTGCGACGCGTGCGGCGCGCTCTCGTCGATTCCCGACATCTAAAAAACGGACGCCAGCCGGGACCGCCCCGGTCGTGAGACGACCCTCTCTCGCTCCTCGCTACTCGAACTGTTTGAGCGTCTGGAGGTCGCGCTCCGTCCGCATGAACTCGGCCGTGCGCCGCGTCGCGCCGCATCCCTGACACGAGTAGTTGTCGCGGTGAGCGGGGAGATCGGTCGGATTCGTCTCCCAGTCCTTTCCACATTCGGGGCACAAGAGTCGGACGAACGCTTCAACCATACCCCGTATATGCTTCGGGGGTGCGGATAAATGTTGTTACGGTTTAGCACGACCGAGAAAAGTGCGGGCCACCGAGCCCACCGAGCGGTTACGCGAACAGGGTACCGTCTTGGACTTCGAGCAGCTCCTTGTAGCGGTTGCGGATGGTGACTTCGGAGATGTCTGCGACCGTCGAGACCTCGCTTTGGGTCACCTTCTCGTTGGTGAGGAGGGCGGCGGCGTAGACGGCGGCGGCGGCGA
Organism: Haloferax prahovense; assembly: GCF_000723845.1. Lineage (NCBI taxonomy): Archaea > Methanobacteriati > Methanobacteriota > Halobacteria > Halobacteriales > Haloferacaceae > Haloferax > Haloferax prahovense. The sequence goes on along the minus strand of NZ_LK053000.1, from coordinate 2,944,337 downwards.
GACCGACCGGCGACTTGCCGGAGTGGATACCCGTCTCCTTCGCGTCGCGGAGGAGCTGGCGGGCCTGCCGCTCGGCCTCGTCGGAGAGGCCGAGTTCGCTGGCGAACCGCGGGACGTACTGCTCGGGGTCTGCGGGCTTGATTTCGAGCTTCAGCTCGCGGACGACGTAGCGGTACGTCCGGGTGAGTTCCATCTTATCGACGCGCGAGACCTTCTCCAGTTCGTCGAGCGAGCGGGGAGTGCCCGCCATCCGGGCCGACGCGTACAGCGCCGCGGTGGCGACGCCCTCGATGGAGCGGCCGGGGAGCAGGTCGTCGTTGAGCGCGCGGCGGTAGATGACCGAGGCGGTCTCGCGGACGTTCTCCGGGAGACCGAGGGCCGAGGCCATGCGGTCGATTTCGCCGAGCGCCTGCTTGAGGTTGCGCTCCTTGGAGTCACGGGTGCGGAACCGCTCGTTCCACGTGCGGAGTCGCTGCATCTGCTCGCGCTGGCGGGGCGAGAGGGACTTGCCGTAGGCGTCCTTGTTCTGCCAGCCGATGTTGGTCGACAGCCCCTTGTCGTGCATCATCTTCGTCGTCGGCGCGCCGACGCGGGACTTGCTGTCGCGCTCGGCGGAGTCGAACGCGCGCCACTCGGGGCCGCGGTCGACCACGGTTTCCTCGACGACGAGGCCGCACTCCTCGCAAATCGTCTCGCCGTGTTCCTCGTCGGTGACGAGGTGGCCGCTACACTCGGGGCAGACCTGCGCTTCGTCCTGCTGTTTTTCGTCTCGCTCCGACTCGCGGGGACGGACGTCCCTGGCCTTTGCGTCGGTACTGTAGGTTCGGGTGGTTGTGGTGTCGCTCATGGTGGGGTGGAAGGCGCGGATACGTCTCGGCCGGGAAGACCACAGAAGACGAAAGAATAATCCGGCTTGGACTGGCCTTACCATCAGTAAGTCCGAAAAGCATATAAACCTTTCGCCGAGGTTATGCGGGTCAATCGCACGATGTGGGGGGATTTGTCGCCATCTCGCCGACGCGAACCGAGCGCCAGACGTGAGCAATCGGGTAGTATATCTCTTTCGTCGCTTAGAGCCAGCTCTCCCGTCGGAAGTAGACGAGCAGGACGGCGGAGACGAGCGCCATGCCGAGCATCGTCGCCGGGTAGCCGTAGGCCCAGCCGAGTTCGGGCATGTTGAACGCCGACGCGCCGGGGTCGAAGTTCATACCGTAGATGCCGACGACGAGCGTGAGCGGGAGGATGATGGTGGCGACGACGGTGAGCGTCTTCATCACCTCGTTCGTCGACTGCGAGAGCGTGTTGAGGTAGATGTCCCGCGCGCCGCGCGCGAGGTCGCGGTACGTCTCCGTGAGGTCGACCAACTCGACGAGGTGGTCGTACACGTCGCGGTAGTACTTCTCCGTCGACTCGCGGACGTAGTCGGGGTCGCCGCGCGCGAGCACGCCGACGGCCTCCCGCGTCGGCCACACGGTTTTCCGGAACGACAGCAGGTCGCGCCGGACCGCGTTCAGCCCCTCGAGCACCTCCGGGTCGGGACCCTCGAGGATGATGTCCTCGATGAGTTCTATCTCCTCGCCGACCTCGTCCAACAGCCCGAAGTACTCGTCGACGATGCGGTCGATGACGCGGTAGGCCACGAAGTCCGGCCCGAACCGGAGCATCCGGGGCTCCTCCCGCTCGATGGCGTTCCATACGTAGTTTATCGGTTCCAGTTCCCGGCGCGTCAGCGTCACGAGCCAGTCGTCGCCGAAGCAGAGCCCCACGGGTCTGGTCTGGACCTCCTCTTCGAACACCTGTTCGCCGGCGCGGAGCGTCGCCACCCGGACGACGACGAACGTGTACTCGTCGTACTCCTCGGCCTTCGGGCGGGCGTCGTTCCGAACGTCCTCGACCGAAAGCGGGTGGACGCCGAACGCCTCGGCGACGCGCTCGAACTCCTCCGCGGCGGTCGTGCGAACCCACGTGGTCCCGTCGGCGTCGCGCGCGGCGTCCAACGCGGTCTCCTCGTAGGCCGACACGCCGTCGTCGCCGTAGACGAGCGCCGAAATCACCGCACGTCACCCCCGATGGCCCAGAGCGTGATGCCGACCATGACGGCCGTCACCGAGAACGCCCGGCCCGGGTAGGCAACGAGCGACCCGACGCCGTAGCCGACGACGCCGAGCGCCGTCACCGCGATACCTGCGGTCCGTACGCGAGTCATGAAACCATCGACCCGCGGCGACGAGAAAAAGGCTCGCCCGAGGCGGCTTACGCTTCAGACGGGTGTTCGACCGACCGAATCAGTTCGAGGACGTTCTCCTCCTCGCCGTCGAGCTGTTGGGGGTACAGCCCGATTGCGATGACGAAGTCCTCGTTGTGCTGGACTTTCGTCACGTGGACGTACACGTCGACTTCCTGCCCGCCGAACCGCGCGGTGGCGCTGTACTTCGTGACGTTAGTCGTCTCGCCGAGCATCTGGACGTTCCGCGAACTGACCTGCTGGACGTCGCTGAGGCCCTGATACCGGTTGTCGACGAGGCGGATGAGGTCGTCGTTCGAGTAGTCGCCGATGGGGTTCCGGGGCTGGCCGGCGACCTCGACCGCGGGCGTCGAGATGACGCTGAACGAGCCGAGTTTGGCCTCGCCGAAGAAGCCGAGGTCCAGCGTCTTCTCGTACGTCGTGATGTGGTTGCTGGCGGCGATTTTACGCTCCTGCCCGCCGAACGAGAGCGTGCGATTCACCGCGAACGTCTCGGTCCCGTTCGTCTCGTAGCCGGCGTTCTCGGCGACGGTCGCGTCCGTCGTGGCCGGTTCGGATTCGAACGTCAGCGTCTCCTCGCCCGTCAGAAAGCCGATACAGCCGCTGGTGAGCACGAGCGCGGCGAGCGCGAGCACCGCGACTACGCGTCTGGAAGTCATTGCCCCGCCATTTCCCCTCGCCGGGCATAAGTTCGGTGGCCGGGCCGCCGCACCCTCGGCTCGGCCTCGCGGAGCAGTCCGCGGGTTTCTGCCTCAGTCATCGAGGTTCCGCGACTCGTTTTCGCGGCGAATCACGCGGCCGCTGTAGAGGTAGTAGGCGGGCGCGACGAACGGGAGCGCGAACGCCGCGCCGAACCAGAGGTGCCGCGACGCGCCCCAGTCGATGCCCTGCCCGCGGAGCGACTTGATGTCGGCGCGGACGAGTCCCGCGTAGAAGACGTGGGTGACGAGGTAGACTGCGAACGCCGGCTCCGGCCCGATGTACAGCGAGACGCCGGTGAACATGACGAACCCGATGGCGTAGATGACCGGCAACACCCCGCGGTAGCGGCCGCGCGCCGGGCGCTGTTTCTGCTGACGCTCGCGCTCGACCGCCGTCCCGCGGCGGTACTCGTCGGTGCTCATGTCGCTACGGTGTGCCCCGCGGGGAAAAAGTGGTTCGCTCAGCCGAGGTACTTGACGTCGACCTCGTGGGGACCGTCGTCCGTCGGGAGCGCGACGGCCTCGCGGAGGTGGTCGCGGACGGCAGAGCGCCACGCTCGGACCGTCTCCGTGTGGCGCTCGTGGTGAGCTTCGACCTCGTACGGCTCCGGCCGCGTCTCGTCGGGTTCGGGGTACGCGGGGGCGTCGTCGCCGACGAAGACCCGCGGGTCGAGGTGTATCGGCTCGGGGTCGGCGTAGTCCGAGGCTTCGCCGCCGGTTCGGTGAATTCGCGCCCGCATCCGCCCGTAGAACGGCGGGGTGACGCGGAGGACGACGGGGTCGTCGCCCCGGCGGTTCGCCTCGAGGGCGGTCACGAGGTCGTCGGTCGTGACTGCGAGCGAGCGGACGGCGCTCGGGTCGGACGACCCGCGCGCGTCGTTCAATCTCCGGCGCGTCGGCGGCTCGTCACGGACCTAGGCCGCAGTTCGCCGCTACACTCCGGACAAGTCGAGCGGTACGACGCGGCGCTCACGGTCGTTTGACACTCACGACAGACGTACGAAGCGCGTTCCATCGAGCATTCGTACGAGACATGGTGTGTTAAAACTTACCACGGCGTACCATGAGCACCGAACCGCGCCCGCGGGTCCGTGTCCTTTTACCCGAACGGGGCGCAATCCGCCAGTATGACAGACGCATGGTTCGCCGGCGCGGACCCCGACGACCCCGAATCTGGGGCGACGCGAGTCCGAACGGGCCGCGCCTCCGCCCCCGCCGACTGGCCGGCCGAGGCCGTCGACGCCGGGTTCGCCGCCGACGAGACCGACTACTACGCCAAACTCCGCTCGGCGACGCTCGCCGCCGCCAGTGAGGCCGTCGCGGAGCGCGAGCGCGCCGACGACGTGCAACTCGCCCACGCCGTGCGCGCGATGGACGACGCCGAACGGACCGCGAACGAACTCGCCGAGCGGGTCGTCGAGTGGGCCGGCACGCTCTACGAGACCGTCCCGCGCGGCCTCGACGGCGTCCGCGACATCGCCGCCCGCGACCCGAAGACCGCCGCCGAAGAGCGCGTCGTCTCCTACGCAACCCGCGCGGTGGACCTGCTCGACGAGCGCGACGACCTCCGGGCGTTCATCGAAGAGCGCGCGCCCACGACCGCGCCGAACCTCGCCGAGATGGCCGGCCCGGTCCTCGCGGCGCGGCTCATCGCGCTTGCGGGCGGCCTCGAAAGCCTCGCCAAGAAACCGAGCGGAACGGTCCAAGTACTCGGGGCCGAAGACGCCCTCTTCGCGCACCTGAAGGGCCGCGCCACGTCGCCCAAACACGGCGTCATCTTCACTCACGAGTACGTCCGCGGGACGCGCCCGCAGGACCGCGGGTCGGCCGCCCGCGCGCTCGCCGGGAAGCTCTCTATCGCCGCGCGCATCGACCACTACTCGGGCGACTACCGGCCGGACCTGCACGCCGAACTCGCCGACCGGATGGCGACGATTCGCGCCCGCGCCGACGAGGAGGCCGACGAATGAGCGACGATTCCGCCGCCGGGGCCGAGGCCGACCTCCCCGAAGGCGTCGAGCGCCGGACGTTCGGCGGCCGCGAGCGCCTCTCGACCCGGGGCGCGCAGGTCTACGGCGAACCCGTGGACGCCGACGGCTGGCGCGCGTGGGACGCCGGGCGCTCGAAGCTCGGCGCGATGCTCGAACTCGGGATGGACACGGGTCTCGTCGGCGACGAGTCGGTCCTCTACCTCGGGGCCGCCTCGGGAACGACCGTCTCGCACGTCGCCGACTTCGCCGGGCCGACCTACGCCGTGGAGTTCGCGCCGCGCCCCGTCCGCGACCTCGTCGGCGTCGCCGAGGACCGCACCAATCTCTTCCCGCTCCTGAAGGACGCGCGCGACCCCGAATCCTACGCGCACGTGGTCGAATCCGGCATCGATTGCCTCGTCATGGACGTGGCGACCCGCGGGCAGGCGACCGTCGCCGTCCGCAACCGACAGTTCCTCGCGGACGACGGTCGGCTCCTGATGGCCGTCAAGGCGCGGAGCGAGGACGTGACCGCCGAGCCGGACGACGTGTTCGACGACGTGGTCGCCGAACTGGAATCCGCTTACGAAATCCTCGACACAGCCCGTCTCGACCGCTTCCACGCCGACCACCTCGGAATCGTCGCCCGGCCGAAGTAGACGGGCGGCGGCGTCACCGTCATCGCTCCGTCTGACGACCGTTCCGAGAGACCTGATTTTCGCCCGTCACTATCGTCCGATTCGCTTGCCCGCGGTCGTGCGACGCGTTCGCCGGCTCCCACGGTGTTTTTAATTCGGCGCAACTTACGCCGTTGCGATGGAACTAGGGTCGGCGGACGCCTTCGACCGAATGGGGACGCTCGGCGTCGAAGAGGAATTCTACATCGTCGATGCCGACGGCCGCCCCACCTCGGGTATCGACGACTTAGTCTACGGACCGGAGCCTCCGGAACCGCTCGCCGGACGACTCGACCACGAGCTGTTCAAGTTCACTATCGAGACGCAGACGCCGCTCATCGAGGCCCCCGACGAGGCCGGCGCGGCCGTCGAGACGGTCCGCGAGGCGCTCGTCGACCACGCCGCTGACCACGGCTACCGCATCGCCGCGGCTGGGCTCCACCCCGCCGCCAAGTGGCGCGAACTCGACCACGCGACGAAGCCCCGGTATCAGGCGCAACTCGACCGGATTCAGTACCCGCAACACCGGAATACGACCGCCGGCCTGCACGTCCACGTCGGCGTCGACGACGCCGACAAGGCCGTCTGGGTCGCCAACGAACTCCGCTGGTACCTCGCGCCCCTGCTCGCGCTCTCCGCGAACTCCCCCTTCTGGAACGGCTTCGACACCGGCCTCGCCTCCGCCCGCGCCAAGGTGTTCGAGAACCTCCCGAACACCGGCATGCCGACCGCCTTCAACGACTTCGAGGACTTCCTGCGCTTCGAGCGCCGGATGGTCGAGTACGGCTCGATAGACGACCGAGGCGAACTCTGGTACGACGTGCGCCCCCACACGGGCCACGGGACGGTCGAAATTCGCACCCCCGACGCCCAGACCGACCCCGAGCGCGTCGCCGACTTCGTCGAGTACGTCCACGCGCTCGTCTTGGACCTCGCCGACCGCTACGAGTCCGGCGAATCGGGAACGACGGTCCGCCGGGAACTCCTCGACGAGAACAAGTGGCGCGCGACCCGCTACGGGCGAGACACCGACTTCGTCGCCCCGGATTCCGAGGGCGTCGTGAGCCTCGAATCGTTCGTCGAAAGCGAGTCCGACCGCCTCGGCGTCGACGGCCTCCGGTCGCTTCTCGACGCCGAATCCGGCACCGCCGTCCAGCGACGGATTCACGGGGAGTCCGGGCTCGACGCCCTGTGCGAACACTTGACGCTGGACTGAGTCGCACGCCGACGACCGACAGGAAACATTTTTTAGCGCCCCAGTTTTGACCTTTGCCGTAGCACAAATGTCTGCGGACCAGAGCACAGAGGGGAGCGCGGAGTCGACGGACGAAGAACACTCGGGCGGCGCGGCCGACTGCGCCGTCTCCGAGTTCGACGATGGGTTGGTGGACCTGCTCGCGTGGATTCTCGACACGGAGACCCGCGCGCGAATCTACGTCTACCTCCGACAGCACCCCCACTCGACGAGCGAGGAAGTCGCGGAGGGGACCGGCCTCTACCCCAGTACGGTTCGGGAGGCGCTGGCCGAACTCACCGACGACGAGACGGTCGAGCGCCGCAAGCGGAAGAGTTCCGGCGCGGGCAACAACCCCTACGAGTACGTCGCAATCGCGCCGAGCGACCTCGTGAAGGGCGTCTCCGGACAGGTGCAAGAGCAGTTGAACGCCGTGTTCAACCTCGACCGCCACCTCGGTACCGACCGCACCGACGAGACCGAACCGGTCACGATTACGGTCCGCGAGGAGTAGCTCCGCAGTCTGCCGGCTGCTGCGGTGACTCGCTCGATTTCGGGGGCCCTTCGCTCGCCGCGGGTGCTCGTCCGTTAGGCTAACCCGACCCGCTTAAGTCGCGCCGCACCCACCGCGAGAGTATGCACGTCGCGCTGGGCGGGACGTTCGACCCTGTCCACGATGGACACCTCGCGCTGTTCGAGCGAGCGTTCGAATTGGGTGATGTCACGGTCGGACTCACGAGCGACGAACTCGCACCGAAGACGCGACACGTCGACCGCTACGTCCGGCCCTTCGACGACCGCAAGGCCGACCTCGAAGCCGAACTCCGACCGCTCGCCGAGGAGTACGACCGCGAGTTCGAGGTCCGCGAACTCGACAAACCGACCGGCATCGCGACCGAGGAGGGCTTCGACGTCCTCATCGTCTCGCCCGAGACGCGGGGCGGCGGCGAGCGCGTCAACGAGATTCGAGAGGAGAAAGGTCTCAAACCCCTCCGTATCGAGGTCGTCGAGCACGTCCCCGCCGAAGACGGCGAGCGCATCTCCTCGACCCGCATCGTCTCCGGGGAGATAGACCGCCACGGCAACCTCACGCCCGACCGCGAGGGTCGCGGTCGGACGCCCCCGAGCGACGAATAGTTTTCACGCTCACGGTCGTATCGTCGCCCATGCGACACCCGCTTTTCGCCAGCTTCGCCGTCGGCGTCGTCGCCGCGGTCCTCGTCGGCATCGCCGTCACCGAGCTGGCCGCTCGGTGGATTTTCTTCTCGCTCTTCGTCGGTATCCCGGCCGGCCTCGTCGCCGGGATCCTCGCCGTCGCGGTGACCTACGCGGTCTTGACCCGGCGGATGGCACCGACGCGCTCCTCGGAGTGACCGGCTACCAACTCGGAGGTCGGAAGCCGGCCTCCCGCAGGAGGTCCTTCCAGCGCTGTTGGATGCTGAGCCGCGACACATCCATGGCCTCGGCGACGGCGGTCTGCGAGCGCTCCTCGCCGGCGATGAGCGCGCCGGCGTAGAGGCTGGCGGCGGCGACGGCCTTCTTCGAGCGGTCCTCGTCGGGCAACTGCGTGAGAAACATGTCCGAGGCGTACGAGCGGGCCTCGCTACCGAGTTCGAGGCCGTCGGCGGCGGCGTCGATGCGGGCCAGCCACTCCTGATTGTCTCGCTGGTCTCGGGCGCTGTACATGGTCGTCGTTGCGGCCGCGGGAGCATAATCCCCGCGGCGAGCCCTCGTGACGTTTATATATCGGTGCGGGAAATGTCAGGCCGAAGGGCGAGCGTCGCCCGATTGCGCGCGGGTAGCCAAGTGGCCAAAGGCGCAGCGCTTAGGACGCTGTGGTGTAGACCTTCGCAGGTTCGAACCCTGTCCCGCGCATACCGTCTCGAACACCGTGAGAGACGTGTATGCAAGCAGAAGGGTTCGACCCCTACGAGACGAGCGCGGCGAGTCTCGGTCCGGTTCGAACCCTGTCCCGCGCGCTTTCTGTTGAAACTCGTCGTCGCTGATAGCGTTGAGACCGTGGCGAGTGGGGGGAGTGGGGAGTTCGAAAACAGCAGATAGACCGCCACTCCGGGGCCCGAGCCTTCGTCATCGAATTGTGTGCTCGCGGACCTCGATACTCCCGTTTTCAAGGACGGTGAGTTCGAACGACTCCGTGGTACCGACCGGCCGTTCCCACTGCACCGTTCCGTTCACCGCGACGGAGACCGTCTGGCGGGTCGGCTGCAACTGGTCGGTCAGGTCGAGGCCGCCGTTTCCACCGTCGTCGGAGAGCGTCTCATTGAACACCTCTTCACCGCCGGCTGCGACAGCAACGCGCCCTGTAAACCCGGCCTCTGGATAGAGTGACAGTCGGGTCTCGGGTGTCCGGTCGGTGAGCGCCCCCGTCCGCTCGGGCGTCGAGGTCGACTCAGTCGGAGACTGTGTGGTCGCCGCGGACGGAGACGTCGTTTCGGCTGTCGTCGTGTCGCGGGCCCCGATTCCCGAGCACCCCGCGAGAATAATCAGAAGAGTCGTTAGCACGACAGAGGTCGAGTTACGCATCTCTCTAATCACCAACATCACAACAGGCTGTCAAACCTCTTGTGGGGCCACCCAGACGCGGGGGATTCAAACAGAACGCCCTCTCATCCCGCCGCAGTCCCGTACTCCACGCTTAAACACCCCGAATACGTTCGGAGGAAATATTACCACCGAGCCGTCCAACTCCCCGACGAATGCCTGCGCAGTCACTCTACGCTCGCCTCGGCGGCCACGAGGCCGTCGAAGCAGTCGTCTCGGACTTCTACGACCGCGTCCTCGCCGACGACTCGGTCGCGCACTACTTCGACGACATCGACATGGTCGAACAGCGCGCCCATCAGGTCAAGTTCATCAGCGCCGTCGCGGGCGGTCCCGTCGAGTACGACGGGGCCGACATGCGGGCGGCCCACGACCACCTCGACCTCTCGGGCGAGGACTTCGACGCCATCGCCGAACACCTCGCGGCCGCGCTCGACGAAAACGGCGTCGCCCCGGAAGACGCCGATGCGATTCTCGACGAAGTCGCCGCGCTCAGAGCCCCGATTCTGGGGCAGTAAGCTCCGTTCGGCTCCATTCGGGGAGAATCAGTCGCCGGTTTCGACCGGCCGAATCGCGCACGCCACGCGTCAGACGCGACACAACCCTTTTTCTCACCCGGTGTGTCTCTCCACCAATGGCGGCGTTATCCGAGTTATTGGGCGACCTCGTGGCGGACGTCGATGGGCTGTTTCTGTTCACGCCGAGTCACTCCCACTACGAGCAGTTCGCTGAGACGGACGTTCCGACGGTGGTCATCGCGCCGGAGAACACGGTCGAAGCCGAGACGTTCGTGGAGCTGCCCCTCCAGTTCCAGAACGTCAAGGACCGCATCCGCTTCGGCGTCGAGGGCGCGATGGAACAGAGTATCGTCGAAGCGGGAGATACCATCGCCTGCAACGTCGGTGTCTTCGGCGGCGACCTCGACTCGCTCGTCCGGGTTCGCGTCGAGGAGAACATGCGGTCGGGCATCTACGACCTCTTTGCGAACTCCAGGGCGGACCCCGGCGTCATCCGCGACGTGTTCGAGGTAGCCATCGAACTGGGTAAGAAGGGGCAGAAGGGCGAACCCGTCGGCGCGTTGTTCATCGTCGGCGACGCGGGGAAGGTGATGAACAAGTCGCGGCCGCTTTCGTACAACCCCTTCGAGAAGTCCCACGTCTACGTCGGCGACCCCATCGTCAACGTGATGCTCAAGGAGTTCTCGCGGCTCGACGGCGCGTTCGTCATCTCCGACTCGGGGAAAATCGTCTCGGCGTACCGCTACCTCGAACCCTCGGCGGAGGGCGTCGACATCCCGAAGGGGCTGGGCGCGCGGCACATGGCCGGCGGCGCCATCACCCGCGACACCAACGCCACCGCCATCGTTCTCTCGGAGTCCGACGGACTCGTCCGGGCGTTCAAAGGCGGCAAGATGATTCTCGAAATCGACCCGGAGGCGTACTGAGATGCCGGGGCCCGTTTCGGCGTCCCTCGTCCACTCGTCGGCCGGTCCCGAGCCAGCGTCCACAGCAGCATCCGCGTCCGCGCCCGTATTCACGTTCGAGTCTGCCGCCCCGCTTCAGACGGTCGGCGGCGCCGTCGACGACATCGTCCGGATAGTCGGGCTCCGGTTTCTCGGCGTGCTCGCTATCCTGTTTCTCGGGTTGGTGCTCGCGTACGTCGCGGGGACGCTCGTCCGTCGACTCCTCATCAGCGTCGGCGTCCCCGAGGCCATCGAGGGAACCGCCTTCGAGCGGACCGCCCGCGACTTCGAGACATCGACGGTCGAAATCCTGTCGTGGCTGACGCGGTATTTCGTCCTCGGCATCAGCGTCTTCGCCGCTCTCTCGTTCGCCGGGGTCAACTACGCAGACCGCTTCTGGGGGCTCGTTATCGCCATCCTGCCGCAACTGTTCATCGCCATCTTGGTCCTCATCATCGGCGTCGTCGTCGGCGACAAGGTCGAACTCCTCGTCGCCGAGCGGTTCCGCGCGGTCAAACTCCCGCAGGTGAACGTCCTCCCGTCGCTCGCCAAATACACCGTCTTCTTTCTCGCCACGCTGGTCGCGCTCTCGCAGGTCGGCGTCGCCACGCTCGCGCTCATCGTCCTCCTCGCGTCGTACATGCTGGGGCTCATCGTGCTCAGTGCCGTCGCGTTCCGCGACCTACTCCGCTCGGGCGCGGCGGGGACGTACCTCCTTTTCACCCAACCGTACAGCATCGGCGATGAAATCGTCGTCGGCGAGGTCAGCGGCGTCGTTCAGGAACTCGATATGTTCGTCACCCACGTCGAATCCGAGGACACTGAGTTCGTCATCCCGAATGCCCGTGTCCTCGACAAGGGCGTCGGCCGTGTTCGATAGGTAAACAATCTCGACGACTGATGTTTTCGGAAATTTTGTCATACCGTTACCATAACAGTTTAGAAGTGGTCCGAAGATTGTCTCATATCGGCTCCCCCTGAAGACGATGACGGAGAACCTCCCCACCCTCGACGTTACTGCCCCCTCAACCCGAGCGTTTGAGGTTGCAGAGACGCTACTTCGAGGGTTTCACTTTCAGGATATGCGGGAGACACATCTTCTCAGCTGCGACTTCGACGCCGCGATGACCGCCGCGGAGCGTGCGGTACATCATATGTCCGAGGCGTTCGTCGCCGAGTTTCCCGACGTTCCCGCCGAGCGCGCCGAGCGCGCCGGCGAACTGTTCATGCGCGCGCTCTTCCTCCAGGACGAAATCGAAAACCGAGACGCCTTCGAGGCCTGCTTCGAACACGACGTCCCACCCGGAGCGTTCGTCTCGTCCGTTCCCGCCGACTCCGAACCGGACGCGATAAACGACGACCCGCGGTGGCGGGACGTTCGAGAACTCCTCGGTACCGTCTGTGACGAACTCGACATAAACCCGGAATACGCGACGCTCCACACCCGATTTTGGCGACTCCACGGACAGGAGGTCGACGGCTGGGAGACCGTCGCTCGGCGGGCCCACCGCATCAAAGTCGCACGGATGGCCCCCTCGGCCGACGGCGAAACCGTCGATAACCTCGCACAGTATTTCGTCGTCGGCGTCACCCGTCACGACGAGTGGGTCCGAGAGAGCCCCGAGCGCGATGTTTCTTCCGCAATCGACATCGTCGCACACTATTACCAACGGCTGTTCGACCTCAGAGACGAGTCATAAAGGGGTCATAAACCAGGCATAAACGAACACCGTTAGTGAAATACAACTGATACATTTTCGGTGGTGAAACGACCGCCGAAAATAAGTATTGGTGGTAGAATTATCTCTGCAGACCGAACATGGAGGATACCGACCCGGAACTGTATCGCGAGGCTTTCCGAAGTGCGGATATCCCCATGTTGATTGCGGATACGAATTTCGCTTTTCGTGACATTAACGACGCCGGATTGGAGTTCCTCGGCTACGACTACGACGACATCGTCGGCGAGTCGGTCGGACTCATCGCCGCCGACGAGGAGATATACTACGAAATCGTCGAGCAGATGATCGCCGGCGAGACGTGGTCCGGGGAGTTCATGGCGCGGCGGAAAGACCAGCAGGTCGTCTACGGACAGGGGTTCGCCAGCCCGATGGTCGTCGACGGCGACGTGGAGGGGTTTCTCGCCTTCTTCGTCGACACGACCAAACAGCGCCGCTACGAGAACGCCTCGGAGGTGCTCAACCGCCTCCTCCGGCACGACCTCCGGAACGAACTCAACGTCGTCTACGGCTACACCCAGCAGGTCGCCAGCCGAATCGACGACGAGCAGGCGCTGGAGGAACTCGACCTCGTCCAGGAGAAGGTCCTCGAAATCGTCCATAAGTCCGAGCGCGCCCGCGACCTCCGCGAGCACCTCGAACGCTCCCACGACGTGTCCAACCACCCGGTCCGCCTCGACGTGGTGTTGAACAACAAAATCGTCGACGCCATGATAGAGTTCCCGGACGCCGAGTTCGAGTTCGGGTCGTTCCCCGAGGTCGAGGTCATCGGCGACGACCTCCTCGGCGAGGCCATCGAGTGTCTGCTCGAAAACGCGGTCATGCACAACGACAAGGAGACGCCGCGGGTCGAAGTCTCGGCCGACCGCGACGGCGGCTTCGTCATCGTCCGCGTCGCCGACAATGGCCCGGGGGTCCCCGAGGAGCACCGGGACCTCATCTTCGGCCGCGAGGAGTACGACCAACTGCACCACGGCACGGGTATCAGCCTCTTTTTCGCCGACAACGTCATCTCGTCGTACAACGGCACCATCTGGGTCGAAGACCGCGAGGACGGCGAGGGCGCGGTCTTCTGCGTCCGTCTGCAGGAACAGTCCACGGTGGACGACTGACCGCGGGCCGCGGGCCGCGACGACGACCGATTACGCTCCGTCAGTCTCGTCGCCGGACATGGGTCTCGCGGGCACGCCGGCGACCGTCTCTCCCGCGGGCACGTCACGCGTGACGAGCGAGTTCGCCGCGACCTGCGCGCCTTCGCCGATGCGGACGCCCGGCAGGATGGTCGCCTTCGCGCCTATCATGGCGCGCTCGCCGACGACGACCTCGCCGGTCCGGTACTCGTCCTGCAGGAACTCGTGACAGAGGATGACCGAGTCGTAGCCGATGATTGCGTCGTCTTCGATGGTGATGAGTTCCGGCCAGAACACGTCGGGGGTCGCTTCGAGGCCCCACGAGACGCCCGCCCCGACGGTGACGCCGATGCGCCGGAGCGCCCAGTTTCTGACCCGGAGCGACGGCGCGATGCGGGCGACGAGGACGAACACGTAGTTGAGCATCACGCGCCAGACGGGCTTGGCGTCGGTCCAGTACTGCAGCGAGTTCCGCGGGCCGGGCGTCGGGTGGTGCTGGATTCGGTCGTGTCGGCGGGCGTCGCTGTCCGCCGGTGCGGCATCGTCGTCGGTCACGTCCGTCGATTGGGCCGCGGAGGTAAAAGCGCCCTCGCCGCGGCGGCGACGAGAGAACTAGAACATCGGTCTCGCCGGGTCGGTTGCCGCTTACTCGCCGCGGAGTTCGGCCATGTGGTCGATGCGGCGCTGGACGAGCGCCGCCGTGCCGATGTCGTGGCGGATGTGGAAGCCCTCGCCGGCGTCGGCGAGCGCATCCTCCGCGAGCTCCTCCGCTTCGGCGATGCTGTCGGCGACGCCGACCACGGCGAACGACCGGGAGGTCGTCGTGTAGAGGCCGTCCTCGCGGTCGTCGACGCTCGCGTAGAACAGCAGCGCGCCAGCGTCCTCGTCCACTTCGACCGTGATTTCCGCGCCGGCTTCGGGGTCCGTCGGGTAGCCCTCGGGGACGGCGTACTTACAGACCGTCGCGGCCTCGGCGAAGTCGAGTTCGGGTAGTGATTCGCCCTCGCGGGCGGCCGTGAGTACGTCGATGAAGGGCGTTTCGAGGACCGGCAGGGTGTTCATCGCCTCGGGGTCGCCGAAGCGGGCGTTGAACTCGATGACCTTCGGGCCCTCGGTCGTGAGCATGAACTGGCCGTAGAGGATACCCTTGTAGTCGGGGAGCGCCTCGACGACGGCCTCGATGACCTCGACGGCGGCCTCGTAGTCGCCGTCGGCCATGAACGGCAGGGACGGCGTCACGTCGGTGTAGCTTCCCATGCCGCCGGTGTTCGGCCCCTCGTCGCCCTCGTAGGCGCGCTTGTGGTCCTGCACGGCGGGGCTGACGCGGAACTCGCCGTTGGCGACGAACGCCTGAATCGTGAACTCCTCGCCGACGAGGCGCTCTTCGAGGACGACGCGCTCGTAGTCCGAGTCGCGGAGGTACGCCTTCGCCTCCTCGGGCGTCACCTGGTCGCCGATGACCTTCACGCCCTTGCCGCCGGTGAGGCCCGCGGGCTTGACCGCGAGGTCGCCGTCGTAGTCGTCGATGTAGTCGCAGGCGGCCTCCATGTCGTCGAAGGTGGCGAAGTCGGGGTTGCCCGGAATCTCCTCGTCGCGCATGAACTGCCGCTGGAACGCCTTGTCCGTCTCGATGCGCGCTTCGGCCGCCTGCGGGCCGAACGTGTAGACGCCGGCGTCGTCGAGGGCGTCGGAGACGCCCGCCGCAAGGCCGGACTCGGGGCCGACGACCGCGAGCGTCGCGCCGACCGACTCGGCGTAGGCGACGATGTCCTCGGCGGCGGTCTCCGAAATCGTCTCGAAGTCCTCGGCGAGGGCGGCGATGCCGGGGTTTCGGTTGCTGGCGCAGGCGTACAGGTCGCAGTCGGGGGCCAGCGCGCGGGCAATCGCGTGCTCGCGGCCGCCGCCGCCGACGAGAAGGACGGTCTCGCTCATGGTCGCATACCCTGCGCACGGGAGTGTAAAGATTGCTCTTTATCGGCGGCGAAATAGGCACGATTGTGGTTATTCACGGTCGCCAACGAGGGAGACCCGCTGTCCCACCCGCACCCCGAGTCGGCCGCGTCGGCCGTCTCCACGCCGCTTTAGTTCCCGGAGCGCCGACTGCGACGCATGTCCGACCCGGTGGGACGCAACCGACTCGACGAGGAGCAGAGCCCGTACCTCCGCCAGCACGCGGACAATCCGGTCAACTGGCAACCGTGGGACGAGACGGCGCTCGACGCCGCCCGCGAGGCGGACAAGCCCATCTTCCTCTCGGTCGGCTACTCGGCGTGCCACTGGTGTCACGTCATGGCCGACGAGAGCTTCTCGGACCCAGACATCGCCGAGGTGCTCAACGAGCACTTCGTCCCCGTGAAAGTCGACCGCGAGGAGCGCCCCGACCTCGACCGCATCTACCAGACCATCTGTCAACTCGTCACCGGCGGCGGCGGCTGGCCGCTTTCCGTCTGGCTCACGCCCGAGGGCAAGCCCTTCTTCGTCGGCACGTACTTCCCGCCGGAGCCCCGCCGCGGCGCGCCCGGCTTCCGCGACCTCGTCGAGAGTTTCGCCGAGTCGTGGCGGACCGACCGCGACGAGATAGCAAACCGCGCCGAGCAGTGGACGAGCGCCATCACCGACCGACTGGAGGAGACGCCCGACGTACCCGGCGAAGCCCCCGGCTCGGAAGTCCTCGACAGCACTGTGCAGGCGGCTCTCCGCGGTGCGGACCGCGACCACGGCGGCTTCGGTGGCGACGGGCCGAAGTTCCCCCAACCCGGACGTATCGACGCTCTACTCCGCGGCTACGCCGTCTCCGGTCGCCGCGAAGCGCTCGACGTGGCGCGGCAGAGCCTCGACGCGATGGCCAACGGCGGCCTCCGCGACCACCTCGGCGGCGGCTTCCACCGCTACTGCGTCGACCGCGAGTGGACCGTCCCGCACTTCGAGAAGATGTTGTACGACCAGGCCGGCCTCGCCTCGCGGTACCTCGACGCCGCCCGACTCACCGGCAACGAGTCCTATGCGACCGTCGCCGCCGAGACGTTCGAGTTCGTCCGCCGCGAACTCACCCACGACGACGGCGGCTTCTTCGCCACCCTCGACGCCCAGTCCGGCGGCGAGGAGGGCACCTTCTACGTCTGGACGCCCGACGACGTGCGCGACCTCCTCCCCGAACTCGACGCCGACCTCTTTTGCGACCGCTACGGCGTCACGCCCGGCGGCAACTTCGAGAACAAGACGACCGTCCTGAACGTCTCGGCGACGACCGCCGAACTCGCCGACGAGTACGACCTCGACGAATCCGAGGTGGAAGACCGCCTCGAAAAGGCCCGGAAAGCCCTGTTCGCCGCCCGGGAGGGGCGCGAGCGCCCCGCCCGCGACGAGAAGGTGCTCGCCGGCTGGAACGGCCTGATGATTTCGGCGTTCGCGCAGGGGTCGGTCGTCCTCGAAGACGACTCGCTCGCTTCCGACGCCCGCCGCGCCCTCGACTTCGTGCGCGAGCGCCTCTGGGACGACGAGACCGAGACGCTCTCGCGGCGCGTGATGAACGGCGAGGTGAAAGGCGACGGCTACCTCGAAGACTACGCCTTCCTCGCGCGCGGCGCGTTCGACCTCTATCAGGCCACCGGCGACCTCGCCCCGCTCTCGTTCGCGCTCGACCTCGCGCGGGCGACCCGCCGCGAGTTCTACGACGCCGACGCGGGCACGCTCTACTTCACCCCCGAGAGCGGCGAGTCGCTCGTCACCCGGCCGCAGGAGCCGACCGACCAGTCCACGCCGTCGAGCCTCGGCGTCGCCACGTCGCTGTTCTTGGACCTCGAACAGTTCGCGCCGGACGCCGACTTCGGCGACGTCGCGGACGCGGTCCTCGGCTCGTTCGCCAACCGCGTCCGCGGCAGTCCGCTCGAACACGTCTCGCTCGCGCTCGCCGCCGAGAAGGCCGCCAGCGGCGTCCCCGAACTCACCATCGCGGCCGACGAGGTCTCCGACGAGTGGCGCGAGACGCTCGCCTCGCGGTACCTCCCCGGCCTCGTCGTCTCCCGTCGCCCCGGCACCGACGAGGAACTCGACGCGTGGCTGGACGAACTCGGACTTGACGAGGCCCCGCCAATCTGGGCCGGCCGCGAGATGGCCGACGGCGAACCCACCGTCTACGCCTGCGAGAACTTCACCTGCTCCGCGCCGACCCACGACCTCGACGAGGCGCTGGCGTGGTTCACGGCGGGCGAACCCGCAGGTGCGGCCGAAGACGACTGAGACGGCGCTTCCGACTCAGAGCCGCGTTCCGTCGTACCGCCGCCGCAACGACCGAACCGTTTTTGCGACTCGCTCGGCGCGCTCGCGGGTCACGCACGGGACGACTTTCTCACCCGTCGGCGTGTCGAAGACGAGCGTCGTTTCGTCGACGATGTCGAGACGCCGCGCCGAGAGCGCGGAACAGTGGGTCCGACTCCGCCGCCCGTCCAGCGTCGATTGCACGATTGCCGTGGTGTCGAAGCGGTAGGCGTGGTCGTCGGTCTCCCAGCGCTCGTGGACCAGCGACGCCACGAACACACCGACCCGGTCGGCGAGCAGTTCCTGAATCGACGCCACGACCGCCTCGGGGAGCGGCGGCGACTCGCCCCAGAGCATCGACTCGTGGGGAATCGTCGTGAGCAGGTCGTCGCCGCGGTCGTCGAGGAGCGCGAGGCGAAACACGAAGTGCTCTCCGACCATCGTCGTCGCGGCGTCGAGAAGCGCGAACAGCGCATCCTCGCCGTCGCGGTCGAGAGAGAAGACGCGGGTTCCGCCGTCCGGGCGCTCGGGGTCGAGCGCGTCGACTGCCGCGAGCGCACTGGAGCATCGCTCGATGCCGTCTTCTCCGTACTCCCCGTTGAGGCATCTCTCGTCGAGTTCCGCCCGAACCGCGCTTGCGACGGGGACGGCCTCGGCGAACACCGGGACGAGGTCGCGGCGGTAGTCGTCGCTGTCGAGGTGATAGCGCCGTGATTCTTCCCCGTTGTCCGGGCGCTCACCGCGGTCTCCGCTGCGCTTCTCAGACATCTGTTGACTCCCGAGACAGCTGCGCTCGTCGCATCGCATCGCCGTACCCGCGGGTGTCCTATCACGGTTTCGGCGGGATTCGATTGACTCGGGGGATTCGACTGCGTGGGCGAATTGGGTGAGTTCGAGAAAACGAAGAACCGGAACAGACGCTCAGTTCGAGAGCCGCTCTGCGAGGTAGGCCGCAATCGGAACGTCTTCTTCCTCCACGAAGCGGGCGACCTCTTCGCCGTCGAGTTCGACGACGACCGTCGGGATGAGTTCGATGTCGTACTCCTCGACGAGCGGGCCGACTTTCGAGCCGTCGTCGGCCTTTTCGACGGGGTAGTGGTCGATTCGCTCGGCGGGGACGCCGGCGGCGTCGAGGGCCGCCGCGAAGTCGGGAAGCTGTCCGCGGCAGTCGCCGCACCAGTCGCCGCCCCAGACCTTGAACGTGTACTCTTCGGCCGCGAGGGCGTCGACCACGTCGGGGTAAGAGGCCGCGTCCCACGCGGGGTTCGGTTGCATCGTTTCGAGCGTCTCGGCTTCGGCCATGCGCCGGTGTACCGGGCGAGCGGATTTAACGGGTGCGCTCGCGGCGGGGCTCGCCGCCCGCGCTCGGCGGTGGCGCGACGGTTCGGTGGACGGTCCCGTACGCCCCCGAGACGGTGGCCGTATCGTCCGCCTCCGCCAGTCGTTTAGTGTCGCACCGTCAACGGAGGGTCGATGGACGACAGTATCCTCGACGCTATCGGGTCGCCGCTGGTCCGCGTCGACTCTCCCGAGGGGTCGACAATCGCGGCGAAGATAGAGTCGAAGAACCCGGGCGGGTCGGCGAAGGACCGCCCCGCGCTGGCGATGGTCGAGGCGGCCGAGGAGGCGGGCGACATCTCGCCGGGCGACCACCTCGTCGAACCCACGTCCGGGAACACCGGTATCGGACTCGCCGTCGTCGCGGCGGCGAAGGGCTACGACCTGACTATCGTCATGCCGGACTCGATGTCGCCCGAGCGCCGCGAAATCATGCGCGCCTACGGGGCGACCATCGAACTCGTCGAGGGCGATATCTCCGCCGCGAAGGACCGCGCCGACGAACTCGAAGCCGAGGGCATGTACCAGCTCCGGCAGTTCGAGAACCCGGCGAACCCGGAGGCGCACTACCGAACGACCGCCGAGGAGATTCTCGAACAGGTGGGCGACCGCCGCATCGACGCCCTCGTCGCCGGCATCGGCACCGGCGGCACGATTTCGGGCAACGGCCGCCGCCTCGTCGAGGAGTTCCCCTCGATGCGCGTCGTCGGCGTCGAACCCGCCGAGAGCGCCGTCCTCTCGGGCCACGAGGTCGGAAACAACGACTTCCAGGGGATGGGGCCGGGCTTCGTCAGCCCCAACCTCGACACCGACCTCATCGACGACGTGGAAATCGTCGAACTCGCCGAGGCCGAGGCCGAGTGTCGTCGCCTCGCCCGCGAGGAAGGCATCCTCGTCGGTCAGTCGTCGGGCGCGTCGCTCCTCGCGGCCAAGCGCGTCGCCGAGCGACTCGCCGACCCCGACGCGGACGAGGAAGACCGACCGCTCGTCGTGACGGTCTTCTGGGACTCCGGCGAGCGCTACATGTCGACCGGGATGTTCGACGCCGAGGAATAGCGGTCTCTCGACGGCCGGCTCTCACCGACCGAACTCGTCTTCCGCGACTCTGACGACGAGCGTCCGCTCCACGTCTCTGAGGTCGTAGTCGGGAACCGAGCCGTCGACGCGCGTCACGTACATCGGCTCGACGAGGCGACCGTCTTCGACGCCGTAGATGGCGAGGTGGTCGCCGGTGTCTTCCGGCTGGACCTTCCCGTCTCGAATCTGTCGGGCGAGGTCGCGAGAGAGCCACTCGTCGGCCGAGACGGAGGGCTCGCGGACCAGCGAGAAGTCGGCGAACCGGACGAGATACCAGTTGAGATCGTTGAGAAGCGAGACGGCTGCGCCGAGACTGACCGTATCGACCGAAAGCGAGTTGTCGAACGGTTCTGCGATGTCGTAGGTCGAAAGCGCCGCGCGGGCGGTGTCGCGCGACAGCAGTTCGTACTGGAGGTGGACGTCCTCCGCGCCGACGATACAGACCTGCGTCACGTCGAGAGGGAGGGTCCGGACTCGGTAAAGCGGTTCCGGTACTCAGGCGGTCGATTCCCACTCGGCGGCGCAGGACTCGTCGCAAAAGACGACGCGCTCGCGTTCGAGGGTTATCTTACCGGGCTGATCGATGTCTCGCTCGAGGAGGACCTGGTAGTGGGCTTCGCTCATGTCGACGCGGGCGCGGCAGGCCGCGCACCGTTCGACGGTGTCGCTCCAGTCGGTCCGCGACGCCCGGTGGCTGACGCGCCACTCGGGGCCGGGATGGCCGTGACCGGGATGCGATGTTTTCGACATGAGAGAACCCTAGCGCTCACGGTAAATAAAGCCATTTTTGTGCAATTGTTCATTCGAAACGAATCTAAACGTTTGAAGAATCGTGACTATGTTGGTCGTTTGCACGGTCCGTTTGTGCGTCGGTATCGTGTCTCGGTGAGGCTGGTGACAACCGGGTTCAGAATGTGCGCTCGGCCTCCACTCCGCGCTCCCGCGCTCACTCGCCGTCGGGCGACACGACGACCCGCTCGCGGGCGGCCTCGACCGCGAGGTCGAACAGGTCGTCGGGCTCCGCGGCCTCGACGGCCGACAGCGAGGCGTTCGTCTCGGGGAAACTTGGGGCGACGCGCTCGCAACCGACCGGGAGCGTCGAGTCGTCGTAGGTGCCGAGGTCGCGGGCGGCCGCGACGATATCGGTCTTGTCGCGGGTCAAAAGCGGGCGGTGGATGGGGTAGTCGACCGCGGCCTCGGTGACGGCGAGGTTCTCGCCGGTCTGGCTCGATTTCTGACCGAGCGACTCCCCGGTCACGATTGAGTGGGCGTGCTCGTCGGTGGCGACCTCGGCGGCGACGGCGAGCATCGCGCGCCGAAGCGAGAGCATCCGGGTGTCCTCGACGGTCTCCATCAGTCGCTCGACCACGTCGCCGGCGGGGACGACGTGGACCCGCATGTCCGTGTTCGGGGCGCGGCGGGCGATGGTCCGCACCGTCTCGATGGCTCGCGCGCGGTGGTCCGCACCGCCGTAGTCGCCCAGGTCGACGTAGACGGGGACGATTTCGCAGCCGCGGCGCATCAGCTCCCACGTCGCCACCGGCGAGTCGATGCCGCCGGAGACGAGGGAGACGGCTCGCCCCTGCGTCCCGAGCGGGAGTCCGCCGGGCCCGTCGAACCGCCGCACGGAGAGATAGGCCGTCTCCTCGCGGCACTCGATTCGGTAGGTTCGGTCGGGGTCGTCGAGGTCGACGGGCGCGCCGGTCGCGTCGACGACGGCGCTCCCGGCCTCGCGTTCGAGGTCGGAACTTGTGAACTCGTGTTGGTCGGCGTCGCCGACGCGGTCGGCGTCGACGGCGAAACTCGCCCCGTCGGGGTGGTCGGACGCGAGGGTTCGGCAGACCGTGACGATGTCGTCGAGAGTGGGGTCGCAGGCGACGCAGGGCCGCGCCCAGACGACGCCCGGCACCTCGGCGCAGGCGGCCGCGACGGCGTCGGCGTCGGCCGCGTCGCGGACGAGCAGGCGGGACCACTCCCGCTCGACGCGGCCCGAGAGCGAGCGGTCGTCGAGGACCGCTTGGAGGTTCGTCCGCAGTTTAGCCTCCATCTTCGCCCGGACGCTCGAACTCTTCGTGCCCACCTCGCCGTAGCCGACGAGGACGACGTGCGCCGTCTGATTCACGGTCGACGTTCTCCGCGGGAACCCTTCAGCGTCTCGTTTCGCGGGGCGTCCGCGCCCGACTCGACGCGACTCCCTCCGGCGCTATTAGTGTTATATATCTGTACATAGTACAATTTACTGAACCGTAGACAGACGGCGAAACAATATAAACCGCTTAATAGATTTCACCCCGTTTCCCTCTCGTACAACCGCCGACCGCCCCGCGGCCGCTCTCGACGAACAACTGCCGCCACTTCGATGCCCATTCGATGCCAATGACCGACGAGTCGCCAGCCGATATCGACCTCGCAGCCCCGCAGTACTATCTTAACCGCGAGCTGAGCGAACTGGAGTTCCAGTCCCGCGTGCTCAACGAAGCGCTCGACGAACGGAACCCGCTTCTCGAACGGGTCCGCTTTCTCTCCATCTTCACGAAGAACTTAGACGAGTTCTTCATGAAGCGCGTCGGCGGGCTGAAACAGCAGATAGACGCCGGCGTGACGGAGCGGACGACCGACGGCCGGACGCCCCGCGAGCAGTGGGAGGAGGCCATCGACAAGGCCCGCCCCATGTTCGAGCGACAGGCGGCGTGCTACCGCGAGGAGATTCGGCCGGCGCTCGCCGACGCGGGAATCCGCGTCTGCGACTACGACGAGCTGACGCCCGACCAGCGGGCGGAGATGCGCGACTACTTCGAACTCTCGGTGTTGCCGACGCTCACCCCGCTGTCGTTCGACCCGGCGCACCCCTTCCCGTTCATCTCGAACCTCTCGCTTTCGCTCGCGGTCGTCACCCGCGACGACGACGGCGACCAGACGTTCACGCGCGTGAAGATTCCGCAGAACCGCCCGCGACTCGTCGAAGTCGAGACCGACGGCGACGAGCTTCGGTACGTCCTCTTAGAGGAGGTCATCCGCGCCAACCTCGACCTCCTGTTCCCGAACGTCGAGGTCGTCGACACCGCGGTGTTCAAGCTGACCCGGAACGCCGAGGTTCGCCGGAACGAGGAGGTCGCGGAGGACCTCATCGACATGATAGAGGAGGTGCTCGAACAGCGCCGCTTCGCCACCGTCGTCCGCCTCGAAATCGAGGCCGACGCGCCCGACGCCGCGCGGGACCTCCTCGTCGAGCAGTTGGACCTCGACGACCGCGAGGTGTTCGAACTCCGCGGGCCGCTCGACTACCGCGAGCTGATGGACCTCACGGACCTCGACCGCCCGGACCTCTCGCTGGAGTCGTGGACGCCGCAGCCGCACCCGCGGTTTTCGGACCTCGACGCGACCGACGCGGGCATCGGCTCGGGCGCGTCTCCCCCCGAGACAGCCGCCGAGGACGGCGATACCATCTTCGACGAGATTCGCCGCAAGGACGTGCTGTTGCACCATCCGTACCACTCGTTCGGCGACACCGTCCAAGAGTTCCTCGACGAGGCCGCCAACGACCCCAACGTGCTGGCCATCAAGGCCGCAATCTACCGGACGGCGTCGGACTCGAAAATCATCGAGGCGCTCATCGACGCCGCCGACAACGGCAAGCAGGTCGCGGCGATGGTCGAACTCAAAGCGCGGTTCGACGAGCAGAACAACCTCGAATGGGTCCGCCGCCTCGAAGAGGAAGGCATCCACGTCGCCTACGGCACCATCGGGCTGAAGACGCACACGAAGACGGCGCTCGTCGTCCGCGAGGAGGAAGACGGCGTCCGCCTCTACTCCCACGTCGCCACCGGCAACTACCACTCCGGGACCGCGAAGGGCTACGTCGACCTCGGCGTCCTCACCGCCGACCGCGACATCGGACAGGACCTCGTGAAGGTGTTCAACTTCTTCACCGGCCCCTCGTTGGACGAGGAGTTCCGGAAGCTCCTCATCGCGCCCGTGACGATGCGAAACGAGTTCACGAAGTGCATCCGCCGGGAGGCCGAACACGCCCGCGCCGGCCGCGACGCCCGCATCGTCGCCAAGATGAACGCGCTCGAAGACCCCGGCATCGTCGAGGAACTGTACGAGGCCTCGATGGCCGGCGTCGACATCGACCTGCTCGTCCGCGACATCTGTCGGCTCCGCCCCGGTCTGGAGGGCGTCTCGGAGACCGTCACGGTCCGGAGCGTCGTGGACCGCTTCCTCGAACACTCCCGCATCTTCTACTTCGAGAACGCGGGCGACCCGGACTACTACATCGGCTCCGCCGACTGGATGACCCGCAACCTCGACAAGCGCGTCGAGGCCGTCGCGCCCGTCGAGGACACCGATATCCGCGAGCAGTTGCGGTTCATCCTGGAACTCGGCTTCGCCGACAACCGGAAGGCGTGGGAGATGCACGCCGACGGCACCTACGACCAGCGCGACCCGGGCGACGGCCACGAGATTAGCATGCAGAAGATTCTGATGGAGCAGACGCTCGCGGCGTCGAACACGCCCGGCGTCCACCGCGGTATCTCGGCGTCCCACCCCGACGTGCCCGAGACGCTCCTCGTGGAGTCCGACCCGTCGGTGATGGCTCCCCGAGACGGCGCGGCGACTGAGGATGCGGACGAGGATGAGGGCGAGGACACCGAACCCGTCGTCGAGGCGGGCGCGGGCGCGCCGAAGAACGGCGACCCGCAGCACGTCCTCGACGACTTCCCCGAGAAGTGGTACGTGCCGAGCAGTCGGCACTACGAGTACGCGGTTCGGACGCCGGACGGCGACCGCGACTACCGGAAGACGGCCGAGGCGGCCGCGCGACTGGTCGAGAAGTACTACGGCGAGGAGTAATCGCACCGCCCTCGTGGGCGAAGCGGTGTTCTGTTTTCGCGCCCTTGCGAGTCGCGCCGATTAGAACGTGCTGAGTTCGCCTTCGATGGTCCGACGGGTGATGTCGGTCACGTTCGCGAGTTCGCGGTCGACGATGGCGACGACCTCGTCTTCGATGTCGGCGACGGTGACGCCCTCGTCCGTGATGACTTTCGCGTCGGCGACGTGCGGCTCGTCGATGGGGCGGCCGATCTGCGAGAGCAGGCGGACCTGCAGGTCGCGGATGCCGTCGACCTCGGCGACGACCGTCTCGGCGATGTGGGTCGAAAGCAGGTTGTAAATCTTCCCGATGTGGTTGACGGGGTTCTTGCCGGAGGTCGCTTCCATGCTCATCGGGCGGTTCGGCGTGATGAGGCCGTTGGCGCGGTTGCCGCGGCCGACGGAGCCGTCGTCGCCCTGTTCGGCGGACGTGCCGGTCGTGGTGAGGTAGATAGAGCCTTCCTCGTAGTCGTCGGCGGTGTTGACCTCGACGTTGACCTCGCGGTCGGTGTAGTCGGTGGCGAGGTCGGAGACGAACTCGCGGACGCCGTCGACGGCGGCGACGTAGTCGTCGATGTCCTCGATGTGTTTGTCGACCATGGCGGCGGCGACGGTCACGTCGATGACGTCGCCCTCGCGCTTGCCCATGAGCTTGATGTCCTGTCCGAGTTCGGGGTGGTCGTCGCCGTAGGCCGCGCCGTTGAGGGCGCGCTCGGCTTCGAGGACGATCTGTTCCGTCTCGGTCAGGGGGGCGTGGCCGACGCCGAAGCTCGTGTCGTTCGCCATGGGGACCTGTTGGGTCTCCTCGCCGAACACGTCCTGGAGGTCGCCGGAGCCCTCGCCGAGCTTCACGTCGACGATGATGTCCGTGCCCACGTCGAGCCCGGGGATGTTCTCGTTGAGGTACTCGCGGGCGGCCCGGAGCGCCGTCGAATCGACGGGAATCTTCTCGCCGTCGTACTCCTTCGTGGCGCGGCCGACGATGAGGAGATAGATGGGTTCGATGACCTCGCCGCCGCCGAAGGCGGGCGCGGCCGTGCCGGCGACGAGCTGGGTCTCGTCGGTGTTGTAGTGAAGCACCTTACCGACGCGGTCGAGATAGAGGTTCGAGAGGGCGCGGGAGACGCTCTCGGCGATACCGTCGGAGATGGAGTCAGGGTGCCCGATGCCCTTTCGCTCGACGATTTCGACCTCCTGGTCCTCGACCGCGCGCTTGTCGGCGGATTCGAGGCGGATATTTCGGTCGCTCATTGGCGGGACGTACCCGGCGGGCGGTTCTATAACTTGCGGAAACCTTTGGCCACACTCGTATTACCTGAGAGTATGCTCGGGCAGTATCTGCCGAGAGAACGGACGCCTGCGGGAGCCGACGACCCGACTACTCCTCGGGCGCGCCCAGCAGCATCCCGAGGTAGGAGGTCCGAATCTGGTCGTCGGGGTCGAGACCGAGGTCGCGGAGGACGGCGAACGCCCCCTCGCGGGCGTCGTCGAGGCCGGATTCGACCTCGACTTCGACTTCCACGAACTCGCCGAGTCCCGCCACCGAATCGAGCGAGACGGTGTAGCCGTCGAGGGCGAACCGCTCGCGGTCCTTCTCGACGGTCGCGGCGGGGTCGAAGCCGACGGCCTCGCAGATGGCGTCCATCGTCTCGCCGTCCTCGACGCCCGTCTCGTACTCCCGGCGGGTCTTCGACGACTCGTCGACGAGCGGTCCCTTGTAGGTGACGACGGTCTCCTCGTCGGCGAGGTCGCCGCCCTCGTAGCGCGACTCGCGCCGGAGTCGAAGCGCCTCGTCGGTCTCGGCGAAGTCCCTGTGCGGGGCGTCGTAGTAGGTGTCCGTCTGGGCGACGCGGTTGACCTGCTCGGCTTCGGTCGCGTCGAGTCGCTCGCGAACCGCGTCGTGGTCCGCGCGGACCTTGACCTCGACTTCGTACATGCTTCGACCGGCGCGTCCGGGGGGCAAAAACCTCGGTGACTCGCGGCGGCGACCCCTCAGTATCGAGGTATTTGTTACCTTTTATCATGCAAGACCGCGTAGTACGACGGGAGTATGAGCCAAGAGACGCCGAACCCGGCCACCGCAGTAGAACAGCGCGTCGGCGAGGCCGCCGACTACGAAATCACGGGTCGCGTCATCCTCACTGCGATGGCGAGCGGGTTCGTCGGGACGGTGTTGATGCTGCCCGTCCTCGTCGCCATCCCCGAACTGCTCGGTCTCTTCACGACCGAGCCGATTACGCGATTCGCCGGGATGGCGGCGTTCTTCGGCTACGAACCGACGCTCGCTCTCGGGGCCTTCCTCTTCGGCATCGGCGGGGTCATCGTCCTCCCGGTGACGTTCGTCGTCGTCGGGGCGTTCCTCCCGCCGGAGTCGCCGGAGTACCTCCGCGGCGTGTCGTTCGCGACGCTCTACTGGGTCGGGTTCGTCCCGGCGTTTTGGCCGCAGGCCGACGCGTTCGTCATCCTCTCGTTCCTCGTGTTCTCGCTTCTGGCCCACTGGGTGTACGGCCTCTCGCTCGGCTACCTCCTCGACCTGTTCGCGGGAATCCCGCAACACGAGGTCTGAACGGGCGTCACCGGCGGTCGGGTCATCGTGGGCTGTCGTCGCCCGCTGTCGACCGCGCACCGAACTCCACCTGTTTTGTTCTTACTGCCTTTCCCCGTGAGCGACCGGAAACGTCCGCTCGAGGCCGGTCACCACTGACTTCTCCGAAACAATAATCATCACGAACGTTAATTATACTATTTGGGTGGTGTTATCAATGGTCACGGAACTCGTACCGGCGGCCGCGTTCCCGCTCCAGTCGGGGTTAGTCCCGCGAGGGACGCGCACGTTCGTCTTCGAAAGCATCTTCGAGGTGTTCCTGCTCTTGGGGACGCTCGTCGGGGTCGTCGTCGTGGGGTACATGCTCTACAACGCGTACAAGTATCGCTCCGGCTCCGGAAACGGTCACATCGACGACGAGGACCGCCTCGTCCTCGGGGAACTCCCGTCGGGGAGCGGCGGCGGGCGAAAGCTGTTCACTTCGTTTTTCATGAGCATGATAATCGTCGTCTCGCTGGTCTCGTGGACGTACCTGACGCTCCTGTACGTCGAGGAGGGCCCCTCCGACGCCGAGTCGCTCGACGTCGAGGTCGAGGGCTACCAGTTCGGCTGGCGCTTTACCTATCCGAACGGCCACACCACCGACGGCGTGCTCCGGGTCCCCGCTGACCGGCCTGTCCAACTGACGATTACCACCGCGGACGTGTTCCACAACTTCGGCATCACGGAGTTACGCGTCAAGTCCGACGCCATCCCCGGTCAGGAGACCGAGACGTGGTTCACCGCCGACGAGCCCGGAACCTACACCGCCCAGTGTTACGAACTCTGCGGGGCGGGCCACTCCTACATGTCCGCCGAGGTCGTCGTGATGCCACCCGACGAGTACGAGGCGTGGTACGCGAACACGACCGCGGATAACGCGACCGCGAGCGAGTCGAGCACTGACGAATCGGTCGCCGCGAAATCGAGTCTCCGGCCGGCGGTGGTCCCATGAGCGACGCGTCTCCCGGAGGGGACGCCGCGGCCGACGGGGGCCACGAGGTCGCCCGCGGCGGCGACGACCACGGTCACGACTTCCCCGGCACGGGGAGCATCAAGCGCTGGTTCGTCACGACGAACCACAAGGACGTCGGCATCCTCTACATCGTCACGTCGCTTTTCTTCCTCGTGCTCGGCGGCGTCCTCGCGTGGCTGATGCGCATCCAACTGCTCGCCCCGCGGGCGCTCGGCGAGGGGATTCTCGCGCCTGTCGCGTACAACCAGGCCGTCTCGGCCCACGGGCTGTTGATGGTGTTCTGGTTCCTCTCGCCGTTCGCGTTCGGCTTCGCCAACTACGTCGTCCCGCTCCAACTCGGCGCGAAGGACCTCGCGTTCCCGCGGCTCAACGCGCTGTCGTACTGGCTCTATCTGTTTTCGGGCATCCTGTTCGGCGTCTCGTTCTTCCAAGGAGGGACGTTCTCCGGCGGGTGGACGATGTACGCCCCGCTGAACGTCCCGACGTTCACGCCGGACGTGGGGGCGTCGACGGCCGTCTTGGCGCTCGTGCTGTTCGTCGCCTCGGTCACCGTCTCGTCGGTCAACTTCCTGACGACGATGCACCGAATGCGCGCCGAGGGGCTGACGCTCCGGAACGTCCCGCTGTTTAGCTGGACGATTCTCCTGACGGCGTGGATGATGCTGTTCGCCTTCGCGGCGCTTCTGGCGGCGCTCTTGGTGCTCTCGTCGGACCGCCTGCTCGGGACGACCTACTTCGCCATGGAGTCGCCGGCGGGGGCGCTCCTGTGGACGCACCTGTTTTGGTTCTTCGGCCACCCCGAGGTGTACATCGTCTTCTTCCCGGCGCTCGGCGTCATGGCGGAGGTGTTCCAGACGTTCACCGGCCGCCGCATCGTCGGCCGCAAGTGGTTCATCCTCGCGATGGTGCTCGTCGCCATCCAGAGCTTCGCCGTCTGGATGCACCACATGTTCCTGACGAGCATCAACCTCCAAGTCAAGACCTTGTTCATGATCACCACCATCGGCATCTCCCTGCCGTTCGACCTGATGGTGTTCGCGCTCATCTACACGATGCTGAAGGGGAAGATACGCTTCACGACGCCGTTCCTGTTCGTCTTCGGGGCGCTCCTGTTGTTCATCATCGGCGGCATCACCGGCGTCTTCCTCGGCGCGGTCGTCCTCGACTACGAGTTCCGCGGCACCTACTGGGTCGTCGCCCACTTCCACTACGTGATGGTCGGCGGGGTGACGGCCCTCGTCGGCGGCCTCTACTACTGGTTCCCGAAGATGACCGGCCGGATGTACGACGAGTTCCTCGGCAAACTCCACTTCGCCGTCTACTTCGTCGGCTTCAACCTGCTGTACTTCCCGCTTTTCGTCGCGTGGGAGACGCCCCGACGCGTGTTCGACTACGCACCCGAACTCGCGCCGTGGCACCAGCTCGCCACCGTGGGCGGGTTCGTCCTCGGGCTGTCGTTCCTCATCATGTTCTACAACCTGTTCAAGAGCGCCTTCGTCGGCGACCCCGCGCCCGACAACCCGTGGGAGTACGCGACCACAGCCGAGTGGGCCGTCCCGTCGCCGCCGCCGCTTGAGAACTTCGACGGGACGCCGACCTACCGCGACGGTCACCTCGAATTCATCGACGACGGCGAGGTCGCGCCGAGCGAGGAGCGTTCCGGCGGGCCGACCGGTGCGGCCGTCTCCGACGGCGGCGTCACCGCGTCGGCGACGAGAGCGGTCACGGCGGACGCGGAACTGCCGACTGCCGATGCGACCGAAGTCGAGGGTCCGAGTCACGCGAGCATCTGGCCGTTCGTCCTCTCGGCCGGCGCGTTCCTCGTCCTCCTCGGCCTCTCGCCGCTCCAAGACGCCGCGTTCCCCGAGGGGATGGTCGGGGCCGCCTACGCGACCACGACGGTCGCGGGCGGCGTCGTCACCCTCGGGTCGCTCGTCGCCATGGGGCTCGAACCGTTCCGCGGGCCGGTCTTCGAGGAGGGCGAGGCGTGGCCCTTCGCCGGCATCGACAACGGCAAGGTCGGGATGTGGATATTCCTCGCATCCGACGTGGTGCTGTTCGGGGGCTTCCTCGGGGCCTACGTGTTCACCCGGGTCGCCTTCGGCTGGACCGGCTGGGAGCCGATTCCGTCCGACCCGATTCCGGGGCTCGTGAACACCTACATCCTGCTCACGAGCAGTTTCACGGTCGTACTCGCGCTCGTCGCGGCCGAGAAGAAACACAAGTGGGGCCTCGTGACGAGCCTCGGGGCCACGTTCGTCCTCGGCATCGGCTTCCTCGTCAACAAGGGGCTGGAGTGGCAGCACCTGTTCCACGAGGGGCTGTGGCTCTCGACGAACGTCCGCGCCTCGACGTTCTTCCTCACGACGGGCCTCCACGCCGCTCACGTCATCGCGGGGCTCGTCGTCGCACTGTACCTGACCGCGCGCGCCTGGCGGGGCGCGTACCTCGAAGACAGCCGCTCGGTGGAGTACTTCGGCCTCTACTGGCACTTCGTCGACATCGTCTGGCTGTTCCTGTTCCCGCTGTTCTACATCCTGTGAGGTGACAGCAATGGTATCAACGAAACTCTACACGGTGATTTACGTGGTGTTGTTCGTCTCGGCGACCGTCCAGGTGCTGGTCGAGTTCGCCGGGCTGAGTTACTGGCTGGCCTTCGGCGTCATCATGGTCCTGTCGGCCGCGAAGGCGGTGCTGGTCGCGGCGTACTTCCAGCACCTCCGGTTCGAGCCGCGCTCGCTGACGTATCTGGTCGGCATCGGCCTCGTGGCCGCGCTGGCGCTCACGCTCGCGGCGTCGTACTCGCTCCTGTGACCGTGCGAGCCGACTCCCACCCCCGCTGGCGCTCCCGCGAAACCCTCGTCGCGGTCGGCTACGCGCTTCTGTTTTCGGTCCCCGTCGGCGTCGGCGTGACCGTCATGATGACCCGCGTCACCCCCGGCAGACTCACCGACCCGCTCGTCGTCGGTCCCGGTCTCGCGCTCGCGGTGGCCGTCTTCGCGCTCGTCGTCGCCGCCGCAACGACCGGCGAGAACGCGGCCTGACTGGGCGCTATTCGTCTCTTTCTGTGGCTCTGTCGAACTCGTTAGAAACTGATAGAACCCGTGTGACACAGACAGAGGGTGAGTTCAGCACATCAGCTTCATTTCTTTCACACTGAGGAAAACAAACCAGCGTGTCAGTACGTGTTCAAAGTGAACACGGAGCCCTACTGTGGCCCGAGAATTACTTCGGGAGCGAAGATAGTGAGACTGAGTAACCCAATCAACACGAGAATCGCGACGACACGCAATCCGCCTGCCATGTGTCGGCGCTCCGTTGGGAGGGACTCAGCAAGTCCAGACAGAGCGAATCCAACCGCCATAACAAGCGAACTGATGTCGGGAACACCGCGTAGAATATTATAGTAGATATAGATACTTAACATAACGAGCGAGCTAGCAAACAATACGAACGCCTGTGTCCTTCCAGACGGCTCACTGAACACAGTTTGGTCGATGATGGAGGGCATCGGGCGTGTAGTTTCCCGCGAAGGATAAATACGGACTGCATTCTCCCACCTGCAGCAGGGATTTTCATATCTGTGCCGAGCGAACGGTGTCGATGGCTCTGACCGATTCGCGCTCTGTATTCAGCACGGCCGCAGAAAACTATCAGTAACTGAGGACTCCAACAGCGTCTCTTTACCTCCGCCGAACTCGCACGTACCTTCTTTGACTTCGGTGTGGTAACAGTACACATGAATCGGACTACTGTCGCACTCGTGGCCGCCTTCGGGGCCGTCGTTCTCGGTCTCACGGTCCTCCTCGTCTCCGAGGCCGTCGGCGCGAGCGAATCGTTCGTCGTGGTCGGCGGCGTCGTCGCGCTGGCGGGCGTCGGCGTGCTCACCGGCGTCGTGATGCGCCTTCCCGACCCCAACGAGGGAGAACACGGCAGCGGCGACCACGCCTGACCCACTCGCGCCCCGTCACAGGCTGAAACCGACGACCGCGAGCAGGAACAGCGCCGTGAAGACCACGCCGAGTGCGCCCGCGACCTTCAGGTGATAGACGAACAGGTCTTCGTCCTCCGCCTCGACCGCGGCCTCGTACGCCGCGGTTTCGTCGTCGCTCAGCCCTTCGTGGGCGTCGCCGACGTGCAGGTCCCGAAGTCGTTTCCGTCGGAACGGGCGGTCACAGTAGGGACACGTCGCCGCCGCGGTCTCGTCGTCGGGGACGGCGGTTTCGGGGACGACGACCGATTCTCTGCGACCCATGCCGCGACTCACTCTGCGACTCACCCCGCGACACCTCCGACCGTCGGTTGGGCGACGACCCACAGGCTCGCCATCGTGTAGCAGACCGTGACGGCGACGAAGGGGTACTCGCTCCGGAGCGGTTGCAGGCGACCCGGAAAGAGGTCGAACGCGCGGGCGTGGGCCACCCACACCGAAAGCAGGTGACCGAGGACGACGAACGCCAACTGGAGGCCGCCGAACCACGCCGGAACGGCCAGCACCGAGGGGTTCGCAGGCGGCGACAGCGGCGAGGCCGCGACCGCGACCAGCGCGGGCGCGAGTCCGACGACGTAGCCGAGGAAGTGCGCGAGGTGGTAGCCGGCGGCGATGGGGACCAACGCGGGCGCGAACCAACCGGCGACGAAGCCGACGGTCACGTACGTGTCGGCGGTTCGGCGGGCGGCCCGCGCCGCCAGCCGGTAGCCGCCGAGGAAGACCAGAAAGCCGGCGACGATTCCGACGAGGTTTGCGAGCCACGCGGGGGCCGGGCCCGCGGCGTCGAGGACGCGGGCCCACGGGACGGTGACCACGAGGCCGTCGAACGTCGTCACCCAGAGGAGCGCGACGACGAACGCCACGTCGTCGGCTCCCAGTCGCTCGCGGGTACGCGCCAGCCCCGCGCCGGGAACCGAAACCGAGAGGCCGCCGTCGTCGCCCCGCTGGACCGGAGCGAGCAGGCCGTACAGCCGGAACACCCGAGCGACGGGGTCGGCTCGGCGGAACCACGCGTCGCCGTAGACGACCGCGCCGCCGACAGTAAGCAGGCTGTACGCGACGACTACGGTCGCGAGCGCCTGCGGGTCCGCCGCGAGCGGGCTGACGACCTCCAGCCAGACGAGTCCGAGCAGGCCGGCCACGCTCGGCCACGACCCGAGTCGGTTGGGGTACGACCGCGGTAGCCCCCACGTCTCCCCGAATCGACCTCGAAGCGCCGCGCCGAGCGTCCGCCACGGGTTCACCAGCGGCCACGCGTTCCCGACGAGGTAGGTGACCATCGTGAATCCGGCCCACCAGCCGACCCAGACGAGCAGGACGCCGAGGTTGGCGATGCCGACGGGCGGCCCGAACAGCCCGAAGGCGACGACGAGGACGAGCGCGGCGACGCCGAGTAGTTTGAATGCGACCGCCGCGGTTGGGACGCCCCCGGCGAGTCCTCCGATTCGGACGCCGACCCGCTCGAAGGCGTTGAGCGTCTCGTCGTCGGTGACGAACGCCGACAGCAGAAACGAGACGCAGACGACGCCGCCGCCGGAGACGACGACGAGCCAGAACGGGGCCGGAACCGAGCGGAGCGACCCGGCCAGCGAGCCGGCGTGCGCGAGCGCGGGAGCCGAAAAGATGAGCGACGCGACCGCCAGCGCGACTGTCCAGACGGCACCGCGTCGACCCGCGACACCGACCCCAGGGCCGTCGCGCTCGCTCATCGTCGCGCCCGCTCCGCAAGCGACGGTCCGAACGCGAGCAGGGCCGCGGCGGCGACGAACACCAGCGTCGAGATGTCGACCGAGAGCGCCCGGAGCGCGCTCACGACGCCGGTGCCGCCGGCCGCGCCCGCAACGAGACCGCCGACGAGCGGGAAGGTACAGCCGACGCACGAGACGACCCCGAGCGCCCCGGAGAGCGCGCTCTTCGCCGCGTCGAGGACGGCGGCGTAGACGAGGTACGCGAGCGCGAGGTAGCCGGCGACGCGGTACGGGACGAACGTCGCGGAGACGACCTCGCCGGCGTAGCCGACCCGCGGCCCCCACCCCGGCGCGGCGAGCGAGAACTGCCAGCCGGTCGGGTGGTGCGCGGTCGCGGCGTGTCCGTGGCTCCCGCCGAGGAGCGCGGCGAAGTCAACGGACACCAACCCGGCCAGCGACGCGAGGACGAAGAAGTAGGCGACGGCGACCGCGCCGGCGACGAGCCGCGCCCGGCCGCTCGCCCGCGGTGGGTCGGTCCAGAGAACGGCCGCCGCGCCGACGGTTATCCAGACGAACGGGTAGAACAGGTACCGGAGACTCTCGACGCGTTCCGGCGCGGCGTAGAAGTACGCCCCGAGGGCGAGCGCCTCGGCCCAGCAGAGCGTCGCGAGCCACCACAACCGGGGCACGTGTCGGGGGTCGAGCCGCCCCGCGTACGAGGTCGCCATCTCAGAGGAGGCCCACCAGCCTGAGCGCGACGCCGACGACGAACAGCAGGCCGAGCACCCACGACCCGAGGAGCGTCGCCTGCGACCGCGTCAGTCCGCGCCCCCGCGCGGCGTGGTACGTCCCGTAGAAGAGGTACGCGACGACGACGGTGAGCGTCCCGGCGACGAGGACCGGCCCCGCGGCGCTCGTCACGCTCTCGGGGATGGCGCTTCCGCCGACGAAGAGGACCGCCACCGCGCCGAAGCCGAGCGCCGCGAGGAGAAACACGAGCGACAGGACCGTCGGGTCGTCCGCCCAGCGACGGGCGGTGCTCTCGCTCGTGCCTCCCGACGACCGGCCGCCGGTCGGCACCGGTACGTTCGTGACGGAGTAGTGTCGCCAGCCGCGACCGGTCAGAAACACGGTGAGCGCCAGCAGTACGACGCCGAGGACGAACCCGAGGAACAAGCCAGTCTGTGCCATGTGAACACGCCTCGTTTTCTATAACTATTGACAATGATATAAGCGATTCGACCCCACAGCGGCCCTCGGGGTCGAGTTCCCGGGTGTCGGCCGCCTCGAACGCGTCGCGGCGGCGAAACGTGATTCTTAAGGGTCGCACGAGTCACGTAGCGTGTATGAGCGACGAACAGCAGGCGGAGGCCGAGCAGGTCGATGAAGAGGTCGAGTCCGGTATTCAGGACGGCGACTTCGTCCGCCTCGCGTACACGGTGCGAACGATCGAGGACGGCGACGTCGTCGACACGACGGACAAAGAAGTGGCCGAAGAGGCCGAGATCGACGTCGAGGGCTACGAGTTCGAGCCCCGCGTCGTCATCGTCGGTGCCGGTCACGTCTTCCCCGAGGTTGACGACGCTCTCATCGGTGCCGAGGCAGGCGATGAAGGCACCGTCGAGATTCCGTCGGCCGACGCCTTCGGCGAGTACGACGAGGACGAAGTGCGCACGGTCAGCGCCAACAAGATCGACGAGGACGACCGCTACCCCGGCGCACAGGTCACCATCGACGGCGACCAGGGCCGTCTGGAGACCATCATCGGCGGTCGCGCCCGCGTCAACTTCAACCACCCCCTCGCCGGCGAGGACCTCGAATACGAGTACGAAGTGCTCGAACTCGTCGACGACCGCGAGGAGCAGGCCTCCGGCCTCCTCGGCATGTACCTCCAGCAGGCCCCCGAAGTCTGGATTCAGACGGACGAGGTCGAAGAGGAGCAGGTCGTCGAGTCCGACGACGACGAGGATGAGGACGCCGAGCCCGAGACGGAGACCGTCACCGTCGAGAAGGACACGCTCTACATCGAGGCGACGCCCCAGATGACGATGAACCAGCAGTGGATGTTCTCCAAGCAGCAGATTGCGCAGGACATCATGCAGCGGCTGGACATCGACCGCGTCATCGTTCAGGAGACCATCGAGGGCGGCATGGGCGGCATGGGCGGCCTCGGCGGTATGATGGGCGGCGCGGGCGGCGCCGACATCGAAGAGGCCATCGAGGACGTCGACATCGACGCCGACGAACTCGCCGCAGAACTCGACGCCGACGAAGAGTAAGCGAGTCCGCCGCCCTCGCCGTCTCGGCGAATCGGCGGCTTCTTGATACTCGCCTTCCGACCGCCTCGTAGCTATGGCTTCGTCAGACGACGACGCGACGGCCGAGTTCCGCGACCTCACAGACGTGAAAGTCGCACTTGTCGCCGGGCTCTGTACCGTCGCATTGACGCTCTCGCTCAAGTACGGCGCCGGAATCGAGGTGCCGTTCGTCTACCGTCTCTCCCCGCTCGCACCGTACTTCGCCTACGTCTTTTCCCGTGGCGCGGCGCTGTCCGCCCGGACGTGGATGTCGCTCATCGCGGCCGTCACGCTCGGCACGTTCGGGTTCTTCGCGCTCTGAGCGGCGACTCGAGCTCGCTCAGGCGATGTCGCGGCTGGTGTCGACGGTGACGCGCTCCGCCAGCCGGAGCTTGATGGTCTCGTTGAGCGCGCGGCCGCCGCGGAACTTGGGGACTGCGAGCCGGTTGACGATTTCCGAGCCGTCTATCTTCGTGTCCAGGTCGAACACCACGTCGGCCATGTGTTCGGTCAGGTCGCGGTTGTCCGGGACCGACTCGCCTTTCAGCCCGTGGAGGACGGTCAGTCCGCGGGTGTTGACCATGTGCGTCTGCAGGTCGTTGAGGAACTTCCGGTAGCGAGCGCCCTCGCTTCGTTCGAGCACGTCCACCACGTCGATGACGAGGTTCGCGCCCTCCGGGAGGTCGCGGACCAGACTGCTCGCCGTGTCGAGCGGCGCGTCGCCGCCCACGTCGCGCACGGTGGGGTTTCCGGTCGGACCGGAGTTCCGTTCGAGCGCGTCGGTGACGGCCTCGGCCGAACGAATCGTCGTCAGCCACAGCGTCCCCCGCGTGGTCGTCAGTTCGTGTAAGAACAGTTCGGACTGGCTGGCCGGGTCGGCGGCGAGGAGAACGATGCTCCCCGCGGGAATGCCCCCGCCGAGTTGGCGGTCGAGCACGTCGATTCCCGTCGCCAGTCGAGACATACCCCAGTGTAAGGAAGTCGCTCATATTACTTCTTCCCCGGTATCCTGTCGGCGATTCGACGGTACGCGGCCCGAACTGTCGGACGGGTGAGAACTGGCGACGACTCCTCCGGAACGGTCCCGAGCACCGGCGCGCCCACGAGGTCGGACACCGCCTCTGGAGCCATTCGTGACCGCGAGATGACACACCCGACGACGGGGGTGCCGAGCGCCCGCGCCATCGCGGCCGTCTTGGCGGCGTCGCGGAGCGCCGGCGCGCACAGCGGCGACACGATGACCACGGCGTCGGCGACGCGGAGCGGGACGGCGGCGTCGGGACCAGCACCCGCTGGGCAGTCGACGACCGCGCGACGTTCGTCGTCCGCGGCGGTCCGAAGCCACCGCTCGAAGGCCTCGTCGTCGGTTCCGGTGGGTGCCGGGAGCACGGAAACGGTCGAGTCGGTCGGATGCGACCGAACCGAGGGTTCGCACACCGATTTGCCCGAGACGGCGTCCACTCGGCGCTCCACGCCGGCCATCGCGTGGAGGTTCGGCATGTCCCTGTCGGCGTCGACGGCGAGCACCGGGCCGTCGAGCGCGCTCGCCAGTCCGAGGGTCGTGGTGGTCTTGCCGCTGCCGCCCTTGCCGCCCGCGATTGCCAACATAGCCGGGGCTGGCCCCGGCTTGGTACTTGAACCTGCGGCGAAAACGAGCCGCGTCGAGTTGGCCTCAGTCGTTACAGCAGCCGCCGGCCTCGCCGCCGAAGTCGACCGCAAGCGGCTCCGAGATGGCCTCGTTAATCTTCTCCAACTCGCCGACGAGTTCGGCCTGCGCGAGGAGGTACTCCTCCATCACGGGCTCGGAGTGGAGTTCTTCTTGGGCCGCTTGGACCTTCCGGAGCCCCTCCTGGGTCGCTTCGCCCATCTGTCGGGCCACGTTGAACTCCTCGCGGAGCTGGTTGAACTCCGTGATGAGTTCCTGCACGTCGTCGTCGGCTTCGACGGCGGCCTTCGCCTCCTCGTAGGCTTCGTACTTCGGATGGTCGGCGATGGCCTCGCCGAGTTCGCGCCCGAGTTCTTCGAGCCGCGTCGTCTGCGTGCTCATAGCCGCGCGTTGGGGTGCGAGCGGTTTCAACCTGCCGAACGGGGAAGGAGAGGTGGCAAGCGGTCGGCCCTTCGGAGGGCTCAGACGTGGGACTCGACGAACGCGACCACGTCCTGCAGTTCGTCCGGGCTGACGCCGTGGGGCGCGCCGTAGAGGTTCGCGGTCACGTCCACGCCGAGCTCGCGGAGGCGCTCGGCCGCGCGTTCGACCCGCGAGGACGGGATGATTTGATCCATCGATCCGCCGCCGACGAACACCGGCTTGCCGGCGATGCCGTCGGGTTCGAGGTCGGCGTGGGAATCCGCGAGGTAGCCGTGGAGCGCGACGACCCACGCGTAGTCGTCGGGGTCGTCGAGGAGGAGCGAGAGGCTGGTAATCGCGCCCTGGCTGAACCCGAGGAGGCCGATTCGGTCGGGGTCGATGTCGTACGCCTCGACCGCCCCGGCGATAGCCTCGCGGACGAGGTTTCGCGAGCGCTCGAACTGCTCGGCGTGGGGCTGGCTCTGGTGGAGGCCGCCCTCTGAGAGGTCGAGTTCGTACCACGTGTAGCCGCCCTGCAGGCGGTCGGGCGCGCGGAGACTCACGACGTGGACGTGGTCGGGGAACTCCTGTGCGATAGAGAGGAGGTCCTGTTCGTTCGAGCCGCGGCCGTGGAGCAGGACGACGGCGGGAGCCGGGCCGTCGCCCGGTTCCGACGGTTCGACGTGGACGTGTTCGAGGGGGATGTCGGACATGGACGGCGGTAGGCCGCGGCGAGTCTTGAATCCCCGAGTGACAACGGGGTAACCGGGTGACGCCGCCGTCGACGCCGCGGTTCGATTCAGCGTGCGTGCGGGTGTGTGACGCTCATTCGTGGGGAAGCGCGGTGGTTAAACGGCTCCGTCCGCAACGATGGGGCAATGAGTCAGGACGCCACCTCGGAGGGAGACCTTCGAAACACCGGGATGTCGCTCAAGCACGACCGGGAGTGGGACTACGAGCTCGAACAGATCGTCGAAGCCATCGAGGAGCGCGACGCCAAGCGCGTCGGCCTCCAGTTCCCCGAGGGACTGAAGCGCCGCGGCCCGGCGGTCGCCGACGACCTCCGACAGCTCTGCGACGACGACGTGACGTTCATGCTCTCCGGCCAGCCGTGTTACGGCGCGTGCGACCTCGACACCTACCTCATGCGGCGGACCGACGTGTTCGTCCACTTCGGCCACTCGCCGATGAAGGAGTCGGACAAAATCATCTACGTCCCGCTGTTCTCCAACGTCGACCCCTTCCCCATCATGGAGGACGCGCTCGACGACATCGAGGGCGACGAGGTCGGTCTCGTCACCACCGCCCAGCACATGAACCGCTTCGAGGACATGTGCGACTGGCTCGAAGAGCGCGGCTACACCGTCCAGACCCGCAAGGGCGACGACCGCCTCACCTACGAGGGACAGGTCCTCGGCTGCAACTACGCCTCCGCGGACATCCCGGCGGACGACGTGCTCTACGTCGGCGGCGGCAAGTTCCACCCGCTCGGCCTCGCGATGGAACACCCCGACAAGAATGTCGTCATCGCCGACCCCGTGAACAACGTCGTCACCATCGCCGACACGCGGAAGTTCATGAAACAGCGGTACGCCTCGGTCCACAAGGCGATGGACGCCGAGAAGTGGGGCGTCATCTTCTGTACGAAAATCGGCCAGGGTCGCATGGAAATCGCCGAGAAGATTCTGGAGGACAACGAGAACGCCTACCTCATCACGATGGACGAGGTGACGCCCGACAGGCTCCGGAACTTCGACATGGACGCGTTCGTCAACACCGGCTGTCCGCGCATCACAACCGACGACGGCCCGCGGTTCCACAAGCCGATGCTGACGCCGCAGGAGTACCGCATCGCCGTCGGCGACGAACCGCTCGACTCCCTGGAGTTCGACACGTTCCACGGCACCTGGTAGCCCGAGACTCCCGGTGAGCGCCCCGCCCCCGCGTGGCTCTCGCGACGCCGCCGAGACGAGCGTCCTGTTTCGACTCTTCCACCTCGCTTCGGACGTATCCGATCTCCTGACAGTCCGTCCAGAATACCTATACGGGTCGCCATTCCACGGATACGTATGGTCCCTCCACGAACGTCACGAACCGCCCTCCTGAGCCTGCTCGGCGTCCTCGCGCTCGCGGGAACCGCCGCCGCGCAGAACCTCGAGTCCGCACAGCAGCTTTCGCCGGTGTTCCGTGCTGGCGTGAGCTTCCTCATCGACCTCGTCGTCGGCGGCATCCTCGTCGCCGCGGCCCCGGCGTACACCAGAGACGCCATCGCCGAGATTCGGGACGACCCCGGCGGGTCGTTCCTCTGGGGCCTCGGCATCGGCATCGGCGGCCTCATCGTCCTCGTCCTCCTCGCAATCACCATCATCGGCCTCCTCGTGGCGATTCCGGGGTTCCTCGCGTTCATCCTCCTCGGCATCGTCGGCGGTGCGCTCGCGACCGTCCTCCTCGGCTCGCTCGTGACTGGCACCGCCTCCGGCGGGTCGCCCCCGCTCGGCGTCTCGGTCGCGGTCGGCGCGCTCATCGCGGCGGTCCTGTCGCTCGTCCCCATCATCGGCGGCGTCATCCTGTTCGTCGTCGACACGCTCGGGCTCGGCGTCGTCGGGCGCAACCTCATCCGCTCGTGGGTCTGACGCCGCGCCGGCGCTTCTGATTCTGACAGGCGGCTCTCAGGAGCCACCACAACATTGAGGGTACCGGTAGCGAATGGGTCAGACAGATGCCGACGACCCACCTCTCCGTCCTCGGACTCGACGTGCAGCGGGTCGTCACCCCGCTCGAAGCAGGCGACGTCGACGCCGACCGGGTTCGTCTGGTCCGCGACGAGGCCGACCCCGAGCAGGGTCGCGACCCGGACGACTGCGCGCCCGGCGCGCCGCGAGCGAGCGCACACGCCGCGAAAGTCGTCAGCGAACGGCTCGCCGGTCGGGGAACGCTCGACGAAGCACGGCTCCCCTTCACCGGCTCTTTCGCGGAGCTGTACGCCGCGACGACCGACCTGCTCCGCGAGGCCGCCGTGGACGGCGACGTGCGGGTGAACCTCGCCGGCGCGCCCCCGCAGGTCGCCGCCGCCTTCTACGCCGCGCGAACCGCCCTCGTCGACGGCGGCGAGCTCGACCGCGGGACCGTCTCGCTTCTGACCGTCCCCGCGACCGACCGTCCCGACCTCGCCGCCATCGACGACCTCCGGACTCTCGTTTCCGACGTCGAGGCCGCGTCCGACGCGTTCGACGAGTTCCGCCGCGTCGCCGACGGCCCCGCGGCCGCCGCCGTCGCCCGACAGCTCCGAATCGCCCTGTCGGACCTGCGGGACGCGCTCGCCGAGGCCAGCGGCGAGTCCCGACGGTCACGTCCGAACTCCCGCGCCGGCCGAACCGCGGGCGCTCGCGGGGCGCGCTCCAACGGTGACTCGCCGCTCGGCGCGATGAGTTCCTACGTCGGGCGCGCTCGCGAGCAGCTCGCGGACCTCGTCGAGTCCGAGGCACCCCGTCCGGACCCCGAGGACACGCGCGACCCGAACGCAGTGCTCGATGCGCTCGACGCGTGGCTCGACGACGAGAGCCGCCTGCTCGCGGCGGTCGAGGAGAACCCCAGCGAACTGGTCGCCCGCTTCCGAACGAGCTGTGAGGCGCGCTTCGGGAAGTTCGAAGACCGGGCGACCATCGAGCTGTTCGCGTCGCTCGACCGCTTCGAGGCGCACCTCGACGCCTATCTGGACGCCCGGGCGCAGCTCTCGGCCGCCGCCGGCCCGGTCGCCGAGCGGACGACGGCCCTCACCGAACGGGCCGCCGAGGCCGCGACGGGCCTCTCGGAACTCGACGAGGCGGGCCACGCGACGGGCGAGTCAACCCTCGAACTCGACGGCCACGCGCTCTCGCCGCTGGGCGACCTCGAAGCCACAATTCTGTCTGTCCTCGCCGGCGGACCGCCGCGCTCCCGCCAGCGGACGCGTCGCGCGGTCGCCGCCGAACTCCGCGAGCGCGCCGAACACCACGGTATCGTCGCCGGCGCGCGCGACGAGGAGACGTGGTCGGCCTTCGATTCGTTCTGCGTGGGCGTCGCTCGGGATAGCGTGACCGGCGACCGATTCGAAAAGCGGCTCTCGAACGCGCTCGCCCCGCGCCTCGACGTGGCCGTCGAGGGACTCACCGCGAACGGGTTCGTCACGACGCGCGAGCGCGAACGCGGCCGCGACGCGCTTGAACCCACGGACGCGGGTCGGCTCTGGACGTCGACGACCGACTGGGAGTCGTTCCGAGAGAGCGTCGTCGACGACCTGCTCCGCGATTGCGTCGAACGCGACGAGGGCGTCGCGGACGCGTAGCGCGGCGCGACCGGGCTCTCAGACCGCGTCTTCGATGAACGCCACGGCATCCTCCGGCGAGTCGCACGGTTCGAACCCGCCGAGCGAGCCGACCTGCTGGGTTCTGAGCCCGGCCGTGGGGCGGTCGAAGACGTTGGCGTAGCCGATTTCCGAGAGGGTTCCGCCGCCGCCGTCGATGGCGATGACGGCGTCTCCGTTCATGGCGACGAGCGCGTTTCTCGCGTGGCCGAGACCGGTCGCGACGGCGATATCGACGTAGGGGTTTG
Source organism: Haloferax prahovense (assembly GCF_000723845.1). Classification (NCBI taxonomy): domain Archaea; kingdom Methanobacteriati; phylum Methanobacteriota; class Halobacteria; order Halobacteriales; family Haloferacaceae; genus Haloferax; species Haloferax prahovense. The sequence goes on along the minus strand of NZ_LK053000.1, from coordinate 2,900,879 downwards.
CCTCGTCACGGTCCTCGCCCGGGAGGACGCCGATGGTCGTGCCGCCGGCGTCTTTTGCGCCGCGGCAAGCTGCCTCCATGACGCCGCCGAGACCGCCGCAGACGACCGTGTGGCCGCGCTGGGCGAGCAGGCGGCCCACGTCTTCGGCGATAGTTTCGACCGGGTCGGGGACGACGCTGCCGCCGACGACGCTCACGCGCACGGCGAACCCTCCGCTCCGCGCTCTGCGGTGTTCGCTCGGCGCCCGTCGTGGTGACTGATTGCTGTGGGCATGGGGTATCGGACCGCGTCGAAGAAGATAAGTGCGGGGCCGCGTCGCCCGACCGGGCCGAACGCGGAGTGTTCGGTCGCGTCAGAACTCGTCTGTTCGCCGTGCGTCGTCGTCCAGCGGGGAAACCGCTTCCCACGCACCGCACGCGCGCATCGTCCGAGCCATCGACGAGAAATCCGCCGTTTGTTTGTGAGTTCTTGACATGGTAATTGATGCCATGTGTGCCTACACTAAATATCTTGTCGGGGTACTACCTTATACACCACATACACCACCCGATTCTATTGCGTTCTACGGTATTTTCACACATATTGCGGAAATTGCGCCGAATTCCGGGACGCGACGGCGGCGGTGTCACGGAACGCGAGGCGGCTCTCGCGGCGCGCCGAACGCGAGAGAGCGCAACGCTTAGTCCCCCCGCGCGAGGACACGTGTCTATGACAGTCAGCGACTGGAGCGACTGGCTCCCACGCGCGGTCGAGTCGGCCGACCCCGAGACGGTGGCCATCTGGTATCTGGGATGCAACGGGTTCGTCATCAAGGGCAGCGAGGGCACGACGCTGTTCGTCGACCCGTACGTCGGCATCGGCGACCCGCCGCGAACGGTCCGCATGATTCCCGTCCCGTTCGACCCCGAGGACGTGGCCGAGGCCGACGCGGTCCTCGCAACGCACGAGCACACGGACCACGTCCACGGCCCGAGTCAGGCCCCCATCCTCGAGAACACGGGCGCGACGTTCGTCGCCCCCGACGACTCGCTCGCCGTCGCCTACGACGACGAGGCGTGGTTCGACGACTACGACCTCTCCGACGACCAATTCGAGGAGGTCACCGAGGGCGACAGCGTCGAAATCGGCGAGTTCACGGTCCACGTCGAGCCCGCCTACGACCCCGACGCGAGCCACCCGGTCGCCTACGTCTTCGAACACGAGTCCGGCACGTTCATCCACGGGGGCGACACCAAGCCCGCCGAGGAGTTCGCCGACATCGGCGAGCGCTACGACCTCGACCTCGGCATCCTCGCGTTCGGGACCATCGGCAACATCCCCGACAAGGAGACGGGCGAGCCGATTCGAACGAAGTGGTACAACGACGAGAACCAGATTATCGAGGCCGCCAGCGACCTCGACCTCGACCGCCTCGTGCCGACCCACTGGGACATGTGGAAGGGCATGACCGCCGACCCGAAGGTGCTGCACCACCACGCAAAGAGCTTCGAGGCCCCGCGCTCGCTCGACCTCGTCGAAATCGGCGACCGCGTCGACCTCTGAGGCCGCGTCCAGAACCGCGTTTCCCGCGACGGCCCTTTTAGCGACGGTCGACACAGACGGACAGTCACCGCGTCGAAACGGTCGAATCGAGAGACTGCGGCGGGGCAGCTCCACGGCCCCCGGTTGTTTTATAATGGATGTCGGGAAAGTGGCGGCCATGAGCCGCGAGTCCGAAGGGGTTACATCGGTTTCCGACGGCGAGGTTACGGTCGAAAAGACCTTCGCCGCCGACGAGTTTCCCGTTCCTGCCATCAAGTTCGTCATCAGTTCGACGCGAGACGAGGCGACCCGAATCCGGGTCATCGACCGCATTCCGGAGTCGTTTCCGATGGAGAGCGTCGGGTTCCACCCCGAGTTCGAGAGCGACAACTGGACGGCCTACAAGGACCACCGCGTCGAGTACGAGCGGACGCTCGAGCCCGGCGAGGAACTCGTGACGGTCTACGGTATCCGCATCACCGACGGCCACGACCAGACGGATTTCCTCGAAGAGCCGACGCTCGAACGCATCCCCGTCGACGGCGGTATCGACCCCGACGACATCGACGACATCCTCGGCGAGGACCGCAGTCAGCTCGTTCGAGACGTGCTCGCGGGGAACCGCGAACCGCTCCACGACGACGAGGTGGCCGACGCGGACGGTGAGGACGAAAGGGAAGTCGTCCTCGAAGAACCCGCCGCCGACGCCGTAGAGGCCGAAGCCGCCGTCGAAGCCGAGGCGGCCCCTGAGGCGTCCGACGGCGCGGAAGTCTTCGACGACGAGCCGACCGACGACGACCTCGCGGCCGCCTTCGAGGGCGGAGACGGCGAGGAAGACGTGGCCGACGAGACCGACGTGGCCGACGAGGTCAGCCAAGCCGACGCCGACGTTCTCGACGCCGACGCGGAAGCCGACGACCCCGCCGAGCCGACCGGCCCGCGCGCGGTCGCCACCGATACCGCGCCGGCCGTGACCGCGCACCTCGAACAGCCCGATGTCGATACCGAGGTCGAGGTTGAGGCCGCCGAAGACGTCGATACCGACGCCGAACCGCCGGTCGGCGAGCCGGGTGAGGTCGACGACGTGGACGCGGCCGGAAGCGCGCCAGCGACCGACGCGGACACCCTCGTCGGCGCGCTCGCCGCCGAGATTCGGTCGGGGTCGGCCGACGAGGAGGACATCGAAGTCCTGCGCGAGGCGGTCGACGCCGAGACGCGCCGGAGCACCGACGTTCGCATCCGCCGCCTCCAGTCGCAGATGGAGGACCTCGCGGCGTACTCCGACGCGCTCGCGGAGTTCATCGACGAGGAGGGAACCGGAAGCGAACTCGTCTCCGAGTTCCGCGCCGAGATGACCGCGTTCCGCGAGGACCTCGACGCCCTCGACTCGATGGTCGACGGCGCGGTCGAGTCGGTCGACGACGCGACCTCTCGGCTCGACGCGGCCGAGGAGACCATCGCCGCGGTCGACGACCGCTCCGACCGCGTCGCCACGCGAGTCGCGGACGCCGAAGGTCGCCTCGACGACCACGACGGCCGGCTCGAAGGCCTCGCGTCCGACCTCGAAACCGCGGACGACACGCTCGACGACCACCACGGCTGGCTCGAATCCCACAACGAGCAGTTCGAGGCCGTCGAGGGTCGACTGGACGACCACGACGGTCGGTTCGAGGACCACGACGAGCGGCTCGAAACCGCCTCGCGGAACATCGACGCCGGCTCCGCACGCCTCGACAGCGTCGAGGAGACGCTCGCCAAGCGCGAGGAGGAACTCGTGACGGTCCGCGAGCGCCTCGACGACATCGCCGGTCGGTTAGACGAGACCGTCGAGCGGCTCGAAGGGGCCGAAAACAGCGCCGCGGAAGCGACCGAACAGGCCTCGACGCTCCACGCCGAGGTCGGCGACATCCGCGAGGACATCGCCGAACTCGACGGGGACATCGTGGAGACGCGCGAGGCCCTCGACGACCGCCTCGCGGACGTTCAATCGCGGGTCGAAGACGCCGCGGCCGACGAGGAAATCGAGGCCCTGCGCGACGACATCCAAGAGTTGAACGACACCGTCGCCGAACTCGAAACCTTCCGCGAGCGCCTCGCGGGAGCCTTCGGGACCGGCATGGGCGGCGGTCCGGCCGCCGGCGACGACGACGCCGGCGACGAATCGGAGTAGCCCCGCCGAGCTCTCTCCCGAGAGACGTTTTCCCGAAGCGCAACCTGTTTAGCGGGCCGTCCCGACGTTCCGATGATGACAGAGACGGTGCGCGTCGCTGTTCCGCGAAAGGGTCGCCCCCTCGAAGCGGTGCTCGAGCGGTTCGCCACGACCGAGAGCATCGCCGAGGTGGCGGACGAAATCACCTCGACGCTCCGATACGAGAAGTCGGTCACGAAGGGCCATACCCAGCCGGAACACGACGTGTACGAGCGACTCGCGGACTACAGCGACCTCTCGGACCCGGCCGCGCCGGAGTACACGCTCCTGCGCGACGACCGAGACGGGATGCCGCGGCGCATCGTCTTCGACAGCGTCGTCCTCGAAATCGACGGAGTCGACATTCACCTCGTCGGGCGCGAGGAGCCGTTCCGCGCCCTGCGGACCCACGAGTTCGGCCTCGGCTTCGACAGCGCCGACCTCGTCCTCGAAGAGGTCGTCAAACTCCGCCCCGACGGTCTCGGGAGCATCGAGGACGTGAACGCCCGCATCGACCCGATGGACACCGACGTTCGGGTCGTCTCCGGCCTCGGCGACACGGTTTACCACACGCTCATGGCCGACCCCGAACTCCTCCCGCCGGGCTCCGAACTCGACCGCGACTTCGTCGCGGATTACGCGGGCGACCTGTGTATCTCGCCGCGCTACGAGCGCCTCGTGGAGGCGGTCCTCGGCACGCGGTGTCTCGACGACGTGACGTTCGCGTACCCGGACGACGCGCCCGAAGAAGAGGCCGCCATCGCGGAGACCGGTATCGGCGTCTACCTCACGATGACCGGGTCGACCGCGCGCGAACACGGCCTCGTCCTCGGCGAACACCTGTTCCCGAGCGAGACGGTCCTGATGGAGAACGTCGCGGAGGCGACGCCGGCCGCCGAAACCGTCAAGCGGGCCATCGCGTCGCCCGAGTTAGAGACCGAACTGAAGGTCTAACTGCCGAGTGACGCCGACGACTCGTTTTTCGCGTCCGCGTCGCCGCAGAACATCAGCGTCGAGAGCGTCCGCACCTCGAAGCCGCCGTCGTCGGTAAGCGAGACGGTCGTGTTCGACGCGTTGCAGTCGAACTGCGATTCTTCGATGGTGACCGTCTCGGTCGTCTCTTCGCCCGACTCGTTCCGCCGAGCGACGCGGAGCGTGACCTCGCGGGCTTCGGTCAGCGACGCGCCGACCCGCGCGCCGGGTTCGAGGCGGTACGCGCCGCCGAAGGCCACCGCGCCCGCGGGCGTCTCGTAGGCGAACTCGACGACTTCGGCCGAGTCGGTCGGGTTCGTGACGGCGAGGCCGTGGGGTTTGGTCGCGTCGGTGGGAAGCGACCCGTCGCCGAGCGCGACCGTGACCGCGTCGTCGGCCGCGAGCACGTGGGGTCCGCAGGCCATCCGGGTGGACGCCCCGGAGACCGAGACACCGCCGTCGCCGGGCGAAAACGCCGTCCACGAGCGGTTACAGTCGAAGTCCTCGGGACCGACCGACTCGGCCGACACGGCGTCCGAGGTGATGTCGGTGACCGTCAGTTCGTAGTCGGCAGGGATGCGAAGCGCGACGTTCACCGTCGCGTCGGTGTCGAGTTCGTAGGTCTCTCTGTGGCCTGCGCCGAGCGGGCGCGACACGTCGATACGGGCGGTCCACGGCTCGTCGGTCGGGTTTTCGAGGCGGACGTGGTGGGGTTTCAGCGCCCCGTCGTCGCTGGCGGGACCGTCGCCGACGACCGTCGTGAGGCGCTCGCCGGTCGCGACCGAGACGGCGTCCACCGGTTCGGGCGTCGGCGTCGGGTCGGGGGTCGATTCGGTCGTCGAGTTCCCGTCGTCCGAGTCGTCTGCACCGTCGCCGGCACTTGCGATACAGCCTGTCAGCGCCGCCGCGAGGCCGGTTCCGGCCGCGGCGAGGAGGGTTCGTCGTTGCACACCTCTCCCAACGCGTCGGGGTCACTTCCCCCTGTGTGTGGCTCAAACGCGCCTTTGAGTCCAGACCGCGCCGAGGCTCACGAGGACGACGCCGACGAGGAGAACGAGTGCGCCGGGTCCGGCGAGGTAGGAGGCGACGAACTCCGCGACGCTCGGTTCGGGGGCGGTCGGAGCCGGCGCGGCGTACCGGACCTGCGGTCGCCGCGCGGTCCACAGCGCCTGCACGGCGACGCTTCCGACCAGCGTGACGCCCACGCCGGCGACTAGCGTCCGGAGGCCAGAGGAGAGCTTCGATTCGGTCCGTTCCGCGCCCGCGAAGAGGACGACGGCCGAGCGGGTCGGGCCGTAGACGGCCATCTCGCGGCCCTGCGCGGAGACCCACGTCGTCACGGGTTCTATCAACTCGGCGTCGACCAGTCGCTCGATGTGGTAGCCGACGGTCTGGAGCGTCGTGTCGAGTTCGTCGGCCAGTTCCGAGGCGGGGCGCGGGTCGTCGTAGACGGCGGCCAGGAGTCGCCTCGCGGTGGTCGACGAGAGCGCCGACAGAACCTCGTCCGCGTCGTCGTCGTCGAGCTCGACGAGAAGCGGCGTCAGGGCTCGGTCTCGAATCGATGCGGCGGCGGGTTTCAACGGGAGCAACGAACTCACGGTCTCGGCCGTCGTTCTCGCTCCGCGGATAAAGAGACCGGCATGAGTCAAGCATCCGTTTGACCCTCTGATTCACCGCGTGAGAATCTCTCTCCCGAAGTTAGTACATGCTAGCGATACGTCGATGGCCGCTCGCGGGGTAGTACGACCGTGAACCAGATTCGAACGAATCCCGCGGAGGTGCGGATATGAACGGCGATGCGGCCCGATACGAGGGCGACCACTTCAAGGCGACTGCCGGCTACGGCGCTCGAAAGCGGAACCTGCAACTCGTCTTCTTCGACGCGCAGTACCCCGACCCGGAGCAGACGGCGGACGGTCACCAGTCGGTCGAGAGTCAGACGGTAAACGCGCTCGAACGCGTAGAAGCGGCCGTCGGACGCTCTGATCTCGACTTAGACGACGTGCTCCGGACCACGGTCTACACGACCGACCTCGACCGAATCGACGCCATCGAGTCGGCCTACGACGCCTACTTCGACGACCGGAGACCGGCGATGACCGTCGTCGGCGTCTCCGAACTCCCGAACGACGTCGCCGTCCAAATCGAGGCGACGGGCGTCAAACGATAAACCTCGACCATCGGATTCAGTATAGCGATATACAGTTTACAAGTAGCGCTTCGAACAGCTCGCAAGCCGCTCAGCGAAGCGAGTAGATATTCGATTCGTACGTCTCACGCACTCTATCGCCCCAGTTGTGGGTGTACGTGTCGATGATGTCGCCGGCAACGTCGCCGCGGAGGTACTTGACGATGCCGCGGTCACCGGTCCGGTCCCGGAGGTGGGTGGTGAAGAAGTGCCTGAAGTAGTGCGGCGTGACGTTCTCCTCGCGGTCGCCGCCCGCCCGGTACCACCCGGCGTCGGCGGCGTGAGCGGTGACGACGTGGTGGACGGCGTCGGGTTCCAGTCGTTGGCCCCAGCCCGATGCGGTGCCGACGAAAAGCGGCTCCGCCGGCGACGGCGAATCCGGTCGAATCGCCAGCCAGCGCAGGAGGACGCCTTCCAACTCCTCGTCGACCGGGACCACCGTCGACCGCTTTCGCTTGTTCGAGGCGGTCCGCGCTTCGCCGTTGGTGACGCTTCCGACGCTCGGGTCGGCGGCGACGTATATCGACGGCCCGCGTCCGTCGAGAGCGGCGCGGGTCGATACACCGGAAAGCGGTGTATCCGCCGCCAGCGACACGTCTCGAAGGTCGAGATTGCACAGTTCGCCGACGCGCATCCCGGTCTTGAGGAGGGTGACCACCAGCGCGTGGTCCAGCGGATGGGCGATTTCGTGGACGAACCCCCGCATCTGCGGGACCGAAAGCTCCCGGCGAGCGGGGTTGGTGTCGATGCGCTCGTCCATCTCCTCCATCACGAGACTCATCGGATTGGAGTCGAACGCGCCGACCTGCGCCATGTAGGCGTAAAATCGGTGGAGGTAGGAGGCGTACGTCGCCACCGTGCTCGGTGCGACGTCGCGGTTTCGCAGGGTGTGTATCCACGCCATGCAGTCGCGGTGGGTCGCGTCGTCGACCGACCGAGCGGTCCCGGAGGGGTTCCGCGAGGGGTCACCGAGGAACGATTCGAACGCTCGGAGGACCCGTTCGTAGGCGTCGCGGGTCCGGTCGGTCTTCCCGTGGTAAGTCATATCCTGCAGGAAGTACCCGACCGGGTCCTCCGCGTCGGCGGGGCGCTCAGCGGCCATCGCGCTCCGCCAGCGTGTAGCCGCCGTGTCGCCCGCTGTACACGACTCGGCCGCTCGATTGCAGTTCCTGCAGCGTCGATTCGAGGCGGTCTTCGATGTCGTCGGTCAGCGCCGAAACGAGGTCGTCCCACGACCGGTGAGTATCGTCCGCGAGCGCCTCGACGATTCGGGCCTCGAACTGGCCGTTATTTTCGTCCTCCTCGTCTTGATTTGAACCGCCGTTCTGGAGCCCCCTTTCTCCCCCGTCAACCCCTGGGGTTGTGGCCGTCTCATCGCCTCTCGTCGGAACGTCGAAATCGCGCCGACCGGCCTGTACCATCGTTCTGACAAATTCGCTCTGGCTCATCCCGAGTCGGTCCGCGTGGTCCTTCCAGATGGCCTTCTGGTGGGCCGGGAGGTAGGTTTGCACCGTCGCGCGGTCGGCCTCGTCGCTCATGGACGGATCGACACGGGGGTCGATATTCAATCTACCGGCACAGTCCAGAATAAGAGATGTTATCCTGAGAAGCACATGTGGATTTCCCGCGGTGGAGTTGAATTATCCTGAATTATGCAACCGTATTTTCGGCGGTTTGCATGTAGTATTCAGGATATTTAGTTGCTCTGGAGAGTCCCGATTTCAGGCGTTTCGAGCGGATCTGAGACTCGGCCAAAATTTGTTGCTTCTGAGAGGTCATAGAACTGCCGATAATATCTCATTTATGCTAAGGAACCCAAATATTAGATGGCATTTCTCGGATTGTTTACCCCCGGAGTGACGTTTCGAGGATGCGGTTCCACGCCGTTCGTTATTTCAATCCAAACCTAACTGAATTATTATAAATCTCCCGAATGACGATGATTCGTCTCCGTTTTATTCTTCAAATTTAGGACCGAATTATTCAAAGAATTTTCTTTATATTATAGTGTGGAATTTACCCGCTCACCGACGCGTCAGACTCGCTCTCTCGAACAAATATATTGCAACATAGATTCATTTGATATTTTCATAGATTATCTCATCTTTCTTCTCCCGAATATATGTCGTCTGTCGCCGATTAATTTCAGAATGGATATTTTGTTATTATACTGGGGTCGCCACGCAGAGCCTCTTCGAATGTTGTTCGATTTGGACACGCAACCCGCCGTCGACGATGATTGTTGAACCATCCGAGAGCGACCCGGACCGATGTCTCCGACGGCCCGATTCGTTCGCGTTTGACGCCGCTACAGCCCTCCATCTTCGAGGCGAGAACGGGAACCCTACTTTCCTTCCACCTCACGCCGAAGCGGCTCTCAAGCGCGCTGTGCCGTTCTCCGGGATCGCTCGAATCGCAGTCTCGGTGACTCGTCAATACGCTCGAATTCGACGGGGGCTGCTCTCTCGACGGCGACGACCCGGTCGAGTGAGCTGTCTCGGATTTCGACTGTGACTCATCGGTTCGTCCGCACGACCCATGCGACCGGCGCAAACCGAACCCCTGGCTGCGATACGAACGCTCGAGCCGCGGGCACGACTTGCCTCTCGCTCTGCGTCGCTGACGGTCAGTACTGTCGACCGTCGGTCTTCCCGATTCTCTCCGTCAGCGTGGCTCGTTCGTTAGCTCGTAGGTTACGGTCTCTCTACGGGTTGCCGATTGTCCGATTCGAGACCTGTATATCTCATATCGCTATATGAAATCCAGATTCTCGGGTTCGACCGATTCCGGAACATTCGGGATTCCATCGAACCCAGCCGATTCGCGTCGGAGGTGTCGGGACAGCCGTACGCTGGCGGCTTTCTCCCAGCGTGCTACGCCTCGACTCGCTCTATCAGTTCGGGGCCGTCGTTAGCGGGGCTGTTCACCCGCGTCGAGACGGGGTACGCCCCGAGTTCGTCGTCGGGGTAGGTGTCGAGGAGCGCCGCCGCCTCGCCGGGGTCGCCGTGGAGCCACGTCTCTTCTTCCTCGGGGTCGAGGACGACGGCCATCCGGTGATGGAGCTCGGAGATGAGGTCGTTCGGCTCGGTCGTGACGACGGTGAACGTCTCAAGCGGCTCCTGCTCGCGCGAGGGGCCGCCGCTTCCGAAGTCGCCGAGGCCGGTCTGTTTCGTCGGCGGCGTCCACCGCTCCCAGAGGCCGGCCATGGCGAACGGGCGGTCGTCCTCGAAGGCGACGCGGTAGGGCTGTTTTCGCCCGCCGCGGTCGACCCACTCGTAGAAGCCGTCGGACGGGACGAGACACCGGCGGGCCTCGTAGGCGTCGGCGAAGCTCCGCTTCTCGCGGACGGTCTCCGCGCGGGCGTTGATTCGGTCGTTGCCGACGCTGGCGCTGTCGGCCCACGAGGGGACGAGTCCCCACTTGAGAAAGCGGAACTCGTCGTCCGCTTCGTTGGTCACGACCGGGAGTTCCTGGCCGGGCGCGCAGTTGTACCGCGCCGAAAGCGGGCGCGTCGGCGTCGCGTCGAACCGCACTTCGAGTTCCTCGGGCGGGGTGAACAGCGTGTAGCGGCCGCACATACCCTCGGCTTCGCGCCCTGCGGGTAAAACGCCCGCGGCGGGGACGTCCCGGGAGCGCGGCCGCCGACCCACGACGACGCATTTAGGGTCGCCGACGCCCCCCTGTCGGACATGCGAATCGAGAACAGCTTCATCCCCGTCCGCGGCGTGGGCGAGCGGACGGAGCGAAACCTCTGGCGGGCCGGGTCGACCCACTGGGACGAGTTCGACGCCTCGCTCGTCGGCGCGAAGACGGGCGACCGAATCGAGACGTTCATCGCGGACGCGTACGCCCACCTCGACGACGGCAACTCGTGGTTCTTCGACGACTGCTTCCCCTCGGGCGAGCGCTGGCGACTGTACGAGAACTTCCGCGACGAGACGTGCTTTTTCGACATCGAGACGACCGGCCTCTCGCCCGAGCGCGACTCGGTGACGACCGTCTCGTTCTATCAGGACGGCGAGACGACGACGCTCGTCAGCGGGGAGGACCTGACCGCCGACGCCCTCCGCGAGCAGTTCGCCGACGCGAAACTCATCGCGACGTTCAACGGCGCGCGTTTCGACGTGCCGTTCCTCGAGACCTCGTTCGACGTCTCCATCGACGTGCCGCACGTCGACTTGATGTATCCGTGCCGGACGCTCGACCTCACCGGCGGGCTGAAACAAATCGAGAAAGACGTCGGCATCGACCGCGACCGCCCGGACATCTCCGGCCGCGACGCCGTCCGCCTCTGGCGCGAGTACGAGCGCGGCGACCAGTCGTCGCTCGATACGCTCGTGTCGTACAACCGCGAGGACGCGGTCAACCTCGAACGCCTCATGGAGACGGTCACCGGTCGCCTCCACGACCGCGCCTGCGAGGGACTCGACGCGGACCTCGCCTGAATCGGTCGCAGAGGCGTGTTTGCGACCGTATTCGGTGAGGGTCGGCGACCCGCGAGCGCGTGCCGGAACCCCGCGCTTTTTTCATCCCCCGAAGCGACGCGCCGCACATGACCGACGACCCCGACGCCGACCCCGAGGCGGACGACCCCGCCGATTCGACCCCGCCGTCCGACGATGCGACCGAATCGACAGACGGCGACGAGCCGGTCGACGCCGACGCGACCGTCGAAGCGGCGGACGGCGGCACAGACGAGCGCGACAACGGCAACGGCGACGAGACCGTCCCCCACGTCGAACTCGACCTCTACGAACTCTCCGTCCGCGTCAGCGGGCAGTCGAACGACGAACTCGACGACGTGGAAGCGTCGGCGACCCGCCTCATGGACTACCTCGTCGACCACGCGAAAGAACTGGAAGACCAGCCCGATAGCCGCGGACTGAGCTAACACCGGCCCTCGCACGCCACGGTTTTGGCAAACCTAAAAGTTCAAGAGCGACCGTCAATAACCCCGTCCAATGACCGAGTACACCTTCGACGACCTCGCGGTCGTGATGGGGACGTACAACGAAGAACAGGCCATCGGGTCGGTTCTGGCGGACATCGACCGAATCACCGACGGGCGCGCCGAAGTCGTCTGCGTGGATGGTTCCGACGACCGAACGCCCGAAATCGCCCGCAAGATGGGCGCGCGCGTCATCGAACAGGAACCGCAGGGGTACGGCGTCGCGGTCGAGGCCGCGGTGCTCGCGCCCGACCGGCCGGTCGTCGTCACCACCGACTGCGACGACACCTATCCGATGGAGTATCTCCCGAAGTTCCTCGACCTCATCAACGACGGCTACGACGTGGTCTCCGGGGACCGAATCACGAAGGGCGCGGAGACGATGCCCCGACTCAACCGCGCGGGGAACATCGCGTTCGCCCGCCTCGCTAGCTTCCTCATGGGCGCGACCGTCCACGACACGACCACCGGAATGCGCGCGTACCGCCGGGAACTCCTCCACGACATCGAGTGGACCGAGAACACGGGGCTGTCGGCCGAACTCCTCATCCGCCCCGCGATGCGCGGCTACAACATCGCCGAGGTGCCCATCCCCTACCGCGAGCGCGCAGGCGAGACGAAACTCGACCCCTTCGCCGGCGGCGCGGCCATCGGGAAGTCCATCGTCAAAGTCTGTCTGGAAGAGCGACTTCGGTTCTGAGCGGCCGCTTCGCTCGTTTTCTCCCTTCAGGCCCGACTCCGAACTGACGACCCCGCGACGGTCGTGCGCATCGATACCTAACCGCACATTTCTCATAGGCGACTCGGTCGAATATCGGGCATGGATTCGACAACGAACCGACGCCGGGTTCTCGCCGCACTCGGTGCCGGTGTCGCTCTGTCAGGCTGTCTCGGAAGTGACCCGCCGGTCGCGGGCGACGACGCGGGAGCCGATGACGCGTCCGAGCCCGCCGAAACAACCGATTCTACCGCGGGCGAGTACTCGGGCCCGTTCGAGCTTCCGGTCCCCGAGGACGAACTCCGCCGGGGCGCGTCGAAAGACGCTATCCCGGCCATCACCGCCCCCGTCTTCGCGGCCGACTGGAGCGGGTTCGACGAGGTGGACGCGACGCTCGACGACGGCGACGAGGTGGTCGGCGTCGAACTCGACGGGATCGCCCGCGCTTACCCGCTCGCTGTCCTGAACTGGCACGAGATCGTCAACGACGGCTTCGACGGCCGGCCCGTGGTCGTGACCTACTGTCCGCTGTGCGGGAGCGCCGTCGTCGCCGACAGACTCGCCGGCGGCGAGCCGACGTACTTCGGCGTCTCGGGCCTGCTCTGGATGTCCGACCTCGTGATGTACGACGACCGGACGAACTCGCTGTGGAGCCAGGTGCTCGCGACCGCGATTCGCGGGGAACTGACCGGCGAGACGCTGTCGCTCCTCCCCTCGACCAGCTCCACGTGGGGCGAGTGGCGAGCGGCCCACCCCGAGACCGAGGTGTTGGTTCCGCCGCCCGTCTCGGGGACGATTCGCGGGCGGCAGACCCGCCAGTACGACGTGAACCCCTACGCGAGCTATCAGCAGTCGAGCGCCATCGGCATCGGCTTCAACGACGCGGCGGACGACCGATTGCACCCGAAAACGTCGGTCGTCGGCGTCGCCGCCGATGGTGTCGCCCGCGCTTACCCGCTCGACGCGGTGGAGCGCGCGGGCGTCGTCAACGACACCGTCGGCGACCTCCCGGTCGTCGTGGCGGCCTCCGCCGAGGGAACCCTCGTCGCCTACGTCCGCCGGGTCGACGGCGAGGCCGTCGCGTTCGAACGCGACGGGTCGGTTCTCGTCGCCGCCGGGTCGCGGTGGAACCTCCTCACCGGCCGGGCGCTCGACGGTCCCCACGAGGGGTCGGTCCTGACGCGGGCCAACGACCGCTCGCCGATGTTCTGGTTCGCGTGGGCAGACTTCAACCCGGAGACGGAGATTTACGGGGTGAAGAACGCGACCGGCGAGGAGGAGTAGTCGTTCGCGCGGCGAGCGCGCGTGATTCGAGGGCGATACGCGGAGAATCGGAGTTTCGGCCGTTCGGGCGGCGGCTACGACGAGTTCAGGATGTCGCGGACGCGCCGGGGCTCGCCGGAGAGGGAGGGCTCCTTCTCGACGATTTTCAGCACCTCGTGGTCGGTCACGTCGGGGTAGGACTTCCCGATGGCCTCCTCGATGAGGGCCTTTTCGAGGCGGAACTCCGTTCCCTCGTAGACCACGTCTACGCCGTCGTCGTCGAAAGAGAGAATCGTCATACCTGTCTTTGTTTTCCGCGAGTAGTTAAATACGCGTCGTCGTCGCGAAACCGGCGGCCCCCGTCGTGTCTGACGGTCGTCTTGCGGACGGTTTATTATGGCACGGGTGTTGGTTCGGAGCGTGTCACTGGGTACGGACCCGCTCGATGCGCTCGAAATTCCCGACGGGACGACGGTCGAGGAACACGACCTCGTCACCGACGGCGACGTGGTCGTCGGCGGGCAGAGCACCGTCGAGTTCGGCGTCCGCGGACAGAACGTCCTCGCGGGCGAGCGCGTCACCTTCGGCGGCGACATCGAGGCCGAGGCCGACTGCCGACTCGACATGCTCGACGACGTGGCCGGAAACGTCCTCGTCGGCAACGACGCCTACCTCGGCGAGCGCGTCCACATCGCCGGCCGCCTGATGGTCTCGGGCGACCTCGACATCGGCGACGACGTCGACATCGAAGAGGGGTTCGAGGCCAACGGCTGGATCGTCATCCGCAACCCAATCCCGACGCTCGTATTCTACTTCATCGTCCTCTCGCAACTTCTCCGACTCGGCGAGGACGAGGCGGCCGACGAACTCGCCGAAACCCTCTCGGGCGAGTCGCCGCACGACCCGCTCGTGATTCCCCGGAACGCCACCGTCTCAGACGACGCGTGGCGCGTCTCGACGCCCGCACACGTCGGGTCAGACTGCCGAATCCACGGCAACATCCGCGCGAAGTCCATCGACCTCGCCGAGGACAACAACGTCTTCGGGAGCCTCCGCGCCCGCGACGACATCGTCGTCGGGAGCGGGACGCGCATCCACGGCGACGTGACCACCCGAAGCGGCGAGGTCCGCATCCACGAGGACGCGCGCGTCCTCGGCGACGTGTCCTGTAACGACCTCGTGCTCGAAGCCGGCGCGCACGTCGACGGCACGATGCGCGCCCGCGGCGAGATGCGCATTCACCGCGATAACCTCCCCCGCGAGGCCGAGTAACCGAATTCGAGACCGACCGAGCGACCGCGGCTCCCCGTGCGCCGCGATAGCAACAGTCGTCGTTTGTGCTTACCCAACGATTAATCCCTCAGGTGGAGAGTGTCGTCTATGGACAATCGACTGAAACTTCTCTCGGTCGCCCTCCTCGTCCTCCTCGCCGGGTGTACCGGCGGCGCGGCGGACGGTGGCGCTGGCGGCGCGGAGAGCGTCTCGCTCGCCGCCGACACGGCCGCCTCCACCGACGCCGAACAGACGGGCGGCGACGACCTCCCGCAGGCCCAGCGGCGGGCGGTCATCAAGAACGGCCGGATAGAACTAACCGTCGACGAGTTCAACGAGTCGCGCGACGCGGTCGAAGCGACCGCCGAGTCCTACGGCGGTTACATCAGCGACTCCAACGAGTACGTCAACCGCCGGAGCGGCGGCACCTACCGCTCGGGTCAACTCGTCGTGCGCGTCCCCTCCGAGGACTTCTCGGCGTTCATGGCCGACATGAAGGACCTCGGCGAAGTCGAGCGCGTCGAGACGAACTCGCAGGACGTGACCGACCAACTGGTCGATATCGAAGCGCGGTTGAGCAACCTCCGAGCGCAGCGTGACCGCCTCCGCGAACTCTACGAGGCGGCTAACACGACCGAAGACGTGCTCGCGGTCGAAGAGCGCCTGACCGAGGTCCAGACCGAAATCGAGCGGCTCGAAGCCCAGAAGCAGTCGCTCGAAGACCGGGTCGCCCTCTCGACCGTCCGCGTCTCGCTGTCCGAGCGGCCGCCCGGCCCGGCGCAGTGGTACGACACGCCGGTCTTACAGGCGTTCTCCGAGTCGGTCAACGGCGCGTTCGTCGCCCTTCGGGCGCTCGTCGTCGCCGTCGCCTACGCGGTCCCGTACCTCGTCGTCTTCGGCGGCCTCCTCGCGATTCTCGGGAGCGGGGTGGTGCTCGCCGGCCGCGCCGCCTACAGGCGACTGACGGACTGACCGCTCGCCGGTCTCTGTTCGTCGCTCGCGCGTCCTCGCACGCGAGCGTTTTTCCGCGTCCGCGACCATCGTCGAGCCATGCTCTCTCTCGCGTTAGCCGGCAAGCCGAACGCCGGCAAATCGACGTTCTACACGGCCTCGACGCTCGCCGAGGTCGACGTGGCGAACTACCCCTTCACGACTATCGACGCGAACCGCGGCGTCACGCACGCTCGCACCCGCTGTCCTTGTCTCGACCGCGACGAGCGCTGTGGCAACTGCGAGGACGGTATCCGCTACGTCGCCGTCGAACTCGTCGACGTGGCCGGGCTCGTTCCCGGCGCGCACGAGGGCCGCGGCCTCGGTAACCAGTTCCTCGACGAGCTGACGAACGCGGACGCCATCGTCAACGTCGTCGACGCCTCCGGCGGGACGAACGCCGAGGGTGAACCCGTCGAGGTGGGGAGCTTCGACCCCGTCGAGGAGGTCGACTTCATCGAGGAGGAACTCGAACAGTGGCTCGCCGGCATCGTCCACAAGAACTGGGAGTCCGTGGTCCGCAAGTCGCGGTCGCCCGACTTCGACATGGACGACGCCCTCTCGGACCTCCTGACGGGCGTCGGCGCGAGCGAGTACGATATCGCCGCCGTCCTGCGCGACCTCGACTACTCGCCGAATCCCCAAGATTGGGACGACGAGGACCGCGTGGAACTCGCCCGCGCGATTCGCCGGCGGACCAAGCCCATCGTCCTCGTGGCCAACAAGGTCGACATCGCGCCCCCGGAGAACCTCGAACGACTCGCCGAGACCGGAAAGCCCGTCATCGCGGCCACCGCGGACGGCGAACTCGCGCTCCGGCGGGCCCGCGAGGCGGGCATCATCGACTACCACCCCGGCGACGACGACTTCGAACTCGTCGGCGACGTGAGCGGCGCACAGGAGAAGGGCCTCGAACGAATCCGCGACCTGATGGGCGAACACGGCGGCACCGGCACGCAGGAGGCCATCGACACCGCGGTCTACGACGTGCTCGACCGAATCACGGTCTACCCGGTCCAAAACGAGTCGAAGTGGACCGACGGCACGGGTAACGTCCTCCCCGACGCCTTCCTCCTTCCGCGGGGGTCGACGCCGCGGGACCTCGCGTACGCGGTCCACTCCGACATCGGCGACGGCTACCTCCACGCGGTCGACGCGCGAGCGAAACGCCGCATCGCCGAAGACCAAGAACTCGAAGAGGGTGACGTCATCAAAATCGTCTCGACGGCGAAGTAACTGTCGTCGATTCGTCTTTTCTGCGGATTTTGTCGCTCTTCTTGGGTCAGTACTCCGTCCGCCACGCCACAGATAAATCAAATGACGCTATATGGAATTGGAGTTCAGCAGCTCACCGACGTACGACAGTCGAGAGTATCGTTCACCGGGGCGTGGCGGTCGCTCGTCCGGGTTTACGCGATAAAAATGGAATCACCGGTTCCTAACCGACTGCGGCTTAGAGGTCTTTGGCGACGCGAAGTTCCGTATCGGTGACCGTCTCCACCGACGCGGCGGGTACTTCGATGTCGTCGCCGTCGGCGTCGCCGAAGCCGAGGCCCTGTACGACTGCCTCGGCGATGTCTGGGTCGGGTTCGACGTACGCGATTTGGGCGTCCGTGTCGACTTCGGTCACGATTCCGATCTGTTCGGCTTCCTCGTCCATGAGGAACTTCCCTTCGTCGGCGGTCGAGAGAACTGACATCCGCCCAATCGTTACTTCCGAATGACATAATAACCTACGGCCCCGTACGAACGCTGATACTTCTCGCCCGCGTACGGAACGCATGACAATCGGTTCACAGGTCTCCGAGGCCGACGCTCGTCGGCTCCCGCTGTCCGAGACGCGGGTGCTTCTCGGCGTCGGACTGGCGATTGCCCTCGTCGCCGGCCTCGTCTTCCGCGTCGTCGGCCAGCTCGTGTTAGTTCCCTCCCGTCCGTTGGTCACGGCTGCGGTGTTCGCGTTGACGGTGCCCGCGATGTGGGCGCTCGCGGTCGGGGTCTTCCGGTGGCGCGGGCTCTCCGGCGGCGCGAAACGGGAGGCCGCGGCGCTGCTCGTCGTCCCGGGCATGCTCGTCGACGCGGTCTCGACGGCGCTGTTCTCGCTCGTCTACCCGAACATGGGGCTCGAAGCTGCGGGGCTCTTCGGCGGGCTGTTGCTCCTGGCGTACGCGACGGTTTTGGTCTCGGGGTTCGTCGGTCGGTGACCCGATTCGGGCCGACGCTTCCATCGTCGAGCCGCCGCTCGGCGACAGTGCGGCTCTCCTCTCTTCTGCTCAGTCACGCGCGACGACGCGAAAAATAGGGCGCGAAGCGGCGGTCCGATTCGGACTCGTCAGTCCGACTCCGACGAGGAGCCGAAGGCGGTCGGGACGCTCACGTCGGCGTGTTGCGAGAGGTAGTACGCGAGCGCGAACAGCGCGACGACGCCGATGCCGAGAAGCGCCAGCGAGCCCACGCCGTAGCCGCTCGCGAGGAACAGCCCCGTCGCGACGGCTCCGCAGAGGACGGCGTACGGAATCTGCGTGTTCACGTGGTCGACGTGGTCCGCGCCGGCGAACATCGACGAGAGGACCGTCGTGTCGCTGATGGGCGAACAGTGGTCACCGAACAGCGAGCCGGTGAGGATAGCGCCGATTGCGCCCGGCAGCGGCGCGCCGAGCTGGTAGGCAAGCGGCACCGCGACGGGGAACATGATACTCATCGTTCCCCACGACGTACCTATCGAGAACGAAATGATGGCCGCGGCGAGGAAGACGACCGCGGGCAGGATTTCTGGCGTGATGACGCCCTCGGCGATGCTGACGACGAACGCACCGACGCCGAGCGCCTGGCTGACGCCGCCGATGGTCCACGCCAGCGAGAGGACGGCCACGGGGAACATGACCATCTTGAACCCCTCGAAGATGGCGTCGCTGACGGCCTCGAGTTCGACGCGGGCGTGGCCGACGAGGATAGCGAGCAGTAGCGCGCACGCCGAGAAGACGCCCCAGAGGATGGCGTCGGCGGTGGCCGCCTCCTTCAGCGCCTCGACGGGTGCAAGCCCGGGCCAGCCGCCGGAGTACAGCAGACCGAAGCCGGTGACGGCGACGAGCGTGACGATGGGCGCGGCGAAGTACCACCAGCGCGAATCGACGTGGTCGGGCGTGACGATGTCCTCCTCGCGCGTCTCGATGAGGGGGTCGGCGTCGTCGCCGAGGACCTTCCCCTCTTCTTTCGCGCGGCGTTCGGCGCGCTTCATCGGCCCGAAGTCCCAGTCCATCACGACGAGGATGAACACGAGCGCGACCGCGAGCAGGCTGTAGAAGCGGAACGGAATGCTCTGGAGGAACACCACGAAGGCGCTCTGGTCGATGCCGAGCGAGGCGAACTGCTCGCGGATGAGTCCGACCTCGAAGCCGACCCACGTCGAGACGACGGCGACGCTCACCACGGGCGAGGTGGTCGAATCGAGCAGGTACGCCAGCTTCTCGCGGCTGATGTCGAACTTGTCGGTGATGGGCCGCATCACCGAGCCCGTGATCATCGTGCTCGCGTAGGAGTCGACGAAGATGAGCATCCCGAGGACGCTCGTCCCCAACGCGGCCTGTTTCCGGGTCTTGATGCGGGCGATGATGCGCTGTGCGAGCGCGTTCATCCCGCCCGAGAGGAATATCATCCCGAGCATCGCGCCCGAGAGGAAGGTAAACAGGAGGAGTTTGCTGTTGAACGACTCGGTCACGTTGTTGATGACCAACTGGAGGGAGTACGCCGCCCCGCCGATGGGGTTCCATCCCACCAGGATGGTCGCACCGATCCAGATGCCGGTGAAAAGCGAGAGGAGCACCTGCCGACTGAGCAGCGTCAGCACGATTGCGAAGAGCGCCGGCAGCAGGCTGATGACTCCCTGCGTCTCTGCGGGCATGACAAACGTTTCGTCACCAGCTCCCGAAGTTAAGGGTTTTCACTTCGAACGCCGAGAATAAGACGTATCGGATGCCGTCCGTTGCCGTGGTGCGGTCGACGAATCGGGCGGTTACGGACGTGCGAGATTCTCAGACGACCGCGTCGTACGCCTCGCCCATTATCTCGATGGCCTCGCGGAGCGACTCGGTGTCGGTCGCGTACGACAGGCGGGCGTAGCCGTGGCCGTGCTCGCCGAACGCCTCGCCGGGGACGATAATCACGCCGCGGTCGATGCACTCGTCGACGAAGCCCTCGGGAACCTCGGGCATGACGTAGAACGCGCCGCCCGGCGACGGGACGGTGAGGCCGATGTCCTCCAGCCCCTCGACGACGAGGTCGCGGCGCTCGCGGAACGTCTCGGTCATCTCCTCGATTCGGTCCTGCGGGCCGCTGAGCGCGGCTTCGGCCGCAAACTGCGCCGGCGCGGAGGCGCACGCCTGCACGTACTGGTGGACGCGGAGCATGCGCTCGACCCGGCGGGGAGAGCCGTACACCCAACCCAGCCGCCAGCCGGTCATCGAAAAGAGCTTCGAGGCCGAGTTGACGACGACGACGTTGTCGGTCTCGGCGAACTCGATGGGCGAGCGGTGTTCGCCCTCGAAGACGGTGTACTCGTACACCTCGTCGGAGATGCAGAGCACGTCGTGCTCGTCGGCGATGCGGGCGAACTCGGCGATGTCGTCGGGCGGCGACACCGCGCCCGTCGGGTTGCCGGGGCTGTTGACGACGAACGCCGCGGTGTCGTCGGTGATGGCCTCTTCGACCGCCTCGGGGTCGAGCGTCAGGTCGTCGCGGAGGGGGACCGGCACCGGTTCGCCGCCGGCGAGTTTGGTGAGCGCGTCGTAGGAGACGAAGCCCGGGTCGGGGATGATGACCTCGTCGCCTTCGTTCACGTGCGCCTCGATGGCGATGTGGAGCGCCTCGCTTCCACCGGCCGTGGCGATGACGTCGCCGGGGTCGAGGTCGACGCCCTGGTCGCGGCGGTGCTTCTCGGCGATAGCCTCGCGCAGGCTCGGGAGTCCCTTGTTCCCCGTGTAGCCGTCCGCCTCGCCGGCCTCGATGGCCTCGACGGCCGCCCGTCGCGCGTGGTCCGGGGCCGGGAAGTCTGGCTGGCCCAGCCCGAGGTTGATAGCGTCTTCGCCAGCCGCCTCGAACACCTTGCGAATGCCGCTGATGGAGATTCGCTCCACTCGGTCGGAGAAGTGCGTCATATCCTATCCCGCGTCGCGGTTCGGGATAGTTCTTCCCACGCACGGTCGCGGTCGACCCGTCGACCCCGTGACATGACCGACGGACAGTAACGGATTTTACTGCCGCTATCTTGGAGGAGGCAATTCAGGAGGACAGACTGTTTCAACCCCGGATACGGTCGTGAACCGGATTTCCATCGGTTCTCGCGCGTCATCTACCGCGTCTATCGTTACCGCGTACGCGCCCGGAATAAGGCGCTGATTCGTAACGATGGCAATGACAGAGGCACCACGCTCGACTTCACTCAGCCGTAGACGATTCCTGCAGGGCTCCGGCCTCGCCGCGACCGCCGGCCTCGCGGGCTGTCTCGGCGGGTCCGGCGGGAGCGGGCTGGACGAACTCAACGTCGCCTACATGCCCATCTACCCGGACATGCAGTACTTCGTGATGGAAGAAGAGGGGCTGTTCGACCAGCTTTCGGTCCCGGTGGCTGGCAAGAAATTCTCCGACGGCCCGAGCATCGTGCAGGCGTCGGCGACGGGCGACTTCGACGTGATGATGTTCGGTATCGTCCCGGCGATGATTGTCATGGACAAGGGCATCCCCGCGAAGATCACCGCGGCGAACATCAAGAACGCGATGCAGATTCTCGCCACCGACGACTTCGCCGCCCTCTGGGAGGAACACGGCAAGGACGCCTTCGCCGAGTTCGAAGCCCGAGAGGGCCGGAAGTTCACCTTCGGCACCTTTCCGCCGGGGTCGGTTCCGGACATCCTGCTCCGCTACTGGATTCAGAACACGCTCGGGCTCGACCCCGAGGAGGACGTGAACATCAAGGGCCTCGGCGGCGCGGCCGCGGTCCAGCAGGCGCTCCTCTCGAACAACATCGACGGCACGAGCATCATGGAGCCCGTGCCGACGGTCATCGAGGCCAACGACGCGCCGTTCCAGCCCATCGCGTGGGCGGGCGACTTCATGCCCGGCCAGCCCGCGGCGGTCACGCTCATGCACGACCGCCTCCGGCAGGACAACCGCGACCTCGCCACGGAGTTCGTCGAACTCCACCAGCAGGCGACGAACTTCGTCGCCGACAACCCCGACACGGCCGCCCAGCACGCGAGTTCGGTCATCGGAGAGAGCGCGCTCCCGGTCGAGACCGCTCGCGCGGCGCTCGACTCTCCCGCGTCGGACTTCATCACCGACCCCCACGATATCGAAGGCGGCGCTGAAATCTTCGCGGACTACGCCCAGACGCTCGGGAAGACGGAAGCCCAGTTGACCGTCGACGAGATGTTCGACTACGGTATCTACGACTCGCTATGAGCAACGACGAAGTCGGCAGCGGCGTCGCCCTCTCGGAGACCGACGCGGACGAGCGACTGCTCGACCGGCTCGCGGGGTTCTCCTCGGAACAGACGGGGCTCGCGGTCGCCGGCTTCGCGGGCTTTCTCGCCGTCTGGTACGTCGCCGCGCTGTTCCAGCCCACGTATCTCCTCCCCTCGCCCGTCGAGGTGCTAGCGGCGTTCGTCGTCGAACTCACCGCGCCGGCGTCGCTGTCGATTCCCTTTACGGGCGCGGAACTCCCGGCGACTCGACTGGTGGTCAAACTGATTCAGAGCCTCTACCACTACGTGCCGGGCCTGCTCATCGGGACTTCGCTCGGCGTCTTCGCGGGCGTCGCCATGGGTTGGAACACTCGCGTCGACAGCGTCTTCACGCCCGTCACGCGTCTCCTCCGGCCGATTCCGCCCCTGGCGTGGATCGGCTTCGCCGTCATCTGGCTCGGCGTCAACCACCAGGGCGCGACGTTCATCGTCGCCATCGGCTCCTTCTGGATTAACTTCTACAGCGCCTACGGCGGCGTCGAGGGGGTCTCGGAGGACCTCAAGGAGGTCGCCGCGACCCTCGGCGTCGACGACGACTGGACGATGATTCGGAAGGTCGTCCTCCCGGCGGCCAGCCCCTCCATCATGACCGGTATCCGGACGAGCATCGGCCAGTGTTGGATGATCGTCGTCGCGGCCGAACTCATCGTCGGCGTCGGCGTCGGCTACGAGATTCTCAACACGGCGCAGAACCTCGCCATGGACGTGTCGGTCGCCTACATGCTCGTCATCAGTATCGTCTTCCTCGTGAGCGACGGCCTGTTCCGCCGGGTCGAACGGCGGGCGCTGGAGTGGAGAGCATGAGCGGAGACGCGAACGCGGGAGCCGACACGACCGCGACCGGCCCCGACGAGACCGCGACGGTCCGGGTCGACTCGCTCGGCAAGACCTACGCCTCCGACCGCCGGACGGTCGAGGCGCTGTCGGACGTTGAGTTCGCGGTCGAGGACGGCGAGTTCGTCTGTATCGTCGGTCCCTCGGGATGCGGCAAGACGACGCTGTTCCGCATCATCGCCGGCCTCGAAGACGCCACGTCGGGCGCGGTCACCCTCGACGGCTCGCCCGTCACCGGCCCCGGCACCGACCGCGGCATGGTGTTTCAGGAGTACGGGCTGTTTCCGTGGCGGACCGTCGCCGAGAACGTCGCCTTCGGGCTCGAGGAACAGGGCGTCGAGGAGCCGGCGCGCTCGGAACGCGTGACGGAGATGCTCGAACTCGTCGGACTCGACGGCTTCGCCGACGCCTATCCCAAAGAGCTGTCCGGCGGGATGAAACAGCGCGTGGGCATCGCCCGCGCGCTCGCGGTCGACCCCGAACTGCTCCTCATGGACGAGCCGTTCGGCGCGGTCGACGCCCAGACCCGCGACATGCTCCACGGCGAACTGCTCGACATCTGGGCGGAGACGGACAAGACGGTGCTGTTCGTCACCCACGACGTAGAGGAGGCCGTCACGCTCGCCGACCGCGTGGTCGTCATGGCCGCCAACCCGGGTCGCGTCCGCGAAATCGTCTCGGTCGATATCGACCGCCCGCGCGAGCGGACCGAAAGCGAGTTCGCGGAATACGTCGAGCGGATTCGCGGACTCATCGGGGAGTAATCCGGGCCTCTACGTCCCGGTTCTCGCGTCTCTACTTCCGCGCCTCGCGCAACTCGTCGATGTGCGCGTCGATGACCGACAGCGTCGCGTCGGCGTCGACGTAGCCCTTCTCGTACTCCTTCATCGCGCTGTTGTAGTCGCTGAGGAACTGTGCGACCGCGTCGTCGAGGTCGTCGCTCATACACGTCCGTAGCCCCGCCATCGGATTTGAACCTTCGGCCCGCGGACGGCGGGACCGGAAGCGCACGGGACTCCGGTCCGACGGCCGCACCGCGGGACCGTCGATTTATCACCGCGCCCCGCCAACGCGCCGGTAGTGACGACCCTCCGCTTCGAGGACGGAACCGTTCACGTCGGCACCGACCTCGATATCTCAATTCCCGGCGTCGAGTCCGACCCCCGAAGCGGCGGCTATCGTGCCCCAGCGATGCGGTACGCCGCGATTCGGGATGCGCTCGACGCGGCCGGCGTCGACTACGACGACCGGGTCACGGCCGCTCTCGACGCCCCCCTCTCGCTTTCGACGACCTACGACCTCCGCGACTACCAGCGGGCCGCTCTCGACGCGTGGCTCGACGCGGGCGGTCGCGGCGTCGTGGAACTGCCGACCGGCGCGGGTAAGACGGTGCTCGCGGTCGCCGCGATGGTCGCCCGCTCGGTACCGACGCTCGTCGTCGTTCCGACCATCGATTTACAGGACCAGTGGATACGAGAACTCGAAACCGAGTTCGACGTGCCAGTCGGTCGGTTCGGCGGCGGCGAGCAGACCCAAGAGGCCATCACGGTCTCGACGTACGACTCGGCGTACCTCCGCGCCGACGACGTGGGCGGCGACTTCGGCCTCGTCGTCTTCGACGAGGTCCACCACCTCGGGGGCGAGGGCTATCAGGACATTCCGCGCTTTCTCGCCGCACCTTCCCGCCTCGGCCTGACGGCGACGTTCGAGCGCCCCGACGGCGCACACGAGCGCGTGGAGGAACTCGTCGGCCCGCGGGTGTACCGCCTCGACGTGGACGACTTGGCGGGCGACCACCTCGCCGACTACGAGGTCCGCCGAATCGAGGTGGAACTCACCGCCGACGAGCGCGAGACGTACGACGAGGCACAGGAGACGTTCGTGAACTACCTGCGCACCTCGGGGCTGTCGATGCAGTCGGGCAGCGACTACCAGAAACTCGTGATGCGCTCCGGGAACGACCCGAGAGCGCGGGAGGCGCTCCTCGCCAAGCAGCGCGCCCGCGACGTGATGATGAACTCCGAGGCGAAGGTGGACAAACTGGCCCGGTTGCTCGCGCGACACCGCGAGGACCGCGTCATCGTCTTCACCGCCTCGACCGACCTCGTCTACCGCATCTCGCGGCGCTTTCTCGTCCCGCCGATAACCAACGAGACCGGCACGAAAGAGCGCCGCGAAATCCTCGCCCGCTTCCGCGACGGCACCTACGACACCGTCGTCGCGGCCAACGTGCTCGACGAGGGCGTGGACGTGCCCGACGCGAACGTCGGCATCCTCCTCTCGGGGTCGGGGTCGGAACGCGAGTTCACCCAGCGCCTCGGTCGCATCCTCCGACCGAAGGCCGACGGTTCGACCGCGACGCTCTACGAACTCGTGAGCGTCGAGACGGCGGAAGAACGGGTCGCGGCCCGGCGTCGGTGACGCGGACGCGGGTCGGCGCGGGTCGGCACCGGCGGGAAAGCGGTCGCCTTCGGAGTCAGGCCAGCGAGACGTTCAAATCGCCGTTGTTGCGGAAGGCGTCGAACTCGAACTCGAACTCGATTGCGAAGTCGGCGCTCCCGGCGGCCGGGACGGCGAGCTCCTGCGACCGAGTCGACTCCTCGTCGCGGACGCTGACACGGGCTTCCACCGTGGCGATTCGCTCCGCTCCGCTGTCGTTGACGACCGTCCCGAAGACGCGGAGGCGGCCGTCGTCGGTCGCCTCGAAGTCGACCTCGGAGATGCGAACCGGCGGTACCTCCGGGGTGTCTCGGGGCTCCCCTGCCGGTGCATCGGGCGGGTTTCGCGGGCCCGTCGCGCCCGGAAGCGACCCGAGACAGCCGGACGACAGGCCGACCGCGACCAGTCCGAGGAGGCGTCGTCGCTCCATACGATGGCGTCCGCCGCGGGCGCAATGAACCTTGTCGTCCGCGTTGTCGCTCACTTCTCGCCCCGCCGCCCGAGTCGTTTTTGTCCCGCGGTCCCGTCGTGGCGAGCGTGCTGACGAAGGACCTGCTTCGCGTGTCGCGGGCGGGCGGCGGCTACCACCCGCAGTTCGCTGACCGGGGAGACCGCCCGCTGGCTGCGAAGGCCATCGGCGTCTTCCGGCGACACGTCGGCGACGCGCGGGCCGACCTCGACGACGCCCTCGCCGACCTCGAAGCCGAGGCCGACGACTTCAAACTCGCCCGCGGCTTCGCGTCGCTGCTCGACCGCGAGGCGGTGTTCGAGACGGCGGCTCCCCTGCCACCGGTCCGTGCCCGCCGCGCCGCGTTCGAGGCCGCGATGGCGGCCGGCGGCGTGACGACGCCCGAGGAGCGGGCCGCGGCGCTCGACCGCGCGGCGTCCTCGCTCGGGTCGTCGCCCGAGGCGGTCGACGAGTCGCTCACGGCCGACCGCGAGGTCGAACAGGTGCTTTCCGAGTTCGACCCGCGGTGGACGCCCGACGAACTGCTCGCGCAGTACAACCTTTCGCTCGCCCAGACCGCCCTGTTCGACGCGACCGAGGTTCGGGTCCGAAGCTCCGACCCGAAGGCCGTCGTCTCGGCGGTCAAGCGCCTCCGTCTCATGTACGAGGTCCGGAAGACCGACGCCGGGCGCGAGGTCGTCGTCACCGGCCCCGACGCGCTCTTTCAGCGAACCAGACGCTACGGAACCGCCTTCGCTCGCCTGCTTCGGTCGGTCGCAACCGCCGGCGACTGGCGACTCGTAGCGACCATCGACGACCGCGGGACGGAACGCGAACTGACGCTCACGAGCGACGACGTGTCAGTCCCCGGCGTCGAGCCGATGGCCGAACCCGGCTTCGACAGCGGCGTGGAGGCCGACTTCGCCGCCCGCTTCCGCGGCCTCGACTTCGACTGGTCGCTCGTCCGGGAGCCGGAACCCCTCGACACAGGGACGAGCGTGATGATTCCGGACTTCGCGTTCGACTACGCGCACGCCGACTTCCGCGTCTTCTTCGAGATTATGGGCTTTTGGACGCCCGAGTACGTCGAAAAGAAGCTGGGCCAACTCGCCGACGTGGAGGACGTGGAACTCGTCGTCGCCGTGGACGAGTCGCTCGGCGTCGGCGAGGACATCGCCGCCCGCGACCACCGTGCCGTCCCCTACTCCGGCTCCGTGCGCGTGAAGGACGTGGTGGACGTGCTGCGCGACTACGAGTCCGACCTCGTCGCCGACGCGGCCTCGTCGCTCCCCGCCGAACTCGCGCCGGACGACGACGTGGTCACCCTGTCCGACCTCGCGGCCGCCCGCGGCGTCTCCGTTGACGCGCTCGACGACGTGGCCTTCCCGGAACACGAACTCGTCGGGCGGACCCTGGTCCGGCCCGCCGTCCTCGACGCGCTCGCCGGGGAAGTCGAGGCGGGGATGTCGCTGTCGACGGTCGAGTCCGTCCTCGACGACCGCGGCCTCGACGACGCGAGCGCGGTCCTCTCGCGACTCGGCTACCGGGTCGAGTGGGCGGGGCTGACCGGCGGGACAGTCAAAGAGAAGTAGCGGTGCGCCGCACCGCGCCCCGGTCGCTGCTGGCTATTTCGGTTTGACGAGCTCTTCTTGCCGACCCTTCGGGACCGTCGAGCGGAGTTCCCCGTGGAGGTAGAGCCCGACGCCGAGGGGTTCGAGCTCGCCGGCGATTTCGTGGGCGGCGGTGAGGTAGCCCCAGTCACCCTCCCACCGGTCGAGCTGTTGGTCGTGGCCGTCGACGAACGCCTTCGCCTCGCCGGGGCTCAGTTCGATGACGTTCTTCGTCGCGTCGCCGCAGAACCGCTGGACCGCGTTGGTCGAGGGCTTCCAGTGGCGCTGACGGGTCCGCAGGATGCGCATTCCGAGCCCTTCGACTTTGATGGGGTCGACGACCTCTCCGTGGAACGCCCAAATCTTGCCCGCGCCCTTCTCCCAGAACGTGTAGCCGTCGAAGACTGCCGGGGCGACGCCGAACCGCTCTTCCCACCAGTCGACGACCTCCTCGCGGGAGGGCCGCCCCTCGACGACGCGGTCGTCGGCCGTCGGCGGCAGGCGGTCGAACTGCTGGCCCCAGTTCTCGTCGGGGGCGGTGTCGTCGCTCATGCGTTCACCTCCAGTTTGGCAGTGAAGAAGCCGCCCGTGTCGTTGTGGTGCGGGTAGACGCGGCGGGCCTTGGTCACCGACGGGTCGTACTCGTCGCCCTCCCACTCGGTGATGCCGGGCGCGGTCTCGAAGCCGTCGGGGACGTCCCACTCGACGACCTCGCAGTCCTCCCGTTCGAGGACGAAGTCGAGGATGGCCTCGTTCTCCTCGGGCGCGAAGGTACACGTGGAGTAGATGACGGTGCCGCCGGCTTTCGTCACCTGCACGGCGCGCCGGAGAATGCCCTTCTGGATGCCGGCGACGCTTTTGACGTGGTTCATCGTCCACTCGTCGAGCACGTCGGGGTTCTTCCGGCAGGTGCCCTCGCAGGAACACGGGGCGTCGACGAGGACGCGGTCGAACTGCTCGAACGACCCGGACTTCTCCGGGGTCCGCTCGCCGAAGGGCTTCATCGAGAAGTTGCGGGCGTCCTGATTCGACACGACGAGGTTGGTCACGCCGAGGCGTTCGGCGTTGTGGCGGAGCGCCGACAGCCGCCCGAGGTTGTTGTCGTTGCCGACGAGGACGCCCTCGTCGTCCATCATGGCGGCAATCTGGGTCGTCTTCGACCCCGGTGCGGCGCAGGTGTCCCAGACGCGCTCGCCCGGTTGCGGGTCGAGGGCGATAGCCGGGAGCGCCGACACCTCCTCTTGGCCGTGGAGCCAGCCGTGGAAGTACGGCCAGTTCGTCCCCGGGCTGCTGTCTTCGAGCTTCAGGATGCCGGGGTGCCAGTCGGTCGGTTCGTAGGCGACGCCCTCGTCGTCGAGCGCCTCGCGGGCGCGCGTCACCGTCGTCTTGATGGTGTTGACGCGGACGACGGAGGGAAGCGGCCGCTCGCAGGCCGCGAAAAAGGCCTCCTCGTCGTCCACGAGCGGCGCGTACCGCTGGAGCGGGTTCATGACACTCGATTCCGCGGGGGCGCGCTTGTCGGTTTCGGAGTCGTCGGGTGACGGGTCCGGGGCCGACGGGAGGCGACGCCGGACGGTTCACGGACGCGGGCCAGTCGGCCGATGACGACGCAGTCACCCGTCGGATTTACCTCGCCCCGGCGACCATGTTCACGTATGGCACGCATTCGCGTCCTCGCGGAGGAACTCACCGACGAACTGGAGTCGCCGACGCTGGTCGAAGGACTGCCGGGCGTCGGGTTGGTCGGCAAAATTGCGGCCGACCACTTGGTGGAGGCGTTCGACATGACCCACTACGCGGACGTGTTCTGCGAGGGCGTCCCGAAGGTTGCGGTCTACATGAAGGACGACCCGACACTCCACCCGCCGGTCAGGCTCTACGCCGACGCGGAGCGGAACCTGCTCGTCCTCCAGAGCGACATCCCCATCCGGCCCGACGCGGCGACCGGACTCGCCAGCTGTCTCGGCCCGTGGTTCGAAGAACTCGGCGTGCTCCCCGTGTTCCTCTCGGGCATCGCCCACGAGAAGTCCGAGGACGTGCCCGCGCTCTACGGCGTCGGCACCGACGGCGCGACGTCGCGGCTCGAAGACGCCGGCATCGACCGTCCGACGGAGACCGGCCTCGTCTCGGGACCGACGGGCGCGCTCCTGAGCAACGCCGTCTCGGTCGGCCGCCCGGCGCTCGCGTTGGTCGTCGAGTCGGACCCGCAGTTCCCTGACCCCGAGGCGGCCCGGGTCATCATCAAACGGGGCATCGAACCGCTCGTCGGCGTCGAGGTCCCCGTGGACGACCTCGTGGACAGCGCCACCGAGATACGGCAGGCGAAAGAGCAGTTGGCCCGTCGGATGCAGCAGTCCGACGAAGAGAGCACGCAGGCCCGGCCGCTCGGGATGTACCAGTAAGGTCGCTGTCGGTCGATGGCGGCGGGTATCGATCCGCGCGGCCGCCCCACGGTGAGAAACGTTTCGGCCGGCCCGCAGTCTACACGTTTAAGCCGCGCCGGCCACTTCTCCCGCCCATGAGCGACGACCCTGCCGAGTCGGCCACGGACGCGAACGCAGAATCCGAGCCCGACGCGGCACCCGACGCAGCGGCGCAGGCGGCCGAAGACGCGGCGACGGACGCCGAGGGCGAGGCGTCGAGCGGCGAGTCGGCGGCCGCGGACCCCGACGCGACGGGTGACGGGCCGGCCGTCTCCGACCGCGTCGCCGAGTACGACGACGACCTCGCGGCCGAGGTCGCGACGCTCGAAGCCCGCGTCGCCGACCTCGAAGCCGAGCGCGACGACGCCGAAGCGACGGCCGAGGAACTCCAGTCTCGCCTCAAGCGCACGCAGGCGGACTTCCAGAACTACAAGAAGCGCGCGAAGAAGCGACAGGACCAGATAAAAGAGCGCGCCACCGAGGACTTCGTCGAGCGCGTCGTCACCGTCCGCGACAACCTCGTCCGCGCGCTCGACCAGGACGAGGACGCCGACATCCGCGGCGGCCTCGAATCGACGCTCAAGGAGTTCGACCGCATCCTCGAAGACGAGAACGTCGAAATCATCGACCCCGAACCGGGGACGGACGTGGACCCCAACCGCCACGAGGTGATGATGCGCGTCGACAGCAACGAGCCGGCGGACACCGTCGCCGACGTGTTCCAGCCCGGTTACGAGATGGCCGACAAGGTCATCCGCGCCGCGCAGATCACGGTCAGTAAGGGCGAGTAGTCGCGAGCGACACAGCTGTCTCCCCGCGACCGGCCACGGTGACCTGACGCGCCGCCGATCCGGGGAGGACTTTTGTTCTCACCTCGCAATCACTACGGCATGCGACTTCGTTCCCGTCGGCGGCGGCCGACCGTGCGCGTCACCCAACACGGTGACCCCGGCGACGACGACCTGCTTTTCGTCCTCGGATGGGGCAACAAGCCGGGTCACCGGAGCGTCGAGTGGCTCCTCGACCGCCTCACTTACGAGGGCTACCACGTCCACGCCGTCGAACTCCCGACGAACGGCTGGGAGTTCGAGGGCCAGTACGTGAGCCCGGTGCGGGCGTACGCGGTCGACCGCGACATCGACCTCGTCCTCAGCCACAGCACCGGCGGCCTCGTCGCCGCCCACCTCGACCTCGCGGTCCGGAACGTCTTTTTGAGCCCGTGGTGGGGGACCGCGACAGCCGGCCTCGATGGCCTGCTGCTCCCCGTCGTCAGGCGGTTGCCGACGACGCGCCCGCTCGTCCCCGCGGGCATCTCTCGTACGGACCTCGGCGAACTGAAACTCGCCGCCGAACTGGCCGACGGCCCGGACAACGCCTCGCCCGCCTTCCTCCGCATGATTCACGGCGCGCAGGAGTCGCTGCCGCCGTTCCGTCCCGACGACGTGGTCTTCGTCTCGCTGTCGGACCGGGTCGTCGACGTCCGCGCAATCGGTGACCGGACCCCCGCGTCGAACCTCGTTCCGTACGACGGCGGCCACGAGTTCTTCGCCAGCGAGGGCAGGGAGCGGACGCTCTCGGTGGTACTCGACGCCCTCGACGGGGTGGACCCGTCGTCGCTCCGACTCGGCGGTGCGGGCGCGCCCGGCTCCGACGACTCGACCGACGGGACGGAGCGACCGCAGTCGATGGACTGAGACGCCGCCGCCCCCGACGGCGACTCTGCCGGACGCGACGCTGGCGACGCGGTCGGCGGTTCTACATAAATCGACCGACCTGTTTCGACGCGAGAACGCAAAATCGCAAGACAGCGTCGGCCTCGGTGCGCGCCGTGTGTCGCAGTATCTAGTAACCTTTAACCGGCAAAAGACGGTATTTGCGGGCAAGATGGCGAGCAACAAGATTCTGGGTATCGACCTCGGCACCACGAACAGCGCGTTCGCGGTGATGGAGGGCGGCGACCCGGAGATTATCGTGAACGCAGAAGGCGACCGAACCACCCCCTCCGTCGTCGCGTTCACCGACGACGGTGAGCGGTTGGTCGGCAAGCCGGCGAAGAACCAGGCCATCCAGAACCCCGAGCGCACGATTCGGTCCATCAAGCGCCACATGGGCGAGGACGGCTACACCGTCGACATCGAGGGCGAGGAGTACACGCCGGAGCAGATTTCGGCGATGATTCTCCAGAAAATCAAGCGCGACGCCGAGGACTACCTCGGCGACGAACTGAAGAAGGCCGTCATCACCGTCCCCGCGTACTTCAACGACAAACAGCGTCAGGCGACGAAGGACGCCGGCGAAATCGCGGGTCTCGAGGTCGAGCGCATCGTCAACGAGCCGACCGCGGCTTCCATGGCCTACGGCCTCGACGACGAGTCGAACCAGACCGTGCTCGTCTACGACCTCGGGGGCGGCACCTTCGACGTGTCCGTCCTCGACCTCGGGGGCGGCGTCTACGAAGTGGTCGCCACGAACGGGGACAACGACCTCGGCGGCGACGACTGGGACGAGGCCATCATCGACTGGCTCGCCACCGAGTTCAAGAACGACCACGGTATCGACCTGCGCGAGGACCGACAGGCCCTCCAGCGCCTCAAGGACGCGGCCGAGGAAGCCAAAATCGAGCTCTCCTCGCGCAAGGAGACGACCATCAACCTCCCGTTCATCACGGCGACCGACTCCGGGCCGGTCCACCTCGAATACGACCTGACCCGCGCGAAGTTCGAGTCGCTCACGTCGGACCTCATCGACCGGACGGTCGAGCCGACCGAGCAGGCGCTCGAAGACGCCGGCTACGACAAGGGAGACATCGACGACGTCATCCTCGTCGGCGGCTCCACCCGGATGCCGCAGGTCCTCGCCAAGGTCGAAGAACTGCTCGGCTCCGAGCCGAAGAAGTCCGTCAACCCCGACGAGGCCGTCGCGCTCGGCGCGGCTATTCAGGGCGGCGTCCTCGGCGGCGAGGTCGACGACATCGTCCTCCTCGACGTGACGCCGCTGTCGCTCGGTATCGAGGTCAAAGGCGGCCTCTTCGAGCGCCTCATCGAGAAGAACACGACGATTCCGACCGAGGAGTCGAAGATATTCACCACCGCGGCCGACAACCAGACGACGGTGCAGGTCCGCGTCTTCCAGGGCGAACGCGAGATGGCCGAGGACAACGAACTCCTCGGGGAGTTCACGCTCTCCGGCATCCCGCCGGCCCCCGCGGGCACCCCGCAGATCGAAGTCGGCTTCAACATCGACGAGAACGGCATCGTCAACGTCTCCGCCGAGGACAAGGGCTCCGGCAACGCCGAGTCCATCACCATCGAGGGCGGTGCGGGCCTCTCCGACGACGAGATCGACCGCATGCAGCAGGAGGCCGAACAGCACGCCGAAGAGGACAAAGAGCGTCGCCGCGCCGTCGAGGCCCGCAACGAGGCCGAGGGCGCGGTCCAGCGCGCCGAGACCCTCCTCGAAGAGAACGAAGAGAACGTCGACGACGAGCTCCGCGCCGACATCGAGGCGGCCATCGAGGACGTCGAAGCGGTCCTCGAAGACGACGACGCCTCCACGGACGAACTCGAAGACGTGACCGAGGACCTCTCGAAGGAACTGCAGGAAATCGGCAAGCGCATGTACCAACAGCAGGCGCAGGCCGGCGGTGCCGGCGGCGCTGGCGCTGGTGCGGGCGCGGCCGGCGGTCCCGGCGGTGCGGACCCCGAGGACTTCGTCGACGCCGACGCGGACTTCGACGAGGAAGACGAGGACAAGTAATCGACTGACCGACTCTCGGGTCGCCGAGAGACCCGATGCCGGCGGTCGAATCCGGTCGAAACCCCGGGTTTGACGGCGCTCGCACTCGCCGCGATACGAGAGACGGACTTTTCAAATACCTTCACCGGCTACAAGAGAGCAACTGATGAGCGAGGACTTCTACGACGTACTCGGGGTCTCGCGGGACGCCTCGAAAGACGAGATCAAGAACGCGTACCGCAAGAAGGCCGCGAAGTACCACCCCGACGTTTCCGACGAGGACGACGCCGAGGAGAAGTTCAAGAAGGTCCAGAAGGCAAAGGAGGTGCTCACGGACGACGAGAAGCGGCAGATGTACGACCAAGTCGGCCACGAGCGCTTCCAGCAGTCCCAGAAACGCGGCGGCGGTGGCGGCGGCCGCGGGGGAGGCAATCCCTTCGGCGGCGGCGGCAACCCGTTCGGCGGGATGGGCGGCGGCGGTGGCGGCTTCGAGGACATCTTCAACAACCTCTTCAACGGCGGCGCGGGCGGCCAACAGCGAAACCGGCCCCAGCAAGGCCGCGACGTGGCCCAGCGCATCTCCATCGACCTCGAAGACGCCTACCACGGCGTCGAGCGCGACGTGACGATTCGCCGCCGCGA
Source organism: Haloferax prahovense (assembly GCF_000723845.1). NCBI lineage: Archaea > Methanobacteriati > Methanobacteriota > Halobacteria > Halobacteriales > Haloferacaceae > Haloferax > Haloferax prahovense. Next base: position 2,866,173 of record NZ_LK053000.1, on the reverse strand, counting down.
GGTCTGTCCCGAGTGCGACGGCGAGGGCCACCCCGAGGACGCCGACGTGAACACGTGTTCGGAGTGTAACGGCTCGGGCCAGCAGACGACGGTCCAGCAGACGCCCTTCGGCCGCGTCCAGCAGACGACGACCTGCCGCGCCTGCGGCGGCGAGGGCGAGACCTACAGCGAGGACTGCTCGGAGTGTCGCGGCAGCGGGCGCGTCCGCCGCACTCGCGACGTGACCATCACCATCCCCGCCGGCTTCCGCGACGGCCAGCGCCTCCGCTACCGCGGCGAGGGCGAACCCGGCGAGAACGGCGGCCCCAACGGCGACCTGTTCGTCGAGGTCAACGTCCGCGACCACGAGGAGTTCGAGCGCGACGGCGACGACCTCCGCTACACCCACCCCATCTCCTTCCCGCAGGCCGTCTTCGGCGCGACCGTCGAGGTGCCGACGCTCGACGGCGAGGAGGAACTGAAAGTGCCCGCGGGCACCCAAAGCGGGTCGACGTTCACCGTCTCCGGCGCGGGGATGCCGCACCTCGACCGCCGGGGTAACGGCGACCTGCACGTCGAGGTCCACGTCGTCACGCCCGAGGACCTCAACAAGGAACAGCGCGAGGCGCTCAAAGAGTTCGCCGAGGCCGGCGGCGAGGAGGTCAAAGAGGGCCTCTTCCAGAAGCTGAAGAACTCGCTGTAACGGATTTCCGGCACCACCACGCTCTCTTGTCCGGCGGCCGTCAGTTCAGGCGATGTCATACACGAAAGCGAACTACGAGGACGTAGACGCGGTCGGCGGCGGCCTCCATTTCTTGCGAGACGAACTCGACTGCGTCGAACTCGGCTTCAGCGTGTTAGAGACCGACCCCGACTGGTCCGGCAAGCCGCACGACCACGCCGAACAGGGCCACGAGGAAGTGTACTACCTCGTCTCCGGCGAGGCGACGCTCGTCGTCGAAGACAAGAAAGTCGACCTCGAACCCGGTGATGCCGTGCGCGTCTCGCCCGAGGACACCCGCGAACTCCGAAACGGTCCCGAAGAGAGCACGTTCGTCATCGCGGGCGCGCCCTGATCCGTCGCGCTGGCGTCGTCTCGGCGTCGCTCGCCCAGACACCCGCCGCGTTCTCGGACCGCGAGAGCGCCTCGGGGCCTTTTTTCGCGCCGACTCCCTACGACCGGCCATGGACGTTATCGGCGACCTCATGGCCCGCGACCGGCGGAGCGACCGACTCGCCCTCCGGGTCGACGGCCCCGGCCGGACCTACACGTACCACGACCTCATCACGACCTCGTACAAGGCCGGGAACGTCCTCCGCTACCTCGGCGTCCGCAAGGGCGCTCGCGTCGCGGTCGACCCGGTCTCGCTCCCCGAACCGCTGTTGACGTTCCTCGGGGCGGCCCAACTCGGCGCAGTGACCGCGTTCGACCCGGCGGTCGAGGCGCGAGCGACCGTCGTCGCCGTCGACCGCGAGACGGAGTTCGCCGACCTGCCGCCGGGACAGAAACTCGCCGTGTTCGGTGGTCCGCCGAGTTCGCCCGCGACGACGCACTGGGAACAGGAGGTCTGGAGCGAGAACCCGGCAGTTCACCCGGAAGTCGTCGCGCCCGACGACCCGGCGCTCGTCGCCGACGACCGCGAGTTCACACACGGCGACCTGCTCGACGCGGCCCGCGAGGTCGTCGCCGACTTCGACCTCGGCGTGGACGACACGGTCGCGGTCCGGTCGTCACTCAGCCACCCGGGAACCGTCGTCGCCGGCGTGCTCGCCCCGCTTCTCGCCGGTGGGACGATTCGAATCCCCGCGGGCGACGAGGCCGTCGAAGCCGCGCTCGCAGTCGGCGACGGGGTTCCCGAGTCGGTCGCGCTCGCCCCCGACGACGCGTGCTGACGACGGCGTCTGGGATGGAAAGTACTCATCGAATACTCCAACTATTGTCTCATATTTGAGCTTGAATTCTACCTCAGTGTTATATTCAGAATTCTCACCGCTATATTTATATTCTGGCTGTATAGTTAGTGCAAACACGTTACATGTCACAGTCTGGCATCGTGTCACTCTGGAACCGGTATCGTTCGGTTGGCATCGTCTACCGAATCGGGGTCGCGTTCGTCCTCGGGTCGCTCGTCGGCCTCGTCGTCGGCGAGCCGGCGACGGCCCTGAAACCGGTCGGCGACCTGTTCGTCCGACTGCTGAAGATGCTCATCGTCCCTATCGTGGTGTTCACGCTCCTGATGGGCGTTCGACAGCTCTCGCCGTCGTCGCTCGGTCGCGTCGGTGCGCAGGTAGTCGGGCTGTACGCGCTCACGTCCGCGTTTGCGGTCGCCATCGGACTCGGCGTGAGCAACCTTGTCTCCCCCGGCTCCCGCGGGCTCGAAGAGCTGCTCACCGGTGCTGAAGCCCAGAGTGCGGAGGCCCCGGACGCCATCGAGGTCATCCTCAACATCGTTCCGACGAACCCCGTCGGCGCGATGGCCGAGGGCAGCGTGCTCCCGACCATCTTCTTCGTCGTCGTGTTCGGTCTCGGCCTCACGCTGGCGTGGGAAGAGACGGACGACGAGGAGGTCAAACGGGGAATCGAGACGTTCTTCGACCTCGCCGACGCGGGCGCAGAAGCGATGTACAAGGTCGTCTGGGGGGCGATGGAGTTCGGCGTCCTCGGCGTCTTCGCGCTCATGGCGAACGTCTTTGGCACCGCCGGCGTCAACGCTATTCTGCCCTTCGCGCTCCTCATCGGAACGATGCTCCTCGCGGCCGTCGTCCACATCGGGGTCGTCTACCTCGGCGCGTTCGTCGTCGGGGTCGCGGGGCGGTCGCCGGTCGCGTTCCTCTCCGGTGCGCGCGACGCGATGGTGACCGCGCTGAGCATCCGGTCGTCGTCCGGAACGCTCCCGGTGACGATGTCCGACGCGGACGACAACCTCGGCATCGAAGAACGCATCTACGGCTTCACCCTCCCGCTCGGTGCGACCATCAACATGGACGGCACGGCGATGTATCAGGGCGTCGCGGCCATCTTCGCGGCGAACATCGTCGGCGTGAACCTCTCTCTGGCCGACCAGTTCGCGGTCGTCGCGGTCGCCGTGCTGGCGAGCATCGGGACCGCCGGCGTGCCCGGGTCGGGTCTCATCATGCTCACGCTCGTCTTGACCCAACTCGGCCTGCCGCTCGAAATCGTCGGTCTCGTCGCCGGCGTCGACCCTATCCTCGACCGCATCCGGACGATGGTGAACGTGACTGGCGACCTCGCGGTGACGACCGTCGTCGCCACGTGGAACGACGCGGTCGACTTCACCGCCGACGCGTGGAACGACGGCGTCGGCGCGGCGCTGTCCGACTGAACGAAGGCGAAGAAACCCGTCTCAGGACGCCTGCTCTATCTTTTCGAGCGCCTCGGGGTTCTCGATACTGCTCATGTCGCCGAGGTCCTCGCCCGCGTAAATCGAGGCGATGGCGCGGCGGATAATCTTCCCCGACTGCGTCTTCGGGAACTCGTCGACGAACAGGATTTCGCGCGGGCGGAACGGCTTGCCCAACTCGTCGCCGACGACGCCGCGAAGCGCCTCGCGGAGGTCGTCGCTCTCCTCGACGCCGTCTTCGAGGACGACGTAGGCGACGACGGCGGTCCCGGTGGTGTCGTCGGGGACGCCGACGGCGGCGGCCTGATTCACCGCGTCGTGTTCGATGAGTGCGCCTTCGACCTCGGCGGGGCCGACCTTGCGGCCGGCCACGTTGAGGGCGTCGTCGGCGCGGCCGTGGAGGAACCAGAAGCCGTCTTCGTCTTTCTGCGCCCAGTCGCCGTGGTCCCAGAGGCCGTCCCACGACGACCAGTAGGTGTCGAGGTAGCGCTCGTCGCCCTCCCAGAGGCTCTTTGTCATCGACGGGCAGGAGTCGCGGGCGACGAGGAAGCCCCGTTCGTGGGTGTCGGCGATGGACTCGCCCGAGGAATCCACGATGTCGATGTCCATCCCGAGGCCGGGGCCGCCGAGCGAGCAGGGCTTGAGCGGTTGGGTCGGCATCGGCATGAGGAAACAGCCGCAGATTTCGGTGCCGCCGGAGATGTTGATGATGGGTGCCTCGCCGCCGCCGACGCGCTCGTAGAACCACATCCACGACTCGGGGTCCCACGGCTCGCCGGTCGACCCGAGCAGGCGGAGGCTCGACAGGTCGTGTCTCTCGACCTCCTCGTCGCCGTACTTCCGCAGGGCGCGGATGGCCGTCGGCGAGATGCCGAAGGTGGTGATTCGGTGGCGCTCTATCATGTCCCAGAAGCGGTCCGGGTTCGGGTAGTCGGGCGCGCCCTCGTACATGAAGATGGTGCCGGCGAACGTGTGGTTCCCGATGAGCGTCCACGGTCCCATCATCCAGCCGATGTCGGAGACCCAGAAAAAGCGGTCTTCGGGCTTCTGGTCGAAGCCGAAGTGAATCTCCTTCGCGGTCTGCATCTGGACGCCCGCGTGGGTGTGGACGATGCCTTTCGGCTTGCCGGTCGTCCCCGAGGAGTACAGGAGCATCGACTCGGCGTCCGACGGCAGGCGCTTCGTCTCGTACTCCGGTTCGGCCTCGCCGACGGTGTCTTCCCACCACTCGTCACGGCCCTCGGTCCACGGCACGTCGTCGCTATCCCCGCTTTCGTCACCGAACCGCCGGTAGACGACGACGTTCTCGACACAGCCCGCTTCGTCCATCGCCTCGTCGGCGGTCGTCTTCAGTCGGACCTCCGAGCCGCGACGGTAGAAGCCGTCGGCGGTGAAAAGCACCGAGCACTCGGGGTCTTCGAGGCGGGTCGCGGTGGCGTCGACGCCGAACCCGGAGAAGATGGGGACGGCTATCGCGCCGACCTTGAAACAGCCGTAGAGGATGGAGATGACTTCGGGGACCATCGGCATGTAGAGGCCGACGGTGTCGCCGGTTTCGACGCCGTACGATTCGAGGACGTTGGCGACGCGGTTGGCCTCGCGGTAGAGGTCGTGGTAGGTCCGCTGGACGACCTCGCCGTCTTCGCCCTCCCAGATGCAGGCGACGCGGTTCCGGTTCCCGGAGTCGACCGCGGCGTGGCGGTCGAGGGTGTTGTGGGCGACGTTGATTTCGCCGCCGGGATACCAGCGGGAGAACTGCGGCCCCTCCGAGTCGTCGCGAACCGCGTCGTATGCCTCGTAGAAGTCGATGTCGAGGTAGTCGACGAGCTCGTCCCAGAACCACTCGACGCCCGAGGCACCGACGCCCGGAACCTCGGTCGTCGTCCGCTCGATGAGTTCGTCGTAGTCCTCGATGTCGTGTTCCCGCATGAATCGGGTGACGTTGGCGTCCTCGACGAACGCCGGGTCCGGTTCGTGCACCACGGTGTCGGTGTCGGGTACGTCCATGAATCGAGGTACCGCGACCGCGACTATGAATCTTTAGTGTTCTTTCGTTGAGTTCGCCGGACGCGGCGGGAATCGTCGTATCGGCCCGAGTCGTTTTTGTCGGCCGGTGTGCTACGAGTACGCATGTACGTCCGAGACGCGAAGAACCGAGACGAGGTCTGGCTGCTCGACTCGCTGGAGGAACTCGGACTCGACGACGGCTCCTTCCGCTCCCGCGACTACGTCATCGCGCTCGACGAGGAGTCCGGCGAGAAGGCGGGGTTCGGACGAATCCGGGTCCACAAGACCGACGAGCCGTTCTGCGAGGTCACCTGCGTCGGCGTCTCGGAGCGGTGGCGCGGACAGGGCGTCGGCGCACACGTCGTCGAGCGACTGGTCGACCGCGCCGCGGCCGAGGAGTTCGAGACAGTTTACGGCTTCACCTCGGACCACGGCTACTGCGCGCAGTTCGGCTTCGAGGCGGTCGACGCCGAGGACCTGCCGGCGGGACCGCGTCAGCGACTCGACCGGGTTAGAGAAGTCGACGGCGACGCCATCGCGCTCCGACTCGACCGCGAGGCGTTCTCGATGCCCGAGCGCTTCCGCGAGCGGTTCAAAGTCGCCGCGCCCGCGAGCGCCGGGGACGCCGAACCGGAGCTGACCGCCGAGGACTTCGGCTACGACGAGGAGACGCCGACCAAGTACTCCACGAACCTGCGGCGCTGAGCCGGGACCGAGTCAGGTCCGGTCGTCGAGGAAGTCGGTGCTGAAGACGATCCAGGTCAGCACGCTACAGAACAGAATCGGCGGGAGGATGGCGAACCCCCAGAGCGGTTCGAGCCCCTGCAGGAGGATGAGCACCACGTCGGCCAGCCCGAGCGCGAGGAACGGCGCGGTCGCCAGCGCGGCGCGCTTTCGGTTCTTGCCGCCCGTGTCCTCCGGGAGCGGGCCGGGCGAGGCGTCGCCGGCCGAGGCGTCCGAGGTCGAGGTCGACGAGGGCGCGTCCATGCGGGTTCGTCGGGGCCGGACGAGCAAAAACGGTCCGCCTTTCGGTCGGAGTTCCCCGGCCGATACGCCTTCGCCGCCCGGTCCGAGAGCCGCCGTCTTATCGGGCGTTCTCGACGCGCGAGACGTACTCGACGAGCGCGAACAGCGCCCCGAGGATGACGGCCGAGAACACCATCCCGTAGAGGCTGAACGCGAGCGGGGTGGTCGGAAGCGAGAGGAAGCCGAACAGCGATATCTCGGCGGCGACTTGGCCGCCGTTCTCGCCGATAAAGACGCCGAGGATGCCCGAGATGGCCACGACGCTCGCGCCGACGAGGAGCAGGATTCGTCGTCCGCCGGATGTGTCGTTCACGACGCCGCGTTAGGGCCGAGCCGTATAGTCGCTTGCGGGACGACGCGACGGGCGAGCGGCCCCGTAATCTCGCCCGTGTCCGTCGGCCGACACGACAGTCTCGGGGAGCCGAACGAACTAAGCCACCCCACGCGAATGAGCGCCCAATGCCCGAAGCACTCGTCGAACGCGCCCGCGAAGCGCTCGACAACGCCTACGTTCCCTACTCGGAGTACACCGTCGGAGCGGCGCTCAGGACCGCCGACGGCGAGGTTTACGTCGGCTGCAACATCGAGAACGCGAACTACTCGAACAGCCTCCACGCCGAGGAGGTCGCCGTCGCGGAGGCGGTAAAGAACGGCCACACGGAGTTCGACCGCCTCGTCGTCACCTCGGGTGCGCGCGACGGCGTGACGCCCTGCGGGATGTGCCGCCAGACGCTCGCGGAGTTCTGCGACGAGGACCTCCCGGTCGTCTGCGACCTCGGCGGCGACGACGTCGCCGAGTACACGCTCGGCGAACTCCTCCCGAACACCATCTCGCTGGACACGCTGGAGGCCGCCGCGGCGAAGCGCGACGCCGAGCCCGACGAGTAACGTGTCCCTCGCCGTCGGCCGCGGAACCGCCGCCCTCGCGCTCGCCTTTCTCGTGGTACTCTCTGGGTGCACGTCTCTGTCACCCGCCCCGCCGGTCGTAGACGCGGCCCTCGGAGCCCCGTCGGCCGACGCGACCGACGGCGACGACGGAGTCGTCTCGGCCGCCCGCGGCGGAACCGGCTCGTCGGCGGTGCCGGAGACGCGACCCGCGGACAACCCGTGGCGTCGCGCGCCCATCGTCGTCGGCATCGACGCGCCCGCGGACGGCCGCGACTACGCCTCGTTCGTCGAATCGGCGGTCGACTACTGGCGAGCGAACGCGTCGGCGACCGCCTACGACCCGGCGTTCGTCGTGGTGCCGAACGCCTCGACTCCGGACGTGACCGTCTCGATCGTCGAGCGAATCGACGCCTGCGGCGACTACGACGGCACCGACGCGGTCGGCTGTGCGCCCCTCTTGGACGGCGACGACCCGACCGCGCCCAGCGAACCGGTGTCGGTGGTCGTCGCCGCCGGCTACGACGACCAGACGACCCAGACGGTCCTGCGCCACGAGTTCGGCCACCTCCTCGGGCTGACCCACGACGACGCCGGCGACTTCGCCGTGCTGTCGGAGCGCATCGAGACGACGCGACTGCCCGAACCGGACGCCGCCGACCGGGAGACGCCCTTCCGCGAGCGGACCGTCGCGGTCCACGTCGACCTCTCGAACGTCTCGCCCGACGACCGAGCGACCTACGAGGCGGAACTCGACCACGCGCTGTCGTACTACGAGGCCGGGGCCGACGGCGTCGCCCCCGCCAACCTCTCGTTCGAGCGCGTTTCCGACCCCACGATGGCGGACGTGACGCTCTCGGTGTCGGCGTTCGGCGACGGCGACTCGGGCGTGCGCTGGCGTCGGACCGGTGTCGACGCCGACGACGACGAGGCGCTGGAGTGGTACACCGGCGGCGACCTCGTCGTCGACGCCGGCCTCGACCCGTCGCTCGTCGACTGGTACGTCGGCGCGGGACTCGGCTACCTGCTGGCGGCCGACGAGCGCGCCGACCTCCCGCCGCCGTTCCGCGACGGCGACCGCTCCGACGATCCGGCGTGGCGCGGAGTCGCGGGCGAGGCGACGGTCGACGCGACGGTCGAGAGACCGACAGGGAACGCGACGACGCCTCCGGAGAACGCAAGAATTTCCACCGCTGGCCCGCGAGTAGAGCCATGAACGATAGCGAGGACCCGAACGACGAGGTTCAGTACCACCTCGAAGTCGGTCCCGAGGACCTCGCCGACGCGGTGTTGCTCCCCGGGAACCCCGAGCGCGTGGACAAGGTGACGGCGCTGTGGGACGACCACGAGGAGAAGGCCTACCACCGCGAGTACCGGACCGCGACCGGGAGCTACGACGGAACGCCGATTTCGGTCACCTCGACGGGTATCGGTAGTCCCTCGGCGGCCATCGCGGTCGAGGAACTCGCCCGCGTCGGCGCGGACACCTTCATCCGCGTCGGTTCCTGCGGCGCGATTCAACCCGAGATGGACGTGGGCGACCTCGTCATCACCTCGGGCGCGGTCCGACAGGAGGGCACTTCCAAGGAGTACGTCCGCGAGGACTACCCTGCTGTCGCCGACCACGAGGTCGTCTCGGCGCTCGTTGCGGCCGCGGAACGCCTCGGCTACGACTACCACGTCGGCCTCACGATGAGCGCCGACTCCTTCTACGCGGGGCAGGGACGCCCCGGCTTCGAGGGCTTCCGTGCCGCCGGCTCCGACTCGCTGGTCGAGGAACTCCGCGAGGCGAACGTGAAGAACATCGAGATGGAGGCCGCGGCGCTCCTGACCATCGCCAACGTCTACGGCCTCCGCGCGGGTGCCGTCTGCTCGGTCTACGCGAACCGGGTCACGGGCGAGTTCCGCACCGAAGGCGAGTCGCGCGCGGCGGAGACCGCCAGTCTCGCGGTCCACCTCCTCGCCAAGATGGACGCGGCCAAGCGAGACGCGGGCGTCGACCGCTGGCACGCGGGTCTCAGCCTCGATTAATCCGACAACCGTCGAACCCGGATTTCGACGCTCTGGGGCCGTGGAGGCCAAAATTACCACAGTCGTGGAGACGGTTTCAAAGCCCCTTTATCGGATGACTGCACAGACGACGACATGAGCACGCAGGTCGTCGTTCTCGGCTCGGGGTACGCCGGGGCCGGCGCGGTCAAAACCCTCGAAGAAGAGCTCGGTCACGACGCACAACTCACGTGGGTCGCCGAACACGACTACCACCTCGTCCTCCACGAGGTCCACCGCTGTATCCGCGACCCGAGCGTCGAGTCCAGCATCGCCATCCCCGTCGACGATGTCAAGGAGGACTCGACCGACTTCGTCAAGGGCCGCGCGTCCGACGTGAACGTCGACGACCGGGTCGTCGAACTCGAAGGCGGCGACACCGTCGACTACGACTATCTGCTGGTCGCCATCGGCTCTTCGACCGCCTTCTTCGGCATCGAGGGCCTCGAGGAGTTCGCCCACCAGCTCAAGGGTCTCGACGACGCCCGCGAGATTCACCAGGACATCAAGGAGGCGGCCGCCGACGCCTCCCGCGACGACCCCGCGCAGGTCGTCATCGGCGGCGCGGGCCTCTCGGGTATCCAGACGGCCGCCGAGGTCGCCGAGTACCGCGACACGAACCGCGCGCCCATCGACATCAAACTGGTCGAGGGGATGGACGAAATCTTCCCCGGCAACGACCCCGAACTGCAGGGCGCGCTCCGGCGTCGCGTCGAAGACCTCGACATCGACATCCTCACCGGCGACTTCATCTCGAAGGTCGACGAGGAGACCGTCTTCATCGGCGGCGGCGAGGACGAAGCGCCCGAGGAGCTCGCCTACGACGTGCTCGTCTGGACCGGCGGCATCACCGGCCAGCCCGAGGCGTCCGACGTCGAACTCGAACAGGACGAGCGTTCCCACCGCTTCTTCGCCGAGGAGGACTTCCAGACCAGTAACGACCGCGTCTTCGCGGTCGGCGACTGCGCCCTCGTCGAGCAGGGTCCCGACAGCGTCGCGCCGCCGACGGCGCAGGCCGCCTGGGACGCCGCGGACGTGGCTGGCGAGAACATCGCCCGCGCCATCGCCGGCAAGCCGCTCAAGCGCTGGACGTTCACCGACAAGGGGACGGTCATCTCCATCGGTCACGACGCCGTCGCCCACGGCGTGAAGTTCCCCGTCTTCGGCGAGTTCCCCGTCAACGTCTTCGGCGGCCCGCTCGCGCGGACGCTGAAGAAGGGTATCGCCGCGAACTGGATTGCGGACGTGACGTCGCCGAAGCGCGCGCTCTCCGCCTGGAACGACCTGTAACTCGGTCGCCGCGCCCGGCCGCCGGGTGACGCGACGCCCGACGCTCGCCGACTCGGTTTCGATTTCTCCGACGCCGCAATCCCCGAGTGTCGATGGCGCTCACGGAGTAAGGAACTCAACAGCGACCCCTCGTTCTGATTCGTGTGAGAAAATACGTGCTGCCGCGCAGCGGTGGTCTCTCGATGCCTCGGTGTCCTCAGAAGGGGGACGACTCAGCGGTTCGGAGATTCTCGGAGAGCCGAACCAGGGCCGTTCCAAGGAGAACGACCGCGACTCCGGTCAGTGCGACCACTGCCATCGTTTCGGGGTCTCCACCGGCCATCAAAGCGAGCGACGCCGCCCCGATAAGCAGGGTTACGGTGAAGAGAAACGCTGTCACGTCGGCGTTCAGCTCCTCCCACGTTGATGGGATGCCGAACGCGCTCTGCTGATTGTACGCCATGGGGGTACTGGTTCCTCGATTCAGATAAAACTGTTCCCAATTCTACATTAAAACTTGACATTATTGCGGTCCGAGCCCCACTGTTCGGGTTGGCCGGCGTCCGAACGCCGGACCCGTCGGTCGGAGCGCGCGGAGAGTGTCCGGAAAAAGACGAAGAGAGGAGCGTGGTTAGTGCTGGGGTTCGCCGACGGGTGCCTTCATGTCGTCGATACGGAGGATGAGGATGTTGCTCGTGTCGTCCTTGCCGTCGAGCGTGCCGTCGATGACGAGCTTCGAGAGTGGCGTCGGGCCGACGCGAATCTTGTCACCCTCGTGGAACTCGCGGACCGAGCCCTGGACGTGAATCTCGGCGCGGCACAGCTCGGGGTGGTGGACGCTGGAGAGGTCGATTTCGTCCACGTTGACGCCTTCGACTTCCTCGTCGTTGTGGAACAGGGGGACGAACGCGGGCTCGTCCATCTTGTCCACGTCGAGCGCCTCGTAGGCGTTCGCGGTCGGCTTGTAGCCGCCCTTCGGACCGGGTACGCCCTCGACCAACTGGAGCGCCTTCAGGCTCTGCATCTGGTTTCGGATGGTGCCGGGGTTTCGGTTGACTTCGGTCGCGATATCCTCGCCCTTGACGGCGTCCTCGGAGTCCCGATAGAGGTTGATGAGGGCGGTCAAGATAGTTTTCTGACTCGAAGTGAGCTCGATTGATGACATGGAGAGTGGTTCGCTACATACGTCCTTAAATCCGATGGATGACGCCTCGAATCTGCCGTTCGTCTACTTTGTAACCACGACACGCTCATGAATGTTCATTTTGAACCCTAATTCGGCCTCGATGCTGTCGATAGCACTATACGCCTCACGAGAGTTCGGTAGCACATGCATGGGAAACGAGTCCTCGTCACCGGCGGTGCCGGCTTCATCGGCTCGAACCTCGCGAACCATCTCGCGGCGGAAAACGAGGTCGTCGCGGTCGACGACCTCTACCTCGGAACGCCCGATAATCTCGACGACGCGGTCGAATTCCACGACGCGAGCGTCCTCGACGACGACCTCCCGACCGAGGGCGTCGACGTGGTGTTCCACTTGGCGGCGCTGTCGTCGTACAAGATGCACGAAGAGAACCCGACGAAAGGCGCGCGCGTCAACGTCGAAGGCTTCGTGAACACGGTCGAACAGGCCCGGAAGGACGGCTGCGACACCGTCGTCTACGCCTCCACCTCCTCGATTTACGGCTCTCGGACGGAGCCCTCGCCGGAGGACATGCCGGTCGAAGCGCGCACGGGCTACGAGGCGTCGAAACTCGCCCGCGAGCGCTACGCGGAGTACTTCCACCACCACTACGACATGCGGACGGCCGGGCTCCGGTTCTTCTCGGTGTATCAGGGCTTCGGCGGCGCGGAAGCACACAAAGGCGAGTTCGCGAATACGGTCGCGCAGTTCGCCGACCAGATTGCCAACGGCGAGTCGCCGGAGCTGTTCGGCGACGGCACTCAGACGCGTGACTTCACGCACGTCGACGACATCGTCCGCGGCATCGAACTCGCCGCCGACCACCGGCTTCAGGGTATCTACAACCTCGGGACTGCCGAGAGCTACTCGTTCAACGAGATGGTCGGGATGATAAACGAGGCCCTCGGAACCGACGTCGACCCGGTCTACATCGAAAACCCCCTCGACGTGTACGTCCACGACACGATGGCCGACTGCACGAAGATACGCGAGGCGACCGGCTGGGAGCCCCAGATCTCCTTCGAGGAGGGTGTCCGACGCGTCTGCGAACCGTATCTCGACGAGTAGCTCTTCGTTCGGTCTCCGGACGCTCGTCTCCGCTTTCAGTCGGTCACGACGGCCCCGACCGACTCCGCTGTTCGAAGTTCACAGTCACGACGACGTCCCTCCCCGTCGCCTCGCGTATTCGGTCCCCGATTCGCGACGACAACTGCGGGTACTGACGACCGACCGGGTGTTGGACCGCGACCGTCACCCGTCGCGGGCCGTCGTCGAGTCCGGCGGTTCCGAACTCGACGCCGACCGACAGCAGTTCGAGCGAGTCGTACTCCGAGTCGTCGAGAACGGTTTGCACGGCCCCGGTCGAACGGTTCTCGAACGCGATTTGCGAGGTGAGAAGCGACCCCGGTCCGAGCACGGTGAGCCCGAGGAGGGCGAGCGCCACCCACGTCGCTCTGGTCCCGAAGAACGAGCGAAGCCGCCGTCGCGTCGACCCCGGTGAGTCCCAGTAACTCGGTCGGTATCCGAGGTACCAGAGCGCGAGCGTCCCCGCGAGGACGATGCTCGCCACGTTGACCGCGAGGAGCGTGAGCGCGCCGACGGCGACCGCCGGAATCGCCCACGCGACGCCGATACCGACGGCCGCGGCCGCGGGGACGGTCGCGGCCGCGACCGCGACGCCGACGATTGAGACGGGGAGTTCAGTCGCCAAGCCGACGCCCCCGGCCGCGCCCGCACAGAGTGCGACGACGAGCGTCAACAGCCCCGGCGACGACCGACTCGCAATCTGCTGGACCGTGGTCACGTTCAGTCCCGACGGGACGAACTGCGCCGTCTTAAGCCACCACCCCAGCGCCGCGGCGGCGACGATGGCCACGGCGAGGCCGACGACCGTCGAGCGAACCCCGTCGGTGAACATCGCGTCCTCGCCGAGCGCCGCGCCGACGCTGGCCATGAGCGCCGCGCCGATCTGCGGGGCGATGACCATCGACCCGACGACGAGGGCGGGCGAGTCGAGCAACAGCCCCGCCGTGGCGACGAGCGCGCTCAGCACCGTCATCCCGTAGTACGCCGTCGGCTGGGGGTTGAGGTCGTGCGCCTTCGTCAGAATCTCCTCGTTCGAGACGCGCTCTTCTTCCTCGTCGCCCTCGACGTACCGCTCGACGAGTCGGTCGTAGTGCGGCGTCGTCGCCGACTCGATGTTACCGATGACGAGGTAGCGTTCCTCGAACCCCGCCTCGGAGAGCGTCTCTCTGATTCTGTCGACCGCCTCCGTCGGCAGCGGGAACTCGATGAGGTACGACCGAGCGTCGGCGTCGGACTCGCCGACCGGGAGGACGACCGGGTCGACGTCCTCGCCTCGGAGCGCATCGACGACCGCGTCGAGTTCCCCCGCCTCGACGCGAATCTGTAAGTGCCGCATGGCACTCGATACGACGCGGCCGTGGAAAAGCGAGACGGCCTTGCGACAGGCCGGAGTCCACGTCGCCACACGGCGGCCTCCCGGGAGGCGACGGAGGGCATTATCAATAAGGGTATTTTTCCGATGCCACTAAACACCCCGGCCGAGTTGGTTCACTATGGAACGGAACGTCAGGATTCTCGGTGCACCGACGGACTACGGTGCCAATCGACGCGGGGTGGACATGGGTCCCTCCGCGATTCGATACGCCGGACTCGCGGGGCAACTCGAGTCCGCCGGCGTCTCGCCGACGGACGCGGGCGACCTCGCGGTCCCGCACCACGCGACACGGGACGCGGACGCCGGGCCGGCGAACGCGAAACACGTCCAGGAGGTCGAAGAGGTGACGACGAGCCTCGCCGACGCCGTCTCGACCGCGCTCGCCGAGGGGACGACCCCGCTCGCGCTCGGCGGCGACCACTCCATCGCCATCGGCTCGCTGGTCGGGAGCGCCCGCGACGCCGACATCGGCGTCATCTGGTTCGACGCCCACGGCGACTTCAACACGCCGAGCACCTCGCCGTCCGGAAACGTCCACGGCATGCCGCTGGCGGCCGCGCTCGGTATCGGCGACTTCGAGGGCGTCGAGTGGGCGAATGCCGCCGGTCTCGAAGCGGAGAACGTCGCCATCGTCGGCCTGCGCTCCGTCGACGGCCCGGAGGCCGAGGCGATTCGCGACACCGACGTCACAGTCTACACGATGTCGGACATCGACGAGCGCGGCATCACCGACGTGACGAACGACGCCCTCGACGTGGCGACCGACGGGACCGACGGCGTCCACATCAGCCTCGACCTCGACTGGCTCGACCCCCGCGAGGCCCCCGGGGTCGGGACGCCCGTCCGCGGCGGCGTGACCTACCGCGAAGCCCACGCGGCGATGGAACTCGTCGCCCGCTCGGAGGCCATGCGCTCGTTCGAACTCGTGGAGGTCAACCCCATCCTCGACGAGCACAACGAGACTGCGACGCTCGCGACCGAACTCGCCGCAAGCGCCTTCGGCAAGCGCATCCTCTGATGTCGACGCCGAGAGAAGCCCCCGCTCCGCACGACCTGGCCGCCGGCGTCGTCGTCCTGCGGGAGAACTCGGTGCTCGCGGTCTACGAGAAGGACCGCTGGGGACTGCCGAAAGGCGGCTCCGAACCCGGCGAGTTCTTCTTCGAGACCGCCGCCCGCGAGGCCGCAGAGGAGACCGGCGTCGAGGTCGAAATCCAGTCGCTGGCCTTCACGAGCGAGATTCGCGCGCCCGACCACCGCATCTATCTCCAGCGGTTCTATCACGCGACGCCCGTCGCCGACGACCCGACCCCGTCGCCGAGCGACCCCGACGACGAAATCGAGGCGGCGAAGTTCCTCCCGCTCACCGCGCTCGGGTCGACGCTCACCTACCGGCCGCGGGTCGAACCGCTCCGCGACTGGCTCCGGGACCGCAAGCCGCGACACTACACCTACGACCTGACGAGAGAGCCGTCGGACGTAGAGAAATAGGAGCTACGTCGCGCTGTCGCTGGTTTTTGTCGCTCTCAGGACTCGAACGACGTACCCGACACCCGCCCCGAGACCGCCGAGCCCGAGTGAAAGCACCGCGCCGGCGACGAACGGATACCCGAGCCACAGCGGCGACTCCATCGTCGATACCGGGACGAACAGGTTGACCGCGAACGCGAAACACGGACCGAAGGCGAGCACGATACCCTCGCCGGCCCGTTCACCGACGCGCTCGCCTCGGGCGACGTGAGACGCGACGCCGGCGACGACGAGCACCGCGCCCGCGTCGACGACGAGCGACTGCACGTGTGTCGGCGGTTCGAGGTTCCACGCCCGAAGCGCGGTCAAGCCGCCGAGAACGACGACGAATGCGAGCGCCGAGACGCCGACGACTCTCGAACGCGACGCGTCTCTCATACCGGGAGGACCCGTCGGCCGGGGTAAATGCCTTCGGGGAGTGACGGTCGGAACCGCGGCTCCCCGGTGGGGTCCGCAAAAAGAAATCCGTCGTCGGGGAGAGCCGACTTATTCGTCGTCCGCGTCAGTTTCCGCGTCGGTTTCCGCGTCGGTTTCCGCGTCGGTTTCCGCGTCCCCTTCCACGTCGTCCAGTTCCTCGTCTTCGGTCGTCATCGCGGCCGGAATCACGTCGACGGAGGCCACGTCGTCGCCGTCGTCGAGGTCCATCACGATGACACCCATCGTGTTGCGGCCGACCGTCGAGATGTCCTCGACGGGCGTCCGGAGAATCTGTCCCTCGTCGGACATGACGACGAGGTGGTCTCCCTCGCCGACGGTGTTGATGGCGCAGACCGGACCGTTCCGCTCGTTGGTCTTGATGTCGATGAGCCCCTTGCCGTTTCTGGACTGCTTGCGGTAGGCGTCGAGGTCCGTGCGCTTCCCGTAGCCGTTCTCGGTGACGGTGAGAATCCAGCTGTGGTGGGCCTCGTCGATGGCGGCCACGCCGGCGACGACGTCGTCGCCGGTCAGTTTGACGCCGCGGACGCCGCGGGCCGAGCGTCCCATCGCGCGCACCTCGTCCTCGTCGAAGCGGATGGACATGCCCTGTTCGGTGCCGATGACGAGGTCGCTTTCGCCGTCTGTGACCTCCACGTCGACGAGTTCGTCGCCCTCGTTGAGTTTGGTGGCGATGATGCCCGTCGAGAGGATGTTCTGGAACCGGTCGGTGCCGGTCCGCTTGATGTAGCCGTTCTGGGTCACCATCGTCAGGTAGCCCTCGATATCTTCGAGGTTGTCGCAGTTGACGACGGCCGTAATCTCCTCGCCGTCGTCGAAGTCGAGCAGGTTGACCGCCGACTTCCCGCGAGCGGTCCGCGACATCTCTGGCACCTGGTAGGCCTTGAGTTGGTAGACCTGTCCGTGGTTGGTGAAACAGAGCAGGTCGTCGTGGGTGTTCGTGACGAACACCGACGAGACGTTGTCGCCCTCCTTGAGGTCAGTCCCGATGATGCCCTTGCCGCCGCGGTGCTGGGCGCGGAACCGGGAGACCGGCATCCGCTTGATGTAGTCGTCCTCGCTGACGACGACGACCACGTCTTCCTCGGGAATGAGGTCGGCGCGGGTGACCTCGCCGGTGTTGGCGACGAACGAGGTCCGCCGGTCGTCGGCGTACTCGTCTTTGATGTCGAGCAGCTCGGACTCGATGACCGCGTCGAGTTCCGACCGGTCGCCGAGGATGGTTTCGAGGCGCTCGATGGTCGCCTGCACGTCCTCGTACTCGTCTTCGATTTCGGCCGCCTCCATCGAGGTGAGCGAGCCGAGTTGCATCGAGACGATGTGGTTGGCCTGTTCTTCGGAGAAGTCGAACGTCGGCAGCGGTTCGCCGTCGACTTCGACTTCGACCTCGCCGCGGAGCGCGGCTTTCGCGTCGTCGCGGCTCTCGGAGTTCCGGATGGTCTCGACCACGTCGTCGATGTTGTCGAGGGCCTTCAGGCGGCCTTCGAGGATGTGCGCGCGGTCTTCGGCCTCTGCGAGTTCGTACTCGGAGCGCCGGCGGACCACGTCGCGGCGGTGGTCGAGGTAGTGTTCGAGCGTCTCCTTGAGCGTCAGCACCTGCGGCTGGCCGTCGACGAGCGCGAGGTTGATGACGCCGAACGTGGATTCGAGGTGGTTGTCGAGCAGCTGGTTCTTGACGACCTCGGCCATCGCGCCGCGCTTGAGTTCGATGACGACGCGAATGCCGTCGCGGTCGGACTCGTCGCGGATGTCGCGGATGCCCTCGATTTTCCCCTCGTTCACGTCGTCGGCGATGCGCTCGATGAGGCGGGCCTTGTTCTCCTGATACGGGAGTTCGTTGATGACGATGCGGCCTTCCTCTTCGAACACGTCGTAGTCGGCGCGGACGCGGACGCGGCCGCGACCGGTCTTGTACGCCTTGTGGACCGCGTTTCGGCCGACGATGTTCGCGCCGGTCGGGAAGTCCGGGCCCTTGATGTGTTCCATCAGGTCCGGGATGGTCGCCTCGGGGTTCTCGATGAGTTCGACCGTGGCGTCGATGACCTCGCCGAGGTTGTGCGGCGGGATGTTCGTGGACATCCCGACCGCGATGCCGGACGAGCCGTTGACGAGCAGGTTCGGGAACGACGACGGGAGGACCGTCGGCTCCTGCTTGCGGTCGTCGTAGTTCGACTGGAAGTCGACGGTGTCCTTGTCGATGTCGTCGAGGAGTTCCTCGGCGATGGGGGACATCCGCGCCTCTGTGTAGCGCATCGCGGCCGGCGGGTCGCCGTCGACGGAGCCGAAGTTCCCCTGGCCGTCGACGAGCGGGTAGCGCATGGAGAAGTCCTGCGCCATGCGCGCGAGGGTGTCGTAGATGGCGGAGTCGCCGTGGGGGTGGTAGTCACCCATCGTCTCGCCCACGATGGACGAGGACTTGCGGTGCGACGAGTTGGAGGTCACGCCGGCCTGGTGCATCGCGTAGAGGATGCGCCGGTGGACCGGCTTGAGGCCGTCGCGCACGTCGGGCAGCGCCCGCCCCGCGATGACCGACATCGCGTAGTCGATGTACGACTGCTCCATCTCGTCTTCGATGCGCGCGTTCTTGACTTCGGCCGCGATACCCGCGCCCGGTTCGAAGGAATCTGGTGCGTCAGAACTCATGTTAGATGTCCACCCACTCGGCGTCGTTCGCGTGGTCCTTGATGAACTGCTTTCGCGGCCCGACGGCGTCGCCCATCAGGATGTTGAACATCCGGTCGGCGGCGGCGGCGTCCTCGACGGTGATGCGCTTGAGGACGCGGTTCTCGGGGTTCATCGTCGTGTCCCACAGCTGGTCGGGGTTCATCTCGCCGAGTCCCTTGAACCGCTGGACCTGCGTGGGGTTGCCATTGCACTCTTCTTCGATGATGCGGTCCCGTTCGGCCTCGTCCATCGCGTCGTAGGTGTTGCCGCGGTAGCGAACGCGGTACAGCGGCGGTTGGGCCGCATACACGTAGCCGGCCTCGATGAGCGGGCGCATGTGGCGGTACAGGAGCGTGAGAAGCAGCGTCCGGATGTGCGCGCCGTCGACGTCGGCGTCGGTCATCAGGATGAGCCGCTGGTAGCGCGCCTTCTCGATGTCGAACTCGTCGCCGACGCCGCCGCCGATGGCGGTGATGAGCGCCCGTATCTCGTCGTTTTCGAGGATGCGGTCGAGACGGTGTTTCTCGACGTTCAGAATCTTCCCCTTGAGGGGTAAAATCGCCTGGAATTTGCGGTCGCGGCCCTGCTTGGCCGAGCCGCCCGCGGAGTCGCCCTCCACGATGAACAGCTCGGACTCGGCGGGGTCGCGGCTCTGACAGTCCGCGAGCTTCCCCGGCAGCGAGGTGGATTCGAGCGCGGACTTGCGGCGGGTGAGCTCCTCGGCCTGCTTCGCGGCCTTGCGGGCGCGGGCGGCCTCGACGGCTTTCGAGATGATGGCCGTCGTCGTGTCCGGGTTCTCCTCGAAGAACGTCCCGAGCTGCTGGTGGGTGACGCTCTCGACGATGCCGCGGACCTCGGAGTTACCGAGTTTGGTCTTCGTCTGGCCCTCGAACTGCGGGTCGGGGTGTTTGATGGAGATGACGGCGGTGAGCCCCTCGCGCACGTCCTCGCCGCGGAGGTTGTCGCCGTCGAGGTCGTCCAGCATGTCGTGGGTGTTCGCGTAGTCGTTGACGACGCGGGTGAGCGCCGTCTTGAACCCGGTCAGGTGCGTGCCGCCCTCGCGGGTGTTGATGTTGTTGGCGAAGGCGTGAATCGACCCCTGCAGTTCGTCGGTCGCCTGCATGGCGATTTCGACCTCGATGCCCTCCGACTCGTCGTCGTAGTAGATGATGTCGTCGTGGAGGGCCGTCTTGGTCTCGTTGAGGTACTCGACGAACTCGCGGATGCCGCCCTCGAAGAGGAACGTGCTCGACTCGCCGGTCCGCTCGTCGCCGAGCGAAATCTCGACGCCGGAGTTGAGGAACGCGAGTTCGCGCAGGCGGTTTTCGAGCGTCTTGAAGTCGAACTCGGTCGTCTCGAAGATACCGTCGTCTGGCCAAAACCGGATGGTCGTCCCGGTGTCCTCGTCGGGTTCGAGGTCGCGCACGCGCTCGAACTCGTCGACCTGCGGTTCGCCGAACTCGAAGCGGTGTGTCCACACCGCGCCGTCGCGTTTGACCTCGACTTCGAGCTTGCCCGATAGCGCGTTGACGACGGAGACGCCGACGCCGTGGAGGCCGCCGGAGACCTGGTAGGACTTGTTGTCGAACTTCCCGCCGGCGTGGAGGACGGTCATGATGACCTCCAGCGCGGGTCGGTCGTACTGTTCGTGCGTATCTACCGGAATCCCGCGGCCGTTGTCGGTGACGCTGACAGAGCCGTCCTCGTGGAGGGCGACCTCGATGGCGTCGCAGTGGCCCGCGAGCGCCTCGTCGATGGAGTTGTCGACGACTTCGTAGACGAGGTGGTGGAGTCCGCGAGAATCGGTGGACCCGATGTACATCGCCGGACGCTTTCGAACGGCTTCGAGCCCTTCGAGGACCTGAATCTGTCCGGCCCCGTACTCGTTATCCTGTGACATCTGAACTGGCCTAGGATAGCCCGTCCCTTAAAGCCTCGCACGCGCGGGCGCGTACTACTTACTGGAGTCCCGCGTAGCGGTTTCCGGGCCGGCGATTTCGATTGATTGACCGAAGTTCGTGAGTGACTCTGTGTAACACGACTCGCGGTTCCGGCGCGAATCGGCCTCGAAGCGCGTCAACCTCCCGTGTTCACTTTCACTCCGTTGCCGGTGAGTACTTAACGCGGGACTGGGTAGATGCGCATCAGGAAATGACCTCGTTCCAGTCGACACTCGGTGACGAGCCGGGGATCGCAGAGGAGCTGGCGAAGGGCCAGCGGGAGATCTCCATCGCCGAGTTCTTCGAGAAGAACAAGCACATGTTGGGCTTCGACAGCGGAGCCCGCGGGTTGGTCACCGCCGTCAAGGAGGCGGTGGACAACGCGCTCGACGCCACGGAGGAGGCGGGCATCCAGCCCGACATCTACGTGGAAATCGCCGAGGCGGGCGACTACTACCGCCTCGTCATCGAGGACAACGGGCCGGGCATCACGAAAGAGCAGGTGCCCAAAGTGTTCGGGAAGCTCCTCTACGGCTCTCGCTTCCACGCGCGCGAACAGTCCCGCGGTCAGCAGGGTATCGGTATCTCCGCGGCGGTCCTCTACTCGCAGCTGACGAGCGGGAAGCCCGCCAAGGTGACGAGCCGGACGCAGGGCTCGGAGGACGCCGAGTACTTCGAACTCGTCATCAACACGGACCAGAACGAACCCGAGATTCGCACCGAGAAGACGACTTCGTGGGACCGCCCCCACGGCACGCGCATCGAGTTGGAGATGGAAGCCAACATGCGCGCCCGCCAGCAGCTCCACGACTACATCCTCCACACGGCGGTCGTCAACCCCCACGCACGCATCGAACTCCGGGAACCCGGCCTCGACGAGCCGATGAAGTTCGAGCGGGCGACCGACCAGCTTCCGAAACAGACGAAGGAGATCCGTCCCCACCCCCACGGCGTCGAACTCGGGACGCTCCTGAAGATGCTCGCGGCGACCGAGTCGTACTCCGTCTCCGGCTTCCTCCAAGAGGAGTTCACCCGTGTCGGCGCGAAGACCTCCGACAAGATTCACGACGCCTTCCGCGACCGGCACTTCGGCCGCGAGATGACGTGGCGGACGCCCGACGCGACCGAGGCGGACGAACTCGTCGCCGTCGTCGAGGACGCCGTCGCCAACAAGGGCAAGGAGGCGACCGCGACGTTCGCGGACGAACTGGTCGATATCGTCGTCGGCAAGGACCGCATCGCCCACGGCGAACTCGTCACCATCGTCGAAAACGTCGCCGAGACGGTCGGTGAGGAGACCGACACCTCGTTCGGCGAGACGGTCCGGGAGAACGTCGTCGAGGCGCTGTGGCCCGTCCTCACCGACGACCGCGAGGGCGACGTGTACGCCATCGTCGACGACGTGACGACCACGCAGAAAGACGACGCCGGCAAGGTGTCGATGGCGCGCTCCATCGCCACGCAGTTCGCCGAGACGACCGGCCCGGCCGACCGCGCCACCCGCGACGACGTGGCCGAGTTCGTCGCGTGGGCCGCCGAGCGAACCAAAGAACGCGAGGACGAGACCTACGGCGAGACGGCACAGGAGAACGTCGCCGACGCCATCTGGTCGCGGATGCGCACCGTTTCCGACGAGGTGCCGAAGGTCCGCGAGGTCGCCGACGACCGCGACGTGGCCCGCGACCTGCTCGACGCGATGCGCCAGACGGACATCCTCGCGCCGCCGACCGACTGTCTCTCTCCCATCTCCGCGGACCTCGTGGAAGCCGGCCTGAAAAAGGAGTTCGACGCCGACTTCTACGCCGCGGCGACCCGCGACGCCGAGGTCCACGGCGGCGACCCGTTCATCGTCGAGGCCGGCATCGCCTACGGCGGCGAACTGAAGTCCGAGGGGAAAATCGACCTGCTCCGCTTCGCCAACCGCGTCCCGCTCGTCTACCAGCAGGGCGCGTGTACCATCACCCACGTCGTCAAAGACATCGGCTGGCGGAACTACGGCCTCGACCAACCGGGCGGCAGCGGCATGCCGAACGGTCCCGCCGTCCTCATGGTCCACGTCGCCTCCACGAACGTCCCGTTCACGAGTGAGTCGAAGGACGCGCTCGCGGACGTGCCGGCGATTCAAGACGAGGTCGAACTCGCCATCCGCGAGGCGGCCCGCGAACTCAAGTCCTACCTCTCGAAGCGGCGGTCGCTCCAGAAGCGCCGCAAGAAACAGGACGTGCTCGGTCGCATCCTCCCGCAGATGGCGACGAAGCTCTCGGAGGTCACCGGGCGACCCGAGCCCAACATCGACGGCGCGCTCGGCCGCATCATGAACAACCTGACCGTCGAGCGAGCCGTCGAAGACGGCGAGGTGACGCTCACGGTGAAGAACTACTCCAACACGAACGAGTCGCCAGACATCACGGACATCGTCTCGGCGGAGCCGGCCGGCCTCGACGGCGAGGCGACGGTCGTCGACCTTGACGGGGAGTGGTTCGTCAAGTGGAACCCCGAGGTGTCGTCCGGTGAGACGGCGACGCTCACGTACTCGGTCGCACAGGACGCGTCGTTCGACATCAACGTCGACGGCGTCGAGACGGAGAAACTCACGGTGAACGTATAATGGCACCTGAACCGAACACATCCGAGGAACGCGCCCGCGAGCGTCTCATCGACCTCGCGGCGGAGTTCTACGACCAGTTCGACGCGGGGGAGATTCCGCACATGACGCTCCCGACGCGGACGAAAAGCAACATCGAGTACGACGAGAACTCGAACGTCTGGGTGTACGGCGACCGGACCTCAACGCGCTCTGCGAACAGCGTCCGGGGGGCGCGAAAGCTCCTGAAGGCCGCCTACACCATCGAGTTCCTCGCGCGGCAGTTAGAGGAGGACCGCTCGTCCACCCTGCGTGAGCTGTACTACATCTCCGAGTCGTGGGACGCCGAAGAGGCGCACTTCTCCGACCAGGACGAGTCGAACCAGCTCATCGAGGACCTCGAAATCGTCTCCGAGGTCACCCGCGAGGACTTCCACATGCGGCCCGAGGAGTCGGGGGCGACCCTTATGGGCCCGCTCGAACTCCGCGAGCAGACCCGCCGCGGCGAGCGCGATATCCACTGCCAACTCGACGTGGGCGAGGGCGGCTACCAGATTCCGAACAACCCCGACACCATCGAGTTCCTCGACCACGACATCGATTTCGTCCTCTGCGTGGAGACCGGTGGTATGCGCGACCGCCTCGTCGAAAACGGCTTCGACGACGAGTACAACGTGCTCATCGTCCACCTGAAGGGCCAGCCCGCGCGGGCGACCCGGCGCATCACGAAGCGCCTGCACAACGAACTCGACCTACCGGTCGTGGTCTTCACCGACGGCGACCCGTGGTCCTACCGCATCTTCGGCTCCGTCGCTTACGGCTCCATCAAGTCCGCGCACCTCTCGGAACACCTCGCGACGCCGGAAGCGAGGTTCGTCGGCATCCAGCCGCAGGATATCGTGGACTACGATCTCCCGACCGACCCGCTCGCGGACTCCGACATCAACGCGCTCCAGTCCGAACTGGAGGACCCGCGGTTCATGAGCGACTACTGGACCGAACAGATCGAGCTGCAACTCGACATCGGCAAGAAGGCCGAACAGCAGGCGCTCGCCTCCCGCGGTCTCGACTTCGTGACCGACGAGTACCTGCCGACGCGGCTCGACGAGATGGGCGTCATCTAACCCCGGTCACCCCGGCCGCCGCTTTTCTAGCGCACCGTCCCGGACCGGTTGAACAGCGCCACGATAGTGTAGCCGCCGTAGAAGCCGAGGGTGTCGGGTTCCTCCCACGGCTGAAGCCGAGGGCTTCCTCCTTACACCTCTGTCGACGAAACAGACGAGGAGTCGGCAGCCGCTGAAAAGCGGGCTCGACCGGAGGGCGTCGCGCATGGCGGTTCGACGGCCGCCCGGCGTATGAGCCTGGTGCCGCGGGGAGGGTTCGAGGCCCTCGCCGCTCGCGGTGCGCGATTACGGATACAGCCCGTCGCCGCGGAACCCGTCGAAGTAGCGCCTGACGACACCGTTCAGCGTTCGCGGCTCGCCGGTCGCGAGGTTGTGACCCGCTCCGGAGAACAGCGCGAGCGTCGCGTCCGCGATGCCGTCTTTGAGTTCTCGAATCCGCGGTTCGGGAAAGAGTCGGTCGGCCTTCCCGGCGGCGACGAGCGTCGGCGCGTCGATGTCGCCGAGTATCTCCCGGGAGTCGTGTTCGAGACAGGCCGTACAGGAGACGACGGCGTCGGCGGGGACGGCGGGCCGAAAGTCGACGACTCGACCGGCCGCCTCGATGAGCGGCGGGGCGACGGTCGCTTCGAGGCCCGTCGCCGCCTCCCGCTCCGCGTCGGCGGCGACCTCGGCCCAGCGACCTTTACCCGCCAGCGAGCGCCAGCGCGTTACGACGTTCTCGCCGTGGCCGCCGAGTCGCGTCCCGGCGGAGACGACGGCCAGCGAGTCCACGTAGTCGCCGTAGTCGGCGGCGAGGTACTGGGCGGCGAGTCCGCCCATCGAGACGCCGATAACGTCGGCCGGCCACAGGTCCTGTTCGTCGATGACGCCGGCGTAGCCCGCGGCCATGTCTCGCGTGGTCGACCCGACCGGGAGGTGTCGCGGCCGGCCGACGACCCACACGTCGCGGTCGTCGAACTCGCGGAACAGGCCGGCGAGCGCCGCCGCAGTCGCGCGGTTCGGGTCGGTGCGCTGGAAGGCGTCCGAGAGGCCGGGAAGCACCACGAGCGGGTCGGCGTCGGCGTCGCCGAAGCGGTAGTAGGGCCGCCGGCCGCCGAGCATGCCGTAGTCGAGGTCCATACGCGAACGGACGGCCCGGCGCGGCAAAATCGTTCTGTCCGTTTCGTCGTCGCGGTCTCAGACCTGGTCGGGGTCGTCGAGAACGACTGGAATGCCGCGGTTCGCCACGTCGACGACGAAGGCGTCCGGGTCGGTTTCGAGAAGCGGAATCGTGTCGTAGTGAATCGGGAGCACGAGGTCGGGGTCGAGCGTCTCCGCGAGGTCGGCGGCCTCGTGGCGGTCCATCACGACCGAACCGCCGATGTTGGCGAGAAACAGCGAGACCTCGAGGTGTTTGTGGCCTTCGAGCACGTCGGAGTCGCCGGGCCAGAAGACGGTCCGGTCGGCAATCGAGATGTGGTAGCCGCAACCGAAGCCCTGCGGGTGGACCACGTCGCCGTCGCGGAGATGCGGCCCGTCGGGGTCGTTGAACGCCGGGAGCGACCACACGTCGACTTCACCGACGGTGAGGTGGTCCGCCTCGTCGACGCGGACCGTCTCGTAGGGGAGTTCCTCGACCGGTACCACGTCGCGGTCGATGGTCGCGGCGTCGACGCCCTCGAAGGCGACGACGGTCGCGTCGGCGTCGGCGACCTGCTCGATGGCGTCGGAGTCGTAGTGGTGGTTGTGTGTGACCAAAATCAGGTCGCCGTCGCGGGCGTAGTAGTCGTCGAGGACGCCGTAGCGGCCGGGGTCGAAGTAGACGACGAAGCCGTCGGGCGACTCGATTCTGACGGTCGCGTAGCCGAGCCAGGACACGTCGAGGCCGTCGTGTTTGATGGTCATACGCGACACCTCGAACCGAGGGGTAAAAAACGCGGCTCTCGGGGCGAGGCGGCCGGTGTGGGCGGGCGACGAGTGGCGGATGCGCGGCCCCGACTCAGACGAGCGTGTCGCGCAGGACGCCGAACACGACGAGGCTCCACAGGAACAACCCGGCCCCGTAGAACAGGAGGGTGAGGCGAAGCGAGGTGTCCGTCTCGACGGGCGACCACAGCCCCGCGTTCGAGACGACCCTGTTCGTCCCTCCCTTCTCGCCCGCGTGTTCGACGTTACTTGGACCCATCTGACCCGCGGCCCCGCCGCCGAGTACGACGAGGAGTACGCCGGCTCCTATCAATCCGAGCATGTACAGTCCCGAGTGCGTGGCGAAATACACCCCGCCGACCGTGAGAAGACCGAGGAGCCCCGTATAGAGGAGAACCGGCTTCAGGAGGGCGTCAAGGTTCACGTGTAGTCACCGTGACAACACGTCGAATCACCGATAGTATATCTCTTTGGGCGCGACCCGCGACGGACGCGTGCCTCGCTTACTGCGACTCGGCCAGTCGCTCGACGCGCTCCAGCGAGTCGGCCGTCTCGGCGGTCTTGTCCTCGCGGACGGTGACAAACCGCGGGAACCGGAGCGCGTAGCCCGAGGAGTACGTCGGCGACGCCTGAATCTCCTCGTAGCCGACCTCGAAGACGACCGACGGGCGGATGTCGACCTCCTTGCCGGACTCCCGTTCGATTTCGGGTTCGAGGAGGTCGGTCAACTCGGCCAACTCCTCGTCCGTGATACCCGTGGCGACCTTGCCGATGGTCTCGAAGGCGTCGTCGCCGGACTCGGCTTCGACGCGGGCCGAAAGCAGGAACGTCCCGAGGAACTCCGCGCGTCGGCCCTCGCCCCACTCCGCGCCGGTGACGACGAGGTCCAGCGTCTCCACGTCGGGCTTGCGTTTCAGCCAGTTCTTCCCGCGGTCGCCCGGCGAGTACGGCGCGTCGGGGTTCTTCAGCATGATTCCCTCGTGGCCGGCGTCGAGGGCGTCGGCCTCGGAGGCGGCGATTTCGTCGGCGTCGTCGGTCAGGAGGAGGTCGGAGACGGCCGCCGAGTCGTCGCCGAGGACCGCGGCCAGTCGGTCGTGTCGGTCGGACAGCGGGTCGGTCAGGAGGTCGTCGCCGCCGGCGTGCAGGCAGTCGAACGCCCGGAGTTCGACCCGGACCTCCTCGCGCATCCGGCCCACGTCGTGCTTGCGGCGGAAGCGCCGGAGAATCTCCTGAAACGGGAGGGGTTCGCCGTCGTCGTCCATCGCCACGACCTCGCCGTCGAGGATGGCGGGCTCGTCGACCGCGTCCGCGACGAACTCGACCACCTCGGGGAGCGCGCCGGTCACGTCCTCCATGTTGCGCGAAAACAGCGAGACCTCGCCGTCGGCGTCGCGGTGGACCTGTACGCGCGCACCGTCGAACTTGGTTTCGACCGCGGCGGCGTCCCACTCGTCGAGCGCGTCGGCGGCGGTGCCGGCCTGCGCCAGCATCGCCTGTACGGGGCGCCCGACCTCGAGGCGGACGCCGTCGAGGCCGGCCTCGCCCTCGTCGCGGGCGAGTTCGGCGACCATGCCGTAGTCGTTCGACACCTGCAGGGCGCGGGCGACGGCGGCGACGGCCTCGTTCCGGCGGTCGCGGGCGACGGCTTCGGTCTCCGCGTCGGCGTCGTCGTCGCGGATGGCGGCGGCGTCCGCGGGGTCGACCAAGAACGCCTCCGCGACGGCGTCGCGGACGGCCCCCTCGCCGACGCCGATGCGCATCTCCGAGAGGACGAGCCGTGCGAGGATGCGCGCCTCGTCGGGGTCGGTCCGATTGAACAGGCCGTAGAGCGTCTTGAGCTTCGTCTCCTCGCTCCCCGAACCGGAGGCGGCCGCGAGCGCCCGGAGTTCCGAATCGACTTCGGCGACCGTCAGCCCCGCTCGGCCGCCCGAACCGAAGGCGGCGAGGCCGCGCTGGCCGCCGAAGTCGTAGCTCGCGGCGACCGCGCCGATTTCGCCGCGGTCGGCGAGGCGGTCTTCCACGTCGTCGGCCGAGACGTTCGGGCCGGCCGCGCGGGCGATGGCCTCGTGGCAGAGCCGCGGGCCGATGTCGAGCGTGGTCGAGTCCCACGCCGGAAAGACGCGACCTTGGACGAACCGGGCGACCGTCGGGAGGTCGCCGCCGGCGTCCGAAAAGAGGTCGGAGAGGAGCGAGACGACCGCGAGGTCCGCTGGCTCGGCTTCTATCTCGGCGGCGCGGGCGGCGAACTCGGCGAACTGCATCGTCCGTGGGTATCGCCGCGCGGGGCAAAAGCGTCTCGACAGTCGTCGGGGATGTGATTCGCTGCCGAACGACCGCGGTGCCGGGAAGTTGAAGGCGTTCGACGCCGGAACGCCGGGTATGAGCGACGACCTCGCAGAGCGCGTCGAAGACGTGCTCGCGGTCGACGCGGCCGAGTTCGAAGCGCAAGCGAAAGCCGACGCCGAGGTACTCAAGCGCGAACTGCGCGAGGGGACCTTCGACAACCACCAGTCCATCGTCGGCTTGGAGTACGAGTTCTACGCCGTCTCCGACGGTCGCTGGTCCGCGAGCGAAGACGACGTGCACGCGCTCATGCGGGTCCCGCGCCGGCTGCTCGGCCTCATGGGCTTCGAGAAGGAACTCGGGCTCCACAACGCCGAGATGACCACGAGCCCCCAGCCGCTGAATCCACACGGGCTCCGCGCGCAGGAGTCCGAGGTCCGCGCCCGACTCGACGCCGCGCTCGACTGCGCTGCCGCCGAGGGGATGCGCCTCGTCTCCGACGGGATGTGGAGCATCCCGCCGGCCGGCGAGAGCGCCCGCGAGTACCTGACAGACTCCGTCACCGACGGTGGCGTCCGCCTCGCGACGAACATGAGCAACTCCGTGCGGTACCACGCGATGGCCAACGGGCCGACCGCCCCGGAGTCGTTCACGCTCGACGCGCCGCACGTCTCGCTCGAAGCGGACACCGTGATGCCCGAGGCGCTCATCACGTCCATCCAGCCGCACTATCAGGTCCCGCACGCGGCCGACCTGCCGTACCACTTCAACTACGCGCTGCGGGTCGCCGGGCCGCTTCTCGCGCTCGGCGTCAACTCGCCGTTTTTCCCAGCCGACCTCTACGACGATGGCGTGACGGCCGACGAGATTCTCGCCGACGGCTGGGACGAAAACCGCATCGCGGTGTTCGAGTCGGTGCTCAACTCCGGCGACCACGAGAAGGTCGCCTTCCCCGGCGACCTCGATACCGTCGAAGACGCCGTCGACCGCGTCGTCGAGGACTCCACGATGGTTCCCATGTCGGTCGAACGCGGCGACCGCTTCGACGACGACTTCGCCACGCTCCGCCGGAAACACGGCACCTACTGGCGGTGGGTCCGCCCGGTGTTCGACGGCGCGTCCCGCTCGTCGGCCAACGCCCGCATCGAGTTCCGCCCCATCGCGGGCCAGCCCACCGTCCGCGACTCCGTGGCGTTCCAGGCCGCCTTCGCGGGACTCATGGAGCGACTCCCCCGACTGGACCACCCCGTCATCGACCTCGACTGGGAGACCGCGGAGGAGAACTTCTACACCGCGATGCGTGAGGGACCGCACGGCGACCTGCGCTGGATAGACGTCGACGGCGACGACGTGGTCGGCGCTGACCTCTACGAGGACCTGCTCGTCCACGCCCGCGACGGGCTTCGGCTCGCGGGCTGTTCCGAGGAGGAGGCCAACTACTACCTCGAACCCCTTCGCAAGCGCGTCGAGACGGGCGTCACGCCGGCCGACTGGAAGCGCGCCCGCGTCCGCGACGCCCTCGGCGACGCCGACGACTTCGAGACGGCGCTCCGCGAGATGCAACGCGAGTACGTCGAGCGCCAGTCCGACTCGCTGCTCGAAGGCGCGTTCGCCGACTGGTTCTGAGCCGGCGGGTGCAGTCGGCTCCGCGACAGCCTCGACGACGGCGGGTCGGCCTCGGCTTCACACATTCTTGTCTGAGAAATAACTATTATCGCGCCGCTCGAACGTCGTGTATGGTCTCCCGCCGGACGAAAGCCGTCGCCGAATTCGGTCTCGCGCTTCTCACCGCGCTCTGGATGGTGTCGATGCGCCGTCTGCTCCGCTCCAGCGACGACGAGTCGTACGAGCCGACGCCGCTGTCGCCGGGTGGTATCGCCGTCGGCGGTGCGTGGGGAATCGGACAGGTGTGGGCGTACGACCGCGATAGCTGGAAGGTTCGGACGCGTCGGCGTCGTGGGCTAGTCGTCAGCCTCCTCGGTATCGCGGTCGAGCGTCGACTGCTCCCCCGAACCGAGTCGTTCCGGTACAGCCTCGGACTCGGGCGCGTTCTCGGCGTGCTCGGCTACCGGGCGTGGTACGGGCTCTTGCGGCCGCTTCCGGGCGACGAGTGAGTACGATGTACGCGCGAGTCCAGCCGGTAGCGACCCGTTAAAACGAAGAGAAACCGCCGACTGCGGGCGACTTATTCGAGGCCTTCGAAGTTCTGGTGGCGCTGGATGTCGACGCCGTCCTCGGTGACGACGGCGATGTTGATGCCGTTACCCGAGGCGAGGTCGCGCTCGACCGCCGAGCGGATGGCCTTCGTGGCGACCTGCTTCGCCTCCTCGATGCTGAGGCCGTCTTTGAACTCCTGTTCGAGCACACCGAGGGCGTACTGGCTGCCGGAGCCGGTGACGGTGTACTCCTCTTCGAGGATGGAGCCGGCGGGGTCGATGCTGTAGATGTGGGGGCCGGTCTCGTCGACGCCGCCGAGGATGGGCTGGACGACGTAGAACCCGCCCGAGCGGAGGAAGTTGCCGACGAGCGTCGACAGCGCCTGCATGCTCATGTCCTCGCCGCGGCGGGCCTCGTAGAGGCGGACCTCCGCGCGGAGGGAACTGATGAGCGACTGGGCGGCCGAGACGGAGCCGGCGATGGTCAGCGCGCCCGTCGGGTGAATCTCTTCGACCTTCTGGACGTCCTTCGAGGAGACCATGTAGCCCATGCTCGCGCGCATGTCGGTCGCGAGGACGACGCCCTCTTCGGTCTTGATACCGACGGTGGTCGTTCCGGTCTTCGTCTCTTTGTCTCCGAGCGAGTCGGCGCGACGCTCGGCGTGCGGGAACTCGCCGAGCTCGGGACCGAACACGTTCGAGCGGTCGCCGTTCAGCGAGTCGAGACGGCCGGAGAACTCGTCGTGAGTCGGGGTACGCATTGTCAGCGATTGCACTTCGGCGCTGATAAATGCAACCCTTCACCTCGCCGTTGCCGGTGCCAAAGCGTCAGACGCGCGTCGGCGGCGGCCGCGCGATGCGATCGCTCGCGGGAAGTACCGTCGGGAGGAGGGAGGGCGCGGGAGTCGACTTAGCGACCCGCGGCGCGTTCGTAGGCGGTTCCGGTCGTTTCCACGAGCCGGCGAATCGGGAGGGTCACACCCATCCGGCGAGCGGCGAGCGCGACGGGGAGCAGCGCGATGCCCATCGCGACCGATAGCTGGTAGGCGGCGAACAGGACGTACTTCGTTAGGCGGGGTATCATCACCGTGTCCTCAGTCGAGGGTCGGGAGGTGCCAGTATATAAACCTTCTCTCAGCCGGCCGCACGACACCCCGGCGCTGTCTATCGATTAAAGCACACTTGTCTCTACTCCAACTAGACCGACTATTCGGCGTGAGACGCGCGTGACCCGCGGAGCGCTTTTCCATAAGTTATAGCGATAATCCCCGTGGCATGCGCGGGTCGTGCGCGCTCCGGCCGAGGGACGGGAGTGTCGTGGATTCGAACGCGTCGCGGTCGGTTCGCGGCCCGGGTGTGTGAATCCCACGCGCCCCGGCGCTCGAACCACAAGACACGAAACCCCACCGGCGCGTAACGTGTGTATGAGCAACTATCTCGTCGCGATGGAGGCGGCCTGGTTGGTCCGGGACGTAGAAGACATCGACGACGCCATCGGCGTCGCGGTCAGCGAGGCCGGCAAGCGACTCAACCAGAAGGACAAGGAGTACGTCGAGGTCGAAGTCGGCGCGACGCCCTGTCCCGCCTGTGGCGAACCGTTCGACTCCGCGTTCATCGCGGCCAACACCGCCCTCGTCGGCCTGCTCCTCGAAATCAAGATTTTCAACGCGGACGGCGAGAAGCACGCCTCCCGAATCGCCAAAAGCGAGGTCGGCGGCGCGCTCCGCGATGTCCCCCTCGACGTCATCGACATCCGCGAGTTCGACTCCGACGAAGACCAGTAATCCCGCGCCGTCGCGCCCGGCCGCGTCGGGTCGTGCCAAACCGCACCGACCGGTGTACTTGGGGCGACCGCCCGACACGAGCGAGCGATTTTCGCGGCGCCTGCGAACCCATGCCCCGATGAGCGACCGGAACACTTTTTCATAACCACGGGTTATCACTCCGGCATGGAACTCCCCACGCCGCAGGACCTCAGGGAACGGCGGAACTCCCTGGAGTTGACGCAGAGCAAACTCGCCGACATGGCCGGGGTCTCCCAGCCGCTCATCGCCCGCATCGAAGGCGGCGACGTCGACCCGCGTCTCTCGACGCTCCGGCGAATCGTCGAGGCGCTGGACGAGGCCGAGGGTCGCATCGTGCGCGCGGAAGACATCATGAACACGACCGTCCGGAGCGTCGCCCCCGACAACTCAGTCCGCGAGGCGCGCGACATCATGCTCGACGCCGGGTTCTCCCAACTGCCAGTCATCGAGAACGGCCGCCCGCTCGGCATCATCTCGAACGCCGACATCCGCCACGTCCAGGAGGACGACGTGACCGACCGCCCGGTCAACGAGGTCATGTCCGAGGGCGTCACGACCGTCGAACCCGAGACGACGCTGGACGAAATCGGCGTCTACCTCGACCACAACTCGGCCATCATCGTCGTCGAGGGCGGCGAGACG
Source organism: Haloferax prahovense (assembly GCF_000723845.1). Taxonomy (NCBI): domain Archaea; kingdom Methanobacteriati; phylum Methanobacteriota; class Halobacteria; order Halobacteriales; family Haloferacaceae; genus Haloferax; species Haloferax prahovense. The sequence continues at coordinate 2,832,887 of NZ_LK053000.1, read as the reverse complement.
GTCGGCATCATCACCGAAGCTGACATCGCTGCCCACATCTGAGGTCGAGTCCGGCGACCGGCGAGACGCCGGAGGCGGTCCGCCGTCCGAAACGCCGAAACGCCGAAACGCCGACACTCCCACGCGACGGACTCAGCGCCGGCGGACGACGAGCGGCGTTTCGCCCTTCGGTTGGGTCGTCATCTCGGGCGCGATTTCTAACTCTCCGTCGCCGCCCCAGCCGAGGTCGAAGTCGCGGAGGACGGTCGCGAGTACGATTTTCGCCTCCGTGAGCGCGAACGCCCGCCCGAGACAGCTCCGCGGCCCGGCCCCGAAGGGGAGATAGGCGTAGGCGGGACGGTCGGTCTCTCCGTCCCAGCGCTCGGGCCGGAACGCGAGCGGGTCGTCGTACCACCGCTCGTCGCGGTGGATGCGGATGACAGAGAGGTGGATGTCCGCGCCCGCCGGAATGACTCGGTCGCCGGTCGGAAACGGCTTCGCCGTCTCCCGCGGGAGCGTGTGAACCGGCGGGTAGAGCCTGAGTGTCTCTTTGATGACGCGTTCGAGCACCGGGAGTTCCCCGGTCGCCTCGGCGGACACGGGGCCATCGCCGACGACGCGGTCGACCTCGTCGGTGGCGCGCTCGCGGACATCGGGGTGCGTCGCGAGCAGGTACAGCGCGTAGGTGAGCGCGAGCGCCGTCGTCTCGTGGCCGGCGAAAATCATGCCCACGAGCTGGTTCTCCAGTGACTCGACGGCCGCCGGGTAGTCGGCGTCGGTCCCGAGCGCGTCGGCGAGTCGGCGCGTGAGACTCTCTTCGTCGGCGGTCTCGACCAGTTTTCTGACCTCCTCGCGGAGGACTCGGTCGGCCCGGTCGAACCGACGCCTGCTCGGCGTCGGCACCCACGAGGGCAACACCCACGACGCGGGCGCGAAGCGGCCGTTGAGGCCGTCGGCGGCCGAGCGAACTCGGTCGTCGCCGTCGAGGTCGAGTTCCCGCCCGAGGATGGTGGCGAAGATGATGTCCAGGGTGACGGACTTCATCTCGGCTTCGAGCGACAGCGTCCCCGAGTCGGGCCACGTCCGCAGGCGGCGCTCGACCTGTCGGCGCATCACGGACGCGTACTCGTCGACCCGCTCCCAGCCGAAGAAGGGCTCTAGCTCGTCGCGCTGTCGCCGCCACTCGTCCCCCTCGGCGGCGATGACGGCGTCGCCGAAGGCGGCCTCGAACTCGCCGCCCTTGACGATAGTATCGCGGTCGGTCACGAACGCCCGCTCGAAGTGGTCGGGGTGAGCGAGGACGTACAGGTCGCCCATACCCACCACGTCGAGTCCGACCGCGTCCTCGACGCCGTGGTCCGCGAGGAGGTCGGCGACGAAGCCGAACGGGTCGGCCGCGAAGCCGACGGTGTGGCCCACGAGCGGGAGGCCGTTCGGTGTCGGTGGCGGTGAAGTCACACCTCCACTATGGCGAACGTCGATAAAATAGTGCTTCTAATCGAACAGTTCGATTCGACAAGCTGTCCGCGTTCAGAGGTCGAGGCCGCGAATCGAGACGCCGTCGCCCGATTCGACGCGGCCGATGATGCGGCCGTCGGTCGCCTCGACCAACGCCTCGGCGTTCGCCTCGGGGACGGCCGCGACGAAGCCGGTGCCCATGTTGAACGTCGTGTGCATCTCCTCGTCGGAGACGCCGCCGCGCTCCTGGACGAACTCGAACACCGGCTGGGGCTCGAAGGCGTCGTCGACGACGTAGCGGAACTCGCCCATGCGTTCGAGGTTGGTCCAGCCGCCGCCGGTGACGTGGGCCGCGGCGTTGGTCTCGGCGGCGCGCAGGTCGTCCAACAGGTAGGTGTAGAGCCGCGTCGGTTCGAGGAGCGCCTCGCCGACGGTGTCGTAGTCGTCGCCGTCCCACGCGTCGTCGTAGTCGCCGTCGGCCGTGGCGGCCTTGCGGGCGAGCGTGAGGCCGTTCGAGTGGATGCCGGACGACGGGAAGCCGACGAGCGCGTCGCCTTCCTCGGCCTCGCCGGGGAAGATAGCGTCCTTCTTCGCCAGTCCGGCGCAGGTGCCCGCGAGGTCGAGGCCGTTGATGACCTCGGGCATGACCGCCGTCTCGCCGCCGACGAGTTCGATGTCCGCCTCCTCGGCACCCGCGGCGAGGCCCTGTCCGACCTGCTCGGCGAACGTCTCGTCGGGCGCGTCGACCGCGAGGTAGTCCACGAACGCGACGGGCCGGACGCCGGCCGCGACGAGGTCGTTGGCGTTCATGGCGATGCAGTCGATGCCGACCGTCGAGTAGTCGCCGAGCGCCTCGGCGACGAGCAGTTTGGTGCCGACGCCGTCGGTGGCGAGTCCGAGGTAGCGGTCGCCGATGTCGAGCAGGCCGGCGTAGTCGCCCGACCCGCCGCCGACCTGCGCGACGAGCGCCGCGGTCGCGGCCTCGCTCGCCTCGATGTCGACGCCCGCATCGGCGTAGGTCATCCCTTCGGAGTCGTCGTTCGTCATGTTCGTGTACGAGATAGGCCGAAATATAAAATCACAGGGTACGAATCATACACGTTCTCGCATAGGTGAGTGTTCGCCGCCGCTCGGTCGTTGTCGTGTCGTCGTCGCCCTTCCGGTTACGCGCGTCCTGCCGGTCGCGCGCGCGCTCCGACGACCCCGCTACGAGCCTCCTAATCGACGGTTCTCCGAGCCGATTGTGTTGAATAATCTATAGCTTTTGCAATATTTGCGAAAAAGCTCTAGAGAGCATTATAAAATTTCTCGTCGGCTTTAACACCTTCATAAAACGTTACGAAAGAAGAATGTTCGCCCTAAGCCGGGTCTGAACAGTCGAAAAAGAAGCGAATTCACGGTAACGCTCGGCCCCTTATATGATGGTCCCCGTCGTATGCAGGAGTGACGATGTCCGGAATCCCCTCCACGAACGACTCGCTCGCCCTCGACTTCGCATCGACCATCGGCCGCCTCGCGTACGCCCCCCTCGAAACCGTCGCGTTTTGGTCGGCAGTCGCGCTGCCCCTCGCGTACCTGCCCGTCCTCAGCGGCGGTCTCTCAACCGGCGAACTCCCCCTCTTCGCCGGGCTCATCGCCGTCCACGCCGTCGCGCTCGTTCTCGGGCGCGACCACGGCCAGCAGTAACGCGGTCCCCGACGCGTACGACCAACCCGGATTCGTCTCGGTTCCCCGCCGACGCTTTCCCCTCCCACGGCGCGCGTCTGCCCCTGCCCGACCGCGAACCGCCCGCAAACCAGCCCACCTGACACCCACTCCAACCCGAACACCAACCGCAGCTAACCCCCGNACCCACACCCGACACAGCCCAACCCAACCTCGCGTCCCGAACTGCACTCCACAGCCGCAACCTGCCCCGAATCCCGACCTCGGCGGCCCGACCGGTCCCTGCCGCACTCGTGCGGTCCCCTTCTCCCTCCATTCGTCCCTGTCGCGCCCCGAGTACCGTCTGTGCGTCCCGAGCCCTCCGAGTGCTCTCCGCTCTCCGTCCCGCGTCTCGACTCTAGCGTCGCTCGCGACTTCGAGACCGAGACGTGCCAGAAATAGAGCGATTGGAGTCGTCCGAAACCCCCGTCGGTCGGGTCAGAACCCGACGAACAGGAACAGACCGACCGTGAGGAGAACCGACAGGACGAGGACGCCGGCGAACGCCGGCGTGCTCCACGCCTTGACCGTCTTGCCGTCCAAGGAGCCGAACGGGAGCATGTTGAACGCCGCGAGGAAGGCGTTGATGATGAGTCCGCGAGAGCCGACGAGTTGGACCACGTCAGAGCCGACGAGGACGCCGACGACGAACACCGGCGCGAAGGCGACGAGGAGCAGCAGGTTCGTCACCGGGCCCGCGAGGGCGATGAGGCCGTGTTCTCGCTCCGTGAGCACGCCGCGGTGGTAGACCGCGCCGGGCGCGGCGAAAATGAACCCGACGAGCGCGCTCATGATGGCGACTGCGAGCATGCCGTAGTCGGCGCGGAACTCGGCGACCTGATTGAACCTGACGGCGACGACCTTGTGTGCGACCTCGTGGAGGAGAAAGCCCACGCCGGCCGTCAGCAGGCTCACGACGAGCGCGAGGCCGAACGACCCGCTCGTCAGCAGTTGGATGGTTCGGTTGCCGCCGCCGGCGAAGAAGATGGCGAAGGCGAGGCCGAGTGCGACCCACGCGACGAGCAGGTCGCGGAGTTCGCGCGAGGAAAAGGAGACGTTCACGTCAGAGACCTCCAGATGAGGTCGGCGCTGTTGCGCGCGCCCTCGAACATCAGGTTCGCCACGCCCGCGACGCCGCCGAGGTCCGAGGCGATGACGGGGATGACGTAGGTGACGAAGAGGAAGCTCGCGATGATGCTCCCGATGTTCGTCATGGCGACGACCATGATGAGCTTGAACAGCGGCACGTCGAACATCTGACCGACGAGGTCGACGATGGGCGTCTCCTCGTCGGAGAGCAGTTCGTTCAGTTTGCCGATGTCGCCGACGTTGACCGGCGTGTGTCGGAGTTCGACGTAGCCGGTGAACCAGCCGGGCGCGAGAAGCGGGTTGATGGAGGTCATCCACGCGACGAGGCCGCCGACGAGGGCGGAGGTCCACCGCGCGCCGGCGACCTTGGCGAGCGCGGCGGCGAACACGCCGTTGATGAGGAACCACGCGCCGAAGATGGTCAGAAGCCGTTCGTTGCCGACGCCGGCCATCGCGAGGAGGACGAAGAAGGCGATGAACACGGCGGTGACGCCGAAGCCGAGCAGTTTCCCCCACGGGAAGCCGTCCTTCTCCGCGACGCCGACGAGCGACTCCATCGGCGGGAGCGTCTCGGGGTGTGCGAGGTAGTTCTCGATGCCCTCGCGGTGGCCCGCGCCGACGATGGCGACGACGTGCCGACCGGACTGCCGGAGCGCGACGAGCTGGTGGGCGATGTAGGCGTCGCGCTCGTCGATGAGCGCCTCAGCGCCGCCGGGGCTGAACCGGCGGAACTCCTCCATCATGGCCGAGACCACGTCGCCGTCGGTCAGTTCGGCCATGTCGAACTCCTCGTAGTCGGCGTCGCTCTCGGCGGGCGCGAACAGGCCGAAGGCGTTCAGGACCGCGCCGGCGGTGACGCCCACGACGACGCCCGCGAGGACGCCGATGACGAGGCTCCCGACGATGGCGGTGCCGAGGCTCCCGAGGATTCCGGAGACGAGGCCGGTGCCGAGCCCGAGACCGAAGCCGACGACGATACCGATTGCCGCGCCGCCGCCGAGGCCCGCGAGAACCGCGTCGTCGCCGTCGAGAGAGAACGAGGCGACGGTGTAGAGCAGGTACGCGGACGCGGCCCCGAGGACCGCGGCGGTGGCGGTGCGCGTCAACAGGAGGTCGGTGACGCCGACCGCGCCCCCGAACAGGCCGACGAGCGGCCCGAGGAAGACGCCGACGGCGATGCCCAACACCGCGCCGACCCCGCGGGCGTCGGCGACGCCGAACAGGAGGTCGCCGGCCATGCGCATCTTTTCGAGCGTGCCCATCCGCCGCCAGAAGCGCTGGATGGTTACTTGGATGTCGCGGTCGACGAGCGCCACGTCGAGGCCCTCGTCTTCGGCGGTCTCGACCGCCGCGAGCATGTCCGCGCCGGGCTTCACGTCGAACTTGTCTCCCATCCGCGACTGAACGTACGAGAGCATCCAGTAGGCGATAAACTGGAAGACGGTGTTGCCGCGAAGCAGGTCGCGCGCTTCGATGTCGTCGGGCGTTCCGCCCTTCATCTGCCGGTAGCGACCCTCGTCGAGTTCGACCGCGACGACGTCGGGACGCTCTTCCCTGACGGTCTCTTCGACCTCTCTGACGCTGTCGGCCGAGACGTGGGCCGTGCCGACGACGCGGACGTGACCCTCGCCGGGCGACGAATCGTTCATCGCCGGGTTTACCGCCCCACGGTTTTTATCCGTGTCGGCATCTCCCACGAACTATGCAGGATTTCGACGCGCGAACCCCGACGCCCGCCCACGAGACGGCCATCGACTGCCTGCAGGCCGGCGTCGAGGCCGTCCTACCCGACCGCGTCGTCCGCGAGTCGGTGTCGCTCGACGGCGACACCCTGACCGTCGCGGACGAGACCTACGACCTGACCGCCTACGACCGAATCCTCGTCGTCGGCGGGGGCAAAGCCGGCGACGGCGTCGCAGACGCCCTCGAAGCCGTCCTCGGCGACCGCATCGACGACGGCGTCGTCGTGACGCCCGACCCGACGCCGAGCCCCGACGGGCGTATCGAGCGACTCCCCGGCGACCACCCGGTCCCCTCCGCGCGCGGCGTCGAGAGCACCCGGCGGCTCGTGGACCTCATCTCCGACCTCGACGACCGCACGCTCGTCCTCGCCGCCATCACCGGCGGTGCGAGCGCGGTTCTCCCGTCACCCGCCGAGGGCATCTCGCTCGCCGAGTTGCAGGAGACGACCGACAGCCTGCTCGAAAGCGGCGCGGAGATTCACGACCTCAACGCGGTCAGAAAGCACGTTTCGACGCTGAAGGGCGGCGGTCTCGCACGCCTCGCCGCGCCCGCGACGGTCGTCGGCCTCGTCCTCTCGGACGTGGTCGGAAACGACCTCGGCGTCATCGCCTCCGGCCCGACCGCACCCGACGAGACGACCTACGACGACGCCCTCGACGTGCTGGACCGCTTCGACCTCGACGTGCCGAAATCGGTCCGCACGCGCCTCGCTCGCGGCTCTGCCGGCGACATTCCGGAGACACCGAAGCCCGGCGACTCGGTGTTCGACCGGGTGACGAACCACGTTCTCGCGGACACGTTCACCGCGCTCGACGCCGCCCGCGAGGTGGCTGCGGACCGCGGCTACGACCCGCTCGTCCTCTCGTCTCGCGTGCGCGGCGAGGCGCGCGAGGCCGCGAAGACCCACGTCGCCGTCGCGGAGGAGTCGCTCGCGACCGGGAACCCGATTTCCGCGCCTGCCGTGGTCCTCTCGGGCGGCGAGTGCACCGTGACGGTCCGCGGCGACGGCGACGGCGGGCCGAACCTCGAATTCTGCCTCGCGGCCGCCGCCGAACTCCCCGAGGAGACCGTCCTCGCCAGCATCGACAGCGACGGGAAAGACGGCGGGACGGAGGTCGCGGGCGCGGTCGTGGACTCGTCGACCGTCGACGCCGGCGACGCCCACGACGCGCTGGCGAGAAACGACGCGCTCCCGGTGCTTCGGGAGGCCGGCGCGCTCGTCGAGTCCGGCGCGACGGGGACGAACGTCAACGACCTGCGCGTCGTCGTCGTCGGCGAGGGCGTCTGAGCGCCGACAGTTCCGCGGGCGACGGACAACAGGTTTGTATCCTCCGGCGGAGTACTCACCCCCATGGCCGGTTTGTTGCCCTCCACTCCCGACACCTCCGCCGCGGACGAATCCTCCCCGCGGGTCATCGGACTCGACGACGACGAGGCGTCGGACCTCCTCTCGGCGCTCTCGTCGGAGACGGCCCGCCGCGTGCTCGCCGCGCTCCACGAAACGCCGACGAACGCCGCGGACCTCGCAGAGCGCGTCGACACGTCGCTTCAGAACGTCCAGTACCACCTCCGAAAGCTCGACGACGCGGGCCTCGTCGAAGTGGTCGACACCGTCTACTCCGAGAAGGGCCGCGAGATGAAGGTGTACGCCCCCGCCGACAGGCCGCTGGTCGTCGTCGCCGCCGGCGAGGAGACGCGGACGGGACTGGCGTCCATGCTGACGAGCCTGCTCGGCGGCGTCGCCGTCTTGGGCCTGCTCTCGGCGTTCGTCCAGTGGGTCGCGTCGCGGGGCCTCGGCGTTCTCGGCGGGGCTGGTGGAGCGGCTGAGTCTGCCGACGCCGGGACGGTCTCGACGATGGCCGCGGAGGCCGCGCCCGCGGCGGCGCAGGGAATCCCGCCGGGGCTCGCCTTCTTCGCCGGCGGCCTCGCCATCCTGCTCGTCATCGCGGCCGTTCAGTTCGCCCGACGCTGAGCGCTCGCGGGGAGCGACGGCGACCGGGTCGGCGACTCGTTCTGGGGTAACTATTCGTACCCCGGCCAACTACAGGATAGCATGAAACACCGTGCCGTGGTCCGCGGTATCGGGGTCGGCGTCGGCGAAGACGGCTCGAACGTGCCGGCGGTGGTCCTCGAAGCGCGCGACGAGTTCCTGCCCATCGTCATCACGTCGGACCAGGCTCAGGCCATCCAGCTCGGGCTCTCCGGCGAGCAGTTCGAGCGCCCGCTGACCCACGACCTCCTGGTCGAGATGGTGACCGAGTTCGGCGGGGCCATCGACAGCATCCGTATCGACGACCTCTCGAACGGCACGTTCCTCGCCAAGGTCGACGCCGAGCGGTACCACGACGGCGAGGCGCGGACGTTCGTCTTCGACGCGCGCCCGAGCGACGCCATCGCGCTTGCCATCCGCGTGGACTGTCCGATTCTCATCTCCGACGAGGTGCTCGACGCCGCCGGGCAGTCGCCCGAGGCGTTCGACGCCGACTTCGACGAGTGAGTTGGGGCCGTCGCCGCCGCGCCCCACGATTTCAAGCCCCCTCGGCGTGACCCTGCTCGCATGAGCGAATCCACCGCGACGCTCGACGAGTCGCGCACCGAGATGACCGAACTCCTCCTGCCGAACGACACCAACAACCTCGGGCGAGCCCTCGGTGGGGCGGTCCTCCACTGGATGGACATCTGCGGGGCCATCGCAGCGATGCGCTTTTCGAACCGCCAGTGTGTCACCGCGTCGATGGACCACGTCGACTTCATCAGCCCCATCGACCTCGGCGAAGTCGCCGTGATGGAGGCGTACGTGTTCAACGTCGGCCGGACCAGCGTGGACGTGAAAGTCGACGTGCACGCCGAGAACCCGAAGACCGACGAACTCCGGAAGACGACCACCTCGTTCCTGACGTTCGTCGCGCTCGACGACGACGGGAAGCCGACGCCGGTCCCCCGACTCGTCTGCGAGACCGACGAGGAAGCGGAGCTCCGGGCCGAGGCGGTCGCCGCCCGCGCCGAACAGCTCGAATCCGTTATCGAGCGCATGGAGAACTGAGGAAACCAGCGCCGAACTCTTTTCCCGGACGGCGACCGACTGGCGACCATGCTCGACGTTCCCGTCCCGGACCCGCCGTCGCTCCCGACCGTGGACCCGAACCAGTACGAGGACGCACAGGTGGCCGCCGACGCCGACTTCAAGCGCGCCGAGTTGGAGGCGTTCCTCGAAGCCGGCGCGTGGGCCGACGCCTTCGAGGCGTGGGCCGCGGAGACGCCCGTCACCGAGGCGCAGTGGGAAATCGTCCTCGACCTCGACCTCCTCTCCCACTTCGACTTCTTCTGGGACGACTTCGCCGACCGCGTCGGCTACCACGCGCCGGGCATCCCCGAGGACTGGAAGGAGCGCGAACTCCACCCCGACCTGACCTCGTGGGGCGAGGTGTCGTCTATCAACGCCGGTCTCACCGAACTCGGACAGGACGTGTGCGACGTGCTCAAAGACGACTACATCGACTGGGAGTCCGAGTACGAAGCGCCCGACGACCTGCCCGACTTCTGAGGCGGGTCCCCCCTCCCTTCTTAGCTTCTGTGCCCACTCCGACGCCGGTTGGAGCTCGGTTCCGAACGTTCACAAAATAACGGCGTTATCTACTGACATTCTCGCAAAAAAGACATATTTCTGGAACCATTGTGGCCGAATTTGGGAAAACGGTGATATTCCAATCGACGCTCTCATCTCTCGTCGCTATGACGAACATGAAACGCCGCGACGTACTCCGTGGATTCGGTGGCGTCGCCATCGCGGGCGGGCTCGCAGGTTGTATGGGCGGCGGCGGGACCGACAACGAGACGGAGACGACCACGACGGCGACTCCGACTCCCACCCCGACACCGACGCCGGAACCCGAGATGGCGATGCTCCGCGTCGCTCACCTCTCTCCCGACGCGCCGAACGTCGACGTGTACGTCGACGGCTCGGTAGCCCTCTCTGACGTGCCGTTCGGCGCGGTCAGCGACTACCGCTCGGTTCCCGTCGGAACCCGGACGGTGAAAGTCACCGCCGCCGGCGACGAGTCCACGGTCGCTTTCGAGGGCGACCTCGACGTCGCCGAGGCGACCTACACCGTCGCCGCGGTCGGCGAACTCACGGCGGAGACGTTCGAACCGCTCGTCCTCGAAGACGACGTGTCGCTCCCGGACGACGACACGGCCCGGGTCCGCGTGGTCCACGCCTCGCCCGATGCCCCCGCGGTCGACGTGACCGCCGGCGACACGGTGCTCTTCGACGGCGTGTCGTTCACCCAGTCCGGCAGCGTCGAGGTGCCGGCCGACACCTACGCGCTCCAGGTCAGGGGCGACACGGAGTCGAACGACGGCGACGCAGTCGCCGAGTTCGACGTCGAACTCGCCGGCGGCACCGTCTACACGGTGTTCGCGGCGGGCTACCTGACGCCCGACGACGAGCCGACCGACGAGGCGTTCCGGCCCGTCGCGGTCGTCGACGCCGGGTCGGGCGGCGGCGGGCTCGTCCAGCGCGACGTGTCCCTCCGCGCCGCGCACCTCTCGCCGGACGCGCCGAACGTCGACGTGCTCGTCGACGGCTCGGTAGCCCTCTCGGACGTGCCGTTCGGCGCGGTCAGCGACTACCTCGCGCTGACCGCCGGGTCCCACCAGGTGACGATTCGCGCGACCGACGCGCCCGACACGGTCGTCTTCGACGAGACGCTCGACCTCGCGGCCGGTGCGTACACCGCCGCGGCGCTCGGCGAACTCGACTCGGCGGCCGAGAACGGCTTCGCCGTCTCCCTCCTCGAAGACGACCGCTCGGCCCCCGCCGACGACGCGGCCCGCGTCCGAGTGCTACACGCCTCGCCGGACGCGCCCGCGGTCGACGTGACCGTCGCGGGCTCTGGGGACGCTCTCGTCGACGGCACGGCCTTCGGCGACGCCGCGACCGTCGAGGTCCCTGCCGGGGACTACACGCTCCAGATTCGGGGCGATACGGAGTCGAACGACGGCGACGTGGTCGCCGAGTTCGACGTCACCGTCGAGGGCGGTCGCGCGTACACCGCCATCGCGCTCGGTTACCTGACGCCCGACGACGAGCCGGCGGACGCCGCGTTCGACCTCAGCGTCGTCGCGGACAACTGACCCGGAGCGAGCCGCCCACTCGCCCTGCCGCCGCCCCCGCTCCGATACCGCCTTCGAGCGAACCACCTCCCGAACGAATGACGCCGACGCGAACCCGACGACGTGAACCGCCTCGCGCCCAGCGGCGGCCATGAGCGTCTTGGTCGACGCCGCGCGGTTCGCGCTCGGCGCGAGCGCGGTGTTCCTCGTCGTCCTGCTCGGAATCTGGGGGCGGAACTACCTGCTGTTCCGGTCGAAACACGCGCTCGGTCTCGTCGTCTTCGGCGTCTTTCTGCTCGCGCAGAGCCTCTTCGCGCTGTACTATTACCTGGTCGACCCGACGCTGTCGGTCTGGTTCGCCACCGCCGTTCCCGCCGCGGCGTGGCGGGTGCTGATGGGCGTCCACGTCCTCCAGGCGGTGGCGCTGGCGGTCCTCCTGTGGATTACGTGGGATTAAACCGATAGCCGCCGTCAGCGTCGGACATGCACCGTCGAGCCCTCCTTTCGAGCGCGGCCGCGCTCTCGTTGGCAGGCCTCTCGGGCTGTCTCGCCGACGCCCGACGGACCGCCAGCGGTCGAATCCGCGCCGACACCGGCCACTCGAAACTCCACCCAGCAGACGAGCAGTACGTGGACGGGTCGTTCCCCGACGACGCCGACTTCCGCGGGTGGCTGTTCGCCGACCCGCCGGACGACCAGACGGACGTGTTCACCGACCGCGCGATGCAGGGGGAGTACTCGAACGACCTGCTGTGGGCCGAAGGCGACTCGTTCGCCCTCCTGTTCGAGGTTCGGATGTCCCGCGAGGACGCCGCGTTCTACAACGTCGCGCAGTCCCCGTCGTGGACCGGGTGGCGCGACGCCGAACTCCCGATTCGCCGGTCGCCGCCGTCCGACCTCGAACCGTTCGACGCGGACACGCTCGTCTGCACTCACCTCTCGAAGTTCGACGTGGCGAGAGGTGCCGCGCCGACGAACGCCACGCTCCGGGTGTTCGAGCGCGACGACGAATCCGGAACCACGCACGGGTCGGACTCTGAGTCGGTCGTCGCGACCCACCGCGTCGGTCGCTGGTCGGACCGATAGCGTCGATGCCGGCGTTGATGTCGATGTCGTCGCCGGAGTAAGCGTTATGACGCTTCCGAGACTTCGTTCGGATAGCATGCGACGACACCGGAGCCTCTCTCGCTCACCCGCGGTCGGCCAGTCCCGACCGTCGGTCGTCGCTCCGTCGCTCATTATTGCGGGGCAGTAGCCTCGCATATCCCTCATCCTCGACACCCGTCCGTATCGACCTCCGAGCGACTGCAGTCTCTTCCGGTGTGACACACCGGAACCCCCCATGGAGCGACACACGCACCACACCCGACAGGCGTATCGACAGCGACCAACAGACCGCCGACAGCGGAGGGTCTCCCGTGTCTGAGTCGGACCCGACGGAACGCCCGACCGACGCGGACCAGACCCGCCGTTTTGATATATATCCGCGAGAAGGACGGGGTATGGAAGACATCGCAGACCAGTACACGCCGTCGGACGTGGAGTCCGTCGTCGGCGAGTACTGGGACGAGAACGACGCGTACGAGGCGACGAAGGAGGCACACGCCGACGACCCGTCGTTCTTCTTCGTCGACGGCCCGCCGTACACGTCCGGCCAGATGCACCTCGGCACGGCGTGGAACAAGACGCTGAAGGACGCCGTCATCCGGCACAAGCGCATGACGGGGCATCAGGTCACGGACCGCCCCGGCTACGACATGCACGGCCTCCCCATCGAGGTCAAAGTCGAAGAGGAACTCGGCTTCACCTCGAAGCGCGACATCGAGGAGTTCGGCATGGAGCAGTTCATCCAGAAGTGCAAGGAGTTCGCCGTCCGCAACCGCGAGGCGATGGACGAGGACTTCCAGTCCATCGGCGCGTGGATGGACTGGGACAACCCCTATCAGACGCTGTCGCCCGAGTACATGGAGTCCGCGTGGTGGGCCTTCTCGAAGGTCGCCGAAAACGGACTGGTCGAACAGGGCAAGCGGAGCGTCAACTACTGCCCACGCTGTCAGACCGCCATCGCGGCCAACGAGGTCGAGTACGACGAAATCACCTCGCCGTCCATCTACGTCAAGTTCCCGCTGAAGGGCCGCGAGGGCAACCTCGTCATCTGGACGACGACGCCGTGGACCATCCCCGCGAACACGTTCGTCGCCGTCGACGGCGAGATGACGTACCAGGAGGTCCGCGCCGAGAAGGACGGCGAGAGCGAGGTGCTCTACCTCGCGGAACCCTGTGTCGAGGAGGTCCTGAAGAAGGGCCGCTACGAGGACTACGAGGTCCTCTCCGAGGTCACGGGCGAGGAGATGGTCGGCTGGGAGTACGACCACCCGCTCGACGGCGTCGTCGCCGAGTACGCCGACTTCGAGGGCGCGGGACAGGTGTACACCGCCGACTACGTCGAGGCCGACCGCACCGGACTCGTCCACTCCGCGCCCGGTCACGGGCAGGAGGACTTCGCCCGCGGGCAGGAACTCGGTTTGGACGTGTTCGTCCCCGTCGACGACAAAGGCGAGTTCACGGAGCAGGGCGGCGACTACGCGGGCACCTTCGTCCGCGACGCCAACCCCGAAGTCATCGAGGACCTCGACGAACTCGGCCACCTGCTCCACGCCGGCGAGCACGACCACCGCTACGGCCACTGTTGGCGCTGTGACACGGACATCATCTTCCTCGCCACCGACCAGTGGTTCATCACGGTCACGGACGTGAAAGAACAGCTTCTCGACAACATCGAGGAGTCCGAGTGGCACCCGCAGTGGGCCCGCGACAACCGCTTCCGCGACTTCGTGAGCGACGCGCCCGACTGGAACGTCTCCCGCCAGCGCTACTGGGGCATCCCGCTTCCCATCTGGGTCCCGCAGGACGCCGACGCCGAGGGCGCACAGGAGATGATTGTCGTCGGCACCCGCGAGGAACTCGCAGAGCGCGCCGACCAAGACGTCGACCCCGAGACGGTGGACCTCCACCGGCCCTCTGTCGACCCCATCACCATCACCGAAGACGGCGTGACCTACGAGCGCGTCCCCGACGTGTTCGACGTGTGGATAGACTCCTCCGTCGCCACGTGGGGCACGCTCGACTTCCCCGGCGAGACCGAGGCCTACGACGAGCTATGGCCCGCCGACCTCATCATCGAGGCGCACGACCAGACCCGCGGGTGGTTCTGGTCGCAACTCGGCATGGGCACCGCCGCGACCGGCGAATCGCCGTACAAGGAGGTCATCATGCACGGCTTCGCCAACGACAAGGACGGCCGCAAGATGTCGAAGTCCGTCGGCAACATCGTGACGCCCGAGGAGGCCATCGACCGCGCCGGCCGCGACCCGCTTCGCGCCTACCTCCTCAGCCACGACCAGCAGGGCGTGGACCTCTCGTTCGAGTGGGACGGCCTCGTCGACACCCAATCGACGCTCAACATCTTCTGGAACGTCTTCCGGTTCCCGCTTCCGTACATGGACCTCGACGGCTACGACCCCGCCGAGGCCGACCTCTCGGAGGGCGAACTCACCGTCGTCGACGAGTGGGTGCTCTCGCGGCTCCAGACCGTCGAAGCCGAGATGGCCGACGCGTGGGACGACTACGAGGTCTCCACCGCGCTCAACACGCTTCTGGACTTCATCACGCAGGACGTTTCGCGGTTCTACGTGAAGGCCATCCGCGAACGCATGTGGGACGAAGAGGACTCGGCGTCGAAGCTCGGTGCGTACGCCACGCTCTCGACGGTGCTCTCGGAGTCTCTCCGGCTCATCGCGCCCTACGCGCCCTACATGGCCGAACGGATGTACCAGCGGCTCGACGGCTCGGAGACGACCGTCCACATGCTGTCGTACCCCGAGGCCGACGAGGAACGCCGCGACGAGGACCTCGAAGCCAACATGGCCGTCCTCCGCGACGTGGAGGAGGCCGCGGCGCACGCCCGCCAGCTCGGCGGTCGCAAGCTCCGCTGGCCCGTCTCGCGCATCGTCGTCGAGTCCGAAGACGCCGAGGTCGCCGACGCGGTCGAAGCCCTCTCGGACCTCCTCGCGGAGCGCGTGAACACCCGCGACGTGCAGGTCGTCGAGGTCTTCGACGAACTCGTCGAGACGGCCGAACCGCAGATGAGCGTCATCGGGCCGGAGTTCGGCGCTGACGCCCAGGAAATCATGGAGGCCGTCGAGGGGCTCTCGCGCGCCGAGGTCGAGTCCGGCGTCGAGGTCGACGGCGAGACGTACGACCTCACAGACGAGATGGTCTCGTACCGCGCCGAACCCCCGGAACACGTCACCGGAGCCGACTTCGAGGGCGGCACGGTCTACGTCGACACCGAGCTCACCGACGACATCGAGTCCGAGGGCTACGCCCGCGACGTCATCCGCCGCATCCAGGAGATGCGCAAACAGCTCGACCTCGACGTCGAGGCCGAAATCGACGTGTCGCTCGCGGTCGACGACGACCGCGTCGCCGGCTTCGTCGAGGAGAACCGCGACCTCATCGCCGAGGAGGTCCGCGCCCGCGAGCTCGACCTCGGTGACGCCGAGGGCGAGACGGTCGAGACGTGGGACGTCGAGGACGTGACGGTGACCATCGCGGTCACGCAACTCGACTGAGGCGGCCCCGCGCGGTCTCCGGCCGCTGGCGGCGGTCGGCTGGCGTTCGGCCGGCGTTCGATCGCGGCCCGGCCGTCGCCGACCACCCGCGAAATAGTGGGTGACGTAACCCGATTTTTCGCAGACGACGCCGGCTTCGACTTCCGGCTGACCAACACTTTTGGCCTTATCGACCGTGAGGGACTGTGAGTCATGAAGAAACTCATCAACGAACCCGGAGCGGTCGTAGACGAGATGCTCGACGGGATGGTCGCGGCGCACCCCGAACTGCGCCGGCTCGACGGCACGAACGTCCTCGTCCGCGGCGACGCGCCGGTCGATGGGAAGGTCGCGGTCGTCTCCGGCGGCGGGTCGGGCCACGAGCCGACGCACGCGGGCTATCTCGGCGAGGGGATGCTCGACGGCGCGGCGGCGGGTGAGGTCTTCACCTCGCCGACGGCCGACCAGTTGAACGAGATGATTCAGGCCACGGACGCGGGCGAGGGCGTCCTCTGCGTCGTCAAGAACTACGAGGGCGACGTGATGAACTTCGACACCGCCGCCGAGATGGCCGCCATGGAGGGCGTCGAGGTCGAGCAGGTCGTCGTCAACGACGACGTGGCCGTCGAGGACTCGCTGTACACGTCGGGTCGTCGCGGCGTCGCGGGCACCATCTTCGTCCACAAGTGCGCCGGCGCGAAGGCCGCCGCGGGCGGCGACCTCGAAGCGGTCACAGCCGTCGCCGAGAAGGTCGTCGACAACGTGCGCACGATGGGGATGGCCCTCACCTCCTGTGTCACGCCGGAGAAGGGCGAACCGACGTTCGACCTCGGCGAGGACGAAATCGAACTCGGTATCGGCATCCACGGCGAGCCGGGAACCGAGCGCGCCGACATCATGAGCGCCGACGAGATAACCGAACACCTGACCGAGAACGTCCTCGACGACCTCGAACTCGACGAGGGCGAGGAGGTCGTGACGATGGTCAACGGCATGGGCGGCACGCCGCTGTCGGAGCTGTACATCGTCAACCGTAAGCTCCAGTCCATCCTCGACGACCGCGGCATCGAGACGTGGGACGCGTGGGTCGGCGACTACATGACCTCGCTCGACATGATGGGTTGTTCGGTCTCCGTACTCCGCGTCGACGACGAGCTGAAGGAACTGCTCGGCGCGCCCGCGGAGACGCCCGGCCTGACCGTCACCGAGTAAGCGGCGACGCTCGCCGAGCACGCTCGGGGACGACTCCCGACGCGTCCACCGATTTTTCGCGGCAGAACAGTCCCGCGGGACAAGGGATTAACGACAGGCCGACGAAGGACAGCCATGGCTGACGCAGAGACACAACGCGAAGCGGTGCTGGACGCGCTCGACAACGTCGCCGAGCGCCTCGCCGAGGAGAAGGAGTACCTCACGGACCTCGACTCCGCCATCGGCGACGCCGACCACGGCGCGAACATGGAGCGCGGCTTCGGCAAGGCCGCCGACAAGCGCGACGAGTTCGCCGAGATGGAGCCGAACGAGGTCGTCAAGAACGTCGGGACGACGCTCATCTCGAACGTCGGCGGGGCCTCCGGCCCTCTCTACGGCGGCTCTATCATGTTCGCCAGTCAGGAACTCGAAGGCGGCATCACCGCCGAGACTTCGGTGGCGTTCGCGGAGGCGTACCTCGACAAGGTCAAGGACCGCGGCGGCGCGCAGGTCGGCGCGAAGACGATGGTCGACGCGCTCGTCCCCGCCGTCCACACCTACAAGAAGTCCATCGAGCAGGACGACCTCCCGCCGCTCGAAGCCCTCGCCAAGGCCGTCGACGCGGCCGAGCGCGGTGTCGCCTTCACAGTCCCCATCAAGGCGATGAAGGGCCGCGCGTCGTTCCTCGACTGGCGCTCGGTCGGCCATCAGGACCCCGGCGCGACGAGCACGTTGTTCATCCTCGAAGAGCTGCTTGAGACGGCCGAGGAGTACCTCGACGGCGAGGTCGACCGCGACGCTCGGGCCGAAGACGCTGTCGGGAGAGCGGAATGATTGGCCTCGTCGTCGTCTCGCACAGCGCAAAGGCGGCCGAGGGAATCGCTGAGGTCGCCGCGCAGATGGGCGGCGGCAACGCCCGAATCGTTCCCGCTGGCGGCGACGAGGACGGCATCGGAACCTCGCCGGACCGCATCCGCGAGGGCATCGAGGAGGCCGACGACGGCGACGGCGTCGTCGTCCTCGTGGACCTCGGCAGCGCCGTGATGAACGCGGAACTCGCCATCGAGATGGCGACGGACTCCGAGGCGGTCATCGCCGACGCGCCGATTCTGGAGGGGACGCTCAACGCGGCCGTCGAGACGACGAGCAAGAAGGCGACGCTCGACTCGGTCGTCGAGCGCGCCGAGGACGCCCGCGACTACCGGAAGCTGAACTGAGCGGCCGGCTGGCGACCCGGCCGCAGTCGGCGACGCGTGCGGAAAAAGACACCGCCGCGGGGCGGACCCGGACCGGCGTTTCCTATTCTTCGTCGCCGGCTTCGGGCGTCGAGAGCACTGCTTCGAGGGCGTCGAGCGCCGCTTCCGCGTCGTCGCCCTCTGCGACGAGGCGAATCTCCTCGCCGTGACCGACGCCGAGGCCGGTGACCGCGAGCATGCTGGCGGCGGGGACGAGGTCGTCCTCGTCGGCGCGGCCGAGCTGTACGTCGGCGTCGAAGGAGTTCGCGGTCTCGACGAACTGGGAGGCGGGACGGGCGTGGAGGCCGTCTTTCGGGACGACGGCGACGATGCGTTCCATACGTTCGGTATCGACCGGGGAGCGTTATCGCTACCGGTTGCGGAACGCGTCGCAGAAAAATTGTGAACGACGTGTGCGGGGCCGGGGGCGTCCGGGGCGGTTAGAGCCCGAGGTACGCCGAGTTGGGGATGGCCCCGAGCAGGAACAGCACGCCGATGAGCAGCGAGTAGATGGTAATCGACATCGCCGGTGGGTCCACGTGCGTTCCGGAGTGCGCGTAGGCCACGCGCTGGGTGACCTCGCCGAGCAGCGCGCCGATGAGACCACCGACCGCGGCGGCGACGATGATGAGCGGTTCGCTCCCGCCGACCATCGGGGCGGCGACGGCTCCGAACGCCGACCCACCGAGAGTGATGTGGTGGGTGACGGGTATCTTCTCGACGCCGAGGTTCAAGAACAGCAGGCTGGCCGCGGAGATACCGTAGGCGAGGAAGAAGCTCTCCGTGATGAGCCACGTCCAGCCGCCGAGGATACCGGCTCCGAGACCGATGACAACGATGTTGACCCACTTGTACTGGTGGGGGAGCCACGGTTCGGTCGCGGGCCGGCCGCTCCCGTCGCCGCGCATCGTTCCCTTCTCGAACGGCGACATGTCGAGGAGGCCGCTGCCGGCGGGCGAGCCGATGAGCGGGTAGCCGAAGGCGATACGCGCGATGAACGCCGTCGTCATGACGGACAGTGCGACGCTGTCGAGCGGGAGGCCGATACCGCCGGCGACGCGGGAGATGAGGAGCCCGAGGACGCCGAAGAGGCCGCCGACTGCGAGGATGTCGGGCTGCGTGCCGAACGCGTACGTGATGTCCTTACCGAAGTGGTAGCCGCCCTCGCTGGGGTCCATGTCCGCGTACCGCTTGCCCGCGTAGGCGCTGGCGGCGACGCCGCCGGCGAAGGCGATGTGCGGGCCGACGAACGGGCCGAACCCGATACTGCCGGTGATACCCGTGCCGAGTTCACCTGCGGTGATGAGGTCGGCTCCTTCGAACTGTCGGATGACGATGCCCGCCGTCTCGCCGAGCAGCACGACGAAGCCGGTGAAGATGAACGACGGCAGTGCGCCGATGGCCGCGCCGAACATACCGCCCGCGAACGCCGCGAGCAGGAGGACGACGAATCGTTCGGCGCTGACGCCGATGACCGGAATCTGGAGTGCGAATGTTTCGAACACGAGTTACTCCTCCCGGGCCCAGTCGAGCGAGCGGTCGACGGCCTCTTTCCAGCGGCCGTAGCGCGCTTCGACGTTCTGTGGGTCTTTCGGGGCGAACTCGCGGTCGACCTGCCAGTTCTCGCGGAGTTCGTCGAGCGTCTCCCAGTAGCCGACGGCGAGGCCGGCGGCGTAGGCCGCGCCGAGGGCGGTCGTCTCGTCGACCTGCGGGCGGACGATCTCCGTGTCGAGGATGTTCGACTGGAGCTGACAGAGGAAGTTGTTCTTGACCGCGCCGCCGTCGACGCGGAGGCTGGAGAGGTCGATGTCGCTGTCGGACTCCATCGCCTCGGCCACGTCGCGCGTCTGGAACGCGATGGACTCGAGCGTCGCGCGGACGATGTGCTCGCGGCGGGTGCCGCGGGTCATGCCGACGATGGTGCCGCGGGCGCGCTGGTCCCAGTGGGGCGCGCCGAGGCCCGTGAACGCGGGGACGAAGTAGACGCCGTCGGTGGACTCGACCGACCGAGCGAGCTTCTCGGACTCGGCGGCGTTGTCGATGAGCGTCATGTCTTCGAGCCACTCGATTGCCGCGCCGGTGATGAAGATGGAGCCTTCGAGGGCGTACTGGACCGGCTCACCGGAGCGCTGGAAGCCGACGGTGGTGAGGAGGCCGTGTTCGGACATGACCGCCTCTTCGCCGGTGTTCATCAGCATGAACGAACCGGTACCGTAGGTGTTCTTCGCGTCGCCGGCGTCGAAACAGGTCTGGCCGAACAGCGCGGCCTGCTGGTCGCCGAGCGCGCCGGCGACGGGGACTTCCGCGCCGAGGAAGCTGTCCGCGTCGGTCTCGCCGTAGTGGTCGTCGTCGGACGACGGGCGGACCTCGGGGAGAAGTTCGCGCGGGACGTTGAATTCCTCTAAGAGTTCGTCGTCCCACTCCATGTCGTGGATGTTGAACAGCATGGTCCGCGACGCGTTCGTCACGTCCGTGATGTGGTTCCCCGTCAGATTGTAGATGAGCCACGTGTCGATGGTCCCGAAGGCGAGTTCGCCGTCGGCGGCGCGGTCTCGGATATCTTCGGGTCGGGAGCGCTGGAGCTTGATGGGGTCGGAGTTGTCCAGCAGCCACTCGGCTTTCGTCGCGGAGAAGTACGCGTCGGGCTCGAGACCCGTCTTCGCGCGTACGTCGTCGGTCTTGCCGTCCGCCTCGAGCGTCTCGATGCGGTCGGTCGTCCGACGGTCCTGCCAGACGATGGCGTTGTGAATCGGCTGTCCGGTCTCACGGTCCCAGATGAGCGTCGTCTCGCGCTGGTTCGTGATACCGATGGCTTCCAACTGCTCGGCGTCGAGTCCGGCGCTTCCGAGCGCCGCATCGATGACTTTCTTCGTGTTCTCCCAAATCTCGTTCGCGTCGTGTTCGACCCAACCGGGCTCTGGGTAGATCTGTTCGTGCTTCTCGTAGGCGTTGGCGACCACCTTGCCGTCGTGGTCGAACACCATGAACCGCGTGCCTGTGGTACCCTGGTCGATGGCACCGACGTAAGTTTCTCCTGACATTTCTAACCAACCTCGATACGAACTCTCGGTGTGAGAGTCCTACCACTACAAACGTGTACAAATTATATGATAAATGTTTCTTTACTACTGGCCTGTATATTGTGGAGAATGAAATTGCATTACAAGGTCTGAAACACCAGAATATGGCGTCTACTATTTCACACGGGCACTATTTCACCCGTTTTAATCGAGGACAGAATCGGGCGGACAAAACGGACGATTCGGTCGAACGACGGACAAATCCGGTGATTAACAAGCAACAATCACCGGAAAGTCCCCGTCGAATCGGCGCGCGCGCCGAGCGCGACGGCGTTCGAGTGGTCCGGCGCTCGAACGAAGTCGTTCGTCAGCCGTGCGCGCGTGTCAGACCAACGCCTCTTCGAGGAGCTGGAGCGGGTGTTTGATGTCGTAGCCCGTTCCGTGCTCCATCTGCATCGAGCAGGTGGGGCACTCGGTCATGCCGACGTTCCCCTGCGCGTGCTCCATGTGGTCGAACATGTCCGCGCCGATCTGCATCGACTTGTCGTACTTCTCTTCCTTCCAGCCGTAGGTACCGGAGATGCCGGAACAGGAGTCGCCCACGTCCTCGATGTCGACACCGTCGAGCTGGCGGAACAGCTCGACCGCCTGCCGGTCGAGACCCTGATTGCGGCCGTGACACGGCGCGTGGTACGCGAACGACTGGTCCTCGACGGACGCTTCTCGAATCTCGCTTTCGAGGTCCTCGTGGATGCGCAGGTACTCGAGCGCCTCGTAGGTGTGCGCCGAGAGGTCCTCGATGCCGTCGATGTCGAACAGCTCGGGGTACTCCTGGCGGAGCGACATCGAACAGGAGGTACACGACGCGATGATGTCGTAGCCCTCGGGGATGAGCCCCGCGAAGTTCTCGACGTTGATGCCGGCGGCGCGCTTTGCGTCGTCGAGCATGCCGTTTGCGAACATCGGCGTCCCCGAACAGCGCTGTTTGGGGACGACGACCTCGTAGCCGAACGACTCGAAGAGGCGGACCATCGCCTTGCCCACCTCGGGTGTGTTGTAGTTGGAGTAACAGCCGTGGAAGTAGGCGACGCGCTTCTCCTCGGAGCGGACCTGCGGGCCGCCGCGTTCGTTCCACCACTCGCGGAACGTCTGGGTGGCGAACTCGGGGAAGTCGCGCTCGGCCGTGATGCCGAGCACCTTCTCGTTTATCTGCTGGACGACCGAGTTGCCCATGACGGCGTTCGCCAGCCGGGGGAACATGCTGCCCAACTGGGCGAGCGTGCCGTAGTTGGCGAGGATGCGGTTGCGGATGTACTCCCGCGAGAGCTTGTCCATCTCCTCGTCGACGTACTCGCCGCGGGCCGTGTTGTGCATCTGGCTGAGCGGGACGCCCGAGGGACAGGCGTCGTCACAGCGCATGCAGTTCGAACACGACATGATGGAGTCGTCGACGGCCTCGTCTTCCTTGCGCTTGAGCCGCCATTGCTCCGGGCCCTGGAACTTCGGCCCGGGGAACTCGTCGTCGACTTCCGCGACCGGGCAGGACACGTCGCAGGCGGTGCACTTGTAACAGTTGTCCGCGCCCGGTCGGAGGTCCATGTCGGTGCTGTCGGGGAACACCTCGACGGCCTCGAAGTCGTCTGTCTGTGCGTCGGGGGTCAGCGTCGGGTTGCCTGGGGATTCTGCGTCACTCATCTGGTTGCCTCCTCGCCCGCGAGTCGGCCGGCGACGGCACCCGTCGCCAAGGAGACGCCGCTCGCGGATTTCTCGCGCGCCACGTCGGCACCGCCGACGACGCCGCCCGCGGCGCGCAGGTTCTCGAAGTGCGGTTCGCCGTCTTCGTCGGTCGGTCGAAGTTCGGCGTCGGGGACGACGCCGAAGCGCGCGAACGCGTGGTCGCCGAACGCCTCGGGTTCGGACCAGTCGTAGCGGTCCTCGGGGTGCGGGACGTGACAGCCGAAGACGGGCTCAGTGACCGACTCTCGGTCGGAGTCGAGGCCCTTGCCGACGAGGCCGCCCGTGGCGAGGACGACCTGGTCGGCCGAGTAGGGTGTCGGCCGGCTCTTCTGGTCGACGATGACCGTCTCGACGCGGCCGTCTTCGGCCTCGAAGTCGACCGCCGGGTTGCCCGCCGAGATGCGGACGCCCGCCTCGTCGAGCGCGTCGAACAGCATGTCTTCGAGCTTGAGCCCGAGCAGGCTCGGCGGGCCGGTCGGCACCTCGAAGACGGGGACGCCGAGGCGGTCCGAAAGCTCCGCGCGGACGTCCTCGTCGTGGTCGTCGCCGAGCATCGCGGGGAAGCCGACGCGCGACTCGCCGTCCAGTTTCTCGGCGACCGTGTCGGCGACGACGGAGCGGACCGTGCCGCCGTCGACTTCCTCGTCGCGGTCGAGTGCCTTGGCGAACCGCGTCACCTTGGCGTCGGCGCGGAACCGCTTGGGGAACTCGACGGTGACGCCGCGGGCAGAAAACGGCACGCCGGCGGCCGTCAGGTGGTCGGCCGCGACGGGCGCGTCGAAGTCCGTGAGGCCCGCAAAGCCGACCAAGAGCATGTCGCCGGACGAACTGGCGAGACCGGGCGCGACCGACTCGGGGTAGCGCGCGGTCGGCTTCACCGCGCCGCCGTGGGTCATCACGAGCGCGTTCGAGTCCGTGTGGCCGCCGCGGTAGGCGTCGCCGACCGCCTCGTCGAAGATGCGGAGGCCGGCGCGGACGCCGTCCTCGCCGACGACGTGGTAGGGGTGACCCTCCGGGAGCGCGTCGAGGCCGGCGGAGGGGTCCGAGAGTGGACCGTCGCCGCCGGCGTAGCCGAGCACGTCGACGAGGCCGCTGGCCTGCCGGAGCGTGCTCTTCTTGTGGGCGAGCAGGCGCACGCGAGCGCTCGTCTCCGCGGCCGAGAGCGCGGCCGTGCAGGCGGCGATGCCGCCGCCGATGACGAGCACGTTGTCAGTTATCGCCATCGGCACCTCTGAGCGCGTCGTCGCCCGCGCGGTCGGTTCGCTCGCGGCCGCCGTCCGCGACCGCGCCGCCGGACGCGACGCCCGAGGCGTCGCCCTCCGAGGCACCGCCGTCGTCGAAGGCGGCGAAGTCGATGTCGGCGTCGGCCGCCGCGGGGTCCTCGTCGCGGTTCATCGTCGTCGCGTGGAGCATGTGCTTCAGCGCGGTCTGTGAGAGCTGCGTGCCCCACATCGCGTGGCGCTCTCCCTTCCAGCGCTCTTGGTAGAGGTCGTCGAGGGACGCGCGAATGGTCTCCTCGTCGTACTCGGGGGCGAGTTCGTTCGCCATCCGGTGACAGCAAATCGCGCCCTGACAGTTGCCCATCGAGGCGCGCGTCTGGATGCGCACGGAGTTGAGCTCCGTACCCGCGGTGTCGAGAGAGTCCTGAATCTCGGCGCGGGTGACGGCCTCGCACTCGCAGACGACCGGGTTGGGGTCGACGCTGTTGAGCACCTCGTCGGCGCGCGAGCCGAGCCGCTGGGCCGACCGGCGGCCGATGGGCGACCGCAGGCCGAAGTCGTCCATGTAGTCGCGGAGGACGGTGAAGTCCTCGCTGCCCGGCAGCGGCACGTCGGCGGTGCGGCACTCGGCCTCCACGTCGAGCTTCTCGCAGACGTGGTCCGAAATCTGCTCGGCCATCATCCGGTAGGTCGTGAGCTTGCCGCCGACGATACTCGTCATGCCCGGCAGGTCGTCGCGGTCGTCGTGGTCGAGCAGGAAGAACTCGCGGGTGATGTCCGTCGGGTCCTCCGTGCCGGTGCCCGGCGGCTCGTACAGCGGACGGACGCCCCAGAAGGAGCGAATCGTCCGCGCCTCGGCCAGCATGGGCACGAGCTCCGACAGCGTCTCTATCATCAGGTCGACCTCCCAGCCCTCCTCGGGGTAGTCCTCCGGGTCCTCGACCTCCTCGTCGGTCGTCCCGAGGATGCACGTCGTCTCGTGCGGGACGATGATGTCGGCGTCGCCCTTCGGCCGACAGCGGTTGACGACCGTGTCGACCTGCCGGGTGTTCATGATGGTCATGACGCCCTTCGACGGGCGGACTTCCACGTCGACGCCGGCGAGGTCACCGATTTGGCCGGCCCACGCGCCCGTCGCGTTGACGACGTAGTCGGCGCGGATTTCCTCGACTTCTCCGGGTTCGCCGTGGACGTAGGGCCCGGTGCCGGTCTGGTGGGTGACCTCGACGCCGACGACCTCGCCGTCCTCGACGAGCACGTCCGTGACCTCTGAGTGCGTCTCGATGCGCGCGCCGTGTTCGACGGCGCTCGCGGCGTTCGCCACGCAGAGGCGGAACGGGTCGACCGCGCCGTCCGGAACCTTGATGGCGCGCTTGATGTCCTTCGCGAGGTACGGCTCTATCTCGCGCGCCTCCTCGGCGGACAGCACCTCGGCGGGGATGCCGCACTCGCGACAGCCCTCCAGCTTCTTCTCGAAGTACTCGTCGGAGTCCTCGGGGCGCTGGACGAACAGCCCGCCCGTCATCTCGACGCAGTGGCCGGCGATTCGCCGCAGGACCCGGTTTTCCTCGATACACTCCTTGGCGGACGGCTGGTCCGACACCGCGTACCGGCCCCCGCTGTGGAGGAGTCCGTGCATCCGCCCCGTCGTCCCGTGTGTGAGATTCCCCTTCTCGACGAGGGTCACGTCCAGCCCGCGCATCGCGAGGTCGCGCGCGATGCCCGTGCCGGTCGACCCCCCGCCAATGACGAGGACGCTCGGCGATTTTTTCATCTGTCTTTCGTGAGGTAGGACCGACGGCACTTTATTTTACCTTCACTCGTCTCGCCCCCCGTTCGTCTCACGGAACGGACCACTTCGGCGACCGGATTGCCATCGTACTGGCCGTAGAATACCGTAGCTCGGCGTTTCTACGCCTATTCGAAACGACGACAATAATTCAAAATTATTGTTCTTATTAGTTACGTCCGGTGTGGGAATCCCGCCGGCAACGAACCTCTCAACTGGCTTTGAAGCGCCCCGGACGGCCGATTTTCGTGTTTCATGTTCTCATTTCTCAGGGGAGATGTCGGTAGTGGTCGATTTTTACGCGTGCGCCGGATACCGTCTGCTACGGACTTTCCACGCCATGCGCCTCGAAGACAGAATCACCAGGCGACGCCGCCGCGGCGGGACGAGACGGCGGCTCGTCCGGGACCTGAACGCGCTCGACCCGACGGTCCACCCCGACGAGCCGACCGGCCGCGGGCCGACGCTCGAACGCATCCTCGACCACCTCGACCCGGTGTTCGACGGCGACCTGCCGTCCGACGCCCACGTCCACGGACCGAAGGGAGCCGGGAAGTCGGCGGTCGTCGCGACGCTCTTCGGGCACCTCTCCAGCGCGCTCCCCTCTCAGCGGTCGGTCATCCACACCGCCACGCGCACCGCCGCCACACCGACGACCTCCTTCGCCTACGTCGACTCCCGCGACGCCTCGACCGAGTTCGCGCTTCTCCACGCGGCGCTCGACGCGCTCTGCGAGGAGCCGGTGCCATCGCAGGGCGTCGGCGTCGAGGCGCTTCGCGAGCGGCTCACAGACCGGGTCGCCCACGACGAACACGCGGTCGTCGCCGTCGACCACGTCGACGAACCGGAGACCTACCCCGCGGCGACGGCGGTCGAGACGCTCTCGTCGGTATCGCCGCACGTCTCGGTGCTCACCGTCGGCCGCGACCCTCGAAGCGACGCGAGCGAGCGCGACGACGGGGACGGAGCGACCGACGCCACCGACGCGGCGTCCATCGCGGTGCCGGCCTACGAGCGCCACAGCCTCGTGGATATCCTCGTCGCGCGCGCCTCGGACGGCGTCACCCGAAACGCGCTCCCGCACGAGGCGACGCGCGAGGTGGCCGAGTGGGCCGACGGCGACGCCCACGACGCGCTCTCGGCGCTCTACGGGGCGGCGACGCTCGCCGCCGCCGACGGCGGGGACGCCCTCGACACCGAGTACGTCTGCGCCGGCATCGACGCCGTCCCCGACGACGGCTGTTCGCTCGGCCGCGTGTTCGCGCTCCCCGAGAGTCGCCGGCGCGTCCTCCGGGCGTTCGTCGCGCTCGACGACGAAGAGACGGCCTCCGTCTCGGCGGCGACCGAGAACATCGCCGCGTCGCCGCGGGTGTCGCTGTCGCCCGCGACCATTCGGCGCGTCCTCTACGAGCTTTCTGACCTCGGCATCGTCCGCCGCGTCTCGGACTGCGACTCCACCGACGGGCCGGGCCGGCCGGCGACGCGGCCCATCCCGAACTTCTCGACGCTGGCGTTCCGCGGACTGGACGACGCCGAACGCTGAGCCGAGGGGGTGACGACCTGCGTGACCTTCGAGAACGGGACCTGCGTGACCCGCGAGAGCGACGACCCGCTCGGGCCGTCCTGCGGCGCGCTTCTCCCCGACCGCTGAATCTTTTTCCCCCGTCTCCCAACTCCGGGTATGGTTCCGCCGCTCGTACTCGACATCGACGGGACGCTCACCGACGCGCAGGGCCGCCTCGACCCGCGCGCGTTCGAGGTGCTCCCGACGTGGGACGCGCCCGTCATCCTCGCCACCGGCAAGGCGTTTCCCTACCCGGTCTCGCTGTGTCACTACCTCGGCCTCCCGCAGACCGTCATCGCGGAGAACGGCGGGGTCGTCCTCGCCGACGGCGAGGTGACGTTCACCGGTGACCGCGAGGCCGCGCAGGCCGCCGCCGACGAGTTCGTCGCGCGCGGCGGCGACCTCGGGTGGGACGCCGCTGACACCGCGAACCGCTGGCGCGAGACCGAACTCATCGCTCGTCTCGACGCCGACGAGGCGCTCCTCCGGGAAGTCGCAGACGAGTTCGACCTCGAAGTCATCGACACCGGCTTCGCCTACCACATCAAGACGCCGGGAGTGGAGAAGGGCGTCGGCCTCGAACGCGTCTGCGAGACGATTGACTACGACCCGGCGGACTTCGTCGCCGTCGGCGACAGCGTCAACGACGCCTCGACGTTCGCCGTCGTCGGCCGGTCGTTCGCCGTCGCCAACGCGGACGACGTGGCCAAGGACGCCGCCGACACCGTACTCGAACAGTCGTACATGGACGGCACGCTCTCGGTACTCGAATCGCTCCGGGAAGAAGACGCGGCGTAGCCGCCGGCCGCGCGCGCAGTTCGTCGGCGTCTCAGGCCGGCTCTTCGAAGGGAGCGAAGCGGCCGTTGATGTCCCACTCGTGGATGCAGTAGGGGCTTCCGACCCGTTTCTCGCCGTCCTCTTCGGCGACGACCCACGTCGCGGTGTCGTCGTCCCAGCGTTCCACCCGACCGCAGCGCTCGCAGACGCGTCGCGTCGGTCGTCGAAGTTGGGGTTCCATACGTGTGAGACTGACTGCCGGGCAAAAAAGCCCATCGCCGTCGGCAGTTTCGCGGTCGACCCGTCCGGTCCGCACCGCTCGCCACCGGAGCGAACCCACCGGGTCGGTTGTGCACACGACGAACACGCGTCTTCCGGAACCGATGGGACTTACGGGTCGGGGTGCGGAGTGATTCACATGGGCTTTCACACCTTCGACGCCGACAGGGCGGCGAAACTCGACGACCCCTCGCGGTTCCGATTCGTCTCCCGGGAGGAACTGCTCTCGCACCTCGGCGTCGCTCCCGACCGGGTCGTCGCCGACCTCGGCAGCGGCACCGGCTTTTTCACCGACGAGGTCGCGCCCCACGTCGGCACGCTCTACGCCGTGGACGTACAGGAGGTCATGCACGACTACTACCGCGAGAAGGGCGCGCCAGACAACGTCGAGTTCGTCACGGCCGACGTGGCGTCCCTGCCGTTCGACGACGACCACCTCGACGCCGCGTTCTCGACGATGACCTACCACGAGTTCGCCACCGACGACGCGCTCGCCGAACTCGCCCGCGTCGTTCGCCCCGGCGGCACCGTGGTCGTGGTCGATTGGTCCACATCCGGCTCGGGCGAGGACGGGCCGCCGCTCGACGAGCGGTTCGGCCTCGGCGACGCCGTCGACGCGCTCGAATCGGTCGGCTTCACGGTCACCCATGGCGAGACCCGACGCGAGACGTTTGTCTGCGTCGCCCGGCGCTGACGCGGCGGGGTCGGTGAAGCGCCACCGTCCTCCGAAATCCGGCAGAACTGAACAGTACGGTGTTCTGATGCGGATTCTATTTTCGGTCGGATCTCTTCTACGGCGTAGAATATTAACATACTAGAGTAATTTGGGGAATATCAGGACAATGCTTACCACGAAAACCATGGTAAAATATACCATGGCATTGCATAACTCAGTCATCGACGACTATCACCCGACAGAGGGGTACTACGAGTGTCGCTCCTGTCGCACGCGGACGGTCAGCGCGACCCACCTGTCGAAATGTCCCGACTGCGGGGGGTCGGTTCGTAACATCGCCGTCGCCCGCGAGTGAGATTCGCCGCCGCCCGCACGACTCCGTGAACGTATCGGTCCGAACAGACAGCCGACTTCCTTCTCACCGGGTCGCCGTGGCCACCCGCCGCGACGGCCCGCTCAGGATTCGATGATGCCCGTGTACCGGTCGACGAGTAGGACGACCGCCGCGCCGACGACCGCGGCCACGGCGAACGCGGCGTAGAGTTCGGTCGACCACGACCGGCCCGCGTCGACGAGCGCGTTGGTGCTCTCGACGACAGGGGCGCGGAGCGCCCCGACGATGAGGCTCACGAGGAACGCCAACGTCGCCCGTCGGTGGTGTTCGAGCGCCCAGCGGACGACGTGCGCGATGCTGAACAGGCCGACGACCGCCCCGAGCATGAACGTGATGACGACCGTCCCCGGTTCGACGATGACCGACAGCGATGCGCCGCCGGCGATGTCGATGAGGCGGTCGATGAACGTGTTGAGCGCCGCGTTCATGTACTCGTACTGGCCGAGAATCAACAGGAGAAGCGACCCCGAGACGCCGGGGAGAATCATCGCGCTGACGGCGATGCCGCCGGCGACCGCAATCGCCGGGAGCGAGTGCCCGAATGCGCCGCCGCTCCCGCCGGAGGCGACGAAGGCGATGACGAACCCGGTGACGGCGGCCGCGATTTGCCGCGGGCCGTCGAGCGAGACCTGCGCGTACAGGACGACCGCCGACGCGGCGATGAGCCCGAAGAAGAAGCCGTAGGTGGGGACCGGCGCGTCGTTGAGCGCGATGTGCAGCACGCGCATCACGGTCACGATGGCGGTGGCGATGCCCGCGCCGAGCGCGAGCAGGAAGCCGACATCGACCTCGCGCATCGCCGCGATTGCGTCGGCCCGGCGTCCCGGGACGACGACGCCGAGAGCGCGCTTGATTCGGCCGGGCGTGATGGCCGTCACCGCGCTGATGAGCCGTTCGTAGATGCCCGTGATGAGCGCGATGGTGCCGCCCGAGACGCCCGGCACGGCGTCGGCGGCACCCATACAGACGCCCTTCAGGTAGATGAGAAGCCACGAGAAACGGGATGTCGTCCCGTCTGAGTTCCTCGACATTTCGTTGTCGGATGCTCTCTCGGGAAGGATATCAGTCCACCGCTCTGCCGGTCGGCGGCGAGAAGAGAAACGCGTCGAAACGGCGATCAGCGACCGGGCGGCAGCCCGGCCCGGTTCGAAACCTTACGCGGCGACCGAAACCGCGCTGGCGTCGACTGACGCCGAGGTAGATGCCGACTCGTTCGTCTGCGAGTCGTCTGAATCGGAGTTCTCCGTCAGGTTGAACTCCTGTTCGTTCCGTTCGAGAGTGACCTCTACGGCACCGTCTTCAGCACCGTTGACGAGGCCTTCCTCGACGGCGACGTTCTGCGCCTGGTAGCTGACGACGGTGTTGTTCCCGGCGAAGGTCGTCGGCCCGGTGAACGTGTAGTCGCCCGTCGCGCGGACGTCGACGTTCGTGTAGCCGTTGTCCGGACCGTACTCGTCGTAGCCGGTCGTGGAGTACGGGAGCGTCATCGTGAACTCACCGTCGGCGTCGGTCTGCGCCTGCTGCGTGTACGTGAAGTTCGTACCAGTTGTCTGGTCGCGCATCTGGACGCGAGCGGTCACCGTCGCGTTGGCCGGGGCACCGCTGCCTTCGACCGTCGCGCCGGGGACGCGCTCGAACGTCTTGACCCACGAGGGGTTGTTGGGAACGAGCGCCTGCGCTTGGATGCCGTAGGTGTTGCCCGCGCGGATGAGCGAGTTCTGGTAGGACCCCGAACGGAGCGCCGAGTTGTTCGAGGACTTCACGAGGCGGTAGTGTTCGAGGGCGGCGACGCGTTCCTCGGGGAACGTGCCGATGCCACCGATCTGCGAGGTCGGGTCGTTCGCGACGTACTCCTCGGCGGCGGTCATATTGTCGAACACTCTGACCGCCTGCCCGTCAGACGGCGTCACCTTGAACGTGGTCTCCCCGTCGGCGGACGTTCGTTCTTCCCAGTCGACGACGATGGGCGACGCCTCACGGGCGCTGCCGTGGTACGCGTAGAGCCGGACCATCAGGCTCTCGTAGTACCGCTGGTCTTTGAGGCTCGACACAGCGGCGACTCTCGTCTGTCCCTCCTGCTCCTGCAGGCGGTACATCGTACTGTAGAAGTCGGACGTGGAGACGTTCGACTCGTCGTAGAAGACGGTCGGCGCACCGAACTTCGAGTCGGTCGAGGCCATCTGCCAGTCGACCATGACGTAGCGGGTCTCGTTACCCTCCTCGCTCATGTCGGCGAGGACGTCGGAGGCCTGCTCCTCGTTCGGCGCGAGGAGGAAGTTCGCGGCCTCGGTCGCGCCCTGCTGGAACGGATTGGCGTTCGGGATGCGCTCGCCGAGGACCGTTATCCAGTGACCGTAGTCCCACCACGACATGACGCCGTACGTTCCCTCGGCGTAGTTGAAGTCGTCGGTTCGTTCGTAGGTTCCGTAGTAGTCCATCTCGTTGGATGCGCCGCCGAACTGCCCCTCTTCGGGCGTGCTGTTCTGCATCCACTCGAAGCTGTCCTGCCACTGCGTCACCGTGCCCGGTCCGGTCTGGGACGACTGGAGGGCGTTGCTGCTGGTGCCGGCGTTGCCGAGTTGAATCGGCACGACGAGCACCGGGGTGAGGACGAGAAGCAGGGCGATGGCGACGACCGCGACCGTCCCGTACGACACGTCGTCGAGGCGGTCGGTGCCGGCGAGGTCGATGATACCGAGCGAGAGAATCTCGCGGAGGAGGTACGCGTTCATCACCGCGACCACGACCGCGAGGTAGTAGTTGAAGCGGACCTGCGTGAAGGCGGCC
This sequence comes from Haloferax prahovense, assembly GCF_000723845.1. Taxonomy (NCBI): domain Archaea; kingdom Methanobacteriati; phylum Methanobacteriota; class Halobacteria; order Halobacteriales; family Haloferacaceae; genus Haloferax; species Haloferax prahovense. The sequence goes on along the minus strand of NZ_LK053000.1, from coordinate 2,800,517 downwards.
GAGGTGATGATGGCCGCCCAGACGAGGACGAACAGGTGTTCGCTCTCGTAGTCGGCCTGCAGCACCGCACCGACGATGAGGGCGCTCGCGATGGCGAGGCTGACGAGCGAGGATTCGAGGCCGAGGAGCTCGCCGATGCCGGCCGGGATGGCCGGAATCAGGAAGATAACGCCGAAGACGGCGAGACTGCCGGCGACGTAGCCAATTTTCCGAGTGTCGCCGTCGCGGACGAGCGGCTTGCCGACGAGCCAGATAGCACCGACGAGGCCGGTGAAGAACGTGAAGCCGTACTCGGACATGATGCGCTCGGTCGCGGTCATGCCGCTGTTCTGCAGGACGCTCGCGGCGATGAAGGGCTGTGCCTCGCCGATGGTCCGCGTCGCCGCACCGGCGCTGAAGCCGACGGTGCGGAGGAAGTTGACGCTCACCTGACGGAAGGCGTCGGGGAGGACGACGGCCGTACCGATGACGGCGACGAGGCCGAGGGCGGCGACCGCAACCGGGTAGCCGCGGTCGTCGACGTCGTTAGACTCCCACCACCGGGCCAGCGCGGCGAGGAACACCGCGCCCGCGCCGATACCGAAGGCGAACACGGGTTGGAGGAGGCTGAAGTTCGTCACGCTGAACGAGAAGTCGGTGAGGGGGACGAACATCAGGAGGCCGGTGACGAGCATCGAGACTGCACCGACGAATGCGACGTGTTCCGGGGACTGACCGCGGACGTAGTCCGCGACCATCTGGAGGACCAGGTACAGGCCGAAGATGCCGACCAGGAGGATGCCCGGCGGCCACGCCCACATATAGAGCGTCATTCCCACGCCCGCGAGCGCGGACCAGATGAGCGTGGAGCGGAGGGCGTCGAAGTCGCGGGCGGCGACGAGTTCCCAGACGGGCTTCTCGCGGTTCGCCACCGAGAGAGCAATCATGATGGCGACGACCGCGAAGCCCTGGAAGAACGGCTCTGCGATGTTGTGGTCGGCGAAGCCGACGAGGCCGCGCTGGAGGAACGTCCCGGGGAGTAGCGCGAGGATGACGACCCCGAAGACACCGCCAAGCCGACCGCCGAGGCGGCGACCGATGAGGAACGTCGGGATAGCGACCAGTGCCCCGAAGACTGCCGGCGCGACGAGGAGGGCCTTGGCCACGAGGTCGGGCGACGGGCTACCGAGTCCGACGACGAGGGCGGCCGTGGCGATAATCTGGTCGTAAATCGTCCCGAACTGGCCGACGCTCGTCCCGTACGGGAAGTACGTCCACGGGTCGAACGGCATCGTCGACGGCCAGTTTTGGACGGTGTACGTCACCTCTCGGAGGTGATACCAGGCGTCGTTCCCGGAGAAGAGGACATCACCGTCCCTGATGAAAGTACTATACGACCGAAGGCGGACGGCCAACATGGCGACCAGTATCACGAGGAGGGCGGGAACGTGATACCAGTCTTTAGCGAGTTCGAGGACCGACTTCGAGTCGGGGTCCTCGATACGCTCTGTGTCTGCGCTCATCGCTTCGATGGACTGGGAAAACCCGCATAAGCCTTATGACTCGGTTTCACCGCCGACACGGGCTATTTCCGGGAGAGACTCGATTCTGCGTGGGTTCGCGGCCGTCTCGTCGCTGTTTCGCGGCCGAGCGAGGCCGACCCGCGCGAACGACACTCTTTATACGGGACCTTCTGATAGCACTCAGTATGGCCGACGGGGATACGGAAGACAGGAGCCACGAGGGTGCGCCGTACCGCGACGACACGGCGCGGGCGCTCGACGTGACCGCCACGCTCTCCAACGCGTCGCTCGTCGTCGCGAGCAACCGAGAGCGATGTTACTCCAGTGAGACCGCCCCGGAGTGGCTCGACGTCGTCGTCCGCACCGACAAGGGCCGCAACTACGCGCGAAACAGAGCCATCGAGGAGGCCGAAAACGAGTGGATAATCGTCGCCGACGACGACATCACCTTCCCCACTCGGCTCGCGGCACACCTCGTCGACTCGATGCACGAGTTCCAGGTCGTCGGGCTGGAGGACTTCTGGCCCATGCGGTGGACGCTCACTCGATTCATGATATTTCACCGAAGCCTGTGGGAACGCGTCGGCGGCTTCGACGAGCACCGTGAACACGGCGGCGATACCGACTTCGCGATTCGTGCCGAGAAGGCCGGCGCGGAGGTTCACCGCCTGCCCCGTCGCATCGTCCCGCACCACGATACCGAGTCGGACTTCGACGTGGGGACCCACCTCGAATGGCTGTTTTACCTGTTCAAGCGCCACCCGAAGCAGGTCGCGGTCCCCGCGCTCAAACTGGCGCTCGCGAAGGTGAACGTCATCTCCCCGTCGAAAATCGAGTACGACGCGTCGTGGGCCGGTGACGTTTTCTCGCTCAGCGACGCCGACGACGCACCGCTCGAACACTGAGTTTCAGACCTCCGAATCATGAATATCCTACTCCTCATCATGGACAGCGTCCGTGCGAGCAACACTAGCCTGCACGGCCACGAACACCGGACGACCCCGTTCTTGGAATCGCTCGCCGACGAGGCCACGGTCTACGAGACCGGTATCAGCCCCGGCTCGTGGAGCCTGCCGAGCCACACCAGCATCTTCACCGGCTACCACGTCGCCGAACACGGCGTCACCGGCGCGAAAAACAAGCTCGAACCCGGACACACCATTTTCGAGCGGCTCGCCGACGAGGAGGGCTACTCGACCGGCATCTTCTCCGAGAACACGTGGGTCACCGAGATGGACGTGGGACTGAAAGAGACCTTCCAGACCGTCGAGGGCGCGCGGAACATCCCGTACGTCGAGGGTCTCGACCCGAGCAACTTCGTGCTCACCGAGGGACAGGGCAACTACGCCGGCTACCTCAAGCGGTGTCTGTCCCACGACCACCCGGCGAAATCGCTCGCAAATGGGGTCGTCACGAAGCTCGCGTGGGACTACCCGCAGTACCTCCCCGACTCGCTGAAGGCGACTACACCCGCGGACGTGTACGTCGACCTCTTTCTGGACTGGGAGGAGACGCGGAACGACTCGTGGGCCGCCTGCATCAACCTCATGGACGGCCACATGCCGTACGAACCCCGCCCGGAACACGACAACTGGGGCGGGAAACGCCTCCAGAAGCTCCAACAGGACGTCGACGACCAAGTGTGGGAGTACCTCGGTGGCCACCGACCCTGGTGGGAGAAACGCGCCATGGAGGGGCTGTACGACGGAACCATCCGACAGATGGACGCCCAAATCGAACGCCTCGTCTCGACGCTCAAAGAACGCGGCGAGTACGAGGACACGCTCATCGTCGTCACCGGCGACCACGGCGAGGGCTTCGGTGAGAAGAGTCAGGTCAAGCCCGATGTGCGACTCGCCGGCCACGGCAAGGACGTACACGAGGCGGTCCTCCACGTCCCGCTCGTCGTCAAGTTCCCCGGGCAGGCGGACTCCGAGACGGTCTCCGCGGCGGCCTCGCTCACCGAGTTCCCGCGCGTGGTCGACGCTGTCCTCGACGGCGAGTGGGACTGCGACGCGTTCGTCCCCGACGACGGGGCGGTCGTCGCCTCGACCCACGGCCTCGACGAACCCTCACAGGCGCTCGCCGAGGAGTTCTGCGGGTCCGTCATGCCCTACGGAGGCGTCTCACGGACCGTTTACGAGACGACCGACGAGGGCGTGGTGCAGTATCAGGCCTGGGAGGACGCCGCCAGCACGGTTCGCATCTTCGACGCGAAGACCGCGTGGAAGGCCGCCGATACCGACGACGGCGTCGTCTCGGAGACGTTCGGCGCGTTCGACGACCTCGGCGTCCGCGAGGAGAGCGAGGGTATCGATGCCGCCGAGGGCGCAACGAAAGAGCGCCTGAAGGACTTAGGGTACCTGTAGCGGGGCGTCTGCGGTTATAGGGTCGCTCTCAAGTCCGACCCGTCGACGAAAGCGGATACCCGGGTAGCGGGGCGTCTACGGTTATGGGGTCGCTGTGACGGCGGGTCGCCGTCGCGGCCCGTCCTGTTCCGAAGCCATAGAAAGTTTTTCTTTGGTCGGTTGGGTCCGGTCCTCTATGTCGAACGCATTCGACCGGATCAAATACGGCCTCTCGCAGATCGCCGAGAACGGCCGGAGTTTGAACTGGTGGCGGGGGACGCTGATGCGGCGGGGAAACGGGGCGATTCAGACGAAACTGTATCCGGGCAGGCGCGGAATCGACGTGGTCGACGCGGATTGGGACACGCTCGTCGTCCTTGACGCGTGCCGGGCCGACCTCTTCGAGGAGTTCGTCGACCTCGACCAGTTCGACGACTACCGCGCGGAGACCAGTCGAGCGAGCGCGACTCCCGAGTGGCTCCCGGTCTCGTTCCCCGACGAGTACGGCGACATCGTCTACGTCTCGGGCAACCCGCAGGTCTCGAAGAAGGTGCCGGACAAGTGGCACAAGCTCTTCGAAGTGTGGCAGGACGCCTACGACGACGACGTGGAGGCGATTCTCCCCGGACCCATCATCGACGCCGCGATTCGAGCGCGCGAAGAGTACCCGGACAAGCGGCTCATCGTCCACTTGATGCAACCGCACGTCCCGTTCGTCGGCCGCCCGGACCTCCACTTCTGTACCTACCAACTGTTCGAGGACTTGGACATGGACGGCGACGACCGCGCCGGAAACGTCTTCGAGGCCGCGGCCAAGGGCATCGTCGACGAAGAAGAGATGTGGCAGGCGTACGGCGAGAACCTGACCTACGCGATGGACGAGGTCCAACGGCTCATCGACGCGTTCGACGAGCGCATCGTCCTCACGTCCGACCACGGCAACGTGGTCGAAGCAAAGTCGTGGCCGCTGCCATTCACCTACCACCAACACCTGCCGTACCACCGCCACCCCGGCCTCGTGACGGTCCCGTGGGCGGTCCTCGACGGCGAGCGGCCGACTATCACCGACGACGGCGTCGAGTCCAGCAGCCGCGCCACCTCCGCGGAGGTCACGGAGCGCCTGGAGAATCTCGGCTACAAGTAATCAGCCGGGGTTCCGATTCGAATTCGTCCGGCAGTCTCACCCGAGCACGTCGGAGACGCTCTCGATGCTCGTGAGGTCCGTCTCGAAGAACTGCCTGTTCTCTGCTACCTTCTCCTCCGACCAGTTCCACCACGCCGTGTCGAGCAGTTCCTCTCGGATGTGTTCGTCGAACCGCCACTTCTTTCGTTCGGCGGGGACGCCCGCGACAACCGCGTAGGGCTCTACGTCGCTCGTCACGACGGCCCCCGCGCCGACGATTGCGCCGTGGCCGATAGAGACTCCCGAGAGGACGGTCGCGTTCGAACCGATCCACACGTCACTCCCGACGTCGATGTCTCCTTTCGAGGTCCACGCCAACTCGTCGCCGGTGACCTGTCGGTACAGTTTCAACTGCAGCGTCGGGTTCGCGGTCGTGTGGTTCTGCGACCGGAACTCCGCGCCGGGGGCAACGGCACAGTATCGTCCGATATCGACGGTCCCTCTGAGTGTGTTCCGACCGTTGAGATTCGTCCCCCGTCCGAGACCTACCGTCCCGTTGAGTACGCAGTCGGGACCGACGTGCACGTCGTCACCGAGTGAGATATCTCCTCGCATCGAACAGCCGGATTCGATGCCGACGTTCCGCCCCCGTGAGAAGTTCGTCTCCGCGGGCGACTTGTCGATGAGCGTCGTGGCAATCTCGGGGTAACCAAGCCGCGAAACCACGGATTCGACAGTCGTCTTTACGCTCCGCATTGTACGGAGTCTCCGCGTGGTGCTATATCAGCCTTGCCCCCCAGTTATCAATGTTGATAGAGAATACGATGAGCACGCGACTGCGATGACGACCGGACAGTTGATTTTTAACCTCGTGTGGGGCACTCTGAGTATGCCCAGTTCCCCTCGCTACTCCATCGCGGTCTGTAACTACAACATGGCCGAGACCATCGAGGAGTCGCTTCGGAGCATGGTTGAGCAGGTCGACGAGGAGCTGTACGAGGTCGTCGTCGTCGACGGCGGTTCGACCGACGGTAGCCGCGATATCCTCCGCGAGCTGGAGGCCGAATTCGACAACTTGCGGGCGGTCCTTGACCGGTCGGACGAGTGCGACTGGCTCGGCGGGGACCGAAACATCTCCTTCGAGGAGTCCCGCGGCGAGTACGTCCTCGAATCGCTCGACACGGACGACTACTACCACGAGGGGGTCATCGAGGACTTCGTCGAGATATTCCACGCGCTGGAGGCGCAGGTCGACCGTCCCTTCTTCCTCAGCGGGCGCGGGATGAACATCGCCCCCCGCGGACTCCTGCTCGACGTGCCGTACTACGACGTGGGCGGCGCAGAGGACCGCGACCACTGGCGACGGCTGTACGCCCGCGACGCGCTCATCTGGCTGGACCACGGTCACGTCTCGGACTCGCTGGGCTACGACTTCGACCTGCGCGGCGAAATCAGCCGCGACATCCACGGGAAGATAACCGACTTCCAGTCGGGTGTCTCCTTCTGGAGCGCGATTCGGTGGACGCTCCACCACGAACACCACTACATCTTCGAGCGACCGCGGAGCCTCCCCCGCGAGGTCCTAAAGCGCCTCTACGACCTCGCGACGTTCCCGTACGCCTACCTGAAATCGCTCCCGCTCGAACGACACGAGGCCCCGGCGGAGTTCCAGCGGAAGGGCGCGCTCGAAGCGCGCATCGCAGCGACGCGGATGACGCTCCCCGAGATGGAAGCCCACTACGGCTTCCAGGTCGACTGCGACGAGTTCAGCCAGGCGGGCAGGAAGGCGTTCTGCGAATACGCCGACACGTGACCGTCGCTGGTCTCACACCGACCGGTAGGATACCCGGTTCCTAATTATCAAACTGTATTTCTGTGGAGAAACGTTCAAACCCCCCTGAAAGGAGTGTACCCTATGGGGCTTGGCGATTGGGTATCTAACGCACGGTGGTACTATCAGAATCTGAATCTCGGGACCGCGGCGAAAGTCAGCGCCGCGGAGCTACTGGGGGGCGCGGTTCGGCGGGCGTATTCACGCGCTCCACGACTTGGGAGACCGATATACGAGCGGGACTGGGACGCGCTGATTATTTTGGACACGTGCCGTCCCGACGCCCTCGAAGCGGTCGCATCGGGGTACGATTTCCTCCCCAACGGTCGCGTCCCGACGGCCACCTCGCTCGGGTCGAACTCCCGCGAGTTCATGCGGTACAACTTCACCGAAGAGTATCGCGAGGAGATGGATCAGACGGCGTTCGTCACGTTCAACCCGAACTCTGACGCCATGCTCGACCCCAACGACTGGTTGCTGTTGGACGAGGTGTGGCGGGACGCCTGGGAGGCCGACATCGGGAGCGTCCGGCCGCGGACGGTGACGAACCGCTCGATAGCGGCTCACCGCGAACTCGATCCAGCGCGAACGATTATCCAGTACCAACAGCCGCACACGCCGTACCCGCACTTCGAGAAGCACGACTGCGGGGCGCTCGCCATCGAGGACGACGCGAACGACCGGTCCGGGATATTCGGCGCGATTCTCGACGGAAAGATAACTCGTGAGGAGGCGTGGGAGGGCTACCTAGACAACCTACGCTGGGCGCTCGACGACCTCGAACTCCTCCTCTCGAACCTCGATTCGGAGCGGGTGATAATCACGTCGGACCACGGCGAGTGTTTCGGCGAGTGGGGGCTGTACGGCCACCACAAATCGACCCCAGTCCCGGAACTCATTCGCGTTCCGTGGGTCGTCACCGAGGCGACTGACGAGGGAACCCACGAGCCGCCCGCCGCATCCACCGATCCCGACGATGTCGGGCTCGACAGCAAGCTCTCTTCGCTCGGCTACCTGTAGCGTCCCGTCGTAGCGGGACGACACCACGCTATCGCCGCTGGCGACGTCTCCTCGCGGTCAATCCATATATCCGAGTTCTTCGAGCCGCTTCTGTACGTCCTCGCTCACGTCGTCGGCCTCCGGGACGCCCTCGGTCGTCTCGCGCAGCAGGTGCGGCGGAATCTCCGACCGGAACGAGGCACAGCGGTCGGGGTGGTCGGCCGCGACGTTCTCGCGCTCTTTCGGGTCGGCGCGGAGGTCGTACAGTTCGTCTTCCTCGCCGTCGACCGCGATGTACTTCCAGCCGTCCTCGCGGACGCCGACGACGGGGCCGGCGTCGCTGAACGATCCGGTCGAGACGGCCCGCCGGGGACCGCCCTCGAAGAGGTCGGTTCCGCGGAACGCGCTCGGTGGTTCGACGCCGTGGTTTCGCGCTACCGTGGGCGCGAGGTCGAGCAGTTCGCGCTGTTCGTCGACGACCCCGCCGTCGCCCCGGTTGGACTTCACCACGAGCGGGACGTGCGTCAGTTCGTCGTAGGGGCGGTTCCGGTGGTAGTAGTTCCCGTGGTCGGCGAACTCCTCGCCGTGGTCGGCGGTGAGGATGATATCCGTCTCGTCGTAGCGGCCGAGCGACTGCAACCCGTCGAGGAAGCGGTCGATGTGGTCGGACGTGTACCGGATATCAGAGTCGTAGAGGTCGACGATTCGCCGACGCTCCGCTTCGGTCACGTCTTCGGGGTGGATTCCCGCCTTGGACATGAGACGGCGAATCTCCGACTCGTCGGCGGGCTCGCCGTACGCCGGGTCCTCGAGGTCGATGCCGTAGGGGCGGTGTGGGTCCATGTAGTGGACCCACAGGAAGAAGTCGCCGTCGACGCCGTCGAGCCACTCCAGGGCCCGGTCGGTCGTCTTCTCGGCGTTCTCGTACACCGTCTGCTCCATGATGAGCGACGCTGGGAAGACGGCCTCCTGAATCCGTTCGGCGAGGGGACGTATCCCGAGCGACTCGACCGTCGGACGGACGAGGTCCATCGTCCGCCGAAACAGCCTGTGGGCCGCTGACGGCGACCCCGAGTCCTCGGAGTCCATGATGCCGAAGTCGTCGAAGTGGTCGAAGTCGGCCGGGCGGGGGACGCGGCTCGCGAAATAGGTGTTCGAATGGATGCCGGCGGTCGATACCTCGTCGGGGAGCGGAGAGGCGATGTTTGGCCCGTCGCGAGCGTGCTCGTCCCCGCGGTACCGGGAGGTGAGAAGCGACGGAACCGAAATTCCCGTGTTGGTCCCGTTGGCGAAGGCGGCGGTGAACAGCGTCGAGTCGTCGTCGAGCAGGCGGTCGAGGACCGGAAGCGTGTCCCGCTGGTAGCCGTACTGGCCGACGTGGCCGGCCCGGAGCGCGTCGACGGTGATCAACACGGTGTTCATTGCTTCGGTGGTGTGGCAGGTGCGTTCAAATATCTGTTGCTCAGCGGTCGGCGCACTCGAAGGTGCTATAACCTCCGGCGAAGAATCGCCGACAACCCGAAATGAGAAACGTCGTCCTCATCTGCCTCGACACCGTCCGGAAGGACTACTTCGACCGGTTCGCCGAGCGGTTGCGCGAGCGGGCCGACGCCTCTTTCGACCAGTGTCGGGCTGCGAGTGGCTGGAGCGTTCCGAGCCACGCGAGCATGATGACCGGGAAACTACCGCACCAACACGGGATTCACGTGTACAACCGGGATTTCTCAGGGCTCCGTCGGGAAGACACGTTTCTCGCTGACCTCCCGGACCATCGGGCGTTCGGGTCGAGCGCGAACGTCTACGCCAGCGACGCGTTCGGCTTCGACCTGCTTTTCGACGACTTTACCAGCGTCTCGCCCGACCGGCGGTTCCCCGATGGCATCGACGCCGAAAAGTTCGGACAGGAGTGTGAGGAGACGGGGCTCGCCCGCTACCTCGCCTTCCTGAAAGCCTCGCTCGCCAGCGACCACCCGGTCCAGAGCCTCGCCAACGGCGCGCTCGTCGAGTTCGACCGACAGTTCGCCGAGCTCCCCGTGCCGAAGCCGCTCGACGACGGGGCAAACATCGTCGCGCGCGAGGCGGTGAAGCTCGTCCGCGAACACGGCGACGCAGACCCGTTTTTCATGTTCACGAACTTCATGGACGCCCACGGTCCGCTCACCCACGTCCGCGGCTACGACTCAGACCTCCACGACGCGCCGTACTCGTGGACGACGGGCGAATACAGCACCCACGAGGTCAACGTCTCCGGCAAACTCGAAGAGAACCGGGAGCACATCGAACACACCCGCGGGCTCTACGGCGCGGCCATCGACTACCTCGACCGCAAGGTGTGTTCGTTCGTCGACCGCGTGCAGGCTGAGACGGACCGAGAGACGACGTTCGTCATCACCGCCGACCACGGCGAGAACCTCGCGTTCGAGGCCGACGGCGGCCTCCTCGCCCACAAGGGCGTCCTCACGGAGGGGCTGCTCCACGTCCCGCTTCTCGTCGTCAACGCGCCCGAGGGCTACGACGACAGCGAGACCGGCTACTTCTCGCACGTCGACCTCGGTCGCTTGCTCGTCGGACTCGCCCGCGGGGAGACGCCCGACGTGTTCGAAGCGCGCATCGCCGCCGAGCGAATCGGCTCCAACATGGCCGCCGACGCGTCCGAGGCGGAGCGCCGCGAGTGGGACCGCATGATCCGCGTCGTCTACGACGGGGTCGACAAGTACGAGTGGGATTCCAACGGGACTCGGCTTCGCCACCGACTCGACCCGGATCGACCGAACTGGCAGGAACTCGCGGCGGAGGACGTCGACGTCAGCGACCTCGACGAGGCGTTCTTCGACGTTCCGCTCGACGAGTACAAGCGCGAGGCCGTCACCGCGAGCACCGACCACGACGTGGACCAGACGACGAAGGCGCGCCTGAGCGACCTCGGCTACATCTGAACAGCTGACGCGCCGGTCGGCGACCGCTTCCTCCCGATTTCGGGCGGTTTCGGCGGCGATTTCGGTCCCGAAGAACCTTTCTATGGCCGCCACATCACCCACCTGTACCGACGTATGAGAAATGTCGTCCTTATCTGTCTCGATACTGTCCGAAAGGACTTCTTCGATTCCTTCTCCTCGCGGCTCCAGGAGCGGGCGGACATCGTCTACGACCAGTGCCGAACCGCCAGCACCTGGAGCGCCCCGAGCCACGCGAGCATGTTCACGGGGACGCTCCCCCACGAACACGGCGTTCACGCCTATCACCGCGACTTCTCGGGTATCGGTCGCGACGACACGTTTCTCGCCGAGCTTCCGGACCACCGCGCGCTCGGCGTGAGCGCCAACGTCTGGGCCGGGTCGTCGTTCGGATTCGACGGCTTCTTCGACGAGTTCTCCAACATCTCTCCCGACCGGCGTTTTCCCGAGGGCATCGACGTGGCCCGGTTCGGCCAGTCCTGCGAGAAGACCGGCCTCGGGAAACAACTCGAGTTTCTCAGGCGCGCGCTCGAACACGACAAGCCGGTCCAGAGCCTCCTCAACGGCGCGGCAGTCCAGGTCGACAACACGCTTGCGACCGCGCCGGTTCCGAAGCCGATGGACGACGGCGCGAAGACGCTCATCGGGCAGGCAAACCGCCTCGTCGGCGCGTCCGACGAGCCGTTTTTCCTCTTTACGAACTTCATGGACGCCCACGGTCCCCTACGGCACATCCTCGGCTACGACGGGAGTCTCCACGACGCGCCGAACTCGTGGAGCTCCGAGCGCCTCGACTGGTCGCGAATCGTCGCCGAGGGCGACGAGACCGAGATGACGCGCTACCGCGACCTCTACGGCGCGGCCATCGACTACCTCGACCGCAAGGTGTGTTCGTTCATCGATGAGGTGCGGGCGGCGACCGACGAGGAGACGACGTTCGTCGTCACCTCCGACCACGGCGACAACCTCGCGTTCGAGGCCGACGGCGGCCTGTGGGGTCACACCGAAAGCAGCCTCAACGAAGCGCTGACGCACGTCCCACTCGTGGTCGTGAACGCGCCCGGTGAGGGGACCGACGTCGTCGACGGATACGTCTCGCACCTTCGGCTCGGCGACCTCCTCGTCGGCCTCGCCCGCGGGGAGCGCCCCGACGTGACCGGCGCGCGGATTCCCGTCGAGCGAATCGGCCACAGCGGCAAACAGCACAAGCTCGCCGAACAGGCGCGGGACACGAACCGGATGCTCCGCGCCGTCTACGACGGTGACCGCAAGTTCGTCTGGGCCGACGACGGGAGTCGAGAGTCCTACCGTCTCGACGCCGACCGCCCGTGCTGGCAGGCCGAGACCGACGAACCGTTCGACGCCGAGTCGCTCGACGTCTCGTTCTTCGAGACGCCCGTCGCCGACTACGCGGAGCGCGCCCGGTCCGCCGAAGACGAACTCGGCGTCGACGGCGCGACGGCGGACCGCCTCCGCGAACTCGGCTATCTCTGACCCAGCCGTGACTGACTACTCCCTCGCACGCCGGTCGTTCAGCCTCCCATGAAAAAGACAGACAGCCTCTCCATCGGCCGCGAGGCGTTCCTTTCCCTGTTTTCGAAGGTCCTCACCGCCGGTACCGGTTTCGCCGGCGTCGTCATCTTTGCGAACCTCCTCGGCGACGTCGGCTGGGGAACGTACCGGACCGTCCTCGCCGCCGCATTCGTCCTCACGCAGGTTCCGAGCGGTATCGGTGCGGCGGTGAAAAAGCGGGTGAGCGAGGTCGGCGTCGAGCCCGGCTCCTTTTTCGGGACGGCGCTCCTCGCGCACCTCGCGTTCTCGCTCGTCGTCGCCGGCGCGTACGTACTCCTCGAACCCTACGCAGTCGACTACTTCGGAACCCGCGAACTGGCCGTCGGCGTGGTGCTCGTGGTGGTGTCGCTCGGACTGTTCAACATCGCGAACAAGCTCTACGCCGGCACGGGTCACCCGGCGGTCTCCTCGTGGGTCGACGGCATCCGGAGCCTCCTGACCATCGCGCTCCAGCTGCTCTTTTACTGGCTCGGCTTCGAGGCGTTCGGGCTCGTTCTCGGCCTGGCCATCGCGACGGTCGGAACGGCCGTCCTCGCCGCAGTCCTCTCGCGCGTTCTCCCCGCGCGCCCGACGAAACGGGTCGCAGAGCGAATCTACGACTTCGCCCGGTGGAGCGTTCCGACCTCGATGCTGTCGAATTTCTACTCTAGCGCCGACGTGCTCATCATCCAGGCGTTCGTCGGCCCGGCCTCGGTCGCGTACTACTCGGTCTCGATTCAGCTCGCCCAGCCCGGGGCGATGTTCGCGACGACCATCGGAAACGTGCTGAACGTCAAGTCGAGCGGCGTCGACTCCGTCGGCGGCGACGTGCGGTTCGACCTGATAAACTCCATCTCCTACGCGGGGCTCATCGCGATTCCGGTCTTCTTCGGCGCGGCCGCGATGCCGAAGGAGTTGGTGACGACGCTGTTCGGTAGCGACTTCGCCAACACGCCGGTACTCGTGGTCGTCGGGATGACCCTGTTCCAGATCGGCAATGCCTACCGCCACCCCTTCGAGGCCGTCCTACAGGGCACCGACCGCCCGGAGCTCGTCTTCCGGGTGAACAGCTTCATCGTCCTCCTGCACCTCCCGGCCGCGGTCGTGCTCGGGAGCGTCTACGGGCTCGTCGGCGTCGTCGCCAGCACGGTCGCCGCGGAGGTCGTTCGACACGCCGTCTTCCAGTACGTCGCCCACCGCGAGTTCGGCGGCGTCGTGTTCACGCGTCCGATGCTCGAACAGACAGTCGCCGGCGCGGTCATGTTTGCCCTCGTCTGGTCGGTCCTCGAATACGCCGTCTCGATTACCGGGTGGGTCTCGCTGCTGCTCGTCGTCGGGTTCGGTGCCGTCGCATACTTCACGGCGCTCCTCGGACTGAGCAGCCACTTCCGCGAGACGGTCAGAAACACGGTCCCCGGGCTCTCGGGCGAGTAAGCGAGCGACGCCGGCGTCGAGGGCCGCCGCATCGACTCAGCCCGACCCGACCCGACCCGGTTCTCAGTGCGCCGCGTTCCAGCCGCCCCGACAGACCGTGTCGTAGACCGCGGTCGTCCGCTCGACCACGGACTCCCACGCCGGAAGCGGTTCCGCCGGCGCGTCGAGGTCGACCGCGCGCTCGATGCCCGAAACGAGAGCCGCGGGGTCGACGCCGACGCAGTCGTCGCGGTCCGCCCAGTCGACGAGCGCCCCCGCGTTGCGGACGACGCACGGCGTTCCCGAGGCGAGCGCCTCGGCGACGGTCATCCCGTAGGCCTCGAACTCGGACATCGTCACAAAGGCCGCCGCGCCGGCGTACAGCCCCGGTAGATCCTCGTCGGCGACGAAGCCGAGGAAGTGAACGCGGTCTTCGACGCCGACCTCGCGGGCGAGTCGCTTCAGCTCCGGGCCGTAGTCGCCGGAGCCGGCGACCACGAGGTCACAGCCGAGGTTGGGGAGGGCTCGAATCACGTGCTGAACGCCTTTGTACTCCTCTAACCGGCCGACTGAGAGGAGGTAGGTTCGGTCCGCCCACTCGGGGTCGGGCGACGCCTCGGCGAACCGCGCCACGTCGAGACCGTTCGGAATCACCGTCGCCTCGACCCCGAAATCGTCTGCGAGTCGGCGGCGCTCCCAGTCGCTCACGGCGATGCGGGCGTCGGCGCGGCGGAGCGCCCACCCGCCCGGGGCTCGGTAGACGGACAGCAGTTTGTCCCGCAGGTCGGAGGCGCTCCCGCCGTGGTAGTGCGGCGTGGCGACGAAGGGGGTCTCAGCGACGCCGAGCGACGCGAACAGGAGCGGAAGCGAGTGGTAGTTGTGGGCGTGGACGAGGTCGGCACCGCGGGCGAGGCGGCGCACGGTCGCCAGTATCTCCGGGGCGACGTGGAACGCGCCGCCGGGGGCGACGCCGGGGTGTCGAATCACCCGGACGCCGTCTCGGTACTCCGCCGAGCGGGTGAGTCCCTCGGCGTCGGCGGTCAGGACCGTCACGTCGTGTCCCGCCACTGCGAGCCGGGTCGCGAGCTCGGCGACGTGTGCCTCGACGCCGCCGGTGTGCGGAGGATACCGCGTCGTGACGTAGAGGACGTTCATTCGAAGTACTCCCTCGACTCGCGGTCGAGTTCCCACGTGCCGTCGCCCTCGTCGCGGAGGAGTTCGACCGCGGCGACGAGCAGCGACACCTGCGAGTCGAAGACGGCGTACAGTGGCTGGAGCGGACCGAGGCGTTCGGACTGGCCGGCCCACGCGAAGGCGGCGACGGCACCCGGCACGGCGAGGCCGAGCGGCCCCGCGAGGAGGACGCCGGAAGCGGTCGCCAGCACGACGGTCGCCGCGAGCAGCCACGGCGAGACGACCATGAACCACCAGTTGAACGGGAGGACGACGGTCCCGTAGAACCCGTAGCGGCCGAGCATGTCTCGGTTCTGGACGAGGAGTTTGAGCAGGCCCATCGCCCGGCGGTCCTTGCGCTGTCGGCGCTTCGAGAACTTAGAGACGCCGGACTCGGTGAACGCCATCGCGGGGTCCATCACGACGCGCTTACCGGCCCGGCGGATGCGAAGCGCGAGTTCGGTGTCATCGGCGAGGGAGTCGGGGGCGATGGGGACGAAGTCCTCGGCGCGGAACGCGAAGCAGGGGCCGTGGAAGATGAACGTCGAGTCGAGGTGGGATTCGAGGCCCTGAATCTTCGTGAGGATACCGCGGTAATCCGATTCGACCTCGCTGTCGCCGAGGACTTCGGACTGTTGGCCCGTCACCGCGCCGATGGTCGGGTCCGAGAGGTTCCCCGCCGCCTGCCGGAGCACGTCCGGTGCGAGCTTCGAGTCGGCGTCGGTTCGGAAGACCAGTTCGTTGCTCGCCGCCGCGAACGCCTCGTTGAGGGCGGGTGCGACTCCCCGGCGCTCGTCGTCGTGGAGGAGCGTCAGTTCGGGTGCGTCGCGTCCAGCGAAGAAGTCGCGGACGACCGCGGGCGTGTCGTCGTCGCTCGCGTCCGCGACGACCACCTCGACTTTCTCCATCGGGTAGTCGAGCGCGAGGATGTCTTCGAGCTTCGCCTCGATGATGCTCGCCTCGTTGTAGGTCGGGAGGACGATGCTCACGGTCGGTTCGTCCGGGGACTTCCGGGCGGGCGACCCCGAGGTGTCGACGACCCGGAGCAACGCGAGGTAGACGAGGTAGGGTACCCCCGTCAGAGAGAGGAGTCCGAACGTCGCGACGAGGAGGCGACGGAGGCGTGCGCGCATGGAATGTGGTTTTCCCACCAAGAATAAAAGTGCTGTAGGTTGCTCTCGCCCCGCGGATTCGCGGGGACACATCCAGAAGTCCTTTTATACTGTCCGCTGGATGTCCCGCTGATGGACTACGCGGACGTTTGCGTCCTCGTCCCAACCTACAACGAGGCGGAGACTATCGCCGAGGTCGTCGCCAGCTACCGAGACGAGGGGTTCCACAACGTCCTCGTCATCGACGGCGACTCCACAGACGGGACGCGGGAACTCGCCGAGGAGGCCGGCGCGCACGTCGTCGTACAGCGCGGGAGCGGGAAGGGACAGGCGGTCAGGGAGGCGGTCGAAGAGCACGTCGAAGCGACGTACGTCCTGATGCTCGACGGCGACGGAACCTACGAGGCGGGCGACGCGACGAAGATGCTCGACCCGCTCACCGAGGGGTACGAACACGTCATCGGCGACCGCTTCGCCGACATGCGGCCGGGCGCGATGACGCGGCTGAACAAGGTCGGAAACCGCATCATCAACCGGGCGTTCGCGTTCATCCACGGGCAGGACTTCCGCGACATCCTCAGCGGCTACCGCGCGTTCACCCGCGAGTCGTTCCTCGACATGACCCTCACCTCCGACGGCTTCGGCATCGAGACGGAGATGGCCGTCGAGTGTGCGAAACGCGGCATCGAGACGACGGTCGTCCCCACGACGTACTACCCTCGACCGAACGGGTCGGACACGAACCTCAACCCGGTCCGCGACGGCGGTATCATCTTCCTCGAACTGTACCGCCGCGCCAAGACCAACAACCCGCTTTTCTACTTCGGGAGCGTCGGGCTCACGTCGACCGCGACCGGGGTCGGCCTCGCCGGCTACGTCGCCTACGAGTGGTTCGTCCGCGCTATCTCCCACGAGGTCATCGCCGTCGTCTCCGCGGCGGGCATCCTCTTCGGCGTGCAACTACTGATGTTCGGCGTGCTCTCGGACCTCATCCTCTCGTTACACCGCGAGCAGATGAAACGAATCGAAGAACTGGAGTGAGCGTCGGCGTCGGCTCGCGCCGGGCCGTCGGAACCGGGTGAATCGACCGAGACCGCCTTCAGAACGGGACGAGCGAACGGAGCCGACCCATCAGACTCTTCGACGCCTTGGCGCGGAACTCCTCGAACACGGGGTGGAGCGTCTCCAAGAGGTCGCGGCGGGAGTCGAACCGGTCTTTCGGCGCGGCGGCGAGGGCGTCGCTTATCGCGACCGTGTTGCCCGCGGCGTCTATCGGCACGGCGACGTCGTCGAGCGCCCGCGCAATCTCTCTTGCGTCTGCCGGGTAGTCGATGTCTGCGGCGTCGACGTCGGCGGCGAGCGCAGCAATACCGAATTCGATTGAGTCCGGCTCTGACGTATCGTTTTGGGGCGGTCTCGCGGCCATCGAACGTGTATAGGATGTCCCGCATGGAAAAACCCCCGACCTTCGGTGATACCGCCGGTGAGCGCCGAAAAACCGCGACGGGCGTTTGGTTCGTGACCCACCGTTGGGGTTAACCCCGCCCGGAGCCACGTTCGAGCCATGACCGAGTACACGACGGTCTCGATACCGAAGGAGTTGGCTGCTCGCGTCGACGACACACTCGAAGGAACCACGTTCTCGAGTACGAGCGACCTCGTCCGGTTCCTCCTGCGCAGCATCGTCATCCAACACGAGCGCTCCGGCGGCGACCTCTCTGAGTCGGAGTTCCAGGAGATAGCGGAACAGCTGACCGACCTCGGCTATCTGCGGTAGTCGGCCGAGGCGAGCGGCCGCTACCCGCGGGCCGGCAGCGCCGGCCGGCCGAACGGGGTCGGCTCAGTCGAGTTCTTCCCGCGGCGGTTCGGCGTCGAGCACGACGAGTTTCAACTTCCGCCCGGCGCGGTCGAAGGCGGCCAGCGTCCGCCCCTCCCACGGGGGAACGGCGAGGAGCACCACGGCCGCGAGGTCGTCGCGCTCCGTGAGTTCGAACGGCCCCTGCGGGTGGGTGAGAAAGCGGGCGCGGCCGCGGCCGGCCGGCGTCCCGAGGTCCATCCCGAAGACGGCGCTCACGGACTGGCCGGCCTCGGCCATGTAGAAGTGGGTGAGAACCGGCGTCTCCGGGTCGAGACCGAGGTCGTCGTCGAATTCGCCGGCGGGCGTCGGCGCGAGAACGAGGTTCATGGACGCCGGCTCGGCCTCCTCGGCCATATCGAGCAGCACGTCGACGAGCCCTCGCGTGACGTGGACTCGCTGTCGCTCCGACTCGTCGACCGCTCTATCGGTCGCCCGGTCAGACTCAGTCTCGGTGCCGGGCGTGGTCTCGTTGCCGACGGCGGTTGTGTCGTCTGACATCAGTTCGAGAGCATCGAGGTGAGCGACCGGAGGTAGGCGCTCGGGAGGTTTCGTCGGGCGTTGCCGAGTGCGGTCCGGAGTTCGTCGCCCGCGTTCACGGGTACGCCCGCGCCGTGGCCGACGAGTAGCCGCTCGGGGTCGTACCGGGAGAGCACGCGCCGCGGTGGGAACGGCCGGAGCATCGGGTGGACGCCGAGGTGCTCGCCGCGGGCGCAGAAGTAGCCGACCGTGCCGACCGATTCGGGGACGACGAGCAGGTCGTACCCGTCGTGATAGAAGCCGACCTCCTGCCACGGCGGGACGGAGCGGTCGACGAGACGGAACGCCTCGAAGCCGGAGTCGGCGAGGTCGGCCCCGAAGCGTTCGACGGTCGCGTCGAGTTCGTCGGCGACGCCGGTCATCCACGAGGCGACGTAGACCGGTACTTCGTGGCGGTTGGCGATGGCCGCCGAGTCGCGTTTGTGTCGGTCGAGTCCGACCACGACGCCGGCCACGTCGCCGAATTCGGCGAACAGGTCGTCGACGCCGGGGGCATCGACGGGGTCGAACAGCCACACGTCGCCGTCGACTTCGACGGCGTGACTGGCCCGCTGCATCGTCTCGTCGGGGTACGCGAGCCATCCGACGCCGTGGTCCCATCGGTCGATTTCGCGGAGGTCGGAGGTACCGCGACCTTTCATCGGCATGCCAGTATCGTGGGGCGCGCGGCGCATAAGAACTCTCCCCGCGGCCGATGCGCCCGGTTCTGGTCGGTTCGTTCCGTTCGTCGGGACCGCGGAGACCGCGAAGCGGGCCGCCCGGTCAGAGGTCGTCCGTGTTGATGTCCACGCCCGGCGGGGAGACGACGAGGAACTTCCGGAAGTGCATCAGCTGGCCGCCCATATCCTTGATGTCGCGTGCGAAGCCCGACGCGAGCTTGTTGAGGTCGCCCTCGATGGCGAGAAAGAGGACGTTTCCGCGGGCGACGGACTGGACCCACTCCTCGGACGGGGTCGACCCGTCGAGGACGCCGAGGACCACGTCACCCTCGGCGTCGTCCTCGTCGAGGTGTTCTTCGGCCGTCTGCAAGTTGAGATTGAAATCGCCCATACCCGCTCGGTTGTCGAGCGACGAGAAAAGGGTTCGGTCGAGCAGTGAACGGCCTCGACGGCACGAACACGCACATTGGTATCACGTTTCACACGACAGTCGCAGTTTGCTCCACGTTTGTCCAGTCGAGAGTGCGCGCACCGGGTGCTAAATTTTGTTTCTAAACTCTATTTAGTTATATTATTACTCAGAAGCTATCGAACGACGAGCGGACATATCAAGTCAACATATGTCATGATATCATATAAGGACGTTTAGGTACAGCGATTAGCCCCGAGAGTGGTTGTCACGCAACACCCGCTGAACGTTCGTGATACTGTCGGGGAGAAACGTTTAAATATGAGTTCGGGCACGTCACTGACACGATGTCTCACAACGACACGGAGGATTCGTCGGGTTCCCCGGCGGGTCGAGTTCTTCCAGGGCACATTAGCCCAACAATCTGAAATCGAAGACGTACGAATCTTCGACACGACACTCCGCGACGGCGAACAGTCACCGCGAACCTCGTTCAGTTACGAGGAAAAGCGCGACATCGCCGAAACCCTCGACGACATGGGTACCCACGTCATCGAGGCCGGGTTCCCGGTGAACTCGGAAGCGGAGTTCGAAGCAGTCGCAGATATCGCTGCTTCGACGGACGCGACGACGTGCGGGTTGGCCCGCGTCGTCGACAAGGATATCGAAGCCGCGCTGGATTCCGGCGTGGACATGGTGCACACGTTCGTGAGCACCAGCGACGTCCAGTTGGCCGACTCGATGCACGCTTCCCGCGAGGAAGCCGTCGAGCGGGCCGTCCGCAGTGTCGAACACGTCCGCGACGCGGGCGTTGAAGTAATGTTCTCACCGATGGACGCCACCCGAACGGACGAGGACTTCCTCATCGAAGTCGTCGAGGCCGTCTCCGAGGCGGGCGTCGATTGGATCAACCTGCCGGACACCTGCGGCGTGGCGACGCCGACTCGCTTCGCCCGCATGGTGGCGACGGTCAGAGAGCACACCGACGCGAGAATCGACGTGCACGCGCACGACGACTTCGGACTGGCGTCGGCGAACGCGATGGCCGGCTTCGAAGCCGGCGCCGCACAAGCGCAGGTGTCGGTCAACGGCATCGGCGAGCGCGCCGGTAACGCCGCCTACGAGGAGGTCGTCATGGCCGCCGAATCCCTCTACGGCGTCGACACCGGCATCGACACGACGAAGATAACCGAGCTGGCTCGCGTCGTCGAGGCGGCGTCCGACATCCCGGTCCCGGCGAACAAGCCGGTCGTCGGCCGCAACGCCTTCTCCCACGAGAGCGGTATTCACGCCGCCGGCGTCATCGAGAACGCCGACACCTTCGAACCGGGCGTCATGACCCCGGAGATGGTCGGCGCGACCCGCGAGTTCGTACTCGGCAAGCACACGGGGACGCACTCGGTACGCAAGCGCCTCGCAGATATCGGGTTCGAACCCTCGGACGCCGAGGTCCGGGAGGTCACCCGCCGCGTCAAAGACCACGGCGCGGAGAAAGAACGCGTCGACGACGCGACGCTCGAGGTGTTCGCCCGCGACGTGGGTATCACCCACGAGGACGACACGGAGGAGGAGGTCCGCGCCTGATGGCGCCGGGCTGTGGCCCTACGGGGCGACCGCCCTGCTCGCGTCCGACCTCCCGCGCGGCGTGCAATCGTTGCCCGCCGCGAAAGCATTATTACGGCCGGGACGGACGTGTGGCATACGATGACCTCGCACGACGAACACGCGGTTCGCGCGACCTCGGAAGCCGGGGCCAGCGCCGCCGCCGTCGGTGCGATTCGGTCGCTCATTATTGTAGGGGCATAGCCCCCTACCACACCATCTCTCCGTCCCGCGTATTCGCACCGTTTTCAGACACGTCCGCAGTCCCCACAATGGCGCACCAGCACCACACGCAGTCACCAGACAGTCCGTATCGACGACCGACCACACACCACGGAGCCCACACATGAGCGAACGAACCGCAGCCACGACCGACCCCGACGCGACCGACGGGGCAGACGATTCGACCGAGACGCCGACCGAGATTACCTCGGGTTCGACGTCAGTCGTCCGCGCCCTCGAAAACGCCGGCGTCGAGACCGCCTTCGGCGTGCAGGGCGGGGCGATAATGCCCATCTACGACGCGTTGTACCACTCTGACATCCGTCACGTGACGATGGCCCACGAGCAGGGCGCGGCGCACGCGGCCGACGCGTACGGCGTCGTTCGCGGCGACCCCGGCGTCTGCCTCGCCACGTCCGGTCCGGGCGCGACGAACCTCGTGACCGGCATCGCCGACGCGAACATGGACTCCGACGCGGTGCTCGCGCTCACGGGACAGGTCCCGTCCGACATGGTCGGCTCCGACGCGTTCCAGGAGACCGACACCACGGGCGTCACCGCGCCCATCACGAAGCACAACTACTTCGCCTCGTCGCCCGACACCGTCGGCGACACCGTCGGCGAAGCGTTCGCGCTCGCCGCGGAGGGACGACCCGGCCCGACGCTCGTCGACCTCCCGAAGGACGTCTCGCTCAACGAGACCGACCGCGAGCCCGGTCCGGCGCAGGCACCCGAAACGTGTCGCGCCCGCACCGACCCGGCCGACTCGCAGGTCGAGGCCGCCGCGCGCGCAATCGAGCGCGCGGAGAAGCCCCTCCTGCTGTTCGGTGGCGGCGTCGTCAAGGCCGACGCGACCGAGGTCGCCCGGCAGTTCGCGACCGAACACCGGATTCCGGTCGTCACCACGATGCCCGGAATCGGCGCGATGCCGGAAGACCACGAACTCTGCCTGTCGTGGGCGGGGATGCACGGCACCGGCTACGCCAACATGGCCATCACGCACACCGACTGCCTCATCGCGGTCGGCACGCGGTTCGACGACCGCCTGACCGGCGGTATCGACACGTTCGCGCCCGAGGCCGAAATCGTCCACATCGACATCGACCCGGCGGAAATCTCGAAGAACGTCCACGCGGACTACCCGGTCGTCGGCGACGCCGGTCGCGCCATCGAGCGCGTCGACGCCGAACTGGGCGAGAGTCCCGACGCGCGCGAGTGGGTCGAACAGTGTCTCACCTGGAAGGAGGAGTACCCGATGGACTACGCGGCCCCGGACAACGAGCCGCTGAAGCCGCAGTTCGTCGTCGAGGCGCTCGACGAGGCCACGCCCGACGAGACCATCGTCACGAGCGGCGTCGGTCAACACCAGATGTGGGCCGCCCAGTACTGGACGTTCACCGAGCCGCGGCGGTGGGTTTCGTCCCACGGTCTCGGCACGATGGGCTACGGCTTGCCCGCCGCAATCGGCGCGCGGGTCGCGGCCGACGACGACGAGACGGTCGTCTGCGTCGACGGCGACGCCTCGTTCCTGATGACGATTCAGGAGCTGTCGGTCGCCGTCCGCGAGAATCTCGACATCACCGTCGCCATCCTGAACAACGAGTACATCGGGATGGTTCGCCAGTGGCAGGACGCCTTCTTCGAGGGCCGACGCATGGCCGCCGGCTACGACTGGTGTCCCCAGTTCGACAAGCTCGCCGAGGCGTTCGGCGCGCGCGGCTGGACCGTCGACTCCTACGAGGAGGTCCCCGGCGCCATCGAGGAAGCGCTCGCGTACGACGGCCCCTCGGTCATCGACTTCCACGTCGACCCGGCGGAGAACGTCTACCCGATGGTCTCCTCGGGCGGCGCGAACGGCAAATTTGCACTCTCGGAGGACCAGTTATGAGCGACAATCGGACAGGACTGCAAGGCCCCGCGCCCGACGAGCGGCCACACCCCGACGGCCGACGCAACGCGCAGGGCATCCGCATCGACCCCGAAGCGGAATCGGAACACGAACCGCGGCGAACGGTCTTTTCGGCCATCGTCGAGGACGAACCCGGCGTGCTCTCGCGCGTCGCCGGCCTCGCCGCCCGCCGCCAGTTCAACATCGAGAGCCTCACCGTGGGCCCGACGACCGTCGAGGGCCACTCCCGTATCACGATGGTCGTCGAGGAGCCCGAACCGGGCATCGACCAGATCGAAAAACAGCTTGCGAAGCTCAAGCCCGTCATCTCCGTCGGCGAGCTGGACGACGACGCCGTCCGCGCGGAACTCGTCCTCCTGAAAGTCCGCGGCGAGGACCCTGACAAGGTCCACGCCATCACGGAGATGTACGACGGCCGCACCCTCGACGCCGGCCCCGAGACCATCACGGTCCAACTCTCCGGCGACGAGCGCAAGATAGACGACGCCGTGGACGCGTTCCGGCGGTTCGGCATCATCGAAATCGCTCGGACCGGACAGACCGCGCTCGCCCACGGCTCGAAGAAGACCGTCCCCGGAGAGGAACCCGGAACCTCCGGCGAACCCACCAAACCAAACACGAACACGCAATGACAGAACTCACCACGGAAGTTTACTACGACGACGACGCCGACCGCTCCCAGATCGACGACAAGACCGTAGCCGTCATCGGCTACGGCAGTCAGGGCCACGCCCACGCGCAGAACCTCGCCGACAGCGGGGTCGACGTGGTCGTCGGCCTCCGCGCGAACTCCTCGTCCCGCGACGCCGCGGAAGCCGACGGCCTCCGCGTCAAAGAGCCGGCCGAGGCGGCCGCCGAGGGCGACATCGTCTCCGTGCTCGTCCCCGACACCGTCCAGCCGGCGGTGTTCGAGGAGATTCGAGACTCCCTTGAGGCCGGCGACACGCTCCAGTTCGCCCACGGCTTCAACATCCACTACAACCAGATTCGGCCCCCGGAGAACGTCGACGTGACGATGGTCGCACCGAAGTCGCCGGGCCACCTCGTCCGCCGCAACTACGAGGCGAACGAGGGGACGCCGGGTCTCATCGCCGTCTACCAGGACGTGACGGGCGACGCCAAGGAGGAGGCGCTGGCCTACGCGCACGGCCTCGGCTGCACCCGTGCGGGCGTCATCGAGACGACGTTCCAAGAAGAGACCGAGACCGACCTGTTCGGCGAGCAGGCCGTCCTCTGCGGCGGCGTCACCTCGCTGGTCAAGCAGGGCTACGAGACGCTCGTCGACGCGGGCTACTCCCCCGAGATGGCGTACTTCGAGTGCCTGAACGAACTGAAGCTCATCGTCGACCTGATGTACGAAGGCGGACTCGGCGAGATGTGGGACTCCGTCTCTGACACCGCCGAGTTCGGCGGGCTGACCCGCGGCGACCGCGTCGTCGACGAGCACGCCCGCGAGAACATGGAAGAGATTCTGGAGGAGGTCCAAGACGGCACCTTCGCCCGCGAGTGGATTCTGGAGAACCAGGCGGGCCGGCCGTCGTACTCCCAGCTCAAGGACGCAGAAGAGAACCACCACATCGAACAGGTCGGCGCGCCGCTGCGCGACCTGTTCGCGTGGGCCGACGACGAAGAAGAAGCGGACGCGGAGAAAGCCGAAGCACCGGCGGACGACTGAACACGACACCAATGACACGCGACGACACGACCGACCGAATGCGAGACATCAGCCACACGAACCCCTATACGGGCGAGACGTTCACCACGGTCTACGAGCGCGGCCCGGCCGTCACCGACGGCGGTCGGAGCGACGCGACGCCCGCGACGACGGACACGGACGCGACCGAGACCGAGACGATGGGCGACGTGGATCACACGCCCCGCAACGGCGAGGGCGCGAACCATGTCTGGGAACGCGGCCGCGACGACCGCGTCGTACCGGGTGACGGACATGAGTGAGGGAACGCTGTACGACAAGGTCTGGGAGGAACACACGGTCTCGGAGCTTCCGACCGGCCAGACCCAGCTGTTCTGCGGCCTGCACCTCATCCACGAGGTGACGAGCCCGCAGGCGTTCGGCATGCTGCAGGAACGCGACCTCGAAGTCGCCTACCCGAACCGGACGCACGCGACGGTCGACCACATCGTACCCACGTCGGACCAGTCGCGGCCGTTCCGCGACGACGCCGCAGAGGAGATGATGGCCGAACTCGAACAGAACGTCCGCGACGCGGGCATCAACTTCTCGGACCCGACCTCGGGCGAACAGGGTATCGTCCACGTCATCGGGCCCGAGAAGGGACTCACCCAACCCGGCATGACTATCGTCTGCGGCGACAGCCACACCTCGACCCACGGGGCGTTCGGCGCGCTCGCGTTCGGTATCGGTACGAGCCAGATTCGCGACGTGCTGGCGACTCAGACGGTCGCGATGGAGAAAAAGAAGGTCCGGAAGATAGAGGTCACGGGCGAACTCGGCCCCGGCGTCGAGGCCAAGGACGTCATCCTCGAAATCATCCGTCGCCTCGGGACCGAAGGCGGCGTCGGCTACGTCTACGAGTACGCCGGCGAGGCCATCGAGAACCTCGACATGGAGGGTCGGATGAGCATCTGTAACATGTCCATCGAGGGCGGTGCTCGCGCGGGCTACGTCAACCCCGACGAGACCACCTACGACTGGCTGAAAGAGACCGAGTACTTCCAGGAGAACCCCGAGCGATTCGACGAACTCAAGCCGTACTGGGAGTCCATCCGCTCCGACGAGGACGCCGAGTACGACGACGTCGTCACCATCGACGGCTCCGAACTCGAACCCGTCGTCACGTGGGGGACCACGCCCGGACAGGGCGTCGGCATCACCCAGCCCATTCCGGCCCCCGAGGAGCTGCCCGAGGAGAAGCAGGACACCGCCCGGATGGCGCAGGAACACATGGGCGTCACGCCCGGCGAGACCATGGAGGGCTACGAAATCGACGTGGCGTTCCTCGGCTCGTGTACGAACGCCCGAATGCCCGACCTCCGCCGCGCGGCGGGAGTCGTCGAGGGACGACAGGTCGCCGACGACGTCCGCGCGATGGTCGTCCCCGGCAGTCAGCGCGTCAAGGCCGCCGCGGAGGCGGAGGGCCTCGACGAGATATTCACGGAAGCCGGCTTCGAGTGGCGCGAGGCGGGCTGTTCGATGTGTCTCGGCATGAACGAGGACCAGCTGGAGGGCGACGAGGCCTCGGCGTCCTCGTCGAACCGCAACTTCATCGGTCGGCAGGGGTCGAAAGACGGCCGCACCGTCCTGATGAACCCGCGGATGGTCGCCGCCGCGGCCGTCACCGGGCACGTGACTGACGTGCGCGAACTGAAGGAGGTGAGCGTCGCATGACCGACGAGATTCCCGAAATCGACTCGGCGTCCGGCTCCGGCGTTCCCATCCGCGGCAACGACATCGACACGGACCAGATAATCCCGGCGCGGTTCATGAAGGTCGTCACGTTCGACGGCCTCGGCGAGTTCGCGTTCTTCGACCAGCGTTACGACGAGAACGACGAACCCAAAGAGCACCCGATGAACGAGCCGCAGTTCCAGGACGCCGCCATCATGGTCGTCAACGCCAACTTCGGCTGTGGCTCCTCTCGGGAGCACGCCCCGCAGGCGCTCATGCGCTGGGGCATCGACGCCATCATCGGCGAGTCGTTCGCCGAGATTTTCGCGGGCAACTGCCTCGCGCTCGGCATCCCGACGGTCACCGCGGACCACGAGACGGTCACCGAACTGCAGGACTGGGTCGACGAGCACCCGGACGCAGACATCGACGTGGACGTGGAAAACGAGACGGTCACCTACGGCGAGACGACCGTGGACGTGACCGTCGACGACGCACAGCGAAAGGCGCTCACCGAGGGCGTCTGGGACACGACGGCGCTCATGAAGTCGAACGCCGACGCGGTCGCCGAGAAAGCCGCTTCCCTGCCCTACGTCGATGACTGAGGAAATCGTCGTCATCCCCGGCGACGGCATCGGCGCGGAGGTCATCCCGGCGGCGGTTGACGTGCTGAAGGCCGTCGGCGACTTCGAGTTCGTCGAGGCCGACGCGGGCGACCACGTGAAAGAAGCCACGGGGGAGGCGCTCCCGCAGGAGACCTACGACCTCGCCGCAGAGGCCGACGCGACGCTGTTCGGCGCGGCCGGCGAGACCGCGGCGGACGTCATCCTGCCGCTTCGGACCGCGGTGGACTCGTTCGTCAACGTCCGCCCGGCGAAGGCCTACCCCGGCGTCGACGCGCTCCGCCCGGAGACGGACCTCGTCTTCCTCCGGGAGAATACCGAGGGCGTCTACGCCGGTCACGAGGACTGCCTCTCCGAGGACCTCTCGACGCTCACGCGCGTGGTCACCACCTCGGCGTCCGAGCGACTCGCCGAGTACGCCTGCGACTACGTCGGCGGCGAGGGCGGCAGTTTCCAGGTCGCCCACAAGGCGAACGTGATGCGCGAGACGGACGGTCGCTTCCGCGACGCCGTCGTCTCCGTCGCCGACGACCGCGGCGTCGAGACCGAGGAAGTCCTGATGGACGCCTTCGCGACGCGCGTCTGTCTCGACCCCACGCAGTTCGACACCATCGTCTGTCCGAACCTCGCGGGCGACGTGCTGTCCGACCTCGCCGCCGGCCTCGTCGGCGGCCTCGGACTGCTCCCCTCGGCGAACATCGGCCCGGACGCCGCGCTGTTCGAACCGGTCCACGGCTCCGCGCCCGACATCGCCGGCGAGGGCATCGCCAACCCGGCCGCGACGATTCTGTCCGCGGCGATGCTGCTCGACTACCTCGACTACGAGGAAGAAGCCGACCGCGTCCGGTCGGCCGTCGAAGGCGTCCTCGCCGACGGGCCGCGCACGCCCGACCTCGGCGGCGACGCCTCCACGGAGGACGTGACCGCCGCGATTCTCGACCGACTCTGAGCGTCGGCGGCCCACCGAATCGACGGTTCGACGTTCGTTTCGAGCGTTCTCGTTTTCGTTTTTGATCGTTTTCTCACCGTCGAGCACCCCGTGTTCGTTCTTGTGTGAGATTCGGCTGTTTCGAGCATATACGGTCGGAATCCAACATAAACAATTAACACTACTCCCCGACCTACCTTCCACCTAACGAGGAATCGCTACCGATGTTACCAGCAGAGCGCAAACGCCGCATCGTCGAACTCGTCTCCGACTCGGACGGCCGGTCGGTCGAGTCGCTGTCCGACCACCTCGGCTATTCGAAGGCGACGATACGCCGTGACCTGCGCGAACTCGAAGACCGTGGGCTCATCGAGCGGTCGCACGGCGGAGCCGTCCCCGTGACCTCCGTCGGGCGCGAGCAGACCTACGGGCAGAAGGAAGTACAGAATCTCGAAGGGAAACGCGCGATTGCGGACCGCGCGGTCGAAGAACTGGCCGAGGGACAGGTCGTGTTCTTCGACGCGGGGACGACCACGATGGAGGTGGCCCGGAAGGTCCCCAAGGACGGGACGATACTCGGCGTCACCAACTCGCCGCGGCTCGCCATCGAACTGAACGAGGAGGACAACGAGGTCAAACTCACCGGCGGGACGCTCCGGCGGCGGACGAAGGCGCTCGTGGGGCCGACCGCGGAGTCGTTCATGGAGCGGACGAACTTCGACCTGCTGTTCCTCGGTACGAACGGGCTGGACGTGGACTCCGGCCTCACGACCCCGAACGAGGACGAGGCGCGGATGAAGGAGCTGATGGTCGAGAAGGCCGCGAAGGTCGTTCTCGTCGCGGACCTCTCGAAGCTCGGCCGACGGAGCTTCGTCCAGTTCGCATCGCTCGAAGATATCGACCTGATTATCACCGACGGAACGCTCGACGCCGACTCGCGCGAGGAGATAGAGAACGCGGGCGTCACCGTCGTCGACGGAGTTGCACGATGATTCTCACAGTCACCCCGAACCCAGCAGTAGACCACACGATTCACTTCGACGAACCGCTTCAGCCCGGCGTCGTCCACCGGACCGACGACGCGGTGTTCACCGCGGGCGGCAAGGGCATCAACGTCGCCAAGTACGTCTCGGCGCTCGACGCCGACGCGACCGCCTCGGGCTTTCTCGGCGGCCACTTCGGGAAGTTCGTCCGCGACCGACTCGACGCCGACGGCATCGCCTCGGACTTCGTCACCGTCGACGCGGACACGCGCCTGAACACGACCGTGCTCGCGGAAGACGGCGAGTACAAACTCAATCACAACGGCCCGCAGATTCGTGCAGCCGACGTGGACGAACTCGTCGAAACCGCGCAGGCGAACGAGCCCGACACGCTCCTCGTCGGCGGCAGTCTCCCGCCGGGGATGTCCCTCGACGACGTCGATAGACTCGCCCGCGCGGGCGACTGGCAGATTGCGGTGGACATGGGCGGCGAGTACCTCGCCGAACTGGACGCCGACTACTACGTCTGCAAACCCAATCGTTCCGAACTCGCGGCGGCGACGGGCCGAACGGTCGAGACCGAAGCCGACGCCATCGCGGCCGCCGAGGAACTTCACGCGCGCGGGTTCGAGTACGTGTTGGCCTCGCTCGGCGCGGACGGCGCGCTCCTCGTCACCGACAGCGAAGTCCTCTCCGCGCCCGCGCTCGACGTGGATGTCGTCGACACGGTCGGCGCGGGCGACGCCGTCATGTCCGGGTTCCTCGCCGCGCGCGAACACGGCCTTTCGGACGCCGACGCCCTCCGAATGGGCGTTCTGACCGCGTCCCGCGTCGTCGGGGTCGCGGGCACCCGCGTCCCGAACCTCGAAGACGTGCTGACGAACGAAACGCACGTCGAGGTGACGACCGTCCGGAGCCGATGATTCTCAGATGAACGTTTGTTAACGACTGAAACGCTCAGTAACGTTCATATTCGAAAGGGTTTTTGAGCACATTTGCGTATGTTCTTTCGTAGGGGTGGCAACACTATGGCAAACGACGCAGAAGACGCGGTTCGGTCCTACCTCACTTCGGTGAAGGAGGACCTCATGACTGGGGTATCGTTCATGATTCCGTTCGTGACTATCGGCGGAATCTTCCTGGCGCTGGGCTACGCCGTAGCCTCGCTTTCGAACAACGTACAAGACGTATTCAACAGCACGGGGACCGCCGGCTGGTTCCTCGCGCAGATCGGCGTCGCTGGGCTGACGCTTATGGTTCCGGTGCTCGGCGCGTACATCGCGTACGCTATCGCCGACCGTCCGGGCCTCGCACCGGGCTTCATCCTGTCGTACATCATCCAGCAGGGTAACGTCCTGCAGGCGGCCGGTGACGTCATCGGTCTCCAGGGCGGCTCCGCCGGCGCGGGCTACCTCGGCGCTATCGTCGCCGGGTTCCTCGCCGGCATCGTCGCGCGCTGGTTCAAGCAGCGCGACGTGCCCGAGTTCATCGCACCGATGATGCCCGTGCTCCTCATCCCGGTCGCGACGACCGCGGTGCTCACGCCCATCATGCTGTTCGTGCTGGGCGTCCCGATTTCCATCGCGAACGCGGGACTCACGAACTTCCTGAGCAACATGCAGGGCGGCGGACAGGCGATTCTCCTCGGGGGCATCCTCGGGGCGATGATGGCGGCCGACATGGGCGGCCCTATCAACAAGGTCGCCTACGTGTTCTCCGTCGGCCTCATCTCCGAGGGCGTCACCGCACCGATGGCCGCGGTCATGATCGCGGGTATGGTCCCGCCGATCGGCCTCGCGCTGTCGAACTTCATCGCGCCGCAGAAGTACGCGGCCGAGATGTACGAGAACGCCAAGAGCGGCGTGCTCCTCGGCTTCTCCTTTATCACTGAGGGCGCGATTCCGTACGCAGCGGCCGACCCGGCCCGCGTCATCCCGAGCGTCGTCGCCGGCAGCGCCGTCGCCGGCGCGGCCTCGATGGCGCTCGGCGTGAACATGCCGGCTCCGCACGGCGGCATCTTCGTGGTCCCGCTGTCGAACCAGCCGTTCATGTTCATCGCGTGCATCCTGCTGGGCTCCATCGTGACCGCCGTCATCGCGACGGCCATCAAGCCGAACTTCGACGCCAAGGTGGCCGCCCAGAGCTCCGACGACTGACCACACCGAACTAATCTTTCCAGACCCGAACGAAGTACAATACAATGGACGTCACTGACATCAGCACCATCACACCGCTCGAACTGATATCGCTCGAAGAGCCGCCGGCGACGAAGGAGGGAGCCATCGAGTTCCTCCTCGACCTCGCGGTCGACGCCGGCCGCGTCGACGACCGAGACGCCGCGCTCGACGCCCTCCTCGAACGCGAGGAGGAGGCGACGACCGGCGTCGGCTTCGGCATCGGCATCCCGCACGCGAAGACCGACGCCGTCTCGAAGCCGACGGTCGCCTTCGCTCGCTCGACCGAGGGCATCGACTTCGACGCCATGGACGACAAGCCGGCGAAGCTCCTCTTTATGATTCTCGTCCCCGCGGCGGGCGGCGAGGACCACCTGCAGATTCTGAGCGCCCTCTCGCGGTCGCTCATGCACGAGGACGTGCGCGAGAAGCTCCTCGAAGCCGAGAGCAAGCAGACCGTCCAGGACGTGCTCGCCGAGGTGGTCGAGTGATGGAGCGGACCGTCACGGTCGTCCCCGAAGACGGGCTTCACGCCCGTCCGGCCTCACAGTTCGTCGAGACCGCGAACGAGTTCGACGCCGACATCCAGCTCGGGCGCGCCGACGAGGACGACCTCGTCCCCGCCGCCAGCATGCTCGCGGTCACCGGCCTCGGCGTCGGCCACGACGAGTCCGTCCGACTCGTCGCCGAGGGCGACGACGCGGAAGCGGCACTCGACGCCCTAGAGGACATCCTTTCGACGCCCGAAGCCAAACAGTAAGCTATGACCGAACGAACCCTCTCTGGCATCGGCGTGACACCGCTTTCGGGCGTCGGCACCGTCGTCTGGTACCGACCGGACGCCGACCTCCCCGAGCCGCCGGCACCGGAAGACGTGGACGAAGACGCCGAACTGGCGCGCTTCGAGGACGCCCGCGCGGCCGCCGAAGACGAACTCGAAGCCGAGCGCGAGCGGACCGCCGAACGCGTCGGCGAGGAGGAGGCCGCGGTGTTCGACGCGCACGTCCAGTTCCTCAACGACCCGCAGATAACCGACGGCGTCACCGACGCCATCGAGGGCGGACTCCCGGCCGAACACGCCGTTCAGGAGACGTTCTCCGAGTTCGTCGAGCAGTTCGAGAACATGGGCGGTCGCATGGGCGAGCGCGCCGACGACCTCCGCGACGTGCGCGACCGGCTCGTGCGCGTCCTCTCGGACGGCGAGCGGGTCGACCTCTCGTCGCTGCCGGAGGGGAGCGTCGTCGTCGCCGAGCGCCTCACGCCGAGCGACACGGCGCAGCTCGACCCCGAGCGCGTCGCGGGCTTCGTCACGGTGACGGGCGGCCGCACCTCCCACGCGGCCATCTTCGCGCGCTCGCTCGCCCTGCCGGCCATCGTCGGCGTTGGCGAGGAACTCCAATCCGTCGAGGACGGCACCGAAGTCGTCGTCGACGGCGAGTCGGGCGACCTCGTGGTCGACCCGACCGACGAGCGCAAGGAGGCCGCCGCGGCCGCCGCCGAGGTGGATATTCGACACGAGTCGGTCGAGACCGCCGACGGCGTCGACATCGAGGTCGCGGCCAACATCGGCACGCTGGCGGACCTCGGGCC
This sequence comes from Haloferax prahovense, assembly GCF_000723845.1. Taxonomy (NCBI): domain Archaea; kingdom Methanobacteriati; phylum Methanobacteriota; class Halobacteria; order Halobacteriales; family Haloferacaceae; genus Haloferax; species Haloferax prahovense. Next base: position 2,767,647 of record NZ_LK053000.1, on the reverse strand, counting down.
GGCCGTCGACCGCGGGGCCGACGGCGTCGGCCTGTTCCGCACCGAGTTCCTCTTCCTCGACCGCGAGTCGCCGCCGGACGAAGACGAGCAGTACGAGGCGTACGTCGAGGCGCTCGAATCGTTCGAGGACGGCCGCGTCGTCGTCCGCACGCTCGACATCGGCGGCGACAAGCCGGTCCCGTACCTCGACCTGCCGGACGAGGAGAACCCGTTCCTCGGCGAGCGCGGCATCCGTCGGTCGCTCGGCCCGGACGCGGACCTCTTCGAGACGCAGGTACGCGCGCTTCTGCGCGCGGCGGCCAGCGCCGACGGGGCGAACCTGTCGGTGATGCTCCCGCTCGTCTCGACGGTCGAGGAGCTTCGCGCCGGCCGAGAGCGGTTCGAGTCGGTCGCAGCCGACCTCGACTCCGAGGGCGTCGAAAACGAACTGCCCGAGTTCGGCATCATGGTCGAGACGCCCGCCGCGGCGTTCATGGCCGACCGGTTCGCGCCGCACGTCGACTTCTTCAGCATCGGGACGAACGACCTCGCGCAGTACGTGATGGCCGCAGAGCGCGGCAACGAGCGCGTCTCCGACCTCGGCGACTACCGACAGCCGGCGGTCCTCCGCGCCATCGACGCCACCGTCTCGGCGACCGAGGGCGAGGACTGCTGGGTCGGCATGTGCGGCGAGATGGCCGGCGACCCGGACCTCACCGAACTGCTCGTCGGGCTCGGCCTCGACGAACTGAGCATGAGCGCCGTGACGGTGCCGCAGGTCAAGGCGGCCGTCGCGGAGACCGACACCGCGGACGCCCGTGAACTCGCGGAGCGCGTCCTGCAGGCCGACACCAAGGCTGAAGTCGCGGAAATCCTTACACTAGACCAATGAAACTCGTCGCAGTCACATCCTGTCCGACCGGAATCGCACACAGCCAGATGGCGGCCGAGAACCTCCTGCAGGCCGGCGAGCGCCTCGGCCACGACATCGACGTCGAGGTCCAGGGCGCGATGGGCACGCAGGACGAACTGTCCTCGGACGCCATCGCCGAGGCCGACGCGGTCATCATCACCTCGGACACGTCGGTCAGCCGCGACCGCTTCGACGGCAAACTCGTCGTCAAGGGGACGGTCAAAGACGGCGTCAACAACGCCGAGGCCGTCGTGAAGAAAGCGGTCGAACTCGCCGAGGCCGGCAAGACCGGTTCGGTCACGTTCGGAAGCGGCGACGACGGCGAGGACGCCGACGCCGACGCCGGCACCGACGACTCGTCCGGCGACGCCGCGGAATCGGACGAACCCGTGCGCCGCGGCGGCGACCCCGAAAAGGGGCTGTTCGCCCGGCTGAAGAAGCTGTTCTCGTAACGCCGCCGCCGGCTCTTCGTTTTTCGCTCGCCCGTCAGCGGCGGCGCTCCGCCCGCCGCCGAAAATTAACTCGAACGCGAACAAACGAAAACGTGCAGAATCGAAACTCGCTTCCCATACATTATTAGTCTCGCAGTCGTTGACGAAACCGAGGTGAACGCATAATGCCGTTCTACGGCGGGGAGGAACTCGCCACAGTGTACGACGAGGCGCTCGACGAAGGATTCGGCCTCATCGCGAGTAACATCGCGGAGCCGAACATTATGATGGGTCTCATGGAGGGGGCCGACCGGATGGACTCGGACCTCCTGTTGCAGATGAGCGGCGGGGCCTGTCGGTTCGCCGGTGACGGCGACGCCGTCGCGGGCCTGAAAGCCATGGGGAACTACATCGAGACCGTCGCCGAGCGGTACGACATCGGCGTCTTCCTCAACATGGACCACCAGACTGACCTCGAGTTCATCGAGCAGCAGATCGAACTTGACATCCCGTCGTCCATCATGATCGACGCCTCCCACGAGCCGTTCGACGAGAACGTCGCGACGAGCCGCGAGGTCGTCGAGATGGTCGAGGCCGCGGACTCCGACGTCCTCATCGAGGCCGAACTCGGCCAGATAAAGGGCGTCGAGGACGAAATCGAGGCCGAAGAGGCGTTCTACACGGACCCCGAGCAGGCCGTCGAGTTCGTCGACAAGACGGGCGCGGACCTGCTCGCCATCTCCGTCGGGACGCAGCACGGCGTCGCCAAGGGCAAGGACCTCGAACTCCGCCCGGACCTCGCAAACGACATCCGACAGGCCCTGCGCGACCACGGCCTCGACACGCCGCTCGTCCTCCACGGCTCTTCGGGCGTCCAGCCCGACCAACTGCAGGAGATGCTCAAACACGGCATCTGCAAGGTCAACAAGGACACCCGCTACCAGTACGAGTACACGCGCACCGCCTACGACCTCTACAGCGAGGACCCCAACGCCATCGTCCCGCCGGAGGGCGTCGAGGACGCCCGCGACACGTTCTTCAACGAAACGGAGTGGTCGCCGAACAAGGACGTGTTCGACCCCCGCGTCGTCGGTCGCGACATCCGCGAGCGCATCGCCGACGTGCACGCCGGTCTGACCGAGGTCTCCGGCAGCGCCGGCCAGTCCCTGTTCAAGTAACCCGCGCGGGCGGTGATTCGTTCACCGTCGAGCGTTCGCCGCGCCCGCACGGCGGACCGGAACCCGGTTGTCGTCTCCGCCCGGCACTCCGCCGGCTCTTCGTTTCGATACGCTTCTCGCCCAGCGGCGGCGCTCTCGGGGTTCGACGGCAGTCGAATTCGATGCCCCACGTCGCTTAAGGTGTCACGTGGCGTGAGTGTAGGTATGCCGCAGATTCACCTCGACGACGAGACGGTCGCCCGACTCGACGCGCTCCGCGAGGACGACGAGGAGTACGACGACCTCATCAACGAACTGATGAACATCTACGAGGCGAGCGAGCGGACGCTGTTCCACGCCGGCGACGAGTACTGAGCCGTCGCCGCCGACGCTCGGCCGTCCGACCGGTTCGTGGTCGCTCGCGGTGGTCCGTTACGAACCGAGCCACCGCGCGAGCGCTCCCGCGAGGAGCACCAGTGCGCCGGCGATAAACGTGCCGGGAATCGGAAGCACGAACAGGAGTCCACCGAACGCGAAGATCAGCGTTGACGGTCTCATCTAGCAGCGACGTTGCGCCCGCGCCTGTTACGAATTGTGGCCCTCGAACGGAATGTCGACACCGGGACCGGGTGAGCGCTCCCGTCGCGGCCGGTCGCCCGGCCCGCTATTCGAGGTAGCTGACGCGGACCTGATTCCACTTGCCCTTCTTTTCGAGGTGGTCTTGGAGCGCGTCCGCGTACTCTTGTGTGAGTCGTTCCGCGTCCTCAAGTTTCTCCTGTTCGCCCTTCTTGCCGCCGCCGCCCATGCCGAGCGCGCCCTTGATGGAGTCGACGATGCCGCCGCCGCCGGACGACGAGTCGCCTCCGCCGCCGCCGCCCATCGCGCCCATCTGGCTGCGGATGTTGTCGAGTTCGGGGATAATCTGCGGGACTTTCTCCGTGTCGGCGACGATGCGCGCCTCCTCGGGGTCGTCCGCGTTCTCGATTTCGAACTCCGTCGCCGTCATGATGAGACCCCACTCCTGACTGTTGAACCGGGAGTTCATCACCTGCTCGTTGAACTCGCGGTCCACCGTCATCCGGTCGCCGACGATGCTGTCGGTCCAATGTGCCATGTGCACACGTCGTCGGCCGGTCGGTATCAGAGTTGCGGGGCCGACCGGCTCCGGAGGCGACCGACCGCGGAGGCGACCGCGTCCCAGTCAGCCGACGAGACGCCGGGACGGATTGCCTCCCACGCGGGTTTAATGCGGTTGGGTGACGACCCCGAATCATGGAGCGGTACGACCTCCTGTACAGACTGTACGGGAACTTCGACGCGGACGCGGTCCGGGACGCACAGGACTTCGTCGACCTCTTGCCGCCGCTCGGCTCGCCGGTGGCGCTGTCGCACTGGCAGGCGGTCGACGACGAACTCACGGCGAAGAAAGACCGCATCCGCCGGGCGCTCTCCGACGGCGACCGCTACGCCGAACTCGCCGCGCGCGCGACGCGGGGCCAGGCCTTCACCGCCCTCGACCTTTACACGAAGTACGGCCGGGCCGTGAACGCGCTCGTCCTCGACGTGGACGAGACGCTGCGCTCTGCGGGACAGACCGACAACGAGATTCCGCGCGAGGTGCTGCACCTCCTCACCCAGTTCCACGAGGAGGGCGTCCCCATCGTCATCTGCACCGGCCAGACCTTGGAGAACGTCAAGGGCTTCGCCATTCAGGGATTGGGCAACGAACTCGTCCACTCGGGGAACGTGAGCATCGTCTACGAGGCGGGCACCGGCGTCTTCACGCCCGGCCACGGCTCGGATACGAAGCGCCTTCTCTACGAGACGCTCGACGACCCGGTGCAGTCGGTCTTCGAGTCGGTTCGCGGGCGCGTCATCAGCGACCTCCCCGACGCGCTCCGCGGTGGCGTTCACCTGCAGGGCAACGAGTTCAACGTCACGCTCAAGCCGAACTTCGAGACCGGCAGCGACGACGCCGAGGAAGTCATCGACGGCGCGCTCGTCTATCTGCTGGACCTCCTCGGCGAGGCGCTCACCGACGACCCCGCCGGCCCCGACTGGGCGCGGGCGTACTTCGCGGAGCGCGACCCTGAGATAGCGGGCGTGCTCGACGACCGCGACGCGCTTCCCACCTCGGAGGCGGCGGAGATTCCCGATGACGTGAGGCGGACGCTGGAGCGCGTGACGGTCGCGTACTACCACGCCGACGCCGCGGAACTCTCCGCGGTCGACCTGAACAAGGCGGCGGGCGTCCGCGCCGCGCTCGACGTGCTCGGAGTGGACGACCCGTTCGTCCTCGTGATGGGAGATTCGAAGTCCGACCTCGACGTGATGAGTTGGGCCGCCGAAAACGAGTGCGGGCTCGCGGCCGCCCCCGAGCACTCTTCTCCGGGTGTGCTCGAACACGTTCGCGAGACCGACGAACTGGTGTTTCCCCGCGGCGACGCCGCCTCGGTGCTCCGGACGGCCTACGCGCTCAACCTCTTGGTCGACTGAGGGTGGGGCGCCGCACGGTGTCTCAGCTCACACCGTGCACATTCCGATGTCGTCACCCGAGTCGTCGTCGGTCGAATCGTCCGAAGACGAGCCGCTGTCGTCGGTGTTCGAACCGTCGTCGTTCGAGTTGTCGTCGGTGTTGTCATCGTTCGAACTGTCGTCGGACGAACTGTCGTCGGTGTTGTCATCGTTCGAACTGTCGTCGGACGAACTGTCGTCGGTGTTGTCATCGTTCGAACTGTCGTCACTCGAGTCGTCGTTCGAGTCGTCGCTGTTATCGTTCGATCTCGAACTGCTGCGTTTCTTCGAGGACTTCTTCGTCGTCGAGTCGGTGTCGTCGTCGGCAGCGTCGGTTTCGACCGTCTCGAACGCGCCGGTCGCGTTCTCGGAGTCGTCCGCGGACGAGCCGCCGTCGGTATCGTCGGCGTCACCCGAGTCGTCGCCGACGACGGGCTCTTTTTGGATTTCGATGTCCTCGTCCGGCGCGTCGTCGGCGGGGTCGGTCACGTCGGCGCCGATACTTCTGTCGGCGTCGTCGGCGGGAGCGGGCGTCTCGGGCGTATTCACGCCGCCGGAGAGGAGGGCGAACACGACGATGACGAGGACGACGGCACCGACGCCGAGTTGGCCGAGGTTCATCGCGCGGCCTCCCGGGAGTCGAAGTCGGGACCCTGTGTCGGTACATCGGTGGCAGTCAGAGACATGGTTCGTCCCGTTATTTGCGTCCCGAGGCTTTCGTTACGAATCGTCTACCCCGGACACCGCAGTAGTTCGGGATTCCGTCGGTCTGAGAGCGCGCCCCGCGACGAGGCCCCGACGCGAAGTCGTCGCGGGACGCGAAAATTCGCGTTCCTAACCCGTGTTAATCCGCGAATACCGCGCTGGTCTGAGTGTCTATTTTCGATTGACTCTCTCTGTGAACTGAATGTCTGGAAATCCTGTGGTTATCGCCCGACTACGGAGTGTTTGACGGACGGTGTCTGGGCCGACACTCCCCGCCGGTCCGACTTCGCAGTTATCTCCTCGGAACGCGTACATTCACCGAATGACTACCTCCATCGACAGAATCGTCTCACGGGTCTCGCGGTGGCCCGGCGTCGAGACCGCGCCGCACCGCTTCGGGGGAACGGAGTTCCTCGTCGCCGGCCGGGAGATCGGCCACGTCCACGACGCGGGCGTCGTCGACCTCGCGCTCACGAAACGCGCCCGCGACGTGCTCCTCACCGACGGCCTCGCGGACCCCCACCACGTGCTCCCCGACTCGGCGTGGGTGACCTACCGCGTCCGGAGCGCCGCCGACGTGCCGGGCGCGATGCGCCTGCTCAGGCTCGCGTACCTCTGGCGACTGCTCGCGCTCCGCCGCCGCGGCGTCGACCTCGATCCGGCGATTGACCCCGACACCGACCTCCGGCGACTCGGACTCCCCGCCGACCTCGACGCGCTCGTCCGAGAGACGTTCCGCGACACGCTCGACCGACGTGCGCCGGTCTAACTCCGTCCCCGCGGGTCACCGAGCGACGGCTGTCTCGGTCGGAAAACTTTACTAATCTACGAGTAAACCTCTCCACATGGGTAAGAACTACGCGGAGTTACACGATCCGAACGCGGAGTACACGATGCGAGAGCTGTCGGCGGAGACGATGGGCGTGACGGCCAAGCGCGGCGGCGGCCGCGACGTCGAAATCACCGACGTGCAGACGACGATGGTCGACGGGAACTTCCCGTGGACGCTCGTCCGCATCTACACCGACGCGGGCGTCGTCGGCACCGGCGAGGCCTACTGGGGCGCGGGCGTACCCGAACTCATCGAGCGCATGAAGCCGTTCGTCATCGGCGAGAACCCCCTCGACATCGACCGCCTCTACGAGCACCTCGTCCAGAAGATGTCCGGTGAGGGCTCCGTCGAGGGCGTCACGGTCACTGCCATCGCAGGTATCGAAATCGCGCTCCACGACCTCGCGGGCAAGATTCTCGACATCCCCGCGTACCAGCTTCTCGGCGGGAAATACCGCGACAAGGTCCGCGTCTACTGCGACTGCCACACCGAAGAGGAGGCCGACCCCGAAGCGTGCGCCGACGAGGCGGAGCGCGTGGTCGACGAACTCGGCTACGACGCACTGAAGTTCGACCTCGACGTGCCGTCGGGCTTCGAGAAGGACCGCGCGAACCGCCACCTGCGCCCCGGCGAGATTCGGCACAAGGCCGAAATCGTCGAGAAGGTGACAGAGCGCGTCAAGGACAAGGCCGACGTGGCGTTCGACTGCCACTGGACGTTCTCGGGCGGCAGCGCCAAGCGCCTCGCCGCCGCGCTCGAAGACTACGACGTGTGGTGGCTCGAAGACCCCGTGCCGCCGGAGAACCTCGACGTGCAGGAGGAGGTCACGAAGTCCACGCTCACGCCCATCACGGTCGGCGAGAACCGCTACCGCGTGACGGAGCTTCGTCGGCTCATCGAGAAGCAGGCCGTGGACATCGTCGCGCCCGACATGCCGAAGGTCGGCGGGATGCGCGAGACGCAGAAAATCGCGGACGTGGCGAACCAGTACTACGTGCCGGTCGCGATGCACAACGTCTCGTCGCCGGTGGCGACGATGGCCTCCGCGCACGTCGGCACGGCGATTCCGAACTCGCTGGCGGTCGAGTACCACTCCTACGAGCTGGGTTGGTGGGGCGACCTCGTCGAGGAGACGGTCATCGAGGACGGCTACATCGAGATTCCGGAGAAGCCGGGCCTCGGCGTGACGCTGGACATGGACACCGTCGAAGAACACATGGTCGACGGCGAGACGCTGTTTGACGAGGCGTAAGCCGAAGTCGAATCAGTCGAGCTTCGCTCGACGCGATTCGACGAGGAGTGAAACGACTCGTCGAGCCAACAGACGCGTAGCGTCTGTTATGTTCGACGAAGCGTAAGCTTCGGCGAGCCGGCGAATCTCCGATTCGCCTCGTTCGACGAGGCGTAACCGAAGTCGAACTCGCGGACCCGCGTTCGATTTTTTCCGAGGCTCAACGCGGAGCCGTCGGCTCGTCTCCTCACTCCTCGTCGACCAGCCGAACGCCACCGGAGGGGCGACAGGCGAACACGTTGGCGTCGGGGCCGACGCGCTCGGGGACCGCGTCTCGAATCGTGCGCGCCGCCCGGTCGAGCGCGTCGGCGTCGACCAGCGCGACCGCGCTCCCGCCGAAGCCGCCGCCGGTCATCCGCGCGCCGTAGACGCCCGGCGTTTCGGCGGCGAGTTCGACCGCCGCGTCGAGCTCCGGACAGCTCACTTCGTAGTCGTCACGCAGGCTCTCGTGGGCCGCGAGCATCGCGTCGCCGACGCGGTCGAGGTCGCCGGCGGCGAGCGCGTCGCGGGCGCGGCGGACGCGCTCGTTTTCCGTCACGACGTGTCGAACCCGGCGGCGGTGTACCGGCTCCAGCGCGTCGGCGTGGGCGTCGAGGAGGTCGCGGTCCACGTCCCGGAGGGAGTCGAGGTCGCGGTCGGCGCACTCCCGGAGGCGGTCGAGCGCCGCCGCGCACTCGCGGACGCGGTCGTTGTAGCCCGACTCGGTCAGTTCGTGGGAGACGCCGGTGTCGATGACGAGGACGCCGACGTCGTCGCCGACCGGCACCGACTCGAACTCGCGGGTTCGGCAGTCGAGAAAGAGCGCCGAGTCGGCTTCGCACAGCGCCGCGGAGAACTGGTCGAGGATGCCGCACTCGACGCCGACGCCCTCGCGCTCGGCCCGCCAGCACGCCAGCGCGAGGTCGGCGGTCGGGAGGTCGCGCCCGGAGACTGCGAGAAGCACGCGGCCGACTGCGAGTTCGAGCGCGGCCGACGAGGAGAGGCCCGCGCCCGTGGGCACGTCGGAGGCGATGGCGAGGTCCGCGCCGCCGACGGGGCCGTCCTCGCGGAGGACGCGCGCGACCGCGGCGACGTAGGCGGCCCACCCATCGGGGTCGTCGTCGGGGGCGAGTTCGGCCGTCTCGTCGAAGTCGGCGGCGCGGACGCGGAGGCGGTCGTCGTCTCGTGGACGGGCCGCGACCGCGACGTGGCGGTCGACGGCCATCGGGAGGCAGAGGCCGTCGTTGTAGTCGGTGTGGCCGCCGACGAGGTTCACGCGACCGGGGGCGACGGCGACGACTGGGTTCGCAGGCTCGGTCGGCTCCGGGGGCGAAGTCGAATCGGAGGCGTCGCCGTCGGCGCTGAGCGCCGCGAGAGCAGCCTTCGCGCGTTCGACCGGGGTTCCGGCGGTCGCGTCGTCAGCATCGTCGTCGCCGGTCATACGTGGCCGTCCCCGTGCGGTTCCTCGGCACTCGTCCCGCCTTCGTCGGCCGCGACGGCCTCGCCGCCGAGTCGTTGGGCTATCTGCCGACCCAGTTCGCGTGGGTTCGCCTCGGTCACGCGGAGGTCGTCGCCGACGGCGACCCGGCCGGGCGAAAGCACGTCCGCGCAGATGCCGCCGCGGGACTCGCGGAGGGCGTCGCCTACGTCGTCGCCGACGAGGTCCGCGAGGTGCGCGCAGGGCGGTCTGCGCTTCGTTCCGCGGAGTTCGGCCCCGCCGAGTTCGAACGTCGCGTCGAGCAGAGCGCCGAGGTCGACGCCGCGGACGACGACGTTCCGGCGGTGCTCGCCGGCCGAGAGGTCGAGGTCGTACTCGCGCTTCGCGTCGTCCAGCACCGCGGCGTCGACGAGCGTCACCTGACAGCCGTCGGTCGCCGAGTAGAAGCCGTCGCCGTCGAAGTAGCGGTCGCTCTCGATACCGGCCTCGGCGACCGCGACGGTCTCGTGGGAGACCATCGGTTCGCCCTTCGACGGCGCGGTGTACAGCGCCTCGACGCGTCCGCGGACCTCGGAAGTCATACCTCCGGCTACCACTCCGGGACACGAATAGGTTGGGTCGGTGAGGCGAGGTGGTGCAGTCCGGGGTCCGAAGCGCCGAGCCGACTCAGCAGAGCGGCTTCGGGTCGACGCCGAGTTCGGCGAGGCCGTCGGCGTAGTCGTCGTACGCCAGCTGGACAACGTACTCGGCGACCATCCGGGCGCGCTCCCAGTCGTCGTCGGTCTCACAGTGGTCGGCGAGGAGGTCCAGCCCGGTCGCAAGCGTCTCTTCGGTCTCGGCTTTCAGCTCGCGGAAGAGGTCGGCGCGGGGCTCGTCGGCCTCGTTGACGAAGAAGCCGATGACCTGCGTGTGGGTCCGAACCGAGACGAGGCCGCGGCCGACCATCCCGGCGGCGGCCCGCTCGACCGTGTCTTCGCGCCCGCGGAGGTACGCGTGCATTACGCCCGGTTCCTCCGGGAGATCGACCTCCTCGTCGAGCGCGTCGAGGACGCGGTCGAGGTGCTCGGCTTCTTGGGCCGCGGTGGCCTCGAAGGCGGCTCTCGCGTCGTCGTCGGGCTCGTCGTCGGCCCACGCCTCGAACGTCCCGCGGGCCGCGTGCTCGGAGTACGCGGCGGCGCGGAGCACCGCCGGTTCGGAGAGGTCCGCATCGGTCAGCGCCAACAGGAGCTTCGACGAGCCGAGTCGGTCGAGTTGCGTCCGTTTCGCCGCCTCGACTGACTCGCGGAACGAATCGGCGTCCATACCGCCCATCGGTCCGCCAGTCACCTGAACATTCGGACCGGTCCACGAATGCGGGGCTCTCACGGCAATCAGCACCGGTATCATTCGTGATACTCCGCGGTGAGACTTGAAATACTGGAACCTATTGGGAACGGGTATGACGAACTCCTCGGCACCAGTCGACGCCAACGCGCGAGCGCGTGTCGACGGGGATGCGCTACTCTCAGAACTGGACATCGATGCGGTGGAAATCGACCGCCGGAAGTCGTTCGTCCGCCTCTCGGCGGCGGACGAGCGACGATTGAGCGACCTCCAACCGCTCTTCGACGAGTTCGCGGACGAGTTCGCCGCGGAGTTCTACGACCACCTCGGCGAGCACGCGGCGGCGACGACGTTCTTCGGTCGCTCGACGAAGAACACGGAGATGCTGCAGGCCGACCAGGCGACGTACCTCCGCGAACTCGGCCGCGGGGAGTACGGCGAGGACTACTTCGCGAAGCGGGCGCGAATCGGGAAGTTACACGACATGATAGACCTCGGGCCGAAGTTCTACCTCGGCGCGTACTCGGTCTACTACGAGGGCATTCTCGGTGCCGTCGCGGACGAGGTGAAAGCCGAGTTCACCGGCGGCGGGCGGACGGTCGGCGACGAGTTCGGCGCAGACGGCGACGGTGCGGGCGACGCTGAGGACGGTGGCGGTCTGCTTTCCGGGCTCTTCGGCGGCGCGGCCGGCGTCTCAGGTGGGCTCCGCGGCGGCGACGACCGGGTCGAAGACGCCGTCGACGAGGTCGTCGCGCGCATCCTCCCCGTGCTGAAGCTCCTGTCTCTCGACCAGCAGGTGGCGATGGAGACGTACATCCACTCGTACAGTCAGGCAGCGCGGGAGGCGGCCGAGCGCCGACGCGCCCTCGCAAACGAGGTCGAAGCCGACGTGAGCGAGCCGGTCGAGTCGCTCCTGCGGACCTCCGAGGAGGTCACGGAGCGAACCGACGATATCGAGACCACGGCGCGGGCGCAGGCCGACGACATGGCGACGGTCGCCGCCGAGGTGTCGGACATGAGCGCGACCGTCGAGGAGATTGCGGCGACCGCGGAGGAGGTCGAGCGGACCAGCGCCGACGCCGCCACGCGCGCCGCCGAGGGCGAGGACGCGGCCGACGAGGCCATCGACGTGATGCGCGACGTGAGCGAGGCCGCCGAGACGGCCTCCGAGGACGTCCAGCAACTCCACGACCAAATCGCGGAGATAGACGAGGTGCTCGACGCCATCAACGACATCGCGGAGCAGACGAACCTGCTCGCACTCAACGCCTCCATCGAGGCCGCCCGCGCCGGCGACGCGGGCGAGGGGTTCGCCGTCGTCGCCAGCGAGGTCAAGAACCTCGCGGAGGAGTCGCAGGCCCGGGCCGCCGAGGTCGAGGGCACGGTGGGCAACATCCAGTCCGAGGCGCGGGAGACCATCGAGAGCCTCTCGCAGACGACCGGCCGACTCTACGACGGCATCGACCGCGGCGAGGACGTGATGCGCAGTCTCTCGGACATCTCGGCGGCGGTCGAGCAGGCGACCGTCGGCGTCGGCGAGGTCGCCTCGGCGACCGACGACCAGGCCGAGAGCGCCGAGCAAATCGCCGGCATGGTCGACGACGCGACGGAGCGCGCGACCGCGGTGTCGGACCAAATCGGCGAAATCGCCGACGCCAACCGCTCGCAGACCGAACAGGTGCTCTCGATTCGCGACGCGGCCGCGCGACTCGGCGGCGGCGAAACGGGCGGCGCTGGCGGGGCGGGAACGCCCCTCGAACCGAACTCCGACACTCCGACAACCGGTGGTGTCGACGGCCCGCCGGCCGGCGTCCGCGACGAATCCGGCTTCGACGAACCGCCATCGAGACGCCTGAGCAACGACGGCGGAACGTCGGAGTAGCGCGTCACTGTTCTCTCTTCGGTCCGCGTAGCGTTCTTGCGGCCGGCGCGCGTACCGTGTGCGTATGACTCCCGAGGAACTCGCGACCCGACTCGCCCGCGGCGACCCGACGGCGATTCTCGACGTGCGCGACCGCGACGAGTTCGAGGCGTGGCGCGTCGACGGCGCGGCCGTGACCGCGACGCAGATTCCGGCGATTCGCTTCACGCAGGCCGAGATTCGCGGGACGGTCTCCGAGCTCGCGGCGGCGTTCGAGGACGCTCCCTCGCCCGTGGTCGTCGTCTGCGCGGAGGGCCGGTCGAGCGCGCACGTCGCCGACGTGCTCTCCGAGGCCGGCGTCCCCGCGGAGAATCTCGAAACGGGAATGGACGGCTGGGCGCGCGTCTACCGCGCCCGCGAACTCCCCGTCGGAACCGCGGACGCGACGGTTCTCCAGTACGACCGCCCCTCCAGCGGCTGTCTCGCCTATCTCGTCGTCGCCGGCGACGAGGCCGTCGTCATCGACCCGCTTCGGGCGTTCGCAGGGCGGTACGTCGAAGACGCACGCGAGTGCGGCGCTGAGGTCGTCGCCGCCGTCGACACCCACGTCCACGCCGACCACGTCAGCGGCGTCAGCGCCGTCGCCGAGCGCACCGGAGCGACCGTCGTCCTCCCGGCGGGCGCGACAGACCGCGGCCTCGACTTCGACGCGCGACTCGTCGCGGACGGCGAGACCATCAGCGTCGGTGACGCGGAACTCGTCGCGGTCCACGCGCCGGGACACACGACCGAGATGACGGCGTTCCGACTCGGCGACCTGCTCTTTGCGGGCGACAGCCTCCTCCTAGAGAGCGTCGCGCGCCCGGACCTCGAAGACGGCGACGAGGGCGCGCCCGCCGCCGCGAGGCGGCTCCACGCGACGCTCACGGAGCGGTACGGCGAGTTCGCGGACGACACGCTGGTCGCGCCCGCCCACTACGGCCCGCGGACGGTCCCGGACGAAAACGGCGCGTACGTCGCGGAAATCGGGACGCTCCGGGACCGACTCGGGGCGCTCTCGATGGACGAGGCGACGTTCGTCTCGTTCGTCTGTTCGGACATGCCGCCGCGGCCGGCAAACTACGAGCGAATCATCGAGACGAACCTCGGTCGGGACTCGCTGTCGGACGAGGAGGCGTTCGAAGTCGAGTTGGGGCCGAACAACTGCGCGGCGACGAGCGAGGCGTGAGGCGCGGTCCGCGGGCCGAGCGAGTGCGTCGGTCCGACGCGTCAGCTCGGCGACTCGGTTCGAAACGGAGAAACGCGGGCCGGCGCGCCGGCCCCGGAGAGTACCCGTCGTCAGTCGTCGTCCGCGGCGGTGCCGGCGGTCGCGGCGTCGCCTTCGATGCTCGGCGGGTAGACGCCGCGGTCGAGTTTGAGGTCGCTCTGCGGGCGGGCCATGCAGGTGAGGGCGAACCGCTCTGCCTCCTCGTCGGTCAGCCCGCGGGCGGCGGGCTGGGTGACGTCGCCTTCGAGAATCTCGGCGGAGCAGGCGAGGCACATCCCGACGCGGCAGGAGTACTCCTGTGCGATTCCTTCCTCGATGCAGGCCTTGAGGATGGTCTGCTTGTCGGAGACGGTGATGGTTTCGCCCGTGCCGACGAACTCGACGGTGTACTCGGTCATACCGCGGCGTATGAGCGACCGCACCAAAACTGTTTATCAAAGTCGCGGCGACCTCGTCGCCGACCGCGCGGTCGAAGCAGGCTGCCGAGCAAGGCGGGAACGTGCGACCCGTGCCCGCGCCCGAGTTCGGACTCCGACGTGGTCGAGTTACTCCTCGGCCTCGGCCTCGGCGTCCGTCTCTTCGTCCGCGGCGTCATCCTCGTCTTCGTCGTCCAACCGGATGGTGAGCACCGGGACCGGCGAAGTGCGGACGACGCGTTCGGTGACGCTCCCGAGGAGGTAGTGACTCAGCCCCGTGCGCCCGTGGGTACCCATGACGACGAGGTCGATGTCGTGGTCGTCGATGTACTCCCGGATGGAGCGGTAGGCGGTCCCGGTGACGACCTCGGCCTGCACGTCGATACCGGCCTCCTCACCGGCCTCGCGGACGTGTCGGGTCGCGGCGTCGCCCTCCCGTTCGAGGGCGTCGATGACCACGTCCGCGCCGGCGTCGAGCGAGGTGTAGATGCTGGTGTCGACGACGTACAGCGCGTGAATCCGCGCGTCGTAGGTCTTCGCGAGGTCGAGCGCATGGTCGATGGCGCGTTCGGCGGCCCTGCTTCCGTCGGTCGGGACGAGGATTTCGCGGTACATGACAAATTATACTTAGTTCGGAACGCGGTTAATACTACTCCTCGTTCCCGTCGTCTCGGAACGACAGAATGGCCTCCTCGCACGCCTGCAGTCCGTCGATTCGCTCGGTCTCCTCGTCGAGTTCGACCGTCTCGACGACCGACCAGCCGGCGTCGTCCTCGTAGGCGGCGGCCTTGACCCACGCCTCGGTGGCGAAAAGCAGGCTTCGGGCGGGGCTGTCGTCCTCGACGGCGACGACGAGTTCGAACGCGTCGGCGCGGTTCAAAGACGTCAGCTCCTGCGGTTCGAGGGGGCGAGCGGGTAGCGACTCGATGAGCGACATATCCGAGTGCTACCGGTCGGCGGGGATGACGCTTTCGAAGGGGCGGGCCGCCGGCCTTCCAAGTCGTAACCTTTCTGCCGTCCGGCGCGCCACGTCATCCCATGATTCCCTCCCGCGTCGGGCGGCGACCCGACCGAACGACGCTCGCCGTCGTCGCGCTCGCCGCCGCGGCGCTCGTCGTCCGCCTCGTCGGACTCGGCGACCGGCCGCTCCACTGGGACGAGGCCCGCGTCGGCTACTGGAGCCTCCGGTCGCTCGAAACCGGCTTCTTCTCGTACCGCCCCGTCGCCGGCGGGCCGCTCGTCTACCACCTCTCGCGGCCGTCGCTCGCGCTGTTCGGCGCGACCGACTTCGCGCTCCGCCTCCCCTTTGCGCTCTTCGGCGCGGCCCTCCCGCTCGCCGCGCTCCTCTTCCGCGGCCGCCTCGCCGACGACGAGACACTCGGGTTCGCGGCCGTCCTCGCGGCGAACCCGATTCTCGTCTACTACGGCCGGTTCGCCCGCGGCGACGTGCTCGCGGTCGGCTTCGCGCTCGTCGCCTTCGGCTTCGCGGTCCGTCTCGTCGACGGCGCGGGGCGGCGAAACGCCTACGGACTCGCCGCGGCCGTCGCGCTCGCCGTCGCCTCGTCGGGGCTCGGTCTCGTCGCGCTCGGCTGTCTCGCCGTCGCCGGGCTCTTGGTGTTCGACCACGCGGCGCTCCTCTCGTCGGCGCGCCCGGCCGCGATGCGCCTCGGCGAGTACGCCGCCCGACTCCGCGGCGCGGCGACCCCCGCGGCCCGCGCGCTCCTCGTCTTCGTCGCGCTCCACGTCTTCGCGTTCGCCCCGCGCGCGGGCGACACCGACGGCGCGGGCCTCTACGCGCCGGGGACGATTCTCGGCGCAATCGACGCGGCGCTGTTCGACTCGGTTCGCCGCTTCGTCGGCGTCCGCGTCGTCGACCGCTACCCGGAGGGGACCCACGAGTATCTCCCGTACTTCGGCGACCTCCTCGGCGCGCTCGCGCTCGCGGCGCTCCCGGTCGTCCTCCTCGGTGCGGCGGTCTTCCTCGTCGACCGCTACACGGCCGGCGGGCCGCGGTCGGAGGTGTCGGCGGCGGTCTACTGGGCCGGCGCGTCGCTGGTGTTCGTCCCCATGCTGACCGAGGTGTCCGCGCCGTGGCTCGGCGTCTACGTCGTCGTCCCGCTCGCGCTCCCGGCGGGTATCGGCCTCGCGGCGCTCGTCCGCTGGGGTCGCAGCGCGTTCGACTCGCGGGACGTGCCCCGCGTCGCGGCCGCGGTCATCGTCCTACTCGCGCTCGTCGCCCAGACCGGCGCGGTGGCGACGACCGAGGTGTACGGCCCGAGCGACCGCGACACCGAACTCGCGCACTTCGCACAGCCGTCCAGCGAGTTCTCGTCGTTCCGTGACAACCTTTCGGCGTGGGTCGGCCCGACCGACGACGAGGGGCCTGACGTGCTCTACTACGGGAGTTCGATGTACGTCGCCGACGGCGCGGCCGACTATCCGCCGGTCCCCGACTCGTGGGGCGAACAGCTCCCGATGGCGTGGTACGTCGAGCGAATCGGCGCCGACTCGACGTCGGCGGCGACGCCCGAGGCGCTCGAAGCCCGGTCGTCGATTCCGCCGGTGGTCATCGCGCCCGCCGACGAGCGCGGGACGGTCGCGCCGCTCCTCGACGGCTACGTCGCACACCAGTACGACACCGGCCTCTGGGGACGGCCGGTCGTGGTGTTCGTGAAAAACTGAGTGTCGTCGACGTCGTCAGTCGGTGATGGTGAGCCGGGGCGGCGGGCCGACGCTCAGCGGAAGCCCATCGCTTCGATCTGTTCTTGGTAGCGGTTCCGGATGGTGACTTCCGTCACCTGCGCGACGTCGGCGACTTCGCGCTGGGTCTTCTTCTCGTTGCAGAGAAGCGAGGCGGCGTAGATTGCGGCGGCGGCGAAGCCGGTCGGCGACTTGCCCGACAGCAGGCCCTGCTCGGCGGATACGTCGATGATCTCGGTCGCCTTCGCCTGTACCTCCTCGGAGAGGTCGAGCGCGGAGGCGAACCGCGGGACGAACTGCTTGGGGTCGACGGGCTTGAGTTCGAGGCCGAGTTCCTGCGAGATGTAGCGATACGTGCGACCGATTTCTTTCTGCGGGACGCGCGACACTTCCGCGACCTCGTCGAGCGAGCGCGGGATACCTTCCTGACGGCAGGCGGCGTAGAGCGCCGAGGTGGCGACGCCCTCGATGGAGCGCCCGCGAATCAGGTCCTCGTTGAGCGCGCGGCGGTAGATGACCGAAGCGACCTCGCGGACCGACCGCGGGACGCCGAGCGCCGAGGCCATGCGGTCGATTTCGCTGAGGGCGAACTGGAGGTTGCGCTCGCCGGCGTCCTTGGTCCGGATGCGCTCTTGCCACTTGCGCAGGCGGTGCATCTGCGAGCGTTTCTCGGACGAAAGCGAGCGACCGTAGGCGTCCTTGTCCTTCCAGTCGATGGTCGTCGTCAGCCCCCGGTCGTGCATCGTCTCCGTGATAGGCGCACCGACGCGCGACTTCGACTGCCGCTCGGAGTGGTTGAACGCCCGCCACTCCGGGCCGCGGTCGATCTGTCGCTCGTCGAGGACGAGTCCGCAGTCGTCACACACCAGCTCCCCCTGGTCTGCGTCCGTGACGATCTGGTCAGAGCCACACTCCGGACAGTTGACTTGCTCGTCCTCTTGTGCCGTTGCCTCCTCCTCTCGCTGACGCTGCCGGCTCGGACGTTCCATTAAAAGGTTTCTGGTGGAGCGTGAATTTAAACCTTTGTAACAGAAATATGATAAAGGCCGCTGTCTGGCGATTCGACGAGCTCGGATTCGGGGGATTCGGACGCAGCTACTTATACAGTTCCCTGACTAACGGTGAATCGAATGGTCAGACGTGCTACCGCGACACTCGTTGTCGTCGTTCTCGCGGTCCTCGCGGGCTGTCTCGGTGGAGGCGGCGCGGGGGCGGCGGCGACGGTCGAATCGACCGCGACAGAGACGGCATCGCCGACGGCGCAGTCGGGGTCGCCGACGACCGCGGCCGCCGAAGGCGACGTGACAGTCGAGGTGGTCGAGGTGGTCGACGGCGACACCATCAAGGTCGTCATGCCGGACGGCGCGCGCGAGACGGTTCGGCTCCTCGGCGTCGACACGCCGGAGGTCCACGCCGAGAACACGCCCGACGAGTTCGAGGGCGTCCCCGAGACCGAGGCCGGGCGGACCTGCCTCCGCGCGGCCGGCGAGGACGCGAGCGCCTACGCGAAGTCCCGGCTCGCCGACCGGACCGTCGAACTCCGGTACGACGAGAAGGCGGGCGAGCGCGGCTACTACGGCCGGCTCCTCGCGTACGTCGTCGTCGACGGCGCGGAGTTCAACTACGACCTCATCGCCGAGGGCCACGCCCGGTTCTACGAGAGTTCGTTCGAGGAACGCGAGCGCTACGAGCGCGCCGAGCGCGACGCCAGAGAGCGCGGGGTCGGCCTCTGGTCCTGCGCGACCGAGGGCGCGGCCGCGGGCGGTGCGGACGCGACCACCGACGACGGCCTCTCCGTCTCGGTCGTCGCCGACGCGCCCGGCAACGACAACGACAACCTGAACGAGGAGTACGTCACGCTCCGGAACGACGGCGACGACCCCGTCGACCTCTCGGGGTGGACCGTCTCCGACGCGGCGGGCGCGACCTACACGTTCGCCGAGGGGACCGCACTCGACCCCGGCGCGTCGCTGACGCTCCACACGGGCTCGGGAACCGACACCGATGAAGACGTCTACTGGGGTCGCGGCGGCGCGGTGTGGAACAACGGCGGCGACACGGTCACGATTCGGGACGCCGCCGGAACCGAAGTGCTCGCGTACACGTACGAGTAGAGTCGCCGGCTCCGGGCGGAACCGCCCCGCGGGGTCAGGGAGAATGGGGGTGGAGCGTGTGCCCCCACGAGCAGTACGGTACCAACGGACATTACTCTCTAGGCTGTCATATCTGCGCGGCGAACCCCCGTGCCATCAGCGGATTTCACGCACAGAAATTACTACTAGGTATTTACAAAGATATATACATAACCAAAGGAAATGTGTGTGCAACATGAGCACGCTCGAATCCTCGTCCGTCGAAGCCGGACTCGTCGCCGGCCGTCCCGCCGACCTGACCCCCGTCGTCCTCGACGCCGCGGGTCTGGAGTCGACCGCTCCCGCGCACCTCCGCGACCTGAAGACCGAACTCGCCGAGGAGGGGTACCTCCCCGCCGAACTCACCGTCGAAGCCCGCTTCTGCGAGGACGACCCCCTCGCGGTGCAGTCGGAGTCCGACCGCCTCCGCGAGTACGTCCGCGCCGCCGCGTTCCTCGGCGTCGGGCGCGTCGCCGTTGACGTCGCGGAGTGCTGTCGCCCCGACGACGCCGAGTCCGCGCTCGCGGCGCTCGGCGAGCGCGCCCGGCGCGAGGGTGTCGCTTTTGAGCTTCGAGGTTCCATCGACGGCTGATGGCAACCAAGGCCGCGCTGGAGGCGCAGTTGGCGGTGGTCGCCGGCTTCGAGAACCCGAAGGTCTCGCTCGAACAGTACCCGACGCCGCCGGACCTCGCCGCGCACCTCGTCCACCTCGCGGACCTCCGCGGCGACATCGAGGGCGCGACGGTCCTCGATTTGGGCTCCGGAACCGGCATGCTCGGACTCGGCGCGGCGCTCCGCTCGCCCGCCCGCGTCGTCGGCGTCGAACTCGACGACGCGGCGCTCGACACCGCGACCGATAACGCTCGCCGCGTCGGCGCGAGCGCCCCCATCGACTGGATTCGCGCCGACGCGACCCGCCTGCCGCTTTGTCTCCCCGACGACCGGCAGGTCACGGTGCTCATGAACCCGCCGTTCGGCGCGCAGCGGGGCAACGAACACGCCGACCGCGCGTTCCTCGAATCGGTCGCGTCGGTCGCCGACGTGTCCTACTCGGTCCACAACGAGGGGAGCAAGGAGTTCGTCGAGTCGTTCGTCGCCGACGCGGGCGGCGACCTCACCGACGCCTTCCGGGCGACGTTCGACCTCGACCGCCAGTTCGACTTCCACGACGAGGACCGCCGACAGCTCGACGCCGAAGTGTTCCGCATCGAGTGGTGAGGCGGCCGTGACCGCGCCGTCGTCAGCGCGCGCGTCGACCCCCGACCCAGCCTAATTGTACGTCTCTTGTCGCGCGATGCGGACTTTCGTCCCCCGCGACTCGGCGAAGACGAACGACTTCTCGCGGACGAATCGAATGCCGTCGAGCGTCGTGCTCGCATTCTTCGTCGGCATCGGTCCCCTGACGGTCCCGCTGTCCGACGACACCTGTATGTCGTAGCCCGCCGCCGTCGGCACGACCGAGATGTTCCGCCGGGCGACGACCGGTTCGGCTCGGACCGGCCCGGTCTCGTAGGCCAGTCGCGCCTCGCCGTCGGCGACGAGGAACACCCGGTAGGCGGTTCCCGCGCCCGAGACGACGTAGCCGTCGCGGACCGCCGTTACCTGGTCGCGCCAGCCGAGGCCGCCGAGCCTGACCGCCGACTCCCCGTCGAACGCCAGCCGACTCGTGGAGACGGCCGTCGTCCAGATACCGCGCCGCTCGCTTCTGACGATGACCCCGGAGGTGTTGGTCGTCGTCGACTCGCCGAACAGTTCGATGTCGAAGACGGCGGTCAGCCCGTTCGGCACGTCCTCGGCGTAGGTCACGTCGTAGTCCCTGACCGAGACGCTCTCGCCCGGCAGATCGTCGCCGCTCGCGGTGAACGTGTTGTACAGCATCGCCGGTCCCGACAGGGCCGCGACGACGACGAGGAGAACGGCGAGGCCGGCCTGCCAGCGGCGGGCCGAAAATACCGAGTTGTCGGGCGCGTACTCGCGGAGCGGCTTGTCGGAGGCCGCGACGGTCAGCGCGACGATGGTCGCGAGCGCGACGACGAGCGCGAAGCCGACGGCGCGAAACAGCACGTAGGTCTCGCCGCCGCGGTACCAGTACACCGCCCACAGCGACTCGCTCACGGAAAACAGGAGGACGCCGGCGAAGCTCCGGAGGGCGGGCGGGTTCGACCCCTCGCGGCGGTGGCTGAGCCACACGCCGAGGAGGACGCCGAACAGGAAGCCGATGGCGTGGCCCTGAATGGCGATTTGGGACCACCACGGCGTCGAGAAGATGGGGCGGGCCGACGAGACGACTTCGGGCGACAGCATCGCGTTGTAAAACAGGCTGACGACGCGCCCGGAGACGAACGCCAAGATGGTCGACAGCGGCCGGAAGACGAGCGCGAAGCCGGCGAACGCGAACACGACGCCGGAGAAGCCGACGACCGGGCCGAGTGCGAAGACGGAGGTCAGAAGCCCCACGCCGGCGACGGCCGCGGGGAAGACGACGAGCGACCGGACGTAGGGGTTCTCGCGGGCCGACCCGAACGAGGTGGACCCGCGGCGCGTCGGGTAGTGTCCCCACGCGTACTCCGCGACCGGCGCGAGCGTGAGCGTGCCGACGAGGTTGCCGACGAGGTGGCCGGCGCTGGAGTGGGCGAACGCGGCGGTCAGCATCCCGGTCGGGTAGAAGTACGACCACGCCCGGAACGGGATGACGACGGGCCGGTACCACGACGACCAGCCGTCCTGCACGACGAGATAGACGAGGAGGACGCCGCCGACGCTGACGAGCGTTCCGAGCGGGAGGCCGAACAGGAAGCGCCGCCGGAGAGCCACCGAGAGGCGAGTCGGCCTGTCGACGACGGCGAGCGCGGCGGCGGCCGCGAGGAGCGCGAGGAGCGCGGCGAGCCGCTGGAACGGTATCCAGCCCGGTATCTCTAGCATTAGCTACCTGTGTCGTGCGAACGGGTGATAAAGAAACCCGCGGAGAACTGCTTGAGAAGTGCTAGCGGGCGACACGAATCCGACGGCGGGTGACGGCTCAGCGTCGGGCGGTCGGTCGCGGGGCGCGCTGCGGCGGACGGCCGCTCAGATTTTCCCTTCGGCGTCGTCGGCCAGTTCCTCCATGCGCTTGCCGACGCGGCCCGCGCTGGAGAACTCGTCGTCACTCATCGCGGTCGCGAGGGCGTTCCCCAGCACGAACACGGCGTGTTTGTGCTCGCTTTTCGATTTGTGGACGTGGGAGGGCTCGACGGCGAGCTCGTCGTAGGGGTCGAACAGGCTCGAATCGACGTGGTCGCGGGCCGAGAAGTGGTCCTTGATGATAACCATCTGTTCGTGCAGCTCCAGCAGTTCGTCCTTGTGCATGAGCGTTGGTTAGGCGCGAGGGCGGTTTAAGCGTTATTGGGGGATACTGTCACTCGGCTCAGAAGACGTACTCGTCTTCGTGGCCCATCATTCCGTCGTCTTCGTACGCGCGGTCCTCGTCGGACATCGGACCGCTGGTCTTGTACGCGCGGATACCGGTCGACAGCAGGTCCTCGATGGCCTCGTCGCGGTTGACGAACTCGCCCTGTTCGACGAGTTGGACGATCTGCATCTCCAGGTGTTCCGGCACGGTAATCTCTACTTTGGGCATCTGAACGTCCGTCGCTTTGGAAGGGCCGTATATAACTCTACCGGGGAAATAATCGGGTTTTCCGAAGGTCGTTCCGGCGAACGCGAATCTCCGTTTACGTTCGGTTAGTGCGGCTGCCGCCCCTGTCGCCGACGGGTGTCCGGAGTCGTTAGTGATAGGTGCGTCGGGCCGAAGATTCGACCATGGCCAACGACGTGACCCACCTCTACGAGGAGTTCGGCGACGACCGACTCCCGCCGGGCCAACGCGAGACCCAGCGGTTTCCCGTGCTCTCCAAGAGCGGCACGCCCTCGTGGGACCCCGAGACGTGGTCGTTCGAGGCGTGGGGCGCGGTCGAGACCGAACTCGATCTCTCGTTCGACGAGTTCCGAGACCTCCCCTCCGAGACGCAGGTACAGGACTTCCACTGCGTCACCGGCTGGAGCAAGTTCGACTGCGAGTTCGAGGGCGTCACGTTCCCGACGCTCGCAGACGCGGTCGGTGTCGACGACGACGCGGTCCACGTGATGTTCCACGCCATGGACGGCTACACCACGAACCTGCCCCTCGACCAGTGCATGCGCGACGAGGTCATGTTCGTCTGGGGCTACGACGGCGAGGACCTGCCAGCCGACCACGGCGGCCCCCTTCGGGTCGTCACCCCGCACAAGTACGCCTACAAGGGCGCGAAGTGGGTCTCGGGCGTCGAATTCCTCACCGAGCCCGAACGCGGCTACTGGGAGAAACGCGGGTACTCGAACACGGCGAACCCGTGGAACGAAGAGCGGTACAGCTGAGCTGATTTCCAGCGTTTTCGGCGGTCGCTTCGCGTCCGAGCCACCAGCGTTGTCGTTCGGTGGACAGATGTGCGCGTTCCGCCGACTCCCCGGGGCGGCGCGCGGGACAGAAGGGAGAGTTTCAAGCGTCCCCGGTCCTGACCCACGGTCGATGGAACCGTTGCGGACAGACGAGATGGGGACCCATCTCGTCAGCAGGTCGGTTCGACTGTCTGCGCCGCCCGTCTCGGCGTCGCTCGCGACGATGCGCCGCCCGCGGGCGCTGTGGACCGCCCCCGACGAGCCGACAGTCGTCGGCGGCGGCGTCGCCGTGGCCGTCGAGGCCGACGGCCCCGAGCGACTCGCGCGCGTCCGCGAGTCGGCCACGTCGCTGTTCGACGGCGCTGACGTTGACGCCCCCGACGTCGCCCACCCGCGATTTTTCGGCGGCCTCGCCTTCCACGAGGAGGCGACCGGCCGCGACCCGTGGGCCGACTTCCCGGCCGCGCGCTTCGTCGTCCCCGAGGTGCAGGTCGCCTTCGACGGCGACGACGCGTGGCTCACGGTCACCGCCGTCGGCGCGGACGCCGACCCCGAGGCCGTCGGCGACCGACTCGACGAGGTCCGCGAGACGCTCGAATCGCTCGACGACGCTCCCCCCGAGGGACCGCCGGGCGTCTCGAACCGCCACCGGACGACCTCGGTCGAGGCGTGGCACGAGAGCGTCGACGCCGCGGTCTCTCGCATCCGCGCCGGCGACCTTCAGAAGGTCGTCCTCGCGCAGGCGCTCGAAGTCGAACTCGACCGCCCCGCCGCCGCGCCCGACCTGCTCGCCCGCCTCGGTCGGACGTACCCCGACTGCCACCGCTTCCTCGTCGAGCCGAACGGCGGGGCGAGCTTCCTCGGCGCGACGCCCGAGCGACTCGTCTCGCTCCGCGGTCGCGAGGTCGAGACCGGCGCGCTCGCCGGGACGACCGGCCGCGGCGACACCGACGACGAAGACGAGTGGCTCGCGAACGAACTGCTCGGAAGCGAGAAGGACAACCACGAACACGAACTCGTCGCGGAGACGATTCGGGAACAGCTCGCCCCGCTTTCGGCCGAGATTCGCGTCGGCGACCGCGGGATTCGGAAGCTGGCGACCGTCCAGCACCTCTGGACGCCCATCGACGCGACGCTCGAACGCGATGAACACGTCCTCTCGCTCGTGGACGCGCTCCACCCGACGCCCGCGGTCGGCGGCCTCCCGCCGGAAGCCGCCCTCGACGTGATTCGCGACACCGAACCGTTCGACCGCGGCTGGTACGCCGCGCCGGTCGGCTGGTTCGACGCCGACGGCGACGGCAGTTTCGCGGTCGCCCTCCGCTCGGCCATCGTCGAGGAGACGCTGGCGACGCTCTTTGCGGGCGTCGGCCTCGTCGCCGACTCCGACCCCGACGCGGAGTGGGACGAGGTGCAACTGAAGTACCGACCCATCCTCGACGAACTCGAACGCGACGACTGACGCCGTAGCCGGCGACCGACATCGTAGCTGACGACCGACTTCGACTCGACTCGATTCAATCCGATTTGACGACCCAGACGAGATGACAGCACCGAACCGAAACGCCCTCTGGGCACGGACCTTCGCCGACGAACTGGCACGCACCGGCATCGACGCGGTGTGCATCGCACCCGGCAGTCGCTCGACGCCCCTCACGGAGGCGTTCGACCGCCACGACGACATCGAGACGTTCTCGCACCTCGACGAGCGCTCGGCGGCCTACTTCGCGCTCGGCCGCGCCCGGCGCACGGGCGAGGTGACGCCCATTCTCTGCACTTCGGGCACCGCCGCCGCCAACTTCCACCCCGCGGTCATCGAGGCGTCGCAGGCCCGCGTGCCGATGCTCGTCCTCACGGCCGACCGACCGCCGGAACTCCGCGACAGCGGAGCCAACCAGACCGTCGACCAAGAGAAGCTCTACGGCGACGCCGTCCGCTGGTACAAGGACATGCCCGAACCGGAGGCCACGGACAGGAAGCTCCGGAGCCTCCGAACCACCGCCGGCCGCGCGGTCTCCGAGGCAACCGGCGTCGACGCCGGTCCCGTCCACCTCAACTTCCCCTTCAGAAAGCCGCTCGAACCGACGTACGTCGAGGGCGACGTGCCCGCCGACCTCGACCCCGAGGCGCTCGACGGCCGGAGCGGGAGCCGACCCTACGTCAAGACGACCGCGGGCGCGCCGGAACTCTCCGAGGACCACCTCCGAAAGCTCGCCGACGACCTCGCGGTCGACCGCGGACTCATCGTCGCCGGTCCCGCCGACCCGCCGGGATTCAACGCCGAGGCCGTCGCCGCGTTCGCCCACGCGACCGGCTTCCCCGTCGTCGCCGACCCGCTTTCGGGGCTCCGATTCGGCGGTCACACCCGGACGACGACCGTCCTCGGCGGCTACGACGCCTACCTCGACGAGCGCGTCACCGCCGACTGGCCCGACCCCGAAGTTGTCGTCCGCATCGGCGCGTCGCCGACCTCGAAGGCGCTCCGGAAGTACCTCGCGCGCACCGACGCCCGGCAGTACCTCGTCGACCCGACGGGCCGCTGGCGCGAGGCCGAGTTCGGCGCGACTGACCTCGTTGAGGCCGAGCCCTCGGTGCTCGCGTGGCGGCTCTCGCAACTCATCCGCAACCGCCCGGACGAGGGCTGGAACGCGCGGTGGACCGACGCGGAGGACGCCTACTGGAGCTTCGTCGACGACGAGACCGACGCCTTCGAGGGCCGGCTCGCGGCCGACGTGGCCGACCTCGCGCCCGAGCCCTCGACGCTGTTCGTCTCGAACTCCATGCCCGTCCGCGACCTCGACCGCTTCGCGCGACCCTCGACGAAGTCCCGGACGGTCCTCGGCAACCGCGGCGCGTCCGGCATCGACGGCATCGTCTCCTCGGCGCTCGGGGCCGGCTCCGCGGCGACCGACCACCTGACGCTCCTGACCGGCGACCTCGCGTACTACCACGACATGAACGGCCTGCTCGCGCTCGGTCGCCTCGGCGTGGACGCGACCATCGTCCTCGTCAACAACGACGGCGGCGGCATCTTCCACATGCTCCCCATCGAGGAGTACGAACCGCCCTTCACGGACCAGTTCAAGACGCCCCACGGCCTCGACTTCGCGGCCACCGAGGACCTCTACGACCTCTCGTTCGCGTCGGTCGACCCGGACGACTTCCGCGACGCCTACGCCGAGTCGGTCGCCACCGACGGCACCGACGTTATCGAAGTCCGTACCGACGCCGAGGACTCGCACCGCGTACGCGAGCGTATCGCCGAGCGCGCCAGAGAGCGACTGTCCGACTGACCGACCGAACCAGTCGACCGACTGACTTTTCTCCCGCGCTCCGAATCGTGGCGACATGTCCTCCGCACTCTTCCGCCAGTACCGCGGCAGCGTCTACGCCGTCGCCGGGTTCCTCGGCGTTCTCGCGTTCGCCTACGCGACCGTCGTCGCGTACGAACCCCTCGCCGGGGTCTTCGCGGGCGCGACCGTCGTCTTCGGCGTGGTGCTTCTCTCGGACCTCGCCGAGCGCGGCTATCCCCCGGCGCTCGGCCGCCGCGGGACGCTCGCGCTCGTCGCGGTCGTGGTCGCCTTTCCCGTCCTCTGGTTCGTCGTCCAGCGGCCCCTGACGGGCCTCGGCCTCGCGCCGCTCGTCGCCGTGGTGGCGTGGGGGCTCGCGCGGTTCAAAGCCGGCGGCTACCCCGAGTCGATGGGTCGCCGCCGGTCGCTCGCGACCGCGGTCGTCGGGACGGGGCTCGTCGCCTACGGCTCCGTGGCCGGAACGACCGCCTTTCTCGTCGGCATCGCGGCCGCGGTACTCGTCGGACTGGCGTCGTGGTTGACGAGTCCGCGCGGTCCGCTTCGAGACTAGCCCCCCGCGTCGGAAGCGTCGTCCGAGACATCTGACTTCGCCCACGGCCCGACGAGTCGCCCGGCGGCCCAGTAACAGCCGGCGTCGAGGACGACAGACAGGCCGCCGATGACGCCGCCGACGACGCTCGCGGCCGCGACGCCGATGAGCGCGATGAACGCCAACGAGAGGAGCGGGGCTCCGTTCAGAATCGCGCCGACGAGGAGCACCCCGAGGAGGAACGCCGCCCCGATGAGCGCGCCTGCCGCGAACCCGCGGAGGACGAGTCGCCACAGTCCGCGGAGGCCGTCCTGCAGGTCGGCCAGCCCGCCGCCCGCCAGCGCCCACCGGGTCACGGCCGCGGTGAGGAGCCACAGGTAGGCGAAGGCGGCGACGCCCGGAAGCGTCCCGAAGTTGGCGAGTTCGCCTTCCAGCGCGCCGCTCGCGTGGGCCGCGAGGAGTCCGACGAGACTCAGGACGACGAGATTGAACGACGAGACGACCCACGCCTCGAAGCGGCCGGCGGCGGTCTCAGCCATGCGCCAACACCTCCGCGAGCGCGACGAGGACGAGAAGCGCGGCGGCGGTCGCGCCGTAGCTCTTCGCGAGGAGCGAGCGCCCGGCACCCACCGGGTGGTCTCGTCGGAGCCTGAGCGCGACGAGCGTCCGGACGAACGACCCGAGGACGAACGCGGTCACCGCGAGGAGCTTCACCGTCAGTATCGTTCCCCAGCGGCCGGACGGGCCGGGCGGACCGAGCGCGCCGAGGTTGCCGACGCCGGTGACGACCATCGCGCCCATCGCCGCCCAGAAAACCCACTCGTAGGTGGTCGCGAGAGTCGACGGGTCGCCGACGACCCCGGCCGAGTCACCCGCGCCCTCGGTCCCGGAACCGGGCGCTCTGAGCGTCGTCCACGCGAACACTGCGCCACCGAAGACGAGCGCCATCCCGACGATGTGGACGAATCTGACGAGAAGGCTGGTCGCGGCCGACATGCGCGAGAGTAGTTCGCCGACTGACAAATAGTTCCGGGCCGAGCGGAGAACGCGGCGGGACTCGGCCCCGAACCATCGCCGCAAGCGAATCTTTTTGCGCCGCCCGCGCCGCCACTCGGTATGGTCTCGGAGATTTTCGACCCCGACCGCTGGGAGCCCGTCCCGGGGTCCGACGAGTTCGACGACATCACCTACCACCGCGCCGTCGACGTGCCGGCGGTCCGTATCGCGTTCGACCGCCCCGAGGTCCGAAACGCCTTCCGACCCGGAACCGTGGACGAACTCTACGCCGCGCTCGACGACGCCAGAAAGCGCGCGAACGTCGGGTGCGTCCTCCTGACCGGCAACGGTCCCTCCGAGAAGGACGGCGGCTGGGCGTTCTGTTCCGGCGGCGACCAGTCGGTCCGCGGCGGCTCGGGCTACGAGTACCGCGACGACGACGAGGCCGACGCCTCCGACGACCCGCTCGTCCGCGAGGCGAAAGCCGGTCGCCTGCACATCCTCGAAGTCCAGCGGCTCATTCGCTTCATGCCCAAACCCGTCGTCGCCGTCGTGCCGGGGTGGGCCGTCGGCGGCGGCCACTCCCTGCACGTCGTCTGCGACATGACGCTCGCCTCCGAGGAGCACGCGAAGTTCCTCCAGACCGACCCCGACGTGGCCTCCTTCGACGGCGGCTTCGGCTCCGCGTATCTCGCAAAGCAGGTCGGCCAGAAGAAGGCCCGCGAGGTGTTCTTCATGGGCAAGACCTACTCCGCCGAGGAGGCCGTGGACATGGGCATGGCGAACGAGGCGATTCCCCACGAGGAGCTAGAGGACGTGGCGCTGGAGTGGGCCGACGAGATGACGAAGAAGTCGCCGACGGCCATGCGCATGCTCAAGTACGCCTTCAACATGACCGACGACGGCATGGTCGGCCAGCAGGTGTTCGCCGGCGAGGCGACCCGGCTCGCCTACATGACCGAGGAGGCCCAAGAGGGCCGCGACGCCTTCCTGGAAAAGCGCGAACCCCGCTTCCGCGACTACCCGTGGCACTACTGAGGGCCTGACCCCGGCTCTCGCCGGACGCCGGACCCGCAACCGCGATGCGGCCCCTCCCGTCGGGCCGAAACACGTCGCCTCGCCAAGGTTTAGGCCGGCCGAAAAATAGGAACGCTCTTATACATTTAGGTTAGCCTAAATCCCATGGAAGAGAAATCCACCGGGCAGGAGGGACTCACGCGACGCAACTACATTCGGTACGGCGGCACGGCTCTCGGTGCCGGGATGCTGGCCGGTTGTACGTCGGACTCGTCGGGGAGTGACGAGACGACCACGGCGGCCGAGACGACGACCGAGGCAGCCACCGAAACGAGCGCCGAGACGGAGACCCAGACGACCGAGGCGGACTCCTCGTACTCGGTGACGATGGAGCCGATGGGCGAGGTCACGTTCGACTCGGTTCCCGAGTCGTGGGCCGCCTACGACGGCGGCTACGCGGACATGGCCGTCGCGCTCGGCGTCGGCGACGGGCTGACCGGCGTCGGCGGCGCGGGCCGGTACTACACCTACGTCTACGACGAACTCCCCGGCGTGAGCGTCGACCGCGAGCAAATCGAGGCGTACCCCGAGGTCCGGACGAAAGAGGAGTTCTACGAACTCGACAACGACGTCCACCTCTACGACCCGAACATGCTCATCAACTGGTTCGACTGGGACCAAGCCGACGTGGACGAAATCGCGGAGAACGTCGCCCCGTTCGTCGGCAACCTCGTCTTCCGCCGGTCGGACGGCTGGCACGACTACCGCTACTACACGCTCTACGAGGCGTTCGAGAAGGTCGCGCAGGTGTTCCAGCGCGAGGACCGTTACGAGGCGTTCGAGGCGTTCCACGACGAGTTCATCGCGGAGATACAGGCGGAACTGCCGCCCGCGGACGAGCGCCCGAACGTCTTTCTCACCTTCGAAGGGACGACCGAACCCGAGACGTTCTCGCCGTACCGCCTCAACGACAAGGGCACGAGCAAAAAGCAGTGGAACGACCTCGGCGTCACCGACGCGCTCTCGGGGACCGACATCGAGAACCTCAGCACGACCAACCGCGGCGAACTCGACTACGAGAACCTCCTCGAAATCGACCCCGACGTGATTCTCGTCCGCGGCCACAAGCGCAAGACGCCCGAGGAGTTCCGCGACACCGTCCTCGCGTACATGGAGGACCACCCCGTCGGCGGCGAACTGGCGGCCGTCCAGAACGGTCGGGTCTACCGCGGCGGCTACCTGTTCCAGGGGCCGATTCACAACCTGTTCCTGACCGAGCGCGCCGCGAAGCAGTTGTACCCCGACGTGTTCGGCGACGTGACGGACGACGCCGAACTGTTCGACCGCCAGCGCGTCGCGGACATCGTCAACGGGGAGTTCTGAGATGGCGGACGCCGAGCGCTCGGAGGGGACGGCGACGACGACAGCGACCGACCCCGAAACGGCGGCGTTCGACTACGACGTAGCCATCGTCGGCGGCGGGCCGACGGGCTGCTCGGCGGGCGTCTTCACCGGTCGGTACGGTCTCGACACCGTCGTCTTCGACCGCGGCCGGTCGTCGCTCCAGCGCTGTGCCTATCTGGAGAACTACCTCGGCTTCCCCGGCGGCGTCGACGTCGAGACGTTCTACGGACTCATCCACGACCACGTCGAGGCGGCCGGCTGCGACCTCGTTCCGGAGCTCGTCGAGGCGGTCGAACCCGCCGGCGGCGACGGGACCGAGACCGCGGACGCTGCCGGGCCGGGCTTCGAGGTCACGACGCAGGACGGCGAGACCGTCACGGCGAGGCGGGTCATCGCGGCCGCCCGCTACGGCGGCGACTTCCTCGAACCGCTCGACGACGACGAGATGTTCGTCACCTACGAGTACGACGGCGAGACGCGGACGAAGTTCGACCGCGACTACGCCGACATCGAGGGCCGGACAGCCATCGACGGGCTGTACGTCGCCGCGCCGGTGAGCGAGGTCAACGTGCAGGCCATCATGTCGGCCGGGCAGGGCGCGCGCGTCGGCCGGTCGGTCATCACCGACCACCGCCTCGAACGGGGGTATCCCGAGGCCCTCGCGCATCACTGGGACTGGATACGTCCCGAATCGGAACTCGCCGGCGAGGAGACCGCCCGCGACGACTGGCGCGAGCGGTTCGACAGCCGAGTCCCCGACGACTGCGACCTCGCCGAGGAGCGACTCCGCGAACTCCGCGAGGCCGACGTGGAGCGTCAGCGCGAGATGTACATCTCCGAGGAAGCGGTCGAAGCTCGGGCCGAGCGCGGTCGCGAGCGACTCGCCGACCATCTCGGCGTCGCCGCCGATTCCGGTCCCGCCGCTGATTCCGCTTCCGACTCCGAATAGCGAGTCATCGACACCCCACCGTCGGCGACGGCGATGACCACGTCGTCGCCGACGTCGGGGCGCTCTCCCTCGTCGGGGCCGACGCGCACGCCGGGGGGCCGCCGTCTCCCACCCACCGCCTCGGCGTCGCGCGCTTTCGGATAGGAACTTACTCACTGCTTCGGCCCTCGTATGCAGACAATGAGCACGCAGGACATCTCTCGCAGGCGGGCGTGGGTGATGGCGTCGCGGCCGCAGACGCTCCCGGCGGCCGCCGCGCCGGTCGTCGTCGGCACCGCGGTCGCGGTCCACGCCGACCTGTTCGCCCCGCTCCCCGCGCTCGCGGCGCTCGTGGGCGCGCTTCTCATCCAAGTCGGGACCAACTTCGCCAACGACTACTACGACGCGGTGCAGGGCGCGGACACCGAGGCCCGCGAGGGGTTCACCCGCGTCACCGCGGGCGGGCTCATCCCGCCGGCCGAGGTCAAGCGGGCGATGTACCTCACCTTCGCCGCCGCCGTCCTCCTCGGCACCTCCCTCGTCTACGTCGGCGGCGTGCCCATCCTCGTCATCGGCCTGCTTTCGGTCGCCTCGGGCATCGCCTACACCGGCGGCCCGTACCCCCTCGGCTACCACGGTCTCGGCGACCTGTTCGTCTTCGTCTTCTTCGGCCTCGTCGCCGTCGTCGGAACCTTCTACGTGCAGGCCGCGAGCGTCCTCGCCGCCCCGCTCACCGTCGGTATTCCGGAGGGGACCGTCACGGTCGTCGCCGTCCTCGCCAGCCTCCCCATCGCGGCCATCTCCACGAACATCCTCGTCGTGAACAACGTCCGCGACAAGGAGGAAGACGCGACCACGGGCAAGCGGACCCTCGCGGTCCGGTTCGGCTACGGTTTCGCCCGCGCCGAGTACGTCGCCATGCTCGCGCTCGCCTACGTCGTCCCCGCCTACCTGTGGACCCGCGCGGGCTTCGACTGGTTCGTCCTCCTGCCCATGTTCTCGATGCCCGTCGCGGCCCGCATCGCGCGGACCGTCGTGACCGAGACGAAAGGCGAGAAGCTCAACCCCGCGCTCGAAGACACGGGCAAACTCCTCGCCCTCTACGCCGTCCTCTTCTCGGTCGGCCTCGTCCTCGCGTGACGATGCGTCTCCGCGAGTTCGCCGTCGACCTCGAAACGCCGCTTTCGACCGCCAAGGGCGACATCGAGCGCCGCGAGGGACTTCTCGTCGCGGTCGACGTTGCGGGCGAGACTGGCGTCGGCGAGGCGACGCCGCTTCCGGGCTGGACCGAGTCGCTCGCCGACTGCCGCGACGCGCTCGCCGACCTCGCCGAAGGCGACGCCGTGGCCGACGCCAATCCCGAGTCCGCACTGGAAGACGGGACACTCGCAGACGCGCCCGCCGCGAGACACGCCGTCTCGCTCGCCGTCTCCGACGCCCGCGCTCGCGCCGCCGACCGACCGCTCGCCGCGTCCCTAGCCACCGACTCGCACACCTCGCTTCCGGTGAACGCGACCCTCGGCGACGACGGTCCCGAGGCGACCGTCGAGGCCGCCGAGACCGCCGTCGAATCGGGGTACGACTGCCTCAAACTGAAGGTCGGCGCGCGCGACCCGACCGACGATGTGGCGCGTCTCCGGGCCGTCCGCGAGGCGGTCGGTCCCGACGTGTCGCTGCGGGCCGACGCGAACGCCGCGTGGGACCGCTGGACCGCCGACCGCTTTCTCGACTCGGTCGAGGAACGTGACCTCGACCTCGACTACCTCGAACAGCCGCTCCCGGCCGACGAACTCGACGGCCACGCCGTCCTCCGGCGGCTCCACGACACGCCCATCGCGCTCGACGAGTCGCTGGCGGCGGTCCCGCCGCAACGCGCGCTCGCCTCGAACGCGGCGGACGTGCTCGTCTGCAAGCCGATGGCGCTCGGGGGCCCGGACCGCGTCCGCGACCTCGCGGCTCGCGCCCGCGACGCCGGCGTCGACGTCGTCGTCACGACCACCATCGACGCCGTCGTCGCCCGACTCGGCGCGCTCCACGTCGCGGCGTCGCTCCCCGGCGACCGGGCCCACGGGCTGGCGACCGCCTCGCTCCTCGACTCCGACCTCGCGGTCGACCCGGCACCCGTGCGCGAGGGCCGGATGCGCGTCCCCGAGGCCCCGGGGCTCGGTATCGACGTGTCCGCGCTGTTCTCCTGAGCCGGTCAGCGACGATTCAACTCTCCACGGTCCAAACGTTTTTCACGGTTCTGCACGTCGAACCGGGAGATGACCGAGGTCGAACTCGACTCCGACGCGGTACGGCTCGCGCTCGACGACGGCGTGGCGACGGTGACGCTGGACGCCCCGGCGGTTCGGAACGCGCTGACGGTCGAAGTCACCGCCGGCGTGCGCGAGGCGCTGGGCTCGCTCCCCGACGAGGCGCGCTGTGTCGTCCTCCGCGGGAGCGACGAGGCGGGCGCGTTCTGTGCCGGCGGCGACGTGAACGCCATGCTGGAGCTACAGGCCGACGCCATGACGCTCCCAGAGGCGGTCGACCACGTCGTCCGCGACACCGCCGACTGCGTGCGCCGCGTCTACGAGTGCGACCTGCCGACGGTCGCGGCCATCGACGGCCCGGCCGTGGGCGCGGGCGGCGCGCTCGCCATCGCCTGCGACCTCCAACTCCTCCGCGAAGACGCCTCCGTCGGCTTCGGTTTCCGCCGGGTCGGCCTCGCGGTCGATTCCGGGCTGTCGTACCTCCTTCCCAGACTCGTCGGGCGCAACGTCGCCATGGAACTCGTCTACACGGGCGAGAAACTCGGCCCCGAGCGGGCGCTGGAACTCGGCGTCGTGAACCGCGTCGCCGACGAGGACGAGTTCGAGGCGGAACTCGACGCCCTCACGGAGCGCATCGCCGGCGGCCCGACGAAGGCGCTCACCGCCTCCAAGCGCCTGCTGCGCCGCCCCGACGACTCCATCGAGGCGGCCATCGAACACGAGGCGTCGGCGCAGGCGGTCATGTTCGGAACCGACGACCACGCCGAGGGCGTGGAGTCGTTCATGAGCCGGCGGGAACCGGAGTTCGAAGGCAAGTAGCCGACTCGGCGGGGGACCGCCACGGGCCGCCCTCGCCCTCGCCTTCGGCGCATTTCGCTGTCGGTGCATACTTGTCGCCGCCCGGCGACGGCGGGAGTATGGTCACCGTCACCGTCTGGAACGAGTACCGACACGAGAAGGAAAACGACGAGGTCGCCGAAATCTACCCCGACGGTATCCACGCGACGATAGCCGAGGGGCTCCGCGAGGCGGGTTACGACGTGCAGACCGCCACGCTGGACGAACCGGAACACGGCCTCACCGAGTCGGTTCTCGACGACACCGACGTGCTGGCGTGGTGGGGACACAAGGCCCACGACGAGGTGGACGACGCAATCGTCGACCGCGTGGTCGACCGCGTCCGCGACGGGATGGGACTGCTCGTGCTCCACTCGGGACACTACTCCAAGCCGTTCAAGCGCCTGATGGGGACGACCTGCTCGCTGAAGTGGCGCGAGTCGGGCGAGAAAGAGCGCGTCTGGGTCGTCGAGCCCGGCCACCCCATCGCCGACGGCCTCCCCGAGTCGTTCGAGGTCCCCCGCGCCGAGATGTACGGCGAGCGGTTCGACATCCCCGCGCCGGACGAACTCGTCTTCACGTCGTGGTTCGAGGGCGGCGAGGTGTTCCGCTCCGGCTGTTGTTACACCCGCGGCAAGGGCCGCGTCTTCTACTTCCGGCCGGGCCACGAGACCTACCCCATCTACGAGCAGGAGGAGGTTCGGACCGTCCTCGACAACGCCGTCGACTGGGCGGCCCCCGGTGACGGGCCCGACCCGTACTTCGGCAACGCGGAGCCCATCGAAGACCTCGACTGAGCCGTCGGTCGGAGAGAGCGGACGAAACACTATTTTCTCGGCCGCGAGAGCGTCACGCGTCCCTGAAGAGGCGTTATTTCCGAGTGACACCTACTGGCACGCACGACCGCGCAGCCCACGCGGCCGGCGGGTCGTGGTGATATCATGAAGGGAATCGATGGGAAAGTCGCGCTCGTCACGGGCGCGGCGTCGGGTATCGGTCGGGCGACCGCGCTCCGGTTCGCCGAGGAGGGCGCGATGGTCGCGCTCTCGGACGTGCAGGTGGACGCCGGCGAGCAGGTCGTCCGAGAGATAGAAAGCGAGGGCGGCGACGCCGCCTTCTTCGAGGCCGATAGCTCGAAGGAAAGCGACGTGGCGAGCCTCGTCGACAGGGCGGTAAGCGAGTTCGGCGGCCTCGACTTCGCGCACAACAACGCGGGCATCGAGGGGACGCCGGGGCCCATCGCCGAGCTGTCCATCGAGGACTTCCAGCGGGTCATCGACATCAACCTGACCGGCGTGTTCCTCGGCCTGAAGTACGAGATTCCGCGCCTCGTCGAGAACGGCGGGGGCGCTATCGTCAACACGTCTTCCGTGGCGGGACTGACCGGCGGCGCGAACCTCGCGCACTACTACGCCGCCAAACACGGCGTCATCGGGCTGACCCGCTCTGCCGCGCTCGAAGTGGCGACCGAGAACGTCCGCGTCAACGCGGTCTGTCCGGGCGTCATCGAGACGCCGATGATAGAGCGATTCACCGCCGGCAACGACGAGGCGAGGGCCGGACTGGTCGAAGACGAGCCAATCGGCCGCCTCGGCAAACCCGAGGAGATAGCCAGCGCGGTCGTCTACCTCTGTTCCGACGACGCCTCGTTCGTCACCGGCCACCCGATGGTCGTCGACGGCGGCTACGTCGTCCCGTAGCCGACCCGCGCAGAGCCCCGTTTTTTCGCCGCCGGAGTCCGCCCGCCCGGACGGGACCGTCCGGAGCGCCGACTATCATAAGTGGGTGCGGTCCGGAGAACGCCCATGGCACAACCGACGAGCGGACAGCGGCGACTCATGTTCGCCCTGTTCGCGTTCGCGGCGCTCGTCTTCCTCCTCGGCATCGTCGTCATCGGCTACCTCGCCGGCGCGTTCTGAACACTCCCGAGGGCACCCGTGACCGTCCCCGCGGCTCGGGACGGCGAACAGCGGCCGGCTCAGCGGGTCGCGTCTTCGGGGTGGTAGGTCTTCCCGCGAGAGCCGTCGGCGGTCATCCGGCGGAGCGTCGCGGCGGCGTTGCTCGCGTCGTAGCCGAACAGCACGTCCTTCGCGTACTCGTCTGCGACCTCGATGGCGTGGATGAGGTCGTCCACGTCCACGTTCACGGCGTACAGTTCGAGCGAGAAGTCGACGTCGTAGGGCTCCAAAAGCGAGACGAAGCCGCGGGCGATGGTTTCGAGCCAGTAGGTCGTCCCGTAGTTGGTGTCGTAAAGCGGGACGACGAACTCGTCGACGTGCGCCGAGAGCGCCTCGACGTCGAGGCCGGCGCGGCGGTAGAGGTGGCCCGGATAGGGGTCGGGATAGAGCGTGAGATACAGGCGACCGGGGACGCGCTCGGCCGCGTCGGCGACGAAGTCGGTGATGACCTCGGCGCGCCACTCGAACCAGGCGTCCTCGTCGTCGGCGTCGCGGCCGCGGTCGGCGGCCCACGCCTCGAACTGCGAGGTACACCGGTCACACCGGCAGTACTCGTCGCGCGGGAAGCCAACGTCGTCGAGGCGAACGTCGCCGTTGGCCGCGGCGGCGTCCTCGACGATTTCGAGCAGACCGGCGCGGTACTTCTCGTTCGTCGGGCAGATGTACGCCCAGTCGAAGTACGTTCGGTCCCGCGTCGCCGGGTTCCCCTCGCCGTCGACGGGGACCAACTCGGGGCTCTCGTTGGCGGCGGCGTTGTCGCCGAAACACGATATCATGTTGACGGCGTTCGACAGCGGTTCGGCCGCCCGGCCGGTGACGTCCTTGACCTCGTAGAAGCCGCGGTCGAACTCCGGCCAGTCGACTTCCTCTTCGTTGCGCGTGACGACCCCGTACATGGCTCCGCCTTCGCGCGGGCGGCGGGTAAGTCGTTCGCTCTCGGCCGTGCACGCCCTCTTCGGGCGTCGTCACTGACCGGCCGCGAATGAGGCGAACCCGGCCGAACGCGGCCGAGCACGCGAAAAAGTGGTTACTCTTCGATTTCGACTTCGACGGTGTCTCCGCTCCCGGAGAACACGGTGTAGAGGACCGCCACGAGCGCCAGTACCAGAACCAGTTTGGCCTTCTTGGACATACCGAATACTTCGACTGCACCGCACTAAGTGATTACGACACCGGGGCAACTGCGGCGAGCGATTTAAAAACTGGATGCACGTTCCGAACTGTCGTTAATTAAATGACAGAACGCGCAGAAAAGTTATCTTATCTGAGAGCATTCCGTTACTCGTTCAGTTTCCTCTGCTCCGCCCGATGCAATTCGATACTCCGCTCCGCGTCCTCTCCGCCGACGGCGACCGCGCGATTACCCGCGCCGTCCAGCGGACGGTCTCGAACGCCGTCGTCGAGTCGGCCGAGACGCTCGCCGCCGCTCGCCGCGCCCTCGACGGCGACGACGCGTACGACTGTCTCGTTCTCGGTTCGGCGTTTCCCGACGGTGACGGGGTCTCCCTGCTCCGCGAGATTCGCGCGGCCGGCGGCGACCTCCCGGTCGTCTTCCTCGCGCCCGGTGACGCCGACCACTCCGTGACCGAACTGGTCGATTTAGCTATCGACGCGTACCTCGCCCGCGAGGAAGTCCTCGCGCGGGCGACGGCGACCGCCGACGACGCCGGTGGTGCCGACGACGCCGAAGACCCGCTCGGCTCGCGGGTCCAGCGACTCGCCCGCGAGCGCCGCAGGACGCGGGCCACCCGCGGGACGGCCGAACGGGTCGAGGAGGCAGTCGACACGGAATGGTTCATCGAAGACGCGCTCGACGCGCTCGACGACGTGTTCTACGTCTACGACCGCGAGGGGAAACTCGTCTCGTGGAACGAGCGACTCTCGGAGCTCACCGGCCTGTCGGACGCCGAACTCACCGGCATGTCGGCCGACGCGTTCTTCCACGAGGCCGACCGACCGGCGGTCGAGCGCGCCGTCGAGGAGGTGATGCGGACGGGGACGACCGTCGTCGAAGCGCGACTCCCGACCGACGACGAGACGCTGTTGTTCCAACTCACCGGCCGCCGGCTCACGGGGCCTGACGGGGAGGTCGTCGGCTTCTGCGGCGTCGGTCGCGACATCACGACCCGCCGGCAGCACGAAGAGCAGCTCGCACAGCAAAACGAGCGACTCGGGGAGTTCGCCCGGGTCCTCTCGCACGACCTCCGAAACCCGCTTTCCATCTCGATGGGCTTTCTCGACCTCGAACGAGAGGCCAACGACTCCGAACATCTCGAACGGGTCGCGACCTCGCTGACCCGCATCAGCGACATCGTCAACGACGTGTTGACCGCGGCCCGAAGCGGAAGGGCGGTCATCGATTTCGCGCCCGTCTCGCTCGAAGCGGTCGCCCGCCGGGCGTGGAACACGGTCGAGACGGGCGACGCGACGCTCGTCGTCGAGTCCTCGGCGACGGTTCACGCCGACCCCGGTCGGCTCCAGCGGCTGTTCGAGAACCTGTTTCGGAACTCGGTGGAACACGGTTCCACGGGCGGTCGAACCCCGCCGCTGACCGTCCGCGTCACCGCGTCGCCGGCCGAGGTGACGTTCGCGGTCGAAGACGACGGTTCCGGCATCGACGCCGCCGTCGCAGCGCGGGTGTTCGAACGCGGCTTCACCACCTCGGCCGAGGGGACGGGCTTCGGCCTCGACATCGTCCGGTCGCTCGCGGAGGCCCACGGCTGGACCGTCTCCGTCGGGTCGGCGGCGACCGGCGGCGCGCGCTTCGAGTTCGACGGCGTCGAGTTCGCCGACGAGGACCACCGCTGTCAGGCGAGCGCCGCGCGAAAAAGGTCGTCGAACGAGTGCTAAAACGGTCAGTTCACGTCGAGGTTGGCCGCGACTTCGTCCTCGCGGACGATGGTCTCGCAGTAGTCGCAGCGCACGCCGTCCGAGAGGACGGTAAAGCGGGACCGGATGGGTTCGTCGGCGTTTGAGATGCAGTTCCTGTTCGGACACGAGATGATGCTCGCGACGGCGTCGGGGCGGACGACGCGGTTCTTCTCGACCACGTCGTAGTCGCGGACGATGTTGATGCTCGCGGCGGGCGCGATGAGCGACAGCACGTCCACCTCGGACTGGCTCAGTTCGCGGCCTTCGACCTTCACGATGTCCTTGCGTCCGAGGCGGTCGGAGGGGACGTTCATCCCGACCGAGACCGCCTCCCCGCTGGTGCCGTCGATGCCGAGGATGGCGAGGACGTTGAGCGCCTGTCCCGCGGCGACGTGGTCGATGACGGTGCCGTTTCGAATCTTCGAGACGCGGAGTTGGTGGTCGTCTGTCATCGGTCTTGGGAGAGGAGGATGTCCAACAGCGCCATCCGGACCGGGATGCCGTTGTGAGCCTGTTCGAAGTACGTCGCGTGGTCGGTGTCGTCGATGTCCGGCGAAATCTCGTCCACGCGGGGGAGCGGGTGCATGACGGTGAGGTCGTCCGCCGCCGACTCCAGCGTCTCAGAGTCGATTTGGTACTGTCCCGCGACTTTTCGGTACTCGTTTTCGTCGGGGAAGCGCTCGCGCTGGATGCGCGTCACGTAGAGCACGTCGAGTTCGGGGAGCACCTCGTCGAGTTCGGTGTGTTCTCTGACCTGCGCGCCCGAGGCGTGGAGGTCGTAGCGGACGTTCCGGGGGAGCCGCAGGCTCTCGGGGCTGACGAAGTGCTGGCTGGCGTCGAAGTTCGTCAGCGCCTCGGCCAGCGAGTGGACCGTCCGCCCGTACTTCAGGTCGCCCATGATACCGATGGTGAGGTCGTCGAGGCCGGCGTTCTCCCGGATGGTGTAGAGGTCGAGGAGGGTTTGGCTCGGGTGCTGGCCCGCGCCGTCGCCCGCGTTGACGAGCGGCACGTCGACGAACTCGGAGGCCATCGTGGCCGCGCCCTCGCTGGGGTGTCGGAGCACGAGCGCGTCCGCGTAGCCCTCGACCACGCGGACGGTGTCGGCGAGCGTCTCGCCCTTCTTGACCGACGACGACTCGACCGGTCCCATATCGACGGTCTGGCCGCCGAGGCGTTTCATCGCGGAGTCGAAGCTCATCCGAGTTCGCGTGCTCGGCTCGAAGAAACAGAGCCCGAGAACCTTTCCGGCGTGTCGCTGCCGGAACGCGGCCGGGTCGTCGTCGATGTCGGCCGCGCGGTCGAGCACCGCCTCGATGTCCTCCCGCGAGAGGTGCGACGCGGAGATGAGGTGGTCCTGACGCATCGATGAATGACGCGACCTACACCGACTTGAATCCCCCGGCATCGGACGCTTCGCGTGATATTCACCACCATGCACAGAATCACCGACACCGCCGACCGCGGCGGAAACAGAAACTCGGTCGAAACGGTCGGAAAACGAGGCGACGACCGACGCCGAACCGACTCGACCTTACGGCCAGTTACCGGCGGAGTCGTAGGAGTCGACGACGCGCCGGATGGCGACGACGTAGGCCGCGGTGCGGAAGTTCGGCAGGTCGTGGGTCTCGTAGGCGTCGACGAGTTCCTCGAAGGCGTCGACGATGACGCGCTCCAGTTCGTCGTTGACGCGGTCTTCGGTCCAGTAGAACCGCTGGCGGTTCTGGACCCACTCGAAGTACGAGACGGTGACGCCGCCGGCGTTGGCGAGGATGTCGGGGAAGACGTGGACCTCGCGCTCGGTGAGCACGTCGTCGGCGTCCGGCGTGAGCGGGCCGTTCGCGGCCTCGACGACCACGTCCGCGTTCACGTCGTGAGCGAGTTCGCCGTCGATGGCGTTCTCCAGCGCGGCGGGGACGAGCAGGTCCACGTCCAGGGTGAGCAGTTCCTCGTTGGAGATGGCCTCCGTTCCCTCGTAGTCCGAGACGGTGCCGGTCTTGTTTTTGAACTGCTTGACCGCGCGGGTGTCGAGGCCGTCGGGGTCGTAGATGCCGCCGGAGGAGTCGGAGACGGCGACGACCGACGCGCCGAGGTCGTCGATGAGCTTCGCGGCGACGGAGCCGGCGTTCCCGTAGCCCTGGACGGCGACGGTCGCGCCCTCGATGTCGCGGCCGAGGTAGTCGAACGCCTCGCGGGCGGTGAGCATCGTCGAGCGACCGGTCGCCTCGACGCGGCCCTCGCTCCCGCCGTTCGAGAGCGCCTTCCCCGTGATGACGCCCGGAGCGGTGGTGTTTTCGAGGGTCTCGTAGGTGTCCTTAATCCAGTTCATCTCGCGCTGGCCGGTGTTCACGTCGGGCGCGGGGATGTCGCGGTTCTCGCCGATGAGTGGGCGAAGCTCCTTGGCGAACGACCGGGTGATGCGTTCGAGTTCGGACTCGGAGTACGCCTTGGGGTCGATGACGATACCGCCCTTGCCGCCGCCGTAGGGGATGTCGACGACGGCGCATTTGTACACCATCCAGCCCGAAAGCGCCTTCACCTCGTCTCGGCTGACGTTCGGGTGGTAGCGAATCCCGCCTTTGTACGGGCCGCGGTCGCCGTTGAACTGCGACCGGTAGGCGCGAAACAGTTCGACGTCGCCGTCGTCCATCTCGACGGCGAGGTTCGTTTCGAGGACTCGCTCGGGGTTTTTCAGCCGCTCGATAACGTCGTCGCGCACGTCGAGGTAGGCGGCCGCGTCGTCGATTTGCTCCTGTAGACTCTCGAAGGGATTCGCCTCTTGTGCCATGTCCTAATACGCTCCGGGCATCCGGTTAAGCGTAGCGGGGATTTTAGCATACCACAATATTGAGACACATACTCATCGATAAAAGGTAACAGCCAACGGCGGTTGGTTCGACGGGCGGCCGCGCCGGCCCGAGCGCGCTCAGTACGACTCGCCGGCGCGGTCGAGGATGTTTTCGGCCTGCTTGACGAGCGGGGCGTCTATCATCTCGCCGTCGACGCCGAAGACGCCTCGACCCTCTCGTGCGGCCTCGTCGCGGGCGCGGAGCACTTTCTTAGCCCACGCGACATCCTCGTCGTCGGGCGAGAACGCCTCGTTGATGACGGGCACCTGCGCGGGGTGGATGGCGAGTTTCCCGTCGTAGCCGAGCCGTCGACCGAACGCGGCGTCCTCGCGGAGCCCCGCTTCGTCCTGATAGTCGACGTGAAGGGTGTCGATGGCGTCGACGCCGGCGGCCGCGGCCGCGACGACGACGCGCTCGCGAGCGTAGAGCACCTCGGTCCCGTCGTCGCTCCGGGTCGCGCCCACGTCGGCGGCGAAGTCCTCCGCGCCGAAGACGACGGCGGCGGTGTCGGGCGCGGCCGCGACCTCGGGAGCGGTGAGGACGCCCGCCGCGCTCTCGACGATTGCGATGACGGGACAGTCCGCACCGGCCTCGCGGGCCGCGACGGCGACGCTCGTCACGTCGTCCGCGCTCGTCGCCTTCGGGACCACGAGCGCGTCCGGTGGGTGGGCGGCGCAGACGGCGGCGATGTCGTCGCGGCCGGCCTCGCCGGGGTTGACGCGGACCGCGACCTCGGCGTCGGGGTCGAAGTCGGGGTCCGAGAGGACCGCGGCGACGGTCTCCCGAGCCTCGGCTTTCCTGTCGGGCGAGACGGCGTCTTCGAGGTCGAAGACGAGCACGTCCGCGCCCGCACCGGGGGCTTTCCGCAGCAGTTCGGGTCGGTCGCCGGGGGAGAACAGGACGCTTCGTCGGGGCATGGTGTGTGTATCGAGGTGGGTTGTGAAATACCGACCCGTCGCCGACCCGGCTCAGGGCCAGAGGCCGCGGTGTTCGTGGGCCTCGGAGACGCGTTCGAGCGCGACCATGTAGGCGGCGTCGCGCCACGTCACGTCGTGTTCCTCGACGCGCTCGCGGACGGCGGTCCACGCGCGGAGCATCTCGGTCTCCAGTTCGTCGTGGACGCGTTCGAGCGACCACGAGCGGTGGTTGAGGTCCTGCAGCCACTCGAAGTACGAGACGGTGACGCCGCCGGCGTTGGCGAGGATGTCGGGGACGACCGGAAGCTCGCGCGCCTCGAAGATTTCGCCCGCGGCCGACGTGGTCGGGCCGTTCGCGCCCTCGACGATGAGGTTCGCCTGCACGTCGCGGGCGTTCTCGGCGGTCAGGACGTTACCGACGGCGGCCGGAATGAGCACGTCCACGTCGAGTTCGAGCAGTTCCTCGTTCGAGAGCTTCCGCGGCGCGTCGTACTTCATGACCGCCTCGGGCTCTTCCTCGTGGGTCGGCACGTCGCGGGTGTCGAGGCCGTCGGGGTCGTAGATGGCCCCGTTCACGTCGGAGACGGCGACGACCGTCGCGCCCTCGTCGTCGAGGAGTCGCGCGGCGGGCGCGCCGACGGACCCGAACCCTTGGACCGCGACGGTGGTGTCTTCGATGTCCCAGCCGAGGTAGTCGATGGCCTCGCGGGCGATGATGGCGACGGAGCGGCCGGGCGCGGTGTCGCGGCCCTTGCTCCCGCCGACCACAGGCGGCTTCCCCGTGACGACGCCGGGCGTCGTCTCGCCTTCCTGCATCGAGTAGGCGTCCATGAACCACGCCATCGTCTGGGCGTCGGTGCCCATGTCGGGCGCGGGGATGTCCTTCGTGGGGCCGATGAAGGGGCGAAGCTCTTCTGCGAACCGGCGGGTGAGCCGCTCTTTCTCGTCGGTCGAGAGGTCCTTGGGGTCGACGACGATGCCGCCTTTCCCGCCGCCGAACGGGAGGTCCATCACGGCGCACTTCCAGGTCATCCACATCGAGAGCCCGATGCACTCGGCTTCGGTCACGCCGGGGTGGAACCGGAGGCCGCCCTTGTACGGCCCGCGGACGCTGTCGTGCTGGGCGCGGTAGCCGGTGTAGACCGCGGTCGAGCCGTCGTCGCGTTCGAGGGGCACCGAGACGCGGTGGACCTGATTCGGGTATCGGAGCCGCTCGATGACGCCGGGGTCGACGTCGAGGTGCGCCGCCGCGCGTTCGAGCTGCCGGCGGGCCGTCTCGAGGGCTGTCTCTTCCGTCGGTTCGTCGTCCGTCGCGGTGG
Source organism: Haloferax prahovense (assembly GCF_000723845.1). Taxonomy (NCBI): domain Archaea; kingdom Methanobacteriati; phylum Methanobacteriota; class Halobacteria; order Halobacteriales; family Haloferacaceae; genus Haloferax; species Haloferax prahovense. The sequence continues at coordinate 2,723,108 of NZ_LK053000.1, read as the reverse complement.
ATGGTGCTGCGGATGCCATGATGGTTCGTGCCGGGCGGATGCCGGCTGAGCCGGGAGACAGACGCGCTGTCCCGCGCCCGTCGGGGCCGACGAATCGGCCGCCATCGGGCGCTTTCGCAATCCTCTATTGTGGATAATTATAATGGTTGTTATCTAGTTTCGCTCGGGGCAATAGTTGTCACACTGGAGTGCCGACCGGCACGATTTTATCACGGTCTATCACACGATTTGCCATGACCGGGCTGTACTACGAGGAGTTCGAGGTCGGTCAGACCATCGAACACGAGAAACGACGCACCGTCTCGGAGTCGGACAACCAGCGCTTCTGCGACATGACGATGAACCAGCAGCCGCTCCACCTCGACGCCGAGTTCGCGGGCGACTCGCAGTTCGGCGAGCGACTGGTCAACGGCCTCTACACGATGAGCCTCGCGGTCGGTCTCTCGGTTCCCGACACGACAGACGGGACCATCGTGGCGAACCTCAGCTACGACGACGTGTCCCACCCGAACCCGGTGTTCCACGGCGACACGCTCCGCGCGCAGACGACCGTCCTCGACAAGCGTGAGACCTCCGACGGCGAGCGCGGCGTGGTGACGATGAAAGTCGAGGCGTTCAATCAGGACGACGACCTCGTCTGCGAGTTCGAGCGGACGGCGCTGTCGCTGAAACGCGAGTTCGCCGCCGACGCGGACGACGCCTGAGCTGGGCCGGGTCGGGTTGGGCCGAGCCACGGCGCGTCGCCCCGCGTCTCCGTAACCCACCCACACCGTTTTCTCCCCGGCGTCGCTAGCCGGGACATGGATTTCGACGGCCTCTCCGCGCGCGACACGTCAGTCGCCGACTGGGCCGCCTCGGTCGCCGCCCGCGCCCCCGAACCGACGACCGTCGCCCGGGTCGGCCTTGGCGCGATGGTGTTCGCCGCGGGCGTCCACAAGCTTCTGGACCCGCTTTCGTGGTCGGCCTACGTCGTCCCGTGGCTCGCGCCGTTGCTCGTCGTCTCGCCGGTGACGTTCATGCTCGCAAACGGCGTCCTCGAAGTCGGGTTCGGCGCGGCCATCGTCGCCGACCGCTACACTGCCCTCGCGAGCGCCGTCGCGGCCGTCTCGCTGTCGGCGACGTGTCTCTACCTCGCGGTCGTCTTCGTCGCGGAGGGCGGCCTGTTCGGCGACGTGCTCGCCCGCGACATCGGGTTGGCGGGGCTCGCGTGGGCCGTCTTGGTCGAGTCGCTCCGGCGGCCTACCCGAACACCGTGACGAGGATGAGTTGGGTGTTCATCAACCCGGCGACACCCCACGGGACGGCCACGCCGATGGGAATCGCGCCGCGGTAGCGACTGGGGAGAACGCGCCACGCGACGACCGCGACCGCGAGGACGACGAGTTTCAGCGAAATGAGCGCGCCCACCGGGCCGAACGCCGGGATGAGCGCGAGGACGACGGGGTTCAGTTCGGCGAGGCCCCGGCCGAGCCCGTAGAGCGTCGTCAACACGTCGAGGACGAACGCCAGCATCGTCACGGTCCAGAGGACGTGCTCGTCGCTTATCGCGTGTGCGAGTGCCGCTCGGGGCGTCTCGGGAAGGGGAACTTCGTGGCTCATGGCGGGCTATCGGCAGGCGACGGCCCCGAAGCCGGGACGTGACAGGTCGGGTGGGACCGAGTGGGACGGAACGGGAGTCGGCCGACGATGAGGTCCGTAGCATCCCGACCGTCCTCAGTACGAGCCGCTTAGGTCAGTTACCGTGAGATTACCTGCCGGAAAAACGGAGCATTAACCGCCGAGACCGGCTCAGAGAACCGTTCCGTGCTTCTTGTCCGGGAGCGACTTGTCCACGTCGGCGTAGAACTCGAAGCGGGCGACGAGTTCGTCCCGGAGGCTCGACGGCGGGACGATTTCGTCGATGACGACCTCGCTCGCCATCCGGTGGGCGTCGATGTCCTCGCGGTACTCCTCGCGGAGTTCGTCTTCCATCCGCGCCCGCTCTTCGGGGTCGTCGATGTCGGCGAGCTTGTTCGCGTAGACCGCGTTGATGGCGGCTTCGGGACCCATGATGCCGATTTCGCCCGAAGGGAGCGCGATGACGCTCTCCGGGTCGTAGGCGGGGCCGCCCATGGCGTAGATGCCCGCGCCGTAGGCCTTCCGCACGATGACGGTCTGTTTGGGGACCGTCGCCGACGACGTGGCGTAGATGAACTTCTTGCCCTTCTCCAGGATGGCGTCCTTTTCGACCTGCGAGCCGGCCATGAAGCCGGGGGTGTCGCAGAGGTAGAGAAGCGGAATCTCGTAGGCGTCGCAGGTCCAGATGAACTCCGCGGCCTTCTCGGCGGCGTCGGGGAAGATGGCTCCCGACCGCTCTGTGGGTTGGTTGGCGACGATGCCGACCGGCCGGCCGTCGATGCGGGCGAACGCGGTGACGATTTCCTTCCCGTAGTCGGGCTTCAGTTCGAACACCGACTCGGCGTCGACGACGCGCTCGATGAGGTCGTGGGCGTCGTAGGGGCGGTTCGGCGATTCGGGGATGAGTTCGTCGATGCCGTCGGGCGAGTACCGTGGCGGTTTCGACTCGGAGCGCGGCGGCTTCTCGCCGGCCTTGTCGGGGAGGTAGGTGACGAGCTGCGAGACGAGTTCGCGGGCGTGCGCCTCGTCGCGGGCGACGAGGTCGGCGCTGCCGGACTCCTCGGCGTGCATCCGCGCGCCGCCGAGGTCCTGCATGGATATCTCCTCGCCGGTGACCATCTTCACCATGCGCGGCGAGGCGATGGCCATCGCGGACATCCCCTCGACCATGATGGTGAAGTCGGCGAAGACGGGCGTGTAGGCCGCGCCGGCGATACACGGCCCGTAGAGGACGCATATCTGCGGGACGTACCCCGAGAGCATCGAGTGGTTGTAGTAGTACTTCCCGATGCCCTCGCGGTTGGCGAAGAAGCCGGTCTGCTGGTCGATGCGGCCGCCCGAGGAGTCCATCAGGTAGAGCACCGGCTTGCCCGTCTTGAGCGCCCGCTGCTGCATGCGGAGGAACTTCTCGACGCCGCGGCGGGCCATCGACCCGGCCTTGACGGTGAAGTCGTTGGCCATGAAGTGGAGGTCCCGGCCCTCGAACTCGGCGGCACCCGTGAGGAGACCGTCGCCGGGCAGCCGGGTGTTCGGGTCCGCCTCGTCGACCTCGGGGGAGTTCTCGTGCCACGAGTCGAAGTTGGCGAATTTGCCGTCTTCGAACTTCAGTCCCTCCGGGAACCAGAGGTCGAGGCGGTCGCGAACGAACAGTTTGCCGGACTCCGGCAATCGCTGTTTGTACTTCTCGGGGCCGCCGCCGAGGATGTCCGCTATCTCCTCGCGGAGTTTCTCCTCGCGCTCGGTCGGTCCCAAGTCGTCGTCGAGCGGGAAGGTGTCCGCGGGCGGTTCGGCGTCCGCGACGGCCTCCTCGCCGTCGCCGACGAAGACGTTCACGTCCGTCCCGAGGTGTCGCGCCAGCGCGCTGGCGATGGCCTCGGCCTCGTCGCCGGTCGCGCCGTCGCCGATTCTGACCTTCATACTCGGTGATGCACCACCGTATTCAAAATGGTTTTCCATGCACGATTTGCCGGTCGGGCGAATGGAGGCCGACGACTATCTGGCCGGAGACCGCCCGCTGTCGACGACGGAGTCCGCGGAAAACGAGTGTGCCCGGTCGTTTCGGTTCGCTCGGTGCGGTCGGTGCGGTCGGCGGACTAGTCCCGCCAATAGACGGGCTGGCCGCGCGTCAGTCCAGCGCCGCTTCGAGCTTCGCCACGAGGTCGGTGTTGCCGACGTACATCGGGGTCCGCGCGTGGAGGTCGTCCTTGTCCACGTCGAGGAGCGACTTCGCGCCGTCGGAGGTCGCGCCGCCGGCCGTCTCGATGACGTAGCCGATGGGGTAGCCCTCGAACTGGACGCGGAGTTTGCCCTCGGGAGCGGACTCCAGCGTGGGGTACGCGAAGATGCCGCCGTAGGTGAGAATCTGGTTCACGTCGCCGATCATCGAGCCGCCGTAGCGGAGCTTGCGCGAGGCGTCCTGTTCGACCTCGCGGGCGAACGCCTCGAAGTCGTCGGTCCAGTCGGGGACGCGGCCGCCGAAGCCGTAGACCGAGCCCTCGTCGGGGAGTGTGACGTCCTCGCGGACGAGTTCGTAGCTCGCGTCGTCGTGGATGACGTACTCGTCGACGGTGCCGTTGCGGGCGACGACCATCGTCATGACGGGGCCGTAGAGGACGTAACCCGCGGCGACGAGGTCGCGGCCGTGGGCCGGAAGCGGGCCCTCGTACACCGCGAAGATGGTCCCCATCGTGTTGTTCGGCTTCAGGTTCGACGAGCCGTCGAGGGGGTCGACCGCGACCGACAGCCGACCGGTGCCCACGTCGACGGACTCGGGGCGCTCTTCGCTGGCGTACTCACCGACGCCCTCGAGCGCGCCGATGCGCTCGCAGAGGAGGTCGTCGGCGAACACGTCGGCGGCCATCTGCGTCTCGCCGCTCGGGTTCTCGTCCTCGGCGGTGACGCGGCGGCCGGGAAGACCGGTTCGAATCTCGGGCGCGGTGCTCGCGATGACGTCGACCACCCCATCGATGGTCCGCACGTCGCGGGCGGTGTCGGCGGTGTTGATGTCCGTCGTCGCCATCAGGCCCACCCCTCGGAGCGTCGGCGAGTCGGGCGTGAATCGTCGGCGAGTCGGGAGCGTTCCCCGAGCGTCGTCGGGGCGGGAGATACCGTCTGCGGGGAGTCGACGGCCGTGTCGGAGCCGGGCATCATCTGATTCAAAGTGGTGTAACTACCTATATAAAATCTGCGTCTAATGTGGTTTAGGAGATATTGCCGAATTCCTCCGTTATGGGGTTCGTAACGAAATATTACGGCAGATGATTCTCCGAATGAAAATTACTACTCAGATAGTAAAAATTCGGATGTGGCGGCGGGAGCGCTCACTCCATCGCGTCGCGCGCCTGCGCCTTCCACGCGCTGACGACGGTCGGGTCGATTCGGAGGGCATCGGCGACGTGTTCCGGGTCTGCGGTGGCGAGTCGCCTGACGGAGCGGACGCCCGCCTCGGCGAGCAGTTCGGCGTCGTCCTCGTCGACGCCGGCGAGCGTCGTCAGCGGCTTCGGCTTCGACCGCTCGCGCCACGCCGCCTCGGCCGCGAGCGCGTCTCCCGAGCCGTCGGCCGACGCGTCGTTCGTCTCCCGCCCGCTGGGTGTCCAATCACCCGACTCGGTCGTCTTCGAGGGCGCATCCGCGTCGTCGCTCGCTCCCGACGGCGTCCAGTCGCCGTCCCGTGCTGGCCCGCTCGAACCCGCCGCTTCGCTCCGGCCGCTGGGGGTCCAATCGCCGGCGTCGCGCTCGTCGTCACCGGTGTCTGCCTCGTCGGTCGCATCCCAATCGCCCGAACTCGCGGCGACCCACGCGCGCTCGTCGTCGCCCAGTCCGCGAACCTGCGAGGAGCGTCGGTCGAGGTCGTCGCCGGAGTTGAACGACCACGAAAGCGAGTGCCATCGCCGAATCTTCGCCGCGACGCCGGGGTTCGTGCCCGCGGCGACGAGGTCGCGGTAGCACACCTCGCCGTCGACGATAGCGTCCACGTCGATGTTCGACTCGGCGAGGGATTCGGCCGTCGCCGGGCCGACGTACTTCAGGTCCTGTAGCTCGGTCGGCACGGCGTCGCTCGCGCGGGCACCTCGCGGTCTGAGCAGGTGTGTCAGCGCCTCGTCGGGGTTCGACGGCCCCTCGTCCGCCTCGTTTGCCCGGTTCGTGCCCTCGCCGTCGCTCCGGCGCGCGTCCGAGACGGCTTCCCCTCCGTCCCCGCCCGCGTCGTCTTCGTCGTATCTGCCGGCGTCGTTCACCCCAGTCACCGTTGCATATCCCCATTCTTGCGCCCGACTTGAGTCTTCCCGTGGTAGTCACGAGTCTGTCACTATTCCGAACACATCGGCAAGTTTTACCTCCCCACCTCGCGCAGACCCGGACATGTACGATACCGAAGATATCGACACGGTGGGCGTCGTCGGCGCGGGAACGATGGGCAACGGCATCGCGCAGGTGGCCGCGATGGCCGGCTACGACGTGGTCATGCGCGACCTCGAAGCGGAGTACGTCGAACGCGGGCTGTCGGCCATCGACGACAGCCTCTCGCGGTTCGTCTCGAAGGAGAAACTGACCGCGTCGGCGGCCGACGCGACCAAGGGGCGTATCTCGGGGACGACCGAACTCTCGGACCTCGCCGACTGCGACCTCGTGGTCGAGGCGGCCGTCGAGAACATGGACGTGAAACGCGACATCTTCGCCGACCTCGACGACATCGTCCCCGAGGGCGTCGTGCTGGCGACCAACACCAGCACGCTCTCTATCACGACCATCGCGGCCGCGACCGAGCGCCCCGAACTCGTCGTCGGCCTCCACTTCATGAACCCCGTCCCGATTATGAAGGGCGTCGAGGTCGTCCGCGGCGAGAAGACCGACGACGAGGTCGTCGCCTTCGCCCACGACTTCTCCGAAGACCTCGGCAAGGAGACGTGGGAGTCCGACGACAAGCCCGGCTTCGTCACCAACCGCATCCTCATGCCGTGGCTCAACGAGGGCATCCGCGCCTACGACGAAGGCGTCGCCTCCAAGGAGGACATCGACCGCGGCATGACTCTCGGCACGAACGTCCCGATGGGCCCGCTCACCCTCGCGGACCACATCGGCCTCGACATCTGTCTGGACGCCTCCGAGACGCTGTTCGAGGAGCTCGGCGACCGCTACAAGCCAGCGTACCTGCTCAAGCGCAAGGTCGCAGCGGGCGACCTCGGCAAGAAGACGGGCAAGGGCTTCTACGAGTACGACTAACGGCGCTCTCCGGTCGGCGCTGTCTTCGACCCCGAACCCGAACCGCGGCGATAGCGCATTACACCGGCACCGACCGCCCCCGCGACCAGAAACAGCCCGCCCAGCCCCGCCAGCGCCACCGCCAACCCTTCGACGGTCTGTGACCCAGCGGCGGCGACGAAGGCGATGAGCGCGCCGAAGAGGAACACGGCGGCGACGAATCCGCCGACGAAGAGGACGAACGACGGCGAGAGGAAGTCGTCTGCGGGCATACTCTCACCTTGACCGCGAGGAGACGAAACTGTTGCCCCGCGAAGGAGAAGGCTATCAAACCTGAAATCCCGCGCGAACCCTTTTATCCCGTCCCGCGTGAAGGTCTCTCAATGATTACGGTCGAGAACCTGCGGAAGACCTACGGCGACTTCCCCGCCGTCGTGGGAAGCGATTTCTCGGTCGAGTCGGGCGAGGTGTTCGGCATCGTCGGCCCCAACGGCGCGGGGAAGACGACGACGCTGAAGATGCTCGCCGGGCTCGTCGAACCGACCGGCGGGTCGGCGTCGGTGCTCGGATACGACCCCGAGGAGCCGGCGATGCGGCGCAAACTCGGGTTTCTCCCCGAGGAGTCGCCGCTGTACGAGGACATGACCGCGCGGTCGTACCTCCGATTCTTCGCCGACCTCTACGACGTCCCCCGCGACGTGGCCGACGAGCGAACCGGCGCGGTGCTCGACCGCCTCGACCTCGAATACCGCGACCGCCGACTCGGCGACATGTCGAAGGGGATGAAGCGCAAGGTCGCCATCGCCCGGTCGCTCGTCAACGACCCCGACCTGCTCATCTACGACGAACCGGCCAGCGGCCTCGACCCCCTGACGACGAACGTCGTCTTGGAGTTCGTCCGCGAGCTCCGCGACGAGGACAAGACGGTCGTCTTCAGCGCGCACAACCTCTTTCACGTCGAGTCCATCTGCGACCGCGTGGTCATCATGAACCGCGGCGAAATCATCGCCCGCGGGACGGTCCCCGAGATTCGCGCGGAACACGGCGAGACGACCTACCGCGTGTTCACGACCGTGCCGCTCCCGGAGACCCTGCCCGCGGACGACGAGGTCGGAGTCGAAGGCGAGGAGCGCCACGTCGCCGTCGTCGACGAGATGGCGGCCGTCGAGTCGCTCCGCGAGGCGGCCGAGGCCGCCGGCGGCCGCGTCGCCGACATCCGAACCCACGAGGCGTCCTTAGAGGACATCTTCCTCCGACTCGCTCGCGAAGCACCGACGACGAGCGAAGCCGAGGGCGGCCGCGGCCAGGCCGCTGACGGCGAGCGCGAGTACGCCGACGACGAGCGCGAACAGCGCGTCGCCGGAGGTCGCGGGCAGTCGTGACCGACCTCCGAACCCGACTCGTCGCGCACGCCCGGACTATCCTCCGCATCGCCCGCTGGGAGGTGTCGCGCTCGGCGGGGACGCTCGACCGCCGGACCGCCGTTATCGGACTGGTCGCCGTCCTCGTCGCCGGCGGCATCGCGGCCGGCGCGGCCGGTGGCGGGGTCGCGCTCGACCGCGACCTCTACCGCGTCGGCATCGCCAGCGACAGCCCCTACTACGACGCGGTCGACCAGTCGTCGACGCTCGACCCGCGACCCGTCTCGGACCCGAACGTCGAACTCGTCGTCAGCGAGACGCACATCTCGGTCGCCGACACGCAGACCGGCCGGGCCGCCTACAGCGCGTTCCGCGACGCGGTCCAGTCGTACAACGAGCGGCAGATGGCCCGCGAGGAGAACCAGTCGGCCGCGTTCCCGGTCGTCGTCGACCTCCAGTACCGCGAGCGCGCCGCGCTTGTCCCGGCCGGGAGCCGCGTCGACGGCGGCGCGGGCGGAGGCGGCGGCGAAGCCGGAACCGGCGACGGGGGCGGAACCGACGCTGGAACCGGAAGCGGAACCTCCGGCGACGCCGACGGTGCGGGCGGGACAGCGACCGACGGCCCGGCCGCGTCCGACGCCGCGGCGGCCGACGACGGCGGCGTCGACGCCCCGTCGCTCGGTGGGATGGCGAGCCTCTTCGGCGGCGACACCAGCGGGTCGCCGGCGAGCATCAGCCCGCCGTTCCCCTTCGCCTCGCTCGTCCTCGCCTTCGCCTTCCTCGTGCCGATGAACTTCGTGATTCAGGCCTACGGGTCGAGCGTCCTCAACGAGCGCATCAACCGCCGCGGCGAGCTGCTCCTCGTCGCGCCCATCTCGCCGGGCGACATCGTCGCCGGCAAGACGCTCCCGTACCTGCTCGGCACGGTCGCGATAACTATCGCCATCGCGGCGGCGGTCGGCGGCGGCGTCGTCTCGGTGGCGGCGGTCGTCCCCATCGGCCTCCTGTTTCTCGCGTCGACGTTCGTCGGCGCGATGTTCGCCCGCTCGTTCAAGGAACTCACGTTCGTCACGGTGACGGTGTCGGTGTTCCTGACGACGTACACGTTCGTCCCGGCCATCTTCACGAACGTCACGCCCATCGCGCTCATCTCGCCGCTGACGCTCGTCGTCCGCGACCTCGCCGGCGAGTCGATTCCGCTCGGCGAGTTCCTGTTTTCGGTCGGGCCGATTCTCCTCGCCGCGGGCGTGCTGTTTCTCCTCGGCGTCGGCGTCTACCGCGAGGAGGACATGTTCACCCAGCGGCCGGTCCCGCTGAAGTTTCTCGACGCGCTCGACAGCCGAATCTCGCGGGCGCGCTCCGTGGCGACCCTGTCGGCGCTGTCGATTCCGTTCGTCTTCATCGCCGAACTGCTGGCCATCGCGGTGCTGTTCGTCCTCCCGGTGGACCTGACCGTCCCGATGATTCTCCTCGCGGTCGCGGTCATCGAGGAGTTGGCCAAGAGCCTCCACGTCCTCGCGGCCTTCGAGAAGGCGCGGTTCTCCCGGACGCTCCGGTCGTCGCTCGTCCTCGGCGGGCTCTCGGGGCTCGGCTTTTTCGTCGGCGAGAAGTTCACCGCCATCGCCCAACTCGCCGGGTTGCAGTCGCTCACACTCGGGCAGACCGCCTTCGCGCCCTCCGGCGTCGGTATCGGCGACGGGACCGGCGTGAGCGCTATCGTCGTTCTCGGCTTGTTCCTCGCGCCGCTGGCGCTCCACGCGGTGACGGCCAGCGTGACCGCCTTCGGGGCGAGCCGGGGTCGCTCGGCCTACGGCGTCGCGCTCGCGGGCGCAATCGCGATTCACCTCGTCTACAATCTCCAGGTGGTGAGCGCCCTTGGGTAGCCCGCGACTCGCCATCGCCCGGCGCGAACTCGGCAGTCTCCGCAAGGAAAAGACCATCGTGCTGGCGCTGGCCATCCAGCTGTTCGTCGCGGCGTTCTCGTCGTTCCTCGTCGTCGGGCTCGTCTCGCTGTACGACCCCGGCGCGGCGAGCTATCAGGTCGACGTGGCCGTCGCGGGCGACGAGGAGGCAGTCGAGGACCTGCTCCGCGCCGTCGGGACCGAAGACGGTCTCAGCGGGCGGCCGTACTCGTCCACGTCGGCCGCGATGACGGCGTTCCAAGAACGGCAGGTCGATGCCGTCTTAGAGGCGTCAACGGGCGAGGACGGCAGGATACGAGTCGCGGCGGTCGCGCCCGATACGGGCGTGGAGACGACGGCGGTCGTCGTCCGCCTCCGCGACGCGCTCCGCGAACTGGAGCGTAACGAACGCGCGGAGCGGAGCGCGTTCCTCGCCACGGACCCGCTGTCACTCCCGCCGGCGGCGGAGTCGAGCCCGTACTTCGGCTTTACCTACACGGTGCTCGTCCCGCTGTTGTTGTTCCTGCCCGTGTTCATCTCCGGGTCGCTGGTGGTCGATTCGCTCACGGAGGAGGTGGCCCGCGGGACGCTCGAACTCCTGCGGGTCGCGCCCGTGAGCTTCGCGGCCGTCGTGGACGGAAAGCTCCTCGCGGCCGGCGGGCTGGCACCCGTGCAGGCGGTGGCGTGGATGCTCCTCCTCCAACTGAACGGGTCGACTATCGAGAGCGTCCCGTGGCTGTTCGGCATGGTCGCCGGGCTCTCGGCCGTCGTCGTCACTCTCGGCGCGGCGGTGGCGATTACCTCGCCCGACCGCCGGGTCGCCCAACTCCTGTACTCCATCGGCGTGCTTCTCGTCTTCGCGGGTACGTCGCTCCTTCCATTGAGCCCCGCGAACACGGCCGCGCGGCTGGCGCTCGGGACGGCGGGGGTCGGCGCGAAAGTCGCCGTCGCGGGGCTCGTCTTCGTCGGCGTCGTCGCGCTCGTCGGCCTCCGGTTCGTCGTCGACCGGGTGGACCCGAACGAACTCGGCTGAGGCTCCGTCTCTCAGTTCCGCTCTCGGCGGTCGCGTCCGACTCCGCTCCGACACCGCACCGGAAGTCGTACAAGCCCCGAGTCCGAGAGGCGACACATGGCACTCGGAGGCACCGCGAAGAAGCTCCAGAAGGTCGCAGAGATGGCCGAAGACGTGTACAAGAAGCTCAACGAACTGCGCGAGCAGGTCGTCGAGGTCCGCGAGACGGTCAACGAGACGAAGTCGCGCGTCGACCGGCTCGAAGCCGAGAACGCCGAACAGCGGGCGATTCTCGAAGCCATCGCCGAAGAACAGGGCGTCGACCTCGACGCCGCCATCGCGCAGGCGCACATCTCCGAAGCCGAGGAAGGCTCGGCCGGCGGCGACACCGAGGCGACCACGGACGCGTCTGGCGCCGATGCCGACGCATCGAGCGACACCACCGACGAAGCGTAATCCGACCCGCCCCTCCGTCTCTCTCCGTTCTCTTTCGACATCCCGTCCCCGCCACAGCCTCGCTGCCAGTCCCGAAGACGACGCTTTGCTTTCGGCCGGCGTCAGTCGCTCCGGTCGCGAGTCGACCGCCGACGAGGGACGAACCGGGATGAAAACGTTCAGGGCCAGGGGCAACTTTTGCCCACGTATGACCACGCACCGCGACCCCCTCGACTCGGTGCTCGACGCCGTCGGCGAGACGCCGCTCGTCAGAGTCCACGCGTCGCCCGACGAGGTGCCCGTCTACGCGAAGCTCGAATCGTTCAACCCGGGCGCGAGCGTCAAGGACCGCATCGGGACGTACATGCTCGAACGGATGCTCGAATCGGGCGAACTCCCCGAGGGCGGCACCATCGTCGAGCCGACCGCCGGCAACACAGGCATCGGCTTCGCCGTCGCGGCCGGACAGCTCGGCATCCGCGCGGTGTTCGTCGTCCCCGAGCGGTTCAGCGTGGAAAAACAGACGCTCATGCGCGCGCTCGGTGCCGACGTGGTGAACACGCCCACCGAAGACGGGATGGGCGGCGCTATCGACCGCGCTCACAAGCTCGCCGACGAACTCGACGACGCCGTCGTCCCCCAGCAGTTCTCAAACCCGCTCAACCCCGAGGCGCACTACGAGACGACCGCGCCCGAGATTTACGACGCCCTCGACGGCGAGGTCGGCGCGCTCGTCGCCGGCTGCGGCACCGCGGGCACGCTCATGGGCATGGCGCGGTACGGCCGCGAGCACCACGAGGACACGTTCGTCACCGCGGTGGAACCCGAGGGCTCGCTCTACGCCCGGCTCCACGGCCGCGACGTGGCGGAGGCGTCGTACAAGACCGAGGGCATCGGGACGCACGACCCCGCGACGAACGAGCTGTTCGACCCCGAACTGGTGGACGAAATCGTCCAAATCGCCGACCGCGACACCCACGACGAGATGCAGCGCCTCGCCGCCGAGGAGGGCCACCTCGTCGCGTCGAGCGCCGCCGCCAACTCGCTGGCCGCCGTCGACGTGGCCGAGCGCGCCGCCGCCGGCGACCTCGACCTCCCGTACGACGCCGTCGTCACCGTCTTCCCCGACTCCTCGGAGCGATACCTCTCGAAGGGCGTCTACGGCGACTTCGAGTCGTGGGAAGGGTGAAAACGGCGGTTCAGCGGCCGACACCGGCCGACTCGTCGCTCCGTCGTCCGCTCAGGCGAGCCGCGAGTGTTCGACCTTGAAGCACTTGTCCTGGACGAACGAGAGCCCCGCCTCCTCGGCGCGGGCGGCCGCGTCGTCGTCGCTGATGCCGAGTTGGAGCCAGACGGCCGCCACGTCGCCGCGGGCGTCGGCGCGCTCGATTGCGGCGTCGACGATGCCGCCAGCCTCCTCGGACGGCCGGAACACGTCCACGAGGTCGATGTCCTCGTCCACGTCGGCGAGCGAGTCGTACGCCGTCTCGCCGAGGATTTCGTCGTGGAAAGGGTTGACCGGGACGACGCGATAGCCGTGGCGCTGCATGTACGCCGGGACGTCGTGGGCGGGCTTTCCGGGCGTGGCCGAACAGCCGACGACCGCGATGGTCTCGGCGTCGAGCAGCGTGCGGATGTCGTCGTCGCTGGTGATGGGCATACCTACGACGTGGCCGGCTGCGGATAAAAATCTCGGGCGGCTGTGCGGTCTGCTCGCCGTTCCAGTAAGTCAGAAGACCCGTCGATTTTGCCGTCGTCGCCGACGCGGTCGCCGCTGAAACTCCCCGATTAGTGGTCCGCGATGCGGATGTCCGGCGGCGCGTCCTCGTGAGTCGTGATGATGCCGTCGAAGAGCTGTTTGATGGTGTTCATCGTCCGGTCGTCGTGGGCGTCGGCGTCGATGGTGAACAGGCCGAGGCCGCCGACGCTCTGGATGCGGCCGGTGAACACGTGGAGGAACCGGAAGACGGTCTGGAGGTCGGCGTACATCAGGAGCGTCGACAGCGAGTGGAGCATGATGCGGTTCTCCGGCAGGCCGCGGTCTTGGTAGTACTCCTGGAGAATCTCCGAGAGCTTGATTCCGATTCCGGTCATGTCGACCGGCGACGACGTGTATCGGATTCGCTCGTCGTCGCGGACCTCGCCGACGCCCTGCTGTTTCGTGACGCAGTCGACGACCGCGACGGGTTTGCCCTCGTAGTCGAGTCGCTTGCCGAAGTCGTTGAGGATGCGGTCCGCGCCGTCTTTGGTCGTGACGATAACCGCGCCCTCGCCGTTTCGGGTGCCCTCGGCGAGAATGTCGAGCGCCAGCGAGCGCTTGCCGGTCAGCGGCGGCCCGACGAGAAGGAGGTTCGTGCCCGGTTCGACCTCGACGTCGAGGTCAGCGCCTAACTTATACATGCGGGTACCTCGGTTCGACGGTATCGACTCCGAGGAACGCAATCGCGTGACGCTTCCGCTCGCCGAGGGTCATCGGATAGTACGACCATGCGGTGAGCCGGTAATATTCTTTTTGATTGGCGGATAGAACGCTCCCCGTTCGTCGGCGCGTTCCCCGGAATCCGACCGATTGTTCGTCCGCATACATTTATATGGTTCCTCCAGTCTGCGCCGTCGCCCGTCCGACGATGAAGGCGAACGCCGCTAAAAACATCCCGTATTTGAGTCGGCGCTGCGCCGCGGCCGGGTCTGCGAACGACCGAACCGCGGCCGCGAGCATGACCGCGTCGGCGGGGGCGACGATTCCGAGGTACGCCAGCCCGAACCCGCCCCAGACGAACGGCACCGCGCTCGCGGCGACGGCCACGACCAAGACGACCGCGCCGAGCCACAGCGACGCCTCCTCGCCGACGACGATGGGAAGCGTCCGCAGTCCCTCTTCCCTGTCGCCGCCGATGTCCTCCACGTCTTTGACGATTTCGCGGGTCAGCGTCGCCAGCGCGGCGAGTACACAGAGGACGACCGCGCCCAACGGCTCGCCGATGGCCGCGCCGCCGAAGAGGAACGTCGAGCCAGTGAGCGCGGCGACGACGACGTTGCCGACGCCCGGGAGGCCCTTGAAGAACTCCGTGTACGCGAGGAGCGCGACGAGGTTGACGACGGCGATGGCGATGGCGACGACCGGGAGGACGAACGCCGAGACGACCGCCCCGCCGAACAGCGCGATGCTGAACCACTTCGCCTCGGCCGCGGTCACCGCACCGCGCGGAATCGGCCGGTCAGGGCGGTTGATGCGGTCGATATCGCGGTCGAAGTAGTCGTTGATGGCGTTACCCGCCCCCGTGGCGAACACGGTGGCGAGCATCGCCGCGACGACGACGAGCGCGTCGCTCGGGGACGCCCCGGCGACGAACGCCCCGGTGAACGTGAGGACGCCGGCGGCGACGGCGTTTCCCGGTCGGGTGAGTTCGGCGAACCCGCGCGCTCGCGTACCGAGAGACATACCCCGTACTGTTCGGAGGTCGCGTATAAATCGCGCGGAGTCGCCGCCTCGAATCAATCCATTTAAAACAATCCACGACAGACGAAGTCATGTAGGGCGCTTAGCTCAGTCTGGACAGAGTGCTTGGCTTCGGACCAAGTTGCCGTGGGTTCAAATCCTGCAGCGCCCATCCAAAATTTAGGTCCTTCGGGGCCGAAATTAAAAAGCCGCGAGACGGCTCTACACCGTCGATATCGGCCAAATCGGCATTTTCTCAAAATCACCGAGAGAATTATTCCCTCAGCTCCCATGCAACGGGTCGCCGCTGTCGGGCGAAATTAGAAGCCAAGAGGGGTGCATGATAGATGTCTCACGTTCGTCGCGAGAGACATCTATGGCGGCACGTCCGCTACCACTGCCGGAGCTGCAACGCCTGGTGCCTCGTCGACCAGGCTGAGCGCGCGGCGAAGATGCGCGAGTGCCGAGACTGCGCGCGCATCCCCGCCATCGAGGACGAGATTCGGGACCACCGACTCACCTCGCTCCTGTGGGCACACCAGCTGGCCGCAGAAACCACCGCAAGGACCGGAACAGCGGAGGGCGGGTCCCAGTCCGCCCGGAGCGGCCGGAAGCAGGGGCTTGCCCCTGACCCGGAAGGCGGTCCGCATGAGGCCGGCGGCCGCCGGCCGAAAACGAGCGGCGGTAAGGCCCAGTGCCGTCTGAGCGATTTCATCCGCACAGACGGAGGTAGCAGTGAGTAGCGAGGGCACCCCCGCCCCCGGCGGTCGCGACTCACCAGCCGACGGTGTGGCCTCTCGGCCTTCCAAGGAGACTAACTCTGTAGAGCCCTCTACCACCGATTCTCCAGCAGAGGACAACTACGACGAACGAGTCCACGAACGCGTACTGGAGTTCACCGAGAAATACCCCGAACTGGCCGAAACGCCGGTGTGCGAAACACACGGTCGAAAACTCCGGCGCATCGTGACCGAATCGGACTGGCGCGATACGTACGTTGAAGCAGAGAGCCCGATGGAAAACGGGTTCTACGTGACGGAGTTAGAGAAACGCCGCGCAGCGACGTGGGCGGACGCCCTGAGCGCGTTTCTCACCTCGCACGTCGATTACAAAGGACTGCTCGCGCGCTTCGCGAACGACGACGGCGATGAGTTCGAACTTCCGCTGACCGACGCCTGGGGCGAGACGTACTCGCGCAAGCAGTACGCTCGTGCGCTCGCGCTCCAGCGGCAGATGGGCGGCGGCGAACGCCCGTCCGGCGGCGAAGCAGTCGCGGCGTGGGGTTCGCCCGCGACCGCGATGCTCACGTTCACCGCCTCGTCCGTGCCGAACGGGGAGCGACTGCCGCCGGTCGAACACACCGACGCGCTCCACGACGCGTTTTCGTACGACGGCGTGCGCGACACGCTGCGCAACACGATGGAATATCATCTCGGCCTCGAGGCCGACGAATGGGGATACTGGCTCCAAGCAGAACCGCACGGAATGGGCGGCGACGGCAGCGGGATGAACGCGTGCTACTCGCACCTGCACGTGGGCGTCTACTTCGACGCGGCCGACCTCGACCTCGAAGTGGTCGGCCCGGAGTTCGAACGCGTGATAGACAAACACGTCGAAGAGTGCGAATACGCCTCGTTCAGTGCCCACGACTACAGAAACACGGACTACCTGAACGATTCGGACGGCTGCATCTCGCTGAACGCCGGCGTCGAAAACATGGGTTCGTACCTCGCGGCGTACATGGGCGGCTACACAGAGGAGCTGCTGGACAAGCCGGTCGAATACCTCGCGTGGGGCGCAATCTACTGGTCGGCTGCTCGACGCCGAACCTCGCGGTCAAAAATCGTCACGGAAGCCATCAAAGCGGACGCGTGCGAACAGCGCGCGGAGTCCAGCGAGTCGAACCAGACCGACGCGCACGGCGAGGCCGTCGTGTGGAACGACGGGCGCGGCCCCGACGTAGTGTGCGCGTGCTGTAACGCCGGCTGGGCCATCGACCAGGAACGGCTCGACGAACCGGTTCCTGACGACGACCTCGCCGAAGCCCTCGCGGATGGTGGCGAGTCGGCCGCCTCGAGTTCGGAACGCTCGCTGGCTGAACGCTGGCCGAACGCCAAAGCAGCGGCGAGTGTCGGTGAATCGCCGATAAAGACGCGGATACGGAAGCGCGTAGAAACAGAGCTGAAGTACAGCGACGAGACGCCTTCGGTGGCGTCGATGCTCGGGCGGAACATGATTGACCCGAAACACGCCGAGTTCGTCGAATCGGTGATGAACGGGGAGGACGACTCCGAACCAGAATCGTTCCGCCGTGCATCGCTCTCGTCTGAGTGGCGACTGGAAGCGATTATCGACCGCGACGGCGAAGAGCACCTGCCCGGAGGTGGCGGCGTCGATATGGCTCCGCTGAAGCTCCCCGTCCAGCGGGTGCTACAAGAGACGCGACTTCAGTACACCCTACAGAAAGGCGAGATGTGGCGCTGTTCCGAGTGTAACGTCGGTATCTACCAGACTGAGTGGATGGCTCGCCACTTGGTCGAACAGCACGGCCTCGACCGACCGGAGAGTGCCGACCACGTGTTGCACGTTGAGGACTATTTCGACAAAGACCGCGAGTGCATGCGACACCCGGCGAGAGAGGTGGAATAAGCGGTTTCAGCTTCACTTTCACCCGAGCGGTCGTGCTAGCTAGTACCCGACACTCCGATACCTAGTTGCATGGCATCTGAACCAATGTCGTTCGACGACTTCGAAGAAACGCAAGTCGAAGACGACTATGACGACGGTGTAGAGGAAATCAAGTTCGAAGTGGACGAGCCGGTCATCGGCGTTATCGTCGACATCGACCACGACGTGGGACCGAACGAAAACGACGTGATTCACCTCGCCCGCGGCGGCGACCTCGGCGACCGGGTGAAGTTCTGGTCGAACGGCCAGATTCGCCGGACCATCGACAAGAAGGGCCTCTCGAACGGGAGCTGGCTCGCGGTCAAGAAGACTGCCGAGACGCGGACGTACGAACTCGAGAACGACGACGGCTCGACGGAAGAACGCGAGTACCACGTGTTCGACGTGAGGGGCGAGTAATGGCGTCGCGCTACTCGCAGGGTCTCAGCGGCCTCGCGTCCGATTACGCGATGCTGCGGACTATCCCGGCGCTGCTGTCGGTCGTGTTCGTCGCGACGGGCCTGTACGCCTTCGGCGGCATCTCCGACATCACCATCACGTGGCTGTCGAACTACACGCTGACGAGCGAGCACGCGACGCTCGGCGGGATTCTCGTGTACGCTGTGGCGTTCATGTCCAGCGAGACGAAGTCGCTCGAGCACTACGAGCCGTGGGAAATGGCGTTCATCGTCGCGTCGCCTGCTGTCATCCTCGGATGGCAGTACGTGACCGAACTGAAAGACCTCCTGCTCGGACTGGGCGACCCGCTGGGCGCGCAAGTCGCGTTCCTGATTACGGTCGTCGGCTGGGCGGTCGCCGTGAGGTAACCAGACCATGACCCTTCCTTTCGGCCTCACCAGACTCGAAGCGACTGCGACGCTCGGCTACCTCGCCGCGTGTCTCGGTGCAGCTGCGTTCATCATCACCGGAGGCCTCTGATGCGCGAGTTCGCTCGACGTGGATTCGCGTTCATCTTCGCGTTCCTGCTGGTCGCGACCGCGTCGACCAGCGGCGTCGTGCCGGGCGCGTCTCCGGTCGGTGACGCGCAGGCGGTCGAAGTCTTCCAAGACTGTGGCATCGAGGATTCGATTACCTTCGCTATCCTGAGTGGCTTCCTCTCCCCGAATGACGAGGGGATGTGTCGGTTCAATCCCGCTGACTCGACCGAGTACGAGAACGTGAGTAAGACCGACGCGTTCGCTAGCTACAAGAGTCACAACGAGTCGCTGGCGGTGTTCGTCGACACGACGAGCAACTTCCAGCAGGACGCGAAAACGGTCGCGTGGACGAAAGCCAAGATGACCCTTATCAACGAGTTGAACAACGGGTCTTCTAAGGCGCAGGCTGTTGCTGCGGCCAACCAGACGGTCGAAGACTACTACGCTCGTCACGAGCGGCAGACCATGGTCGGCTGGAACGTCTTCGCTAGTCACCTCTGGTACATCCAGAACAGTACACCCCTCACTATCGAGATTGGTGGCGGCTACAGCGGGACGTTCGACAGTAAGACGACCAAGACGAAGACGCTCGTCAACGGCTCGGACGTGGTTGTCTACGAACTCACCGACACTGGGGGCACTACTTCGTTCTCCCCGTGGGACGTTTACCAAAACCCGCTGAAGGCCGAGAATCCTGACACGCTTTCGAATGAGAAAGCTATCGACACGGAGCGGGTTCGCAACTTGTGGGTCAACTACCGTACCCAAACGGACCAAGTCAAATCGAACGTCGACGCGTACGCTGACGGCTTGTTCGCTGAGTACGAGTCTGGTGAACTCAATTCGACAGACATCGCTCGGCTGAACCCGACGATGATTGCCTCCGAGGCGGCGACGGAACACAACTCGACTGGCTACATGTCCTTCGCAGCGATTCAACTCGCGGCGATGGGCTACTCTGGTGACCTGAACGCTTCGCACACTGTCACGGTCAATGGAACCACTCTCAACGGGACGTTGTTCTACACTGGCAATGACAGTTCCACCGGTTGGGAAACCGGTCAGACCTACGAGATG
This sequence comes from Haloferax prahovense, assembly GCF_000723845.1. NCBI lineage: Archaea > Methanobacteriati > Methanobacteriota > Halobacteria > Halobacteriales > Haloferacaceae > Haloferax > Haloferax prahovense. Next base: position 2,703,462 of record NZ_LK053000.1, on the reverse strand, counting down.
GGTCAGTACAACGGAACGTTCTACATGGCTTACCAGCCTGACGACACTAACCAGTCGTCGGATATCGTGGACCTCTCGACCTACGGAACCAACTTCACTATCGAGAGTGCGGTCAACACGAATACCGGCGAGTCGGTCAACACGACCCAACCGCAGCAGTACGTGTACGCCTCGACGAACGTCTCTGACCTCGATGAGGAACTTGACCAACTCGCAAAGCTCCGTCAGGAGTACGAAGACTCGCTGAACGGCGGCGGTTCGTCCGGTGGACTGAACACGCAAGTTATCGGCGGCGCGCTGCTGGTCGGCGCGGCGGCGGTGTTGCTCATCCAGCGGGAGGGCAACAAGTAGGATGTTCGTCTTCCTGCTGAAGCAGCTACCCATCGGGCTCATCCTCGGTGTGGTCATCATCGCCGCTGGGCTCCAGTTCATCGGCGTCGACCTCATCGGGATGGGTTCGGACCTGCTGCTCGACCTGCTCGGCGTGCCCGACTGGTCGGGCGACTGGCTCGGGTCGCTGCTGTAACGCTCGCCAACCTCCCTGCCCCACCCCTACCCGTATGACTCGAATGCACACCATCATACTCGTCAGTTGCATCGCTCTGCTGCTCACCCTGCCCGGCTCAGTCGTCGCTCAGGAGACCGCGACCGCGTCTGCTCCGACAGAGACGACGACAGCCGCGGCTCCGACCACGGCTTCGGAGTCGTCGAACGAGAACGAGACGACGTACTTCGGCGACGTAGCCGGCGACCCGCTGCTGCGTATCGTCGACGCTGAATACCGCGATGGCACCGCCATCATCACGCTCGAAGCGGACGCCCCGCGGCTGGTGACGGTGACCGCGCCGACCGGCTCGACCTCGGCCGGCGTCGCCTCGGGGAACATCGTCCGTCGCTCCGTGCCCAAAGGACGCTCGACGATTCGCGTCGCCTCACCCGAACCGCGGGTGACGCTGACGACCTCGACCAGCATCAGAAACGAACAGTACACGGAAATCCGGTTCGAGGACGGCTCGGCGCTCATCGCCGGCCCGTTCACCGGGACGGACGTGCGAGACGCGGCTATCGGCGGCGCGTTCGGCACGTCGTTCGGTGCGCTCCTGATAATCGTCCGGCGGCGCTTCGGCCTCCACCGTGGCATGGAGCGTGTCGCATGAGCGACGACGCCGAAAGCGGAGCTGCGCCTCAGCGGGAAACTCCCGACGAACCAGACATGGGCGCGGCCTCGACGACGGTCGCGCCGGACCGCGACGCGGGACGGCTCGTAACGGCGTTCGTGTGGGTGATGCGCTACGGCGTTCACCTCGCCGTGGCTGGCTCGCTGCTACTCGTCGGCCTCGTGCTCGTCTTCGACGTGCGCGTGCCTCGCTCGCTCCAAATCATCGGCCTCACGGCTGGTCTCTCGGCGGTCATCGCCGGGCGCTGGGTCGGCGGGCAGGCCGTCGACCTGATGGGCGGTCCACAGATGATGTGGCTCGTTGACCTCGACCTGCTCGAGCGCGACGGCGCGGGTGTCTACACCTGCCCGACGCCGCGGTGGTCCGAGTGGACTGTCGTCGACGGCCAACTGTGGTGGGCGACGCCGAACCTCGCGTTCGGCCGTGGCGTCGACCTCGACGCGCGGGAAGTCGCCGGGACGTGGGTCGGCTCGCTGCCGGACCCGGTGCTGGCGCGGGCGCTCGAATACCTCCGGTACAACCGCAAGCAGTTGGAACCGAAGGCCCGGAAAGGCGAATCGCTCGAAATCAACTCCTTCGCTATCGTCCGGGCGGCGGCGGTCAAGACCGTGAAACACGTCGTGCGGACGTTCGAGAAAGGCGCGCTGCCGGACGACGGCGACGCGCTGCACGCAGAGATTGATAGCGTGCTCGAAGACTTCGACCTGGACGGCTCGGATTCCATCTTCGACGAGGACCCGACCGAGTGGGCACCAGGTGACGGCGACCCGGCACCCGACCCGCTGGCCGACCTCGACCAGCGACGGAAGCAACACGCGGCCAACGGTGAATCAGAATGAAACTCGAACTCGAACTTTCGACGCGCGAACAGTATATAATCGCCCTCTCGCTGTCGGTCGGTATCGTCGCTGGCCTGTGGTTCGGTATCCTGATGATACCGCCGCGGGCGCTCGACGTGCCGATGCGGTTCCTCGACGACGGCGCGGTGTCGGCGTCGTACTACCCGGTGACGAATATGCACGTGTTCATCTCGGCGGCGCTGCCGCTGGCGACCGCGTACATCGTGCGGAACCACGCGCGGGACGACGAGACGGACGAACTCACGCCTGACCGCTCCGACGGTGACGGAGATGGGCGCGACTGCGCTCACGACCTCGACGGCAGTTCGACCCGCGAGTTCGGCCCGCATCCCCTCGACGGAGGTGAATCCGCGTGACCAACCCTGATACCACCGCCGAGTGCGACTACTGCGGACGGCCGATGTTCCCCCGAAACCCCACGGCGAAAGGGCACCTCTGCCGGCGTTGCCTCCACAACATTCAGGTGGGTGACCGGCTGTGACCGACGAACGACTGCTGACGGCGGCGAAGTTGTACGAACAAGTACGCGGGCGCATCGACGGCGACCACCGGCTGCTCGACCACGCAGGACTACCGGTCTCGAAGGGCGACCACGCGAACCTGTCGTTCCTGAACTCGCTCGACCTCACCGAGGACGACGAGCTGGCCGACTCGTTCGCCGAGACCTCGCTGGGCAGGCTCGTCGATTCGTCGCTGCGGACCCAAGCCGCGACCCGCGCGGTGCAGTCGTCGCACGCGACCGCGCTTTCGTACCTCGTCGGCGTGACTCAACAGGACCTCGACGCCAGTTCGCTGACGCTGCCGCTTCGGCTCGTCGACGAACTCGAAAACGGCGGTGGTCTCACGACGATCACCGGCGCGGGGAACCCGAACACGGGAAAGACGAATACGATGTTCCTGCTGAACGGCGACCTCGCGCGGGCGCACTTCGGCGATGACCTGCTGGTCATCTCGAACGTGGGGACGTGGGACGGCGCGGACATCGTGGTGCGGTCGATGTACGACCTGATGGACGTACTGCTGACCCACCGCGAACGCCCGAAGACCGTCACTATCGACGAAGGCTCGACGCACTTCGACGCCCGGACGTTCAGCCGCGAAGTGGCGTCCCAGTGGACGCCCGCGATTAAGCGGTTCTCGAAGCTCGGCGTCGAATCGGTCGGCGTGGTGAGTCACACCGGGAAGGACGTGCATCCCGAACAGAAACGGCTCTCGACGCTGTCGTTCTACAAAGAGGCGCAGGACGAAGTGACGTTCTACCGCGACTGGGACGCCGATTCAGACTCGCCCGATGGTGAGCTGTTCGGCGGCTCGCTCGTAAACCTCGAACCGACGCTGGAAAAGTACGATCCCGACGACGCCGCGCCGTGGGCGTGGAACCTGCCGAGTGATCTGTTTCAGGAACAGTTCGAGGATTGGACAGAGTTTCATGATATATTGCTGTCGATGGGTGATACAATTTAATTTGAGATATCTTGATGTGTCAGTAGACGGTAAAAATCTCCATGGTGTATCTGACTACTAAAAAGGCGGTTGTGATTTTACTCATCTTGATTTTGTCATCTGCTGGTTTTTACTTGTTTGATTGTATCTTAACAAAGTCGTGTACTATTTCGGTGACTTTATCATTCATTTCAATTTTTTATAGCTTAATTGGAACAATTGTGATTGCTACACCGTCAATATTGACTAGTCTTGGAAAGAATGAACATCTCAAAGATGGAAGAGAAATCCAGCAGTCAATATATGATGGTTACACGGCACTATCTAACGGAGATGATCTATCTCCGGATGATGCTGGATACAATGTGATTCGTAATTATATACGAAGCGAGTCAGATTATATGGGCGAGCCATCAATAATATCTACCGAGAGTGATGACATTGGAATAACTTTTCTCTCCGTAGATGGTGATACATTGGATATGACACTTACTGCTGTAGCTATTGAATCGGGTAAATTTGAGGAGAGTGTTGATAATTATGCTGAGTTTCAAGAAGACTCACAAGAGCGCATTTTCGTGGTTCTCGGCTGTCTAATCTATGGTTTTGCAATCCTGCTTCAATCGCTCTCGACGCTTCTGTCAAATTCAGAAGTGATACTTATTTGACACTACTACACGTTTACCCACCCATCCACCCGCCCCCTTTACGGGTAAGGGTGGTGGGTGCTTGCTCACTCGCTGTTCTCTAACTCGGCGGCGTCGATCTCCCCGGCGAGGTACTGCTCACCGAGTTCGGTGATGGAGTAGACACCGTTCCCAAGATTCTGAGCGAGTCCGTACGGGACCAAGTAATCCCGACATCGAACGCCGATGTACTGTCTCCCGAACCTGACTCGACCGTCATCGGCCATCTTCTTCGGTGGGTGAGGACCCTCCTCTGAAAGGAACTCTAAGATTCGGTCGTCGGCGCGAGTCATCCAATCCGCGTCCAGTCGCATTACTCGTTGTTTATCTCTGGTACTGGTATAATTCACGCAGAATAATCTCCGAAACAATTGAAACTGTTCATCGGCAATTCTGAGTTAACTATTAGTAACTCAAAGAATACGGTAGAACATCGAGAGCTACACGCGACGCTGACTGTTGCTCAGTCGGCGTCAGAAAGCGGACCCGGTGCGGACACACCGGCCCGCGGTGGCTCCCGTAACCAAGGTACGGAAGCATGTTCACCTACACGACTCGGGCTCTTGAAGCCCCACGACAGACGGCTGTTGACAGACTGACAGAAATCGGTTTCACTTTCGCTCAAACGTACACTTTCACTCCGCGGCTATGGCTCAGGACTTTAAGTAGACCTCTCGAATGGATTACCCGGCTGACGGTCCCTTTCGAGGGCGCTCACCCTACCAAAGTTAGCACCCTCGACCCGGACCGCGGCCTCACAATGGAAGCCATGATTGAGTTAACGCACCCCGGTTGTAAGCGTAGCGAATGGGCTGGAAGTGAATCCGGTTCGGAGGTGATTCGATGAGCAAGCGACTCGAATCGCTCGAACCTGCTCGCGCGGTCCGAATGTACCTGGAGGCCCGCCAGGACGAACTCGCGGACTGGACGTTGAAGTCCCACAAGTACCGACTCCGCGCGTTCGTCGAGTGGTGCGAAGAAGCGGGCGTCGACGACCTGACCGAGCTCGACGGCCGGGACCTCTACGAGTTCCGCGTCTGGAGGCGCGAAGGGAACTTCGGCGCGGAGGACGGCGAGACGCCGGAGGAGATCGCGCCGGTCACGCTCAAATCACAGCTCACCACGCTTCGGGCGTTCCTCCGGTTCGCGGCGAACATCCACGCGGTTCCCGAGGACTTCTACGAGCGGGTGCCGCTGCCGAAGCTGTCCGGGACGGACGACGTGAGTGATTCGACGCTCGAACCGGACCGCGCGACTGACATCCTCGAATACCTCCACCGCTACCACTACGCTTCCCGGCGACACGTCGAATTCGCGTTGCTGTGGGAGACGGGCGCGCGGATGGGTGCGATTCGTGGCCTCGACCTGCGTGACCTCGACCTCGACGGCCGGACGCCGGTCGTCCAGTACAAGCACCGGCCCGACCAGGGCACGCCCATCAAGAACGGTGAGAAAGGAGAGCGGTTCAACTCGGTGTCTGACCGGGTGGGCACGATGCTACAGGCGTACATCGACGGCCCACGCGTCGACGCGACCGACGAGTTCGGTCGGAAGCCGCTGCTGACGACTTCTCACGGACGGGTGTCGGCGAGTACGATTCGGCAGGACGTGTACGTGGTTACTCGCCCGTGCTGGCTGAACCAGGGTTGCCCGCACAATCGAGACATCGAGACGTGCGAGGCGGTGGAGCTGAATCACGTCAGTACGTGTCCGTCTTCTCGGTCTCCCCACGACGTTCGGAAGGGCGTGGTTACGCTCTATCGGCGGGAGGAAGTGCCGCGTCGGGTGGTGTCTGACCGCCTCGACGCGAGCGACTTGGTGCTCGATAAGCACTATGACCGCCGTGGAGAGCGTGAGCGGGCCGAACAGCGGCGGAATCACCTCCCGTGGTAGAACAATGAGTGTTCGACATATCCGAACGCGAGAGGTGGTTTATATACCCCGTTCACGGAACCCCTGCAGCGCCCATGATTCTCTCGCAAACAACGTGAACTGAGAGTCGTCTTCCGCGGGAACTGGAACTCTGTGGCCGGGGCGGCAGACAGCCTCTCCCGCCAGTCACCGCCGTCCGCGTCGCCTCTTCTCACGGAACGCCACGGAACGAACCGCGGTAAGGGTCATGCGTCGGGGGGAGGCCCCACGCGAAGGTAACCCTCTAGGGTCGGGAGAGAATCCCCCGCCGTCGCACGCATCACGCTCCTTCCGTGGGGCGTCGGAGCCGTCGTACCGACGCTCGGCTTTCCGCTCTAAACTCGACGGCTGACTCGACTTCACAACCCAAACTTGCGCCGCGCCGAAACCCCGATTCTCCTAGGCACAATCCAGTTAGGGACGGCTCCCCTCATATCCAACCACATGGACCGGACCGAATACGCGATACTCACGGTCATCGCACTCGCGACGGTCGGCATCGGCGTGTTCACGACCACGGAGCCGCTGGGAACGTTCCTCGTCGAGAGCGCCCGAGAGGCGCTTTCGACGACCGCGGCCATGGCGTGGGTGACGTGGTGGGCGCTCGTCGTCGGCTTCGCAATCGCCGGCGGCGTGGAGGCGTGGACCTCGGGCGAGGAGGTCTCGGAGCTTCTGGAGGGCCACGGTCCGAGAGAAATCGGCTACGGCTCGCTGTTCGGCTTCGTCTCGTCGTCGTGTTCCTACAGCGCTATCGCCACGGCGAAGAACCTGTTCAAGAAGGGCGGGTCGGCGGCGGCGACCCTCGGGGCGTTCATGTTCGCCTCGACCAACCTCGTCATCGAAATCGGCGCAGTCATCTGGATTCTGCTCGGCTGGCAGTTCCTCGTGGCCGACATCCTCGGCGGGTTCATCCTCATCGGGCTGATGGCGTTCGGCTTCGCCTACCTCGTGCCCGACGAGGTGGTCGAACAGGCCCGACAGAACGTCCAAGACGAGGGTTCGGAGACCGTCCGCGACCCGGTCTGCGGGATGGAAGTCGACCCCGACGAGACCGAGTACTCGGTCGAACACGACGGGCGGACGTTCTACTTCTGCTCGACGTCGTGCAAGGAGAGCTTCGACCCCGAGGAGGCCAACACGACGGTCCGCGAACAGGCGACGTCGCTGTCGGGGTGGAAGGCGCTCGCCGACAAGCAGTGGAAGGAGTGGGGGATGCTCTGGGACGAAATCGCCATCGGGTTCGTCTTCGCCGGCCTCATCGCCGGGTTCATCCCCGAGTCGGTGTGGACCTCGGTGTTCTCGGGACCGACGTTCGGCGTTCCCGTGTACGTGTTTTGGACCGCGGTCCTCGGGGCCGTCATCGGCGTCGCCACCTTCGTCTGCTCGGTGGGGAACGTCCCGTTCGGGGCGGTCCTGTTCTCGAACGGCCTGCCGTTCGGGAGCGTCCTGAGCTACATCTACGCGGACCTCATCGTCCCGCCCATCATGGACGCCTACCGCGAGTACTACGGGACGAAGTTCGCGGCGATTCTCTCGGGGATGATATTCGTCGCGGCGGTCCTGACGGGCGTGGTCGTCCACTTCGTCTTCCTCGGCGCGGGGCTCATCCCGTCGCCTGAGAGCGTCCAAATCGCCGAAGTGAGCATCGAGGCGGATTACAAACTCGCGTTGAACGTGTTCGCCACCGGCCTGTTCGGCGTCCTCTACTGGCTCCACCGCTCGGAGTCGGTCGGCAACGAGGGCCGCGGCGGCCACGGTGAGGCGGCGAACGCCGGCGGCTAAGCCGCCGACTCGACACGTAACCCACGAACCGCAAAAAAACGAAGTCGGGGTTTTCCGGCCCGGCCGAATCCCCGGTTCACGTCTATCGGTGCTCGATGCCCTGCTTCGAGACGTTCGCTCGGGTGACGTAGTCGTCCATCCACTCGGGGTCGTCGTCGCCTTTCTCCTCGGTCCACGCCCACCCCTCGTAGACGTGGACCCGGTCGGTCCCGCGCTCGCGGAGCCTGAGCGTCGCTTTCCCGTCGATGTCGTCGGGACTCGGGGCGGGGTGGAGCCGCCGAGCGGCCTTCAGCGCCGCCTGCCGGGGATACGTTCCGCTGAACACGCTCGTCTCCTCGCCGTCTTCGACGAGGACGAAGTTTCGCTTGCCGTCTTCTCGTACCATGATTGTCCCTACCACGCACTCCGAATTAGTAGTTCGTGTCGCCGCGGGGCACGGCACGGCTTCGAATGGAGCCGACGGCACCGACTCCGAGCGGGGTTACAACAGCGCGTCGAGCCGGGTCAGGTGGAAGTCGACCGCCGCCGCCCCGGTTCGCTCGGGATAGCCGGGACGGGTGACGTCTCCCGTCGAATCGACCGCCGAGCGGACGACGGCGGCGACCCGATAGGCGCGTGGTACCGACGGGTGCGGCCGGACCGACTCGTAGCCCGCGCGGAACGCCCGGCGGAGCGGCGCGCCGTCTTCGACGTACCAGTCGGCGACGAGGTGTTCGACCTTGGCGACGGCGAGCCCCGGCGCGGCGGCCATCGGCTGGCCCCAGTCGAGGACGGCGGTCACGCGGCCGTCGGCGATGAGCGCGTTCCCGGGTCTGAAATCCCACGGATAGAGGTTCGACGGCGGGTTCGTGGGGAGTGACACGGCCGCGGCGACCTCTTCCAGCCGGCTTCGAACCCCGTCGAACGCCGGCGGGAGCGCCGCGATTCCTTCCCGGACGTATGCGGAGAACCACGCCTCCCAGTCGGCGTCGGCGGCGCTCACGGCGTCGAATCCGCGGTCGGTCGGCGAGTCGGAAGCATCGCCGCCGTCGGCCCGCGGTCTCCCGGGAGCCGACCGTCCGAGTCGACCGTACCCTCCGAAAGAGAACGCTTCGTGAAGCTGACCGAGGCCGACGCCGAACGACCGTGCCACGCGGCGTTGGGTCGCCGAATCGAGCGAGACGAACCGCTCGTGGAGTTCGTCGCCGGCGGCGCGCGCGACGACGACGTACCCGAACCCGTCGACCGCGCCCGACGCGAGGACGCGAGGAACCGGAATCGTCGTGCGCTCGCGGACCGCCCGGGAGAGGGCGGCTTCGAGGGCCAACGCCGCGGCGTCGGCCGCCGTCTGGACGACAACCTCGCCGCCGTCGGCGAACGTCGCGACTGCGGTCCGCTTGTTGTTCCCGTTCGGAACGCGGGCCGTCGCCGCGAGGCGTCGCTCGGGGAACTCGCGGGCGAGCACGGTTGCGACGGGGTCCATAGAGCCACTCTAGGGGCGACGCGAACAAAGGTGCAGCGGACGGCTCCCGCGCGGCCGACCGCAGGGGGTCGTCACGGTCCGTCGTCGAGAATCGCCGAGAACTCAGAGAGCGACCGGAGGACGTACGCCGGGGCGTGCGACTCGGCGTCGGGACCGGCCACGTCAGCGACCTCGGTCTCGACCGGGCACCACGCGGCGTCGAGGCCGGCGCGGTGCGCACCGTCCACGTCGAACTCCAGCGAGTCGCCGACGTGGAGACTCGCGTCCGCCTCGGCGTCGAGGGCGTCGAGCGCTCGGTCGAACGGGTCGGGGTGAGGCTTTCGCCGCGGCATGTCGCCCGCAAAGACGACCGCGTCGAACGCGTCGGCGATGCCGAGCGCGTCGAGCTTGACGGACTGCCGTCGCTCGGGCCCGTTGGTGACGAGGCCGACCGACGCGTGGTCGCGGGCGGCGGCGAGCGCGGCCTCGGCACCCGGTCGGAACGAGACGGCCGAGTAGTCGACCGTCTCGACGAACCCGCGGGCCAGCGCTCGGACGTCGACCGCTTCGTGGTCGTGCTTCGCCGCGACGCGCTCGAAGCCGTCGGCGAGGTAGGCCTCGTGGTCGTCGTGGTCCGGCGGGCCGTCGAGGGCGGCCCAGAGGTCCGACGGCTCGCCGAAGCGGTCGATGCCGGCGGCGTCGAACGCGCCGGCGTAGATGGTCTCGCCGCTCTGGTCGTTCGTACAGAGCGTGTTGTCGAGGTCGAAGAGAATCGCGTCGAACGGTGCCACACTCTCCCTTGGTGCGGCGGCGATAAAACTTCGTCCACGATCGACGCCGTCCGCGGCGACGACGAACCGCGGCGGGACGGCGGAGGCAGACGACGGGGCGATGGTTCGCCGCTAGCGGGCCTCAGATGCCCTTCCCGAGCAGTTCGCGGGCGATGATGTTCTTCTGAATCTCCGTGGTCCCCTCGTAAATCTGCGTGATTTTCGCGTCGCGGTAGAGCCGTTCGACGTCGTGGTCGTTGACGAAGCCGGCCCCGCCGTGAATCTGGACGGCCTCGTCGGCCACGTCGGTGGCGACGTTCGAGGCGAACTCCTTGGCCATCGACGCGAGCGCGGTCAGTTGGCCCTCGTCGTTGTCGACGCTCCACGCCGACTTGTAGGTCAACTGCCGGGCGGCCTCGGTCGCGGTGTGCATCTCAGCGAGCTTGTGTTGAATCGCCTGAAAGTCGCCGATGGGGCGTCCGAACTGCTCGCGCTCTTTGGCGTAGTCGAGCGCCCGGTCGCAGGCCCCCTTCGCGATGCCGACCGCCTGCGCGGCCACCGCGGTCCGCGTCTCGTCGAAAAACTGCATGAGCTGGAGGAAGCCCATTCCCTCGGTGCCGACGAGGTTCTCCTCGGGCACGCGCACGTCGTCGAAGACGAGTTCGGCCGTGTCGCTGGCGCGGATACCCATCTTCCCCGTTATCTTGTCGGCGGAGAAGCCGTCGCGGTCGGCCTCGACGATGAGCTGTGAGAAGCCCGCGTAGCGGTCGTCCGCGTCGGGGTCGGTCTGGCACATGACGACGAAGTAGTCGCCGACGCTCCCGTTCGTTATCCACATCTTGGTGCCGTTTATCACCCACTCGTCGCCGTCCTTCTCGGCGCGGGTGCGAACCGAGGTCACGTCGGAACCCGCCTGCGGTTCGCTGATGGCCGCGCCCATGACGGACTCGCCCTCCGTAATCGGCGGCAGGAAGCGCTCTTTCTGGTCGTCGGTGCCGAAGCTGATGATGGCCTCCGCGCCGAACCCGGCGCTCGTGATGCAGAGCCCGATACCGGGGTCGACCGCGAACAGTTCCTCTGTCACGAGGGCGTTCTCCAGCGAGGAGTAGCCGACGCCGCCGTACTCGACGGGGAAGTGCGCCCCCGTCAGTCCCATCTCCGACGCCTTGCGGACGACCTCCGCGGGATACGTCTCCGCCTCGTCGTACTCGCCCGCAACCGGTGCGACCTCGTTTTCGGCGAACCGTCGGACCTCCTCGCGGATGGCCCGCTGTTCGTCCGAGAGCGAATAGTCCATGATTGTTAATCACATACATGGCCGATAACAGTTGTCACACAGCGGGAAACGTGTGGCGAGTTGATTCGACGGGCGTGGCGTCGGCCGCGACCGGGTCGCTCAGTCCGCGGCTTCGACGGTCGCGAGCGGGAGGTCGATGACGAAGACGCTTCCACGCGGTTCGTTGTCCTCGATATGCACGGTGCCGCCGAAGTTCGTGACGATGGTCTCGACGAGGTACAGTCCCGTTCCGGTGCCGGGGCTCTCTACCCCTTTCGCGCCCTTCCCGAAGACGACCGACTTCCGCTCGTCGGAGATGCCGGGGCCGTCGTCGGCGATGCGGACGGTGACGCGCCCGTCGTCCGCCGCCGCCGAGACGTCGACCGACGGCTCGTCGCGGTCGCTGTGGACGACCGCGTTCTTCAGGACGTTCACGAACACGGAGTCGAGCAGGTCGTTGGCGGAGACCGTCGCGGACGGGAGGTCGGCGACCGCGAACGTCGCGTTCGGGTGCCCCTCGCGAACGTCTTCGACGGCCTCTCGGAGCGTGGCCCCGACGTCGAGGTGACGACGGCGCTCGTCGTCGTTCGTCGCGCGCATCAACTGTCCGAGCACGTCGGTGAGGTCGACGGTGTTGAGCGCCCGCCGGAGCGCGGTCTCCAGCTGCGACCGCGCCTCGTCGGACAGCGGCTCGTGTTCGAGGACGATGTCGATGTACGCCGTCACGAGCTGCATGTCGTTTCGGATGTCGTGGCGGACGATGCGGTTCAGCACCTCCAGCTCGTCGTTTCTCGACTCCAAGGCGAGCTCGTAGTGCTTCCGGGGCGTCACGTCGCGGACCGAGACCACCCACCCGAGGGGGTCGCCGGCGCGGTCGAGCGGGATGCGCGTCAGTTCGACGTAGCGCTCGCCCTCGACGAGCACGTCGCACGACGAGTGCTCGCCGTCGAGGTCGCCGTAGTTCGGGAGGGCCTCGCTCGCCGGACGACCGAGGAGGGGGTCGCCGGTTCCCAACAGCGGCCGGACGTGGTCGTTGACGTGGACGACGACCTCGTCGGCGTCGAGGACGACGAGGCCGTCAGCCGAGTGCGCGCCGGCGGTCGCGTAGGCGAGCGGGAGGATGTCGAGGAGCTTGTAGCGGTAGACGGCGATGCCGAACGTCACCGATGGGACCGCGAGCGAGGCGGGGATGAGGTTGACACCCCCGGCGAGCGGCGGGGTGTCGGTGAGTTCGAGCGCGGCGACGACCGACGGAACGAGCATCCCGACGATGAGGAGCGTCGCCTGCGTCCGGTAGGGGCGGTCGAGTTCGAGCGCGTACTGACCGATGATGCCGAGTCCGAGAAACAGCAGGACGAATCCGTAGACGAGGCCGAACACGCTCACCGGGCCGTCGGCGACGGAGAGGACGGTCACGCCGTCGACGGTCGACAGTTCCCAGCCGGTGTAACCCAGTTCCAGCGGGTTGACAAAGAGGACCGCGAGGAACACCGCGGGGACGACGTACAGCGACGCCACCACGTGGCGGTCGAGCAGCTCCCGGCGGTCGGTGTACGCGAGGGCGAAGACGAAGAACGTCGGCGCGGCCGCCATCGCCCCGACGTGGAGGAGCTTGTACGCGACCAGTTTCGCGTCGGGGTCGACGAGAAACAGCTTGACCGCCGTCGTCGCGGTCCAGAAGGCGACGGCGGCCGTCAGCACGGCGAACGAGACGACGGTCGGGTTCCGCCCGCGGCGGCGGACGAACTGGACCGCGTAGGCGGAGAGGACGCCGGCGACCACCGCCGCGAAGACCATCGGGTAGGCGTAGGCGGTGTGCTGCCAGTTCATCGAGCGCCTCGCTCGTCAGTCACGGTTCGAGTGGTGCCCTCGGAGGCGTCGTCTCGGAGATGGTGCCCGGCATCGTTGACTATGGACGGCGATACTCCGCCATCGGATAAAGAACTTCTCAGGGGAATCGCCGGACTGCGGGAGCGCTTCCGCTGGGGGCGGCGTCAGGCGTGCAGTTCCTCGTCGACGAGGTCGACCGCCCGCGAAATCGCGCCGACCGAGGTGAGATGGCCCGCTCCGACGGTGGCTTTCATCGCCTTCGCGGCCTTCCCGCGGAAGATGCTCGGGCCGACCTGTGCGACCGCGCCGTCGCCGACCGAGACGATCCAGCCGGGGACTTCGAACCGGTAGGGGTCGGGCCGCGGCGCGAAGTCGTTCCCGTCGCCGTCGAGTTCGAACTCGACCTGCGCCGCGACGTTGCGGGCGACGGTTTTCGCCTCCCGGAGGGCCGCGGAGGCGCTCGCGGGGACCGGCTCGCCGTCGGCGTCGACCGCGCGGGCCGCGTCGCCGACGACGAAGGTCCGCCGGTCGAGTCGGAGGTCGGCCCTGACGGGGGGTCGCTCGCCGCCCATCGCGTCGTCGCCGGCGATGCCGCCGGTCCAGACCAGCAGGTCGTAGTCGAGGTCGCCGGTGTCGGTCGCGACGGTCGCGTCCGTCACCGACTCGACGGTCGTCTCGGTTCGAATCTCGACGCCCCTGTCGAGGAGTTCGTCGCGGACCGCCCGCTGGAACGACTCGTCGAACGACGGCGCGACGGCGTCCAGTTGCTCCACGAGGACGATGTCGGCGTGCGCGCCCTCCTCGTCGCGGAGCGCGGCGAGTTCGCCCGCGACCTGCACGCCCGACAGCCCCGCGCCGCCGACGACGACGGTGCCGCCCTCGTCGCAGTCGTCGAAGAACCGCTTGCGGATGGTTTCGGCGTCGGCGACGCGCTTCAGCGGGACCGAGTTGGCTTCGAGGCCGGGGATGCCGTAGTAGGCGGTCTCAGCGCCCAGACAGACCGCGCAGTAGTCGTAGTCGAGCGCGTCGCCCTCGGCCAGTTCGACGGTCCGCGCGTCGCGGTCGACGCCCGTCACGCGGTCGACGACGACCTCGGCGCGGTCGAGCGCCTCGTCGAGGGGGACCTGAATCGCGTCGGCGACCGCCGGCCGTCGAATCGCGCGGTGGACTTCGTGTTGGACGAGGTGGTGCGGGGAGTCGTTCACCACGGTCAGGTCGGCGTCGACGGGGAGTCGGCGTTCGAGGTCGCGGGCGAGCGTGAGGCCCGCGTACCCGGCACCGAGAACCAGGACACGCATGGCTGTCTCGTCGGGCGCGAGCAAAAAGAGGGTGACGGCGGTCGCGGTACGCGGCGGTCGGCCGGACGCTCAGAACAGCGCCTCGGAGTCGTCGAGCACCTCGGCGGGGCCGCCGACGCCCCACACGTCGGTTTCGACGCCGCAGTCGGCGACGGCTTCCTCGACGCGGTCGACGTGTTCCTCGGTGGTGTTGACGTAGACGCTCGCGCCGGTGTCGGTCGAGAAGTAGACCGGCACGTCCTCTTCGTTCCGGAGCCTGCGGACGGCGTTGAAGACGGCGATGGTGCGCGGCTGCCAGTAGACCCAGCCGGCGGGGCCGGTCATCGTCGTCGCCGCGAGCGACAGCGAGTCGTGCTCGGCGAGTTCGAAGGCGGCGTCGAAGTCGGCGTCGTACAGCGCGTCGCGCATGTCGTCTATCTGGGCGTGGATGTGGGCCATCCGCGCCTGGAACATGTGGCTGTCGGCGGCCTCGGCGTGGGCCTGTTCGGTCTCCTTGTAGGCGGGGACGTGCGCGGCGACGATGCGCAGGTCGTCTTCGAGGTCGGTCTCGATGCGCTCGGAGCGACAGTCGGTGTCGTTCATCCCCGAGTAGAGGTGCGAGACCGCGCCCGTGACGGCGCGGGCAGCGGACGCCGACCCGCGGCGAGCGATGGTCGAGACTTCGGGATGCGTCATATCGAGGCCGGCCGCCTCGGCGAGCGCCATCGCGGCCGCGGCGAACCCGGACGCCGACGACCCGAACCCGATGTTCGAGGGGAAGGAGTTCTCGCTTTCGAGGCGGACGCGGTGGTCGAAGTCGGCCAGCTCGCGGACCCGGTCGACGACGGCTTGGATGCGCTCCGCGCCGCGGCCCTCGACTTCCTCGCCGCCGATGACGTAGGTGTCCTCGTCGGCGTCGGGGAGGAACTCGACGGTCGTCTTCGTGTGGCTCGGGGCCGTGCAGACGCTGATGCTGTCGTGGTACGGCATTCGGCGCTCCGTGTCTCGCATCCCGTGATACTTCACGAGGCCCTGAATCGGGTGGGCCTTGGCGGTGGCCTTCATGTTCGAACGCCCGTCGGACTCGGGGTTAAACGTCCCGATAGGTGTCGACACCGGCGGGTAACGAGTATAGTCGGTCGGAAATCGAGTGCGCGCCGGCGGGAGGGCCGGCGCGGGTCGGTCGCAACGGTGCGCAGGAAGGACGCACGTTCTCCCTCTCCAGCGGGAGGCGGTCGAGTTCGATGCAATCGGTCGCCGTTCGGTTACGTGGGTCGTCGTATCGTATTGGCTGTCTCGTGGTTGATTCGCTGGGTCCGCTTCGATTGGTTGGCTGGTTTGGTCGAGTTCGGTGCGGTCGGTTCGTTACGGTGCGGTCGGTTCGTTACGGTGCGGTCGGTTCGTTACGGTGCGGTCGGTTCGTTACGGTGCGGTCGGTTCGTTGCTGTTCGGTCGGTCCGTTACGGTTCGATTGGTTGGCTGGTCGTTCGAGTTCGATGCGTGTGGTTCGTTGCTGTTCGTCGTCGTGCGATTGGTTCTGCCCGGCTATTCTGTGGACTCGGATTCGTGTCCTCGCTCCCAGACGTTCGTAACGCTCTCCCCTGTCGGCGGTGTGTGGCTGACGTCTCGCATCGTCTCGTTCGGGCGGTCACTTGTGTTGCTCATGTGTTGCCTTGGTAGTTGCTACCACGATTCGTGGATAAAGATTTCGGCGATATTATATTACGACTTATTAGCATACTAGGAGATATGAGGGGCGAGTCGAACCGGACCCGAACGCGTGTGGAACGAACACCGGACGGGCGGCGACTGGCCGTCTCCCGGCGGATTTCGGCTCCCGCGGACGCGGCGTGGGGCGTGTTAGTGTCGGTCGCCGACTGGCCCGACTGGGGGCCGAGCGTGTCGGCCGTCCGCGGCGTCGACGGACGCATCGAGGCGGGAAGTCGCGGGGAGGTTCGCGTCGCCGGCGTCTGGGTCCCGTTCAGCATCGAGACGTGCGACGACGAGTCCCGTCGGTGGACGTGGCACGTGGCCGGGATTCCGGCGACGGGACACCGCGTGGAGTCGGTCGGGGCCGACCGCTGCGAGGTGGCGTTCGAAGTGCCGGTGCTCGCGGGGCCGTACGCCGCGGTCTGTGCGCTCGCGCTGCGGAGAATCGAGCGGCTCGCAAAGCGGCGACCCACAGACGAGGCGAGCCGGGACCGAAGTGAGTGAGTGGGTGAGTGAGTCAGCGGGCCGAGGGTGTATCTCCACGCGACGGCTCAGAACGGACCGAACAGTACGACCGCCGCCGCGACCGCCGCGATGACCACGGCCGCGACGAGGAGTGCGAGCGCGCGACCGGAGCCAGCGTCTTCGGCGGCGTCCGCCTCGGCCGCGGCGCGGGCTTCCTCGGCGTCGATCTCGTCGACGATGTCCTCGAACTCCGGTTCGTGCGGCTCGTGATACTCGTCGATGATAGCCTCGTCGAGGTCGGCGTCTTCGAGCGCCTCCACGAGACCGGGGAGCGCCACGAGTTCGATGGGCCGTTCGACCTCCTCGGGGTCCACGACGAGGGCGCGGTCGCCGTCCTCGTCGGGTTCGTCGAGCTGTTCGTCGGCGGCGAACGCGAGCGCGAGCGTCTCCGCGGCCTGTTCCTCGTCGCCGGTCGTCAGGAGCGTTCCGTCGATGCCGCGGTCGTCGCAACGCTCGGCGAACGCCTCGACGCTCCGGGCGTCGAACGCGGCTTCGACGTCTATCCAGACGACCTCGGTCGGTTGTGGCTCCCCTTCGGGGGCCGCAAAGAGGAACGTCCGCCCGTCGCGGACGGTCCGTTTCGTCCGCTCCCCGCGGGCTGAGCGGACCCGCTCGACGACGGTCGCCGCGTCGTCGGTATCGAGAAACGAGAGCACACTCGACAACGACACGTCGCTCATTGTTCGGACAGACTTCGCATCCCGCGATAAACCTTCGCGCCCCATTATCAATCTGTGATAACGGGCGGGTCGTCGGCGCAGCCTCGTCGGGACGTTAGTCGGGACGGACGAGTTCGAACCGGTCGCCGGTCGTCGCGTACTCGTTGCCCGCGAGTCGGCCGACCGCGTCGAGTTTCCTCGTGTCGAGTTTGCCGTCGGTCAACACCTCGTCGGCGACGTGCGCGTGGACGACCTCGCCGAGGACGAGCGTCGAGGAGCCGACCTCCACGCTGTCGTAGAGTGTGCACTCGAAGGCGACTTTAGCGTCGGCGACGCGGGGGGCGTCGACCCGGACGGACTCGGCCTTCTCGATGCCGGCGTGTTCGAACTCGTCGACGCCGGGCGGGACCGTCGCGGCGGTCTCGTTCATCGCCTCGACGAGGTCTCGGGTGACGACGTTGACGACGAACTCGCCGCGGGAGATGGCGTTTCGCGGCGTGTCCTTCAGCGACGGGCCGCGGCCGACCGGCGCGAAGACGACGACCGGCGGGTCGACGCTGGCGACGGTGGAGAAACTGTACGGCGCGAGGTTGTCGGCGTCGTCGCCGCGGGTGCTCACCCACGCGATGGGACGAGGGACCACGGCCCCCGAGAGCAGGCGGTACGGGGAGCCGAACTCGTCGGGCGCACCGTCCATCAGCGACCCGCCTCCGCGGGCGGACGGGGTCGGCTATGCGGCGGGAGACGTGCGCGTGTCAAGCCCGGTATTGCGTCGGTCATGAATGGGTGAATGGGTGTGTGGTGGGTTCGGACGCCGATGAATCTGTGGGGCGGTGGCGGGTCGAGAGTCTCGTCGTCGTCGCTTCGGAGCCGCCTCGGCGCGGTTAGAGCAGCGTCAGGCCGACGGCGTAGGACCACGTCGTCCCGCTGAGTGCGAGGAAGACGAGCGCGCCGCCGAGCATGACGACGTTCTTCAGGAAGCTTGTCATCTCGGACTCCTGTTGCTCCTCGGGAACCGCCCAGAAGTCGTGGAACACCGGCGTTCCGACGACGAGGAAGACGGCGACGGCACCGGCGGCGAGCGCGGGCAGGACGCCGAGGGCGATACCGAGACCGCCGAACACGAGCATCCCGCCGGAGACGACGACGCCGAGACGGGCCGCCGGCAGGCCCTTCATCTCCGCGTAGCCGGTCATGTGGTCGAGGTTCAGGAAGTGGTTGAGTCCCATGAACGCGAGCACCGCGCCGAAGAGGACGCGCGCGAGGAGGAACGCGATGTCCGCGCCGGGAGAGGCGAACTGGAGCGCGACGCTCATCTCGGTACCTCCGTCGCGGCGGTGGTTCTGTGACGGTCCGTCGTCGGGTGTAGTACTATCATTACGTTACCTGGTACGAGACGGAACCGATATATGTGTTTGCTGACATACATGTCACCGGGTAACCGTGCAGGTATCCGGTTACGCCAGCGTCACTCCAAGTCGGTAACGTCCACGAAGAGTCCGGACGTTCGGTGGTAGAATCGGCACACTCTGGACGAGTAAGTGAGAGAACGTTTCGTTCTTAACCAATATATGGTACGTATATGGTAGTATTGTTCGACCCTCGAAAGATATACCCCGCTTGGCAGTGCATATCAATACGGGACGTGTCAACCATGATGAAAACAACCAGCGGAGAGTCTCATTTATGACCGAGACGTGGGATTCCGCGGGCTATATCGCGAGTTCTCGGTACCGACTGGACGTGTGTCGGTACCTCTCAGAGCACGGTTCGGGACTTCCATCTCGAATCGCCGCGGAGACCGACCTCGCACAGCCGCACGTGTCTCGGGCGCTCTCCGAACTGCGGGAGCGGGGCATCGTCGAGCTGTTGGTACCGGAGTCACAGCAGAAAGGGCGACTCTACGGACTGACGGACCTCGGCGAACTCGCCTACGAACGGGTCGCACTCGACCGGGAGGCGGACATCACCGTCGTCGACGACGGCGGGTTCCCCGCGCCCGAACTATCCTCGGATTTACAGAAAGCGTACGGGGGCGCGCTCCGAGCAATCGCGTGGTGTGAGCCGATTCAGACGCGGATTCGCTTCTTCGAGCAGTCGCTCATCGAACGCTACGACGAAGACACCGTCAAGACGCTCGTCGCGACGCTCACGAACGAGGAGGCCATCGACCAACCCCTCGAAGACCTGCCAATCGGAGGGCCGGAACTCGTCGCGTTCGCCATCGACGACGCGCTCATCGTCAGGGTGCCCCTCGAGGACGACGTGAAACTGCTCGTCTCGCTCGACGCGACTGTCGACGTGACGCTCAACGAACTCCGCGACTCCTGCCGGCAGATGACGGCTACGGCCCTCGACTCCTAACTCCGACGCTTTTGTCTCCCAGCCCCGTACTGCGAGCCGTGCCACAGCGATGCACCGTCGTCGGTGTCGACGGCTGTCGGTCGGGCTGGGTGTGTGCCGTCGCCGCCGACGGCCTCTCCGTGAGAGTCGTCTCTGACTTCGCCGCCGTCTGGGACCTCGCCCGCGAGCGTGACGCTGAGCGGGTGCTCGTGGACATCCCTATCGGTCTTCCCGAGTCCGACCGCCGCGCGTGCGACCGCGAGGCCCGCGAACTGCTCGGCGCTCGGGCCGCCACCGTCTTCTTCGCGCCCGTCCGGGCCGTCCTCGACGCCGACTCCCACGAGGCGGCAAGCGCGACGAACCGCGAACACACCGGGGCGGGGCTCTCGATTCAGGCGTGGCACCTCGTGCCCAAAATCCGCGAGGTCGACGCCGCTCTTCGGGAGACACAGCGCGCCCGACAGCGCGTGTTCGAATCCCATCCCGAACTCGCGTTCGCCGCGTTCGCCGGCGAACCGCTCTCGGAATCGAAAGCGACAGCCGAGGGCCGCGCTCGCCGCCTCGACGTGCTCAAGACGGCGTTCGCCGGCGACGGGGTCGGCGACGACAGTTCGAATGCCGGCGCGACGGACGCGTCGAAGTTCGACGCCGAGCGCGCCTACCGCGAGACGCTGGCCCGGACGCTCCGACGCGACGTGGCTCGCGACGACGTGCTCGACGCGCTCGCGCTCGCGGCCGCAGCCCGGCGACCGCTCGAAACGCTCCCGAGCGACCCGTCGCGGGACGCCGCCGGACTGGAGTTGGCGATTCGCGTCCCGACGGGGGCTCTCGGGACGAATACAGAAGTTTGACAATCACTAGCATCTATCCGTAAAATCTTGAAACACACGAGTATATAGTCAACAATAGTGTTGGGTATTCTTCGGGGAGAAGATATTTATGCACGGTGTTCAATCGGATAGATGGCGCGGCCACTGTCGCCACCACAGAATACCCAGCCCAGCCCAATGCGTGATTCAGTGCCAGCACGCAGTCGGTCGCGCCTCCCGCTGCCTCTACGCGGGTTCGACGTCCCCGCCCCGGACTCGAACCCGACCGTTTCAACGCCCTGAGCGCCCGCTACGGTCGGCCTAACGCCCTGTTATCGCCCGAATCCGGCCCTGTGTCCCCGGCCCGAAGCTACATCTACAACCCATCCTAACCCCGCGTATGTACACCGGCAGGACGGACCGGCCCTGCTGTCTCTGCGACGACCCGAAGACGGTCGCCCGCATCGCGGTCCCCCCGCGAGCGGTGACGCTCATGGAGAACGCCGCCCCCATCGCGTGGCGCGACATCGTCGGCGACGTGACGCTCCAATTCTGCGAGAGCGACTGGGAACTCGTCACCGAGTTGGTCTTGGACCTCGGCATGCACCCTCTCTCTCGGTGCAACGTCGCCCGCGCGGACTTCAGTATCCGCGAGGACTTCGAGGCGCTCCTGAACAGCACCCGCGAGGAACCCGACCAGACCGAACAAGAAGACCGCATGCTCGCCGAGGCCCGCGCCGTCATCGACGACGCCGACGACCCGATGGTCGAAGTGCGCGACCTCGTGGAGGCCCACGTCGTGGTCCGCGCGATGGCCGAACTCGGCGTCGACAGACCCGCGTGAGTCGCGTTCGCTGAGCCTCCCGGAAGCGACGACTTCGATTTTCTCGCCCGGCTGACTGTCCCGAGCAGGGCGAATATCGTATTTCCCCGCAGAGGACGTATCAGCGACTAGTTGGGTCGGTCCGTCGCCGCCCCCGCGCCGATGTCCGCGGACCCGGACGCCGTCGGTGCCGCCCGCCGGGACCTCACGATGAAGAGTCACACCGCTATCTTGGTCGCCGTACTGCTCGTCCTCGCCGCGCTCCCGACACCCGTCGCCGGCCAGCAGGCCGAACCGAACAACGTCCCCGTCTTCCGCGCCTACGTGGTCGACCCGGTGGTCGAACCCGGCGTCGAGACGACGGTACGAGTGGTCTTCGCCAACGACCCGGTGGACACCGAAGACGTGGCCAAGCCCGCGGAGAACGTCCGCGTTAGGCTCTCCCCGCGAAACACCCCCTTCACCGTCAGGACCGGCGACCTGTTCGTCGGCACGATGAACGACAGCGACACCCGAGAGGTCGCCTTCCGGGTCGAGGCCCCCGAGAACGTCGCGGCCGGCGAGTACAAACTCCGTCTCGACGTGTTCTACGAGTTCGACAACGCCCACCGCCGCGTCTACCGCCTCGACGTGCCCATCAGAATCGAAGAGCGCGTGCGGTTCGCCGTCGTCGGCGCGGACTCGTCGGTCCCCGTCGGCGGGAGCGGCGCGGTCGCGTTGACCCTGCAGAACACGGGCGAACTCGACGCGCGGAACGCCGTCGTCGCGGTGACCGCCCAGTCGGCCGACGTGAGCTTCGACGGCGCGCAGACCGCGAGCAGTTTCGCCGCCGACTGGCCCGCCGGCGAGAATCGGACCTTCGTCTACGACACCGCGCTCGATTCCGAGGCGTCCGTCCGCGGCTACGTCCTCGGCGTCGCCGTCGCCTACGAGGACCCCGACGGCGCGCGCCGACAGTCCCCCGACCTCGCCGCCGGGTTCGTCCCCTCGCCCAAGCAGTCGTTCTCCGTCGCGGACGTGACGAGCACGCTCCGCGTCGGCGACGAGGGCCGAATCGAGGGCGTCGTCGTCAACGACGGAGCGACCCTCGCGCGCAACGCGGTCGTGACGCTCTCGCTCCCCGAGGGGAGCGCGACGGCGACCGAGACCGAGTTCGCCCTCGGCGACCTCGAACCCGGCGAGCGCGTCCCGTTCTCGTTCGACGTGGGAATCTCGGACGACGCGGACGCCGGCCCCCGGCAGTTCACCGCGACCGTCGCCTACCGCGACGCCGAGGGTGACCGGCGCACCGGCGACGACATCGACCTCCGGGTCGCCGTCGCCGCCGCGACCCCCGAGTTCGGCGTGACCGTCGACGAGGGCACCGTCGCGCCGGGTCGGAGCGGACAACTCCGCGTGACGGTCGTCAACGACCGCGACGAGACGCTCACCGACATCTCCGCGAAGATATACCTCGAAGACCCCCTGTCGTCTGCCGACTCCGAGGCGTTCGTGGACGAACTCGCGCCCGGCGAGTCGGCGACGCTCGTGTTCGACGTGTCGGCCGCCCGCGGCGCGCTGGAGAAGGACTACCCGGCCGAACTCGACTTCCGCTACGACGACGGCGCGGGCGAGACGACAATCTCGGACGCCTACCGCGTGCCCGTCCGCGTCGAGGCATCCGAAGACAGTGGCGGCCTCCCGTTCGGCCTCTCGGCCCCGCTCGTCGGCGCGGTCGTCCTCCTCGCGGCGGTCGGCGGCGCGGGCTTCCTCGTCGTCCGCCGGCGGGGGCGGCGCTGAGCCGTGGCCCGACTGGAGTTCCAGCGGTTCGTCGACTGGGTCGACCACCGCATCGTCAACCGCTCGCGGCGCGTCATCCTCGTCTTCCTCGTCGTCACGCTGGTGTTCGGGGCGGGACTGAGCGCCGTCTCGACCGAGGCGGGGACCGAGCAGTTCGCCGAGGAAGTACCGGAAGAGGAGGCGTTTTCGCGCGTCACCGAGGAGTTCTCACCGCGCTTCGAGGCTGGGACCGGTAGCACGCAGCTCATCCAGCGCGCACCGAACGTCCTGACGAGGCGCGAACTCCTGCGGATGCTGGAGGCCCAAAAGCGCCTCTCGGACCGCGACGACCTCCGCGTCGTCGGCACCGCCAGCGCCGCCTCGGTCGTCGCGGAGACGCTCGACCCCGACGCCGACGGCCTCGCCGAGCAGATTTCGGCGCTCGAACGCGCGACCGACAGCGAGGTCGCCGCCGCGGTCCGCGAGAACGCCGACAACGAGCGCTTTACCGGTCTCCTCGCCGACGACTTCAACCCGACCGCGGCGAGCGCCTCGGCGACGATTGCGGTCGTCACCCACTCGATTCCGCTGGCCGACGAGGCCGGTGCGGGACAGGGCGGCGACAGCCCGCTCACCCCGATTCAGCGGACCGCCGGGCGCGTCGTCGCCACCGTCGGCGGCGACATCTCCGTCTTCGGCTCGGGCGTCATCGCCGACGAGTTCGGGACCGTCATCGCCGACTCGCTCATCCTCGTCGTGCCCGCGGCCGTCGTCTTCATCCTCTTCTTCCTCGTCGTCGCCTACCGCGACCTCGTGGACCTGCTGTTGGGGACCGCCGCGCTCGGGATGGCCATCGTCTGGACGTTCGGCTTCCTCGGACTCGCGGGCATCCCGTTCAACCAGATTATGATCGCCGTGCCGCCGCTGCTCCTCGCGGTCGGCATCGACTTCGGCATCCACGCGATCAACCGCTACCGCGAGGACCGCGCCGAGGGGCTTCCCGTCGGCGATGCGATGCGAAAGGCGACGGACCAGCTCCTCGTGGCGTTCTTCATCGTCACCGCGACCACCGTCATCGGCTTCCTCTCGAACCTCGTGAGCAACCTCACGCCGATTCGGGACTTCGGCGTCGTCGCGGCCATCGGTATCGTCTTCACCTTCCTCGTGTTCGGCGTGTTCCTCCCGGCGACGAAAGTCGAGGTGGACAGGCTCCGCGAGCGCTACCCGATTCCGACGTTCAGCCAGTCGCCGCTCGGCCGCGAGGGGAGTTCGCTCGGGAGGGTCCTCCGGCTCGGCGTCGCGCCCGCCCTCCGCGCCCCCGCTGTCGTCCTCGTCGTCGCGCTCGTCCTCGCGGGGTCTGCGATGTGGTACGCCACGGGCGTCGACACCGAGTTCGGACAGGAGGACTTCCTGCCGCCCGCGGAGGCCCCGGCGTACCTGAAATCCCTCCCCGAGCCCTTCGCGCCGAGCGACTACAGCGTCGTCACCGACATCGAGTTCCTCGAAGAGCGCTTTTCGTCCTCCCAGAGCGGGGTCGTGACGGTGTACCTCGAGGGGCGACCGACCGACGACGCCTACCTCGAAACGCTCGACCGGGTCGCACAGGACCCGCCGGACACGTTCATCGTCGAGGACCGCCGGGCCGACTCGACGAGCGTCCTCACCGTCATCGACGCCGAGGCCCGGGAGAACCCCGAGTTCGCCGCGGTCGTCGCGCGACACGACCGCGACGGCGACGGCGTCCCCGACCGGAACCTCGCCGAGGTGTACGACGCGCTGTTCGCCACCGACTCGGCCGCCCGCGCCGGAGAGTACCTCGCCGACGACTACCGGAGTTCGCGGGTCGACTACCGCGTCCGGGCCGACGCGGACGACGACGCGGTCGTCGCCGACGCCCGCGAGGTCGCCGCGCGCTTCCGCGGTCCGAGCACGGCCACCGGCGCGGTCGTCGTCTTCTCGGCTATCTCGGACCTCATCCTCGACTCCGCGGTGCAGAGTCTCGCCATCTCGATGGCCGGCACCGGCGCGTTCCTCGTGTTCGTCTACTGGTGGCTCGAACGCCGCCCCTCGCTCGCGCTCGCCAACCTCGTGCCCATCCTCGTCGCGGTCACGTTCGTCGCCGGGACGATGCGACTCGCCGGCATCTCGTTCAACGCCTTCACCGCGACGGTGCTCGCGCTGACTATCGGCCTCGGCGTGGACTACTCGGTCCACGTCGTCCACCGCTTCGTCGACGAGCGCGCCGACCACGACCTCGAAACCGCGCTCGACCGGACGGTCCGCGGCACCGGCGGTGCGCTCGCGGGCAGCATGCTCACGACCGTCTTCGGCCTCGGCGTGCTCGTCCTCGCGGTGCTCTCGGTCCTCGGCCAGTTCGGCTTGCTCACCGCCGCGAGCATCGTCTACTCGTTCCTCGCGTCGATGCTCGTGTTGCCCTCGGCGCTGGTCCTCTGGGACCGGTTCAGCGGCAACGACCCGCTCGTCCCCCTCGGCGGCGTCGAACGCGAGTCCGGCGCGGCGGCGACCGCCGACTGAGATTCGCGTCCCCGCTCACGAACCTGCTCGTATTCGCGTTCCCACTTACGCGCCGCTCGTATTCGCGTACCTACTCACGCGCCGGTTCCCACGCCGAACAGCCGCGTCGACCCCCACGAGAGGACGACGATGCCGACGATGAACACCGCGAGCGCGGCCATCATCGGAAACGGGTCGAGCGACGGCCCGCCGAGGAACGGCCCGCGGACGATGAGAAACGAGGTGCCCATCGAGAGGCCGAGTCCGACGCTCGTGACGAGCGTGAAAAACAGTTTTGCGACGCCGATTCCCCGCGTGTCGTTCCGGAAGCGCATGGGGACACGTCCCCCGAACCCCGCTTGAACGATTTGGCCGTCTCGTTGATGTTATCGGGCGGTTGTCGGGTTCTCGGTCAGCGCTCGACGCGGAATCCGGTCTCGCCGTCCGGCTCCTCGTAGGTGACATCCACGTCCTCGACGGACGCCATCGGACTCCCCTCGTGGCACCACTCGACCATCGCCTCCACGTCGTCGCGGGGGCCCTCGAAGACGGCCTCGACGCGGCCGTCCGAGAGGTTCTTCACCCAGCCGTCGACGCCGCGGTCGCGGGCGGTGTCGCGGGTCGTCGCCCGGTAGTAGACGCCCTGTACGTGTCCCGAGACGTAGACGTGCGCGCGGGTTCGACCGTGTTCGCTCATGGCACCCGATTCGTCATCCGTCGTCAAAGGCGTGCTGCCTCGGGCGGTCGGTTCGGCGGTCCGTCCGACGCCGGCGTCGCCGTCTCCCCGCCCGTCGCCGCGACCGCGCCGGCCGCCCCGTGCCCCCGACCCGCACGCATCCGGCGAACCGTCAGCATCTAAGTACGACCCACCCAACGCTGGACTATGGAACTCTTCGGCACCGCCGGTATCCGCGGGAGCGCGACGGAGCGAGTCACGCCGGAACTCGCCCTCAGCGTCGGCCGCGCCGCCGGCCTCGCCGCGCTCGAATCGGACGCGCCCGCCGAGTTCGTCGTCGGCCGCGACGGACGGACGACCGGGCAGGGCCTCGCCGCCGCCGTCGAGGCCGGTCTGCTCTCCGCCGGCGCGGACGTGACCCGCGTGGGCGTCGTCCCGACGCCGGCGCTTGCGTTCGCCTCGCGGGGTCGACGCGGCGTCATGCTCACCGCCTCGCACAACCCCCCGACGGACAACGGCATCAAGATGTTCGTCGACGGGCAGGAGTACGACCGCGACCTCGAACGCGACATCGAGACGCGGGTCGAGGCGGGTGCGTCCCCGACCGACTGGGACGACTGGGGTGCGACGGGGACGAGCGGCGTCCTCGACGCCTACCGAAGCGCTATCGTCGAGTTCGCCAGCCAGCACGGGGCGGACCTCGACGGCCTCAACGTCGCCGTCGACTGCGGCAACGGGATGTCCGCGCTCGGCACGCCGCAGGTCCTCCGCGACCTCGGCGCGCGCGTCGTCACGCTCAACGGGCAGATAGACGGCCACTTCCCCGGCCGCGAGTCGAAGCCGACGCCCGAGACGCTCGCGGACCTCATCGCCTTCGTCGCCGACGGCGACTTCGACTTCGGCATCGGCCACGACGGCGACGCCGACCGCATCGTCATCATCGACGGGAACGGCGAGGTCGTCCACGAGGACACCGTCATCGCCATCGTCGCCGAGCACTACGTCCGCGTCTCCGACGCCGACGACCCCGTCGTCGTCACGACGCCGAACGCCTCGGGCCGCATCGACGAGCGGGTCCGCGAGGCCGGCGGTCGGGTCGAGCGCGTCCGCCTCGGCGCGCTCCACGAGGGCATCGCCAGCGCCCGCGCCGGCGGCGGCGACGTGGTGTTCGCGGCCGAGCCGTGGAAGCACATCCACCCGTCGCTCGGCGGCTGGATAGACGGCGTCGCGTCGGCGGCGCTCGTGGCCCGCCTCGCGGCGGAGTCCGGCATGGCCGGCCTGCGCGAACCGGTCACGGAGCGCCCGTACCGCAAGGTGAGCGTCCCGTGTCCCGACGAGAAGAAGCGGGCGGCGATGGCGGCGCTCGAAACCTCGCTTCCCGACGCGATGGGCCCCGAGTCGGTCGACACCGAGTACGGCGTCCGACTGGAGTTCGCCGACGCGTCGTGGACGCTGGTCCGCCCGTCCGGCACGGAACCCTACATCCGCGTGTACGCGGAGGCCGACGACGTGGACCACCTCGTCGACGAGGTGACGGGCGTCGTCGAGGGCGAAATCGAGGACGCCTGAGCGGGGCTCCGGGGGAATCGGTCCGGACGCGCGACCCGGCGAGGCGCGAACACGACGCCCGCGGACGTGAACCGCGGACCCGTTCTCGGCGATTTGCAAACGTGGTGATGCGACGCCGCTGAAACCGCGAAACGACACCTTTATGCAATTTTCGCGGCCCCTGTCTCAATAGGAGTTCATAGATATGGACAGACGTTCTTTTGTCAAAGCGGCAGGGGTCGCGGGTATCGCTGGCCTCGCAGGTTGTACGGGCGGACCGTCCGAGGGGAGCGAAGACACGACGGCGGCGACGACGACCGAGTCGTCCGGCGGCGATGAGACCACGACGGCCGAGCAGACGACCGAGGAGTCCGGTCCGTCGGCCAACGTCGGCATGGTCTACGCGCTCGGCGGTCTCGGTGACAAGTCGTTCAACGACGCCGCGAAGCGCGGCATCGAGCAGGCGGAATCGGAACTCGGCATCGCCTACGACGAGGCCCAGCCCTCGGCGGCGGAGGAGTTCCCGCAGTTCCAGCGCCGGTTCGCGCAGTCGTCGAGCCCGGACTACGACCTCGTGTCGTGTATCGGCTACGCGCAGAAGTCCGCGCTCTCCGAAACCGCGCCGAGTTTCTCGGACCAGAAGTTCATGATCGTCGACGACGTGGTCGACGAGGACAACGTGGCGAGCTACCTGTTCCGCGAGGAGCAGGGCTCGTTCCAGGTCGGCTACCTCGCCGGCCTCATCACGACCCAGGAGTTCTCCGCTGGCTCCGGCTCGACGACGGCCGACTCGAAGAGCGTCGGCTTCGTCGGCGGCACCGAGACCGAGCTCATCCGCAAGTTCCAGGCCGGCTACGAGGCCGGCGTGGCGCACGCGGACGATGAAATTTCCGTCGACGTGGCCTACGTCGGGTCGTTCTCCGACTCCGCGAAGGGCAAGGAGATTGCCACCTCGATGTACGACAACGGCGCTGACGTCGTCTACCACGCGGCCGGCGGCAGCGGCCTCGGCGTCTTCCAGGCGGCCAAAGAACAGGGCAAGTTCGCCATTGGCGTCGACTCCGACCAGTCGCAGACCGAACCGAACTACGCCGACGTCATTCTCGCCTCGATGGTCAAGCGCGTCGAGTCGGCGGTGTACACCTCCGTCGAGAACGTCGTCAACGACGAGTTCAACGGCGGTTCCACCACGACGCTCGGCCTCGAAGAGGACGGCGTCGCCGCCGTCTACGGCGCGGAACTCGGTTCCGAAATCCCGCAGGACGTGAAGGATTCGCTCTCGGAGTCCCGCGAGGCTATCATCGCCGGCGACATCGAAATCCCGACGACGACCGAGTAACGCCGCACTCGACACTCGCATTTCTTTCGACACCGCGCGCCGAGCGACAGTATTCCCGAATATTGGAGTCAATGTTGCCGCTTTCACACAGCAGCCGGCCGAACATGCTCGCGGGTTGAACGGTTCGAACTCCCCGAGAACCGCCGCGACGCTCCGTGTGGACCACTCCCGCGCCGACGCGAATCCCACGAGTTTAAGCGAACCCCCCCGAAAAAAGGGTCAAGATGAGCACCGCTGTTCATCTCGACGAAATCACAAAACGGTTCCCCGGCGTCGTGGCGAACGACGACGTGGACCTGACCGTCGAGCGCGGCACGGTGCACGCACTTCTGGGAGAAAACGGGGCCGGCAAGACGACGTTGATGAACATCCTCTACGGGCTCTATGAACCCACGGAGGGGACCGTCCACGTGGACGGGGAACCGCGGGACTTCGATTCGCCCGCGGACGCCATCGACGCCGGAATCGGTATGATTCACCAGCACTTCATGTTGGTCGACCCCATGACGGTCGCCGAGAACATCGTCCTCGGCAACGAACCCCGCAAGTGGTTCGGCACGACCGTCGACCGGGAGCGCGCGCGCCAAGAGGTCATCGACCTCTCGAACCGATACGGATTCGACGTGACCCCCGACGACGCCATTGAGGACGTGAGCGTCGGCGTTCAACAGCGCGTCGAGATTCTGAAAGCACTCTACCGCGGGGCCGACATCCTGATTCTGGACGAGCCCACCGCGGTCCTCACCCCGCAGGAGGTCGAAGAGCTGTTCCGCGTCTTCGAGGAGCTGACCGCCCAGGGCAAGACGATTATCTTCATCAGCCACAAGCTCGGGGAGGCGATGCACGCCGCCGACGACATCACCGTCCTCCGAAACGGGAAGAACGTCGGCACCGTCAAGGCTGACGAGACCTCCAACGAGGAGCTCGCCGAACTGATGGTTGGCCGCGAAGTTCTCCTCGAACCGAAGGCCGAACCGCAGGAACCGGGCGACGAGGTGCTCTCGGTGCAGAACCTCTCCGCAAAGGACAACCGCGGCATCCCCGCCGTCTCCGACGTGTCGTTCGACATCCGCGAGGGCGAGGTGTTCGGCATCGCCGGCGTCGACGGCAACGGCCAGTCGCAGTTGGTCGAGGCCATCACCGGCCTGCGGACGCCGACCGGGGGGGCGATTTCCTACAAGGGCCGGGACGTCACCAACGCCTCGCGTCGCTCCCGCATCGCCGACGGGATGGCGTACATCCCAGAGGACCGCCACGAACGCGGGCTCGTAATGGACTTCGACCTCGTCCAGAACGGCATCCTCGGCAGCCAGCACAGCGCGACGTTCGCCGCCGACGGCCGGATAAACTGGGCCGACGCGCGCGACCACGCCGAGCGAATCATCGACGAATACGACGTTCGACCGCCCCACGCCGACGCCGACGCCGAGTCCTTCTCCGGCGGCAACCAACAGAAGTTCATCGTCGGCCGCGAGTTCGAACGCGAACCGGACCTCGTCGTCGCCACCCACCCGACCCGCGGCGTGGACATCGGCGCGATGGAGTTCATCCACGAGCGGCTCTTGGACCTCCGAGCCGAGGGGAAAGCGGTCCTTCTCGTCTCCTCGAAACTCGACGAGGTGCAGGGCCTCTCGGACCGCCTCGGCGTCATGCACGACGGCGAACTCATGGATATCGTAGACCCACGCAACACCACCGAAGAAGAGATTGGCCTGCTCATGGCCGGCGAACGCCCCGACACCGCCGAGACCGACGCGGAACCGCCCGTGGGTGACGCCAAATGAGCGCGACCGAGAACGCGAAGGCCGTCCTCCGGGGGCTGACGGCCGCCTCCGCGACCGAGCGCATCCTCATCAGCTTCGCCGCACTCATCATGGCCGTGCTCGTCGGCGCGGTCATCATCCTCGTCTCCGGCCGCATCACGACGTGTCAGACCGCGGCGACGACGCTGTTCGGCACCGGCTTCTGTTACGACCCCGTCGAGGTGTACCTCGTGTTGTTCAACGGGGCGCTCGGCGAGCCGTTCCTCCTGAACGACCCCGCGCTGTTTAACCCCAACTGGAACCCGCTGAACTTCGGGTTCGCGCTCACGCTCAAGGAGACGACGCTTCTCATCTTCACCGGCCTCTCGGTCGCCGTCTCCTTCCGCGCGGGCCTGTTCAACATCGGGACGCAGGGCCAACTCGTCCTCGGCGGCCTCGCGACGGCGCTGTTCTCGTTTTTCGTCGCGCCGCTGCTCCCGTCGGGGCTCGTCGGCGGCCTCATCCTGATTCCGCTCGCCGTCGTCGTCGGCGCGCTCGTCGGCGGCCTCTACGGCGCGATTCCGGGCGCGCTCAAGGCCTACGCCGACGCCAACGAGGTCATCACGACCATCATGCTGAACTTCATCGCGGCGCAGATCGCGTTCGTCCTCGTCAGCGAGTTCTTCGGGAACCCCGACTCGCAGGTCGTCGAGACGACGCCGCTTCCCGATTGGGCGACGCTCCTCCCGGTGGCGTTCCCGCAGGGCGGCGACTTCTCGATTCTCGCGCTCGCGTTCGGCCTCGCACTCGTCGTCGCCGTCTGGTTCCTGCTCGAACAGACCTCGTTCGGGTACGACCTCCGGACGAGCGGCGAACAGCCGGAAGCCGCCGAGTACGGCGGCGTCGACGCCAAGCGCACGACCGTCACGAGCATGTTCCTCTCCGGCGCGCTCGGTGGCATGGGCGGCGCTATCTGGGTGCTCATGGTCATGGGCAAGTGGCAGGCCGGCGTCCCCGCGCTCGGGTTCGACGGCATCACCGTCTCCATCCTCGCGGGGAACAACCCGTTCGGTGTCGTCCCGGCGGCGCTCCTGTTCGGGACGCTCAAATCCGGCTCACTCGCGGTTCAGTTCGGGACCGGCGTCCCGAAACAGCTCGTCGGCGTCCTCCGCGGCCTCATCATCCTGTTCGTCGCGATGCCCGAGTTCTTCCGCATGCTCGGCTCCACTATCGACCTCGAACCGGACCGCGAGACCGTCGCCACGGACGGCGGCTCCCTCGGAGGTGACGACGAATGAGTACAACCACCATCGACCGACTCCGCGACACGGAACTATCTTACAGAGCGACCCTCGCCGGCGGGGCGCTGAGCGTCTTCCTGTTCATCGCGCTCCTCGGCCTCGCGTTCCCGAGCAGTATCTGGGGCAACTTCCTCGCCATCCTCACGAGTCGGAGCACGCTCTCGTCAGCGCTTCGGCTCTCGGTGCCAATCACCTTTGCCGCGCTCGGCGGCATCTTCTCCGAGAAGGCCGGCGTGGTGAACATCGGGCTGGAAGGGCTACTCATCATCTCGGCGTTCACCGCGGTCATCACGACGGCCGTCGTCGGCCCCGAGATGACCGTCCTCGGTCTCCCGGCCATCTGGATCGGCTTCTTCGCCGGCATCCTCTCGTCGGTGCTGTTCTCGGCGCTGTTCGCGGTGGTCTGCATCCGATTCAAGGCTGACCAGATTATCGCCGGCCTCGCCGTCTGGCTCATCGCGCTCGGTCTCGCGCCGTTCGCGGCGACGGTCTACTACGGCGGCGTCAACACCGACAACCTCGGGACGACCCTCGGGACGTGGACGATTCCCGTCCTCTCGGACATCCCGTTTTTCGGCGCGTTCTTCGACGCCGACCCCGCGGTGTACATGATGCTCGTCGCGGTCCCGGCGTCGTGGTACGTCCTGAACCGCACGGCGTTCGGCCGCCACGTCCGCGCGTCCGGCGAGAACCCGAAGGCGCTCGACACCGTCGGCGTCGACGTGAGCCGCGTCCGCTACGCGGGCGTCCTCCTCTCGGGCTTCCTCGCCGGTGTCGGCGGCTCCGCGCTGTCGCTCGGCCTCGGTCAGTTCGTCGGTAACAACCAGACGATGGTCAACGGGAAGGGCTTCATCGCCATCGTGGCGTATCTCTTCGGGAACTACAACCCCGTCGGCGCGTTCGGCGCGTCGTTCCTCTTCGCGGGGCTGGAGGCCGCCCAGATTCGCCTCCAGCAGGTACCCGGCTACGCCATCCCCGACTCGCTCATCCAGACGATTCCGTACGTGACTGTCCTCGTCGTCCTCGCGCTCGTCGGCCGCACCCGCATCCCGGAGGCGGCAGGCGAGCACTACGACACCGGCGACGACAACCGCTGAGCGACCCGGAATCCTCGTTTCCCCCGTCTTTTTCGTTCCCCTGTTCTCCGTTCTCGACCGTTCGAGCGCCGCATCTCGGCCGGGCCGTCTCCGTCGAACCCCTCCCGAACGGTCGGTGCGGGAGTAAAGAGTTTTCAGCCCGCGATATGGAGGTGATACCATGTCCACAGACGAGAACGACACCGCCGAGGAGTCCTCGGCGAGCCCACGGACCCAGTCCGTGGACGTGGTGGTCGTCGGCGCGGGAACCTCCGGCTGTTACGCCGCCGCCACCATCGCGAACGCGGGCTACGACGTGACCATCGTCGAGCGAAAGTCCGCGGAGGAAGCGGGACACATCGCCTGCGGGGACGCCCTGAAGGGCGCTGACGCCTTCCCCGAGGCGATTCCGAAGTCGAAAATCGAGCCCGCGTTCACCAACACCGAGGTCGACCACGGCCGCTTCGAGATTCCGCAGGAGGACACCGTCCTCGATATCCCGGTCCCCGGCGAACTCGCCGTCATCGACCGCTGGGAGTACGGCCGCCTCATCATCGAGGGCGCGGACGAGGCCGGTGTCGAACTCCACTACGACACGGTCGTCCAGGACGTGAAACAGGACGACGACGGCACCGTCACCGGCATCGTCGGCAAACACGACGGCGAGGTCGTCGAGTACGACGCCGACATCGTCATCGACGGCGCGGGCTCGCTGTCGCTCCTCCAGGACAAGGTGGACTTCTCCGACGCCACCTTCGACACGAACGTCTCCTACCAGCACTTCTCGTCGGCGTACCGCGAGGTCGTCGAGGTTCCCGAACCCGTCGAGTGGTCCGACGCGCTCGTGTTCAAGCCGGCCGAGGTCGCCGCGGGCTACGTCTGGTACTTC
The DNA here is from genome assembly GCF_000723845.1 of Haloferax prahovense. Taxonomy (NCBI): domain Archaea; kingdom Methanobacteriati; phylum Methanobacteriota; class Halobacteria; order Halobacteriales; family Haloferacaceae; genus Haloferax; species Haloferax prahovense. The sequence goes on along the minus strand of NZ_LK053000.1, from coordinate 2,669,296 downwards.
CCGCGGACCGAGACCGAAATCAACGCCGGCCTCGGCTTCCAGATGACGGAGGAGCCGATGAAGCTCGTCGACGACCTGAAGAAGGACCTCCGCGAGCGCCCCGAGTTCGAGGGCGCGGAGGTCATCGACAAACTCGGTGCCGCGCTCCCGACCCGCCGACCCTACGACTCGGCGACCGCGCCGGGGTACATGGCCGTCGGCGACGCCGCGGCCCACGTCAACCCGACGACCGGCGGCGGCATCGCCGGCGCGGCCTACGCCGGCAAGTACGCCGGCGAGCAGGCCGCCATCGCGCTCGACGCGGGCGACGTGAGCGAGGAGATGCTCTGGCGCTACAACCAGCGCGTCATGGACCACTTCGGCGGCCGCTACGCCAGCCTCGACGTGTACAACATCCTCTCGACCGCCGTCGACGTCGACGACCTGATGGGCCTCATCGCCTCCATCCCCGGCGAGAAACTCGCCGAGGCGCTCTACTCCGGAACGACCTCGTTCGGCCCCGTCCTCCTCGCGCAGACCGCGGCGTCGAGCTACGGTCACTGGAGCCAGATTTACGAGTTCTTCAAAATCAAGCGCCTCGCCGACGAACTGCTGGCCCACTACGGCCGCTACCCGACCCGACCGAGCGCCCTCGAGGGCTGGAAGGTCGAGCGGGACCGCATCATGGACGACATCTACGAACTCACGGGCGCGGACCCGAAGTACTGACCTCGGACCCCGCCGCGAACGAGACGTTTCGGAACTCGAACCGGGCACCGCCGTTTTCGCCGTCCGTCGCCGTCACCTCCCAGCCGTGCGCGTCGGCGACGCCGGAGACGATAGCGAGGCCCAGGCCGGTCCCCCGCGAATCGGTGCTGTAGCCCGACTCGAAGATGCGCTCCCGTTCTTCCGGTGGGATACCGGGGCCGTCGTCCTCGACGAAGAAGCCGTCGTCCAGCGGGCCGACCCGGACGTTGACGCCGGGCGTTCCCCCGTCGGTGGCGTCCGGAACCGGTCGTCTGACCCCCGGATTCGGTGCCTCGTCGGGTGACGGTGGACCACCTGCCGCGCCGCGCTCGACGGAGTCAGACGCGGTCTGGTTGCCTGTCGAACTGCGTTCTACAGCGTCACCGGACACAGTCCGGTTGCCTGTGGAACCGTGTTCCACAGCGTCGTCGGATGAAATCCGACTGCCCGTGGAACCCTGTTCCACAGTGTCGCCGGGACCCTCCCGACGGCCTGTAGAACCGTGTTCCACCGAGTTCCGAAACAGGTTCTCGAAGACGGCGGTGAGCCGTCCCCTGTCGGCGAGGAGTTCCGCGTCGGCCTCGACGGTCAGGCCCGACGCGCCGAGACTGGTGTTCGTCACCGCGTCCGCGGCCACGGTGGCGAGGCTGACGCGCTCGACCTCGCCGACCGACTCGCCGGCTCGGGCGAGCTGTAACACGTCTTGGATGAGCGCCTCCATCCGGTCGTGGGCGTCGGCGACCGTCGAGAGGTGCTCCGTCCCGTGGCCGTCGCGGGCGAGTTCGAGCCGCATCTGGGCGACGTTCAGCGGGTTTCTGAGGTCGTGCGTGATGACCGACGCGAACTGGTCGAGCCGGTCGTTGCGGCGGCGGAGGTCCGTCTCGCGGGCGTCGCGGTGGGTCGACCACCGGACCGCGCCGACCGCGAGCGCGGCGGACCCGACGAGAAGCGCTCCGTCCTCGAAGACGAGCGTGAACGCCTCGGGCTGGACGACGACCTCGTCGACCGCGTCGCTGACGGCGTAGACGGCGACCAGCGCGGTCCCGACGTACAACGGCCGCCAAATCGTCTGCACATCGCGGACGCTCCCGACGACGAACGCGCCGGCGAGCGGAATCGGAACCAAGAGGAGTTCCACGGCGAACCGGAGCCAGTGAACCTCGGGGCTGTCGGGGAAGACGGCGACTTGGACGACCGCGACGCCGACGGCGATGCCGACGACTGCGAGACCCGGACGCAGGTCTGCGTCTTCGGTCGATTCATCTCCGAGGAACCCCATCGCTGGCGGCTATGCACGGGGGGGACAAATAACCGCTGGCGGTTCGTCGCGGGCGATCCGGTCGAGCGCGAGTCAGCTCCGACGAGCCGAGGTGGCCGTAAATCGCTCAAGCGGCGCTCTCGGCGCGACTCAGCGTTTCTTCGCTCGACTCAGGGCCGGCCAGCGGCGATTCGTTCGACGCTGCCGGCGAGCACGTCCACGGCGATGCGGATGGTTTCCTCGTCCACGTCGAACGTTCGGGTGTGGTGGCCGCCGGGGTGGTCGGTGCCGACGCCGACGTAGGCCGCGAGACCGCCGCGGTCCTGGACGTACTGCATGAGGTAGGTCGCGTCCTCGCTACCGCCGAGGTCGTCGCTTTCGAGAATCGAGGTGACGCCCTCGACCCCCTCGCTCACGCCGCCGACGATGGCCGCGAGCGCGTCGTCGCTCCGGGCGCTCGGGGCCTTCCCCTCGACCCCGATTTCGACCTCGCAGTCGTGCATCGCGGCCGCCGACTCGATGACGGTGTGGGCGCGGTCTTCCATGTACTCCATGAGCTCCGTCGTCGCGCCGCGCACCTCGCCTTCGATGAACGCCTCCTCGGCGACGATGTTCGTGGCCGTGCCGCCGCCCATCAGGCCGACGTTGACGCGGGTCGGTCCGTCGGAGTGCCGGGAGATACCGTAGAGGTTCTGCGTGGCCGCCGCGGCCGCGAGGTTCGCGTTCTTTCCCTCCTCGGGCTTCGCGCCCGCGTGGGCCGGCGCGCCGGTGAACTCGGCGCGGAAGTGCGACACCGCGAGGAAACCGCCGACGCCGCAGACGACCTCGCCGGTCGGGTGGTCGAGACCGACGTGAAGCGCGAGCAGGTAGTCAACGTCGTCGAGGTGGCCGCCCTCGGCGACGGCCTTCCCGCCGGCGACCTGTTCTTCGCTCGGCTGGAAGAACACCTTGAACGTCCCCTCGAAGTCGGACTCGACGACGGCGTCGAGGACGCCGATACCGATTGTCGCGTGGGCGTCGTGGCCGCAGGCGTGCATGAAGCCCTCGTTCTCGGAGCGGAAGCCCTCGGCGGCCGGGAGGTGGTCGCCGTCCTCGGATTCGGTGATTGGGAGCGCGTCGATGTCGACGCGGAGCCCGACGGTCGGGCCCTCGCCGCGTTCGACGACCGCGACCGCGCCGGTGTAGCCGCCGACGAGGCGGTCGAGAACGTCCTCGCGCGCGCCGGCCTCGCGGGCCCGCTCGAACCACGCGTCGAGTTCGGCGTCGTCGGGGACGGCCATGCGCTCGTCGGCGTCGAGTATCTCCGGGCCGACGTAGAGCGCGTCGAGGTCGCGCGTCTCCAGTTCGTCGACGAGGCGGGCGGTGGTGTAGAACTCGCGCCACGCGGGTTCGGGGTGGCGGTGCAGGTCGCGGCGAAGCGAGACGAGGTCGTCCATCGTCGCTCGGTGGCTCATGTCCGGACTCTTTTCTCCCGGCGATGATAAACGCTCCCGACGGTTCGTGGCCGAGAAACTCAAGTTTGGAAGAAATAGTTGGAGGAAATTCGTGCCTATTATATATCACAGTCAATCTCTGACAAACGATGCCAGAAGAACCGGACATCGAGCTCAGTTTCCGTGGCGGGCGCCTCGTGAGCGCCCTGCCCATCGCCCTGTTCATCGCGTGGGCGATTTTCCAGAGTGGTATCCTCGGTATCGGCGATACGACCGGCCTCGTCGCGGGGATGCTGACAGGACTCATCGTGGGACTGCTGTTCGTCCGGGGAGATTGGAAGGACTACGCGGACGTCGTCTTCGCCGGCATGACCCGCCGGGTCGCCGCGACGGCGGTCGTCGCGTGGCTCTGGGCGGGCATGTTCGCCGAGACCATCCAGGTCGGCGGCTTCGTCGACGGCCTCGTCTGGGCGGCCACGGTCCTGAACGTCGGCCCGGGGCTGTTCCCGGCCGTGACGTTCCTGCTCGCGGCGCTGTTGGCGACCGGTATCGGCACCGGCTACGGCACCGCAATCGCCTTCACGAGTCTCGTCTTCCCGGCGGGGCTCCTCCTCGGTGCGAACCCCGTGTTGCTGTTCGGCGCGATTCTCTCCGGCGCGGTGTTCGGGGACAACCTCGCGCCCGTCAGTGACACCACCATCGTCTCCGCGGTCACGCAGGACGCCGATATCGGTGGCGTCGTCGCCTCGCGGGTGAAGTACGCCGTCGTCGCGGCGACGCTCGCAATCGCGGCGTACCTCGTCGCCGGATTCGGAATCCCCGGCGTCTGGGGCGGCATGCCGTACGTCGACGTGGCCGGCGAAGTCTCCGCGTCCGTGTCGCCGTGGGGACTCGTCCACCTGCTCGACATCGCCGTGGTCATCGCGCTCGCCGTCCGCGGCCGACACATCATCGAGGCCGTCTCGTGGGGACTGCTCCTCGCGGCGGCGTTCAACGTCGCGCTCGGCGCGGCGAACTTGGTGGACGTTTCGGTCGGAAGCATGCTCCTGTTCAGCGCGCCGCAGAACGGACTCACGCAGGCGGTCGAGGCGCTCCCGCTCCTCGGGGCCGTCGTCGAGACCGTCCCCGCGGGGCAGGTCGGCGTCGGCGGGAGCGTCTACTCCGGCGCGGCCGGCTTCTTCCCGCTCATCGTCCTGACGCTGCTGCTCGTCGCGGGCGCGGAAGTCATGCGCGCCGGCGGCGGCTTCGACGCGATTCAGGAACTCGTCATCGACCGCGTCGCCACGACGGTCCGCCGCGCGGAGACCACGATGGTCGTCGGGACGGCGCTCGTCAACGCGACGGTCACCATCAACACGGCGGCCGAAATCGCCATCGCGCCCTACGTCGCCACGCTCGGCAAGCGCTTCAACATCAACGGCTACCGCCGCGCCAACATCCTCGACGCCAACACCTCGGCGCTGGGGTACATCTTCCCGTGGGGCGGCGGCCTACTCGCGGGCTACGGGGCCATGCAGGGCCTCGTCGGCGGCGAGGCGACGCCGTGGTTCACGGCGGAGATGCTCGTGAACCCCGCGTCGGTCTTCCCCTACGTGTTCCACGGCTGGTTCCTCGTGGCGGTGTTCCTGTTCGCCGCGTGGACCGGCTACGGCCGCGAGTACGTCTCCGACCGCACGAGCGAGGAGGTGAGCCGCGTATGAGCCGCCTCGATAAGCTCTTGGCCGGCTGGACGTTCCGTACCGCGACGCCGACATTCGAACCCGGCGAGGTCATCACGGCCTACGTCAGCGAGCGCAACGGCGACGGTCTCACCGTCCGCATCGGCGACTCGATCATCCGGGTCGAAGACGGCCGAGGCGCGGCCGTCGAGGACAAGATTCGGCTGGAGGTCACGTCGTTCGACGCCACCAACCACGTCGGTACCGGCGAAGTGGTCGAAGTCCTCGGGCCGGACGCCTGAGCGGTCGAAAAAGCAGACAAAAAGCGCAGACCCGCGTCTTCTTTCGCGCTCCGTGGCCGCCGTCAGCGACGGTGACCGAGCGGTTTCTTCTGTTCGACTTCGATTTCGAGGTGGACGCTGTCGGGGAACTCCTTGAGGCCGACTTCGCGGGCGATCTGGTCCGCGCCGTGGATTTCGAGCCGACGGGTGTACACGGGGTAGGTCCACGACGAGAACTGGTCGCCGGGCTGGAGCGTCCGATACTGCGGGACGCTCACCTGCTTCGGCTGGTCGGAGTGGGGGCCGCGGCACTCCGCGCCCTTCCGCTCGACGAACTGCTTGAGGTCGTCGACCACTCGGTCGAGGACCGCCTTATCACCGCTTTGAAAGGTGAGTTTTGTGACGAAGGCCATAGCTGGGTACTACTCCTTGTTGCACGCTCCGACGGTAAAAGCGCATCTACACGAACCGGGGACCCCGGGCTTCCGCCACCCGAATCCCGAACGAACGACCGTGCGAACACGCTACAGCCTCCGATACCCTCTTAAAGGGTGGCACGTTTATTTCGGGTAATGGCAGTCGAAGCGGTTAGCGCTGGAGCCATTCTCTTCCGCGACACCCGCGGCCGGAGGGAGTACTTACTCCTGAAGAGCCGTCCCGGGGACTGGGAGTTCCCGAAGGGCGGGGTCGAAGGGGACGAGGAGCTTCAGCAAACGGCAATCAGGGAGGTCAAAGAGGAGGCGGGAATCGCAGATTTCCGTCTCATCGACGGCTTCCGCGAGGACTACAGCTACGTCTTCGAGGCGAACGGTACGACGATTCACAAGACGGTCCACCTCTTCATCGCGCGCTCGTTCGAGGCGTCCGCGGAGCTCTCGACGGAGCACCGCGACCTCCAGTGGCGCGACTACGAGCAGGCCATCAACACCATCACGCAGGACGGCCCCCGCGAGATATTCGAGCGCGCACACGAGTTCCTCGACGAACTCGCCGAGAGGAACGAGGGCGAGCACAAGTACCTGAAGTAGCGTCGGCCGGACCGGCCGACGCCCGAGACGCGACGAGAGCGAGCGGCAGCGCCGCGATTCGACGCGTGCGACGACATTCGCGGCGTCGGGCCGCGCGCCGAGACTCCACCGAAACGCCTTCGGCTCCCCGCTCCGACTCCCGGTCGTGAGCGACGCCGCCGACCGCGACCCCGAGTTCGCCTTCGAGCTGCGGGTCTGCCGCTGGGCCGAGCGCGCGTGGCACCCCGACGGTTCGCGCCCCGCGTTCGTCGCCCGACAGCTCGGCACCCGAGAGCGCCGCTGGGACACCGTCGTCGTGGAGGTCGACCCCGAGGCGTTCGCCGCCCGGCGCGCCCTCTCGACCGACGGCTTCGACTCGGACCTGTTGCGCGTCGTCCGCCACGCGCCCGCCGAGTGGGCGTGGTACCGAGACGCCGTCCCCGAACCCGACTTCCCGTGGCGACACGTCGTGCCGGCGGTCCACCGCGCCGCGGGGCTCGGACTGGTCGAGAAGCGCCGCGGTTCGCGGAACCGCGTCGAGTACCGGCGGACCGCCCCGTACCCCGACTGGGTCGAGCGCGTCGTCGCCATCGAGAACAAGCCGGACCTCGACGCCAGCGCCGCCCGCGCGCTCGCGGACCAACTCGAACACGACGTGTCGCGGGCGCTCGCCGACGAGGTCTGGGTCGCCACCGAGGTGACGGGCCGGCGGGTCGAACCCGCACTGTTGGAGGACCTGCCGGTCGAAGTCGGCATCCTCGGCGTCGACGACGACTCGGCGGAGGTGCTGTGGCACCCGAGTTCGCTCTCGCCCGACCCGGAAGACGCCCGGCGGCGACTCGTCCTCGCCGAGCGGGCCTACGACCGCGGCTGGCGGAACTACGTGGACACGATGCGGCCCGACTGCCGGCACTTCGAACTCGACCGTCGCGGCCGGGCGCTCGTCCCTCGGTGCGCCGCGAAAGGCTGTTATCAGAGCCAGCGCGAGTGCGCCCACTCCTGTCCGTCGTTCGAGCCGGAGCCCCCGGCGTGGCGGATGAAGGGCTGGCCTATCGAGGGTGGCCCCGGCAAGGGCGTGCGCCGGATTCTGGACGCGCGGCGCGAGCGCGCCAGAGACCGTGCCGAACGCGGTAGTGAGAACGCCTAAATTCGTGCCCCTCTGACCGGGCGGTATGGAGCGATTCCAGAACACGAGCCTGCCGGACTGGGACTGGTGGGGAAAGCTCTGGCCGACGCCGGGCGAGACGCTTCGGGAACTCGGGCTGTCGACCGGCGACACCGTCGTCGAAATCGGCTGCGGAAACGGCTACTTCGCGCTCCCAGCGGCGCGAATCGTCGCCCCGGCTCCCGTCTACGCGGTCGACCTCGACGACGGACTGCTCGCGGAACTCGAACAGCTCGCCGACCAGCAGCGCATCGACAACGTGGCGACGGTTCGCGGCGACGCTCGCGAGCTATCGGCGCACGTGTCCGACCCCGTCGACGTGGCGCTCTTCGCGAACGCGTTCCACGGGGTCGACGACCGCGACGAGTTCCTGACCGAAGTCGACTCGGTCCTCGCGGACGGCGGCCGGTTCGTCGTCGTCAACTGGCGACCGCTCCCCCGGTCGGAGACGACCGTGGGCGGTGAGCCCCGCGGTCCGCCGACGGACCTGCGCCTCGCCCCCGAGGAGACCGCGGCGATAGTCGAAGACGCGGTCGGCCTCGCGGTGACGGCGGAAATCGACATCCCGCCGTACCACTACGCGCTGGTGTTCGAGCGGCGAGCGTAGCGACCGCTGAAACGGGCGATTAGACGACTTCCACGTCGACCTCGTCGCGGGCGACGGCGAGGCGGAACGTGGGGACGGTCCGGTAGACGACCTCGATGACGCCCTTGCGGCGGAGGCTCTGGAGCGCCCGGCGCACGTCGTCCACGTCGGGGTCGATGTCGAACTCCTCTCGGAGCTTGTTGAGGACGCTGACGACGCTCTCGGAGCGATCGTCGGGGCCGGCGACGACCTCGAAGACGCGGGCTTCGAGCGAGGGAACCCGGATGACGCTCGGTACGGACTCGGCCTCGTCGTCGCCCTCGACGCCGGGTTCGACGCCGACGAGTTCGGCGGCCTCGGCCGTCGCGCGGATGAGGCTGTTGTCGTCGCGGTAGTAGTAGTCTTTGAGCTCGGACTCGAGGTAGCGGTGGACTTCGCTCCCGCTTTCGAGGTCCCAGCGGTTCTGTAACTCCTTGTTCTTCGTCGGCTGGAGCCGGACGATGTCGGCGAGGTGTTCTTTCGCCTCGTCGGAGAGCGTCATATCGGTGGATTCGACGGAGGGGGTATAACGTTGTTCTGGATTCTTCAGCGCGACCGCGGAACGTTAATTATTATCCCTGTCCCTTGCGTCGGCTCGACTATGAGCTGGGACACCCTCCGACTCGACTGGGACGGCGACGTGGCGACCATCACCATCGACCGCCCCGAGCAGATGAACGCGCTCAACGCGGACACGCTCGACGCGCTCGAAGACGCGCTCGACGAGGCCGAAGACGGCGGCGCGCGGGTGGTCGTCCTCACCGGCGCGGGCGAGAAGGCGTTCATCGCGGGCGCGGACATCGGCTACATGAAGGACATCGGGTCGCCCGCCGCGCAGGCGTACGCCGAGCAGGGCCACCGCATCGCGACGCGCTTGGAGGAGTTCCCCGCCCCGACTATCGCGGCCATCAACGGCTACGCCTTCGGCGGCGGCATGGAGTTCGCGCTGGCGTGTGACCTCCGAGTCGCCTCCGAGCGCGCGCTGCTCGGCCAGACCGAAATCGACCTCGGCATCATGCCCGGGTGGGGCGGGAGCGTCCGCCTGCCGGCGCTCGTCGGCGACGAAGTCGCCCGCCGACTCATCTTCTTCGGCGAGCGCATCGACGCCAGCGACGCCCACGAGTACGGCATCGTCGGCGAGGTCGTGGCCCACGACCAACTCGACTCGCACGTCGAGGACCTCGCCGCGGACCTCGCGTCGAAGCCGCGACACGCCCTCGCGGGCGCGAAAGCCGCCATCAACATGTCCCACGACGCCCCGCGGGACGCCGCGCTCGACTTCGAGGCCCGCGTCTGGAGCGGCCTGTTCGGCACCCACGACCAGCGCGAGGGGATGGACGCCTTCCTCGACAAGCGCGACCCCGACTTCGAATAGGAACGGGCGGGAGACACCTTTTCGACGGCGCACTCGGTTGATTACCTCCCTCAGTCCTCCGAGAGAGCCGTGCTAGCACGGCTCCTACAACTGCTAAGGCGCTGCATGTATAATGAATAATCGTGCAAGATTCCATCACGCTCGGCCGCGTCGAATCCCTTCTCGAAGACCTCTCGTACCCGGTCTCGCGCCGGGACGCCGCGGCCTCCCTCGACGGTGTGACGGTGCTCATGGCCGACGGGAACGCCGACCTCGGCGAGTTGGTCGCGAACTGCCTCACGGCCGAGTTCGCCGACGCGAAGGACCTGTACTACGAACTGAACAACGCGATGCCCATCGAGGCGCTCGGCGAACCGGGGCAGTCCGACGGCGACGCCTGAGCCGCCCGTTCGACATCGGCTTTTTCAGTGCTCACCCCGCGAGCGGGGCGCAATCCTGACGCTTAAGTCCCTCAAGCGGTAGGACGTACTATCATGGAGTTTTGCGACGACTGCGGGTCCCTGATGACGCCGCAAGACGGCGTCTGGGTCTGTCCGAACGGCCACGAGAAAGCGCGCGACAGCGAAAAGGAGAAGTCGATGGTCACGACCGAAGGCCAAGAGTCCAGCGAGGTCGTCGACATGTCCGACGTGGACAACGCCGACATCGGTCCGACGACGAAGACCATCTGCCCGAAGTGCGGCCACGACGTGGCGCGCTACGAGATGAAGCAGATTCGCTCGGCCGACGAGTCCGAGACGCGTTTCTTCACCTGCGTCGAGTGCGACCACAAGTGGCGCGAAGACGACCACTGAGCGACTCGCCTTTTTCAGCCCTCCGTCCGTAACGCGGGGTATGCCCGACGCGCTCGCCCCGCCGACGCTCCCGCCGCTCGAGGGGTGGGTCCGCGTCGACGACGCGACCGACCGGCCGTTCGAACTCGGCCCCGTCAGCGTCGTCGCCCGGACCGTCGTCTACGAGGACGCCGCCATCCGCGAGCGCGTCCCGGCGACCGCCGACGGCCCGTGGCGCTTCCTGTTCGCCAGCCGCCTCGAAATTCGGCCGCACACGCCCCCGTCGAAGGCGCTGACGAAACTGGTCGGCAAGCGCGCGAGCGCCGGTTTCGAATCGCGCCTCGGAGCGCGCGGCTTCTCGGACGTTCGGCGCGTCGAGTCGCGGACGCTTCGGGTGCGAGTCGGCGGCGGCGGCGACGAGACTGATTCCGCCAGCGACGGCGGGACCGAAGCCGAGGCTGACGTGGTTCGGTACGCCGCGACCGTCGAACTCGCGGGGGTCGAACTCGCGGCCGACGCCTACCTCGCGGTGACGCCAGTCGACGGCGAGTTCCTCCTGACCGGCGGCGCGTACCCCCGCGAGGTTCGCGGCGGCGACGCGGAGACGGCGGCGGCGCTCCGCGAGGTAATCGAGCCGGAGCGGTTCAGAGAAGAGCTGTTTCGCGTGATTCGCGGCGTCGGGTGAGGCGACGCCGGCGGGCCGAAAGCGGGGCTGGCTCGGCGGCGTCGGCGTCGTTCACTCGTTGCGGGCGAAGACGAGGTAGCCGGTGTGGCCGACGCCGGCGGTCGAGGGGCGCGACCCGCGGTCGTTGAAGTCCATGTGCCGCTGAATCGTCTCGAACGTCTCCACGTCCGACAGGCCCGCCTCTCTGGCGGCTTCGACGGCCGCGCGCGTGCCCTCCACGAACGGGGAGTAGACGGCGACGTAGCCGCCCGTCACGAGGAGGTCCGGCGCGTGGCGGACGACCTCGGGCGCGTTCTCGGTGTCGAGGGTGAGCACGTCGAACGCCGACTCCGAGAGGTCGTCGACCTCGTCGGTGATGTCGCCGGTGCGAACGTCGACGCGTTCTTCCACGCCGGCGAGTTGCATGTTCTCGCGGGCGACGTCGGCGAACTCGGCGTCGCGTTCGAACGTCGTCACGTCGACGCCGAGGCGACCGAGGTACGCCGAGAGGACGCCCGTGCCGGTGCCCGCGTCGAGGACGCGTTCGCCGGCCGCGACGCCGGTGTGGCCGACGATGAGGCCGATGTCGCGCGGCATCATCGGCGCGCCGGTGCGCTCGAAGTGGTTGAAGAGGTCCGGGCCGCGCGGCTCGCGGACGAGGAACTCCTCGCCGATGTGGGTCTCGAGCGTCTGGCCGGCGTCGACGTCCTCGGGGACGGTGAGCATCCCGAGGTCGGTGTGCAGCTCGTCGCCGGGCGCCCGGAGGTACTCCCGGTCGCCGTGGACGAGGAGTATCACTCCAGTCGCGAGATGGCCGCGGCGAGGTCGCCGTCTTCGGCCTCCAGCGCTTCGCGGGCCTCGTCTTCGGGGACGCCGGCGCGCTGGGCCACGATGGCCACGTCGTCTGCCGGGATGGCGTCGGCGGCCTCCGCGGCCTCGTCGTCGCCGTCGCCGTCGTCACCGGCACCGAGTTCGCGCGTCTCGGGCTCGCCGACGATTTGGTAGGTCTCCTGGCCCTGCGCGTCCATGCGCGTGACCTGCGCGTCAGAGAAGACGAGTTCCTCGTCGGCCGTCTTGATGACGACTTCCTCGGCATCGAGCTCCGTCACGTCGATGCCCATCTGCTTCATCATCTGCTTCATCTTTCGCGGGTTCATCCCGCCGCCTCCAAACATACCCGAAGGGTCGGGGTGGGCGCTCAAAAGCGTGGCGAACGTCGGTGCGCGGCGGGCCGAGCCCGGGCCGACGGTCGCGCGCTCACTCGACCCGCGTGCTGACCGCGAGACCACTGCCGACCGGGAGAACGATGGTCTCGTACCGCGGATCGGCCCGCACCGCGTCGAGGAACGCCGCGATGCCGCGGGTGTCGGCGTCGGCCCCGTCCAGCGCCTCAGCCTTCCCTTCGCTCCAGTCGGTGAGCGCGCCGAAATCGACGGGGCCGCGCATCACGTTGTCGGCGACGACGACGCCGCCTTCCGTGACGCGGTCGGCGACGAGGTCGAACGCCTCGGCGTAGCGGTGTTTCTGGTGGTCCAAGAGCACGAGGTCGAACTCGCCGTCGACGCCCTCGAACAGGTCGAGCGCGTCGCCTTCGAGGAAGGTCGTCCGGTCGGCGAGGCCGGCGCGGTCGAGAAAGTCCCGCGCCATGTCGAGTTCGTGGGCGTCGTGTTCCGTCAGGTAGAGTTCGGCGTCGTCCGCCATCCCCTCGGCGAACCACGTCGCGGAGTAGCCGAAGCCGGACCCGAACTCGAACAGCCGCTTCGCGTCCGCGAGGTGCGCGAGGACGCGGAGCACGCCGCCCGCTTCGGGGCCGATAATCGGAAAGCCATGCTCGTCGGCGTACGCGGCCATCTCGGCCTGCACCGCGTCGTGTTCGGGCGCGGTCGCCGCGAGGAACCGCCGCGTCTCGTCGGTCAGGATGTCCATGGCGAAGCAGGGCGCGCGAGCGACATAAAATCGGTCGCAGCGGCCGGATTCGTGGGTTCCGTCGCGGGCGCGTTTGCGCTCCGCCTTCACCGCGTCCGCCGCCGTCGGTCTCGCGGTCTCGCGCCCGTCCTCGTCGCACCCGCAGTCGGTGGCGGCACCGCGATTCGCCGACCCGCGTACGCTTAAGTAGGGACAAACCACATCTTCGACCATGTTTGATCCCGACGAGCTCGAAGAGATTCGGGAGGCGAAAGCCGAGTGGGAAGAGGAGACGCTGGGGCCGACGCTCGACCGCTTCGGGGAGCGGAAAGAGGAGTTCACGACGGACACGGGCGGCAACGTCGTCGAGCGGCTCTACACGCCCGACGACGCCGACGTGGACTACGACGAGGACGTGGGCTTCCCGGGCGAAAAGCCCTACACGCGCGGGGTCTACCCGACGATGCACCGCGGGCGGCTCTGGACGATGCGGCAGTACGCCGGCTTCGGGACGGCCGCCGAGACGAACGAGCGGTTCCGCTACCTCATCGACAACGGCTCGTCGGGGCTGTCGCTCGCGTTCGACCTGCCGACGCAGATGGGCTACGACTCCGACGCGATGATGGCCGCCGGCGAGGTCGGGAAGTCGGGCGTCGCCATCGACAGCCTCCACGACATGGAGACGGTGTTCGACGGCATCGACCTCGGCGAGGTCTCCACGTCGATGACCATCAACGCCCCGGCGGCCGTGTTGCTGGCGATGTACGTCGCGCTCGGCGACAAGCAGGGCGTCCCCCGCGAGGAGCTCCGCGGCACCATCCAGAACGACATCATGAAGGAGTACATCGCGCGGAACCTCTACATCTTCCCGCCGGAGCCGTCGATGCGGCTCATCACGGACATATTCGAGTTCTGCGCGGAGGAGACGCCGAAGTTCAACACCATCTCCATCTCCGGTTACCACATCCGCGAGGCCGGCTCGACCGCCGCCCAAGAGGTCGCGTTCACCCTCGGCAACGGCATCCAGTACGTGCAGGCCGCGGTCGACGCCGGCCTCGACGTGGACGAGTTCGCCCCCCAGTTGTCCTTCTTCTTCAACGCCCACAACAACATCCTCGAAGAGGTGTCGAAGTTCCGCGCCGCCCGGCGGATGTGGGCGAAAATTATGGAAGAGCGCTTCGGCGCGGAGAACCCGAAGTCGATGCAGTTGAAGTTCCACACCCAGACCGGCGGGTCGACGCTCACCGCCCAGCAGGTCGAGAACAACGTCGTCCGAGTCGCCTATCAGGCGCTGGCGGCCGTCCTCGGCGGCACGCAGTCGCTACACACCAACGGGAAGGACGAGGCGCTGTCGCTGCCGACCGAGAAGTCGGTCCGCACGGCGCTTCGGACCCAGCAGATTCTCGCCCACGAGTCGGGCGCGGCGGACACCATCGACCCGCTGGCGGGGAGCTACTACGTCGAGGCGCTGACCGACGACATCGAAGACGAGGCGTTCGACCTGCTCGACGAGGTCGACGACCGCGGCGGCATGCTCGACGCCGTGAAGAACCAGTGGGTCCAGCGGGAGATTCAGGACGTGGCCTACGAGCGCCAACGCGAGATTGAGGAGGGCGAGCGCGTCATCGTCGGCGTCAACGAGTATCAGGTGGACGAGGAGCCGACCGTCGAGGTCCAGGAGGTCGCCGAGGAAGATGAGAGCAAGCAGGTCGAGTCGCTCGAATCCCGGAAGGACGACCGCGACGAGGCGGCCGTCGAGGCCGCCCTGGAGGACATCCGCGCCGCCGCGAACGGCGACGAGAACCTCCTCCCGCTCATCGTCACGGCGGTCAAGGCCTACGCGACGGTCGGCGAGATATGCGGCGTCCTCCGCGAGGAGTTCGGCGAGTACGAACCCGGTATGGCCTGAGTCACCTCCGAGACTCGGGGCGCGACCACCGACCCCGACCCGGCGGCCACGTGCTGCTCCCCTCCAGTCCGACCGCCCAGTCCGTCTCGGCCCGTGCCAACTAGTCACTCGAATTATACATTCACCCGGCTAACGAGTTTTATTATCACCCCCCGAGTGGAGACAATCGAGGCTTATGATGCCGCTTATCGCATTCTAAACCCGTCACACGCCCGGCCGCCGTCTGTCGGCGCGAGGTTCGCGCCACCAGTCGCTCGACGTTCGAGCGGCGGCCGTCGCGTTGCGGGGCTCTTCGACCCGAGAGCCCCCGGTATCGCATCCGATTGTCCACCTCACCAGACGAATGTCACGAAGACGCTCCCGAGACAGTCGTACCGTCTCCGATTATCGCCCCTCGCATCACCGCCCCGCGCCCTCGCTGGCGACGCAGGCCGTCCTGCTCGCCTCGATGGCCGCGGTCGTCGCGGTCGTCACCTACCCCGTGGCGTCGCTCGCGGTCGCCGTCACCGTCGCGGCCATCGTCGCCGTCGCCCGCGCCGTCGTCACCCGGGCCGACCGCTCGATGCTGACGGTCGACGTGCCCGGCGTCCCCGTCGAGGTCACGGTCGCCCGGACCGCCCGCGACTGAGGACCGACCGACCGCCGTGAGTTCCACACCGCCCCCGCTCGCGTCCCTCACACCTCGCACACGCCACGCCTCTCACGACCACCACACCCCCCACGGCCGTCACGACTCCCGCGTCCCGCTCTTGACGCGCGCTTCCGCGCTCATTTTCGTCCCCGCTCTCGACGCGTGTCCCGCTTTCGCGTCACTCACCGACCCCGACGAGTCGGGTTCGGAGCACCCGGCCGACCGCCACGACGACCATCGCTTCGAGGTAGCCGAAGACGGCGAGCGCCGGATAGAACGTCGCCGTCTCGCGGACGCCGAACTCGTTGGCGGCGAGCGTGTCGAAGAAGAAGGCGGCAACCAGCGCGGGGAAGTCGACGACCCAAATCTCCTTCGGCAACACGCCGAAGAAACCGACCGCCCACGCGGCCGCGAGCACGGCGAAGACGGCGACTGTGGTCAGGTCTGTGGCGAGTCGAGCGAACCCGCGTGCGAGCCGCCGCGGGTCGCGGACGGCGCGCCGAGACGTCGGCGTCACCGTCGGCTCACGCCACGTCGGCGTTCGACGCGGACGCCGATTCCGCGTCGTCGTCGGCGTCGGCGTCACCGACGAGTTTGACAGCGGTCCCGTAGGCCAGAATCTCGGCCGCGCCCTGCGTTACCTCGGCGGTCACGTACCGGACGCCGACGACGGCGTCGGCACCCATCGCCTCCGCCTCGGCAACCATCCGGTCTCTCGCCTCGTCGCGCGCCTCGGCCATCAGCCCGGTGTAGGACTTGAGTTCGCCGCCGACGATGTTTCGGAGCCCCTGCGTGATGTCGCGGCCGACGTTCCGAGCGCGAATCGTGTTCCCGCGGACGGCACCCAGCGTCACCTCGATGTCGCGGCCGACGACCGACTCAGTTGTGGTTACTATCATGACATGAGTATCGAACCGTCTGGGTTTATCCGTTGCGCCCGACGAACTGGTGACATGCACTTCGACCACGTCGGAATCGCCACGCCCGACGCCGCCGGACTGGCCGCGCTGTTCGCGGAGCTGTTCGACGCGCCCGTGGCCCACGAGGAGACGTTCGACGGCATGTCGGTCGTCTTCCTCGAACTCGAAAACGGCTACTTCGAACTGCTCGAACCCCACGAGGGGGGTGCCATCTCGAAGTTCCTCGACAAGCGCGGCGGCGGCATCCACCACGTCGCCATCGAGACCGACGACATCGAGGCCGCGCTCCGGACCGCCGAGGCCGCCGGCGTCGACCGAATCGACGAGGAACCGCGCCCCGGCGCGTGGGGCCACGAGGTTGCCTTCCTCCATCCCAAGTCCACGGGCGGCGTCCTCGTCGAGTTCGTCTCGCACTGAGCGATGACGGGAGATTACCCCGACGACGCGCCTGCGGACTCAACCGACGACGACGCAACCGCCACCGGCAGTTCAGACGGTGGCGATGAGGGCTCCGCCGCTGACGGTTCCGCACCCGGCGGCGAGGGACGCGGGTTCGCCGGACCGATGCGCGACTGGCTCTCCCACCGGGTCGCCGCGACGCCCGACCGAGAGGCGCTCATCCACGCCGCGACCGGCGACTCGTGGACCTTCCGCGAACTCGACGCGCTCGTGGACGAGACGGCCGGCCAACTCGCCGCGCTCGGCGTCGAGGCCGGCGACCACCTCGGCGTCGTTCTCGACCCCGGCGTGGACTACGTCCGACTCATCCACGCCGCGACGCGGCTCGGGGCGGTGCTCGTCCCCCTCAGCGACCGACTCACCCCCGACGAGGTCGGCCGCAACGTCGAACTCGCAGACGTGACGACGCTCGTCTGCGGCGAGTCCACCGAGTCGACGGCGGTCGAGGCCACGACCGACGTGCCTGTCGTCTCCGTGGACGACCCGCGCTGGGAAGGCGTCATCAACCTCTCGTCTATCGCGCCGAAACGGGTCGAACCCGCGGGCTGGTCGCTCTCGGAGACGATGCTCCTGCTTTTTACTTCGGGGACGACCGGGACGCCGAAGGCCGTGAAACTCACGATGGGCAATCTGCTCGCCAACGCCGTCGCCGGGGCGTTCCGACTCGGCGTCTCGCCCGACGACCGGTGGCTCGTCACGCTCTCGCTGCACCACATGGGCGGCATCGGCCCGATTCTCCGCGGCCCGCTGTACGGGACGACCGTCGTCCTCCGCGAGGGCTTCGACGCCGGCGGCGCGGCCGACGACATCGGCAAGTACGACGCGACGGGGGTCTCGCTCGTACCGACGATGCTCAAGCGGATGCTCGACAGCAGGGGCACGCTCTCCGATTCGCTCCGCGTGGTGCTCCTCGGCGGCGCGCCCGCCCCCGACGACCTCGTCGAGCGCTGTCGGAACTACTCGGTGCCGGTCTACCCGACCTACGGCATGACCGAGACGGCCTCGCAGGTCGCCACCGCGACCCCGGACGAGGCGTTCGCCGACGTGGGGACCGTCGGGCGACCGCTCTTTTTCACCGACCTCTGGGTCGTCGACGAGGACGGCACCGCCGTCGAACCCGGGACGCCGGGCGAACTCGTCGTCTCTGGACCGACCGTCTCGCCCGGCTATTACCGGAACCCGGAGGCGACCGCCGACGCCTTCACCGACGCGGGCCTCCGGACCGGCGACATCGGCTACCGCGACGACGACGGCCTCCTGTACGTCCTGAACCGGAAGGACGACCGCATCATCACCGGCGGCGAGAACGTCGACCCCGGCGAGGTCGCGGCGGTCCTGCGGGACCACCCCGACGTGGACGACGCCGTCGTGCTCGGCGTCCCCGACGCCGAGTGGGGCGAGCGCGTCGCCGCGCTCGTCGTCCCCGCCGACCCGGAGAACCCTCCGGACGACGAGGACCTCGACGACTTCTGCCGCGAGCGACTCGCCGGGTTCAAATGTCCGCGACTGGTCGAGACCGCGGAGGAACTCCCGCGGACCGTCTCGGGGACCATCGACCGCGAGGCGGTCCGCGAGCGACTGGTCGCGGCCAAGCCCGTCGCGGAGGCCGAACCGGAGCGCGCGGCGGCCGAGGAAAGCGACGAAGCGCGCGCGACCGAGAGCGGGTGCGAAGCCGACGAATCCGAGGCCGAAGTCGACGAGGCGACGCCCGCGAGCGACGCCGATAGGGCCGCCATCGACGACGCCGAGGCCGACCCGGCGGTCGCAGACGCGGAACGTGACGGAGACGACGGTGGCGAGGCGATAGGAGACGACGACGGTGAGGCGATAGCCGACGAAGATGAACGCGATGACGTCGAGAGCGGGGAGGGCGACATCGGCGGCGGCGACGACGGACCCGCTCCCGACCGCGACGAGGAGTGAACGCGCCCGCGAGTGAAGCGAAATCCACAGCCCGCGTCTCGCCGGGTTGTGTCCAAACAATCATTACGTTTTACCGCAAGAGGACAGTATGGTAGGTGCTACCAACCAGACGCTTCGGCCGTTCCTGTGGCGCGCGGGCAAGCTCTTTCCGGACCGCGAAATCGTCTCTCGGACCGCCGAAGGGCTGGAACGCTACACGTACGCGGAGTACGAGGGACGCGTGGCACGGCTCGCGGGGGCGCTTTCGGACGCCGGCATCGGGGACGGCGACCGGGTGGCGACCTTCTGCTGGAACCACAACCGACACTTCGAGACGTACTTCGGCGTGCCGTCGATGGGCGCGCAGTTGCACACCATCAACCCGCTTCTCCCCGACCACCACATCCAGTACATCGTCGAGAACGCGGCAGACCGCATCATCTTCGTGGACCCGTCGCTCGCGCCGAAACTCGCGGGCGCGGTCGACGAGGACGCGTTCGCCTCCGTCGAGCAGTTCGTCGTGATGGCCTCGGACGTCCCCGAGGACGTGGGACTGTCCCCGGTGACGGACTACGAGTCGTTCATCGCCGACTACCCCGACGAGTACGACTGGCCTGACCTCCCGGAGGACCAACCGGCGGGGATGTGCTACACGTCGGGGACGACCGGGGAGCCGAAGGGCGTCGAGTACTCCCAGCAGATGCTGTGGGCGCACACGATGGCGACGCTCCCCAAGTCCGGTCTCGACATCGGCGCGGAGGACGTCATCATGCCGGTCGTGCCGATGTTCCACGTCAACGCGTGGGGCCTGCCGTTTTCGACGACCGCGGCGGGCGCGAAACACGTCTATCCCGGCCCATCGCCGACGCCCGAGGACCTCGCGAAACTCATCGAGGAGGAGGGTGTGACGATGACCGCGGGCGTGCCCACGGTGTGGCTCGGCCTGCTCGACTACCTCGACGAGCACGACGCGGACATCTCGTCGCTCGAACGCATCATCATCGGCGGGTCCGCCGCGCCCAAGTCGGTCATCCGCCGGTTCGACGAGGAGTACGACGTGGACGTGCTCCACGCGTGGGGGATGACGGAGATGTCGCCGGTCGGCACCGTCGCGCATCTCAAGCCGGGGATGGAGGACCTTCCCGCGGAAGAACAGTACGAAAAGCGCGCCAAGCAGGGGCTGCTCGCGCCGGGGCTGGAGATGCGCGTCGTCGACGACGACGGGAACGAGGTCCCGTGGAACGGCGAGGACTTCGGCGAACTCTGGGTGCGCGGCCCGTGGGTGACGACCGAGTACTTCGAGCGCCCCGACGCGAACGCGGAGGACTACGAGGGCAACTGGCTGAAGACGGGCGACGTGGTCACGGTGGACGAAGACGGCTACGTCCAAATCGTCGACCGGGCGAAAGACGTCATCAAGTCCGGCGGCGAGTGGATTTCGTCGCTCGAACTGGAAAACAGCATCATGGCCCACGACGACGTGGCGGAGGCGACCGTCATCGGCGTGCCCCACGAGCGCTGGCAGGAGCGCCCCGTGGCCTTCATCGTCCCGAAGGCGGGCGCGGACGAAGCGGCGCTCAAGGCCGAACTCGTCGCGCTCGTCGAAGACGAGTTCCCGAAGTGGTGGGCCCCCGACGAGGTCGTGTTCATCGAGGAGGTCCCGAAGACCGCGACCGGTAAGTTCGACAAGAAGGTGCTCCGAGACCGGTACGACGACTCCTCGCTCATCGAGGGCAAGACGCCCGACGCGGAGGCTCCGTCGGACGAGTGAACGCCGGGTCGGTCGTGGGTTCTAACGAAGAACTAGTTTGAAGTTTAGACTGGTTCCATACACTATTTTTACTGTACAATCCTATGTCGGGACATGGAACTTCTCGACGACTCCATCGTGCCCGAACACGCCCGCGAACTCAAGCAGGAGGCCCGCGAGTTCGCCAAAGAGCACATCGAACCGGTCGCGGAGGAATACTACGAGTCCGGCGAGTACCCCCACGAGGTCCTCCAGGCGGGGATGGACGCGGGACTCGTCGCGCAGGACATCTCTGAGGAGTACGGAGGCAAGGGCTTCGACCTCCAGCAGATTCTCGCTATCTCCGAGGAGTTCTACCGCGCCGACGCCGGCATCGCGCTGACGCTCCAACTCGCCTCGTTCGGCTGCGAGATTATGGAGGACTACGGCAGCGAAGAACAGAAGGAGAAGTGGCTCCGCCCGGTCGCCGAAAACGAGCAGATTTCGGGGCTCGCGGTCTCCGAGCCGCAGACCGGCTCCGACATGGCCGGCATGGAGACGACCGCCGAGAAGACCGACGACGGCTACGTCCTCAACGGCGAGAAGTACTGGGTCGGCAACGCCGTCGAGGCCGACTGGCTGACGGTGTACGCCAAGACCGCCGACACCGACGACCGCTACTCGAACTACTCGATGTTCATCGTGCCGACGGACACCCCCGGCTACGAGGCCGAGCACATCCCCGAGAAGATGGGCATGCGCGCGTCCAAGCAGGGCCACATCGTCTTCGACGACTGCGAGGTTCCCGAGGAGAACCTCATCGGCACCGAGGGCGGCGGCTTCTACATGCTCGCGGACTTCTTCAACCACGGTCGCATCATCGTCGGCGGCCACAGCCTCGGCCTCGCCGCCGCCGCCATCGAGGAGGCGTGGGAGTTCGTCCACGAGCGGCGGGCGTTCGGCCGCAACGTCTCGGAGTTCCAGGCGGTCCAGCACATCCTCGCCGACATGCGCATGGAGTTCGAGGCGGCCCGCGCGCTCAACTGGCGCGCCGCCGAGAAGGTCGAAAACAACGAGGACGCCGGCTTCTGGGCGGCCGCCGCCAAGACGAAGTCGACCGAGACGGCGGTCGACGTGGCCGAACGCGGCATGCAGCTCCACGGCGGTCGGTCGGTCCTCAACGAGTACAAGATTTCGCGGGTCTACCGCGACGTTCGCATCCCGGTCATCTACGAGGGTGCGAACGAGATTCAGCGCAACCTCATCTACCGGCAGGGCGCGCTGTAAGGCGACCCTGGGCCGGGGGTGGAACTGACAACTCGTTTTCCGGTTTGGCATCGCTTGACCGGAACGCAGTTACTATCTGAGCGTCGTACCTTGACTCAGCACAAATGGTACGCACGAGCGTTATCGGCTGCGGAAACATGGGGAGCGCCCTCCTCACCGGGCTCTGGAAGGCGGGCGGTCACTCGGTCGTCGCCTGCGACCTCGACCCCGACGCCCTCGCCGCGGTCGCCGACTACTGTGAAGCGACGACGGACGACGTGTCGCGCGCCGCCGACGCCGACGTGGTGTTCGTCGCGGTCAAGCCCGACATCGTCGAGGCCGTCCTCTCGGAACTCGACCTGTCTCCCGACCAGACTCTCGTCACTATCGCCGCGGGCGTCCCGACCTCGTTCGTCGAGGCGCGCACCGACGCCCGCGTCGTCCGCATCATGCCGAACCTCGCCGCCGAGACCCGCGACATGGCCGCGGCGGCGACCGGTGACCTGACCGACGAGGTCCGCGAACTCCTCTCCGACGTGGGCGAGTTCGTCGAGGTCGAGGAGTCGCAGATGGACATCGCCACCGCGGTCAACGGCAGCGGCCCGGCCTTCGTCTTCTATCTCATCGAGGCCGTCACGCAGGCCGGCGTCGCGGGCGGGCTCTCCGAGGAAGACGCCGAAATCCTCGCCGCCCAGACGTTCAAGGGCGCGGCCGAGACCGTCGTGCAGGACGACCGCAGCGCCGACGAACTCATCGACGCGGTCTGCTCGCCGAACGGGACGACCATCGAGGGGATGGAGGTTCTCTGGGACAGCGCCGCCGACGAGGCCGTCACCGAGGCGGTCGTCGCCGCCGAGCGCCGGTCGAAGGAGCTCGCGGAGGAGTTCGCCGATGAGTGAGGTGAGCGAGACGACGGAGACCTCCGAGGTCGCTGAGCCCGACCCCGACGCGGTCGCCGCCGCCCTCGACGCCGCCGCCGAGGCGAAGCGCGTCATCGTCAAGGCCGGCACGAACTCGCTGACCGACGAGGACTCCAACCTCGACGACGACAAGCTCGACAAGCTCGTCGACGACATCGAATCGCTCCTCTCGCGCGGCAAGGAGGTGCTTCTCGTCTCCTCGGGCGCGGTCGGTGCCGGCATCGGCCGCCTCGACCATCCCACGGCGGACCGCGACACCCTCGAAGCGTCGCAGGCGCTGTCGACGGTCGGCCAGAGCCTCTTGATGCACCGCTACACCGAGAGCTTCGAGCGCTACGACCGGAAGGTCGCCCAGATACTCATCACCCAGCACGACCTGGAGAACCCCGAACGGTTCACCAACTTCCGGAACACGGTCGAGACGCTTCTGGAGTGGGGCGTCGTGCCCATCATCAACGAGAACGACGCGGTCGCCACGGAGGAACTCCAGATCGGCGACAACGACATGATTTCGTCGAACATCGCGGTCGGCATCGGCGTCGACCTGCTCGTGACGCTCACCGACGTGGGCGGCGTCTACACCGGGAACCCGAAGGAGGACCCCGACGCCGAGCGCATCGAGGTCGTCGGCGACAACTACAGCGACGTCGAGGACATCGTCACCGCGAGTTCGACCGGCGGCTTCGGCGGCATCCAGACGAAGGTCCGCGGCGCGCGCGACGCCGCCGAGTACGGCATCCCCGCCGTCATCGCGCAGTCGACCGAGCCCGACGTGCTGGCGAAGATCGCCGAGCGCGAATCGGTGGGAACAATGTTCCTCCCCCTCGATGGTGAACTCGATGACTGAGCGAGACACGACCGCGCAGGTCGAACAGGCACAGTCGGCGGCGCTGCGCCTCGCCAACGTCGACGCGGCCGACCGCGACGCCGCGCTCGGAGCCATCGCGGACGCCATCCGCGACAACAGCGAGGCGATTCTCGCGGCCAACCGCGAGGACGTCGAGGAGGCCGAGGCGATGCTCGAAGCGGGCGAGTACACGCAGGCGCTCGTCGACCGCCTCAAACTCGACGAGGCGAAACTCGACGACATCGCCGGAATGGTCGAGTCCGTCGCCGAGCAGGACGACCCCCTCGGCGAGACGCTGGAAGCGCGCGAACTGGACGAGGCCCTCGAACTGTACAAGCTCTCGGTCCCCATCGGCGTCGTGGCGACCATCTTCGAGTCGCGGCCCGACGCGCTCGTCCAAATCGCCGCGCTGGCGCTGAAGTCCGGCAACGCCGTCATCCTCAAGGGCGGTAGCGAGGCGAGCGAGTCGAACCGAGTGCTGTACGAGACGATTCTGTCGGCCACCGAGGACCTCCCGGACGGTTGGGCGACGCTCATCGAGGCCCACGAGGAGGTCGACCGCCTGCTCGAACTCGACGACATGGTCGACCTCGTGATGCCTCGCGGCTCCTCGGAGTTCGTCAGCTACATCCAGGACAACACCCAGATTCCCGTCCTCGGCCACACCGAGGGCATCTGCCACGTCTACGTCGACGAGTCGGCCGACCTCGACATGGCCGAAGACATCGCCCTCGACGCGAAGGTGCAGTACCCCGCGGTCTGCAACGCCGTCGAGACGCTCCTGGTCGACGAGGCCGTCGCCGCCGACTTCCTGCCGGCGGTCGTCGCGCGCTACCGCGACGAGGGCGTCGTCCTCCGGGGCGACGAGGCGACCCGCGAGTACGTCGATATCGACCCCGCGACCGACGACGACTGGGACACCGAGTACGGCGACCTCGAACTCTCCCTCAAGGTCGTCTCGGACCTGTACGGCGCAGTCGACCACATCAACGCCCACGGCTCGAAGCACACGGAGTCCATCGTCACCGACGACGCCGAGCGCGCCGAGACGTTCATGACCGGCGTCGACGCCGCCAGCGTCTTCCACAACGCCTCGACCCGGTTCGCCGACGGCTACCGCTACGGCCTCGGCGCCGAAGTGGGCATCTCGACGGGCAAGATTCACGCCCGCGGCCCGGTCGGCCTCGAAGGGCTGACGACCTACAAGTACTACCTCGAAGGCGACGGCCAGTTGGTCGCCACCTACGCCGGCGAGGACGCCGTCCCCTTCACCCACGAGGCGCTCGACGCCGAGTGGAACCCCGGCCACCGAAGTCGGCGAGACTGAGCGCGGCGGACGCCCTTCGGTCGTCACTCCGCACATCGAGTTCTCGCGGCACATAGAACTATATCCCTGACAGTCGCCTCTCCGGTAGAGTCGTCTCCGCTGCGACTCGGTGACTCCAATGGATTTAGACGAATTCGTCAGCACGCACGCACCGTCCGAAGGCGGCGAAGCCTTCGAACTCGAAAACTCGAAACTGCTCGACGTGGCTCTCGACGGGAGCGTCATGGCCAAGGCCGGGTCGATGGTCGGCTACACCGGCGACATCTCCTTCGAGCGGAAGTCCGCCGGCGGCCTGAAAGGGATGCTCAAGAAGAAAGCCACGGGCGAAGGCGACGTCATGATGCAGGCGACCGGCACCGGGCACCTCTATCTTGCAGACCAGGCCAAGGAGGTCCAGATTCTCGAACTCGACGCGGGCGAGGAGCTGAGCGTCAACGGTAACGACGTGCTCGCGTTCGAGTCGAGCGTGAACTGGGACATCAAGATGCTGACAAGCATCGCCGGGGCGTCCTCCGGCGGCCTGTTCAACGTCTTCCTCGAAGGCCCCGGCCACGTCGCCATCACGACCCACGGCGAGCCCATCGTCCTCCAGACGCCGGCCAAGACCGACCCCAACGCGACCGTCGCGTGGAGCGGTAACGTCTCGCCGTCGTCGAACCGCGACATCAACATCAAGGGCCTGCTCGGCCGCTCGTCGGGCGAGTCCTACCAGCTCGAATTCGCGGGCGAAGGCGGTTTCGTCATCGTCCAGCCGTTCGAGGAAGTCGGCCCCGGCGAGTAGTCGCCCGGCGCGACTCCGACTCCAGTTTTGCGCTCAGCGGCCGTTTTTCGGCCGTTTTCGTCGTTACTCGGACCGAACGGGCCGAGACGGCGCGTATCTCTCGTGCCCGGCGGACATATATTGTCTGCCTGAACTGTTATGCCGGCTCCGTCCTAATCCCGGCGTATGGGTGACATCAGCGTCCATCTGGTCGACCGCGGTCGCGTTCTCACGGATATGGGGTACGTCCTCGACGGGTACACCATGGGAAGCGCGTCGAACCGAAGCCCCGACCACGAAACGGCCGAGTTCGTCGTCTGGAACGCCGTCATCGACGGCCCCGACCGGACGGTGCTGTGGGACACCGGAGCGAACCCCAAGGCGGGCGACGGCTACTGGCCCGCCCCGCTGTACGAGGCGTTCGAGTACGTCGACGCCGCGGAACACACGCTCGAAGGCGACCTCGATTCGGTCGGCTACGACCTCGGCGACATCGACGCCGTGGTGATGAGCCACCTGCACCTCGACCACGCGGGCGGCCTCGCCGAGTTCGCCGGGACGGACGTGCCGATATACGTCCACGAGGAGGAACTGAAGTTCGCGTACTACTCGGCGAAGACAACCGAGGGCTCCATCGCGTACCTCGCGTCGGACTTCGACCGCGATTTGAACTGGAACGTCGTCCACGGCGACGAACACACGCTGTTCGACGGCTTCCGGCTCGTCCACCTGCCGGGTCACACCCCCGGCGTGCTGGGCGCGCACATCGAGACGCCCGTCGGCGACGTGCTCGTCGCGGGCGACGAGTGCTACGTCGAGGGCAACTACACGGACGAGGTGCCGCTCGGCCCCGGCCTGCTCTGGAGCGAGCGCGACTGGTTCGAGAGCCTCCAGAAAGTGAAGGAACTCGAACGCCGGACCGGCGGCGACGTGCTGTTCGGCCACGACCTCGACCGGTTCGAGTCGTTCGGCGACGGCTGGAACGTCTGAGACGGGCGACGGCGCGCTCGACGGGCTCTGATTTTCACGCGTCAACCGCAGAACAGCGGACAGACGCAGCTCTCATCGCGTCCGAAGAACGGTCAAAAGGGAACCGCAGGGATTGGTTGGGTGGTGGGTTGGGGTGGAGTGGGGGATTGAATGGCTGGTGGAGACGACGAGCCGGCCTAAATCATGAGTTGCACGTCGGCGTCGGCCATGTGCTGGAGGGCCGTCGCCGCGCCGACGCCGGTGGTGACGCCGTCGTAGAACTCGGCTTCGTCGTAGCCCATCAGCTCGATGGTCATCTGGCAGGCCTGGAGGTCCACGCCCATGTCGAGGGAGGTCTCGATGAGTTCCTCGACGGTCGCGGTCCCGTTTTCCTGAATCTTCTTTTCCATCATGCTCGTGGCGACGCTGTCCATGAAGGGCAACGCGGCCACGGCGTTCGGCATCGGCATGCTCGGGTTGCCGACCGCGCTGAGCTTCAGGTTCTTCGACTTCTTCTCGTGGAGGATGTCGAGTCCCCAGAACGTGTGGAAGACCACGACGTCCCAGCCGAAGGCGGCCGCCGTACTGGCGAGGATGAGCGGCGGGTACGCCATGTCGAGGGTGCCTTTGGTCGCGATGATGGTCATCGACTTCTGTCCGTCGTCGTCGGTGGCCTCCCGGAGGTCGGAGACCTCCTCCTGCAGGGCTTGGACCTGCGCGCGGAGGTCTTCGACGGAGGCGGCTCCCGCGTCGACGGGCGCGTCGGCGTCCGAGCTCATTCCTTCTGGATGAGGTGGCGGAAGACCGCGTCGCCGTCTTCCTCGGCCTCTTCCTGGTCGAGCATGGAGACGCCGTCGGTGGAGTCGGCCCAGCCCTTCAGGTCGCTCATACTACCGGAGTCGGTCGCGACGACCTGCAGAATCTCGCCGCTTTCGAGGTCGTCGACCGCGCCGCGGGTCTTGACGACGGGCATCGGGCAGGACAGTCCTTTCACGTCGAGGGTTTCGGTGGGTTCGTATGTACTCATTTTTCGAGGTCACCTGTGTTGGGTGTATTCCACAATATAGGTGTGCTTCGTAAAAGTGTGTCGGTTCTTGGGTAGGCTACACAATACTTAGGGTCCACCGACGTCACTGCCTGAATTGGGACGTTTCGAGGCACTAAGAATCATAACGCGCACTCACGAGTGCGAAATCACACTACAATCTGTCGGTCCTGCCGGGATTAGTATTGCAAGAAAATCAAACTACCATCCGAAAGCTTAAGTCGAATCATCCGATAGTGGGTGATGCATACATGACCGTTCCAGACCTGCCGGAACTCGAAGTCGACGTGCCAGTCATCGAGCCCGAGACGCTGAAAGCCCGCATCGACGAGGGCGAGCCGCTCACCATCCTCGACAATCGCGTGCCGTCTGAGCACGAGGATTGGCGCATCGACGGCGAGAACGTCTCGCACGTCAACATCCCCTACTTCGAGTTCCTCGACGAGGAGCTCGACGAGTCGCTGTTCGAGGACCTGCCCGAAGACGAGGAGTTCGTCGTCCTCTGTGCGAAGGGCCACTCCTCGGAGTACGTCGCCGGGCTCCTGATTCAGGAGGGCTACGACGCCGTGGCGCTCGAACGCGGGATGAACGGCTGGGCGAGCATCTACGAGTACACCGAACTGGAGACCGACGGCGACGCGCTCGTCGCGCAGTACCAGCGCCCCTCCAGCGGCTGTCTGGCGTACCTCGTCGTCGACGGCGACGAGGCGGCCGTCGTCGACCCACTCCGCTACTTCGCCGACGAGTACGTCGCCGACGCGAAGGCCCTCGGCGCTGAACTGAAGTACGCCGTCGACACGCACATCCACGCCGACCACATCAGCGGGGTCCGCACGCTGGTCGAAGAACACGGCGTCACGGGCGTCATCCCCGAGGCCGCCGAAGACCGCGGCGTCGACTACGACACGCCCTACGAGACCATCGCGGACGGCGAGACGCTCACCGTCGGCGACACCGACATCGAAGCAATCCACACGCCCGGTCACACGACCGGAATGACGACCTACAAGGTCGATAACGTGCTGTTCACGGGCGACGGCCTGTTCATCGAGTCGGTCGCTCGCCCCGACCTCGAAGACGGCGACGAGGGCGCGCCCGACGCGGCCGGAATGCTCTACGACTCGCTGCAGGAGCGCGTCCTCTCGCACGACGACGACGCTATCGTCGCCTCCGCGCACTTCAGCGACGCGGCAATCCCCGCCGACGACGGCAGTTACACCGCCACGCTCGGGGAACTGAAGGACACGATGGACGCACTTTCGATGCCCAAAGACGAGTTCGTGGAGTTCATCCTCTCGGACATGCCGCCGCGGCCGGCCAACTACGTCGACATCATCGAGACGAACCTCGGCGTGCAGGTGTCGGACGACGACCGCGCCTTCGAGCTCGAACTCGGGCCGAACAACTGCGCGGCCAGCAACGAAGCCCTCACGAACTAAATGTCGGGTCTGACGCCGCTCCTCGTCGAAGGGCTCTTTCCGAACGGTATCGCGCACTACGCGCTCGGCGGCCTCCTCATCGGCCTCGGGACCGCCGTCATCTACCTCGGGACGGGCATCATCGCCGGTGCGAGCACCTTCCTCGAATCGACGCTGTCGTACGTCTCCGACCTCCCGCGGTTCAACAAGGCGAAGTACGTCGCCTCGCGGGACTGGCGGGTCGTGTTCACGCTGAGCATCGTCGCCGGGGCCGCGCTCTACACCGTCCTGTTCGGTGACGGCTGGTGGGTCTCCGACGTACAGCCGTGGCGCTTCGCCGTCGGCGGCGTGCTCGTCGGCGTCGGCACCCGCATCGGGAAGGGCTGTACGTCCGGTCACGGGGTCTGCGGCGTCGGCTCGCGCTCGCGGACCTCGCTCGTCAACGTCGCCACCTTCATGCTCGTCGCCATCGGGGTCGCACAGCTCCTGAGCGCGCTGGGGGTGTCGCCGTGAGCGACGACGAACGCGGACTCGGGTTCATGCTGGTCGTCATCGCGGGCGGCCTGATATTCGGGTTCGGCCTCGCCGTCAGCAACATGGCCCGCCCGGAGGTCGTCCTCGACTTCCTCCAGTTCGACGACCTCGGTCTCGTCTTCGTGATGGGCGGGGCCGCGGTCGTCACTGGCACCGTCTTCGCGCTCGCCGAGGCGTTCGGCGACCGCGCGCCACTCACCGGGCGCGACTACGGCCGCCGGCTGAAGTCGTTCGACAAGAACGTCGTCGTCGGCGGGGTCGTCTTCGGAGCCGGCTGGGGTATCTCCGGCATCTGTCCCGGCGCGGCCTACGCCAGTCTCGGCGTCGGCAACTACCCCATCCTCATCGCCATCGGTGGGATGTTCGTCGGCGCGTACCTGCAGGGACTCTGGCGCGCCCGCCGTACCGAGAGCGCCGCGACCGGCACCTCCGCCGACTGAGCCGCCGTCGGCGAATTCGATTTCGTTCTTTTCCCGTCCGTCGTCCCCGGAGCGACGGCGACGAAGTTCTCGCCCCCTGTCGGTGAACCGCCGCCGATGGACCGCGGCTCGCGCGCGCTGCCGAACAGTCGGTGGTGGTTTTCTCCCGCGAGTCGACGTTCGACGCTCGCCGCCGATGCTCGAGAACGCCGCCGTGAGTGCCTCTCGACCGAATCCTCTCGGTTGATGTTCAGTCAAATATAGTATTGCACAATAAGAAAACAACTATTTTGTCATAGATAGCGGATAAATATGTTCGTAACGTCGCGTGATACAAAATATGGCCCGGTTCGGTGGTATTTCTATGTCCATTCTATAACTTATGCGTATGCAATAACGATATGGTCTTGTACAGTATTCCCAAAAGCGTTATATCCTCACTCCGGTTAGCCAGCGGTGTACAAGAAAGTATGATGAGTGCAATACACTCCGGGCACCCCGAGGGGTGCTGGTAAGATGTTCGGAATCGAGACGTTGGGCGGGAACGCACAGGCCGCCGCGCTCGTCGGCGTCGTCCTCGTCGAGGCGATGGTGCTGTACGTCGGGTACGGCGCGCTGACCGCCGCACTCGGACCGACCGTTCGGAAGGCCATCGGTGGTGAGTGAGCGTGTTCGAACTACTCGGCATGTCTGCCGGGATGCTGGCCCTCTTCGTCGCGTTCGGGGTTCTCATCGGCGTCCTGTTCGGCTTCTTCGGCATGGGCGGGTCGTTCCTCGTGACGCCCGCGCTGCTCGTCATGGGCTACCCCTCGCGCGTGGCCGTCGGCTCCGGGCTCGCGTTCGTCTTCGGGACCTCCGTCATCGCGACGCTGAAGCACCGCGACCTCGGACAGGTCGACTACAAACTCGGCATCTCGATGATTATCGGGACCACGGTCGGCCTCGAAGTCGGGAAGGAAATCGTCCTCTACCTCGAAGAGCTCGGACTCGCCGGTAACATCATCAGCGTCACGTACGTGCTGCTTCTCGGCGGTATCGGGCTGTTCGTCACCTACGAGGCGCTGAAGGGCGGCGACGGCGGCGGCGTCAGCCACGACGTGGACGGCGACGCCGACATCGACGCCGACGACATCCCCGAGTTAGCCAAGAAGATTCAGAGCTACTCGCTCCCCCCGATGATAACCCTCCGCGGCGGCGTCAAGGTCTCGCTGTGGATGATTCTCTTGGTCGCGTTCGCCACGGGGCTCCTCTCGGGTTTCCTCGGCGTCGGCGGCGGCTTCATCCGCATGCCCGCGCTGTTCTACCTCATCGGCGTTCCGGTGCCCATCGCGGTCGGGACCGACCTGTTCGAAATCATGTTCTCGGGCGGCATCGGCTCGTTCCTCTACGCGCAGTCCGGCGGCGTCGACCTCTCTATCGTCGCGCCGCTCCTCGCCGGGTCGGCTCTCGGCGCGCGCGTCGGCTCCGCCGCGACCTCCATCGTCAACGAGGACGAGATCAAGATTTACTTCGGCCTGATGCTGCTCCTCGGCGCGCTCGCCGTCGCCGTGCGGCAGGCCGGGAACTACCTCGGCATGGGCGTCCTCGACTACGTCAGTCTCGCGCTCATCCTCGGGTCGGCGCTCATGGTCTCCAGCGCGGTGCTCTACAGCGCCGTGAAGTCCATGCGCGCGCCCTCGACCACCGGGGGTTCCACCGCCGACTGAGGGCGACGGCTCGCACGCGAACCGCACTCGCATCGAACGCGAATCCACGACACCGGGACGCCGTTTCTCGCCCGGTGTTGTGCAAACTATACAAACCCTTTTGAGGGCTGACCACGTAGCCCGAACCGATAATGGCTAGCTCGATGGTCGAATACCTGCAATCGGACATGGAGTGTGAGGGACTCCTCGAGTGTCTCCACGGACTGAAGCAACTCGACCGACGGTGTTTCGAGGTGCTCGTCGAGACCGACGAACACCTGACCGTCGACGAGGTCGCCGAGGCGGTCGAGCGGGAACGTTCGACCGCGTACCGCTCCATCCAGCGGCTCCTGCAGGCGGGGCTCATCCAGAAAGAACAGGTGAACTACGAACACGGCGGCTACTACCACGTCTACCATCCGACCGACCCCAACGAGGTCGCGGACGACATGCAGCGCATGCTCAACGACTGGTACGCCCAGATGGGCACGCTCATCCAAGAGTTCCGCGACAAGTACGACGAGAAAATCGTCCCCGCGGAGTAGTTTCCTTCGACCGACGAGCGGCCGCCGCCTCTCGATTGGTCGTGTCCCAAATCGATTAGGTTCCGTATTCAACGGCGCGCAGTCCATAGCTACTGCTACGACCACTCTATGTCGAAGAGTAAAAGCAGTCCCCGAAACAACGAGTTCGTCGAAGAGTGCCAGTCGTGTGAGTCCCGGACGCCGCACGACGTCTCCATCGAAATCAAGACCGAGAGCCGGAAACGCGAGAACCGCGAGTTCTCCCGCGAGCCGTACCGTGTCACGCGCTGTACGCGCTGCGGGAACACGCGGTCCCAGCGAATGAACGACGCGTGAGCGATACCCCCGCCGACCGCCGGCCACCCTCGGCAGACCACGCCCGACCCCGACCGACCGCCTCCGCCACACCGACGTAGCCACGGTCCGAGCCATGACACAGCCACCCACACCAGACGCGCCGACTGTCCTCCTCGTCGACGACGAGGCCGCCCTCGCCGATAGCCTCGCGCTGTGGCTCGAACGCCGCTACCGCGTCCGAGTCGCGTACTCCGGGCGTGAGGCCCTCCAGACGTTCGACGAGAGCGTCGACCTCGTCTTCCTCGACCACAACCTCCCCGGTCTCTCCGGCGAGTCCGTCCTCGAAGAACTCTCCCGACGGGTCGACCCGTCGTCGTTCGCGGTCGTCATGCTCAGCGCCGCGCCCGGCGACGAACTCGCCGACCTCCCCGTTGACGCCGTGCTCACGAAGCCAGTCACCAAACGCGACGTCTTCGACGCCGCCGACCGATTCGTCGGCGACGCGCCCGAAGCCAAACTCGACTAATCTCCTTCCGACGGTCCGTGGCCGCCCGCTTCAGTCGTCCGCCGACGCGGGGTTCAGCTCGTCGAAATACGTCTCGATGAGCTTCCGCTCCGCCGTCCGGAGGTGTTCGTGGAGCGTCGGCGGCGAGATGCCGAGCGAGTCGGCGACCTCTTCTGCCGTGCTCCCGCGGGGCCACTCGAAGTAGCCGGAGACGAGTGACGTTTCGAGGACCGTCTTCTGCCGGTCTGTCAGTTTCGAGTCGAGCGTCCGCCGGAAGGAGTCGGCCGACTGGACGGAGCGCTCCACCTCGCGCTTTGCGACGACCGAGACGCCGGCCGCGGCCGTCGTCACCGCCTCCACGAGCGCGCCGTGGTCGGCGTCGGCCGCGACGTGGAGCGCGAGGGTGCCGCTCCCCTCGGAGAGCGTCAACCGCTCCACGCTCGCGCCGTGGTCGATGGCGGTCGACAGCACCGCCTCGGCGTCGGTGCGGAGTTCGACGACGGACTCCTCGTCGCCGTCGGCGACGACGCGGGCCTGCGAGACGTCGGCGGCATCGATAGCGGCCGCGACCGCGTCGCACCCCGACGCGCCGGCGACGCTGACGAAACAGGTAAGCTCGTCGCCGGCGCGGGTGACGCCGTCCAGCGAGAGTCGGCAGTCGAGCGTCGCCGAGAGACCGGCGAGCACGCCGGCGTCACCCGCGCCGGCGACCTGAAACTCCAGTTCGACGACGCTGTCGCCGTTGAGAAGCTGCTTGCTCTGGGTTGCGTTGATACCGTTGCCGACGGTCGCGCCGAGGTCGGAAAACAGGCCCGCGGACTCCTCGTCGAAGCCGTCGGTCTCGTCGTAGACGACGAGCGCGCCGTACGCCGTCTCGCGGTAGTCGATGGCGACACAGAGCGCCGACACCGCGTCGAGGTCGGCGGCGTCGTCGCCGAAGACCGCCGCGCGGTGCGCCTCGGAGATGTCCTCGAAGGCGAAGCCGTCTTCGACCGTTCCGTCGATGTCGAACGCCTCGTCGACGAAGTCGAGGTCGACGCCCGCGGGGTCGAGTCCGTAGCCCGCCGCGGCGGTACACCGGAGCGTGCCGGCGGCGGTGCGTCTGAGAACGAACGCGGCCTCGTGGGCGCTCGCGACCGCGTCGCAGACGGTCTGCTCGATTTCGTCGCGGCTCCGCGCGTCGATTATCGCCCGGTCGATGTCGCGGAGGAGCTCGTTGGTCCGGTTCAGGCGGTCGAGCTGCGCCTCGCGGTTACGAATCGCCGCCTCGTGTTCGGCTCGGACCGCCTCCAGTCGACCGCGGAGGTCCGACAGCGCCTCGGGCTCGCGGAGCTCTTCCACGTCGCGGCTGTCGAGCGCCGCCTCGGTGGATTCGAGCGCGAAGTACTCGCGGACCTCGGACTCGAAGCCCGACCGCACGAGCAGCTCTTCGACCGTCTCTTTGACCTCCGACTCCGAGACGGGCTTGACGAGGTAGGCGTCGAACGGCATGTCGACGATGTCGGTGTCCGGCTCGACCGCGGTCATCATCGCCACGCGGCAGTCGAGGCCGCGCTCGCGAATCTCGTCGAGCACGTCGTCGCCCGTGACGTTCGGCATTCGGCGGTCGAGGAGGACGACGTCGACGGTGTCGTCGAGTCGGTGGAGGGCTTCTTCACCGCCGTAGGCGGTCTCGACGGCGAACCGCTCGCCGTCGAGCCAGTACCGGCAGGTGTCTGCGAGGTCCTCGTCGTCGTCGACCACGAGAACGACCTGCTCGGCGGCCCGCTGTTCGGGGCTCTCGCGCGCCGAGCGTTCGGTGACCATCGTATCGAACACACAGTAACGGCGAACAGTAATATATCTGCCCATCACAGCAGGTGGAATTTAGGCGGTTCAGTGACCCGATTCGGTCGTCTCCGACGGACGGGGAACTCCCGCGACCGACTGCGACCCGACCCGCGGGCCGAACTCACGCTCGCGGGAGCGTGACGACGAACGTGGCTCCGCCGCGGTCGTTGTCCTCGATTGCGACCGTCCCGCCGTAGCTCTCGACGATTTCGCGGACCAGAAACAGCCCGAACCCGTTGCCCGGATTCGACAGGTCCTCGATGCGCTGGTCGACGATGCGGTGTTTCTCCTCGTCCGGGACGCCCGGGCCGTTGTCGGAGACGCGGAGTTCGACCGCGTCGTCGCCGGCCCCAACCTCGACTTCGACCGCCGGGTTCGGCTTGTCGTTGTGCTGGACGGCGTTTTTCAGCAGGTGCTCGATGACCTCGTCCAGCAGGTCGTCGGCGACGACCGAGACGTCGGGGAGTCGTCCGACTTCGACGCTCGCGGCCTCGGTCTCGCTCCGCAGCGACTCCGCGCCGTGGTCGACCGCCTCGTCGATTCGACGCGGCCGGAACTCGTGGGACTCGCGCTCGACGATGACCTTCATGAACGTCCGCATCGTCCCGACGAGTTCGGTCATCTCGCGGACGCGTCCCTGTATCGTTTCGAGGTGCGTCAGCCCCGCGTCGTCCACGAAGTCCTCGACGATGTCTGCCCGCGCGCCGACCACGTTGAGCCCGTTGAGGAGGTTGTGGCGGATGATGCGGTTCACGAACTCCAGTCGCTCCTGTTCGCGCCGCAACTCCCGCTCTCGCTCCTTGCGGGCGGTGATATCGTGGCCCTCGAGGACCAGAAGCGACACCTCGCCGTCGTCGTCGTGGACCGGGGTGACGGAGAAGTCGATGACGACTGGCCGGTCCGTGTTCACCCGGTCTATCTCGACCTCGTAGCGGACGAACTCGCCGTCGGCCGCGCGGTCGAGCGCGGCCCGGAGGTCGGCGATTCGCTCGTCGTCGCCGCGCCACCACGGCGTCTCCCACGCCCGCAGTCCGACGATGTCGTCGCGGTCGCCGTCCACGAGGTCGAGGGCGGCGTCGTTCACCCGGAGGACAGTTCCGTCGGGCTCGACCAGCCCGATGTACTGGAAGGTGCTGTTGAACACCGCGTCCAACTGTCGCTCGCGGCGCTTCCGGTCGGTCATGTCGCGAGTCACCTTGGCGAAGCCGATGACCTCACCGGTGTCGTCGGTCAGAGCGGTGATGGTCACAGACGCCCAAAAGCGAGTACCGTCGGCACGGACGCGCCACCCCTCGTTTTCGGCCCGGCCCTCGGTCCGCGCTCGGTCGAGAAGGCGCTCGGGCAGGCCGTCTTCGGCGTCCTCGTCGGTGTAGAACGTCTCGATGTGCTCGCCGAGTATCTCTTCCGTATCGTAGCCCTTGATGGCCGCCGCGCCGCGGTTCCAACTCTCGACGCGACCCGAGGCGTCGAGGCGGAACAGCGCGTACTCCTCGATGTTCTCGACGATGCGCGAAAACGCCTGCTCGCGGCGTTCGAGTTCGCGCTCGCGCTCCCGTCGGACGTGGGTGTCGATGCCGTGGGCGACGGCGTGGCCGAGATTCGAAATCGGCTCGGCGAGCTCCGCCGTGAACGCCCGCTCGTGTTCGGCGTACATCGTGAGTACGCCGTAGCGCGCGTCGTCGTAGACGAGGGGCACCGACGCCGCCGAGCGGTAGCCGCGTTCGAGCGCCGGTTCGCGGAACGGCCCGAACGCCGGTTCGTCGGCGATGCTGTGGGTCGCCTGCACCGCGTTCGACCGGACCGCGCGGCCGACCGGGCCGTTTCCCTCGGGGCGCTCTGCCGACACCGACACGTCTATCTCGTCGAGGTACCCGTCCTCGACGCCGGCCCACGCGGTCGGTTCCACGTCGCCGGTCGTCTCGTCGACGACGCCGACCCACGCGAACCGGAGTTCGTCGGTCTGGACGAGTCGCTCGCAGACCTGCCGTTCGATGTCCGCGCGCCCGCCGGCGTCGACGATGGTCTCGTTCACGTCCGCGACGACCTCGTTGAACGTCGCGAGGATGTCGAGTCGCTGGCGCAGTTCGCGCTCCGTCGCAGACGGGTCGTCGACCGACTGCGGAGACCCGTCGGTCATCCGTCTCGACCCCCCCTCGAACCGGCGTCCCGTCGTGCGTGCATACCCCGACTCTAACCCCCACTGACTTGTGCGTTTCTCGGTCGGTCCGAGCCAGCCCTAACCACGTAGGGCCGTGAATTACTACCGACCGCGCCATTCGACTATATGGCCACAGTGACCTGCCCGGGTCACTCGTCGTGCCCGCACGACCCTACGGCGGAATCGACAACCTACCCCCTCTCTCCGCCCTGGGGACGTGTCCCTGCCCAAACCCCAACTCCCTTTCCGCGAAACCGACCGACGAGCCACGGGTGTTTCGTTCGTGTCCCCGGTGCGTACATTCATTTCTAGCCGAGGCAGATACAAGACCAAAAGCACGCACCACCGCGCCATTTACGCCGGATGAGCACATACGTGCAACCCATGAAGAAAAACGAGCTCATTCACGTGCATTCGCTGCTCGTGGAAATCGCTACAGACTACCTCGACCGCGGGGTGCTCACGAGCGCCGACCTCGAACCGTACCACCGTCTTGGAATCGGCCCGATGGCTCTCCGGGACTGCCGGGCCGACCACGAGCACGCCGTCCGGACGCTCACGACCGCGCTCGCGGTCGGTGCCGCCCGCGAGCTCGACCGCGACGCGGAGTCGGTGCCCGGCCGACACCTGCTCCGTCCCGACGAGGCGACCGACGCCGACGCCGACCCCGACACCGACCAGCGCGTCACGTCACACTGATATTTTCTTCGCGGACTCCCCCTCGAACAGCGGCGGCACCGGCCGACGGATGGACCTAAGAGCGCCCGGTGAGACGCCCCCGGTATGCGACTCGAAGACTACTGGGGAGTCGGCCCGAAGACCTCGGACCGACTGGAATCGGCTCTCGGCAGGGAGGGGGCGGTCGCCGCTATCGAGTCGGCCGACGTGCGGGCGCTCGTCGACGCCGGCGTCACCCGCGGGCGGGCGGTTCGCATCCTCCGCCGCGCCGACGGACAGGCCGGCATCGACGTGCTGTCGACCCGCGACGCCCGCGACGTGTACGACGACCTCCTGTCGCTCGCGAGCGACCGCGCGCTGACCGAACACGCCGCCGACCGAATCCGCGTGCTGACGCCGCTCCCGACCGTCGGAGACCGACGCGACCGCCTCGACCGCGTCCTCGCGGCGCGGGAGGCGTGGGCCGACCTCGACGACGACGCCCGCGACGCCGTCGAAGCGACGTTCCGCGACTACGACGAGGCCGGCGAGACCGAGCGCGCCGCCGTTCGCGCCGCGCTCGAACTCCGGGAGGCCGGCCTCCGCGGCGAGCCGTTCGACGCGCTGGAGGAGGCCGACCCGGGCGCCCTCCGCGACGCCCTCGGCGCGCTCGGCTACGTCGACAAGGACGGCTCGGTCGCCGCGGGTGCCGACGACCGCCTCGACAGCCTGCGGAGCCGGCTCGAAACCGCGAACGAACTCCAATCCGGCTCGTTCGACGTGCTCGAAACCATCCAGTCG
Organism: Haloferax prahovense; assembly: GCF_000723845.1. Classification (NCBI taxonomy): domain Archaea; kingdom Methanobacteriati; phylum Methanobacteriota; class Halobacteria; order Halobacteriales; family Haloferacaceae; genus Haloferax; species Haloferax prahovense. Next base: position 2,630,914 of record NZ_LK053000.1, on the reverse strand, counting down.
CGGGGCGTCCGCTCGCTGGACGACTTCCGCGCCGCGTTCGTCCAGTACGTCGCACAGGAGACCGACCTCTCGCGCGGCGAGGTCGAGGCGGTCGCCGCCGAGGACGCCCGCGACGCGACCGACTTCGTGAGCGCGTCGCTCCGGGCGCTCGTCGAGGACCTCGAAGCCGACGTCGCCGCGCGCGAAGAGACCGTCGCCGAGGAGCTACGCGACCGCATCTGGGCCGCCCGCGACGACGTGGACCTCGCGGTCGAGGCCGTCGACGTGGTCGCGCTGTCGCTGTCGCTCGCGCGGTTCGCCGACGAGTACGACCTGACGCGACCGGACATCGCCGAGACGGGGCTGGCGGTCTGCGGGGCCCGAAACCTCTTCATCGACGACCCACAGCCCGTCTCCTACGCCGTCGGCGACCACGAACTCGCGTGCGCGTCGGGGCCGACGCCGCCGGTCGGCGACCGCGTGTCGGTCCTCACCGGGGCCAACAGCGGCGGGAAGACGACGCTTCTGGAGACGCTCTCGCAGGTCGCCATCCTCGCGTCGATGGGGCTTCCGGTCCCCGCCGAGTCGGCGGTCGTCGGCCGATTCGACTCGGTCGTGTTCCACCGCCGGCACGCGAGCTTCAACGCGGGCGTGCTCGAATCGACGCTTAAGTCCATCGTGCCGCCGCTTTCGGGCGACGGGCGGACGCTGATGCTCGTCGACGAGTTCGAGGCCATCACCGAGCCGGGTCGCGCGGCCGACCTGCTCAACGGTCTCGTGAACCTTACCGTCGAGCGCAACGCGTTCGGCGTCTACGTCACGCACCTCGCGGACGAACTGAGCCCGCTCCCACCCGAGGCGCGCATCGACGGCATCTTCGCCGAGGGGCTGACCGACGAGTTGGAACTGCGCGTGGACTACCAGCCGCGGTTCGGGACGGTCGGCAAGTCCACGCCGGAGTTCATCGTCTCGCGGCTGGTGGCGAACGCCCGCGACCGCGCCGAGCGCGCCGGCTTCGAGGCGTTGGCTGCGGCGGTGGGCGAAGAGGCGGTACAAAAGACACTGTCCGACGCCGAGTTCGTCGGCTGAGCCGACGCGGCGGCGCGGGGAGCTATCGGCGACGTGCGCTCTCGTCGGCTGCGCGGCGACCGCGGCGGCGACGACTCAGCACATCTCGTCGAGCGAGATGAACGCGTCGGCGTCGGCGGTCAGCCACGCCTCCATTCGGTCGCAGCAGCTGTCGCGCCGGGGGTAGACGGTGACCTGGTCCGGGCTCCCTCGATAGGTGACGACGACGCTATGGAGGAAGCAATCCCCGGTGGTATCCGCGCCGGTGCGGTCAGCGGTCCCTGCAACCGAGTCCTGAGAGGCGGGCACTTCTGACATTCGCCGTCACCTATACACACGCGACGGCGATTACATAACCTTCACTAAGTGTGGTAGTGATTGACAATACCCGTTGGTTACAAAACGTTGCACCAAGTGGGAGTACGGAGTGATACATAGCTTCGGTTTCCCTCGCGCGGGTGTGGATTCCACAGTTCCGCGGGAGAATCCGCCCCGCCGGGCGACTTCTGCCGGCGGAGACGGGTTGAAGTGCCCGGGACCGCCATCTGGCTGTCGATGGTCGATCCCACGTCCGATTTGGAAGAGAACGTAGACCCCGAAGACGCCCCGACCTGTGCGACGTGCGGGGAGCCGGTTGCCAACAATCCGACGCACCGCGTCGTCACGTGGGTCGAAGACGGCGCCGTGCAGGCGCGGCACTTCTGCGACGACGACTGCCGGGACGCGTGGGACGACGAACGCTGACGCTCTCCTGACGACACGTCTGGCCCTCGACACGCCGGCGGCGGCGCGGCGCGTCCGCGACTACTCGACTGACGACCAGAACCGGTCGAGACCGAAGCCGAGCATGTCGGGACTGACCGGTCTGAACTCCTCGCGCTCCTGTTCCGGCAGGTAGTCGCGGACGCCGTTCCACGAGTCGCGGGCGTACCGGGCGTCAACGAAGACGCGGACGCCGACCTCGTCGGTCCCGCGGATGACGCGGCCGATAGCCTGCCGCGCCTTTCTGACCGCGGGCACCGTGAGCGCCGTCTCGAATCCGTTTCCGAACTCGCGGTCGTAGGCCGTCTTCACCGCGCGGGTCCGCGGTGACGACGTGTTGATGAGCGGGACGCCGCAGACGACGGCGGCCGAGAGCTTGTCGCCGCTGTAGTCGACGCCCTCGGTGAGCGTGCCACGGAGGCTCGTCACGAGCACCTTCCCGTCGCCGCCGAAGAAGTCCCGTTTGAGTCGCTCGGTGGCCCCGTCGTCGGACGACTCGTCGAGGAGGACGGGCTTGTCGACGCGGGCTTCGAGCGCGCCCGCCATCCACTCGGCCTCGGCGTAGTTCGGCATCCCGACGAGGACGTTGCCCGGCGAGCGCTCGCACACCTCGACGGCGGCGTCGGTGTACGCGAGTCGCGTCTCGTTTTCCTCGCCGGGCGGCCCGCGGTTGCTGTGGGTGAACTTCGGCACGTCGACGGCGAAGCTCGCGCGGTTCGACTCGGGGAAGCCGAGGCCGAACGTCCGCTCGGCGACCGGGCGGCCGTCGTCGGCGAGGGCGTCGAGGCCGGTCACGCGACGGAACACGTCGATGGGTTCGAGCGTCGCACTCATGAGGACGCCGCCACCGAAGTCGCCGAGGCGCTCGGCGATGGCCTCGCCGGGGACGCAGTTGTGGACCGACAGCCGGACGTTGTACGCGCGACGCCACGACTCCGGCGGCTCCATCTCGTCCCACGTCCGTTCGAGCTCGATTTCGCGGAAGTGCTTTTCGTGGTCCGCGTAGGCCCACGTCGCCAGCGCCCGCCCCGCCGCGGGCGCGGCCCGGCGCTTGTCGTCTTCCTCCACCGAGTCGAGGATGCGGGCGACCGCCGAGCCGGTCGCCTCGGCGCGGACCCACGTCCCCTCGTCGTGGCCGTTCGCCTCGGCCCACTCGGTGAGTTCGTCGACGCCGGGCTCCTCGGGGTCGCGCAGGGGGAGTTCCTCGTCTTCGAGTTCGGTGAGGTCGGCGCGCCAGCCGACGTACTCGCGGTCGAGGTGCGCGGTCACGCGCCGGTCGAGCTCCTCCCGGAGGTCGCGGATGAAGTCCCGGGTCTCCTCCAGTTCGCGGAGCGTCACGTCGGCCTCCTGTAGCTCCCCGCGGACGAGTTCGGCGTCGACAGTCGACTTGCCGGCGTCGTCGAACTTCACCGGCTGGATGACGCGGGTGAACTCGCTTTCGGCGTCGCGGAGCGTCCGGTCGCCGACGCCGACCGAGACGAGGTCGCGGACGCGGGGTTCGAGCATGTGCGCCTCGTCGCAGATGACGAACGTCGAGTCGTCGACGAGCGCGCCGGTGAACGTGCCGACGGTCGTCGGGTCGAACGCGTGGTAGTAGTTGCCGACGACGACCTCGACGTTGGGCAACAGCGCGCCCATCACGGAGTGCGGACACGACCCCGCGCCCGCGGCCAGCGAGACGAGGTCTTCGGTCGTGATGAGTCCCTTGTCGTCGAACTCGAAGGGGACGGCCTCGATTGGGTCGCCGTCTTCGGGGAGGTCCGCGAGGAAGTTCGCGTAGAACGGGCAGTACTCCACGTCCTCGTAGTCCGGCATCGACTTGGGGTACGGCGTCGGGTCGCCGGCAGTTTCGAGGTAGGAGGGGCCCGCGCTCGTCGAACCGGTGTCGAGGAGGCCGGTCTGTTGCTCGCGGGCGTCTTTGGCGAGCGCCTCGGCGCTGGTCCGGCCGCCGTCGCCGACGAGCCCGCGGGTCCGGTCGCGGAGGCCCTCACAGCGGTCGTAGACGGTCGAGTCGTCGATGCCGCCGCAGCCCTCGCGGCTGTAGGGACACACGTCCGATTTGCCGACGAGCGTGAGCCCCGAGACGGGTTTCCAGTCGGTCGGGAGGTTCTCGTTGATGGTTCGGAGGTCGGCCTCGAACTGCCGGAGCTGTTGTTTGACGCTCGTGAGGACGAAGACGCGCTCGTAGTCGGAGTCGGGGTCGCGGACGAGGTCGATGCCGGCGGTGAGCGCGAGCATCGTCTTGCCGGTCCCGCACGCGCCCTCAACGACGGCAAATCCATCGTCTCGGGCGGTCTGTATCGCGGTCTCGATTCCGTCGGCCTGCTCCGGGTACGCCTCCGGGTGGCCGAACACCTCCTGCCAGGTCACGCTCTGTGGTCCAGTTGCGACGGCCATAGGGGTGTCGGTGACTGGCCGCGGACTCGTACTTGAACGTTCGCGCGAGGGGTGGCGTCCGGGTTGGCGACGCTATTCGAGAAAGGAGGCGATGGCCTCGGCGAACGCCTCACGGTCGCCGTCGTCACCGCCGACGCAGACGACGAACGGCGCGCCGGCGGCGGCGTACACCTTCATCTCGCGGCCCTTCTCGGAGTAGCGGGTGCCGGCGACGCGGACGAGGTCGGCGTCGATGAGGTTCCCGAGGTGGTGACGTGCGTTCTGGACGGATGTCTCGACTCGCGCCGAGAGTTCGGTCGCCGTCGCCGGCGAGTCCTGCAGGCACGAAAGGAGGTCGCGGGCGGTGTCACAAGAGAGGCTTCCGAGGAGTTGCTCCGTCTCGTCGTCGTCGAGCCAATGGACGCGCGGGGCGGTCTCGTCGCTGGTATCGACGGTTCCGTCGGACGGGAGCAACCCTGACATACAATCGACATTTCGGTGCGGGAAGTAAACCGTTTCGGGAGGTCAGGCGCTCGACGGTTCGGTCCGGTCGACGCCCGGCAGTCGGTTCACCGCGTAGAGGACGGCGAGCGCGGCGACGAACACCGCGAGCCCCCCGGCGAGTGTTCGGAAGACCGACTCGAATGCGTAGTTCGCCTCGGTCAGGAAGCCGACCGCGCCGCTCCCGTTGGCCTCCAAGAGGAGCGCCGCGCCGCTGAAGACGGCGTAGGCGCTCCCGCGGGCGTCGCTCGGCAGCGACGAGAGCATGAACGTGTCGAGCGCGGGAAACAGGCTGTGGATGACGTAGCCGAGCACCGCGACGACGACGGCGACGGCGACGAAGCCCTGCGCGTACGTCAGGGCGACGAGCGCGCCGATAAAGGCGACGAGCAGGCCGAAAATGTAGGGGACGTGCGGGAGTTTGTCGGCGAGTCGTCCCGACAGCGAGAACGCGGGGACGCCGGCCGCGAAGACGATGGTGAGCATCGTGCTCGCCGTGGCGGGGTCGAACGCCTTCGCCTGCGTCATGTACGACACGAGGAAGTTGAACAGGCCCTGCCAGACGAACCCCGCGGGCGCGATGAGGAGGATGCCCGTGAGGATGAGTTTCCAGTGGCCGAGCGCGGCCGAGAAGTCGCGGTCGGCGCCCGTGCCGGCCCCCGCGCTCCCGTCGCGGGAGACGGCGTAGAGGAGGAGCGTCACGAGCGCGCCGGCGGCGGCCAGGACCCAGAACGTCTCGCGCCACGTGTACGACGCGAGGATGAAGACGACGACGGGCGCGGCGACGACGGCGGCGACCTGGCTGGCCGCGCCGTGGATGCCGACCATGCGGCCGACGCGCTCGGGGAACAGTTCGCCGACGAGCGGGGTCGCGGAGACGAAGTACGCGCCCGAGGCGAGGCCGAGGCCGAACGCGCCGATTTGGAGGGTCAGCACCGACGTCGCGCTCGCGGTGAACGCCGCGGCGACGACGAGCAGCGTGCCCGACCCGAGGACGACCTTCGACCGCGAGACGCGCGTGAGCAGGTAGCCGACGGGGATTCGCGGGATGGCGGTTCCGAGCCAGACGAGGCTCGTCACGACGCCGATGGTCGCCGGACCGACCGAGAACTGCGTCTGGAGCGTCTCGACGAGCGGCGGGAACGCGACGCGGCCGAAGTTGACGAGGAAGACGAGTCCGCAGAGAGTTCCGAAGAGGCGGCGAGTCACTACCCCGGATTCAGTCGCCGCCGTGTCAAGCGTTGCGAATCCGACCCGCGACCACATGTGTTAACGCGGCCCCGGGCCAACGGGGGCGTATGATTACGAGTCGACGCATGGCCGCGGTCGACCTGAACGCCGAGGCGCTCGGCGTGCCGCGGAAACAGCTCATGGAGTCGAGCGGGAACGCCGTCGCGCGGGCCTGCCGCGACCTCGCGGACCCCGGCGCGTCGGTCGCAATCGTCGCCGGACGCGGCAACAACGGCGGCGACGCGCTCGTCGCCGCACGGTTCCTGAAGGCGTACGACGTGACCGTCCACCTGCTCGGCCGCCCGGAGACGATTTCGACCGACATCGCCCGCGAGAACTGGGACGCCCTCGTCGCGGGCGAGGCCGACCGGCGGACCGTTACCGACTCGGTCGCCTTCGACCTCGGCGACCCGGACCTCGTCGTGGACGCGATGCTCGGAACCGGCGTCACAGGCGCGCTCCGCGAACCCGAGGCGACGGCCGCGCGCGCCATCAACGAATCGTCTGCGACTGTCCTCGCGGTCGACGTTCCCTCCGGCCTCGACGCTGACACCGGCGACGCGGCGGGGCTTGCGGTTGACGCGGACCGGGTCGTCACCTTCCACGACGACAAACCCGGCCTCGTGGACCTCGACTGCGAGGTCGTCGTCGCCGACATCGGCATTCCCGAGGCGGCCGAACTGTTCACCGGCCCCGGCGACCTCCTCGCGCTCGACCGCGACGCGCAGAGCCACAAGGGCGACCACGGCGACGTGCTCGTCGTCGGCGGCGGCCCGTACACCGGCGCGCCCGCGCTCGCCGCGCAGTCGGCCCTCAGAGCCGGCGCGGACCTCGCCCGCGTCGCCTGCCCCGAAGGCGTCGCCCGCGAGGTGCAGGGCTACTCCGAGAACCTCATCGTCCGCGGCTTCTCGGGCGACCGGCTCGCGCCCGAGCACGTCCCCGACCTCCTCGATTTCGCCGCCGACCGCGACGTCGTCGTCTTCGGCCCCGGCCTCGGCGACGCCGACGAGTCGCTCGACGCGGTCCGCGAGTTCCTCGCCGCCTACGACGGGACCGCCGTCGTCGACGCCGACGCCCTGCAGGTCGTCCCCGAGGTGGAGACCGAGGCGACCCTGATTTGCACGCCCCATCAGGGCGAGTTGCGGAAGATGGGTGGCGAGACCGACGCCGACTGGGAGACGCGACGCGACCTCGTCCGCGAGTTCGCCGCCGACCTCGGCCACACGCTCCTCGTGAAAGGCGCGTACGACGTGGTCTCCGACGGCGACGCCGTCCGCGTCAACCGGACCGGGAACCCCGGCATGACCGTCGGTGGAACCGGGGACGTGCTCGCGGGCGCGACCGGCGCGCTCGCGGCCGTCTTGCCCCCGCTCGACGCGGCCGCCGTCGCGGCCTACGCGAACGGCCGCGCGGGCGACTTCGCCGCCGAGGAGTTCGGCGGCGGCCTCGTCGCGACCGACCTACTCGAACGACTGCCCGTCGGCCTCCGAGGTGACGGAGAGTGAGCGACGAGCGCGCCGGGACAGCGTCGAACGACTCGGACGACCGCGACCTGACCCACGTCGACGAGGAGGGCAACGTGCAGATGGTCGACGTGGGCGCGAAACCGGACACCCGCCGCCGCGCGGTCGCCCGCGGGACCATCCACCTCAGCGCCGACACCGTTCGGGCCATCCGCGACGACGAAATCGGGAAAGGCGACGTGTTGGCGACGGCCCGAATCGGCGCGATTCAGGCCGTCAAACACACGTGGGAGACGATTCCGATGTGCCACCAGATACCCATCACGAACGTCGACACCGAGTTCGAGGTGGCCGACGAGTCGGTCACGCTCTCCGTGACGGTCGGCACGACCGGCAAGACGGGCTGTGAGATGGAGGCGTTAGAGGGCGTGACGACCGGCCTCAACGTCGTCTGGGACATGGTGAAAGCCGCGGAGAAAAACGACGACGGCCAGTATCCGGGGACGCGCATCTCGGACGTCGAAGTCGTCACGAAGGAAAAAGAGACGCTCGACTGAGTCGGGTCGGCGGTCCGACTTCCGCCGTCCGCGCCGAGGCGGGCGGCTCCGACGGTTCGACTCAGGCCGAGTCGGCCGGCGCGGAGAGGTCGGCGGCCTTCGCCCGCGCCTTCTCGACGATTGCGGGGCGCGCCTCGAACTCGACGTGGACCTGTTCGCCCTCGTACTCCTCGGCCTCGACGTGGGCGTGGTCGTAGAGCCACGAGACGAGGCTCATCGTGTCGTCGGCCATCGGCAACAGCAGTCGCTCGCGCTTCCACGCGGGCAGTTCGCCCTCGACGCGGTCGGCCAGTTCCTCGACGTTCTCGCCGGTCAGCCCCGAGACGGCGACCGGATTGGGCGCGAGCGCCGACAGCGCCGCGCGCTTTTCCTCGAGTTCCTCGGCCTCGACCTTGTCCACCTTGTTGAACACGGTCACGATGGGCGCTTCGTTGCGCTCGTAGAGCGTGTCGTGGCTGGTGACGAGCTTCTCGCGCATCTCCTCGATGGGCTCGGAGGCGTCCACGACGAGCAACACGAGGTCGGCGCGGTAGACCGAATCGAGCGTGGACTTGAACGACTCCACGAGCCAGTGGGGGAGGTCCGAGACGAACCCGACGGTGTCGGTGAGAAGCACGTCGCGCTTGCCCGTCTCGGCGCGGCGCGTGGTCGTCCCGAGGGTGGTAAACAGCTTGTCTTGGGACTCCGCGGTCGGGTCGAGGTCCGGGTGAAGGTCGTCGTTCTGGCCGACTTCGAGGTCGGCGGCGAGCCGCTGCATCAGCGTCGACTTCCCGGCGTTCGTGTAGCCCGCGAGGGCCACGAGGTCGAAGCCGGACTCGCGGCGCTGTTCGCGCCGGGTCTCCTCTTTGTCCGCGATGGCGTCCAGTTCGTTCTTGATGCGCGAAATCTGGGCCTTGATGTCCTGCTCGCGGCTCTCGTCGTACTCGCCGAGGCCCATGAACCCGGGGCGCTCGTCGCGCTTCGCCAGCGACGCCTTCGCCTCGGCGCGCGGCAGTTCGTAGCGTAGCTCCGCGAGTTCGACCTGTAGCTGCGCCTTGCGGGTGTTGGCCCGCTGGCCGAAGATTTCGAGGATGAGCGTGAAGCGGTCGATGACCTCCGCGTCGTCCGGGAGCTTCTGGGCGATGTTGTACGTCTGGTAGGGGCCCAGTCGGTTGTCGAAGACGACGGCGGCGGCGTCCTCACGCGCGACGAGCGACGCTAACTCGCCGACCTTCCCTTCGCCGAAGTGGAACGCGGCGTCCTCCTCTCGGGTCTGGGTGAGTTCGCCGACCACCTCGTAGCCCGCCGCGCGGGCGAGGTCGGAAATCTCCGTGAGGTCGGCGTCGCCGCGGTCGACGCGCTTCGCGACGACGACGCGACTCATCGCCGCACCTCGAGTGTGGGGTACGTAGCCTGCACTGTGTCAGTCGGTACTAGCCGCCGGAGGCACTTAAGCCCCGCTCGGCCGGGGTCACGCGTCGAGATGGCGTCCCGTCACCTCCCGTTCCATGGCCGCGTTTGGACGCCGGGACTCTTGTAGGTTGCCCGGACGCGACCTGACAGTTCGGTGACTGCGACAGTCTCCCCACAAATCACTTATACCAACGGGCGGGATGTTCGCCGTATGGACCCCTTGCAACTGAGCATCGACCCGCAGCAGCTCGGCATCGAGTTCGGGAGCGGGGCCGTCATCGGCGGTATCATCGGCTTCGCGGCCAAGAAAATCGCGAAGCTCATCGCCGTCATCGTCGGCCTCGAACTCGCCGTGTTCAAGTTCCTCGAATCGCGGGGCATCATCACCGTCGACTGGGAGCGCCTCACCGGCGGCCTCGTGAGCGCCACGCAGGACGCCGCGACCGGCGCGCCGCCGGACTGGATTTCGACGGTGCTCTCGACCCTGTCTATCTCCGCCGGCTTCTCCGGCGGTTTCCTCGTCGGCTTCAAGAAGGGGTAGTTCGCGTTCGAGACTCGCCGACGCGCCTCAGAGTTCGTCTTCGTCCTTGACGATGCGCGTCTCGGCCGTGCCGCTCGTGATGTTGTTCACCTTGTCGTAGAAGTCGTTTTGCATCCCCGCGGGGAACGTGATGACGCCGACCCACGAGCCGTCGTTCTGCCACTCCTCGCGTTCGAGGTCGCCGTAGCTCCGAATCTGTGCCTGTCCGCTGCCGGCGTACTCGGCCGGGAGTTGGACGGCGACGGTGACTTCGGCGAACTTGATTGGCAACACGGGTCGGAGCGCGTCGAGCGCGTCGTCGACCTGCGACTCGACCGGCTCCATCGGGTCGATTTTGAACCCGGCCTCTTCGAGCGCGCGCTCGATTCGCTCCGGCGGGTGCGGCGAGTCGTTCATCTGCGGGTTGACCGCGTTGCGGGCGATGCGGTTGATGAGCGACTTGCGCTTCTGTTCTTGCATCTCGCGGCGCTGTTCGGCCGTGATCTGAATCTCCCCTTTCTTGACGACCTCGGGGATTATCTGGAGCGGGTCGGTCGTTCCGAACACCTTCTCGAGGTCGTTCTCGGCGGGGCGGTCGCCGCGGGAGGCGTCCTCGAACACGTCTTCGGCGGCGATGACCTCTTCGAGGTCGCCGTCGAACTCACCGCGCTTTATCGAGAGCGCCGCGTCGGGGTCGATGAGCACCTCGAACCGCGCGCCGTGAGATTCCAGGCGGGCCGTGACTGCCTCGTCGAGTGAAATCATAGGTTCCGATACTCTCTCCGTGGTAAAAAGCCCTCGCCGACCGACTCCCCCGACAGCGTCTCGCGAAATTCGCCGCGACCCGTTCGGAGCAATCGTTATGCTCGCCCGCACCCCACCTCTCGGTATGAGTTCGCAGACGTCGGAGAAGTCCCTCGAAGAACGGCTCGACCTGTTCATGCGGCGGAACTTCCCCCAAATCGAGATGCACGGCGGCGACGCGGGTATCGAGGCAATCGACGAGGAGACCGGCGAGGTGTGGATTTCACTCACCGGCGCGTGTTCCGGATGCGGCATCTCGCCGATGACGATTCAGGCGCTGAAGGCGCGCATGGTCGCCGAGTTCGAGGAGATAGACGCGGTCCACGCCTCGACCGGCGGCTTCTACGACGACGAACCGGGCGCGGGGTTCGAACCCGACGTGTCCGACGCGCCCTTCTGAGCGGCCTCTGACATCGCTTTTCGACCGAACCGTCCCGACGAGCGACGCCGCCCCGAGCGCGCGCCGCGCCGTCGCTCGCCGTGGGAGAAAACTGAGGAACCGAGTCGAGTCGAGTCGAGTCGAGCGGACGCCGAGTTACGCGGCGGCTTCGATGATGTCGACGAGGTCCTCTTTGCTCTGGACGCCGATGACCTCTTTGACCTGCTCGCCGCCGGCGTAGAACTGCAGGGTCGGGACGCTGCGAATTCCTTTCTCGCGGGCTAGTTCTTGGAGTTCGTCGATGTCGACCTTGGCGACGACGGCGTCGGTCTCCTCGGCGATTTCCTCCACGGTGGGTTCGAGCATCTTACACGGGCCGCACCACTCGGCGTGGTAGTCCACGAGGACGACCGCGTTGTCGGCGATGAGTTCGTCGAGGTGGTCCGAACTCTCGACGTGGACGGGTGCATCGGTTGTCTTCGGAGTGCTCATACCTCCACGTATCGGCGCGACACTCTTACCCATTGCGCCTGTTTGCGTGCCGACGCACGACCGCGAAACTCCGTGTTCGCGGCGAAATCGGCCGGATTCAGGGAGCGATCCTCAGCAGTCGTAGGTCAGGAGCACGCCGTCGTCGACGCGCTCCACGTCGCGGAGCGATAGCTTGGGAAAGTCGGCGACGAAGCCCTCGCCGTCGGCGAGGGTCGGCGCGTCGCGGCCCCCGATGACCATCGAGCCGACGTAGAGGGTGAGTTCGTCGACGAGACCGGCCTCGAACAGCGAGAAGATGAGTTCCCCGCCGCCTTCGACCATGAGCCGGTCGACGCCGCGCGATTCGAGCGCGTCGAAGGCGTCGGGGAGCGACACTCGCTCCGCGCCCGCGACGACGAGTTCCGCGCCGGCGGATTCGAGCGCCTCGCGGCGGTCGGCGGGCGCGGCCTCGGAGACGAGCACGTAGGTCGTCGCCGCGTCGTCCAGAATCCGGGCGTCGGTCGGAGTTCGAGCGCGCGAGTCGGCGACGACGCGGGCGGGATGCGGCGGGTCGCCTCGTTCTTCGCGGGCCGCGACGAGGTCGGGGTCGTCGAGCGTGAGGTGCGGATCGTCGGCGAGGACGGTTCCGACGCCGACGGCGACGGCGTCTGCGGCCGCGCGAATCTCGTCCACGCGGGCGAAGTCGTCGTCGCCGCTTATCATCACCTGCTCGCGGCGGCGAGACGAGAGCTTGCCGTCGAGGCTGGCGGCGGCGTTGACGTGGACGTGCATACTCGCGGGTCGTCGCCGCGGCGAAAACGCCTTTCGGTGGGGTGCCGTCGCAGTATTGCCGGACAGGAATTAAATAGGCCTCTGTGGTACATTGTGGCATCTATGACTGCCAAGGTCCTGATGCTGGGGTGGGGGTTTCCGCCGAACGTCAGCGGCGGGCTCGACACGCACGTCGGCGAAATGTTCGAGCGACTCGAAGACCGGGATGACGTGGACATCGAACTCGTGCTTCCCGCCGAGTACGCGCCGGACCGCGAGGGAATCGTCGGGGTCCCGACGGGCGAAGGGGACATCATCACCCGAATCGGACGGCTGGGGTCGACGTTCGCGGAGCGCGCCGCCGAGGCCGACATCGTCCACACCCACGACTGGTTCGGCTACGGGCCGGGGTCGCGCGCGAAGTCGAACAACGAGGACGTGGAGTGGGTGACCACGTTCCACTCGCTTTCGTCCGACCGCAACATCGACCCGCCGCAGCGGGAAGTCGAGACCGAGCGCCGAATCGCCGAGCGCTGTGACCACCTGCTCGCGGTGAGCGAACTCCTCGCCGACAAGGTCAAACGGGAGTACGGCGGCGACTGCCACGTCATCTACAACGGCTTTTCGGAGTGCGAGACGACGGGCCGTGACCTCAAAGAGGAACTCGGCATCGACGGGAAGATGCTGTTTTTCGTCGGCCGGCACACCGACCAGAAGGGCATCTCGCATCTCGTCTACGCGATGGAGAAACTCGCCCGCGACGACGTGACGCTCGTCATGGGCGGGTCGGGTCACCTCACCGCCCAACTCAAGCGCTTCGCCGAACTGCTCGGCGTCGAAGACCGCATCAAATGGGCCGGCTACGTCCCCGAGGAGGCCCTCGGCGACTACTACGCCTCGGCGGACCTGTTCGTCTCGCCGTCGCTGTCCGAGCCGTTCGGCATCACCATCGTCGAAGCGCTCTCGACCGGCACGCGCGTCGTCGCCACCGAGAGCGGCGCGGCGGAGGTCCTCCCCGAGGACTGCGTCATCGAGGTCGAACCCGACTCGCGCTCTATCGCCGACGGTATCGAGTACGGCCTCTCGCTGGAGGGAGAACCGGAGTACGAACCGTACACGTGGGACCGCGTCGTCGACGAGACGGTGGAGTACTACCACAGCATCCTCGACGGGGACACCGACGTCTCTGCCGGGGCGGAAAACGAAGTCGAAGCCAGCGATGCGGACGCCGACGAGGCGGACGCGAACTGAGCGGGCGACCCCCGTTCAGCGGAGGAGGCGCACGTCGGTCACCGGCTCGGGGTGGCGAATCCGGTAGCCGCCGCGGGTCGGCACCATCCCTTCTCGCGGCATCGTGCCGCGGGCTGACTGATACGGCGAGTCGTCGGTCTGGACCGACTGGTACGGCGAGTCGTACGCCGACTGGTAGGGGCTGTCCGACGACTGGTACGCGCTGTCGGTGGCCGCCTCGGCGTCGAACCCCTCCGGCGGGAGGTAGATTCGCTCGCCGGACGCCGAGCGGACGACGACCGCGCTGTCCTTGTCGCCCTCCATCACGATGGTCGTCCAGCCGTCCTCGATGGTCACAGAGAAGGAGACCTCCTCGTCGGCGGCGTCGGCGTCCGGGGTCTCGTCGTTCGACATACGACTCCAACTGACACGCGAGCACTTAGTGATTCGCCCGCCGGTCGCCGCCCGCACGCCCGGCAACACTTTTTATCCGACGGGGGCGAATCCCGACTCGATGGAACTCGACCAGCACGCCGAGGAGCTTGCCTCCGCCCTCGGTGTCGACAAAGAGGAGGTCAAATCCGACCTGCAGAACCTCCTGCAGTACAGCGTCCCGCTCGACGAGGCGAAACAGAGCGTCCGCCGCAAACACGGCGGCGGAAGCTCCGGCGGCAGCGACGGCGCGCCGTCCACGAAGCGAATCGCCGACATCGACCCCGACGGCGGCAACGTCTCCGTGACGGTCCGCGTGCTCACCGTGGGCACCCGCTCTATCGTCTATCAGGGCGACGAACAGACCATCCGCGAGGGAGAACTCGCCGACGAGTCCGGCGTCATCTCCTACACCGCGTGGCAGGACTTCGGCTTCGAACCGGGCGACTCCGTCGTCATCGGTAACGCCGGCGTCCGCGAGTGGGACGGCAAGCCCGAACTGAACATCGGCGCGTCCTCGACGGTCGGCGTGGAGTCCGAGACGGTCGAGACGCCCTACGACGACCGCATCGGCGGCGAGGCCGACCTCATCGACCTGCAGGCCGGCGACCGCGGCCGAACCGTCGAGGTCCGCGTCCTCGAAGTCGACTCGCGCACCATCGACGGCCGAAACGGTGAGACGACAATCCTCTCGGGCGTCGTCGCCGACGAGACCGGCCGGCTCCCCTTCACCGACTGGGCACCGCGCCCCGACGTGAAAGAGGGCGCGAGCGTCCGTCTCTCGGACGTGTACGTCCGGGAGTTCCGCGGCGTGCCGCAGGTGAACCTCTCGGAGTTCACGACGCTCGAGGTCCTCGACGACCCCGTCGCCGTGACCGACTCCGCGCCCCGCCTGAAAATCGGCGAGGCCGTCGACGCCGGCGGGATGTTCGACGTGGAAGTGCTCGGCAACGTCCTCGAAGTGCGCGACGGCTCCGGGCTCATCGAGCGCTGTCCCAAATGCAGTCGCGTCGTCCAGAACGGTCAGTGCCGACAGCACGGCGAGGTCGACGGCGAGGACGACATGCGCGTGAAGGCGATTCTCGACGACGGCACCGGCACGGTGACCGCCATCCTCGACCGCGACCTCACAGAGGAAATCTACGGCGGGACGATGGCCGACGCGATGGAGGCCGCCCGCGAGGCGATGGACAAGGAGGTCGTCGCCGACGACATCGCCGACACGCTCGTCGGCCGCGAGTACCGCGTCCGCGGGAACCTCTCCGTGGACGAGTACGGCGCGAACCTCGAAGCCGACGAGTTCGAGGAGACGGACGACGACCCGGCCGAACGCGCGGCCGCCCTCCTCACGGAGGTGCGCGCATGAGCGCCTCGCCGGTCGTCGGCACGCGGGAAATCGCCTACCGCGTCTTCGCCGCCGAGTTCGACGACGCGTCGCTTTCGTACTCCGAGAGCGACGAGGAGCGCGCGCCGAACTACGTGGTCACGCCCACCGGCGCACGGCTGAACCGGACGTTCGTCGCGGGCGTGCTCACCGAGGTCGAACACGTCAACGACGAGGTGCTCCGCGGGCGCATCGCGGACCCGACGGGCGCGTTCGTCACCTACGCCGGGCAGTACCAGCCAGAGCCGATGGCCTCCCTCGACGCGGCGACGCCCCCGGCGTTCGTCTCGCTCGCGGGCAAGGCCCGGACGTACGAACCGGACGACGCCGACGTGGTTTACTCCTCGGTCCGCCCCGAGAGCGTCAACACCGTCGACGCCGACGTGCGCGACCGCTGGATCGTCTCGGCCGCCGAGGCGACGCTCCGCCGCATCGCGGTGTTCGACGAGGCGCTGTCGATGTCCTACCGCGGCGACGACCTGACTCGCGCGCTCGAAGCGCGCGGCGTGGACTCGACGCTCGCGGCGGGCGTCCCCCGCGCCATCGACCACTACGGGACGACCCGGACCTACCTCGAGGCCCTGCGCGAAGTCGCCGTGCAGGCGCTCGAACTCGTCGCGGGCGACCGCGACCAAGTCGACCCCCTCGACGTCGCCCCCGGCGACGGCGGGGACGCGGTCCTCGGCTCGCTCCCCGAACTCGACCTCGAACCGGCCGCGAGCGTCGATATCGAGGTCGGCGAGGCGGACGCGGACGACGGCGACGACCTCGACAACTCGGAGCCCGACGCGGGCGAGTTCGACGCCGAACCGGACGCCGAGACGGTCGCTGACGCCGACACGGAACCGGAACCGGAACTCGACGCCGGAGGCGAGCCCGAACCCGCCGCGGAAGCCGAGCCTGAACCGGAACCCGAGTCGGAGCCAGCATCCGACTCGGAACCCGTCGCCGCCGAAGCGACCACCGCGACCGAAAGCCAGCCGGCGTCCGAGTCAGAACCGGAGACCGCACCGTCCACGACAGCTGACGCAGAGCCGAAACCCGCGGCGGACCCCGAACCTGACGCAGAGCCGGAACCTGCTGCGGAACCTGATCTCACGTCCGAACCCGACCTCGCGTCCGACTCGCTCGACGCCGACTCGGAGCCCGACTTCGACGCCGGCTCGGACGACGGCGCGCTCGGCGATTTCGAGGACGACGCCACCGACGCGGATACGGCCGAATCGGACACCTTCGGCGGCTCCGACGACGGCACGCTCGGCGACTTCGAGGACGGTTTCGACGACCCCGAACCCGAGGCGGACGCGTCGGCCGCCGCGGCCGACGAGTCGTCAACCGACGCGGCGACCGACTCCGCGACCACCGACGCCGACGACTCGGTCGACCCCGACGGGATGTACGAACTCGACGAAGACGAGCGGGCCGAAATCGAGTCCGAGTTCGGTACGGAGTTCACCTCCGGCGCGGACGTCGACCCCGCCGGCGAGGCGGACATCGACGTGCCCGACGCGGACGACCTCACCGAACAACTCGAAGACGAACCCGCCGACTCCGAACCGGTAGCAGAGCCGGAAGCGGACCCCGCGGCCGACGCCGCCTCGGAACCCGAACCGGCGGTCGACGCCGAACCGGAATCCGAACCCGAGCCGACGCTCGACGCCGGGTCGGACGACGCCGAGACCGAGGCCGACGCCGACGAAGCCGCCGAGGACATCGACCTCGAATCGGTCGTCGTGGACGCCATGGACGACCTCGACGACGGCGACGGCGCGTCCCACGACGAGGTCGTCGCGGCCGTCGTCGACGAGTACGGCGCGGACCCCGGCGCGGTCGAAGACGCCATCCAAGAGGCGCTCCTCGGCGGCCGGTGTTACGAGCCGCAGGACGGCGTGCTGAAGGCCATCTGAGGCCGTGTCGGGACCGCTCGTCGAACCGATACCCGGCCACCCAGCCGCGGTGGCGCGGACGAGCAGACGCGGGTTCCCCGAGCGCTCGCTCGTCGTCGCCGACTACCACGCCGGCATCGAGGCCGGCCTGCGGTACGAACGCGGGGTGGAACTCCCGTCGAAGGCCGCGGTCCGCCGCGAGCGCCTGCTGTCGCTTCTCGATCGGACGGACGCCGACCGACTGGTCGTCCTCGGCGACCTCGGTCACCGCATCGGCGACCCGGAGGGAGACGAGGCCGAGGAACTGCGCGACCTCGCGGACGCCGTGGCCGACCGCGCCGAACTGACGGTCGTCCCCGGCAACCACGACGGCGGCCTCGCGGCATTTTTCGGCGACGACGTGGAGGTGACAGACCCCGCGGGCGTCCGCCTCGGCGACGTGGGATTCTGCCACGGCCACACGTGGCCCTCGCGGGAGGTGCTCGCCGCCGACGTGGTCTGTTCGGCTCACGAGCACCCGGCGGTCAGGCTGGAGGACGAGGTCGGCGGCGCGCGGAAAGAGCGCGTCTGGCTCCGCGGCGCTCTCGCTCCCGAAGTGTTCGCGGAGCACTACGAGGTCGACCCCGCGGAGGTGACGCGAGCCGACGCCGAACTCGTGGTGTTCCCGGCGTTCAACGACACCTCGGGCGGGACGTGGGTCAACGTCCCCGGTCAGGGATTTCTCTCGCCGTTCCTGCCCGACGGCCTCGCGGACGGGGAGGCCTACCTGCTCGACGGCACGCGATTGGGCGACTACCGGAACGTCTGAGGGGCCGAAGTCGTCGCGGTCGTCAAACGCGACTTCCCGTTTTTCCGACCCGCTACGCGAAGACGAACGTGAGAGTGCCGATGACGAACACGGAGGTGGCCGCCACGTTGGCGAGTCGTTGCCAACCGGTCCACTCGCGGAAGAACTCCGGGACGCCCTTTTCTCGTTCTCGAACGGCGTAGCCGACGAACCAGAGGGTCGAAAGCGCCAGCACCGCCGCGAAGACCAGTTGCCACGCCGCGAGGTCGCCCCGCTGGTTGCCGAGAACGATGAACAGGTTCCCGCCGGTGAAGCCGGCCTGCGACAGCCAGAACGACCGTTCGGGAGTCACATCACCACCGAGTACAGTTGGAGGGCGACGCCGAACGTGTAGAGCGCCGCGCCGACGATGACGAGGTAGACGAGCGGGCCCCAGTCCGACGGGACCCGAGCGCGGTCGGGGTCGCGGAGGGCGACGACCGACGCGTAGCCGACCACGACGACGCCCGCGGCCGCTGCGGCGGTGTTGATACCCACGTCTCCCGCGGAAACGTCGAGCGCGATATCGACGGCGGCACAGAGACCGAAGACGAGGAACGCGGACCAGTAGACTCGTTTCGGGGACACGCCCGAAATTGATTCACTGACGACATGAATCTCCCGGTCGGGACCGCCCCGAGCGGTGCGCTTAATCGCTTCGAACCGTAACCTCGGGCGATGCCAGACGGCGAGGCCGCCGCCGGAATGGACGCCTTCGCGACGCTCTCGTCGCCCGTTCGAAACGCGCTCTCGGAGCGCGGATTCACGACGCCCACCGAGCCGCAGCGCCGGGCGATTCCCCCGCTGACCGACGGGAAACACGGCCTCATCATCGCGCCCACGGGCACCGGAAAGACGGAGACGGCGATGCTGCCGGTCTTTTCGGCCATCGCCGACGCCGAGGGTCGGTTCGGTATCTCGGCGCTCTACATCACCCCGCTTCGGGCGCTGAACCGCGACATGCGCCAGCGGCTCGACTGGTGGGGCGAACAGCTCGACGTCGACATCGACGTTCGCCACGGCGACACCACGCAGTACCAGCGACAGAAGCAGGCCAACGACCCGCCGGACGTGCTGGTGACGACGCCCGAGACGCTGCAGGCGATGCTCACCGGGAAGAAGTTGCGGACGGCGCTGTCGGACGTGCACCACGTCGTCGTCGACGAGGTCCACGAACTCGCGTCGGCGAAGCGCGGCGCGCAGTTGACAATCGGGTTAGAGCGCCTCCGCGAGTTGGCCGGGCCGTTCCAGCGAATCGGGCTCTCGGCGACGGTCGGGTCGCCCGAGGAGGTCGGGAAGTTCCTGACCGGCGACCGACCGTTCGAGGTCATCGAGGTCGACGTGGACAACCGCGTCGAGTTCGAAGTCGTCCGCCCCGAGGTGACGAACGAGGACGAGGCGCTGGCGGGCAAACTCGCCACCGACCCCGAGATAGCGAGCCACGTCCGGACGGTTCGAGATATCGTCCGCGACCACGAGTCCGTGCTCGTCTTCGTCAACACCAGACAGACCGCGGAGGCGCTCGGCTCGCGGTTCAAGGCGCTCGGCGACCCAATCGAGGTCCACCACGGCTCGCTGTCGAAGGACGTTCGCATCGACGTGGAAGACCGCTTCAAGGCCGGCGAGTTGGACGCGCTCATCTGCACGTCGTCGATGGAACTCGGCATCGACGTGGGCCGGGTGGACCACGTCGTCCAGTACAACAGCCCCCGCGAGGTGTCGCGGCTCCTCCAGCGGGTCGGCCGGGCGGGCCACCGCTTGGGCGTCGTCTCCCGCGGGACCGTCGTCACCGACCACCCCGATGACACGCTCGAAGCGCTCGCCATCGCCCGGCGGGCCGTCTCCGGCGAGGTCGAACCCGCCCGCGTCCACCACGGGAGCCTCGACACCGTCGCCAACCAAATCGTCGGCGTCGTCATGGACTACGGTGACGTGTCGGCCCGCCGCGCCTACGAGATTATCACGCGGGCGTACCCCTTCCGCGACCTCGACGAGGACGACTTTCGGGCGGTCGTCCGCGAACTCTCGGGGAACCGCCTCCTCTGGCTCGACGAGGACAAAGACCTCCTCGAAAAGTCCGGCGGCACGTGGCAGTACTTCTACGCCAACCTCTCGATGATTCCCGACGAGGAGACCTACGACGTTCACGACATCTCCTCGCGCCGGCAGATAGGGACGCTCGACGAGAAGTTCGTCCTCAACTTCGCCGCGCCGGGCGCGACGTTCATCCAGCGCGGCGAGATGTGGCGCGTCAACGACGTGGACGAGGAGGAGGCGCAAGTGAACGTCTCGCCCATCGAGGACCCCGGCGGCGAGGTGCCGTCGTGGGTCGGCTCGGAGATTCCGGTGCCCGCGCCGGTCGCCGGTGAGGTGGGCGAACTCCGCGACGTGGCCGCGCCGCAGTTCGAGTCCGGAGCCGACCGCGAGGCCGTCGCCCGCGACATCGCCATGCGCTACCCGACCGACGAGGCCACGGTCCGCTCGGCGCTCGGCCCCATCGAGAAACAGGTCGAAGCCGACGCGCCGATTCCGACGGCGAACAGGCTCGTCCTCGAAGGCTCGCCTCGGAAGGTGACGCTGAACTCGCCGTACGGCCACCGGGTGAACGAGACGCTCGGTCGGCTCCTCTCGGCGCTCATCGGCCAGCGGACCGGCTCGTCGGTCGGGATGGAGGTCGACCCCTACCGCATCGAGTTCGACGTGCCGGGGAAGGTCCGCCCGACGACGTTCGCCGAGGTGCTCCGCGAGACCGACCCCGACCACGTCGAGGCCCTGCTCGAACTCGCGCTCAAGCGGTCGGACTCGCTGAAGTTCACGCTCGCACAGGTGGCCGCGAAGTTCGGCGCGCTCAAGCGCTATCAGGGGAAGGGTCGCTTCGGCGGCGACCGCCTCCTCGCCGCGCTGGAGGACACGCCCGTCTACGACGAGGCCGTCCGCGAGGTGTTCCATACGGACCTCGCCGTCGAGGAGACGGTTGAACTGCTCCGCCGCGTCCGCGAGGGCGACGTGGAACTCGCCGTCGCCCGCGAACCGACCGCCATCGGCACCGGCGGCCGCGGGTCGGGAACCGACCTGCTCGTCCCCGAGAACGCCGACGCGAGCGTCATCGAGACGGTCCGCGACCGGATTCAGAACGACCGCGTGCTGTTGGCGTGTCTCCACTGCAAAGACTGGACTCGAAAGACGAAGGTAAAGCGCGTCCGCGACCCCGTGGCGTGCCCCGAGTGCGGCGCGACCCGCGTCGCCGCGCTCAATCCGTGGGACGAGGAGACGGTGAAAGCGGTCCGCACGCCGGAGAAAGACGACGAACAGGAGCGACTGACGAAGCGGGCCTACCGCTCGGCGAGTCTCGTGCAGGCCCACGGCAAGCGGGCGGTCGTCGCGCTCGCGGCCCGCGGGGTCGGCCCGCACAACGCCGCGCGCATCATCAACAAGCTCCGCGAGGACGAAGACGACTTCTACCGCGACATCCTCGAACGGGAGCGCGAGTACGCCCGAACCCAGTCGTTCTGGGACTGACGGGGTGGATTCCGGTTCGCCCGCTTACTCCTCGATGGCCCACTCGTCGAGAATCTCGGTCGTCGCGGCCGCCAGCGCCTCGAAGTCCTGCATCGAGATGCCGTCGGTGGTGACGAAGACGCCAAAGTCCTCGACGGTGATGCGAACGAGGTAGCCGTTTTCGAACACGCGAATCGTGTACTCGTAGTCGCCGAGTTCGGAGCCGCGGTAGGCGTCCTGGGTCATCTTGAAGTCGTGCCACTCGTTGCCGATAAAGGAGTTCAGGTCGGCCTCCTGTTCGAGGTCCTCGCGGAGGTACACCTGCACGTAGTCGAAGCGGCTGAAGTACGTGAGCGACCGGAGGCTGTCGCCGACGGCCGTGCGGCAGACGGTGACGAGCTTTTCTTTTGCTTCCTCGGGGAGGAGATTGGACATCGCTTCAGCCTGCGCGAGCGAGCGCCAAATAGGCGGCGGCTTCGGCAGCGGGCGGGTGGGAGCTGAGACGCGGCGGTCGTCCGTGACGCCGCTACTCCGACGCGTAGACGTCCCGGTAGTCGCGCTCGCGCCGGATGAGCTCCTCGACGCCGTGTTCGAGGATGTCGGAGCCGAGCGACGTGGCGCGATAGTACGAAAACAGGCCCTCGTCGTCGGCTTGCGACCGTTTTCGCTTCTCGACTAACCCGGCGTCGACGAGTTTACCGAGGTGGTAGTGGAGCGTGTTCGCCTGCACGTCGAGCGCCTCGGCCAGCGCTTTCGGACTTCGCTCGCCGAAGTGGACCAGTCGGTACAGCAGGGTAAAGCGCGTCCGGTCGCCGAGTGCCGCCTGCATGTCGAGGTACTCGTCCAGCGTGAGGACGCTCGTCGGCGGCAGCAACTCGGCGGGGTCCTCGGGCAGCCCGTCCGAATCGACCGGGTCGTTCGTCGCCATCTCGGTTCGCTAGATGGAGCGTATCGAGTTAACGGTTCTTGAGTCGAACTTCGCTGAAAAATCCGAATTTTATATACTAACGTGCGGTACGTGTGCCCATGACGGACGCCATCTCGCGCGACGAGATACGGGCGGCGCTCGGGCGAACGACCTACGACCGGTTTCTCGTCTACGTGATGGGTCCGTACAAGTCGTTCAACCTCAACTACGTCCTTTCGGAGGAGGAACTCGCCGCCATCGACATCGAGGACCTCCCCGGACCGATTCGGAAGCTGTTCGCCGCGCGGGACGAGGTCGACGACGCGCTCGCGCTCCTCCGACGGGTGCAAGGAAGTCTCCGCGCGGACCCGGGTGTCAACGCCTTTCTCGCCGTCGACGTGGACCTCAGCACCGACGAGGTGGACGCCGCCACGCAGTCGCTCGCGTTTGCCGAGGCGAGCAACGCGACCGTGTTCGTGCTGCCGTTTCTCGGCCACAACTTCGGCGTCGGCGAGGAGGCGGGGTCGATACTCGAGCGACTCTCCGAGACGCACGGCGACAGAATCGTCTTCGTCCACGAAGCGACGGTCACGAGCGAGATGATTCGCGCGGCGCGCGCCCGCTGGGACCTCCGCGTCGAGACCTACGACACCGAAGCGGAGCTACGCAAGCGCATCCGACTGTTCGTCGCGGACGTGATGAACCGCGAACTACACGGCGACTTGGGCCGACTGGACTGACGCTTCCGCCGCACCATGTTGATTGCTACCTAGCAGCACATTAAATATAGTTTACACGAGAGCGACGAACGACACGTCATGCCCGACGACGCCCTCGGACTGGCGATGTTGGACCGGGTTCGCGGCTGTCTGCGCGCCCCGTGCGTCTACCGCGCCGGCGACGACGCCCGTGGTACCGCCGGCGACGCGCACATCTACGAGAACTATCTCGTCCCGTCGCAGCGGTGGCCCGCCGCGAAGCGCGAGTTCGTCGACTCGCTTCGGACGCCCGTCCTCGACGTGGGATGCGGCGCGGGCCAGCACGCTCTCGCCGGACAGGAGCGCGGCGAGGTCGTCGCCTTCGACGTGAGCCCGAACGCGGTTCGCGCGGCCCGCGAGCGCGGCGTCGAGGCGGCGGTCGTCGGTGATATGTTCGACCCGCCGGTCGGGGCGAGTCGGTCAGAGCCGTCGGCGGGAGGCTTCGAGACGGTCCTCGCCAACGGGACGCAGGTCGGACTCGCGGGCTCGCTGGACCGACTCGCCGACCTGCTCGCGTCGTTTGCCGACCTCGTTTCGTCCACCGGCGAAGTCGTCGTCGACTCGTACGACCCGACGCGCGTCGACCCCGAGCGCTTTTTCGGCTACCGGCCGGACCCGCGGGAAGGCGTCGCCCGACGGTCGTTCCGCGTCGAGTACGGCGACCTCCGCGGGCCGATGCTCGACTTCGTTCTCGTCTCGCCGGCCCGACTCCGGGCGGTCGCTACCGAGGCGGGCCTCGACGTGCGCGGGGTGACTGTCCCGAACGCCGAGTCGAGTTACTACCGAGCGCGACTAGCGTGAACCGCGCGGTCCCTGCGGCACTTCGCGGTGGCACTTCGGGGCGAGGTCGTCGCCGGCCGTCTCTTCCCACGCGCTACGGCCTACTCCCAGCGATTGGTCGCCTCGTTGCGCCGTGGAAGGAACGGGAGGAACAGCGCGACGGCGAAGACGATACCCGCGATGGCGAGGTACTCGGGCGACCCGAGGACGACCGCGACGAGCGAGAACACCGATGCCTCGCCGTCGGCGACGGCCGAGACCGCGTCCGCGTCGTTGTTCAACAACACGAGGAACATGAATGTGGCCTCGGCGAACGCGACTCGAAGGCCGGCTTTCGTGACCCACCACGTCGCGGAGAGCGGGCCGCCGGTGAGCGCGTCCCACTCTCGGCGGACCTTCCGCCGCCACGCCGCGTTCACGACACACCTCTGTTGCGAGTGAACATGAGACACAGTACGCGGCGAAACGAGATAATCTCGCAGGTGAGCGGGAACGGAGGTTCTCCGGCGGTCGGCCCCGTCAGACCTGTGTCGGCGAGACAGATTCCAGCGCCGCATCGAAGTGCGCGCGGGTGATGCGCACCTCGTCGGCGTGGTCGTTCGCCTCGGTGCCCTCGTAGGCGTCGGCCACGTCCTGAATCGCACGGAGCGCCGCCTCGCGGCAGACCGCGGCCACGTCGGCCCCGGTGTAGCCGTCCATGTGAGCGGCCACGTCGCCGAGGTCCACGTCGGTGCCGAGCGGCTTGTCGCGGACGTGCACGTCGAGGATGGCCCGGCGTGCCTCGATGTCCGGGGCGGGAACCTCGACGTGGGTCTCCAGCCGGCCGGGTCGGAGGAGCGCGGGGTCGAGCGCGTCCCGGCGGTTCGTCGCCGCGAGGACGACGAGGTTCGGGTTGTCGGCGGCGTTGTCCATCTCCGTCAGGAGTTGGGAGACGACGCGCTCGGTGACGCCCGAGTCCGACCCGGCGCTGTCGCGGTCGGTGGCGATAGCGTCTATCTCGTCGAAGAAGACGATGCTCGGGGCGGCTTGTCGGGCGCGGTCGAACACCTCGCGGACGGACTTCTCGGACTCGCCGACGTAGCGGTCCAGCAGTTCGGGGCCGGCGACGTGGATGAAGTTGACGCCACTTTCGGCCGCGATGGCGCGGGCGAGCATCGTCTTGCCGGTCCCCGGTGGCCCGTGTAAGAGCAGGCCGGTCGGCGGGTCGGTCGAGGCCGCCTCGAACAGCGGCGCGTAGGTCAGCGGCCACGTCACCGCCCGTTCGAGCGTCCGCTTCACGTCGTCGAGACCGCCGACGCCCTCGAAGCCCTCGGTCGGCTGTTCGGCGACGTACTCGCGCATCGCCGAGGGTTCGACCGTCGCCATCGCCGACTCGAAGTCGGCGCGCGTGACGGTCATGTCCGCGACGGCGACCTTCCCGCCACCGTCCCCGCTTCCGCCCCCGCCCTCGCGGCGGACGCGCCGGAGCGCGGTCATCGCGGCCTCCTTGGCCAGCGATTCGAGGTCGGCACCGACGAAGCCGTGGGTTCGGGAGGCCAGTCGGTCGATGTCCACGCCCTCGGCGAGTGGCATCCGCCGGGTGTGCACGTCGAGAATCTCGCGGCGGCCCGCCTCGTTCGGGACGCCGATTTCGATTTCGCGGTCGAAGCGACCGCCCCGACGGAGCGCCGGGTCGAGGCTGTCGACGCGGTTCGTCGCGCCGATGACGACCACGTCGCCGCGGGCGTCCAACCCGTCCATGAGCGACAGCAGTTGGCCGACGACGCGGTTTTCGAGGTCGCCGCCGTCGTCGCGCTTCGACGCGATGGAGTCTATCTCGTCGAAGAAGATGATGGCCGGCGCGTTCTCGCGGGCCGACTGGAACACCTCGCGAAGCTTCTCCTCGGACTCGCCTTTGTACTTCGAGAGCACCTCCGGGCCCGAAATCGTGGTGAAACTCGCGTCGACCTCGTTGGCGACGGCCTTCGCGATGAGGGTCTTCCCGGTGCCCGGTGGGCCGTGTAAGAGGACGCCCTTCGGCGGCTCGATGCCGAGATGGGCGAACACCTCGGGTTCGGACAGCGGGAGCTCTATCATCTCGCGGACGAGGTCGAGTTCGTCGTCGAGGCCGCCGATGTCCTCGTAGGTGACGCCCGTCGCCCGGCCGCGGCTCCCGGCGTCGCCGCCGTCGCCGCCGGTCACGCTCTTGACGGCGTCGCGGACGGTCTCGCTCGCGCCCTTCGAACTCGTAGCCGTCACGGAGACCGCCGTCGCGTCGGTGACGCGGACCACGCCCTCCGGTTTCGTCTCGCTGACGACGAGGGCGGCCCCGCCGAGTCGCTCGACGCGGACGCGGTCGCCCTCGCGGAGCGGCCGGTTCCGAAGCTCCGCCTTCACGACCTCCTCGATGGTCTCGCGGTCCACGCTGGTCCGCTCGAAGGCGCTGGGTCCGGCGAGCGTCACCGAGCGCGCGTCCTCGACGGCTATCTTCCTGACGCGGACGCTGTCGCCGATTTTCACGCCGGCGTTGGCCCGCGTGTCGGCGTCGACGAGCATCTCGCCCGCCGCCGCGCCGGGGCGGGCGGGCCACATCTTCGCGACCGTCTCTCGGGACCCCTCGATGACGACCGTCTCGCCGCTGAGCACGCCGAGTTCACGGCGGGCGGCCTCGGGGAGGCGGGCGATGCCGCGGCCCGCGTCGCGTTTCTCCGCGGCGCGGACGACGAGCGTCACCCCATCTTCTGACATACCCTCCGATTCGGTCGCTCGACCCTTGAGGGTTCGCCCGGAGTAACCGTTTTCCGGGACGGCGCGGTAACAGTACGCATGGTTGCCACGACGGAGAAAGACGGTGTGACGTGGTACCGATGCGAAGAGTGCGGGATGCTGTTCGACGTGGAGACCGACGCCGAGGCCCACGAGGAGAACTGCGACACGGACAGTCCGTCGTACTTGCAGTAGCGGCGCGCGGCGGGTGCGAGGGCGGCTACACCGGGTCGAGTTCGTCTGCGAGTCGCTCGGCGTGGTCCAGCGATGTCGCACGCTCCCAGCGGACGCGCTCGGCGTCGCCATAGGCGAGCGCCTCCTTCAGTTCGTCGCGGAGGACGCCCACGCCGCGGCCGACGAGGTCGCCGTCCGCGTCGCCGAGTTCGTAGTAGCCGTAGGCTTCCGGGGCCTTTCCGATGGTCCGCTTTTCCAGCGGCTCCCAGCGCTTCCGGAGCATCACTCGGCGACGAACTCGTAGGAGTGCTCGGCCCAGTCGTCCTCGACGAAGACGAACACGCGGCCGCGGGCGACCGCGGGGTCGGCCTCGATTTCGAATCGGTGGCCGGGCACACGCCGGACGAGGACGCCGGGGAACAGCTCTTCTTCTTCGCCCTCGCCGAGGATGACGCGGCCGACGCCGCTCGATTCGAGCACGTCGTCGTGGCTCTTGAGGTCGTTGACGTACATCATGACGCCCTCGGTCTCGGTGGGGTCGGTGACGAGAACGTGGACCTCCTTGCCGGGAGCGGTGGCGAGTGTGCCCGTGACCGCTTCGGGGACGCCCCGGTAGACCGTGGTTCGGTTGTCGATGTACTCCACTTCGACGCCGTAGTCGTGGAGTTCGACGCCGAGTGTGCTCGGGGCGATGTCGCTGCGGGCGCTCATGGCTCATCGTTGCCGCGGGGACGGCAAAAACGTCGCGTCTCGGGACGGCTCTCGAGCGGCGGTCTCGAACGCGAAGCCGCCGCGCCGGTCTCCGAACCTACGGGCGAAAACGGCACGGACCGCCACACATAACACGATGTGCCGACCTCCGGCAAGTATGCACGGCCGAGCCACCGCCCTCGGGGCGGGCACCGTCTTGAACGCCCTCGCGACGGCGACCGGCTCCGCGTTCGCCATCGACGCGGAGACCACCGCGTCGGTCGAACTGGACGATTCCGGCGCGGTCCGCGGCAGCATCGCGGAGGCCCCGGACGCCGACACGCGGCTCATCGAGCGCTGCGTCGAGCTTGTGGTCGAGGCGTTCGGCGACGGCGAGGGCGGCACCGTCGAGACCGAAAGCGACCTGCCGATGGCCGCCGGCCTCAAGAGTTCCAGCGCCGCGGCCAACGCGACGGTGCTGGCGACGCTCTCCGCGCTCGGTCGCTCGGTCGGCCCCGGCCCGGACGCCGACATCTCCCGGCTCGACGCCTGCCGGATGGGCGTCCGCGCCGCCCGCGAGGTCGGCGTCACGGCGACCGGTGCGTTCGACGACGCCTCGGCCTCCATGGTCGGCGGCGTCGTCGTCACCGACAACACCGAGGACGAACTCATCGTCCGCGACGAGGTCGACTGGGACGTGCTCGTGTGGACGCCCCCCGAGCGCGCCTACAGCGCCGACGCCGACGTGAGTCGCTGCGAGAACGTCGCCCCGATGGCCGACCTCGTCGCCGACCTCGCGCTCGAAGGCCGCTACGCCGAGGCGATGACCGTCAACGGCCTCGCCTTCTCGGCCGCCCTGGACTTCCCGACCGACCCCGCCGTCGAGGCGATGCCCATCGCCGACGGCGTCTCGCTGTCCGGGACCGGCCCGAGCGTCGTCGCCGTCGGCGACCGCGCCGACCTCGAACGCGTCAGAGAACTATGGGACGCCCGCGACGGAGAGACCCGACTGACGACCACCCGAACCGACGGAGCACGAATCCAATGACAGACGACACCGACACCGCAGCCGAACCGTTCCAGGACATGTCGCTCGACGAACTCCGCGAGGAGATAGAGGATATCGACCGCGGCATCGTCGAACTCATCGCCCGCCGGACCTACGTCGCCGACACCGTCGCGCAGGTCAAAGCCGAGAAGGACCTGCCGACGACCGACGAGTCCCAAGAAGAGCGCGTGATGGAGCGCGCCGGGCAGAACGCGGCCCACTTCGAGGTCGACTCGAACCTCGTGAAGGCGATTTTCCGGCTGCTCATCGAGATGAACAAGGCCGAACAGCGGCAGAATCGGTAGCCGATTTCGGGGTTCTAAGGCCGCACATCGGAGTTTTGTTAGTTGACTCTTCTTTGGGCGGCTGTTCTGTTGTTCCTCGGTCGTTCACGAGGACACGGTACCCACGGACCTCACTCGCGAGTCACCAACTCGGGAAGTGAGATTCGCTTCGGCGAGTCCGGGACGAGCCACGCCGGGACGACTCGCGTGAGAGTGACCATCCCGACCAGTTCGACGAGCGTCTGCGTCACGACGACCGCAGGTACCAGTCGGTACCCCGCCGGAAGCGCAAGTGCAAGTGGGAGGACGACCAGCGAGTTACGGGTGACCGACGTGAACACGAGCGCCCTGCCCTCCCCGGCATCCATCTGCAAGACTCCCGCCGCGAGTCGTCCGAGTATCGACATGACGACGAGGAAGGCGACGTACACCGGAATGACGACTGCAATCTGCTCGATCGAACTCTGCACCCGGGGAAGCTGTGACGCGATGACGACGAACAACGTCGCGCCCATCATCGGAACCGGTAACCACCCCATCGTCTCCTGCCACGCGTCGCCCCTCGACGACCGTTCCGCCCACGCTTCGGTAAGCCACGCGAGCGTCAACGGGAGCGCGATGAGTACCAGAAACGCCTCGACGAACGGCCCCGGTTCGATGACCGCTGCGACCGTCGAACCCATGAACAGCCACAGGTACAACGGGAGCAACAACAGTTGGACGAGCATCAGGGCCGGGGTCGTCGCTGTAACCTGCTCGGCGTCGCCGCCTGCGAGTTCGGTGAAGGTGATTACGTAGTCGATACACGGCGTCAGAAGCACCATGAACGCACCCACGAGGATGACTGGTCGCTGGGGGAGGAACCGAGTGAGTCCCCAGACGACGACGGGGACGACCAAGAAGTTCATACCCAGTGCCGCCGCGACAAACCGCCCGTTCCGAAACGCGCGACGGAGTCGAACGAACGGAATTTCGAGGAACGTGACGTAGAGCAGGGCGGCCAGTACCGGGTCGATGAGCGACTCGGAGAGCGGGGCCGAGTTCGGAAGATAGACGCCGACTCCGACGGCCAAGAGAACGAAGCCTGCATAGACGGCAACTTGATGCCGTTGGAGCCACCGCTTCGAGTTCATCTACTGGCTGATTCGTTCGTCGCCGGTAAACCATCGTCGCTCCCCCGTGTCAGACAGGAAGCGGCGAAGTAGACGGAATCTATCACACCAAGTGGGGACTTGACAGGCCGAACAGCGGCAGAATCGGTAGCTCGGCGCGCCGCGGCCAACCCACTCGAACTCGGCACCGACAGCGCGCGGCGTTCGAACCGAGACTAATCCGAGGCGAGACGCGACGCCGCGTCACTCCCGGATAACCATCACCTTCACCCGGCGGACCGCGTCGAAGTCCCGGAGTCGGTACGTTAGCTCTCGGACGCGCTCCGCGGGGCCGCGGCAGAACAGCGATTCGAGACACCACTCGCCTTGGTGGGTGTGGCTCGTGTTGAGGATGACGTCCTGAAACTCGTGTTGCGCCCCGTGCAGCTCGCGAATCACGTCGTGGTGGCGGTAGTCGAAGCCGACGAGCGCGACGACCTCGCCGGACACGTCTTCGAGCCGGGCGTGGGACTCGATGAACTCCTGCATGGCCTCTCGAACCGCCCGCGACCGGTTTTCGATGCCCTCGTCGCGCCACGCCCGGTCGAACTCCTCGACCAGTTCGTCGGGGATGTTGAAACTCGTCCGCATCGGTTCGAACTGACGTGCGCAGCTACAAGAGTTCCCGTTATGACGACACCCCCGGTTCGGTATTAACAACCCCTATACCCCTCGTTTTCCACGAATACGGTAGTACATGGCCTCGAACGAACTGCTCGGACTCGTCGTCGGCGCGGTGGCTCTCGGGGCCATCCACGGCGTCGAACCGGGTCACGGCTGGCCCGTCGCGGCCTCGTACGCGCTCGACCAAGCGAACAAGTGGGTGTACGGGTTCGCAGCGAGTTTCATCCTCGGAATCGGCCACCTCATCAGCAGTATCGCGATGGTGGGCGTGTTCTTCTACGCGAAGGAGTACTTCGACCTCACGCAGGTCAACGAGCCGATTACGATACTCGGCGGCGTCCAAATCGGTGGACAGGTCAGCCTCGTGGCCGGCGTCTTACTCATCGCACTCGGTGTCCGCGAGTACTACCACGGACACGCTCACGGGACTCACGGGCACGACGACGGAGAGGAGCACGCTCACGACCACGACCACTCACACGAGGGCAGTCACTCGCACGACGATGGCCATTCGCACGACCGCGGGCACTCACATGACCACGATGACCACAGCCACGACGGCCACACTCACGGTCACGATGACGGCGGGTTGTTCTCCCGCCTGAAAGCGTTCGTGCCCTTCGTCGGCGGGCACTCCCACTCTCACTCACACGGCGACCTCGACGAAGCCGCGGACCGCGGCCTCCTCGGCATCGCGTGGTTCGCGTTCGTCCTCGGGTTCGCCCACGAGGAGGAGTTCGAGATTATCGCGCTCTGTGCCGGGTCGAACTACTGCCTCGAACTGATGAGCGCTTACGCCATCACCGTCGTCGTCGGCATCGTCGGACTGACGATGTTGCTGATCGCCGGCTACCAGCAGTACGAAGACGAGGTCGAGAAGTACACGCCGTATCTTCCGGCGTTCTCCGCGGCCGTGTTGGTCCTGATGGGTCTCGGCTTCATCACAGGGCTGCTCTAATCGGTGACGGGTAGTCGGCACCAACGTTGATTGCGCCGGCGGGCCATTCAGGACGGGCGATAGACGTATCACCCGGCGACGCATCGAAGCGACCACGAGGTGATGTCTATTAACCACGACAATCGGAATCTTCGTCCGCGGACTCGTTCTCGGCGTCTCGATAGCCGCGCCGGTCGGACCAATCGGCGTCCTGTGCATCCAGCGAACGCTTTCTAAGGGCCGTCTCTCGGGCTTCGTCAGCGGACTCGGAGCGGCGTCCGCGGACGCGGTCTACGGAGCCATCGCGGGGTTCGGCCTCGCCGCGCTCTCGTCGGTCCTGCTCGGACACCGCAACGGAATCGCCCTCGCTGGCGGGGGAATCCTCCTGTACATCGGCTTCCAGTCGATTCGAGGCGACCCCGAGTCGGTCGAGTCGGCACCGACGGCGGACTCGTCTTCTGTAAGTACGCCGGCCAGCGACGCCCGGACACTCGTCGCCGACTTCGGGTCGACGTTCCTCCTGACGCTGACGAACCCGGTGACGATACTCGCCTTCGTGGGCATCTTCGCCGGCTTGGGCGTCGGCGTCTCGGGCGACTACCTCGCGGCGGCGGTCCTCGTCGCGGGCGTCTTCGCCGGGTCGGCGCTCTGGTGGTTCGTCCTGAGCGCCGCCGTCGACCGCGTCCGGGAGCGAGTCACCCCGGCGGTCCTCCGGCGGGTGAACCAACTCGCGGGCGTCGTCATCGTCGGGTTCGGGGTCGCCGCGCTCTGGAGCGGCCTGTAGCGCGCCGCCTCAATCTCTACTCCGCGCCCGCCGGCCGCCTCGAACGCGCCGTTCGCCGTCATCTCCATATCGTTGGCGACCGTAGGCGTGCGTGAGATGCCCACGCACAAAGCTGAGACGACGTGGACCGGTGGCAAAGACGGCAGCGGCGAGTTCTCGACGGAGAGCGGGACCGTCGAGGGGACGTTCACGTTCCCGACGCGGTTCGAGGACGAACCCGGGTCGAACCCCGAGGAACTCATCGGCGCGGCCCACTCCGGCTGTTTCTCGATGCAGTTGACCGCGTTCCTCGAAGGTGAGGGCTACGCGCCGACGAGCCTCCACACCGCGGCCGACGTGCACCTCGACCCGGCCGACGGCGGCGGCTTCGAAATCTCTCGCATCGACCTGACGCTCGACGCCGACGTGCCCGACATCGACGAGGAGACGTTCGCCGAACTCGCCCAGCGCGCGAAGGAGAGCTGTCCGGTGTCGAAGGCGCTCGCCGGGCCGGAAATCACGCTGACCGCGACGCTCGCCTGAGCGGACGCGTCGAATCCGGCATCGCGTCCGGCGTCGCGAACCGACCGAGTCGACCGCGCCCTCGGCTCAGCGGTTCGACTCGAACCAGTCTTCGGCGAAGTCGACCAGCGCGGGCTGGTCGAGGAGCGTCGCCTGCGCGGCCGCGACCGACCCGTCTGTCGCGCCGACGGCCGTCTCGAACGCCTCGCCGACTTCCTCGAAGTCGTCGGTCTCGACTTCGATGTCCTCGTACTCGACGACGACGCGCTCGCCGTCTCGGAGCAGCGGCGCGCGCTCCGTCGTCCGCGTCTTTTCGAAGTCCGCGCGGTGTTCGGCGAGGTGGAGCGAGGTGTCGTTCCCGTGGCCGACGCCGAGCAGGAGCACGTCGCCGCCGCGGTCGTACACCCGAGCCAGCGGTGACCCGTCGCCGAGGCCGTAATCGAGTTCGTGGTCAGCGGCTATCGCTTCGGCAGCCGCGCCCCACGCCGCGAAGGAGACCGTCGGATGCTCGCTGCGGACGACGCCGGGGTAGTTGCGGAAGCACTCGGGTATCGCGCCCATTCCGCGGGTGGGCGTCACGTCGGGGCGGAACGGCGGCATCGACTCGCCGATGGTTTCCACCCAGTCGTCGGGGACCGGCGGGTTCTCCCACACCGACGGGTCGGTGTACTGGCCCGTGTGGGTCGGCATGACCAGCGTCCCGTCGTCGGTCAGCACCGTCTGGAGGGCGTCCACGACCGCTTGCGGGCCGCCGGCGACCCAGCCGAGCGAACTGAGCGACGAGTGCACGAGGAGGGTGTCGCCGGCCGCGACGCCGAGCGAGCGGAGGTCCGCGGCGAGCGACTCGACGGTTCCCGGCTCGTCGACGCGCTCGACCGCATCTGCTTCGGACATACGCGTCCGTCGGCCGGCCCGGGATTCAATCTTTGGTGTCGGCCGACCGAAAGGACCAGGTTCGCCCCCGGCGACGCGTTCGACATGTCACGCGTCTCCGCCCGCGACGCCCTCCGCTACGCGACCGAAGACGACGCCATCGCGCTGTTTGCCGTCATCGCCGGCGGCTGGGTGTTGCTAGCCGTCGGCAGTTTCGCCCTCGCAGGCTACGGGTTCGGGCTGATGTTCGCTCTCGGAATCGTCGCCTCACTCGCCGGGGCGCTCGCGATGTTCGCCGGGGGCGTCGGCCTCGCGTACAAACTGCTGGTGGACAGTCGCTGGGCGGCGGAGTGAGAAATCAGTTCACCGCCCGAGAGAAGCCGACGAAGGCCACGTAACAGAGCCCGCCCATCACGAGAAAGCCGAACTGGTAGCCGGTGTTCGAGACGATGTCGGCGACCGACTGCGCCGGGCGGAGCAGTTTCAGCCACAGAACCATGCCCGCGCCGAGCATTCCGACAAGCCAGAGACCTCCCAAGAGCGGCCGCTGTTTCAGATAGTCGTTGAGCTCGTCACGGTTCATGACATTCAAATGACAGTAATCATATAAAAAGGCGACGGTGAGGCTCGGGCCGCATGCGTGGCGCATCGCGCGAGTCGCCGCGGTCGACAAGACCCTCCGAAGGGCGGACCTCAGAAGAACTGTTCGAACAGCCGTCCGAGGAGGAGGATGACGAGCGGGATGCTAAACAGCACCGCGATAGTGACGAGAAAGCCGGTGACGCTGCCCGACTCGGCGGCTTGGAGAAACGGGGTCATCGGTCTCGTCGGCGTTTCAGGACCCTCGGATATACGCTTTGTTGCCACCGGACGACGCTCGACGCTCGGCCTACTCCAGATACGTCTCGGCGAGCGCGTCCAGCGCCTCGTGGCGGTGGGTCGTGTGCGGCGCGGTCAGCGGCGAGACCGACACGCGGCCCTCGACGACGGCCCGGCGGTCGGTGCCGTCGGGGTCCGGGATGTCGCCGGTTCGCATCCGCTCCCAGACGCGGTCGTGGAGCTTCACGGTCCCGTTTTCGAACTCCGCGGTCATGTCGTACAGCTCCGAGGGAACCGTCACCTGCATGTCCGCGGGGTCGCCGCTGGGGTCGCGCATGGGCGCGTTGACGTTGAGGTAGTCGCACTGGTCGAAGACGCCGGCCGGCTCGGCGTGTTTGACGAGGTACGAGGCCGCGTGGGTCGCCTCGCGGAAGTCCCGCGGGTCGGTCGCCTTCTCGTGCCACGGCAGGTCGCCGCCGGCGGGGACGTACAGCGAGAGGGCGATGGCGGGCACGTCGAAGAACGCGGCCTCGACGGCGGCGCTGACGGTTCCCGACCGGCCGAGGACGTACGCGCCGATGTTGGCTCCCTTGTTGATGCCGGAAACGACCATGTCCACGTCGGGACACAGCGCCTCCAGGCCGGCGACCGTGCAGTCGGCTGGCGTCCCCTCCAGCGCGTAGCCGAGTTCGTGCTCGGTGACGACCGCGTCGGTGGACATCTTCCGGCCGACCGCGCTCTGGTCCGTCGCGGGCGCGACCGCCGTCACGTCGGCGAACTCCGAGAGGGCGTCGTAGAGCGCGCGGAAGCCGACGCTCTCGATGCCGTCGTCGTTGGTGAGGAGGATGCTGGGTTCGCTCATGGTCCGACTGGGGACGGAGCGCGCAAAAAGCCACCCGTCGGACGCAACGTGTCCCGAGGAACGGCGGCGGCCGACGCGCCCCGCTCAGGCGACGCGGTCGACGAGCGTCTCGTCGTCGACGACGAGGTTGTACGCCTCTTCGTCGTCGTTCCAGAGCGCGAGGACGTTCTCGAAGACGAGCACGTCGCCGTAGTCGGCGTCGGCCACATCGGCGTTCAGGACGGTCTCGCGCGTGCGGACGGCGTAGTGGTCGACCGCCTCGCTGCCGTCGCCGATTTTGAACACCTGGTTGTTGCCCTCCGAGAGGTCGTGGCTCAGTTTGACCGCGAGGAGGTCGATGCGGTTCGTGACGTGGCGCTCCATCTCGGCCATCTTGGCGAACCGCGCGGGGTTCCCGCGAACGTCGAGGCGGCGCTCGCCGTCGGTCCGGAGGACGCTGTAGGAGTACTGCACGTCCACGTTGACGAAGGTTCCCTCGTCCTCGTCGCCGTCGCGACCCTCGTCGAGGCGGCGCTGGAACCCCGGCACGTCGAGGTCGGGCTTCACGTCGAACGACCAGCCCCGGTCCGAGGGCGCGTAGCCGTCCCAGAGACGGAGCGTCGGCGAGTACACGGTCACGTCGCCGTCGGCGGGCGCGACCTCACGTTCGACCTCGCGGAGACCGATGCTCGTGTTTCTGTCCGCCGGCGCGATGGCGACGATTGCGCCGTCGTCGGCGAGGGCGTCGAGGTACTTCTCGACGACCGCGACGGGGTCGTCGAGCTCGCTCAGGACGCTGGCGAAGAGGACGATATCGTACTCGCCGTCGGGGTCGAACGCCTCGGCGGTCTCGCGGTGGACGGTCGTCCGGAAGTTCCGGCGCGTCTCGCCGAGCATCCGGTCGAGCACGTCGGCGGAGGCGCTCGGTTCGACCGCGTGGTAGTCGACGACGGCGTCGTCGGGGAGGTAGTCGTGCAGACCGAGCGCGGGGCCGCCGGTTCCGGCACCCACGTCGAGCACGCGAGGGTTACGGGGGAGTAGGCTCCGTTCAGCGAGGTCCGAGAGGACGTAGCCGACGGCGGCGTAGTAGTCCGGGAGGTGGTAGATCCCGTAGCCGAGCGCGGCGTCCTCGTCGTACTCGACGGGGGTGCCCCGGTAGTAGTCCTCCTTGAGCTGGCGGACGCGCTCCCGGAGGCGGTCGCCGGAGTCGCCGACGTGCCAGTTCGCGCCGTAGCGCCCGATGAGCAGGTCTTCGAGGGCGAAGGAGTAGTCGTCGGGGAAAGCCGCGGGCGACCAGTGCTGAACCGGCGCGGGGTCGTCGTTCGCGGGGACGAACGTGCCGTCGTCGCGCTCGAAGAGGCCGAGGTCGTGGGCCTCCTCGCGGAGCGTCTGTTTCACCACGGCGGGGTGCGGCGCGCCCTCGATGTACTCGGCTATCTCGTCGGGGTCGATGGGGCGGACGTTTCTGAGGTACTTCGCGTTGTCGCGGACGGCGTCTCTGTCTATCATCGGTGGGCTGTGGAGCGAGTCGCCGCCGCCCGCGCGGCGGGAATCGGGCCCGCGGCGGGGCGTCGGCGTCGGTGTCTCCCTTCACTCGTCACTCGATAGGGTCGTGCTTGTCGGTCTGGTCGCGGGTGCGGTCGTCGGCGACGCGGTCGGCTCCCGCGCCGACTCCGGTGTCGCCGCGGGAGACGCGCCGGTAGAGGTCGGCGAACGCCTCGTCGTCGGCCGCGGCGAGCGCGCGGGCCGCGTCGGCGACGCGGTCGGCCCCGCCGCCGAACGAAGATTGGATGTCCGCGTACACGCGCGGGGTGCCGCCGGACACCGAGGCGACGAGTTCGTCGAGCGCGGCGGAAATCGGCGTGGCGAACTCCTCGCGCACGTCGTCGGCGGCGAGCCCGAACGCGAGGACGGCGGCGTGGGCGGCCGCCTGCACCGTCTCCATCGCCGCGTCGTGTTCCTCGGGCGTCGTCTCGAAGACGCGGTTGCCGGCCGCGTCGAGGTCGGCGAGCAGGGCGTCCGTCTTCGGCCCCGATTCGTCGGCGACGGCGGCGACGTTGCCGGGGGCGTTGTGCGGGGCGAAAAGCGGGTGGAGGCTGAGTCGCTCGCGGTCGGGGAGGTGGTCGCGCATCGCCGCCACCGGCGGTTTCATCGCGCCGGTCACGTCGCACATCGCGGCGTCCGCGCGGTGGGCGTTGTCGGCGACGGCGTCGGCCGCGAGTCGCATCGGAACTGCGAGACAGACCACGTCGAACCGCTCGTCGCCGTCCAGCGGGACCGCCCGGCCACCCAGCGCGTCCGCTGCGGCGACCGCGCTCTCGGGGTCCGCGTCGGCGAACGCGAGGTCGGCGTCGACGGTGCGGCCGAACCAGCGTCCCATTGCGCCCGCGCCGACGATGAGCACGTCCATCGGTACGGGTGTGGAGGTGCAGCGGCCAAAAGGGAATCGGTGGCGGCGGGTGTGGCGAGACGCCCACCTGCACCCGACCCGCAAACCACGTTCAACCGACGCCCGGTGTACGAACCATCAAGTGGTCGATGACCGATAAGAAACTATGGCATTCGATGATGTGGATTTCGAGGGTCGGACGGCCTTCATCACGGGAACCAGTCGCGGCATCGGGAAGGCCATCGCGCTCGACTTGGCCGACCGGGGCGCAAACGTCGTCTCCACGGGCAAGACCGTCGACGGGCGCGAGGACCTCCCCGGGACCATCGTCGAGACGACGGAGGAGATACGCGAGCGCGGCGGCGACTCCATCTGGTGTCAACTCGACGTGCGTGACGACGCCTCCGTGCAGACCGCAATCGACGAGACGGTCGACGCCTTCGGCGGCATCGACTTCGTCGTCAACAACGCGGGCGCGATTCACATCGCGGGCTTCGAGGACACGCCGCCGAAGCGGTTCGACCTCCTCATGGACGTGAACGCCCGCGGGGCGTACGCGACGACGCACGCCGCGCTCCCGCACCTCCGCGAGAGCGACCACGCCCACGTGGTCACCTTCTCGCCGCCGATGCCCGCTCGCCCCGCCCCGGGCAAGGTCGCCTACGCGCTCTCGAAGTACGGCATGACGTTCATCGCGCAGTCGCTCGCGGGCGAACTCGACGCCGACGACATCGGCGTGAACGCGCTGTGGCCGGTCTCCGCCATCGAGTCCGAGGCGACGCGACACTTCGGGATGGGCACGCCCGAGGACTGGCGCACCCCGCAGATACTGTGCGACGCCGTCGCCGAGTTGTTCTCGCGCGACCCGACTGACTGCACCGGTAACGCGTTCTACGACGAGGAACTGCTGTCCGAGGCGGGCGTCGACGACCTCTCTTCGTACGCCGTCGTCGAGGGAAGCGAACCGGGACCGATGTCGGCCCAACTGTTCGACCCCGAATACGAACGCTGACCCCGATTATCGGCGCTGAGTCTCGGGAGCGGACGTTTATAACGAATAAACTCGAAACCACTCGCGATGAGTTCATACGTCGTCGCAGCTAGAGAGACAGTCCTCTCGACGCGACGGTTTGTCGAATCGGCAATTAGACTTATCTACTGGTGGAGAATCGCCTAGCCCATGGAGTTCCCTCGCCTCCCGACACGAGATACGAGCGGCCAGAAAGTCGTCCTGCCGGACGACTTAGAGGGTGAACAGACGCTCGTGCTCATCAGTTTCGACCGCCGCCAGCAGTCGCTGGTCGGGTCGTGGCGCGGGTTCGCAAAGGAGTTGTGCGAGACGTACGGACACTTCGAGTACTACGAACTGCTCGTCCTCGGCGGACGGAGCGGGATGATGCCACCGATGTCCGGCGGCGGAATGTCGCCGGGTGCCGCTCGGAGCCGCACCCACGACAACGCGCTCATCGCGCGGGTGGACAAGACCGCGCTCCAGCGCCGTCTCGGACTGCTCGGCGAGGGCAACATCTACGCGCTCTTCATCGAGGACGGGACGGTCGTCCGGCAGGCAGCGGGCGTACTCACGCCCGAGACGGGCGATGCGCTGGAAGACCTGCTAAAACAGTGGCGCGAGGCCAACTCCGGCTGGACCGACGCGCCCGCCGCTTGCGGCTCGACCGGCGACAACGCCCTCGATAGCTGATTTTCTCCGCCGACGCCGATTCGGATTCGGATTCGGCGCTCGTTCCGATTCCGCGCTCTCGCGCCGGCTACTCGACGACGAGTTCGACCGGGTACTCAGTCAGGTTCTCGTAGCCGTCTTCGGTGACGACGACGAGGTCTTCGATTCTGACGCCGCCGATTTCGGGGTCGTACAGCCCCGGCTCGATGGTGATGACGTGACCGGGGCGAAGCTCCTCGCCGCTCGGGCTCAGCGACGGGAGTTCGTGCACGTCGAGGCCGACGCCGTGACCCGTGCTGTGGATGAATCCGGTCTCGGCCGAGGGGTCGGCGCGGAGCGTACTCTCGCCGGCTGCCTCGTACACGTCGCAGACGGCATCGTGTACGTCCTTACCGGTCGCGCCCGGCTCGACGGCGTCGAGAGCGGCCTCGAACGCCTCCTCGGTGAGGTCGAACCACTCGCGTATCTCGGGCGACGGCTCGCCTTTCACGAACGTCCGGGTCATGTCGCCGTTGTACTTCGTCTCCTTGTCGCGCGGGAAGATGTCGATGATGACGGCCTCGTCGGCGTGCAGCGGGCCGCCCCCGCGGTCGTGCGGGTCGGCGGCGTCAGCCCCGCAGGCGACGATGGTCTCGTCGAGGGCGCAGCCGTGTCGCAGGAGCGTCACCTCGATTTCCTCCCTGACGCGCTCGCTCGTCAACGGGTCGCTCTCGTAGGTGAGCGTGCCGTCCTCGGCCACGTCGGCGGCGCGGATGAGGCCCTCGGCGGCCCGCATCGCGGCCTCGTTGGCGTCCTGTGCGGCGTGGATGTGCTCGACTTCCTCGTCGGACTTCACCGCGCGGATGTTCGTGAGCACGTCGTCGGCCTCGGCCTCGACTGTGACGCCCTCCTCGCGCAGGGCGTCGGCGGTGCCGAGCGGGAAGTCCGCGGGGACCGCGAGCGACCCGACCCCGTAGTCGGCGAGGAACGCCGCGACCGTCTTCGCCTTCCCGACGACTGCCCCGTGTTCGGCGTGCTTGTCGCGGTAGTCGTAGTCGGAGAGCCGCGAGACGGTGTCGGCGCGGCTCTCTTTCTTCGCGCGGCCGAACTCCAGCGTCGAGACGAGGAGGTGGATTCCCTCCGGCGTGTAGAGCGTCACGTACGGGTCCGGCGCGTCGAACCCAGAGAGGTACAGCTGGTTGGAGTCGCTCCCGTCGGCCGAGATGAGATAGCCGTCGAACTCGTCGCCGAGGAACTCGGCCAGCGGTGAGAAATCGGGTTCCATACTCCGGGGTTCGCCCGGCCGGTAGTAAAGCTCTCGCGTCGCGGTCGGCGGGTTCCGGTATCGACTCCGCGACACGCCTCTTCGGGCGGGAGACGCGCCGCGAATCGGCCGCCGGAACTCGTCGCGCGCGGGGTGCGGCGGAACGCCGCGGCCCGCGGCGCTCATCCCGAACACAGTACGCTCGCCCGCGATATATGTTTGTTGGCAAACAAGAAACCGAGTGACCGCGCCTCCGTCGCCGTCCGGGAGAACGTCGCCGCGTCCGGTACCCTGATACCGGACCCTGCCGACCCCTCGCGTATGGACGCGCACGTCTCCCCGTCTCGGGTCGCCGGACGCACCCGAGCGCCGCCGTCGAAGAGTTACACCCACAGAGCCGTCCTCGCCGCGGGCTACAGCGACGAGGCGGTCGTCCGCGACGCGCTCGTCAGCGCCGACACCAAGGCGACCATGCGCGCGGTCGAGGCCTTCGGTGGGTCGGTCGACCGCGACGGCCAGACGGTCGAGGTCGCCGGCTTCGGCGGTCGCCCGGGCACGCCCGGCGACGTAGTCAACTGCGAGAACTCGGGGACGACGATGCGCCTCGTCACCGGCTGTGCGGCCCTCGGCGACGGTCTGACGGTCCTCACGGGCGACGCCTCGCTCCGGTCGCGCCCCCACGGCCCGCTTCTCGACGCCGTCTTCGACCTCGACGGCCGCGCCGAGAGCACGCGCCGAAACGGGCAGGCCCCGCTCGTCGTCGGCGACGGCATGACCGGCGGCACGGTCGAGATTCCCGGCGACGTGTCCTCGCAGTTCATCACCGCGCTCCTCATGGCCGGCGCGGTCACAGAGGAGGGCATCGACGTCGAACTCACGACCGAACTCAAGTCCTCGCCGTACGTCGATATCACGCTCGAACTCCTCGCCGACTTCGGCGTGGAAGCGACCCGGACCGACGACGGCTTTTCCGTTCCCGGCGGCCAGTCGTACGCCCCCGAGGGCGGCGCGTACAGCGTCCCCGGCGACTTCTCGTCTATCTCCTACCTGCTCGCGGCCGGCGCGGTCGCGGGCGCTGAGGGCGAAGACGTTGTCATCGAGGGCGCGCGCCCGTCCGCACAGGGCGACAGCGCCATCGTCGACATCG
This sequence comes from Haloferax prahovense, assembly GCF_000723845.1. NCBI lineage: Archaea > Methanobacteriati > Methanobacteriota > Halobacteria > Halobacteriales > Haloferacaceae > Haloferax > Haloferax prahovense. The sequence goes on along the minus strand of NZ_LK053000.1, from coordinate 2,589,009 downwards.
TCCGCGACATGGGCGCGACGGTGGACTGGGACGAGGACGCGGGCGAACTGACCGTCTCCGCGGCCGACCTGACCGGCACGACCGTGGACGTGGGCGACACGCCCGACCTGCTCCCGACCATCGCGGTCCTCGGGGCTATCGCCGACGGCGACACGGTCATCGAGAACTGCGAGCACGTCCGGTACAAGGAGACCGACCGCGTGAGCGCGATGGCTGAGGAACTCGCGAAGATGGGCGCGAACGTCACCGAACAACAAGACAGGCTCACGGTTCACGGTGGCGAGACCAACCTCGTCGGCGCGGCGGTCGACGGCCGCGGCGACCACCGCATCGTCATGTCGCTCGCGGTCGCCGGCCTCGTCGCGGACGGCGAGACGACGATTGCGGGCAGCGAGCACGTCGACGTGTCGTTCCCGAACTTCTTCGAGGCGATGTCCGACCTCGGCGCCGAGATGACCGAGAACTGACCGGGGCGCACCGCCCACCTCGGCTGGCCAGAGCGGCACCGAGCCCCCGGCCGACGAAATCTTTTTCGCCCGCCCGGACGCCGACCGTGGTATGTTCGACGCCGACGCGCAGGCGCTCCGCGAGCGACAGTCGGACGGCGACTATCTCCTGCCGGCCTACGACGACTGGTGTTTCTCGCGGATTCCGGGGACCGTCGCCGACCTGCTCGGCGCGGACGTCGGACCGCGGCTCCCCGCCGAAGCCACCGCGGGTTACGACGACGTGTCACGGGTGATCGTCTTCCTCGTCGACGGCTTCGGCCTCGCCCAGTGGGACGGCGAGCGCGATCGGATTCCCTTCCTCCGGGAGTTCGAGCGCGCGGGCCGCGTCACCCCGCTCACCACCGTCTTCCCGTCGGAGACGGCCGCCGCGATGAACACGTTCCACTCGGGAGCGTTGCCGTCGGAGCACGGCGTCGTCGGCTGGAACGTCTACGACCCCGACGCCGACGAGATGTTCGAGGCGCTGCCCTTCCTCCGGAAGGACGGCACCCAGCCGGAGCGAATCGACCGCGCCGACGTGGCCGACTGCGAGAGCGTCTATCCCGACCTCGCCGCCGCGGGCGTCGAGACGCACCACGTGACGCCGTTCCCGTCCGAGGAGACGGTCCCGCACACCTACGACCCGGAGGACCTCTCGACGTTCTCGGACGCCTTCGAGGAGGCGGTCGAGTCGGCCGTGGACCCGTCCTACGTCTTCGCGTACCTCCCGCAGACCGACGCCGTGGCGCACACTGAGGGCGTCGACTCCGAGGCGTACCGCGAGACGGTCGACGAGACCTTCGACCGCGTGGAGAACGCGATAGCGACGCTCGCGGAAGCGACCGACGAAGACGACGCGGGCGAGACGCTCGTCTGTCTCACCGCCGACCACGGCCTCGTCGACACCGACCCCGAGCGCAACCCCGACCTCTCGGAGCCGCCGTTCGACCTCGTCTCCGACCTGCGGACGCTCACGGACGGGACGCCGATTCGGTTCTCGGGGAGCCCGCGGAACGTCCACCTCCATCTGAGAGACGACCGAATCGAACCGGTCTACGACCTGCTCACGACCGAGTTGGACGCGCGGGTGTTCCGGAAGCGCGAGGTGCTGGAGCGGGAACTGTTCGGCCCCGTCCCCTCGCCGACGTTCGAGCGACGACTCGGCGACCTCGTGGTCGTCCACCGGAACCTCGGCGTCTGGTACGGCGACGAGGAGCCGGGGAACCTCGGCTTCGTCGGCATGCACGGCGGACTCCACCCCGACGAGATGCTGATTCCGTTTGCCACGGCGACACTGGACTCACTCCGGTGACTTCGCTTCCTCGGGGCCGTGGCCCGTCACGCCCGTCTCTCGCACGACGGCGTCGACCCACCAGAGCTTGAGGACCATCACGCCGAGCGTACCGAGGAGCGTGCCGACCGGGTTGCGCTGAATCGCCGAGACGAAGGCGTAGAGCGTGACCGGGACGTTGAGGACGTTGAGCACGTTCGGGTAGTCGAGGCCCATCGTCCCGCGCTCGGCGTCGAGCCACTCGCGCTCGGCGAGGACGATTCGGCTGAGGTAGTTGTCCGTGCGCGCGGGCCGCGGGAACAACACCGGGTTGACCGCGGTGAACGCGACGGCGGCGAGAAAGAGCCGGCGGTTCCGTCGGTAGACCGCGTACATCAACACGGGATAGACGAGGATTCGCGTGCCGGCGCTCCACGGGTTGGCGTGGCGCTCCCAGAACGCCGCTTCGAAGCGGCCGCGGAGTCCGGACGCGGCGTCGGAGTCGGAGTCGAGGTCGGAGGCGGCGGGGCCGGTGGGGGGCGTCGGTTCCATACGGCGGATTCGTCGTCGTCGACCATGAACGTGGGGTCGCCGAACCACCGCCCACGATTGCACCTTTCTACAAACACTAAATGGGCGGCCACCCGAGGGGCGGGTAATGAACGGCAACGAATTCGGTCGTCTCTTTCGGATGACCACCTACGGCGAGAGCCACGGCGACGCGATGGGCGTCACGGTGTCCGGCTGTCCCGCCGGCGTGGAGCTCTCGGTCGAAGACGTGCAGCACGAACTGGACCGACGGAAGCCGGGCCAGTCGATGATTACGACGAGCCGCGGCGAACCGGACGCCGTCGTCGTCAACTCCGGCGTGCAGGACGGCTACACGACGGGCACGCCTATCGGGATGGTCGTCCAGAACAAGGACGCCCGCTCGGGCAAGTACGAACCCTACGTGACCGCGCCGCGGCCCTCGCACGGCGACTTCACGTACTCGGCGAAGTTCGGCACGCGCAACTGGGGCGGCGGCGGGCGCTCGTCCGCGCGCGAGACGGTGAACTGGGTCGCCGCCGGCGCGGTGGCGAAGCAGGTCATCGAGCAGAGCGACTACGACATCGAGGTGAAGGCGCACGTGAACCAGATCGGCGACGTGGAAGCGCCGGAGGTCTCCTTCGACGACCTGCGCGAGCACACGGAGGAAAACGACGTGCGCTGTGCGCACCCCGAGACCGCGGCGGAGATGCAGGAACTCATCGAGGAGTACCAGAAGGAAGGCGACTCCATCGGCGGCTCGATATACTTCGAGGCGCAGGGCGTCCCGCGCGGCCTCGGCGCGCCGCGGTTCGACTCTTTCTCGGCGCGGCTCGGACAGGCGCTCATGTCGGTGCCGGCGGCGACGGCGTTCGAGTTCGGCCTCGGCCGCGAGGCCCGCGAGTGGACCGGCCACGACCGCAACGAGAACTGGGAATTTAGTGAAGAGGGCGACCCCCGACCCGTCGGCAACAAACACGGCGGCATCCAGGGCGGCATCACGACCGGCGAACCGGTGTACGGCGAACTGACGCTCCACGCGCCCACGTCCATCCCGAAGAAACAGCGGACCGTGGACTGGGAGACCGGCGAGGAAAAGGAGATTCAGGTCGTCGGCCGGCACGACCCCGTCCTCCCGCCCCGCGGCGTCCCGGTCGTCGAGGCGATGCTCTACGTGACCATCCTCGACTTCATGCTCCTCGGCGGACGCATCAATCCCGACCGCCTCGACGGACAGGCCGGCGAGTACGACACCCCGTACCACCCGTCGAGTCCCGACAACGAGTAGCGACCCCCGATTCCGAGTTATCGTTCACTCTATTCCGCGGGCGTGATAGCCCGTTCGTCCACTTTCGACGGTGGGAGGGTGAGTCAGTTTAACAATATTAAGTCCTTCATTATCTTTCCTTGTTAATCCATAGCAAAGTCTTTAATCGGACCCTCCCCAACTTTTCAGGTAGCGCCCCAGCGGGGCCGTGAGCTCAACATATGACTGACCACGAACTTATCTGGCGGATCGCAGGGGGTTCCGGTGACGGTATCGCCTCGACGAGCCAGAACTTCGCCAAAGCCCTGATGCGAGCGGGGCTACACGTTTTCACGCATCGCCACTATCCATCGCGCATCCGCGGTGGCCACACGTACACCGAAGTGCGCGTGAGCGCAGACCCCGTCAAGTCTCGCGGCGACGGGTACAACTTCCTCCTCGCGCTCGGTGACTCCTTCGCCCGCAACCCGAGCGAGGGTGCCTACTACGGCAACGAGGAGATCAAGCCGCTCTCGGAGAACCTCGACGAACTCGACGAAGGCGGAGTCATCGTCTACGACTCCGGTCTGCTCGACGCCTCCGAGATCGAGGACTTCGACGAGCGCGTCGAGGAGAACGACTGGCACGTCTACGACATCGACCTGCGCACCATCGCCCGCGAACACGGTCGCGAGGTCATGCGCAACACCGCCGGTGTCGCCGTCACGTGCGCCATCGCCGGCATCGAACCCGACGTCATCAAGAGCCTGATGTCGGACGCGATGCCCGACAAGATTCTCGAACCGAACCTGACCGTCTTCGACGACGCCTACGAGATGGTCCAAGAGGAGTACGACGTCGAGGCTCCCGACGTGTCCGCGCCGACCGGCGAACACGACGAAGAGCAGGTGCTTCTCTCCGGCTCCGACGCCATCGCGTACGGAGCCATCGACGAAGGCTGCCGCTTCATCGCGGGCTACCCGATGACCCCGTGGACGGAAGTCTTCACCATCATGACCCAGAACCTCCCCGAACTCGGCGGCATCTCCGAGCAGGTGGAGGACGAAATCGCCGCGGCCGCGCTGGCAATCGGTGCCTCCCACGCGGGCGTCAAGGCGATGTCTGGCTCTTCCGGTGGCGGCTTTTCGCTCATGTCCGAGCCGCTCGGTCTCGCGGAGATTACCGAGACGCCGCTCGTCCTCGTCGAGGCCATGCGCGCCGGTCCTTCGACGGGCATGCCGACGAAGCCCGAGCAGTCCGACCTCGAACACGTCCTGTACACCTCGCAGGGTGACTCCCACCGCATCGTCTTCGCGCCCGGGACCGCCGCCGAGGCGTACTACCAGACGCGTAAGGCGTTCCAGATCGCCTACGAGTACCAGATTCCGTCCATCGTCCTCTACGACCAGAAGCTCGGGGGCGAACTCTCGAACGTCCCGGCTTCGGTCTTCGACGAGGAGCCCAACGCCGACCTCGGTTCGGTCCTGACGGAAGCGGAACTCGAAGACGCGCCGCACGACGACTCCGGCAAGTACCAGCGCTTCCAGCACGACACCGAAAACGGCGTCTCGCCGCGTTCGCTGCCGGGCCAGAAGGGCGGTCGCTACCTCGCCACGGGTAACGAGCACATGCCCGCGGGTCACATCTCGGAGTCCCCCGAGAACCGCGTCGCGCAGATGAACCGCCGCATGCAGAAGGTCGACAACATCCGCGCCGAACTCGACGCCGACGGCGAGTTCAACACGGTCCACGGCGACGAAGACGCCGACCTCGGCCTCATCACCTTCGGCAGCCAGCAGGGCACCGTCGAAGAGGCCGCCGACGTTCTCAACGAGAAGGGCCACTCGGTCAAGGTCCTCGGCGTCTCCGAGATGATGCCGTTCCCGAAACAGGAGGTCGCGGACTTCCTCGACAGCGTCGACGAGGCGCTCGTCGTCGAGATGACCGCCTCCGCCCAGTTCCGCGGACTCATCTCCAAGGAACTCGGCGGCTACGGCGACCAGATGTCGAGTCTCCTCAAGTACAACGGCAACCCGTTCGAGCCCGCCGACATCGTCGAGGGCTTCGAGACGGCGCTCCTCGAAGGTGAGGAGCTCCCAGACAACCGCACGAAGTTCGTCCCCAAGGTGGGTGAATAAATCATGAGTGCATTCAGCGCAATCGGTGAAGAAACGGAGCAGGACCAAAACGAGTTCACCCCCGGACTCGAACCCCAGCCGACGTGGTGTCCGGGCTGCGGTGACTTCGGTGTCCTCAAGGCGCTCAAGGGCGCGGCGGCCGAACTCGGCCTCTCGCCCGACGAGATGATGGTGACGACCGGTATCGGCTGTTCCGGCAAGCTCAACAGCTACTTCAACAGCTACGGGTTCCACACCATCCACGGCCGCTCGCTGCCCATCGCCCGCGCCGCGAAGCTGGCGAACCCCGGTCTGACCGTGGTCGCCGCCGGCGGCGACGGCGACGGCTACGGCATCGGTGGCAACCACTTCATGCACACCGCTCGTGAGAACCACGATATCACCTACATCGTGTTCAACAACGAGATCTTCGGCCTCACGAAGGGCCAGACCTCGCCCACCTCGCCGATGGGTCACAAGTCGAAGACCCAACCCCACGGCTCGGCCAAGACGCCGCTCCGCCCGCTCTCGATGTCCCTGAACTCCGGGGCGTCGTACGTCGCGCGGACGGCCGCCGTCAACCCGAACCAGGCGAAGGACATCATCGTGGAAGCCATCCAGCACGACGGCTTCTCCCACGTCGACTTCCTCACGCAGTGTCCGACGTGGAACAAGGACGCCCGTCAGTACGTCCCGTACATCGACATCAACGACTCCGACGACTACGAGTTCGACAACACGAACCGCTCGGAGGCCTCGGAGATGATGTTCGAGACGGAGAACGCCCTCCACGAGGGCACCGTCCTCACCGGCCGGTACTACGTCGACGAAGACCGCCCGTCCTACCAGCAGGAGAAACAGCGCATCGGCGAGATGCCCGAAGAGCCGCTCGCGGAGCGCTACTTCGACGACTCCTACGAGTGGGAGCGGACGTTCGACAACTTCCTCGACAAGCACAAGTAACGCCGACGACGCGGTAGTCGGCGCTCGGTTCACGGCCGGCGGCCGCGCCGGTTCGATGTGACCGAGAACCCTTTTCGGATTCGCAAGATATTTTTCTCCCGTCGGAAAACCAACGGGCATGGAAACCACGTCCACGGAAGGACGCATCCTCGCGGTCTTGGAGGAAGACGCGAAGGCGTCGTATGCCCAGATCGCAGACAGGGCGGACGTGTCGAAGCCGACGGTTCGGAAGTACATCCGAAAGCTCGAAGACGACGGCGTCATCATCGGTTACTCGGCCGACATCGACCCGAAGAAACTCGCCGGGCAGTCTATCGCCATGGTCGGCATCGACGCGACGAGCGAGCGCTACGTCGAGGTCACGCGCATCCTCAAGGAACTCGACTCGGTGGAGGCGCTGTACACGTCCTCCGGCGACCACATGCTGATGGCCGAGGTCCGCGCCGTCGACGGCGACTCCCTCGGCGACGTCATCTCCGACGAGATTCTGTCTATCGACGGCGTCACGGCCGCACACCCGTCGTTCCTACAGGAGCGACTGAAGTAACGCGGCCGATCTCGCCCGCCGCGACCGACCCGCCGCGTCCTTCCCCTTCGCTTTACTTTCGCCGCGCTATCTGAAGCTTCAGGTGCGTTGCGCCCGTCACCTCGACCATGGCGGAGGAGACGCTGCCGGGCACGACCGCCGACGACGCCCCCGACAGCATCGTCCTTCACGTCGACATGGACTGTTTTTACGCCGCCTGCGAGCGCCTCCGCGAACCCGAACTCGAAGGTGAGCCGGTGGTCGTCGGCATGGGCTACGAACCCGGCGAGGGCCACGGCGCGGTCGCCACGGCGAGCTACGAGGCCCGCGAGTTCGGCGTCGAGAGCGCCCAGCCGATTTCGACCGCGCTCGAACGCCTCCCGCGAACCGAGGGCCTCGGCCCCGACGACGACCCCGCGGCGGCGGGCCACTACCGCACCGTCGACCTCGAGTTCTACAAGGAGGTCGCCGCCGACGTGAAGGCGATTCTCCACGACTGCGCCGACGTGGTCCGCGAGGTGAGCATCGACGAGGCCTACCTCGACGTGACCGACCGGACTGCGTGGGACCTCGCGGCCTCGGGCGACCGGACGCTGGCGGAGGGCTTCGCCCGCTACGTGAAACAGCGCATCGCCCGCGAGGTCGGCGTCGCGGCCTCCATCGGCGTCGCGCCGAACATGTCGACCGCGAAAATCGCCTCCGACTTCGACAAGCCCGACGGGCTGGTCGTCGTCCGTCCCGGCGAGGTTCGGTCCTTTCTCGCACCCATCCCGGTCGAGGAGGTCCACGGCGTCGGCCCCGTGACGGCCCGAAAGCTCGGCTCGCTCGGCGTCGAGACGGCGGGCGACCTCGCCGAGGCCGACGCCTCGGTCCTCGAAGCCGAGTTCGGCTCCCGCGGCCGCGAACTCCACGAGCGAGCCCGCGGCTACGACGACCGGACGGTCACGCCGACGGGCCGACCCAAGAGCCTCTCGCGGGAGTCTGCGTTCACCGAGCCGACCGACGACATCGAGGACAAGCGGGAGGTCGTTCGCGCCCTCGCGGCCGACGTGGCCGACCGCGCGAACTCCCGCGGGGCGATGTACCGGACCATCGGCATCAAGGTGGTCGTCCCGCCGTTCGACATCAACACGCGGGCGACGTCGCTTTCCGGGCCCGTGGACGACCCAGAACTCGTCGAATCGGTCGCGCTCGACTTACTCGACGCCGAGTTCGAAGAGACGACCGTCCGAAAGCTCGGCGTCCGCGTCTCGAAGCTCTCGTTCGCGGACGCCGACCAGTCGAGCCTCGACGGGTGGGAGTCGACCGGGTCCGGCGGCGACGACATTTCAGACGACCGCGTCGGCGACGACACCAGCGACGACGCCGGCGACGACGAGCCCCCGAACGCCGGCGGTGGAACCCGCTCGCACGAGGGCCAGTCGTCGCTCGTCGAGTTCGACTGACTCCGCGGGACCGACGGGGCGAGGGGGAGGAACTATGGCCTCCGAGGGAGTCGACCAAACCGGATGACGGATTCGGACACGGAAACCATCTCGGTCGCCGAGATCAGCGACGGTCCAGGGGGAGAGGGAGCCGAAGAGCCGGGGACGACGGTCGACCTGCCGGTGGTCGACATCCTCACCGGTCGGGGGTTCGTCACCGGCAAGTCCGGGTCGGGCAAGTCGAACACGGCGTCGGTCATCATCGAGAACCTGCTGTCGGCCAACTTCCCGGTGCTCATCGTCGACACGGACGGCGAGTACTACGGCCTCAAACAGGAGTTCGAACTGCTCCACGCCGGGGCCGACGAGGAGTGCGACATCCAGGTGAGCCCCGAGCACGCGGAGCGACTCGCCACGCTCGCGCTCGAACAGAACGTTCCTATCATCCTCGACGTGTCCGGCTACCTCGACGACGCGGCCTCCGACGAACTGGTGACGGAGGTCGCGAAACACCTCTTTGCGAAGGAGAAGAAGCTCAAGAAGCCGTTTTTGATGCTCATCGAGGAGTGCCACGAGTACATCCCCGAGAAGGGCGGGATGGACGAGGCGGGTAAGATGCTCATCAAAATCGGAAAGCGCGGCCGCAAACACGGCCTCGGGGTCGTCGGCATCTCCCAGCGCCCCGCCGACGTCAAAAAGGACTTCATCACCCAGTGCGACTGGCTCGTCTGGCACCGCCTCACGTGGCGCAACGACACCAAGGTCGTCGGGCGAATCCTCGGGTCGGAGTACGCCGACGCCATCGAGGACATGGGCAACGGCGAGGGATTCCTCGTCACCGACTGGTCCGAGTCGATTCGGCGCGTGCAGTTCCACAAGAAGCAGACGTTCGACGCGGGCGCGACGCCGGGCCTCGACGACTTCGAGCGCCCGGACCTGAAGTCCGTCGACGGCGACCTCGTCTCCGACCTCAAGGAGATTTCCGACGAGAAGGCAAGACAGGAGAGCCGCATCGCCGACCTCAGACAGGAGATAGACAAGAAGGACGCGAAGATTCGACAGCTCGAACGGGAGCTAGAGGAGGCGCGAGACCTCTCGCGGATGGCCGACCAGTTCGCGCAGGCGATGTTCCAGAAGGCGGAGTCGCCCTACCGCGGCGGCGACGGTCGCAACCTCAACCGCCCCACCGAAAAGCAGGCCGCGCTCGGCGAGTACAACGAGGCCACCGATGGTGACGTGGCGAACGCGGCAGCCGACGCCGCCGCTGAGGGCGGCGACGGGATCGAGAACACCGGCGACACACCGCCCCGACGACCGCTCGAAGCGCCGTCCGGGCCGCCGTGGCCGACGCACGGACTGCTCTCCGAGAGCGACGAGGCGGGGGCTGACGGCGCCGATGGCACGGGCGACGCGGCCCCTGCGGCCGCGCCGGCCGACGACGAGTCGTGGATGGCGGCCGCCGAGATGGGCGACTTCGAGCCAGCGGAACTCCACCCCGCGCCGGGTGCCGAGAGCCGCCGCGACGTGGTCGACCGCATGACGGCCATCGTGAACGCGCTGGGCGACGTCCACCACGGAATGCTCGCGCACTACCGCGAGCGCGGCATCTCCGACCCGTTGGCGGCCCACGTCGCCGCGGGCGAGACCGGCGACCAGCACCTCGCCTACGGCCGGAACCGCTCGCTCCGTCGGGCGGGCTTCATCCGCCACGCCGGCCGCGGGAAGTACGAGTACGCGCTGCCGGACCTCGTGAGCGACGAGTACGCGGACCTCTTGGGCGACGACGAACTCCGGGAGACGGTCGCGGCTATCGAGGCGTCGTTCGTCGAAGAAGAAGCCGACGGCGAGTAGACGTCGAGACGCGGGCCGTCGGTCGGAAGGAGAATTTTGGCGCGCTTACAGGCCGGAGACGAGGTCTTCGAGCGCCGCGCGCGGGTCGTCCGCCTTGGCGACGCCGGAGGCGAGCAGGATGCCGGACGCGCCGAGTTCCTCAGCGGTCACCACGTCGTCGCCGGTCGAGATGCCCGCGCCGCAGTAGACAGCAACGTCGTCGTCCACGTTGGCCGCGGCGTCGACGGCGTCGGTGACGATGCCGGGGTCGGCGGTCGCGACGGAGACGTCGCCGCCGATGAGTTCCGGCGGCTCGACGGCGACCGAGTCGGGGCCCAGCGCGGCGACCGCGCCGATTTGGGCGGGGTTGTTGGCGCAGACGCAGGTTTCGAGGTCCGCTCGCTCGGCGGCCTGTACGGAGCCGTCGATGTCGGCGAGCTTCAGGCGCTTTTCGGAGTGGTTGATGAGCGTGCCGACCGCGCCGGCCTCGGCGACGGCCTCGGCGAGGGTGCTGCCGGTGTGGCTGCCGTGGCCGTTCGGGTCGACGTGCTGGGCCCACGTCTCGACGCCGGTGTCGGCGACGCGGGAGATGTCGGCCGCCTGTGGGGAGACGGCGATGCGGACGCCGGACTCCTCGGCCACGTCGCGCGCGGCGGTGGCGACTTCGATCGGGTCACACGGGTACGCTTTGAGGTTGACTAGGATGAACACAGTCGAAGTCGCGTCCGGCGAGACTAATAAATTGGTTTTCGGGGCCGCGATTGCCACGAGACGGCGTCTCGCGGGCGGAAAATCGTGATAAACGGTGCGGAGAAACCGACCGCGTCGTTTCCGCGATGGGTCGTCGGCGTCGGTCGCCGGCTCGCGTCAGTCTTTGCGCTTGACCACGTCGCCGAGGGTGGTCGTCGTGGAGCCGCCGCCGGACCACTCGGAGTCGTCGTCGCTCTCGCCTTCGACCAGCGAGATGTCGAGCTTGCGCTCGATTTTCTTCCGGACGGAGTCCGGCGGCATGATGTCGCCGCGTTCGAGCTTGCGGATGAGGCTCGCCTTCTCGTTGAGCGACTGGGCGAGTTCCTCTTGGCTCATTCCGCGGGACTCCCGCGCCTGCCGGATGCGGTCGTCGTAGTCGGTCGCGATTTCGTCCATGTCGTCGAACATGTCGCGGCGGCGGCGCTTCGACGACGAGGAGGAAGACGACCCCGAGGAGCGAGAGGAGTTCGAGCCCGACGAGGAGGACGTGGAGTACTTCGTGCTCGCGCTGGAAGTCGACTCGGTGCGGACCTCCGTGCCGAACTCGGCGCAGTCGTCACACAGCTGCAGTTCTGCGCCTTCGACCTTCACAGTCTTCAGAGAGGCTTGGTCGGAGCCGCACATCTCGCACTGAGGCATACACTCACGTACCCGCCCGCCGCGTATAAAAGGCACGCCACCGGCCACTAACCCGACGCGCCCGAGGCGCAACTGACGCGACCGAAACGCGACCGTCCGCGTCACTCGCGCACGATGCGCGCTCGAATCTGGCGACGGACGGGTCGCGTGACGACGCGGTGGCCTCGCCGATAGACGACGACGTACGAGACCGGCAGGAGCGCGACGAACGCGACGATGAGCCAGCGACCCTGCGTGAACGGGTCGGGCGGGAGCGTGAACGCGCCGGCGACGTACGAGGCGACACCGGCGAGCATCACGGCGAGCGCGGCGCGTTCGGTCCTCGACGGCGGTCGCCGCCTCGACGACCCGCTGACGAAAAACAAAAGGTACGCGACCAGTCCGACCGGAACGAAGGCGACGAGCGCCCCGAGGAGGTTCGGGAACCCGTGGCCGCGGGCGGCGGCGTTCTGCGAGACCCAAAGCGACGTGGCGACGAGGACGACGACCGGGACGAAAAACAGCGTCGCCTCCGCGGGCGACGGAACGATGGAGGGCACGAATCGTCGTCGTTCGTGTCACCACATAGTAGTTTTGGCGAGGTTCTGGGACAGTCAGCACCGCGCCTCGTCCGCCAGCGGAAGCGCCAGTTGGACGGTGCTCCACCCGTCGCGTCGGTCGTAGTCGACTCGGCCGCCCGCGGACTCGACAACCCATTTGACGACCCACAGCCCCAGCCCCGAGCCGTGGCTGAGTTGCGTGATGTCCTCGTCGCCGAAGACGGCGGCCCACTCGATTTCGGGGATACCGTCGCCGTCGTCGCTGATGCGGAGGGTCGCGTCGTTCTCGCACGCCGCCGCCTCGATGCGGACCGTCACGTCCTCGGGGGTGTGTTCCAGCGCGTTCTCCACGACGTTGGCGAGCGCCTGCGCGAGTTTCGGCCCGACGGAGACCGGGAGCGACGGGGGAAGGTCGAGGTCGAACGTCGCCGCGGGGTATCGGGTTCGCCGCGACTCGACGACGGCGCGGACCGTCGCGGTCGCGTCGACCACCTCGTCGGGTCGTTGGTCGTCGAGGACGGCGGCGGCGGTTCGTGCCTTCTCGCTGACCCGCAGGAGCGTTTTGGTGTGCTCGGCGATTCGCGCGGCCGCGTGGTCGACGCGCGAGTCCGCCGTCGCCTCGCGTATCTCCTCGGCCATGCCGAGGACGACGTTCATCTCGTTTCGGAGGTTGTGCCGGAGGACGCGCTGGAGCACCTGTAAGTGCTCTCTGGCACGGCGCTGACCGGTGATGTCCGAATAGATGGAAAAGCCGTACCGCCTTCCGTCGCCGCGGCTGTAGGGGATGCCGCGATAGAGGAACTCCCGTCTCCCCCACGCGGTCTGGCGGGTGACGATGGCGTGGTTGGCCTTCCCGTCGGCGGTCCGTTGGTCGAAGTCGACCGCCTCGTCGTCGGCGTTCGGCGGGACGATGAAGTCGTTGAGCGACTCGCCGCGCACCTCGGCCGCGCCGTAGCCGAAGACGGCCTCGAACCCCGGATTGACCGTCCGGATAATCGGTTCGACGCCGACGATTTCGAACTCGATGACCGCGTCGTCGACGAGGTCGAACAGGTGGTCGAACCGGTCGCGCTCTGTGTGCAGTCGCGCGGCCGCCGGCTCCGGCAGTTCGCGACAGACCGCGCCGACGACCCGGCCCGCGCCGGTGGCGTCCGAGTCGCCGTCGCGGTCGGCGTCTCCGCTTCCGTCACCGGCTCCGCCACTGCCGACTTCGACACCGGGGGACGGGGCGAACTCGATTTCGACCGCGACGGCTCCGGCTGCCCCGCCGCCGACTCCCGAGAGCCGACAGTGGCACCGACGGCTCTCCCACCCGCTCGCCGCTCGCACGGCGGCAGCGGCCTCGCGAACCTCCGGCCAGTCCCCGTCGGCGAGGAGGTCCGAAAACGGTCGCCCGCGGAGCGCCGCGGTGTCCGCCCCGAGGTGTGCCGCGAATTCCTCTCCCGCGTGGACGACGACGCCCGACGCGTCGAGGACGAACATCACTCGGCGAGGGCCGAGCACCGCGGGCGCTCACTCTCGGTGCGAGAAAACAGATACCGTGGGGTCCGGTGGCGAAATTGCGCGAGTATGTGAGTATGTGATGCGCGGCTGTGTCTCATTCGATTCGTTCTCTGGTGATAATCTGAAACATATAAATCCGCGGTAGCGGGCAACATCCTCGGGCAGTCGGCCGGGTTACGTCAGGTCGCTCCACGCGCCCCAGAAGCGCTGGACGGCGGTGAGATGGCCGACGACGGCGAAGAACACGAGCAGCCAGCCGACGAGCGTGAACCCGCCGAGCGTGCCGGTGTAGACGGCGGACGCGAGGCCGACGAGGCCCATGAGCGCCAGTCGGTCGGCGCGTCCGACGAGGCCGCCGTAGGCGCGTCCGAGGCCGACCGCCTGAATCTGCGTGCCGAGATAGGAGGTCATGAGGACGCCCGTGACGGCGGCGAGACCCAGCGCGAACGAGTCGATACCGGCGGCGAGGCCGACGAGGACGACGATGTCGGCGTAGCGGTCGAGCACGTGGTCCAGCAGGTCGCCGGCCTTCGAGGAGACGCCCTGCTCGCGGGCGAGCGCGCCGTCGACGAGGTCGAGCCAGCCGTTACAGAAGACGAACACCGCGCCGAGGCCGTACCAAAGCGGGTCGGCGAGGCCGAAGGCGACGCCGGCGGCGACGGCGAACCCGAAGGCGACGACGCTCACGCCGTTCGGCGAGAGGCCGGCGGCGTCGGCGACCGAGACGAACGGGGCGAGCAGTTTGTCGGCGGTGTCGCGGTACTGGTCGAGCGTCATAGGTAGTCGATGAAGTCGACGGTCCCCGCCGAGGGTTCTCGCTCGCCCGCGACGACCGCCGCGATGTCGTCGGCGACGGCGTCGGGGTCGCGGTCGGTCGTGTCTATCTCGTACACCGACTCCTCGCCGTGGAACTCGACGGCCTCGCCGAGAATCACGTCCAGCGCCTCCGATTCGCGGTTCTCGCGCGCCTTGGCCTCGGCCTCGCCGCGGTCGAGCAGGCGCTGTTCGAGGATGTCGGGGCGACACCGAAGCACGACCACGCGGTCGGCCTCGAAGTGGTGTGCGAGGTGGCTCTCGACGAGTCCGTCCCAGTCGCCGAGTTCGTCGCGGGCGGCGTCGAGGTCGACGACGAGCGTGTCGCGCTCCTCGTCGCGTTCGCTCCAGAGACCCTCGTCCTTCACGAGTCGGTTGAGGTGGACCACGTCGAGGTCGAGGTCGTCGGCGACGCGCTCGGTGGCGGTGGTCTTGCCGGTGCCGGGCGTGCCGGTGACGACGACTCTCACGCCGTCGGCACCTCCGAGACGATTCGGTTGAGCACGTCCACGGCGCGCTTCGTCTGGGCCTCGGTGCCGCAGGAGACGCGGATGCACTCCGGGAGACCGAAACTCCCGCAGTCGCGGACGATGACGCCCTCGCGCTGGGCCGCCTCGGTGACGGCGGTCGCGTCGCCGACCTCGACGAGGACGAAGTTGCCCTCGCTTTCCCACGTCGGCGCGTCGAGGTGCTCGCGGAGGTACTCGCGGGACCACCGTGCCGACTCGACGGATTTCTCGACGTGTTCCTCGTCGTCGAGCGCGGCGAGCGCGGCGCGGCAGGCGACCTCGCTGGCGGCGAACGGCGTGTTCACGCGGGCGTAGGCGTCGGCCCACGCCTCGGGCACGCAGGCGTAGCCGATGCGGAGGCCGGCAAGCCCGTACGCCTTCGAGAACGTCCGCAGGACCGCGACGTTGTCGTACTCCGAGAGCAGGTCGATGGCCGAGGGCACGTCGGCGAACTCGCCGTAGGCCTCGTCGACGACGAGGAGCGTGTGGTCCTCGACGGACTCGGCGAGTTCGACGAGTTCGTCCCGGGGGAGCACGGAGCCAGTCGGGTTGTGCGGCGTCGTGAGGTAGACCATGCGCTCGCCGTCGTAGGCGTCGAGGACGAGGTCGGCGGTCTGCTCGAAGTCGTCGCCCTTCGACACCTCGTACTGGACGGCGTCGCCGTGGTGGTATCGGGCGCTCATCGAGTAGTACGAAAAGCCGGGCGACGGTTCGAGAATCCGGTCGTCCGGTTCGAGCATCGCGCGGGTCAGGTAGTCGATAGAGCCGTCCGCGCCGGGCGACACCCACACCTGTTCGGCTTCGAGGCCCCACTTGTCGGCGAGGCGCTCGGTCAGGTCCGTGTGGGCGGTCTTCGGGTAGACGCTCACGGTCGGCGCGGCGTCCTCGATGGCGGCGACCGCCTTCGGACTCGGGCCGTGGGGGTTCTCGTTCGAGGAGAGTTTCGTCAGGTCCTCGGGGTCCATCCCGAGTTCGCGGGCGACCTCCTCTGTCCCGCGGCCGGGTACGTAGGGAGCGTGCGCGGAGAGGTCCCGTGGTTGCATGGTCGGAAAATGCGGGTCGCGGTTCTTAAGCGTGCGTACTCCGGGACGGGAGTGGTGAGACGGGAGCGACGGGATTGGGAGGTCAGGGGACGGTGGTGAGAAGCGCCCCCGACGGGCACTACCCGAGTTGCGCCTGAAGCGACTCGGCGAGTCGAAGCGAGAGCGCCGCGATGGTGAGCGTCGGGTTCATCGCCCCGCCGGTCGGGAAGACGCTCGACCCCGAAATCCAGAGGTTGTCGAGGTCGTGCGCGCGACACTCGGCGTCGACGACGCTCGATTCGGGGTCGTCGCCCATCCGCGTCGTCCCCATGTGGTGGTACGCGGGGCCAGTTTCGTCCGGGCCGACGGTCCAGCGGTCCTCGACGCCGAGTTCGTCAAGCACGCGCGCCTGAATCTCGTTGGCCCGCGAGAGCGCGGCCTCCGTTTGTTCATCGACGGACCAGTGTATCTCGGGGACGGGGTCGCCGAGGTCGTCGGTCGTCTCCCGGTCGAGGCCGACGTAGTTGTCCTCGCGGGGGAGCTGTTCGACCAGCGCGCCCATGGACACGTGCGTGCCGTAGCTCTCGTCCAACTGGTCGAGCAGGTCGTCGCCCCACGTGTCGGCGTGGAGGGCGTCGATGACCGGCGACGGCCCGGCGTAGTTGAGAAACTCCAGTTTGAGGCCGTTGACCGGGTCGGCATCGTCGTAGAACTGGTGGCACTCGCTGGTGTTGAAGCCGACGTGGTTCTGACGCGTGGGGCGGTCGAGGCGGCCGCCCATCCCGGCGAACAGGTGGTCCATGAAGTACCGACCGACCGCACCCGAGGAGTTGGCGAGGCCGTCGGGGTAGCGGTCGGAGTCGGACAGCAACAGCAGTCTGACGTTCTCGACGCCGCCGCAGGCGAGGACGAACTGGGTCGCCTCCTGTCTGTGGGTCTCGCCGTCGGGGGTCGTGTAGGCGGCCGCGACGACGCGCTCGCCGACCGCGTCGTGTTCGAGCCGTCGGACCCGCGCCCGGTCGATGACCCGCGCGCCCGCGGCCTCGGCCTTCTCGACGTGGGACTCGGCGGTGTACTTCGCGCCGGAGGGACAGACCGGTTTGCACGTCCCGTAGCCGACGCAGGGCGACCGGTCGTCGTACGGTTCGGAGTTGCGGGCGTTGCCCACCGAGTGCATGTCGATGCCGAGGCGCTCGCAGGCCTCGGCGAAGATGGAGTCCGAGTGCGACGGCCGGAAGGCTGGAAGCGGGTAGGGCTCGTCCCGCGGCGGCGCGTAGGGGTTGTCGGCCGCGCCCGCGACGCCAAATTCGCGCTCCGCGGCGGCGTAGTACGGCCGGAGGTCGCCGTAGCCGACGGGCCAGTCGGCCCCGACGCCGTGTCTGGTGTCGAGTTCGAAGTCGCGCTCGTGGAGGCGCATCACCATCCCCTGCCAGTGGAGCGTCGACCCGCCGACGCCCTTCACGCGGGCGGCGTTCAGCGGGTAGAACGACTCGCCCGAGGAGGAAAACGCGTCCCGCGGGCCGCCCATCTCCCACGGGCCGTCGAGGCCGGGGCGGACGTGCTGTTCCAGTTGCTCCCGCCTGTCGCCGTCGAACCGCGGCCCGGCTTCGAGGACGACGACCGCCGCGCCCGACTCGGCGAGCCGATGGGCCACGAGACCGCCGGCGGGGCCGGCACCGACGATACACACGTCGGCGTCGGCGACGGGTGTCCTATCCATCGGTCTCGCCCCCGGAGTCGGTCGTTTCGGGTTCGTCCATCGTCGCCCGCCGGTAGCTCTCGGCCCCGCCGGGGTGGCCGATGGGGTTCTCGATGCCGACGAGGCGGCCGCCGGTCGGCGAGGCGTAGAACGCGTAGAGCAGTTCGTTCACGACGTGAAACCGGAGGCGCTCGGAGAGCGTGCCGTCCGGAATCGGGTCGGCCGCGTCGACGCCGAGTTCGCGGAGCAGGCGGTCGCGGTCGGCCGCGGGGAGGTCGGCGAAGGCCGCGCCCTCCCAGTCGCGGGCGACGTCGTCCAACTCGGTCGCGGCATCGGCCATCGCGGCCCGACGCGAGTCGTCTCGCGCGCGCCCGACGACGTAGGCCTCGACGAACTCCGAGACGCCCTCGGCCGCGCTCGGGTAGACCGCCTCGGCGGCGGCGACCATCGTGTCGCGCACCGCGGTCGGCGGGGTGTCGTCGCCGCCCGATCCGTCCTCGCCAGTCGACCCACCTTCGTTGCCGGTCGAATCGGCGGTCGGCGGGTCAAACTGCGTCAGCGACACGGCCCCGCCGGTGACGCCGAGACCGGCGAGCACGGCCAGCGCGTCCCGTCGAGTCAGTCGCATTCGGCGGGAATTAGGCCAGCCTAATTATAGGGTTTGTCCTCTCACCCCGCGCGGTCGAGGACGACGGCGACGACGCCGAACGTGACGACGACGGGGACGACCGCGACGAACATATCGAATCGCGCACCGAGGTTGTGCGCGAGGACGAGCGCCTGCACGTACGCGAGGAACGTCGCCAGTATCGTATCGAAGACGGGCGGAACGCTGGTTCCGCGTCCCGTCGCTCCCGCGAGTCGGGTGACGGCGAGCGCGCCGACGCCGACTACCGGGATGAGAAGCACGCCGAGCGGGGCGGCGACGAACGAGTCGGGGTCGCCGCCGGTTCCGAAGTGAACCGCGACCGAGGAGGGGAGTACGGGAAGGAGCGCGACGCCCGCGACGGCAGTGAGTGCGAGCATCGCGACGCCGACGAGTGTCAGCCGGGGAACACGCATACGGTCGGGTCGTGGCTCGACGATGAAAAAACGGACCGTCGGTCGGGGTCAGTCCTGTCTGACGCGGTGTTCGAGGACGCCGACGCCCTCGACTTCGACCTCGACACGGTCGCCGTCTTCCAGCGGGCCGACGCCCTCGGGCGTGCCGGTCGAGATGACGTCGCCGGCTTCGAGCGTCATGTAGGACGTGATTTCGGCGACGAGGTCGGGAATCGAGAAGATGAGGTGTTCGATGCTGGAGTCCTGTCGCGTCTCGCCGTTCACGCGGAGCGAGATGCTCGCGTCCTCGGGGAGGTGGTCGGGGTCGGCGAGGGCCGGTCCGAGGGGCGCGGAGCCGTCGAACGCCTTCCCGCGGACCCAGTTCGTCTCGATATCCTGGTCGTCGCGGTTCGACACGTCGTTCATGACCGTGTAGCCTGCAATGACCGCCTCGGCGTCCTCGGGCGCGACGTTTCGGCACTGCTCGCCGATGACGACGGCGAGTTCGGCCTCGTGTTCGACGTTCTCCTTGCCCGCGGGGAGCGTCACGGTGTCGCCGTGGCCGGCGACCGCGTTCGGCGGCTTGAGGAACAAAAGCGGCCGGTCGGGAACCTCCTCGTCGCGCTCCTCGGCGTGCTTGGCGTAGTTGCGGCCGATGCAGACGATTTTCGACGGCTCGCACGGCGGGAGCACGTCGACCTCGTCGAGGTCGTAGTTCTCGCCGCCGAAGGAGACCGAATCGCCGTGCCACTCGCCGGTTCGAACCGCGCCCGCGGGGTCGCGGAATCGGACGTGATGCATGCCCCACGCGTCGGCGGGGGGCGTGATAGGCTTTTACATCGCGCGAGTCTCTCGGTGACGTGGGACATTCTTGCACGATTCTCATCGCTTTTGTGGCCCTGGGGTGACGGACGTGTATCGGCCGTCCCGGACAGTTCGTTCGAGTGGACTCGGGCGGCCGATTCTGCTGTCGAATTCGAGACGAGAGCGGCGGGACCGTCTCCTCGAACGTCGCCGGAACTCCCGGAACATCGCTACGAACTCCCGACGAGCGCGTCCGCCGAAAAGCGGTCACACCGCCCCCTGCGAATAGCTTTTTGTGTATTTCGCGTGTAACGTTCGGGTGCTATGGAACTCACCTGGCACGGTCACTCGACGTGGTACGTCACGGTCGGAGACACCTCGCTTCTCATCGACCCGTTCTTCGACAACCCCGCCACGTCTCTCGACCCGAGCGACCTGGAGACTCCGGACTACGTGCTTCTCACTCACGGGCACGCGGACCACATCGCCCACGCAGGCGAGTTCGACGGCGCGACGGTCGTCGGCACGCCCGAACTCACCGGCTACGTCGAAGCCGAGATGGGCGTCGACGACACCATCGGCATGAACATCGGCGGGACGGTCGAACTCGGCGACGCGTTCGTCACGATGGTCCGCGCCGACCACACCAACGGCATCAACACCGGCTACGAGCACGAGGCCGGGATGCCCGGCGGCTACATGATCAGCGATACGCTGCCGACACAGGAGTTCGACGCCGACTCCACGACGTTCTACCACGCCGGCGACACGGGACTCATGACCGACATGCGCGAGATTTTCGGCGCGTACTTCGAACCCGACGCGGCCGCGCTCCCGGTCGGCGACCACTACACGATGGGCCCGTGGCAGGGCGCTGTCGCCGCCGACTGGCTCGGCGTCGACCACGTCTTCCCGATGCACTACAACACGTTCCCGGCCATCGAAATCGACGTGCGCGACTTCGAGCGCGAGGTGAAGGCCGCCGGCAGTCAGGCCGAGGTCCACGCCCTCGACGGCGACGAGTCGTTCACGCTCCACTAACCCCTCGCCTCGCTCGGCGACGGCCCGTCTCGGGTCGTCGCTTGTGCACACCGTTGTCCTATTGAGGAACTTTTAGGGTCGGTCGCTCCGTTCCTCGGAACGAATGTCCGACATCCAGACCTCTACTGTCAGCGAAGAAGGTTTCGCATGCACGAGCCAGGTCGGCGACTTCGACCTCCAGATCGACGCGACCGACGAGACGGGCCCGAACCCGAACGCCGCGCTCGTCGCGACGTACGCCTCCTGTTTCCTCCCCGCGTTCCGCGTCGGCGGTCAGAAGACGGGCTTCGACGACCTCGGTAAGGTCCAGATCGACGCCGACGCCGACCTCGACGACGGCGACGACCTCGAGCGCATCAGCTTCGACGTCTACGTGGAGTCCAACCTCTCGGACGACGAGTTCGACGAAATCGCGGAACTCGCCGAGGACATCTGCCACGTCCACGACGCGCTCCGCGGCGAACTGCAGGCCGACGTGACCGTCGTCGGCGACGCGTTCTAAGCGTCGCTCGCCGCTCGGGCCGATACGCATTCTTTTCGCAGAAGTCGAAGCCGCCAGCGACGGGTGTCGCGGCGGGTTCGGAGACGCCCCGCCGGGTCAGTAGCGGCGCTTCTTATAGCTTCGAAGACTCATAGCCTCGCCTTCCACGATGATAACCTCGCGGTCTTGGGGGTCCGATTCGACGACGTCGTCGACCTGTTCGCGGAAGTATGGGCTGTTCGGCTCTTCCATACCACTCCCTTCGTCGCACCTAATAAAAATCTTTGTCAGACATTCTCACGCGCGATACCGCGTGAGCGCCGCGGCGAATCAGTCGTCAGCGGCCGCGGCGGCCGGTTCGTGGCTGATTTCGGTGCCGAGCACGTCGAGGAACGCCGCCAACCACTCGGGGTGGTCCGGCCACGCCTGCCCGGTGACGAGGTTGCCGTCGACGGTCACCTCGTCGACCCACGAACAGCCCGCGCGCTCGACTTCCGCGCGAACGGCCGGGTAGGCGGTCATCTCGTAGCCGTCGAGGACGCCCGCGGCGGCGAGAATCTGCGGGCCGTGGCAGATTGCGGCGACCGGCTTCCCCTCGTCGAAGAAGTGCCGGACGGCGTCGAGCACCTCGTCGTAGCCGCGGAGGTACTCGGGCGCGCGCCCGCCGGGGACGACGAGCGCGTCGTAGTCCGCGGGGTCGATATCGGCGAACGTCGCGTTCAGCGCGAAGTCGTGGCCGCGGGTCTCCAGATACGTCTGGTCGCCGCGGAAGTCGTGGACGGCGGTCTTACACCGGTCGCCGTCCTCCTTTTCGGGACACACTGCGTGGACCTCGTGACCCACCATCTGCAGCGCCTGGAACGGTACCATAATCTCGTAGTCCTCGACGAAGTCGCCAGCGAGGAGCAGAATCTTCTTTCCGGACATGGGCATCACCCACGCGGTAGTTGTCGCGTCAGAACGATAATGATTGTGCAGGTGGAGATGGCGGCGGCTCGGGAGTCGAGGTCTGGCCGCGAGAGCGACTGAAGCCGGTTATTTCGAGACGATGCGCCCGATGTCGCCGAGGCCGTCGAGGACGTAGTCGGGTTCGTACTCACTTGCCGCGAGCACCGCGTCGTCGGTCACGCCGGTTCGGACGAGTGCGGTTCCCATGCCCGCGTCGATGCCGAACGCGATGTCGGTGTCGAGGCGGTCGCCGACGATAAGGACTTCCTCGGGCGGCAGGCCCAACTTGTCGAGGACGTACTCCTGTGCGACCCGCGAGGGCTTGCCGAGAATCGCGTCGGGGTCGCGCTCGGCGACGCCCGCGACGGCGTTGATAATCGCGCCCGACCCGGGGATGTCGCCGTCCGCGGTCGGGATGATAACGTCGGGGTCGGTGCCGTAGAAGGCGGCCCCGGACCGGAGCGCGCTGTTGGCGTCGCGGAGGTCGTCGTAGTCGAACTCGCGGTCGACGGAGACGACGACGACCTCGGGGTCGTCGCCGGCACGGACGAGTTCGAGGCCGGCGTCACGGAGTTGGTCGCGGAAGCCCGCCTCGCCGATACAGAACGTCCGCGCGCCGGGATGTCTGTCGGCGAGGTACACCGTCGTCGTCGTGCCGGAGGTGACGACCTCGTCGGCGGTCGCGTCGATGCCGGCCCGGCGGAGTCGCGCCTCGTAGGCGACGGGGGCCTTCGTCGGGTTGTTCGAGACGAACAGTCGGTCGAGTCCGGCGGCGTCGACGGCGGCGAGTCCGTCGAGCGCGCCGGGTATCGCTTCGTCGCCGCGGACGACCGTTCCGTCAACGTCGAAAACCACGCCTCGGTAGTCCATCGTCCTCGGTAGGGAGGCGGAGCTGTTGAACGTTCGCCCGAGAGAACTATTATGTTCATTGGTGACATATGTCGTTATATGGGTGTCTCTTCGAAGCGGTTGGTCGGGTGGCTGCGCGGGCCGGCGACCGGCAACAGCGCCATGGGCGTTTACGGGCTCGTGACGGCGATGGTCGCGCTGTTTTTGACCTACTCCATCGTGGCCACGTTTTCCGTCGTCGTCCCGCTGTTGTCGACGACGGCAATCGTCCTCACGGCGCTCGTCGTGTGGGTGCTGACGTGGGCGGTCCTCGACGTGGTCGCCAGCCGGACGATTCGCGAGTCGTCGGCCTGAGGGGCTCTCCCTCACCATCGCGCGCCTCGTCGCCGTCAACGAGCGCGGCGTGGCGCGCTCGCGTCGGCGGTGAGCGCGCCGCGAGCGTCGGGTGCGTCGGGTTCGACGTAGCGGCGGAACCGTCACAGAACCAAAGACCAATATGCGCGTCGCCCTACTCGTCTACCGTGACGAACACGCAGCTGACACTCGTCCAAATCGACAACTACGGGCCGTGGACGGTCACCCCGGACCCGCGGCGGGAGATGGACCTCCAGACGCTCCAGTCGCGGCTCTTCGCCGACTTGGCCCAGTTCGTCGGCTCTCGCGACGGGTACGCGTTTTTCACCCGGTTCGACAACATGGTCGCGGTCACGAACGGGCTCGACCGCGACGACCACGAACTGCTGCAGGAATCTATCGGAAATCGCTATCCCGTAACGCTCAGTCTCGGTGTCGGCGTCGACCGCTCACCCGCGGTCGCACTCGAACGCGCCACCGACCGCATCCAGCGCGCCGGAAGCGCACAGGACGGCGACCGCCGCGAGGTGCTCTCCGGGGAGACGCTCCCCGAGGCCGACCGCTCGGCGACCGACCTCCAAATCGCGCACTTCGACGTGAACGACGCGACGGGCAAGTACACCGACCGCCTCAACGAGTTCGACACGTTCATCCACATCGAACAGGGTTACGCGTCGCTCATGCGCTATCTGCGTGAGGAACACGGCGCGCTGTCGTTCTTCGTCGGCGGCGACAACATCATCTCGGTCACGCCCGACCTCACCGAAGACCAGTACCGCGCCGCCATCGACCACGTCGAGGCCGAGGCGGACGTGGAACTCAAAGTCGGCGTCGGCACGGCGTCGAACGCCCACGAGGCCGGCTTCGCGGCGAAGCACGCGCTCGAAGACTGCCGCCACCGCGGCACGACCGTCGAGTTCGCCGACGCCGCGGTCGAGACTGCAGACGACTGAACGATGGAGGGTCGCGCGGTCTACTTCGTGGCCCCCGAACGCGTCGAGGTCCGCGACCGCGACGTTCCCGCCCCCGGACCGGAGGAGGTCCGCGTCCGAACCCTGACCTCCGCCGTGAGCTCCGGGACCGAGCGACTCGTCTACCGCGGCGAGGCCCCGACCGACCTCGCCGCCGACGAGTCCATCGCGGCGCTCGAGGGCGATCTCTCGTTTCCGCTCCGCTACGGCTACGCCGCCGTCGGAGAAATCGAGGCCGTCGGCGACGACGTGCCCGACTCGCGGCTCGGAAGCCGCGTCTTCGCGTTCAACCCTCACGAGAGCCGATTTCTGGCGTCTCCCTCGGAACTCATCTCCGTCCCCGACGACGTGACCGACGAGCGCGCCGCGCTCCTGCCGACGATGGAGACCGCGCTCAACTTCGTGATGGACGGTCGGCCGCTCATCGGCGAACACGTCGTCGTCTTCGGACAGGGCGTCGTCGGCCTCGTGACCACCGCACTCCTCGCGCAGTTCCCGGTCGGGAGCCTGACCGCGGTCGACTGCGTGGCCGAGCGCAGGGCAATCGCCGAGGGACTCGGCGCGGACGAGGTGGTTCACCCCGAATCGCTGGACGCGCCAGCCGACGGGGCCGACCTGACGCTCGAACTCTCGGGCGACCCCGACGCGCTCGACGACGCCCTGTCGGTGACGCGGTACGACGGTCGGGTCGTCGTCGGGTCGTGGTACGGCACCAAGCCCGCCACGCTCGACCTCGGCGGGCGGTTCCACCGCTCGCGAATCAGCGTCGAGAGCAGTCAGGTCAGCACCATCGACCCCGACCTCCGGGGGCGCTGGGACGCCGACCGCCGCTTTTCCTTGGCGTGGGACCACCTCGAAGACCTCCCGCTGGACCCGCTCGTGACCCACCGAATCGACGTCGAGTCCGCCGAGCGCGCCTACCGACTCCTCGAAGACGCCCCCGACGAGGCCGTCCAAATCCTCTTTACCTACCGGAACGCTTGACAGTTCATGTACCGCGTCTCGGTTCGCAGGGACCTCATCGCCCAGCACTACCTGACGGTTCCGAACCCCGGACCAGAGGGTGAGCTCCACTCCCACGCATTCACCGTCGAGGTCGAGCTGTCGGGACCGGAACTCGACGAGTACGGCTATCTCGTCGACATCGACGACGTGAAGGCCGCGTTGGACGCGACGCTGTCTCGCTACCGCGACGAGACGATGAACGAACTCGTCGAGTTCGCCGGGCAGAACCCGAGCGTCGAGCGGTTCGCCCGCGAGGTGTGCGAACAGTTCGTCGAGGCGGCGTCACCCGAGGCGCCCCAACACGTCTCCGTTCGCATCTGGGAGGACGACACCGCGAGCGCGACCTACGAGACCCCGCTCTGACGTGCGGGTCGGAATCGTCGTCTACGGCCCGCTCGACGACCGCTCAGGCGGCTATCGCTACGACCTAGAACTCGTCGATGGGCTCCGCGCCGCCGGCGACGACGTGACCGTCGTCTCACTCCCCGAGCGGTCGTACCGAAAGCGACTCCGAGACAACGTCACCGCCGCGCGTCGCCTCCGCGGCCTCGACGTGGATGTGCTCTTGCAAGACGAACTGTGTCACCCCTCGCTCGCCGGCGCGAACGCCGCGCTCGACGACGACATCCCGGTCGTCTCGGTCGTCCACCACCTCAACTCGCTGGAGCAGTTCCGGGCGTGGCGACGACACGCCAGGCGCGCCGTCGAGACTCGGTATCTCCGCTCCGCGGACGCGTTCGTGTTCAACAGCGAGACGACGAAGGGGACGGTCGCGGCCGTCACCGACCCCGAACCGAGCGTCGTGGCGCGCCCGGCCGGCGACCGTTTTTCGTCGTTCGGCGCGCCCCTCGGTGACGACGAGATACGGACCCGCGCCACCGACGGGCCACTCCGGGCCGTCACGGTCTGTAACCTCGAACCGCGGAAGAACGTCGACGGCCTGCTCCGCGGCCTCTCCCGCGTCCGCGGCGACTGGGAGCTGACGGTCGTCGGCGCGGCGGTCGACGCCGACTACGCCGACTCGCTTTCGGACCTCGCCGCCGACAGTGGCATCGACGACCGCGTGACCTTCGCGGGCCGGCTGTCGGACGCCGACCTCGCCGCGACGCTCCGGGAGTCCCACCTGTTCGCGCTCCCCTCCCACTACGAGGGGTTCGGCATCGCGGCGGTCGAGGCGATGGGGTTCGGCCTGCCGGCGCTCGTCTCGTCGGCCGGCGGCGCGAGCGAACTCGTCACCCACCGACAGGACGGCTTCGTCGTTGACCCGACCGATTCGGCCGAAATCACCGACGCCGTGGCTCCGTTGTGTCGGAACCGTCGGCGACTGCTGTCGCTCTCGCTTTCGGCCCGCGACCGCTTTCTCGCACACCCGACGTGGGACGAGACGGCGGCGGAGATTCGCTCCTTTCTGTTAGACCTTGTCGACGGCGACGACGCGGGGTCGCACGGGGCCCACGAGTAGCCGCCACGGGCGCAGAAACGCACAGTGGGCGCGCTCGGAGGCGACTGGTACGTCTCAGTCGCGGTCGACGCGGACCCACTCTTGGAGCGTGAAGCCTTCGTAGTCGGTTTCGTCGTCGAGTTCCCACTCGTCGTCGTCCCACTCGGGGTAGAACGTGTCGCCCTCGTACTCGCCGGGGACGCGGCTCAGCACCATCCGGTCGAGGTGCGGTTGGAACAGCGCGTAGATGGCGGCCCCGCCGATGACGTAGGCCGTCTCCGCACCCAGCGACTCCGCGATGTCGACCGCGTCCTCGACGCTCGCCGCGCGGTGAGCGGTGTCGACCGAAAACGACCGCTCGCTTCGGCTCATGACGATTTGGGCGCTCCCCGGCAGGTCGTCGAGCATCGACTCGAACGTCGTCCGACCGAGCACCACCGGGTCGTCGGCGATGCGGGCGCGGTACTGCTCCTTGTCGGCGGGGATGCTCGGCCACGGGAGTTCGCCGTCGCGGCCGATGACGCGGTTCTCGGCGAGCGCGGCGACAGAGACGAGTTCCATCACTCTCACGTCGGGCGCGTGAGAGAAAATCGTTGTGCAGCGCCGGCGTCGCCCCGGGTCCGTCCCGGCGTCGTCGGACCTTCGACGACCAACGGACCGACGCTCAGCCGCTCCGGTCGACGATTCGCCGACAGTCCTCGATGAACTGGAGGAGGTCCGTCCCGGCGTCGGTCCCGATGCTGATGATGATTCGCTCCGCCTCGGAGAAGGGAAACTGCAGGACGAACGCGTTCTCGTAGTAGTGGACGACGGCGCGGCGCTCGCCGATGGGATGGGTGTCGATTCCGGGGGTCGAAAACGGCGTCTCGACGCGGAGGTCGGAGACGACTTCAGTCAACGTCCCTTTCGTGTATCGCTCCGAGAGGTCGTCGCGGAGATACTCCAGTTCGTACCCGTCGTCGTCGGCGATGACCACCGTCCGGAGTCCGTCGCCGATGCGCCTGTTCAGATATTCGGCGAGTCGCCGCGCTGTGTCCCGTACCATACCGCGCCGTCGCTCCAAGCGCCTATAGTTCATCGGTATCTTTGTGGTATCGACACCGAACCGAACGCCAATCGTTTTCAAACGAGCGACAACAACTGCGGGGCATGGAGAAGCAGCCGCGGGACCTCCGGCGCGACGGCGCGTTAGTCCTCATCGGACTCGCGGGGTTGGTCGCGCTTCAGGTGTTGGTTCCCACGGACTCGGTCACGGGCGTCGCCGAGATATTTCGGGGAGGTCTCTTCGGCGGGTCCGTTTCGGTGATGGCGGCGGGCGTCTTCCGCGTGCCCGACGAGCAGGCGGTTCGGTTGACGGCCGCGGTGGCCGCGGGGTTCGCGCTGGGCTCCCTGTCGTTTCTACTGTGAGGGCGGCTTCGTGGCTCTCGTGGAAACCCTGTGTTGACTGGACCACCGAGCTGTTAATCCTTCTCCGTCGGCAGCGCTCTTTTCTGGTGGAGAATCGCTCACGGAGAACGCACCTCCCGAGTGGGAGAGAACCCATGCGAGAGCGCCGCTGCTCCTTGTTAAAACCCTGCGTTAGAATTAAGGTTAGAGTGGGGCCGGAGGGATTTGAACCCCCGATCGACTGATATCTCCGGTGGGCACCTCGGAACTCCAGAGGGTCGTCAACACGACCGATGATCAGTCGGCCGCTCAGTATATCAGCTGGAGTGTCGTCCCGGGCGCCAAGCCTCTGGAGTCAGTCGCCATGCCGGGCTTGGCCACAGCCCCGATTCGTGCTGTCTGCACTCTCTCGTATGGCGATTTTTCTTAAAGGGGTTTCGATTCTACTCGTCGCGGTCGTCGTCGGCCCAGTCGCACTCCTGGCACTTGTAGGCCGTCACGAACTCCGTCACGCTCGGCATGTAGCCCACCTGGATGACGTTCTCGCCGCACTCCGGGCAGTCGAAGTCGGCGTCCTGAATCGGCTCGGCGTCCATCGGGCGCTCGCCCTCGACGAGTTCGGCGAGCGTCTCGGGCGTGACCATCCGTCCTTGTACGACGCGGTTGCTCATACCCGTGCAACCGTCCCGAAGTAAGTAAGCCCTCCGCCAGCGGTTGGAGTCCACGTCGCCGCGGGCGTCCGCGCGGCCGCACCCCGGTCCGGTTCACGGCATCGCAACCGTCACGGTCCGGGTGCGCGGGCCGTCGCACTCCACGAGGAGGACGGACTGCCATCGGCCGAGGTCGAGGCCGCCGTCGGCGACCGGTATCGAGACGCCGTTGCCGACGAGGAGCGCCCGGAGGTGCGAGTCGGCGTTGCCGTCGAGTTCGTCGTGGTCCCAGCCGTCGTCGGGGACCGCCTCGGCGAGCATCGACTCGATATCACCAAGCAGTCGCGGTTCGGCCTCGTTGACGCAGACGCCGGCGGTGGTGTGTTTCGAGAAAACCGTACAGACGCCGTCGTAACTCGCGGGCACCGCGTCGGCGACTTCGTCCGTTACGTCGATGACCTGAAGCCGGCGCTCGGTTCGAACGTCGAAGGTCCGTCGCATGCGACGGGGTTCGTCGGCCGGGAGAAAAAGTCGCCCGGCGGACTACAGCCAGGGCGCGCGGGACTCCTCTTCGCCGGGGTAGCCGTACCCCGGTTCGGAGTCGTCGTCGGTCTCGTCCGCGTTGTCGACCAACGCCTCGTAGTCCTCTGACGACTCGACGTCGTCGCCGCCGTCTGCGACCGGCCCGGCCGCGGCCGCGCCGTTCGCGTTCGGCGTGGCCGATTCGGAGTCGGACGCGTCGTCGACGAACTCGTCGAGGTCCGCACCGTCGGAGCCGGGGTCGAACGCGAACAGCGCGGTGACGCCGAGGACGCCGAGAGCGACGGGGGCCTGCGTCGGCATCAGGCCGAGCACGTCGAGCGCCAGCATGCCGAGGGCGACCGAGCTACCGAAGCGGAAGAGGTCGATGTCGACGTTGCCGCGGAGCCGCGGGGCGAACAGCGCGATGGCACCGGCGAAGCCGACGCCCGTGCCGGCCGCCGCGCCGGCGCTGAGCAGGCGCATCGGGTCGGGGTTGACGATGAGTTCGAACCCGGCGGGATTGAAGCTCGCAACGAGGCCGAGACCGATGATGATGCTCGGCGACGGGAGATACTCGCCGACCTTCGAGGAGGCCGTCTTCGCCGCCACGGCCAGGATGACGAGGCCGGCGAAGCGGTGGAACACCTCGAAGTTCAGGAGCGTCTCGATGGTCTCCGCGACGGCGGCCTCGGCGACCGCGACCGGGATGAGCAACGCGCCGAGCAGGAGGATGGACGTGAGCTGTTCGCGGCGCGTGCCGTCCATCTCGGCGAGGATGACCGCGACCGTCGCCGACCCACCGAAGATGAGCAGGCCGGTCTGGAGGATGCCTGCGACCGAGGGGTCGCCTGCGGCGGTCGTCAGCGCCCCCGCGATGATGAGCGCGGGGAAGATGCCGTCGACGAGGGGAAGCCCCATGACGGTTGCGAGCAGACGGGTGGCACCCCCTACCTGTTGCTCGAGGCGAAGGGCGACCGGGTGGCGTGAGACACTCATTCGATGTTACTGGCCTTCACCATGGCCCAAGCGGCGATACGAACGCAATTCGGACAGGGGCGTGCTGGCGCTCTGCACGCGAAGCCCATTTCGTCCGAAATTGAACTCCTGTTTAAATGTCTGCCACATCGATGTAAAGAGAATGCCGGAGTCGGAGGTCGTTTGACCGGCAATGCGCGATGCGGCGGGACACGTGGAGTCCATACAAGATTACATTAGGACAGGAGTATTAAACGTTGTGTGGGATACGACCGCATGGACCATAGGTATCTCTGCCCACCTTATAAAAAGGACTGAAGATTCGTCGGATATAGATTGATATCTCGAAGATACTGTGGTACAAGTTCATGAATATGGTGATTATTCACGATGGTCTTGTGATTCGGTACACCGTGACGAGGGGACGAACACCCCGAGCAGTCGCGGCCGCGGCGTCCGTCGCTCGCGGGTCTCGTCGCGTGTTCTGGTGGTCGTCTCAGTCCGCCGGCGATGTGAAGAATACTCATGAATGTGCATATATCACCGAACTGGTTTGCGATACATCGACACGCCCGTGCTATCTCGCAACCCTTTTGTCGTCGCCGCAACCACGCTTGATATGGCGAACGACGTTCCTGACCGAGAACCCTTCACCGAGAAGCTACGGGTACCCGAATCCCTCACATTCGACGACGTGCTGCTCCGCCCGATGGAGAGCCGCGTCGAACCCGACGACGCCGACGTGTCGACGCGCGTCTCGAAGAACGTCGAACTCAACATTCCCATCCTCTCCGCGGCGATGGACACCGTCACCGAGAGCGGGATGGCTATCGGGATGGCCCGCGAGGGAGGTCTCGGCGTGCTCCACCGCAACATGAACGCCGAGCAGATGGTCCGCGAAATCGAGCGCGTCAAGCGCGCCGACGAACTCGTCATCCGCCGCGAAGACGTGGTCACGGCCAACCCCGGCCAGACCATCAGCGAGGTCGACGAGATGATGGAGCGCGCCGGCGTCTCGGGCGCGCCCGTCGTCGACGACGACGACGTGGTCCTCGGCATCATCTCCGGCACCGACATCCGCCCGTACCTCGAAGTCGGCGAGTCCGACGAGGTCGGCGAGGCCATGACTGACGAGGTCATCACGGCCGAGCGCGAGGTCACCGCCCGCGACGCGCTCGAACTCATGTACGACCACAAGATTGAGCGCGTCCCCATCGTCGACGACGACAGCCGCCTCGTCGGCCTCGTCACGATGCAGGGCATCCTCCAGCGACGCGAACACGAGAACGCCGCCCGCGACGACGACGGTCGCCTCGTCTGCGGCGTCGCCGTCGGTCCGTTCGACGACGAGCGCGCGCAGATGGCCGACGACGCCGGCGTCGACGTCATCTTCATCGACTGCGCCCACGCGCACAACCTCAACGTCATCGACACCGCCCGCGAAATCAAGGAGTCCGTCGAGGCGGACGTCGTCGTCGGGAACGTCGGCACGCGCGAGGCCGCGGCCGAACTCGTCGACTTCGCGGACGGAATCAAGGTCGGCATCGGACCCGGTTCCATCTGTACGACCCGCGTCGTCTCCGGTTCCGGCATGCCCCAGATTTCGGCCGTCGCGGAGGTTGCCGACGTCGCCGCCGAGTACGATATCCCGGTCATCGCCGACGGCGGCATCCGCTACTCCGGCGACGCCATCAAGGCGGTCGCCGCCGGAGCCGACGCCGTCATGCTCGGTTCCTACTTCGCCGGCACCGACGAGGCCCCCGGCCGCGTCATCACGATGAACGGCAAGAAGTACAAGCAGTACCGCGGCATGGGCTCCGTCGGCGCGATGCAGTCCGGCGGTGCCGACCGCTACCTCAAGGAGGACAACGAGGACGAGGAGTACGTCCCCGAGGGCGTCGAGGCCGCGACGCCGTACAAGGGCTCGCTCGCGTCCGAGCTCCACCAGCTCGTCGGCGGCATGCAGTCCGGCATGGGCTACGTCGGCGCCGAGACCATTCCCGAGGTCAAAGAGCGCGCCCGCTTCGTCCGCGTCTCCGCCGCCGGCCAGACCGAAGGCCACCCCCACGACGTGATGATTACCGACGAAGCGCCGAACTACAGCCCGAGCGAGTAACGCGCTCTCCCGCTCCCCGGTTTCGTCGCGCCCGAATCATTCCCCGACGTGCCCCGTTTTGCCGGTCGCCGCTCCGCTGTTCTTTCTCTCGCCGCACGCTTCGACGTCGTCTGCGGCCACTTCCTGTCACGCGGACGAGACGAAGACATGGGATAATTAATACGGATGTATGTCGTGCCTCTACAAGCGATGGATACCGCGGAGCTACGGACCGCACTTCGGAACGCCGGGTTGTCACAGTATCAAGCGGAGGCTTACGTCGCGCTTCTGCAACTCGGCGCGGCGAGTGCGACCGAACTCGCCGACGCCTGCGCCGTACCGACTGCCCGTATCTACGATGTTCTCCGCGACCTTGAGGCCAAAGGCTACATCGAGACCTACGAACAGGACAGTTTGCACGCGCGGGCGTGCGACCCAAAGTCGGTGATGGAGGACCTCAAGAGCCGCGCCGTCCAACTCGACGAGGCCGCCTCCGAGATAGAGACGCGCTGGCAGCAGCCCGCGGTCGACCGACACATGCTGAGCATCGTCAAGCGCTTCGAGACGGTGTTCAACCGAGCGGAGGAGATGATTCGGGAGGCGGACGGCGAGGTGCAGCTGTCCGTCACCCCCGAGCAGTTCGACGAACTCAAGCCGGCGCTCTCGGAGGCGTACGAGAACGGCGCGCTGGTGAAGGTCGTGTTGCATCCCGAACGGACCGACGAACTCGAACCGCTCGCAGAACAGGAGTACGACGGGGTCGCCACGGAGGTCAGACACCGCACCCTCCCGACGCCGTTCGTCGCTATCGTGGACCGGACGGGCGCGTGCTTCGCGCCGCACGACAGCTCCATGAACCAGTACGGCGTCCTCGTCGACGACTACACGCTGGCGTACGTCTTCCACTGGTACTTCCAGACGGCGCTGTGGGAGGTCTGGGAAGTCGTCTACGACGCACAGACGGACGAACCTCCGTTCGTGTATTCAGACATCAGACACTTCGTGCAGGACACGGAGCCGCTCATCCGCGACGGGAAACGTATCATCACCCACATCAAGGGTTACGAGACCGACAAGCGCGACCCGATAGAGTTCACCGGCGAAGTAACCGACGTGTACTACACGGCGGTCTCCGCGCCGACCGACACGCTGTCGTTTTCCGAACTCGCGGGACAGGTCTGTCTGACCGTCGAGACCGACGAGGGGACCTACACCGTCGGCGGGTGGGGCGCGGTCTTGGAGGATGTCGAGGCGAACCGAATCACCGTCGAGGAGATCTCAGAGACATCTGACAGGTGAAATCTGTTCGATTCGCCGGAATGTATAACAACTCCGGGGGGCAATTAGTGCGCACAAGCGCAGTTTCGGACGGCGTTAGACAAGAGGTATTTTGATATACCACTGCACGACATTGAGTTTCGTGAGCGTCCCCGGAACACCCCTACACTACCAATGAGCGCAGAACAGCCACTGGTGCTCATCGTTGAAGATGAGCCTGACCTCGCCGATCTGTACGCAACCTGGCTTAGGAACGACTACAGCGTTCGTGTCGCCTACGGCGGCCGCGAAGCGCTCGATAAGCTCGACGACGAGGTTGACGTTGTTCTCCTCGACCGTCGAATGCCCGACCTCTCGGGCGACGAAGCGCTCTCGGAGATTCGGGACCGTGGCTTCGAGTGCCGCGTCGCGATGGTGACCGCGGTCGAGCCCGACTTCGATATCATCGCCATGGGCTTCGACGACTACCTCGTCAAGCCCGTCTCGCGCGAAGCGCTGACTGACACCGTCTCTAACCTCATCCTGCGAAACGCTTACGACGTAGGGATTCAGGACCTGTTTTCCCTCGCGTCGAAGAAGGCGCTCTTAGAGTCCGAAAAGGACGAAGCGGCGCTCGAAGAAAACGAAGAGTATCAACAGCTCACCGCCCGGTTGACCGAACTCCGGCGCGAACTCGACGAGACGCTCGGCCAACTCGACGAGACCGAGGGAATCTCCGCAGTCTACCGAGACATCGGCGGCGAAGTCGACATCGACAGCTCCTAATCGGGTGCGGGCGTTCCGGTCGCCGACCCCTTTCACCCCTCTTTCCCGCTTTCGAGCGCCTACAGCGCTGTTTGCGACGTCGACGATTACTTGCGACACGTGTTCACTTAATTAAGTTATTTTCATATCAGATATACACGAAAAATTATATTTCGCGCTCGCTCCTTGGGGTAAGTGCACATGTCCGACGACAGCAACCAGATGGTCGCGTACCTCCGTCAGAACCCCCGCATGATGGGCGTCCTGTTCACGCTCACGCTCCTGCTCTCACAGGCGGGAAGCGTGGCAGCCGGCAACACTGGAGTCATCTACGGCCCGTAATCACGAGAGGAATTCGCAGTCCCAGTAGACCGTATCGTCGTAGACGACCGGAATCTGTTCTAACGCGAGGAAGTTTCGAAGCTCCGCCTCCGTGAGCCTGATGTCGGAGAGGCCCTGCGAGGAGAGATAGTATTCGTTCGTCTCGGGTAAGGCGGGTATGATAAGCGACCCGGGTCCGCATCGAGACGTCGGATACGAGTTGTACGAGAGACTGTACTCGTCGTCTGGTAGCTGTGCGACCTCACAGAGTACGGCGACTCCACTTTCGGTCTGAACGACCGATAGCCCACCGTCCCCGACCACGCCGTACTGGTGGGCGATGTCGCTGTCGGTTCGGACCACGTCGAGGGACGCCTGCAGCGGGAATCCCCCGTTAAGCAGTCGGGCCAGCGTGCGCCCCACGCCGACCGCCTGACTGTTGATGACCTCGCTGAACGTGACGATGCCGCCGATAGCGCCGGCCTCGACGAGCGCGAGCCCCTGGTCGTACGACTGGCAGGCGTTGAGGAAGAACGCCCCCGTCCCGACGTGGTCGAGCGTCTCGGCGTCGACCCTGCCGTCGCGACACTGGAAGCCGTCGTCGTCGATGTGGCCGATGTAGTGGAGGAAGTCCGTCGGCTCGGCGAGTATCTCTCGAAGCTCCGCCCGGCTGAGGTCGTAGTGGGCGTCGACGTCGAACGACAGCCCGTCGCGCGAGCCGTAGACGTCGTCGACGATGTCCGTTTCTGCGAGCATCTCGGGGTCGTTGCAGACGACCGTGATACCGATGTCCCCCTGCGTCGGCTTGCGCTGAAGCCGGTTCCGGTAGGCGGCGGGAGTGGTCTTGCTCGCGCCGACCGGCGTTCCGTCGCTTATCCACGCCTGCTCGACCGAGTCGGTCGAACTGGGCTTGACGTACGTCTCGTTCGGGGTCGTCGCGCCCGCGCTCCTGACGATGTCGTCGCGGAGGAAATCGTTGACGACGGCGGCTTGCACCTCCGAGTGGGGGACTTCGGTCCCCGTCGGCGTTCTGACGACCGCGAGGTCGTTCGTGATGAACGGCAGGAGTTCGATGTTGTCGGTCTGCGGCGCGACGTGCGTCGTCAGCTTCCACTCCGGAACGAGGTCGGCGATGTGCTCGTAGGGTATCTCGAAGTACGCCGAGAGCTGCTCGCCGAGCGACGCGTCGTACAGCCGCTCGACGTCGATGTCCGTCCGCGACTCGACCGTCTGGCGCTCGTGGAGCGGCACGTCGTAGATGCCCTCCGTCCGAACGACGCAGTCGAGGAAGAACGTCCGTTTGAGTGCTCGCGCGACCGACTCCTCGAATCCGTGGGGGCCGTCGAAGTCGTGGACGAACCCGTCTTCGGCGACGAGTCGGGGGGCGTCACCGGGGACGAGCCTCGCGCCGAGATAGTACGCCAGCGGCGTCGCCACGAAGATGTGACTCAGCGTCGGCGGGAGTTCGATTCGGACGCCGGTCTCGGGGACGTGAATCCCCTCCGGGATGTCGAGTTCGTCGCCCAACTCGAGAAGCGGCGGGTGACCTCGGAGCGTGGGGTACGACCGCTCGACGCTCGTGGTCTTGAGCGCGGAGCTGAACGCCGAGACGGCCTCCATCACGTCCAGCGGGTCGTCGGTCGTCGTGACCGTCGTCGCGGGGCTCTCGTGCGACGACCGCGCACCGACGTACACCGTCTGCGGCTCCTCGAACGAGAGGACGGTTTCGAGCGGCTTCGCGTCGACGGTCAGCGGTCCCTCGACTCGGAGGTACGTCTTGACCGCACCGAAGAGTTCGATGCTGTAGGTTGCCGCGTCGAGTTCCTCGTGTCCCTGCTGGTCGACCTGCGCGAGCATCGACCCCGCCTCGTCGCGGACGCAGACGACAGTGTTCGCCGCCAACCCGATACGGTCGGTCTCGATGCGGACCGCCGCGTCCGTCGGGAGCGAGAACCGACGCCGGTCGGCCGGTTCGGGCGCGACAGGCGACGGCGTGCGAAGCATGAACTGGTGGCGTTCGACGTTATCCCGAACGACCAACCCCGCGCCTTCCGAAGGGAGCGAAAAGCCGACTTCCAGCGTGGAAGACGCGTCAGCCCGCTTGCCCTGCCCGGACGATTCCATTGAGTCTATGTGACACGATTAGGGTAAAAAACGTATTGGTCGCGAGGACGTCACGGCTCCAAGGGAAACCAGCCGGACGAGACCCCCTTCCGCCGGAGGTGCCAGCGTTGGCGGACCTCCGCGCCCTCGACGTCGAGTTCGACGACGGCGTCGAACAGCGGTTCGAGCATCCGATTGATCTCGTCCTCGCGGCCGCCGGGAGACCAGACGTGGACCATCCCGTTTCGCGCGCGGACGTGAGACGTCATGACGTGGAGAAACCGAAACACGTGGTCCCGCTCGTACCGCGAGAGGAGCGACGGCAGACAGTCGAACGCGACGCGGAGTTCGGCCGGAGAGAGCCCCCCGGCGAGGCTGTCGAACTCGGTCACGTCGGTCGCGAGTTCCGCGCCGAGTTGGCCGAGGCCACCGCTCACCCGGCGTTCGCAGGTCTCGACCGCAGTCGGGACGGCGGCCGACGGTGACGATGACGCCGCTGCGCTCCGTTCGAGCGTCGAGTACCGCACCACGCGGGTCCACTCCTTCGAGCGTTGGATGTCCGTGTCGAGGCGGGTGTCGAGCGGCGTCGAGTCGTTGAGAACTAACAGGCGGCGTCGCGGCTCGTCGGGAGCGCCGAGCATCTGCTTGGACGCGCGTGAGTAGAGTTCCGTCGGAACCGACCCGACGACGAGGAGTGCGCTCCCTCGTCGCTTGAGGTCGTCCAGCCCGAGTTGGAACGTGGACGTGTCCTCCGTCACGGCGATGTCCGTGTCACCTCCCGAAACCATTCGTGTTGCACGAGGAAACCATATTTAATAATACTTTGCGTGTTGGTCTCTCGAAATGTGTCACTATGTGTCATTATTGATGGTGAACTCTGATTGGGGCGTGTTCGGCCGCTTCGCCCGCCCGAGACGGCGGGTCAGATTACCCCGTCGCCCGGACGGTCAGCACGGGCACCGGCGCGGTCCGGACGACGCGCTCGGTGACGCTCCCGAGGAGCACGCGTTCGACGCCCGTCCGGCCGTGCGTCGCCATCGCGATGACCTCCGCGCCGTGTTCCGTCGCGTAGTCGAGGATGGTCTCGTGGGGCGCGCCCCGTCGCACGGCCCCGACCGTCTCGATGCCGCGGCTCTCGCCGCGTTCGACGACCTCGTCGACGACGCGTTGGCCCTCCTGCTCCAGCGTTTCGAGGACCGTCCCGCCGATGATACCCGCGTTGTCCCGCGTCGTGTTCACGACGAACAACACGTGTACCGTCGCGTCGTACCGCTCCGCGAGGTCGAACACGTGCGGTATCGCCTGTTCGGCCGCCGGACTCCCGTCGACGGGGAGCAGGATTTCGTCGTACATCGCTGGATGTACGCGCCCTATCTGTGTGAATCCTTCGCACACACCGGTGCGCCGCTCGTTCGGTCAAGAAACGGAGTTACCGGCAGGTCGGGGCTGACGGCCGGGGCGGGGCAGGACGTCTCAGTCGCTGACGTACGCCTCGATACGGTCCATCGCCTCGCGGAGTTCGCGCATCCCCGTCGCATAAGAGACTCGAAGGTGGCCCTCGCCGCCCTCGCCGAAGACGCTCCCCGGAACGAGCGCGACGTTCTGCTCTTCGAGGAGGCCCTCGGCGAACGCCTCGTCGTCGCCGTCGGGGGCCTCGGGGAAGACGTAGAACGCGCCTTTCGCCTCGAAGCAGTCGAGTCCCATCTCCTCGAAGCGGGCGAGGACGAACCGCCGGCGGCGGTCGTACTCGCGGCGCATCTCGTCGACGGAGTCGTCGCACGACCGCAGCGCTTCGAGCGCCGCGTACTGCGCCGTCGTAGGCGCCGAAAGCATCGCGTACTGGTGGACCTTGTTCATCGCGTCGATGGCTCCGGGCGGCCCCATGGCGTAGCCGAGCCGCAGCCCCGTCATCGCGTAGGCCTTCGAGAAGCCGTTGAACACGATGGTCCGCTCGCGCATCCCGGGATGGGTGGCGATGGAGGCGTGGTCGTCCTCGTACCGGAGGTCGGAGTAGATTTCGTCGGAGAGCACGACGAGGTCGTGGTCCCTGACGAACGAGGCCACGTCGGCGAGTTCGTCGTCGGACATCACCGCGCCGGTCGGGTTGTTCGGGTAGCAGAGCACCAGCACGTCGGCCTCGTCGGCCCCGGCGGCTTCGAGCGCCTCGGGGGTGAGCGTGAACTCGTCTTCCGCGCGAGTCGGTACCGGCAGCGGTTCGCCGCCGGCGAAGATGGCTCCCGGCGTGTACGAGATGTACGACGGCTGGGGAATCGCCACCACGTCGCCGGGGTCGACGAACGCACGGAACGCGAGGTCGACGGCCTCGCTCGCACCCGTCGTGACGATAATCTCGTCTTCGGGGTCGTACTCTTGGCCATAGCGGGTGACGCGCTCCGAGATGGCCTCGCGGAGTTCGCGCATCCCGCGGTTCGACGTGTAGGAGGTCTTGCCGCGTTCGAGCGAGTCGATGGCGGCGGTCCGGGCGGCCCACGGCGCGGAGAAGTCGGGTTCGCCGACGCCGAGGGAGATGACGTCGTCGACCTCCTCGGCGAGTTCGAAGAACTTCCGAATCCCCGACGGCGGCACCTGTTTGACGCGGTCCGAAAGCTGGTCGCCGAGCGTCATGGCGACACTGAGAGCCGGTCGTCGTCGTCGCCGTCGCCGAGTTCGATGCCCTCCTCCTTGTAGGAGTCCATCACGAAGTGCGTGACCGTCTTCGTGACCTCGGGGATGGGGGCGATGCGCTCGGAGACGAAGTTCGAGACGGCGTGCATCGACGCGCCCTCGACCTCGATGAAGAAGTCGTAGTCGCCGGAGACGAGTCGCAGCGTGGCGACTTCGGGGAACCGCGCGATGCGGCGGGCGATCTCCTCGTAGCCCGTCTCGCGGTCGAGTTCGACGTCGACTTCGACCTGCGCCCGGACGTGTTCCTCGTCGACGTTGTTCCAGTCGACGACCGCCTGGTAGCCACGGATGACCCCGTCTTCTTCGAGTTCCTCGAGCGCTGCTGCCACTGCTTCGGCGTCTGCGCCCAGCTGGCGGGCGATGTCATCTACGCTCTCGCGAGCGTCGTGACGCAGCAAGTCGAGCAGTGACTGCTTGTCCATGGACAGTCCGTTGCAGGCATCCGTAAAATGGTTTGCCCAACCGGGCGGAATTGTCGTGTCACACAGTGTCATGCGACGGTCGTCGTCGCCGACCCGTCCGGCGGAACACTATTCCGCCGCCGGCGGAAACGTGTCCGCCATGAACACCGAGTTCGATTGGCTCACCCTCGACGACGACGAAGCGGTGCTCTGGGCCGACACCCCGCATCCCTACAGCCTCGTGCCCTCCTTCATCGTCGGCGTCCCGCTCTCGCTCGTCCTCGTGGGCATCCCGCTTCTCGTCGGGTCGTACCTCTCGCACAAGAACACGAACTACGTCGTCACGTCCGACGCGCTCTACCGGAAGTCGGGCGTCCTCTCTCGGAGCGTCCAACGCATCGAGTTCGACAAGGTCCAAGACACCTCCTACAGCCAGACGTTCCTCGGCGCGCAGTTCGGCTACGGCTCCGTCAACATCAGCACCGCCGGCGGGAGCGGCATCGAGATGAGTTTCCAGAACGTCGCCGACCCGCAGTCGCTCCAGACGCTCATCAACGAGCGAATCAAGCGCCGGGCCGGGCCGGAGACCGACGCCGAGGGGAAGGCCGCCGTCCTCGACGACATCCTGACCGAACTCCGCGCGATTCGGCGGGCCGTCGAAGGCGACGAAGGGGTCGCCGCGGGCGACGACAGTCCCGACGGGGACGGAACCGAGTCCGCCTCCGGCGCGTCGGCCGACGCGCTCGAACCGAGCGACTTCGAGTTCGACGCGACGACCGACGAGCGATGACGGGCGGCGATTCGAGCCCCGCGGACTCGCCGTCCGAGCGCGCCGCGACTGACTCGGCGGCCGGCGACGCCGATTCTGCGACCGCCGCGGCCATCGACGACTGGCTGGCCCGCGGCGACGACGAGACCGTCCGCTGGGCGGGTCGCCCGCGGATACAGACCGTCATCCCCGCCGCGGTCGTCGGGGGCGCAATCGCCGTCGTGGCCGTCGCCGTGGCCGTCGTGAACGACGCGCCGGCGCTCGCACTCGTGGCCCTCGTCGGACCCCTCCTGCCGGCGTGGTCGTACCTCCGCGTCACCAACACGCGCTTTGTCGTCACCGACAGGGCGCTCTACCGGAAGTCGGGCGTCCTCTCTCGGACCGTCCAGCGCGTCTCCCTCGACCGCGTCCAGAACAGCGCGCTCTCGCAGGGCGTTGCGGGGTCGCTGTTCGGCTACGGGACCGTCTCGGTCGAGGCCGCGGGCGGCGGCGCAATCCGCTTCGAGGACGTTGACGACCCCGGTGCCGTCCGCGACCGAATCGAGGGTCGGGACGACCGCGATGGCGACGAACTCCCCGGCACGGTCGAGCAGTGGGTCGCCGTCCGCGACGAGGTGCGGGCGCTCAGGGCGGCGGTAGAGCGGTAAGGAAAAACGGTAGTTTTCGGTTCGCGGCGCGGGTTTCCGTGCGTCAGTCGTCGTCCGCCGCCGGAGCGGCGGGACCGGGCTGTGCCGTGCCGTTCCCCGAGAAGCCGACGCCCGCGAGGACGAAGGCGAACAACACGAGCGGCGAGAGGTAGCCGAACATGTAGTACGGGGCGTACTGGAGGGTCGAGACGCCGAGGACGCCGGCCATGTACGCGCCGCCGGCGTGCCACGGGAGGAGCGCACCGGTCGGGGTCCCGGCGGACTCGATGGCTTGCGAGAGGTCCGAACTGTCGAGGCCGAACTCGTCGTAGGTGTCGCGGAGCGTCATGCCGGGGACGACGATGCTCATGTACTGCTGGGCGGTGAGCGCGTTGGTCAGCATCGCCGAGACGCCGGTGGAGGCGACGAGCAGGCGCGGGCTCCGAATACCGCGCTGGAGGCGGTGGGCGAGGACGGCGAGCACGCCGGTCTGTTCGAGCAGGCCGCCGAGCGTCAGCGCCGCGACGACGACGGCGATAGTCCACGCGGAGCCGGAGACGCCGCCGGAGGCGAGCAGGCTGTTGACGAGTTCGGAGCCGGTTTCGGGGCCGGTGCCGCTCATGAACGTCTGCCACGCCGTGACGAACGACGCGCCCTGCACGAGGATGCTCGTGAACGCGCCGGCGAACGCGCCCGCGAGGAGGACCGTCAGCGCGGGGTAGCCCGCCGCGGCGAGGCCGAACGTGACCGCGAGCGGCAGGAACGCGAGGAGCGTGATGTCGTACGAGGAGGCGAGGGCGGTCTGAATCTCGGCGATTTGGCCGGCCGGAATCGCGCCGGTGATGCCGAGGCTGAGGAGGACGAAGCCGACGAGCGAGAGGCCGAACGCGACGGCCGTCCCGCTTCGCATCGCGCGGATGTGGTCGTAGAGGTCGGTGTTCGTGACGGCGGCTGCGAGGTTCGTCGTGTCGGACAGCGGCGACTGCTTGTCACCCGCGTACGCGCCGGAGAGAATCGCGCCGGCCGTCATGGGCTCGGGGACGCCGAGCCCGGAGCCGATGCCGATGAAGGCGACGCCGAGCGTGCCGACCGCGGTCCACGACGAGCCGATGGCGAAGGTGGCGATGCCGACGAGGAGCGCCGTGGCGGGGAGGAACACCTGCGGCGACAGCAGGTCGAGACCGTAGTACATCAGCGCCGGAATCGTCCCCGCGGCGACCCACGTCGAGACGACGCCGTAGATGACAAACAGGATGAGAATCGCCTGTAGCCCCATCGCCAGGCTGCGTTCGATGCCCTCGTAGAGGTCCTCCCAGGTGTAGCCCCAGACGAACCGTCCGAGGAGGCCGACCAGCGCGATACTCCAGATGAGCGGGATGTGCGGGTCGAGTCCCAACCACGCCGACCCGAGACCGAGGAAGGCGACGAGTCCGAGCACCGGAACGAGTGCCTGTTTCAGCGTCGGGCGCTGCTCCGGGGCGATGTCGTCGTACGACCGCGGTGTGTACCTATCAGTTCCCATCGTAGCTCGACAAATAACTTTAGAGCATAAAATTATGTCGTGTTATGATTCAAGTGCATTGTTATGCAATGACGTACTTTCGTTTGACAATATAATTCTCGACAGTAATACTGAGGGCGAGTCGCCGCGGGCGGTCGCTCCGAACAGTCACGTATTCCGATAGGTCGATATTTCGGAACGTGTCAACAAATAGGGAAACAGCCATACCGGAGGCGCGCCACGGGTCGGGCATGGCCCTCGACGAGTTCTTCTTGTTTCCCCTCGGGTTGATCGCCCTCTTGGGGGCGGTCCCCCTCGTCATCCTCTATCTGCTGCGGCCGGAACCGGTCCGGCGCACCCTCCCGACCTTCCGGTTCCTCGCGGACTCGGCGGGACGAAACGCGTCGAACCCGATCTTCGACCGCCTGCTCCGGAGCCTGCTCCTCCTCATCCAGCTGCTCGCGCTCGTCGCGCTCGTCGGCTCGCTGGCGACGCCGTACGTGATGGTTCCCGAGTCGGAGACGGTCCAAGAGACCGTCCTCGTCGTGGACACGACCGCGAGCATGGGCGTCCGCGACGGCGGCGGGACTCGATTCGACAGCGCCCTCGCGGCGGCGCGAGACGAGATCTCCGGCACGACCTCAGTCGTCGCGGCGGGGTCGAACGCGAACGTGGTGCTCCGCCGGGGGAGCGCGACCGACGCCCGCGCCGCCCTCGACGGCCTGCGCGCGAGCGCGGCACCCGGCGACCTCCGCTCCGCGATTACCGCCGCCGCCTCCATCGCCGGCGAGGACGCCCGCGTCGTCGTCCTGAGCGACTTCGCCGACGACTCGCCGTGGAGCGACGCGGTCCGCGAGGCCCGCGCCCGCGGCCTCGTGGTCGAACTCCGGCAGTTCGCGGGCGGCGGACAGGGCAACGTCGGCATCGTCGACCGGCGCTTCTCGGGCACGAACGTCACCGTGACAGTGAAGAACTACGGCGACTCGG
Source organism: Haloferax prahovense (assembly GCF_000723845.1). Classification (NCBI taxonomy): domain Archaea; kingdom Methanobacteriati; phylum Methanobacteriota; class Halobacteria; order Halobacteriales; family Haloferacaceae; genus Haloferax; species Haloferax prahovense. The sequence goes on along the minus strand of NZ_LK053000.1, from coordinate 2,545,165 downwards.
CGGCGACTCGGACGCTCTCTCTCGCCGGCGTCACACGGGAGGTCCGGATGGACTCCGGCGACGTGACGACCGCGACGCTTCCGGTCCCCGCGGGCGGCGGACGCGCCGAACTCTCGCCGGGCGACGCCTTCCCGACCGACGACGCGCTGTACGTCGCGGCCCCCGAGGACGCCTCGGTGGACGTGCTCGTCCTCACGAACGACGAGAACCGCTACCTGACGACCGCGCTGTCGGTCATCCCCGAGGTGTCGCTGACCGTTGACAACCCGCCGACGGCGGTCTCGACGAACTACGACGTGGTCATCTACAGCAACGTCAACCCCGGTCGCCTGCTCTCGGGCAACGTCGAGGCCGGCCGCGAGGTCGTCGCCGACGGCGGCGGCGTGGCGATTCAGGCACAAGAGGAGTCGCCGAACTACGGCGACCTGCAGCTCGTCTCGCAGGCGAGCATCGAGACGAACCCGACCATCGGGACCGTCGAGAGCCACGAGATAACCCGCGACATCACCTTCCCGCCGCCGACCGAGTACGTTGCCGGCGACCTCCGGTCGGGTCAGTCGCTCGTGACCACGACCGGCGGCACCTCGCTCGTCGCCGTCGAGCGCCGCGGGGGCGGCCGCGTCCTCTACTACGGCTTCATGGAGGACAGCTCGGCGTTCAAGTACAACTACCAGTACCCCGTGTTCTGGAAGCGCTCGGTGTTCTACCTCGCCGGGCGCTCGACGCTCTCCGAGCTGAACCGGGCGACCGGCGGGTCGCTCGCGGCGGGCGCGAACCAGACCGTCGAGACGCCCGCGGGCGAGGCGACCGGCCCGGAGGTCCGCCTCGCCGACGCCGGCTTCTACCGCGTCGGCGACGAGCGGTTCGCGGCGTCGCTCCTTAGCGAGGCCGAGTCCGACGTGGTCGCCGCGCCGCTGGATGGCGAGTCGGCCCCCTCGGACTACCCGACGCGGGTCGAAGAACGGAGTGTTCCCGACCCGCTCACCGAGTGGGCCGCGTTAGTCGCGCTCGCGGCGACGATGCTCGAATTGGCCTACCTGCGCCGGCGGGGTGACCTCTGATGGCGGCGTTCGGCTCGGCGTCGGCCGCGCTGACAGCGCTCGACGCCGTCGCCGCCACGACTCCCGCCGCCGCGACGACGCCCCTCGCGTGGACGGTCGAGGCCGCCGGACGGACGCTCGGCATCCAGCGCCCCCTGTTCCTCGTCGCGCTCCCCGTGGCCGCGCTCCTCGCGTGGGCGCTCATCTTCCGCGGGGCCGACGGGACGGCCGGCGGGCGCTCCCGGCGACTCCTGTTCGCGTCCCGGTTCCTCGTCGTCGTTCTCTTGGTCGTCGCGGCTGCGGGGCCGTACACTATCACGACCCGGATGACCGACGGCGACCCGCAGGTGACGCTCCTCGTCGACGACTCCGACAGCGCGGCCGTCACCGAGGACGTGGCGTCGCAGCTCGCGGCGGACATCGAAGCGGAGGGCGTCCCCGTCACGACCTCGACGGTCGCCCGCGGCGAGGAGTCGCCCATCGGCGACGCCGTCGCGGCCAACCTCAGACCGGACGGGACGGTCGTCCTCGTCTCGGACGGGCGGGTCACCTCGGGGCGGAGTCTCGCGTCCGCGACGACGCTCGCCCGCGACCTCAACGCGACCGTGAGCGCGGTCGCGCTCGAACCGACCGAGGCCGAACACTACGTCGCCGTCAGCGGCCCGTCGAAGACCAGCGTCGGCGTCGAGAACGCGTTCCTCGCGCAGGTCGACGGGGTCGTTCCCGAGGGCGCCGAGGGCGCGACCGTCGAACTCGTCGTGGATGTCGACGGCGAGGAAGTCGCCCGCGAGGTGGTCAACACCACCGGCGGCGTCGAGTTCTCCCAGACGTTCGAGACCACCGGGACCCACCGCGTCACCGCTCGCATCGAGAGCGACGACCGCTTCCAGACGAACGACGTGTTCCGCAAGACGGTCCGCGTGGTCGAGCCGCCGCGGGTGCTGTACGTCTCCCGGGGGGACTACCCGTTCCGCGACTACCTCTCGGAGCTGTACGACGTGGAGACCGCCGAGACCGTCCCCGCGGACCTCTCGTCGTACCACGCCGTCGTCTTGCAGGACATCCGCGCCGAGGACGTTGGCAACACCGACTCGCTCCAGCGGTTCGTCATCGACGGCGGCGGTCTCCTGACCGTCGGCGGGCGCAACTCGTTCGAAAACGGCGGCTACGACGGGTCGAGCCTCGCGTCGATGCTTCCGGTCACGACCGGCGAGGGCACGTCCCAGCAGACGAACCTCGTCTTCGCCATCGACGTGTCCGGTAGCGCGGAAAGCGGCATGCGCGTCCAGAAGTCGGTCGCGCTCGACGCGCTCGACCAACTCGGCGACGAGAATCAGGTCGGCATCGTCGGCTTCAACTACCGCGCCTACGAGGTCTCGCCGCTCCGCCCGCTCGGGCCGAACCGCGAGTCGACAGCCGACCTCATCCGCCGGCTCCAGTCCGGCGGCGCGACCGACATCTCCGTCGGCCTCGAGGGCGCGGCCCAGCAACTCGGCGACAGGCGCGGGACGATTATCCTCATCAGCGACGGACACGACCGGTTCCAGGACGCCGCGAGGGTCGCGGACCAACTCGGCCGTGACGGGGTCCGCGTCATCACCATCGGGACCGGGCCGAGCCCGAACGAACAGACCCTCCGAACCATCGCGCGGGCGTCCGGGGGGAACTACCTCAGGGCCGACGAGACCGACCGACTCCGCATCCTCTTCGGCGGGTCGAACCGCCAGTACGCCGGCGACGGCCTCACGGTCGTCGACCAGAACGACTTCGTCACCGCCGGCGTCGAACTGACCGCGAACCCCGGCAGCGTCAACGACGTGTCGGTCAGGAGCGGCGCGAACTTCCTCGTCGCGGCCGACGACGGAACCCCCGCAGTCGCCTCGTGGCGCTACGGTCTCGGCCGCGTCGCCACCATCACCACGTACGCGGGCGACGGCACGCTCGACGGCCTGCTCCAGAGCCCCGACTCGCTCCTGCTCACGAAGTCCACGAACTACGTCATCGGCGACCCGGAGCGGAAGGCGACCGGCGTCGCCGAGGTGGCGGACACCCGCGTCGACCAGCCGACGACCGTCGTCTACCGCGGCGGCGAGCGCCCGCGGGGCGTCGAGGGGCTGTCCTTCTCGGCGGTCGATTCCGGGGTCTACGAGGCGACGGTCGTCCCCACGGAGACGGGCTACCGGAACGTGCTCGACACCGCCTTCGCGGTGAACTACCCCGCCGAGTACGCCGGGTTCGGTCGGTCGGCCGCGCTCGAAGCCGCCGTCTCCGACAGCGGTGGGACGATGTACGACCCCGAAGACGCGACCGAAATCGCCGCCTCCGCTCGCGACAACGCCGCTGGCGTCCAACCCGTCCGCGACGACTGGGCGGCCGCGTTCGTCGCCGCCGCGTTCCTCCTCTACCTCGCCGAGGTGCTCGTCCGGCGTCTTCAAGTGTATCGGGGTCGAACGCAAAGTGAAGGTGGTCTGATATGAGTTCCCTGGGTCGGTCCCTGAATCTCGGTCTCGTCCTCGTCGTCGTCCTCCTCACCGCCGGAACCGTCGGCGCGACGATGTTCTACCAGTACTCGGTCGATTCGCTCGACCAGCAAAACGAGCAACTGCGCGAGCGAAACGAGGCGCTGGAACAGGACCTCTCGCAAACTCGACAAAACTTGTCGGCGACGCGGGCGGAGCTACAGGAGCTGAACAGCAGTCTCGAACGCACCCGCGGCGACGTCTCGCAGGTCGCGAACAATCTCGAAGACACGGAGTCACAGCTCGAATCGACCCAAAGCGAGCTGTCGTCGACCCGGAACGAACTCCAGGAGACCGAAAGCAATCTCCGAGACGCCCGCAACCGTATCAGCGAACTCACGGCGACGCTCGACGAACTCGAAGAACAGCGCAACCGGCTCGAAAACCAGATAGACGACCTCGAAACGGATAACGAGGAACTGGAGGAGACGAACGCCGAACTGGAGACCCAGATAGAGACGCTCCAGTCCGACATCGACGACCTCGAAGACCGGGTCGACGAACTCGAAGCCGACCTCCGGCGGGCCTGTTCCGAGTTCGAAGACGGCAACGAACCGGCGGTGTGCAGCGGTGTCTGAATCACCTCCGCCCGAACCGGGCACCGACGGCAGCGGCGTTCCCGACGCTGCCGACACGTCAGACGCACCCGACACGGCCGCCGGCTCGGAATCGGGAGCGACCCGCCGGGAGGCCATGGCCGACGCCGTCAGCGAGGTCCGCCACGAGGCCGCGAAGGCCGCCATCGTCTCCAGCGTCGTCGACGCCGCGGTCGCGACGCTGTTGGCGAACATCGCGTTCCGAGTGGTCGCGTTGCCCGTCCAGTCGTCGGTGTCGCTCGGCTTCCTCCCGCGGGTCGACCCGGCCGTCTCGGTTCACGTCGCCGTCCCAATCGCCCTCGCGGTGGGCCTCCTCGTCGGTGTCGCGGAGTACCTCATCCTGATGCGGGTACCGCCGGTCGAGCAGTTCGAGGCGGTGAATCCCTCGGTCGCCGAGGCGCTCCGGACCGCCCGCGACCTCGTCGCCGACGAGGGGAACCCGAACCGCGACTCGCGCATGTCGGTCGCGCTCTACGACGACGTGCTGTCCCGCTTGCGGGAGTCGTCGTCGGTGGAGCTCCTGCCGACCCGCCGCATCGTCGGCGCGCTGCTCGTCGCCTTGCTCCTCTCGGCGGGGAGCATCCAAGTCGCCGTCTCGGACATCCAGTTCGAGGGGCTCGCCGGCGACGGCGGGCCGGCGGGCGACAGCCTCGACCAACCCGACGAGGAGACGGGGCTCCAGAACGGGAGCTCGATTCTCGGCGACCCCGAGGACGTGGACGCCGGCTCGGAGCAGTTGAACGCTACCGTCGCCGGGACCGGCGGGAGCGGCGACGGACCAGAGTCGTCGGCCGCGGCTTACGACTCGACCGGTTACGGCGGCGACAGCGCCGTCGAGAGCCAGCGCGCCGGCTACCTCGCCGACGACACGCTCGAAGAGGCCGACCTGATTCGCGACTACACCCTGAAGATACGAGAGAACGAAGATGAGTGACAAACGAGACTGGCTCGGAGACGACGGACAGCAGACCGCGGCCGAAGGCGATATCGCGGTCGAAACAGACGACGACCTCAGCATCGAGGACCTCCAGGCGAGCGTCGCGGCGGTCAAAGACGAGGTCGGAAAGCGCATCATCGGCCAGCACGACGTGGTCGAACGACTCCTCGTCTGCGTCCTCTGCGACGGCAACGCGCTGCTCGAATCGAACCCCGGACTGGGGAAGACGACGCTCGTGCGCGCCCTCTCGGACGCGACGGACCTGCAGTTCTCGCGGGTGCAGAACACGCCCGACCTGATGCCCTCGGACATCACGGGCACCGAAATCATCCGCGAGACGCCGGACGGTCGGGACTTCGTGTTCGAGCGCGGGCCAATCTTCGCCAACGTCGTCCTCGCCGACGAGATAAACCGGGCGACGCCGAAGACGCAGGCCGCGCTCCTCGAAGCCATGCAGGAAAAGCAGGTGACCGCCGCGGGCGAGACCTACGAGCTTCCGGACCCGTTCTTCGTCCTCGCGACGCAGAACCCCATCGACCAGGGCGGCACCTACCCGCTCCCCGAGGCGCAGACCGACCGCTTCCTGATGAAGATTCTCGTCGGTTACCCCGAGTTCGATGAGGAGCGGTCCATCGTCAAGCAGTACGCCGAGGGCGGCGCGTCGCCCGAAGTCGAGCGCGTCCTGCCGCGGACCCACCTGCTGGCGGCCCAACGGCTCGTGCGGCAGGTCCCCATCTCCGACGACATCCGCGACCGGACCATCGAACTGGTCCGCAAGACCCGCGAAGACGACCAGGTCGAGTTCGGCGCGAGTCCCCGCGCGAGCATGGCGCTCGTCCTCGCCGCGAAGGCGCGGGCGTTCGTCCACGGGCGCACCCACGTCTCGTGGGAGGACGTGGTCGAGATGGCCCCGCCGGTCATCAGACACCGCATCATCCTCGACTTCCGGGCGGAGCGCGAGGGGCTCGACCCCGACGACGTGATTGCGCGGCTGTTGAACGAGTGACGAACCGATGATAGACCCCGGCTTCCTCGACGAACTCGACCGCTTCGACACCTCGCTGAAGCGCGTCTCGAACGCCCGACGGCAGGGCGACCAAGAGTCGCCGGACGTGGGCGAGGGGCTCACCTTCAGCGACCACCGGCGGTACGCCGCCGGCGACGACCCGCGGCTCATCGACTGGAAGGTGTACGCCCGGACCGAAGAGCTGTTCATCAAGCGGTTCGAGGCCGAGCGGAACCTGACGGTCCACGTCCTCCTCGACGCCTCGGCCTCGATGGACTTCGGTGAGGGCGACACGAACAAGTTCGAGTACGGCGCGAAGCTCGGCCTCGGCTTTTGCCACCTCACCGCCGAGGAGAACAACGACTTCCGCTTTTCGCTCCTCGGCGACCTGCCCGACCGCATCGACACCGACGCGTCGAGCCGCGGCGAGGTGCTTCGGCTCGTCGAGCGTCTCAACGAGACGACGCCCGGCGGCGACGGCGACATCACGGCCGCGCTCTCGACCTACGCCGAGACCATCCGCTCGCGGTCGCTCGTGGTGGTCGTGAGCGACCTGCTTTTCGACCCCGACGACGTCGCTTCCGGCCTCGCCGCGCTCGCGCGAAACGACGTGCTCGTCGCGCAGGTGCTCACCCCCGAGGAACTCGGCCCGGAGGCGACGGGCGACGCCATCTTCGAGGACCCCGAGTCCGAGGCGACCCGCCGGACCTACTTCGGCGGGTCGGCGGCGCGGCAGTACACGGACCGACTCCAATCGCATCTCGCGGCGGTGGACGAGCGGTGTCAGGCGCTCGGCATCGAGCGCGAACTCGTCGACACCGGTGCGGACTTCTTCGACACGTTCGCCGACCTCTGGCTCGGCGCGCGCCTCGGCGGGGAACGTCGCGGCCGCGGCTAATCCGACTCCGGGACCAACATCGCCGCGGACCGCGGGCTTTTCACGAATCACCCCCCATTGGCCGGTGTGACGGAGACACAGGAGCGCCGCGTGGTCGGCCTCGTCGCGGGCTCGCACGTCGTCAACCACGCCTACCTCGTCGCGCTCGCGCCCGTCATCGGCCTCGTCGCCGACGACTTCGGCGTGAGTATCGCCGCCGTCGGCCTCGCCATCGGCGTTCAGGGCGGGGTCGTGACGCTCCTGCAACTCCCCTTCGGCTACCTCTCGGACGCGCGGAGTCGGACGCTCGTCCTCGCTGTCTCGCTCGTCGTCGGCGCGGTGGGAATCGTCGCGACCGCGCTCGCGCCCTCGTACCGGTGGCTCCTCGCCTCGCAGGCGCTCCTCGGCGTCGGCATCGCGGGCCACCACCCCGCGCACTACCCGCTTTTGGCGACCGCCTCCTCGGAGACGAACCGCGGGCGGGCGTACTCGCTGCACGCCCTCGGCGGGTCGCTCGGCTTCGCCGTCTCGTACGCCATCGCGGCCGGCGTCGGCGCGCTCGGGCTCGGCTGGCGCTGGACCGTCGCGGCCATCGCCGTCTTCGGCGCGGCGTTCGCGCTCGTCGCGCTCCCAGTCGCCCGCGGCTTCCCCGAGCGAATCAAGAAGCCGGCGGCGGAGGACCGCCCGTCGTCTCGCCCCACGCTCGCGGGCGTTCGGCGGGGCGCGTCGGCACTCCTCTCGTCGGCGGGGCTGATGGGCCTCGCGCTCCTCTCGTTTCTCACCTCGGCGGCCGCGTGGTGCATCCGGACGTACTCGCCGCAACTGCTCACCGCCGGCTACGACCTCGCGCCGGGGACGGCGAACCTCCTCGTCTCGGGGATGCTCGTCGTCGGCGCGGGGACGATTCTCGTCGGCGGCGCGCTCACCGACCGCGTCGGCCCCGGAACCGTCGCCCTCGGCGGCTACGCCGCGCTTGCCGGACTGGCGGCGCTCTTGGCCAGCGGGTCGCTCCCGCTCGCGCTCGTCGTGTTGATTCTCCCCTTCAGCGGGACCATCAGCGTCTCCCGGCCGGCGCGGTCGACCCTCGCGGACCGCCTCTCGGAGCGCGCCGACCTCGGCAAGAACTTCGCCGTCGTCACCATCGGCATCTCGCTCGGCGGGGCCGTCGCGCCCCCGGCGTTCGGGGCGCTCATCGACCTCGCCGGCGTGCGCGTCACCTTCGGCGTCGTGGCGGTCCTCGGCCTGCTCTCGTTCGGGCTGACCCGGTGGCTCCTCGGCCGGGTCGACGGGTCGGCGCGGCGGCCGCAGGCGGCCCCGAGCGACTGACGGCGGCGCGTTCGCTCGCGGCGGTCACTCCGGTGCTTCGTGCTCAGTACTCGTCCCCTCGACCCACGAGCACCCCGAGCGCGATGCCGACGACCGCGCCGAACCCGGCACCGAACGGCCCCAGAAACGCGAACCCCGCGCCGCCGAAGGCGAGCGCCGGAACGAACACTGCAATCGGCGAGACAGTAGCGGACATATCCGCGATTCCGTCTCCGCGGCGATAGTTCTATTGACACTTCGGCGTCGACGGAGCTTGGGGGTGCCGTCGGTTCCCTTCTCCGGCCACGTTCATGATGCCAAGAATCCATAACTAAGCCGCTGTCTGCCGTCTCTCCGAGCGGTGGTAGAAATGGCTGCAACATCCGAGAAAGAACAACAGCACCGAGCGTCGTTCCTGCACGTGGCGGACGAACTGTGGAACAAACGCGACTACGAGGTCATCAGAGAGGAGTACGACCCGCTGGTCGAGGTCCACGCCTTCTCTGACCCCGACGGCATCATCGGGACCGACGCGGTCGAGGAGTGGGCGCGGCGGTACCACGACGCCTTCTCCGACTTCCACGTGGAACTGTTCGACGTGGCGGCGCGAGACGACAGCGTGTACGCACGGTATCACCTGACCGGCACCCACGACGGGACGCTCCGAAGCGCCCGCGGCGACATCCCCGCGACCCACCGCAAGATGGACACGTGGGGTATGGTACAGGCGCGCTACGAGGGCGGACTGTGCGTCGAAGAGTGGAACAGCACCGACATCATGACCATGCTGTCGCAACTCGGCGTCGCTCCCGAGTGAGCCGACCGAGTCGCGAAAAACGACCGTTTTTGGACGCCTATCCGGACCACTCGCCGCGAACGTCGTCGGCGACCGCGTCGCGCCACATGCCGAACCCCTGTTGACAGATGGGGCTCTCTTCGAGGTGGTCCATGAACCCCTCTCCTTCGCTCTCCAGTTCGTCGAGACAGAACGGACACCGAGTCGGGTCGTCCCACGTGTGCGCGATGACCGAGGGTTGTACTTCCTGAGACATACACACCAATATGCGATAATACTTGATAAAAATTTGCACGTGGGCTGTATATGGTCTACTTCGTCTACTTGGAACCATATTTTGTACTTGATTCTAAACTGGGTTCTCCGGTTCCGTCCCCGTGTTATTCCGGCTCGTTCACGCGGTTTCGACCCCGAATCGTAACCCTATACACGACTCGGACCTCGGTGTTATCCGTGAACTACATCTCGTGGGCGGTCGTCGCGCTCGGGGCCTACTCCCTCGTCGCGCCGCTGATGAAAGTGGCGACGACGGGACAGGGGAAGATTCCGAGCGACGTGGCCGCGCTGGTCGCCAACACCGTGCTCGTCGTGGGAACCGTCGGGGTCATCGTCGTCTCCGGGCAGAGCGTCACGGACTCGGTCGTGAGTTCGAAACTCCCCTACGTCCTCGCCGCCGGTGCCTGTCTCGCGGTCGGCATCCTCTCGTACTACCGGGCGCTCGCGCTCGGCCCCGTCTCCATCGTCGCCCCCATCTTCGGGATGTTCCTCGCGATTTCGTCGGTCGTCGGCATCGTCGCGCTCGGCGAGCCGCTGACGGTTCGTAAGGCGGCCGGTATCGCCTTCGCCGTCCTCGCAATCGCCCTCGTCTCCATCGACTGAGGGGCGTCACGGAGCCGATGAAGGCGACGCGGAACTGCCGCGGGCCAACCGCTTTTGATGCTCGCGAGCCAACGCGCTGACATGGTACTCCTGGAATCCGACTCCGAACTCGAACGCGGCGACGCCGCACCCGACTTCGAACTCCCCGGCACCGACGGCGAGACGTACTCCCTCTCGTCGTTCGCCGACTACGACGCGCTCCTCGTCGTCTTCACCTGTAACCACTGTCCGTACGCGAAGGCGAAGTTCGAGGAACTGAACCACCTCGCGAGCGCCGACGACGACCTCGCGGTCGTCGGCATCAACCCGAACGACGCCGAGGACCGCCCCGAAGACTCCTTCGAGAAGATGCAGGAACTCGTCGAGGACGGCACGATTGGGTACACCGCCTACCTCCGCGACGAGTCGCAGGTGGTCGCCGCCGAGTACGGCGCGGTCTGCACGCCCGACCCGTTCCTCTTCGAGAACACCGGCGACGGCTTCGAACTCGCGTTCCACTCCCGCATCGACGACGCGATGAGTCCCGACGACGAGGTGACCGACTACGAGATGCGCACGGCCGTCGAGGCGCTCCTCGCCGGCGACGACATCCCCGTCGAGGAGTCCCCCTCGCAGGGCTGTTCCATCAAGTGGAAAGACCAGTAAAATAGCGCACTCGGAACCGGTTCGAACGACTGGCGGACGGCCCTACTCGTCGCCGAGGAGGGCTTCCCGGGCGTTCTCCACCGCGGCTTCTTTCTTCGCCGGGTAGGCCTCGACTTTCGCGCGGAGGGTGAGCCCGCCGCCGCGGCGGGCCTCGCCCTTGAACGCGGCCTGTTTGTCCAACCGCAGGAAGAACTCCGTGTTGTCCGTGACGCGCTGGTCGAGTTCGTCGAGGAGCGTCTCGAAGTCGGGGAGGTCGCGAATCTTGGCGAGGACGTGCCGCACGTCGTTGGCGCGCTCGACGCGCGCGGAGAAGACGATGATGCGGTCGCCGTGGTGGCCGGTGCTCTCGACGCGGTCGACATCGAACTCGTCGGGGAGGAACGTCCGCAGCGCCTCCTCGACCCGTTTTTCGTCTTCCGTCTCGTAACAGAACGTTCGGAGGTCGATGTAGTGGAACGGAACGCGTGGCATAGTGGGTCTAAGAGGCGTCGGTCGGTGTCGGTCGCTTACTCTTCGTCGGCTTCGTCGGCTTCGTCGGCTTCGTCGTCGGCGTCGGCGGCTTCGAGCTGGTCCTGCGCGATGCCGACCTCCTGGCCCTCGTCGAAGCTGATGGTGTAGGTCGGCTCGCCGAACATGCTCTCGATGACCTGCGTGACCGTACCGGTCTCGCCGTCGAACTCGCTGTGCTTGTCGTGCAGAACGACCTTGTCGTCTTTCTCGAAGCTCATACGCACAGGTTCCGCGTCACCGGATAAAAGGGCGATGATTGGCCGCGAACTCGCCGGCTCCACCTCGCGACGGCGCGTGTCGAAGCCGATTTGTGGAGCCGCGCCGAACCGTGAGCTATGCCGAGTCGCCCGCTCGCACATCGACCGCCGGTCGCGCGCCGATGACGGTCGACGACCTGTGGTTCCTCGCCGACGAGGCGCGACAGCGCGCCGAGCAGGCGTACCACCGCCTGCGCCGGAGCCACGCCGACGCCGACTACCTCGAACCGGTCCACACCCGCCGCGTCTCCCGCCCGCGGTTTCGCACGCTCGCCGCCCGCGTGAAGTCCACGGGGACGCCCTACGGCGTCCACACCGTCGTCCGCCGCCGCGACGACGAGATACTGCTCGTCCGCCACGAGGGCGTCGACCTCTGGGTCCTCCCCGGCGGCGGCGTCGACGGCGACGAGGGGTTCACCGAGGCCGCCCGGCGCGAACTCGCCGAGGAGGCCGGTATCACCGCCGACTACGGCGGCCTCGCGATGGCCACCCGCGTCGACATCCGCTGCGACGGCCACCAGACGTGGGGCGTGATGCCCGTCTACCGCGCCCGCGCCGACGAGGCCGCGGAGCTCAGCGTGAACGACCCCGACGAGGAAATCTCGGCCGCGCAGTGGTTCCGCGTCTCGGAGCTCCCGCCAGACACCCGCGACCGCGACGACCTACTGTCGTGGTACGACCACGTCGCCGGCGACTGACCGGGCCGCCGGCTCAGTCGGTCGGTTCCTGCGCGTCTTCCGCGTCCTGCACAGCTCCTGTTTCGCTCTCGTCGGCTTCGACGCGTTGGCCCCAGAACCCGGGGTACTTCTCCACCCAGAGGTCGCCGAGGACGACCGTCTGGCACGCGAGTCGGAGCCCCGAGTCGGAGTCGTGCGGTGGGAACCGGAGCCGGCGGCGCTCCTTTTTCGTCCGATAGGTCACGGGGCCGCGAACCCGGACGGCGCAGGTGCCACACGAGCCCCCGCCGCGGCAGTTGAACCAGGACGAGTGACCGTTGTGCGGCGGCTCGCCGGCCGCTCGAAGCACGTCACGGAGCACGTCCCCGCGGTCGCACGCGATTTCCCGGCCGCGAAAGTGGACGGTTGGCACGTGTTGGGTGACGCCACGCGAGGCTTAAGCGGTGTCGTTCGAGCGGCGACGGGGAGGGCCGGCAAAGGGCCGCCGACCGTCCACCGCCGCGCCGCCGCGGTTCCCGAACCGAACCACGAAAAGCGGCAATGGCGTCCGAAACTCCCCGATTCGCCTCGGAGAATCTAAGTTCGTCCGTCCCCGAATCCGACCATGCGCAACACACGACGCGCGTACCTCGCCGCCACGGCGGGTGCGCTGACGCTGGGAACCGCCGGCTGTCTCGGCGGCGGAAGCGGCGGTTCCGGCGACGAAGCCGTCGCCGCCATCGGTTGCGAGGTCCCCGCGCGCGACACGGTCGATTCGCTCCCCACGCCCGTTATCGGGGCCGAGGACGCGAGCGTCGTCGTCGACGTCTGGGAGGACTTCGCCTGCCCTCACTGCGCGACGTTCGCGGTCGACGTCGCCCCGCAACTCCGGTCCGAGTACGTCTCGGAGGGCGTCGTCCGCTACCGCCACCACGACTTCCCGATTCCGGTCGACGACTGGTGGTCGTGGAAGGGCGCTTCGGCGGCCCGCGCCGTCCAGGACGAGGCCGACGACGAGACCTTCTTCGACTTCGCCCACACGCTCTACGAGAACCAATCGGAGTTCGGCGGCGGCGACGCCGAGGGCTCGCTCTCGACGCTCCGGTCGCTCGCGGACGACGCCGACCTCGACGGCTGTTCGGTCGCCGCGGCCGCCTCCCGGGAGCGTTACCGCCCGCTCGTCGAGGCCGAGCGGACCGAAGCCGTCGACGAGCGCGGATTCCAGGGGACGCCGACCGTCCTCGTCGACGGCGAGCAGGTCGCGCCGCGGTGGTCCGACCTCCAGAGCGCCGTCGAGAACGCCCGGTAATCGGATTCGACGCCCACACCACCTCTCGCGCGGGATTCGCGCACGACACCAGCGATGCTTTAGGGCGAGATTCACTAGCCACAGTTATGCACGCGACGCGACCGCTCCGCCGACGCCGACGAGGTGACGACCGGTGAGACGACGCGCCCTCCTCTCTCTTCTCGCGGGCGCGGGTGTCGCCGGCCTCGCTGGCTGTCTCGGCGACGGGTCCGCACCCGCGGAGGCGACTGAGACGGCCGAGACGACCGCCGGAACGACTTCGGAGAGCGCGTCGTCCGGGTCCGGCGACCTCCCGCTCGTCGTCGACACCGTGGAGGCGCAGGGGTCGTCGGCCGGCGAGGCTCGAATCCCGGCGGACGGGACGCCGACCGTCCTCGACCTCTTCGCGACGTGGTGTGCGCCCTGCGTCGCCCAGATGGAGTCGCTTCGGACGCTCCACGAGGAGTTCGGCGACGACGTGGCGTTCGTCTCGGTGACGAACGAGCGCCTCGGTGGCGGCCTCACGATGGACGACATCCGCGCGTGGTGGGCCGAACACGACGGCAACTGGACGGTCGGCCACGACCCCGACAGCAACCTGATGCGCGCGGTCCGCGCGAACGGCCTCCCGTACCTCGTCGTCTTCGACGCCGACGGCTCGATAGCGTGGACGCACCGCGGCCTCGCCAGCGAGGAGAACCTCCGCGCCGCCGTCGAGGACGTCGCCTGATGCCCGGGTTCGGTCTCGGTCCCGTGCTGGGACTCGACCCCGGATTCGCCGGCACGCTCGCGTTCGCCGTCAGCGCGGGCGTCGCCACCTTCTTCGCGCCCTGCGCCTACCCGCTTCTCCCGGGCTACGTCGGCTACTATCTCTCCCGCGAGGAGGCCGACCTCGGCGGTGCGGCCGTCCGCGGGTCGGTCGCATCGCTCGCCGCGCTGGTCGTTCTCGGCGCTATCGGGAGCGCGCTCGCCGTCGTCGGCGGCCGCATCGCCTCGCACCTCGCACTCCTCGAACCGCTCGTCGGCGCGGCGCTCGTCTGCTTCGGCGTCCTCATGTTCACCGGTCGCGCGCCGAGCCTCCACGTCGTCCTCCCGGAGTACCGGTCGTCCGTGACCGGCTTCGCCGTCTTCGGCGGGGTGTACGGCCTCGCGGCGGCCGGCTGCGTCGTCCCGATTTTTCTCGGCGTCGTCACGCAATCGCTCGCGCTCCCGACCCCGCAGGCGGTCGTCTCGCTCGGAGCCTACGCCGCCGCCGCGGCGCTCCCGCTGGCGGTCGTCACCGTCGCGGCCGCGCTCGGCGACGGACTCGCCCGTCTGTTTTCGGGTTACGTCGGATGGATTCAGAAGGTCGCCGCGGTCGCGATGGTGCTCGCCGGTCTCTGGCAGATTTGGCTGGCGCTGTCGTTCTTGGGACACGTCTGAGGGCGCGACTGGCTGAACACGTAACCGGGGGCGCTCGCCTCAGTCGTCCAGCCCCGGAACCTCGCCGGTCGGCGTCGGCAGCGACCGAATCTCCCGCGGCGGCACGAGGAAGTTGCCGCGGCGCTTGACGAAGATGTACTCTAAAATCCCGTTGTTGACGCGCTGGCGGACGGTCGGCACGTCGGTCAGGTCGGTGCCGTTCATCGCCTCGCGGACCGCCTCGAACTCGGAGATGCCGCGCTGGAGCGACGGGAAGTGCAGGCTCGCCACTCCGTCGTCGGCCGACTCGAAGTGCCGACGGAGCAGTCTGACGTTGCCCTCGTCGTCGCGGTTGGCGCGGGCGGCCTTCTGGGCGTGGCCGACGTGGCCGAATTCGAAGGCGTCGTCGCGGAGGCTGTCGAGCATCGCGTCGATGCCGCTTTCGTCGCCGAGGTTGTCGCCGACGCCCTCGACGAGTCCCTGTTCGGCGTGTTCCGGCGAAAATAGCTTCATGACCCGGTGGTAGCGGTCTTCCTCGTCGTACCAGTCCGAGAGGCGCTGGCGGACGTTCGCCACGTGCTTCGTGGTCGCGCCCGCGAACGGCCCGTCGTCGATGGTGACGTACTCCTCGGTGGCCTGATTCTTGGCGAAGCCGGCTTTGAACCCCATGAACAGCGGCGACTCCTCGGGGACGGGGTTCCCGTCGGGGATGCCGTTCAGGTCGGACTGGTGTTCTGCCGGGAGGCCGGCCCCGACGAAGCCCGTCCGTCTGGAGGCGACCGAGAAGACCCCCGAGAGGTCGGCGTCGACGGCGATGCCGTTGGCCTCGTCGACCTCGCCGAGGAGCGCCTGCTCGGCTTCGAGGACCGCGTCGGCGCGGTCGGACGCGAGGTGGACGAGCGCGTCCTGCCGGTCGAACTCGGGCGTCTCGAAGGGCGACAGCGCCCGCGGTTCGGGCAGGTCCACACTCGCCGGGAGCGGGTCGTCGAAGCGGTCGAAGTACCGCGGGGAGTAGGCAACCGACCAGATGACTCCCTCGTGGCGCCGCTCGTAGGCGCGGTCGAGGACGCGGAAGGCGTTCTCGACGGTCTCGCGGTCGGTCTCGGCGGGCGGTCCCTCGCCAGCGAGGTCGAGGTAGAGAAGCACCTGATGCCGAGGCATCTCGACGTTGCCGTGGTCGTCAGCCCGGCAGAACTCGTTCCACGCGTGCTGTCTGCTCGGGAGCGTCTCGAACGCGTCGGTCCCCGCCGGGACGGGGTCGTCCGGTGCCCTGTCGAGGCAGGCGGAGAGCGCCGCCGCGCCGCCGGCGGCGACCGCGGCCTTCAGGAACTCCCGGCGGGACGCAGACCCGTCGAACATACCTCGGCTAAGGACCTCGCGGGGAAGTCCGTTCTGGTGTGTGCGTCGAAGATTTCGCCGCGGTCGTGCGGAACGAGAACACGCGCGCTGGCGTTCGAAACGCACACCAAACGGCATTTGAGTACCGGGCCGCTAGCGAGGGTAATGAAACGACGAACGTATCTCCGCGCCGCGGGGGCGGGCGCGGCGCTCGGTCTCGCTGGCTGTCTCGGCGGCGGCGACGCCAATCCGAACGTCTCGCTGTCGAAGCCCGACCGCGAGAACGACGTGTCCAGTGAGGACCTCCCCTACCCGGCGTGGGGCCAGCAGGTCCCCGACGTGACGCTCTCGGACCCCATCGCGGGGGCCGAGGTGTCCGTGCGCGACATCGACGTGCCGCACTTCCACACGTACTTTTTCACCAACTGCATGACCGTCTGTCCGGTCCTCATCAGCGCGCTCCGCGAGGTCCAGATTCACTCGGTCAGCGAGGGCTACGCCGACGAGGTGTCGTTCTACCCCATCACGTTCGACCCCGCCCGCGACGACGCCGACGCCTTCCGCGCGGAGGCCGACCAGATGAACGTGGACATGGACGCGGGCAACTGGCACTTCCTCCGGCCCGCCGACGAGTCCGAGGCGAAGTCGGTCGTCGAAGACCAGTTCGGCGTCTTCTTCCAGAAGAACGAGCCGAACGACGAGGGCAACTACATGTTCACCCACCTCGGACTCGTCTCGCTCGTCAACGGCGACGGCTACGTCGAGCGGACCTACCGCGGCAACCAACCGGACGAACAGACGCTCATCGACGACCTCACCGCGCTCCGGGAGGCATGACGAGCCGGCGTCGGTTTCTCGCGGCGAGCGGGACCGTCGCAACCGCCGGGCTCTCCGGCTGTCTCGCCGAACTCGGTCGACTCTACACGTCGAACGAACCGCCAGTCGTCTCGAACCGCCCCGACGAGGTGTACGTCCCGACCCACACCGAGGGGATGCGCATGGTCGGGAGCGCGGACGCCGGCGGCCTCCGGGTGGGGGTCTTCTACAGCTATCCGCACCGGTTCTGGGTGATGTCCGACGAGGGCGACGGCTTCGGCACGTCGAAAATCTCGGTCGAGGCCGGCGACGACGTACATCTCATGGCCGCCGTCTGGGACGCCGAGACGGGCGTCGTCGTCCCCGATACCGGTCTCTCGCTCGAAATCGCCCGCGGCGGCGACCTCGTGAGCGAGGAGGTCGTCTACGCGATGCTCTCCCAGCGGATGGGCTTTCACTACGGCTCGAACTTCGGCCTCGACGGCGACGGGACCTACGAGGTGACGGTGGACGTGGGCGCGCCCTCGCTGCGCCTGTTCGGCGACCTCGACGGGCGGTTCGACTCCCCCGCGACCGCGACGCTCGACTTCGAGTACAGCGCCCGCGACCGCGACGACATCCAGTACACGATGCTCGACGACCAGCAGGGCGACCCCGGCGCGGTCAAGCCGATGGAGATGGACGGGCTTCCGCTCGGCCGCGCCCCTGAGACGCTTCCGGGGACGGCGCTCGGGTCGGCGACGACGGGCAGTCTCCGACTCGTCGGCACCGTCCTCGACGCCGACCGTTTCGGCGACGACCCGTATCTGGCCGTCTCCCCGCAGACGCCCTACAACCGCCTTCTCGTCCCGCGACTGGGGCTCACCGGGACCGTCGCGTCCGGCGGGTCGACCCGCTTCGACGGTCGACTCGAACCCGGCCTCGACGCCGACCTCGGCTTCCACTACGGCGCGACGGTTCCGGGGCTCGCCGGCGACGACGCGACCGCGGACCTCGCGGTGGACGTGCCGCCGCAGGTCGCCCGCCACGAGGGATACGAGACGGCCTTTCTCGAATTCGACCCCGTCCGCCTCGGGTAACGGCAACCGAGTCGAACAAGGACAGGGCTATTTTCGTCCGGACCGACCGACCCCGTATGGACTCGACGCGCCGCGAACGAGCGACACTCGCCCTCGCCGTCTGGGGCGTCCTCGTCTCGCAGGTGCTCCTCTACCCGGGCGTCTCCGACCTCGTGACCGCACTCGGCGGCGGACAGGGGGAGTACGACCTCTCGGCCGGGATGCTGTTTCTCGTCGCGGAGTTCGCCTCGTTCGTCGCCTTCTCCAGCGTCTGGGGCGCGCTCTCGGACGCCCTCGGTCGGCGGACGTGGCTCATCGTCGCGGGCGCGGTCGGCGGCGCGGCCAGCTACGTCGCGCTCCTCGCGCTCGCCACGCTCCCGTGGCTCGACGCGACGTTCGGAGCAGTTCTCGCAGTCCGCTTCGTCGGCGGCGCGATGACAATCGGGGCGTTCTCGCTGTCGATTACGATGCTCGCGGACCTCTCGGGGGGCAACGGACGGAACATGGGCGCGGCGGGCATCGCCATCGGTCTCGGCGCGGCGCTCGGCTCGG
The DNA here is from genome assembly GCF_000723845.1 of Haloferax prahovense. NCBI lineage: Archaea > Methanobacteriati > Methanobacteriota > Halobacteria > Halobacteriales > Haloferacaceae > Haloferax > Haloferax prahovense. The sequence continues at coordinate 2,526,689 of NZ_LK053000.1, read as the reverse complement.
TCGTCGGCGGCCAACTCACTACCATCGACCCGCTCGCGCCGCTGTACGCGTCCGCCGCGTCGCTCACCGCCGTCGCGCTGCTCGTCACGACCGTCACCGACCGGACGCCCGATTCGACCCGCGTGGGCGTCGGCGTCGTCCTCAAGAAACTGGCCGCGCGCCCGGCGTTCGCAGTCCCCTATGCCTTCGGCTTCATCGACCGCATGACGGCCGGCTTCTTCGCCCTCGTCGGAGTGTACTACTTCCGCGAGGTGTTCGGCGTGAGCGCCGCCGTCGCGGGCGGGGTGCTGGCGCTCTTTTTCGTCCCCTTCGCGCTCCTGCAGTACCCCCTCGGGTCGCTGTCCGACCGCGTCGGCCGGTTCGTCCCCGTCGTCGCGGGGTCGATGCTCTACGGGGTGGCCATCATCGCCGTCGGGCTCGCACCGGTCTTCGAACTCGCGGCCGGCCTGATGGTCGTCGTCGGCGTCTTCGGCGCGCTCGTCGCGCCCGCGACGATGGCGCTCGTGACCGACCTCGCCGAGTCGGGCGAGCGCGGGGCGGCCCTCGGCGGGTTCAACGTCTTCGGGAGCCTCGGCTTCCTCGCCGGCTTCCTCGTCGGGGGCGTCGTCGCCGACGTGGTCGGCTACCTCCCGTCGTTCCTCGTCGTCGGCTTCGCCGAGGTTGCCATCGCGCTCGTCGCGCTCCGGGCGGTGAAGCGGCTCGACGGCATCGACGCGACTCAGACCCCGTCGAGCGCCGACTGAAGTTCTGCGTTCACGACGAGCCACATCCCGCGGAGGCAGACGACGACGGCGAGGCCGACGCCCGCGAGGACGAACGCCAAGAACAGGCCGACGAAGACGCCGCCGCCCCGCGGGTCGGGGACGGTCGCCGCGAACTCGCCGAGTTGGACGGCGAACGCGACGATGCCGGCGACGAGAAACGCGAGCATCAGTTCGAGGAGCCGCCAGAACGTCTCGATTCGCAGGCCGCCGCGGCCGGTGAGAAGGAGGGTGATTCGCCGCGACGCGGCCAGAAGCGAGACGGCCGTCAGCAGGAGCGTCGCGGCGGCCGCGAGCCCGAAGCCGACGTCGGCCAGCGGTAGCGACGACGCGAGCGGCGAGACGAGCGTCAGCGCGACGCCGAGGAGGACGCCGGCCGCGAAGAGCGACTCGACGCCGAGAATCGCCGTCTCCGGCTCGTCGCGGGCGATTCGAGCGAGTGTCCGGTACACAACCGACGCTCTCGGCGGGCGCTGAAGGCTGTTTCCCTTGGACCTAGTCGTGTCCGGAGACGCGGACCGGCTGGTAGGGTTCTTCGAGGTAGTCGATGTCGGAGCCCGAGAGCTTGATGTCGAGGGCCTCGACCGCGTCTTCGAGGTGTTCGATACTGCTCGTGCCGACGATGGGCGCGTCGACCCAGTCCTTGTGGAGCACCCACGAGAGCGCGAGTTGCGCCATCTTGACGCCCTTCTCGTCGGCGAGTTCCTCGACGCGCTCGTTCACCTCGCGGCCGCCGCCCTCGAAGTACGGGTGGCCCTTGGCGTGCTCGTCGGTCCGACCGCGGGTCGTCGCCTCGAACTCCTCGTGGGGGCGGGTGAGGTAGCCGCGGGCGAGCGGCGACCACGGCATGACGCCGACGCCCTGCTTCTCGCAGAGGGGGAGCATCTCGCGTTCCTCCTCGCGGTAGAGCAGGTTGTAGTGGTTCTGCATCGTGGCGAAGCGGTCCAACCCGAGCGAGTCGGCGGTGTACTGCGCCTCGGCGAACTGGTGGGCCCACATCGACGACGCGCCGACGTAGCGCGTCTTCCCGCGGCGGACCGCGTCGTCGAGCGCGCGCATCGTCGTCTCGATGGGCGTGTCGTCGTCGTAGCGGTGAATCTGCAGCAGGTCGAGGCTGTCCATCCCGAGGCGTTCCAGCGAGTTGTCGAGTTCCTGCTCGATGGCCTTCCGCGAGAGACCGCCGGAGTTCGGGTCGTCCTCGTCCATCTGGAAGTACACCTTCGAGGCGACGACGGCCTCGTCTCGGCGGCCCTCCAGCGCCTTCCCGAGGACGCGCTCGGACTCCCCGTTCGAGTACATGTTCGCGGTGTCGAAGAAGTTGATACCGAGTTCGATGGCGCGGTCGACCAGTTCGAGGCCCGCCTCCTCCTCTAAGACCCACTCGCGCCACTCCGGGGTGCCGAAGCTCATACAGCCGAGACAGATGCGGGAGACCTCCATGCCGGTGTCTCCGAGCGTCGTGTACTCCATGCCGAAACATCCCCGCGAGTCGGCAAAAAGATGGACCAAGCGGTAGCCGCGGTGGGGGACGCCCCCTTCTCGTCCGGTCGTCGACTCACGAGATTCAGGTAAAACGGCCGTTTCTCGGGGTTTGAAACCGTCTCTCTCGATTTATGCCGCTGCGAGTCGTATCATTCATCCGAGGCGTTGCCTCGGTGATTCCGATGTTCACAACGAAACAACTGGTCGCGGTCCTCCTGAGCCTCCTCGTGGTGGGGTCGCTCGCGGGCGTCGCGGCCGCACAGCAAGGCCCGGCGGCCGGCGGGGCCGTCGTCGTCGGCGAAGGCGAGACCGTCGACGGCGACCTCGACGCGGTCGGCGGCACGGTCGTCATCGCCGGGACGGTGACCGGCGACGTGTCGGCGACCGCCGGGACCGTCCTCCTGACTGAGACCGGAACCGTCGACGGGAACCTCGACGGCGTCGCGGGCTCCGCGACCCTCGAAGGGACCGTCGGCGGCGACGTGAGCCTCGCGGGCGGCGCGGTGTTCGTCCGCGACACCGCCGACATCGGCGGGTCGTTAGACGCCGCCGGCGGCACCGTCCAGCTCGACGGCGCGGTCGCCGGTAACGTCCGCGTCGGGGCCGACGAGTTCGCTGTCGGCCCGACCGCTCGGGTCGGCGGCTCGCTCGAATACGACGCGGCGACCGCCAGCATCGACTCCGCGGCCGTCGTCGACGGCGGCGTGCGACAGGTCGACGACCTCGTGGTCGCCAGTCCCGTCGTCGCCGGCGCGGCGTTCCAGTTCGGCCAGTTCGAAGCCCCGGTCATCCCCGGCTGGGTGGTCTCGGGCTACTGGCTGCTCGCCAACTTCGTCCTCGGCGCGATTATCGTCCTCGTCGCTCCCGACTTCGCCCGCCGCGTGACGGGCCTCGGGACGAAGAAGGCCGTGCGGAGCGGCGGCGTCGGCCTCCTCGCCATCGTCGCGATACCCATCGTCCTGCTGCTCCTGCTGTTGACCATCGTGGGCATCCCGCTCTCGCTGGCCGGCGGGGTCGGCTTCCTGCTCGCCCTCTGGGTCGCGGGCATCTACGGGGCGCTCGTCCTCGGGACGTGGCTCCTGTCGCTCGCGGACTACGACAACCGCTGGGCCGCGCTGTTCGCCGGCCTGTTCGTCCTCGCCGTCCTCGACTTCGTCCCCCTGGGGGGCGTCCTCGAGTTCGTCGTCCTCCTCGTGGGTCTCGGCGCGTTCGCGCTGGCGCTCCGCGGGGAGTCCGGCGACGACGGTGACGAGGGCGTGAGCGCCCCCGGTGAGGGCCCCCAAGAAGGCTCGCCGATGGCCTGACGGCTCGGCCGCCCCTGCCCAACCCGGACGAACAATTATTATGGTCTGTTCTGTCTGTCGAGCCATGGCAGTCGAGTACGAGACCGAGTCGGAATCGTTCGAGTGGGACATCCCCGAGGACTACAACATCCCCGCGGTCATCGAATCGCACGCCGACGCCTTCGGCGACCGCGTCGCCCTGAAGTTCCGCGACGCCGACGGCGGCCGCGAGGAGCGGACCTACGGCGACCTCCGGGACGACATGAACCGCTTCGCCAACGCGCTCAAATCCATGGGCGTCGGGAAGGGCGACCGGCTCATCCACCTGCTTCCCCGCGACCCCGACGTGTTCGCCGTCCAGCTCGGCGCGCTCAAGCGCGGCGCGCTGCTCGTTCCCAGCTCCTCGATGCTCAAGCCCAAGGACATCGCGTTCCGCGCGAACGACTGCGAGGCGACGACCGCCGTCGTCCACGAGTCGCTCGTCGGCATGGTCGACGAGGTGCGCGACGAGACGCCGCTTTCGAACTTCGTCGTCCTCGGCGGCGACGCCGACGGCTGGACCTCGTTTTCTGACCTCGTCTCCGACGAGTCCGCCGACCACGACGGCCCCGACCTCCGGGCCGAAGACCCGATGTCCATCAACTACACGTCGGGGACGACCGGCCAGCCCAAGCCGGTCCGCCACCGCCACCGCTGGATGCGCTGTTTCGAACTCGTCAACGCCCCCTACTGGTGGGGCGTCACAGCCGACGACGACCTCTCCGACGAACTGCTCTGGGCGACGACCGGAACCGGCTGGGCCAAGTGGTTCTGGAGCCCGGTCGGCGTCGGGCTGACGACCGGCGCGACCCAGTTCGTCTACCGCGGCGACTTCGAACCGGACACGTTCCTCGACATCATGGAAGAAGAGGGCGTCACCCGTCTCTGTGCCGTCCCGACCCAGTACCGGATGTTCGCCCAGCGCGACCTCGGCTCGTACGACCTCCGACTGAAAGAGGCGCTGTCGGCGGGCGAACCGCTCAACCGCGAACCCATCGAGGCGTTCCGCGAGGCGTTCGGCGTCATCCCGAGAGACGGCTACGGCCAGACTGAGACGGTCGCGCTCCTCACGAACTACCCCGGCATCGACGTGAAACCCGGCAGCATGGGCAAGCCGACGCCCGGCCTCGGCACGACCATCATCGACGAGAACGAGGCGGAGGTCGGCGTCGACGAAATCGGCGAAATCGCCGTCCTAGTCGGCTGTCCCGGTATCTTCGACGGCTACTACGAGAAGCCGAATCTCGACGAGAAGACGTTCTCGGGCGACTACTACCGGACCGGCGACCTCGCCTCCCGTGACGAGGACGGCTACTTCTTCTTCGAGGGCCGCGCCGACGACATCATCATCTCGGCGGGCTACCGCATCGGCCCCTTCGAGGTCGAAGACGCGCTCGTCTCCCACGAGGCGGTCGCCGAGGCCGCCGCGGTCGCCAGCCCTCACGAGGAGCGCGGGAGTATCGTCAAGGCGTTCGTCGTCCTCATCGACGGCTACGAGGGCTCCGACGACCTCGTCGACGAACTCCAAGCGTTCATGAAAGAACAGACGGCCCCGTACAAGTACCCGCGCGAAATCGAGTTCGTCGCGGAACTGCCGAAGACCTCCTCGGGGAAGATTCGCCGCATCGAACTGCGCTCGCAGGAACGGGACTGAGCCGCGTCCACCGGGAACCCATTTCCCCTTTGTCACCTTTCTTTAGGCGTCGTCGCTTGGTGACGCCCATGTACATCGCGGACCAGACGTGGCCCGAACTCGGCGACTACGTGGCCGAATCGTCGCTCGCGGTCGTGCCGCTCGGCTCGACGGAACAGCACGGCCCGCACCTCCCGCTCGCCACAGACCACCTCATCGCGGAGGCGTTGGCCCGCGAGGCGGCCGACCGGACCGGCTACCTCTGCACGCCGACCGTCAACGTGGGCGTCAGCCCGCACCACCGCCAGTTCCACGGGACCATGTGGGTGGACGCGCCGCAGTTCCGCGACTACGTGGAGTCGATGACGCGGAACCTCGCGTACCACGGCGTCGACCGGGTCGTGTTCGTCAACGCCCACGGCGGCAACGTCCAGCACCTCCGGGAGGTCGGTCGCCGCCTCCGCGACGACGGCACCATGTACGCCATCGAGTGGATGTGGGACGAGTCGATTCCGGACCTGGTGACGGACCTGTTCGACCACCCCGGCCCCCACGGCGGGCCGAAGGAGACCTCGATGATTATGCACATCGCCCGCGACCTCGTCCGCGAGGGCGAACTCGAAGCCGCCCGCGACGACGGCGTCGTGGACCTGGGCGACGAGCACCTCCGCGAACACGGCGCGCGGACCTTCTACGACGCCGTCGAGAACTCCGAAAACGGCGTCTTCGGCGACCAGACCGACGCGTCGCCGGCGGCCGGCGAGGAACTGTTCGAGGCCGCGACGGACCAGCTCGTCCGCCTGCTGTCGTGGCTCGACGACCAGCCGATTGAGGACCTGCTCGCGCCCGCGCACGTCGACCCGCAACCGGGCTCGCGTCGCTGACCCATCGACTGGCCGACACGCTCTTTTCTCCGCCGCCGAAGGGACGCCTATGACCGTCTGGGTCCTCGGCGACCAACTCGACCCGTCGGCCGCGCCGCTCCAGTCCGACGACCGCGTGCTGATGATAGAGGCGCACGGCTTCGGCGACCGACTGCCGTACCACCCCCAGAAGCTCGCGCTCGTCTTCTCGGCGATGCGGCACTTCCGCGACGACCTCCGCGAGCGCGGCTTCGAGGTGACCTACGTCGAAGCCGAGACGTTCGGCGAGGGGCTCGACCGCTACTTCGACGCCGCGCCCGGCGACGACCTCGTCGTGATGGACCCGCCGAGCCACGGGGCGGGCGAGCGGCTTCGGGAACTCGTCGCCGCCCGCGGCGGGTCGCTCACCCTCGTCGAGAACGACCTGTTTCTCACGACGCCGGCCGACTTCGACGACTGGGCCGGCGACGCCGACACCTACCGACAGGAACACTGGTACCGGCACGCCCGCCGGGAGACGGGCGTCTTGATGGACGGCGACGACCCCGCCGGCGGCGAGTGGAACTACGACGACCACAATCGAGAGACGCCGCCGGAGGGGTGGACGCCGCCTGAAGCACCGCGGTTCGAACCGGACGAGACGACACGGGAGGTCATCGAGTTCGTCCGCGAGCGCTACCCGGACGCGTGGGGGTCGCCAGAACCGTTCGTCTGGCCGGTGACGCGCGAGGCGGCGAGACAGGCGCTGTCGCACTTCGTCGAGGTCCGCCTCCCCGAGTTTGGCCCGTATCAGGACGCGATGGTCGACGGCGAGTGGGCGCTCTGTCACTCCCTGCTGTCGGCGGCCATCAACCTCGGCCTGCTCCACCCGCGCGAGGCGGTCGAAGCCGTCGAGGAGGCCTACGAGGCGGGCGACGCCCCGCTCAACAGCGCCGAGGGGTTCGTGCGGCAGGTTCTCGGCTGGCGGGAGTTCGTGCGGCACGTCTACCGGCGGTCGATGCCCGAGTTGGCCGCGGCGAACCAACTCGACCAGACCGAATCGCTCCCGGAGGCGTACTGGACCGCCGAGACGGACATGCGCTGTCTCTCGGAGGCCGTGGGCCACGTCCGCGACCGCGGCTACGCCCACCACATCGAGCGCCTGATGGTGCTTTCGAACTTCGCGCTCGTCTACGGCGTCGACCCGGCGGAACTCGACCGCTGGTTCCACCTCGGTTTCGTCGACGCGTACCACTGGGTGACGACCCCGAACGTGGTCGCCATGGGGTCGTTCGCCACCGACGTGCTCTCATCGAAGCCCTACGCCTCCTCGGGGAACTACGTGAACGAGATGTCAGACTACTGCTCGTCGTGTCCCTACGCGGTGTCGAAGACGACCGGCGAGAACGCCTGCCCGTTCAACGCGCTCTACTGGGATTTCCTGAAGGAGAACGAAGAACGCCTCCGGGGAACGGGTCGGATGGGACTCATGTACTCTCACGTCGACCGGAAGGACGACGAGGAGTGGGACGCCATCCGGGCGCGGGCCGACGAGATTCGGCGGATGGGCCGGGCGGGGACGCTCTGAGAGAGTGCAAGGAGCGGCCACGACCCGCCCGAGACCGGCGACCACGGGGCGCGAGCGCCGCGGCTCGACAGGTGATAATGCAGAACGCTGTTCGCTGTCGAGTCGCCGTCGGCCGGAACGCGCCGGACTCAGAGTCGCGTGACGTTGACCGCTCGCGGGCCCTTGTCGGCCTGCTCGATGTCGAACTCCACTTCTTGACCCTCTTCGAGGTCGGGGCCGCCGATGTCCTCCATGTGGAAGAACACGTCGTCGTCGTGGTCTTCGGTCTCGATGAAGCCGTAGCCGCCGGAGGACTTGAAGAATGCAACCTTACCTTTCGCCATTGCGTGTCGAAATGCACCGCTATCGGCCATAAGGATTCCGCCGGTTGCTACCACTGACCGTGGTACTGTTTACTATCCTTCGAGTCAGTCGTCGCGCGGCTCTCGGCCGAGCGTGTGGAACTCCTCGTTCGGCCGCATGTCGGCGAACATCGCCATGCGGTTGCTGAGGTTGAAGAAGGCCGTGACCGCGCCGATATCCCAGACCGCCTCCTCGGAGAAGCCGGCGTCGCGGAGTCGCTGGAGGTCGTCCTCGCCGACCTCGGCGGGCGACTCAGTGAGTTTCACCGCCACGTCGAGCATCGTCTTGTGCTTCTCGGGGATGTCGGCGGTGCGGTAGTTGGCGACCAGTTGGTCCGCGAGCAGCGGGTCTTTCGCGTAGATGCGGACCAGCGCGCCGTGGGCGACGTTGCAGTAGTAACAGTGGTTGACGCCGGAGACGGCCACGATTATCATCTCGACCTCGTGGCGTTCGAGGTCGGTGTCCTCGACGAGGGCGTCGTGGTACTCGAAAAAGGGCCGGAAGTGCGAGGGCTTGTACGCGAACGCGGCGAAGACGTTCGGGGTGAAACCGGCGCGCTCGGTCTCGTCGTCGATGCGCTCGCGCAGGTCGTCCGGGAGGTCGTCGCGGTCGGGCACCGGGAAGCGGCGCATGGCGTCGTCGTCCATGCGTCTCCGCTCTCCCGGGCGGACCTTAACGATTCCTCAGGTTCGCGGGGCGCTCGACGCCTCGCGTTCGGGGTCGCTCAGAGCGCGACCGAAAGGTACGCCGCCGCGGCCACGGCGAACACGCCGACGGCGAACAGGCCGTAGTTGGCGACGGTGTTGTCCGCGGTCCACAACGAGAGCGTGAACTTCCGGGACGAAAGCGGCCACAGGGGGCGGATGCCGGCCGGCGTGAGCACGTCGGCCAGAAGGTGCGCGAGGATGGTGAGCGCGCCCACGGCGAAGCCGAACGCGCCGAGCGCCGTCGCCGCGGCCTCGGGTTGGCCGGCGTTGCTGGCGAGGAGGTACGCGCCGCCGCCGCCGACGCCGCCGACGAGGGCCGCAAAGAGGACCGTGTGGGTCGGCCCGCGGTGGGAGATGCCGGGGACGCGCATGTCGTAGTCGGGGAGCATCGCCAGCCAGCACATCGCCGCGCCGGCGACGAAGGCGAGTTCCGGGCGGCCGGCCTGCACGAGCGCGAAGCCGACCGGGGCGAACACGAGGAGCGAGACGCCCCAGTGACCGAATCGGTACATCTGGTGTGCCCTCGCGCCCGCGGCGAACAAAACCTTTCGGCCTCCGCGACCGTCAGCGGAGCAATCGTTATCCCCGGTGGCCGCGATTTCCGTCGCATGAGCCAACACCTCTCGTCGTTTCTCTCGGGCCTGTCGGCGCTTGAGGTGACGGCCCTCGTGCTTCTCATCTCGGTCGGCGGCGCGTTCGTCATGGAGAAGGTGGTCATCCGCCTCCTGTTTCAGTACACCAGCCGAACCGAGACCTCGCTCGACAACATCGTCGTCCAAGAGCTTCGGTGGCCTATCGTCGTCACCGTCTCGTTGACCGGTATCTTCCTGTTCTCCAGGGCCCCCGCGGTCGCCGAGGCGCTCGTCGTCGACTCGGCGACGCTCAACGACTTCTTCGGCCTGCCGTCGCTGTCTGTCGGCATCGTCGTCTGGGCGTGGGCGCTCAACCGCCTCGTCAACCGCCTCGTCGAGGCGGTCAAGGACAAGGGCAGTCGCTACGACTTCGCGCCCGTCTTTTCGAACGTCTGGACCATCGTCGTCTCGGTCGGTACCGTCGGCGCGCTGCTGTACATCTGGGGCATCGAAATCACGCCGCTTTTCGCCGGCGCGGGCATCGCCGGCATCGCCGTCGGCTTCGCCGCCAAGGACACCGTCGCCAACTTCTTCGGCGGCATCGCGCTGTACTTCGACGACACCTACAAAATCGGCGACTACGTCGTCCTCGACTCCGGCGAGGCGGGCACCGTCGTCAAGGTCGGCATCCGCTCGACCACGCTTCTCACCCGCGACGAACTGCTCGTGACGGTGCCGAACTCGGTGCTCAACGCCGCGAAAATCATCAACGAGTCCGCGCCGAACCGCCGCCGCCGGCTGAAGGTCCCGGTCGGCGTCGCCTACGGAACCGACGTGGACGAGTTCGAGGAGTTGCTGACCGAACTCGCGCTCGACGAGCCGCTTGTCCTCGACGCGCCGCGTCCGCGGCCGCGGTTCCGCCGGTTCGGCCCCGACGCGCTGGAGTACGAACTCGTCTGTTGGGTCAACAGCCCGCTCAAGCGCGGGAAGGCGACGCACAACCTCAACCGCGAGATATACAAGCGCCTGAACGACGCGGGCATCGGGATTCCGTTCCCCCAGCGAGACGTTCACGTCCACTCGACGGACACCGAAGCGACCCGGCAGTCGCCCGCGGCCGGACTCTCGAACGGTGGGGTCCGGCAACCGGCTCGCACCCCCGACATGGCGAGCGAGGGCACGGCCGACGAAGTCGCGGACGCGGACGCGGAAGCGACGACGGACGAAGACGACAGCGCCGACGACGAGTGAGCGCCCGGAGCCGTCCGCCGCGCCCGCCGGGAGCACCCGCGATGACCGCCCGCCGGGAACGTTAACCGCAGCGCGGCCGTGGCTTGGATATGCTCCAACTCGGTCCCGTGGACGGACTCATCGAGACGTTCGGTCCCTTCGCCATTCCGGCCTTGCTGTTCGTCGCCGGGTTCGTCGGCTACCTCGTGCTCGTCGCGCTCGGGCGGACCGGGCGCGACGAGACCTGAGCCTGCTCCTCGACGACGAGACTACTCCTCGACGGCGATAGTTCCTGTCATGCCGGCGGCTTCGTGAGGCACGCAGTAGTACGCGTGCTTGCCGACCATCTCGAAGGTGTGGACGGAGGACTGGACCGCGCCCTTGCCCTCGCTCCATCCGGTCTCGGCCGCGGTCGAATTCTCGGTCGACTGGCCGTTACAGCCCGCGAATCCCGCGGTAGCGACTGCGAGTTAAAAAATTGTCAGGGCGGCTCAGTCGGCCGTCGCCGACTCGTCGCCGCGGAAGCGGTCCAGCGCCGACTCGAAGTCGCCGTCGTCTTCGACGGTGTCTTCCCACTCTTCGAGGCCGCGCTCGGCGCGGGTCCCCGAGATGGTGTTGTCGAAGAAGAAGGCGATGAGGCCGCCGACGGCCATCCCGGTCGAGCCGATGACGAAGACCGTGTCGGCGACGAGTTGGGTCCCGAGGACGGGGCCCACGAGCGCGACCTGCCGCATCCCCTCGCGGAACGCCGCCGCGCTCTCGACGTTGCCCATGTAGGCGGGGACGGCGAGGCCGGCGAACATGGCGACGCCGACGATGAACACGTTACGGGAGGAGTCGAGGTCGACGTACTTCAGGTTCGAGAGGCCGACGGCGACGATTTGGCCGAACATGGCGACGTAGAGGCCGCCGACGATGGGGTCGGGAATCGTCGCGATGAGCTGTCCGAAGTAGCCGACGAAGCCCATGACGAGCATCACGACTGCGCCGACCTGTACGACGTAGCGGGAGGCAACGCCCGTGAGGCCGATAGCGCCGATGTTCTCGGAGTAGGAGGTCGAGCCGCTACCGCCCATGACGGCCGAGAAGACGTTCATCACGCCCTCCATGCCGATGCCGTGGTTGATGCGGCGCTCGGAGGGCGCGCCGACGCCCGAGAGCCGGGCGACGGCGTGGTAGTCACCGAAGGACTCGACCATCGAGGCCGCGACGCCCGCGAGCATTCCGATGATGAAGGAGGTCGTGAACTGCGGGATGCCGAAGGCGACCGAGCCCACGACGGGGAGCGCGACCGTCGTCGTCCCCGCGCCGCCCGCGAAGCCCCACTGCAAGGGGTAGATGGTCATGAGCGCCGGGGCCTCGACGACCGTCTGGAGGTTCACGTAGCCCGCCGCGCCGGGGGCGATGACGCCCGCGACCGAGAGGCCGGCGGCGACGACGTACGAGACGATGACGCCGAGCAGCACCGGGAACAGCTTGAACGCCGGGTGCGCGGTGTCGAGGTACTGCGAGAACAGGACGATGAGCGCGAGCGTCAGGCCGAGGAGCCACCAGTTGTTGGTCGCCGACGCGACCTGCGGGGCGTTGAAAAGCGACAGCCCGATGAGCGCGATGGTCGGCGCGATGACGACCGGCGAGATGAACTTTCGGAGGCGTCCGAGCAGGCCGAAGTAGCCGACGAACACCTCGACGACGGCCGCGACGATAATCGCGCCCTGCAGTTGCAAGAGGGCGCTCTGCCACGCGACGCCCGACTGGTCGGCCGCCGTCGCGACGCCGATGACGGCGAGCGCCGGCGCGAGCATCGAAAACGGTGCCCCTTGCACGATGGGGTAGCGGTTCCCGAACGTCGTCTGCATCAGCGTCGCGATGCCGGAGACGACGAAGAACGTCCCGACGAACCGCGGCACCACGTCGGCGGGCATACCGAGGGCTCCGGCGAGGATGAGGGGGACGGCGATGTTCGCGCCCACCATAGTGAGGTAGTGTTGGGCGCCGAGAAGGAGAGCGGTCGGAAGGGGTGGTTTGTCGTCGATACCGTACTGCACGAACGAGGAGGGAGAGGAGTCGTCCGTCACGACCATCCCCCCGTGTGTGGTGGTTCGCTCCCGAGCATGGTTGTCCGAGGATTTTGTTCAGACTATATATGTCCTGCTTTTCGCGCGCGTTCGGGGGGTAACGACTTTGTTTCACCGGTTTCATTCGTGACGCGTGACCGACCGACACGGACGTTCGAAGACGGGGAACCGCGACCGGTGGCTGTTCGGTTGGGCGCTGGGCTATGCCGCGGTGGGCGCGTCGTCGCTCGTCGTCCCGCTGTACGCCATCGAACTGGGAGCGAACGCGCTGTTCGTCGGCCTCATCGCCGCGACCGCCGCCTTCGCCGGCGCGCCGGGCGCGGTGCTCTGGGGCCGGCTGGCCGCCCGCGCGAAGCGCAGGCGACCGTTCATCCTCGTCGCGCTCGTGGCGACCGCCGGCGCGCTCTTCCTCACGGCCACCGTGTCGTCGCCGGCCGCGGTCCTCGTCGCCAACGCCCTGTTGTGGTTCGTCGTCGCCGCGGCCGCGCCGGTGTTGAACCTCATCGTCGTCGAGGGCGTCCCGTCGAAGGACTGGGACCGCCGCTTCGGCGTCCTCAACCACTATCAGGGGTACGGCTGGCTCGGCGGCCTCGTCGTCGGCGCGGTCTGGTCGGCGCTGGCCCCGCGCCTGTTCGGTCTCGACGCGCTCGCGGTCCAGCGGCGGTTCCTCGTCGCGGCCGCGGTCGCCGCCGCGCTCGGTGCCGTCCTCGTCCGCGTCTGGTACCCCGAACGCTCGACGCTGTCGGCGCGGCGGTTCGCCCGTGTGTCGGCCAGTATCCGCCGACAGAGCGGCCTCGTCGGGCGTTCGGTCCGCGCGGTCCCGTACGGTCCCTCGCGGCTCTACTGGGCGCTCCAGAGCCTCGACCTCGACGACCTCCGGGCGCGGATGAGTCCCGAACTCCTCCGGTACCTCGCGGCCGCGACGCTGTTCTTCGTCGGCTTCTCGGTCTTCTTCGGGCCGCTGCCCGCGTACCTCGTCGGCTCCGGCCGGTCCGCCGACGAGGTGTTCGCTCTGTTCGTCCTGTCGAGTCTCGGGTCGGCGGTGAGCTACGCGAAGGTCGGCGCGTTCGCGGCGCGACACGACCCCCGTCGCCTCCAGGCCGGCGCGCTGGCGACCCGCGGACTCGCCTTCCCGGCGGTCGCCGTCGTCGGCACGCAGTTCGCGGCGCTCGCCGCGCTCGTCACCCTCGGCGCGACGTTCCTCGTCATCGGCGTCACGTGGGCGGTCATCGCGGTGACGGCGACCGGGATGGTGACGCGACTCGCGCCCGACCGGATTCGCGGGGAGGCCCTCGGCGCGTACACGGCGCTTTCGAGCCTCGGCGGCGGGGTCGGCTCGGCGCTCGGCGGGTTCGTCGCCGACGCCGCCGGCTACGTCGCCGCGTTCGGCCTCGCGGGCGTCGTCGTGGGTTGTGCGCTCGTCGTGGTGGTACTCACCGGCGGGCGGGGCGTCGCGGCGGGAGAGCAGTCGCTCGCCGATTAGGTTCTCGAAAACGAGAGCGGGGCCGGTCGCAGAACGTCCCTACTCGATGGCGTGCACCGGCGAAATCCAGACGACGAGGTCGCCGTCGCGCTTGATGACGCCCTCGATGGAGTCGTCTTTTTCGAGCGGCGGGTCCTCCACGTCGTCCATCGAGACGCGCACGACTTGGTACACCTCGTCGACGAGCCAGCCGGTCGCGGCCTCGTCTTCGAACTTGTTGGGGTCGAAGATGACGATGCGCTTCGACTCGCCCTCGTCGTCGATGCTGAGAAGCGACTTCGGGTTGATGATTGACGTGGTCCGCCCGCGGAGGTCCATCACGCCCTCGACGTAGTCCGGCGCGTTCGGAACCGCCGTGAGCTGGCCCTTGTCGACGATTTCGCTCACGTACTCGATATCGACGCAGTACGTCTCCGGGCCGAGTTGGAATTCCAGCACCTGTACTTCTTCGGCGGAGTCCTCCGCGTCGGTCTCGTCCGCGCTCATCTCGGTCGTGATTGCATCTTGTCGCATGGTCATCCCCGGCGGCGACATCCGCCGCCACCTGTCTGCTTCAGAGTGGTGAGATTCAGCGTATAAAGATACGTACCCGATTATCAGCCGTGATTATCCTCGCCGAGTGTTTATATACCCGATTTCCGAACCTCGGAGGTAGATGAGCGGTCAACGAAACGGCACACTAACGAATCCACCGAGCCCTCGGCGGGGGGGCCACTCGGCGTCGTCGAGTTCCCGCCGACCCGGAACCGCCGGGTGGGGACGATGAGCGCGTCCGCCGGCGCGGAGCCGACTCGCGCGGTCGTCGTCGACGACTCGCGGTTCATGCGGACGCTGATTCGCACGCTCCTCGAAGACGCCGACGTCGAGGTCGTCGCCGAGGCGGCCGACGGCCGCGAGGCGATTTCGGTGGTCGAGGCGAACCGACCGGACGTCGTGACGATGGACATCGAGATGCCCGAGATGAACGGACTCGACGCGGTCGAGGCCATCATGGAGGAGTGTCCGACGCCCGTCCTCATGCTCTCGGCGCACGCCGAGGAGGACGCCGATGTGACGTTCGAGGCGCTCGACCGGGGGGCGGTCGACTTCGTGACGAAGCCGGGCGGCGAGGTCACCTCCGAGATGCCCCGCGTCAAGCGGGAACTGGTCGAGAAGATTCAGTCCGCCGCGGCGGTCGACCTCTCGGCGACGCGCCGGGGCTCCCGGCCGCCGAAGACGGAGCCGAAGTCGACGGCGACCGCGGGGTCGAAACCGGCGTCTTCGGGGGCGACCGGGTCGCTGCCGACCGAGGGCTCGACGCTGATTATCGGCGCGTCCACGGGCGGGCCGAACGTCGTCGAGCGGTTGCTCGCGGCGCTCCCCGAGGAGGCGGGCCTCCGCGTGCTGGTCGTCCAGCACATGCCGGCCGGCTTCACGAAGCGCTTTGCGGCGCGGCTCGACGGCCGCTGTGACTACGAGGTCAAAGAGGCGAGCGACGGCGAGCGAATCGGCCCCGGGCAGATTCGCATCGCACCCGGCGGTTCCCACCTCCTCGTGACCGGCGACCGGGCTGGACGTCTCCGGCTCGAACTCTCCGACGACGAGCCGCTCCACGGCGTCAAGCCGGCTATCGACCTCACGATGGCGTCGGCCGCCGAGGCGGTCGACGCGCCGCTGGCCGGCGTGCTCCTCACCGGCATGGGCCGCGACGGCGTCGAGGGGATGACCCGAATCAAGCGGGCGGGCGGCCACACGGTCGCACAAGACGAATCGACCTCCGCGATCTTCGGAATGCCGAAGCGGGCCATCGAGGCCGGCTGTGTCGACACCGTCTCGGCCGACGGGCGAATCGCAGACGAAGCACTCCGCGGGCTCACTACCTGACCATGGACGAAGAACTCTACCAAGCATTCATCACCGAGAGCGAAGAGAGCATCACGCAGTTGAACAACTCCCTGCTGTCGCTGGAGTCGAACCCGGACGACACCGAGGCCATCGACGACATCTTCCGGCAGGCCCACACGCTGAAGGGGAACTTCGGTGCGATGGGATTCGACAACGCCGCGACGGTCGCCCACGCCGTCGAGGACCTCCTCGACGAGATTCGCCACGAGCGACTCGACGTGACGGCCGAGCGGATGGACCTCGTCTTCGACGGGATGGACCTCATCGTGGAGATTCTCCACGACATCGAGGAGAACGGCGAGTCCACCATCGACCCGACCAACACGGTCGAGGAGATTCGCGCCGCCGTCGAAGACGGAGGTGACGCGGGAAACTCGAACCCGGCGGCGTCTGACGAGGCCGACCGCGAGTCGGTCGACCTCGACTCTCTCGCCGCCGACTGCGTCGACACCGATGCGCTCGATGCGACCACGCTCACCCACGCCCACGTCGAACTCGACGCGGGCCAGATGAAGGGCGTCGACGCCGGCATCTTCCTCAGTAGCATCCCGGAGGAACTCGACGTGGTCGGCGCGAACCCGAACCGCGACGCCATCGAAGACGGCGAGTTCGGCGACGGCTTCGACCTGTTCGTGGCCGAGCGCGACGCCGCCGTCGTCGAAAGCGAACTCGACGGGCTCTGGAAGGTCTCGACGGTCGAGACGACCGACGTGTCCGACGCGCTCGCCGGCGGCGACGAGGCCGCGGACGCCGGCGACACTCCGGCGGCGGAGTCGGATATTGACGCCGGGGTTGACGCCCCGGCATCGGATGGCTCCGACCAGTCCGCTGACGCTGACGGCGCTGTCGACAGTGACAGCGACGCGGCGTCCGACGCACCCAGCGTCGACGACGGGAGCGAAGGAGACGCCGACGAGGCCGAGTCGACCGAGAGCGACGAAGAACCGGAGTCCGGCACGGAGAAGAAAAAAGAGGCCCGCTCCATCTCCGCGGTCAAGTCCGTCCGCGTGGACGTCGACCAGCTCGACGAACTCCACGAACTCGTCGAGCAGTTGGTCACGAGCCGCATCAAGCTCAGAAACGCCATCGACGTGGGCCAGACGACCGCGCTCGACACGCTCGACGAACTGGACAAGATTTCGTCGAACCTCCAGAACACCGTGATGGACATGCGGCTCATCCCGCTGAAGAAGGTGTTCGACAAGTTCCCCCGACTGGTGCGCGACCTCGCCCGCGAGCAGGACAAGCGCGTCTCGTTCAAGGTCGAGGGCGCGGACATCGAACTCGACCGCACCATCCTCGACGAGATTTCCGACCCGCTGATGCACGTCCTCCGGAACGCCGTCGACCACGGCATCGAAGCACCCGACGTGCGCGAGGCAAACGGCAAGTCCCGCACGGGGACCATCAGACTCTCCGCGCGCCGCCAACACGACACCGTCATCGTGACCGTCGAGGACGACGGCGGCGGTATCAACGCCGACGCCGTCCGCGAGAAGGCCGTCGACAAGGGCGTGGCGACCCGCGAGGAGGTAACCCAGATGCCCGACAGCGAGGTGTACGACTACATCTTCCACCCCGGCTTTTCGACCAACGACGAAATCACGGACGTGTCCGGCCGCGGCGTCGGCATGGACGTGGTGAAGACGACCGTCGAATCGCTCGACGGCTCGGTGTCGGTCGAGAGCGAACCCGGCGAGGGAAGCACGTTCAACATCCGGCTGCCGGTGTCGGTCGCCATCATCAAGGTGCTTTTCGTGCAGGTCGAAGACCGCGAGTTCGGCGTCCCCATCAAGTACATCGACGAGATAAGCCGGCGCGACCGCGTCCAGACGGTCAGCGGCGCGGAGGTCATCGTCCACGAGGAGACTATCTTCCCGCTGATTCGGCTCCGCGAGGCGCTCGAAATCGACTCGCCCGAACCCGACGACGGCATGGTGGTCCGCATCCGTCCCGACGACAGACAGGTCGCGCTACACTGTGACGGCGTGACGAAACAGGAGGAAGTCGTCGTGACGCCCCTACAAGGACCGCTGTCGGGCGTCGGCGGGCTGTCGGGAACGGCCGTCATCGGCGACGGCAACGTCATTCCGATTCTGGACGTCTCGACGCTCGAACTCCCCGCCGACGGCCAGCAGGCGATGCGCGAGTTCGACCCGAGCCAGCTCCCCGACACCGCCGAGGAGGCGGCCGACTGATGCCCTCGTCGGCGACCGACGACCCGGCGTTCGCCCGGCTCTTGGACTACATCGAAGACTCCCTGCAGTTCCAGACGAGTTCGTACAACGACGCCTACCTCGACCGCCGAATCTCCGCGCGGATGCGGCGGCGACGTGTCGACGACTACGGGTCGTACCACAACCTCCTCACCGACGACGAGGAAGAACAGCAGGCGCTCCTCGACGCGCTGTCAGTCAACGTGACGAGCTTCTTCCGCAACCCCGAGGTGTGGGAGGCACTCCGCGAGGTGCTCCGCGACCTGAGTTCGCGGGGGAGCCGCCACGACCCCATCAAGATCTGGAGCGCGGCCTGCTCGGACGGCCGCGAGGCCTACTCGCTGGCGATGCTCGCCCACGACGACGACCGCGTCGACGAGCGCCGCATCGAAATCGTCGGCACGGACATCAAACGCGAGATTCTCCGCGCCGCCAGGGCGGGTGAGTACCGCGCCTCCGAGACCAACGACGTGGCCGAACAGCTCGACCCCATCGGCCGCTGGGAGCGCTTCGTCGACCGCGACGACGACACCTTCCGGGTGAAAGACGCCGTCACCGACATGGTCCGCTTCGAGCGACGCGACCTCATCCGCGAGGAGCCGCCGGGGACGTTCGACCTCGTCGTCTGCCGGAACCTGTTCATCTACATCAACGCCGAGTCGAAGCGGGCGGTCTTCGAGACGCTCGGCTCCGCGCTGAAGCCGGACGGGTACCTCACCATCGGCATGACAGAGACCATCCCGCCGACGTGTAGACAGCAGTTCGACCCCGTCGAGAAACGACTCCGCATCTACCGCGCGAGCGACGCCGCGGTCGGGAGGTGAGCGATGAAACCCGGTGAGCAAAAACTCGGAGACACCCGCGGGCGGTTCCTCCAAGTCATCAAGAACGGCCGGGAGATACACGACGTCGACTGGACGAGCGGCCGAATTCTGCTTTCGAACAGGCGGCTCATTCTCGCGGGGACGGGCGGCAAGCGGACGATTCAGCTCTCGAAGATACAGGAGTTCGGCGGCCGGTACGACGTGAACCAGCGCATCGCGACCGTCTCCGACTACTTCAGCGTCCACATCCCGTCGGGCGTCGTCCTGCTCGCGCCCGTCGACTACGACGAGTTCGAGACGGACTTCTTCGGGGCGCTCCTCAACACCGAGCAGTTCCTCGCGCGACATCCCGCAGTCGCCGGCGGCGTCGTCCAGAACACCGAGTGGGAAAAGTCCCGGCTCAAAGTCGAAGACGAGGCCGTGAGCATGGCGACCGTCGGCGGCAAGTTCGTCGAGGTCCGCCTCGACGACATCGGCGACGTGAAGACCGGCGAGCGAACCATCGTCGACAAACACCGGAGCGTCATCGAGGTCGAACACTCCGACGACGAGGGGACGAGCCTCCAGACGTACATCTCCGGCTCCGACCGCGCCGTCAGCTTCCTCTACACGCTCCTCCGCGAGGGCGAGGAGCTTTCCGAGACCTCTATCGAACTGAGCGAGACGGACAAACAGGTCCTCACGGCGCTGTACTCCGGCGTCTCCCCGTTCGACATCCCCAGCTTCCTCGGGCTCGACGTGGACGAGGTCGAGGAACTCTTCCAGCGGCTCATCGACCACAACGTCGTCGAGGAGATTCGCGTGCGCCACGAGGTGCAACTCAACGCCCGCGGCCGCAGCATCGCCTCCGACGCCATCAACGAACAGTAGTCAGCACTCGGTTTTTCCCGGGGAACTCGCCGGACGAGAGCGACGCGTCGCGCTCGTCAGTCGTCGCTCGCGCGCCGAGAGGCGCGTTCGAGTGCGATTCCGGCGAAGAGACCACCCAACCAGAGCCCGCCCAAGAGAACCATTCCCCGAACGCGCCCGCCGGGTTCGAGGTGCAGGCCGTACGCCGCGAGGATTGGTAAGAGGGCGCTCAAGACGCCGACTATCGTGTACCAGAAGTGGTCGTTCGGTCCGGACCACCGCCAGCGGTACGCGGGAAACGCGGCGTACCCGAAGCCGGCGATTGTGTACGTGAGAAGGAGAGCGACCCCAACCCAGACCGCACCGTGTCGGAAGCCGAATGAGTAGCTGACCGCGCTCCCGACTCCCAGACCGAAGAGCGACGAGGCCCACGTTCGCATAGAAACAGAATCAATTGCACCGTTGATAGTTCTCCCCGGTCGCCGGTCGACTCCGGTTTCGGGAGAAACGCCCGCTCTCAGACGTTCACGTCTTCGATTTCTTCGTTGACGACGAACCGTCCCTGCGGTGTCAGCGAGGTCGGAAGCTCGTCGTCGCCGATGAGTTCCTCCTCGTGGAGCTTCTCCAGTTCCGCGTCGAGGACTTCCTCTTCGACGCCGAGGAGTTCGCTGAAGTCGACTTCCGCGGCCATCTCGCCGGCGGAGTACAGTCCGACGAGGACTTCGAGGCCCTGTTCCGTGACCTCGACGTTTCGGACGCCGGACTTTATCCAGTGGTAGACGAGTCGGAGGTAGCGCCCGAGGATGTTCATCTTCCGACGCGAGTCGAGCGTTATCTCGGAGGTAACCGTCTGACCCTGCTTGACGTGCTGGACCGAAAGCACCAGCCGCGTTTCGCCGTCGACGGTCCGCTCGAGCACCTCGAAGAAGATGACGCTCGCGAGGTCGATGTGGAACGGGTCGCCGTTCTCCGTGAGCGGGCCGTCGTCGTCGGGGAACGTGACGGCCTCGTAGTCGAGGTGGAGGCCGGAGGGTTGTCGCTCCGTGTCGAGGACGCGCCCGCCGATGCGGGCCGGGTGGGTGACCTGCGCGCGCGAGCCGTTGAGCGCCGCGCGGAACAGCAACAGCGAGAACTTCTCGATGGTATCTCGGTCGCCGCCGATGACGGTCGTCCGGCGCTGGCGGCCGATAATGTAGCCGACCATCACCGTGTAGTCGAAGAACTCCTCGACCTCCGGGGGGACCTGCCCGACGGCGATGTCGAAGATGGAGGTGATGGGGATGACGGTCTTGGCCTTCGACGTGGCGAGGATAAGCCGGCGCTGGCTCATCAGGACGCGGCCCTTGACGGGCTCGAACGAGGCGTTGCCGCCGGCGACGAAGTTAGCGACGAAGTCGACGACGATGGACTCGCCGTCGCTGGTCTGTTTTTCCGTCTGTCTCTTCGAGCGCGCCCGCTCTTGTTCCTCGCGTTCGTCCGACGGTTCGGACTTCTTCCGGCGGTACGCCTGTAGGAGGTCGCTTTTCGCCACGTCGCCCCCCTCGGGCGCGCGGGAACGGGCCTCCTGTGGGGTCTGTTCGCCTGCCGCGTCTGGCATCGAATCTCGGGTCTGTTGTCCGTCTTCAGTCATATACTAATCAGCGCTCCTGCGAGCGACGAGGTGGCGACCGCCATCAGGGAGCCCACCCAGACGAGCATCACGAAGTGCAGGTAGGCGTTCGCCTTGTGTCCGCCGTCGACCATCCGAATCATGAGCGACGACAGGAGGGCGTTAAACAGGATGATGAGCGTCAGCATGTACTCGATGAAGGGCACGTCGTAGACGCCCGCGTAGATGAGCGTCCCGAACTGGAGGCTGTCGAGGTTCATCTGCGTCGAGAAGGACGCCAGAATCTCGACGACTTCCAGTCCGATGAAGAACGCGAACGACGCGGAGGCCGTGATGCCGTAGAGGACGCCGATGAGGGTGACCGTCGACTGCTTTCGCTGTCGGCGGAGCTTGATTATCTCGTTCATGTTACGGCTGATGAGTTCGCCGAGGAGCTTCGGTTTGCCACCCATCGACCGGCCGACGTTGTACATCTCGGAGAACTTCTGGACGAGATAGGAGTTCGTCTCCGCGGTGAAGAAGAACCACGACCGGTCGGGGTCGAGCCGCATCCGAAGCCGCGTGTACAGCCGCGATATCTCCCGCGAGAGGACGCCGAAGTCCTTCGTCTTGAGCGTCTTCAGGACGGCCGTGGTCGTGCTCTGTTTCGCCGTCTCGGACGCCCCGAGCGCGCGGATGAACCCGGGGTACTCCTCGTCGCGCTCGCCGATGCGTTTCTCGTGGCGGCGCGCGACGATGCCGGGGACCGCAAGCGGCGTCAGCGGCGTCGAGATGAGGAGTGGAATCGGGAGTTCCATCATGATGGGCCGGACCGTCTCACCGACGACGGTCAGGTTGAACGTGCCCAACGCGAGCACGAGGACCATCGTGATAGAGAGGCCGACCGCGCCGTACAGCGTGATGTCTATCTGCCGGTCCGCCTTCGTCCGGTACTCGCGCTGGTGGAACCACAGCGGGTCGTACGGCGACATCGTCCGGATGACGAAGTAGAACCCCAACTGCACGAAGACGAAGAGTACGATGACCGCGCCGATGGTCATCGTCGCGTCGGTCCCCGTCAGGATGGGGAGGACGATGGCGTTGATGATGGCGAAGGTCATCGACAGAATCATCGAGAGATAGAGGTCCTTCATGACCTCCAGGTTCCCGAGCGCGCTCTCGTAGACGGTGATGTACTTCTGAATCATCGCGTTCTGCTCGCCGAGGAGGAAGTCGTCGATGCTCTGGCCGGCGTTGATGGAGTACGCGAGCCTGTCGAGGAAGTCGGCGAGTGGCTTCGACGGGACCTCTCGGGCCCGGCGCTGACAGGCGTCGTCGAGCGACTGGTTCCACGCGTCGACGAGCTGGACGATGCGGTTCATCTCGGTCGCTAGCTCGCCGTACTCCTCCTCGCGCGCGAGCGTTCGAAACACGGCGACACGGTCGATGTTCGTCGTCGAGAGCACGGTCATGTGCGTGATGAGGAGGTGGAGTTGGTTCTCTAAGCTGCGGCGCGTCTGCTCGACGAGGAGCCGCGGGTAGAGGACGGCCCCGCCCAACAGCAACACGCCGAGGAGGAACACGGGGATGCGGACGAGAAGGGGAAGCGGGAGCGCGATGGCGCCGGCCAGAGAGAGCATGAAGAACACGATGGCGGGGCCGAGCACCGCGAGCAGGTACCGCGGCAGCGCCATCGGCATCTTCTCGTAGGACTCGACGATGTCGCTGATGAAGTCCCGAACCTGCACCGCCTGCATCGACGCGCTCTGTTCCCCTGCCATCTCGCTACACCCTCGCCATGTCGAACGGCAGTCCCTCGACGCCGTCGCGTTGGTAGTCCTCGATGAGTTCGTTCACCTCGTGGTAGCCGAGGACGTTCTCCTGAATCGCCCGGCGGACGAGTTCGGCGCGGAACTGGATGTCGTCGTATATCTTCCGCGTGTCGTCGTAACCGAGGAGCGTCGCGACCTTCTGTTCCATGATGAAGGAGTTGTTCATCCCCTGGAAGATGATCTCGTCTTGGACGGGGTCCCAGTAGAACGCCTCGCGGGTGACGACGCCGCCCATCTCCTTCGAGTAGCCCTCGATTTCCTGCACGCTCGTCACTCGGCGCAGGATGTCGTTGCCCCGGCGGACGCGGTTCTGGAACAGCGCGATGTCGCAGTTGTCCATGAACGTCTCGGGGACGTTGATGGGGTCGCCGGTGAAACGCTGAATCATCGAGACGATGTCGGACGCGTGGAACGTGAGCATCACCGGGTGGCCGGTCTGGGCCGCCTGGAACGCCATGCGCCCCTCCTCGCCACGGACCTCCCCCACGATGATGTAGTCGGGGCGAGAGCGGAGCGCGGCCGCGACGAGGTCGAACATGTCGACTTCGGAGTCGGAGCCGCGGCCCTCGCGGGTGAGGAGCTGCTGCCACGTGTCGTGCGGCGGGAGCACCTCGGCGGTGTCCTCCGCGGTGTAAATCTTCGAGTCCTGCGGGATGAACGAGAGGATGGCGTTGAGCGTCGTCGTCTTCCCCGATGCCGTCTCGCCGACCACGAAGATGGTTCGCTCGTTCTCCAGCGCGATCCAGAGGTACGCGGCCAGTTCGGGTGAGAGCGTCCCCCACTTGGCGATTTGGAACACCGAAAGCGGCACGTCGTCGCCCTGACGGATGGTGAGCGACGACCCCTTCAGCGACACGTCGTCGGAGTAGATGATGTTGATACGCGAGCCGTCGGGGAGCGTGGAGTCCACGATGGGGTGGGCGTCGGAGACGGGGTCGCCGATGCGTTCGCCCATGTTGCGGAGCCAGTTATCGAACTGCTCCGTGCTGTCGAACTCGACGCTCGTCTCCAGCAGGCCGAACGTCCCGTGGTCGACGTCGACCTGGCTGGGGCCGATGACGTGAATGTCCTCGTTCTCCGGGTCGCGCATGATGGGTTCGAGCGGCCCGAGGCCGACGATGTCGCGGACGAGTCGGTACTGTATCTTGTCGTAGGTCGTCTGGGAGACCTCGATGCCGGCCACGTCGAGCCGCTTGGCAACCGAGCCGAGCGGCCCGCGGTCGTCGCCCTCGATGTGGACGATTTCGGAGAGCAACTCCTCGATGCGCTCTTCGTAGTCGGCGCTTTCTTCGGGCGCCGGCTTCGAGACGCTGCGTTCGAGCAGTTTGTCCTTGACCCGGCCGAACACCTCGAGTTCGTCGTCGTCCATCTCGGGTTCGATGGTGTAGTACTTCGTCGTCTCGCCGAAGTTGCCGTACACCTGGCAGAACACGGGGCCGCCCAGCGGGTAGATGATGTTCGGACGCCGGGACTCGTAGTCGCCCGGCTCGTCGACGAGCATCGGAAACTCGCCGGTGATCTGTCGGAACCGCTTGAGGTGGTCCCGCAGGTGCGGCCACTGCATCGCGAGGCGCTTGAGGTCGTCCGACAGCCTGGCGGAGCCGTGTTCGCTCGCCATCTACGCCACGCTCCTCGATTCGATGACGAGCCCGATTCCCGACCGGACCGAGAAGCCGACGCGGTCGCCGACCTGCTGGCCCATCCCCGCGAAGCGCTTCACGAAGATGTTCCGTCGGACGTCGTTTCCGACCTCCACCATCTCCAGTTCGAAGTAGACGTCGGCGATAGAGCGGAACGGACCGATAGACCCCTCGTCGACCGACGACGGGTCGACGGTGATGATGATGGTCTTGCCCTTCGTCGTCAGCTCGCGGAAAAACGAGATGATTTCGAGGGCGGCCTGCCGCTCGTCGTTCTGCCGGACCAGCGCCTCGAACTGCGGGTCGTTGCGCAGGATGGCGTCGAACGTGTCGATGATGATGACGTCGGCGTCCCAGAGTGTCTCGGCGTCCATCAGCCGCCGGAGGAGCTGCTTGCGCTCCTTCTGGCTGCTGCCGCCAGAGAGCGCGCCACTGCTGTCGATTTCGGCCTGGAGGAACAGGATTCGCTCGTCGAGCAGATGCTTGACGATGTCGTACGAAAGCGAGTGCATCTGGTCGAGGAAGCCGCGGACGCCCAGTTCGGTCGAGACGAGCGTCACCACCGTTTCCTCGTCGCAGAAGCCGTAGCTGAATCGCTGCGACAGCACGCTTTTTCCGGCGCCGTAGTCCCCTTCGATGAGGACGATTGCACCCTTGGGGATGCCGCCGCCGAGTTCCTTTTCGAGACGGTCGTGCCCGGATAGCCCGAGAGAGAATTGACTGCTCATGATACGCGGAATTCGAACACCTCTTCGTCACCGTCGACGACGACGGTCATCCGGTAGTCGCCCGAGCTCAACGCGATGTCCGTCACCGTGAGTTCGATGACGTTGCTCGGCCGCCACTCGGTGCCGTCGACGACGTTCACCGTGACGTTGGTCTGGTACTGTCCACCGACGATGATATCGAAGCCGCCGCTGGTCGCCGGGAGCGTCCTGAGGCCGGTGTTCTTGACGTATATCGAGAGGTTGTCGTTCGCACCGTCGTAGACGCCCGCCTGCGGGTCGCTTATCACTTCGATGTCGGTTCTGATCTCCGTGCTCACGTCGCCGCCGCGCTCGTCGAGCGAACTGCTGATGCCGGTCACGGTGTCGATGAGGACGCCCGAGACGCCGGCGGCGACGACGATACTGGCGATGAACAGGATGAGGCTCGGAACGGAGATGTCTGCCATTTAGTTCACCGCCCCCGTGGCGGCGACGCCGCTTCCGGTAACCACTTTCACGCGTGCGGGCGTGGGGTCGGCGTCGACGACGAGACTGAGATTCTCGCCGGCGTACCAGAGGTCGGTGCCGGCGTCGCCGTCGACGGTCGCGTTGGCCGCCGGCACGTCGACGTAGGTGTTGTCGACGAGCAAGGTGGTCTCGCTGACCGAGAGCGTCTCCGAGCCGGCGTTCGTCAGGTTCACCGTGAGGCTCTCGTTGCCCGCGTCGTAGGTCGCGTTCGTGACGGCGATGTCCGTGTTCGTCCGTTCGAGGGCCCGCTCCGCGTCGGCGTCCTGCGCTTCGAGCACGTTCTCCGACGCGTTCGACGTCGCTGTGTACAGCGTCCCCGTGGCCACGAGGACGCCGAGGAAGATGACGGCGGTCGAGCCACTAACACCGAATCCCATCGAATCTCCTCCCGTAGGCGACTAACTCCTCGTACAGTTGGCCCCGCGGGACGTCCTCCGCGAGTCGGCAGACGTACGCGAGACTCGTCTGGTGGTCGTCGATGCGGAGTTCGCCCCCGTCGGCGTCAGCGACCGACGGCGAAATCTGTCCGACGTGGGCGTTCAGTTCGCTCTCGACGGCGCGCGATATCCAGTCCTGCTCCCGATACTGGCGGAGCGCGCGCGACGCGCCGAGCGCGCCGCCGACCGCGACGAGGTGTTCGACCCACTCGAGGACGAGTACTTCGGAGACGTAGTTCGACGGGAGAGCCGCCAAGTAGGCGTCGGACTCCTCGACCGCCGCGGACGGCTCGGGTTCGGTGGCCGCGTCGTCCTCGTCGTCGGCCGAAAGCTCGTCTTTGGCCATCGCCGCGGTGGCGTACTCCGCCTCTAGCTCGTCGAGCGTCTTGCGGACGTCACCGTCGGCGTCTTCGACCTTGGGTTCGGACGGTTCGTCGCTCGGGTCGTCGGCCTCGTTGGCGACCGCTTCGAACTCGTCTTCGATGCCGTCGACCGGCTCGTCTTCGAACCCGTCTTCGATGCCGTCGACCGGCTCGTCTTCGAACCCGTCTTCGAGGTCGACCGCCGCGTCGGCGAGGTCCGTTTCGGCGTCGTCAGCCTCCGCTTCGTCCGTCTCTGCTTCGTCCGCCTCCGCTTCGTCTTCTTCGTCCCAGCCGCCGCCCTCCTCGTACTGCTCTTTGAGGTCGTCGAAACTCGCGCCGCCCGCGGCACCCGAGTCGTCGGCCTCGGCAGCCTCTTCGTCGCCGTCGCCGTCGTCGAGGGCGTCCGCGGGACTCTCGCGTTCCGCTTCCACGAGTTCGTCTTCCGCGGCGAGTTCCGCTTCCTTCGCGCCCTCCTCGGCGTCGAGTTCGCCGAAGTCGTCGTCGAAGAACGACTCTGCATCGGCGTTCGCCACGTCTGGGTCGAGGTGCTCTTCGTCCTCGGCCTCCGCCTCGAAGAGGCCGAACGACCCACCCCCGCCGTCGAGGCCGCCCATCTCGCGGGCGTCGTCGACGAACGGGTTGATGCCGCGGGTGACCATCTCGTAGATGTCGAGTAGTTTGCGAATCGTGTCGTCGAGCTCTTCGACGGTCTCACCGATCTGTTTGTTCTCTTCGCGGACGGTGTTCATCCCCGACGAGATGGCGCTTACTTCGTTCTCGAGTTCGCCGACGCGATCTTCGAGCTCTGCGAGTTCCTCGCTGTTGTCGTCGTCGAATCCGCCGAAATCGTCATCGTCGAATCCGTCGTCGAGGTCGTCGCCGAAGTCACCAAACTCGTCGGAGAGGTCGTCTATCCCCTCCTCGAATCCAAGTCCATCGTCTGATGACATGTGTTGTTCTTCCGTCTCCGTTTTGTCCCCGGCGTCAGCCGTGTCTTCGTCGTTCTGCCACTCCATCATGCTCGCAGCGAGCACCTCGGTACCGTTTGCGGGGCGCTTCGTTCGAGCGACGGCCTGTCACCCGGCCGAGCGGCGGACCGGCCGGGGCGGTCCGACGGACTCGGGGGAGCAGGTAACATTGGTGCAAGGTACGTAAGTCGGTACAAGAAAGTTCCCGTCCCGTTATCAGTAGCGATATTTTAGACGTTCGGAATTTTCGCCCGTCAAGTATGTAATAAAAGTCAGACGGCGCCGTAGCGGCGGTAAGAAGAATTATCCGGCGTCGGCACGGACGTTCTTCCGACAGCCAACACACGTTCCAACACAATCATGACAGAACTAGTCAAGACCGGTGTCGAAGGACTCGATTCCATCCTGAACGGCGGTATCGTCAAGAACGCCGCGGTGCTCATCAGCGGAAACCCGGGGACGGGAAAGAGTATCCTCGGCCTCCAGTACCTCTACAACGGCGTCGACCAGTTCGACGAGGGCGGCCTGTATCTCACCTTCGAGGAGACCGAAGACGACATCCGCGAGGCGGCCGAGTCCATCGGCTTCGACCGCTGGCACGAGTACGTCGAGTCCGGAGATATCAAGGTTTACGACAAGCGGACGCTCCTCCGCGACGGTGACTTCTCGACGACGCTCGACCGCATCCTCGGCGACCTCCAGGACACCAACTACGACCGACTCGTCCTCGACTCGCTGACGATGTTCCAGCTGTTTTTCGACGACGAGAAAGAACAGCGCCAGTACCTCCTGAAGTTCATCGACATCCTGAAGGACAGCGGCCTCACCTCGCTTCTGACCACCGAGCAGTCGGCCATCTTCCCCGAGACCGACATCGGCCTCGAGAACTTCCTGACCGACGGGAACATCTACCTCATCCAGAGCCCCGCGGGCGCGACGAGCAACCGCTACGTCTGGGTGGCGAAGATGCGCAAGCAGAGTATCAAGAACTCGATGTTCCCGCTGGAAATCGCACAGGGCGGCATCAAGATATACGAGCAGGCGGCCGGGTTCTCTATGGTCGGCGAATCCCCGCCGTGGTTCGGCGAAGAGACCGAATAACGCGCGGGCTCGGCGGCGAGCGACCGGTCCCGACGGTTCTTTTTCTGTCTTCGCCGAATCGACTGTTCTGACGGCCCCGAACGCGGAGCGCGCGCCGCGCTCGTCCACTTCGCTCGGGGTCATGTCGCTGCAGACGTCTCGCTTCGCCTCGCCTCTCTGGCCGTCTCGACTCGGCCGTGATAGTCGTCTCCCAAGCGAGTGTCGTCGATGCCGGCGGCCGAGAGCGTTGCCGTCTAGTCCAGTGCTCCTGTGTGCGCGGTGTACTACGGACACACGACAGCGCCGCCGCTCGACGGCTGAGGTGGATAAAATGAACGGAAAGCGTGAAGTCGGGTTACAGTTCGACTGGTTCGCCCTGCGTCTTGCCCGCGAGCTGCTGGGGCATCGTCAGGATGACCTGCGTCGTGCCACCCGTGCGGGAAGTGATTTCGAGGGTGACCTGCTCGCCCGTCGAGAGGCCGCCGACGAGGTCGGTCTCGTCAGCGTTGCTGTCCTCGATGGCGGCGGTGTCGATCTTGACCTCGTAGCGGTCGTTCATGCTGTTGAGGACACCGAACGAACTGTCGTCGTCGGTGACCTCGGTGAGACCGAACTCATCGGCGTCGGGGTTCGGTTCCGTCCCGTCGCCGTCGTACTGCGTCTGGTTAGTCAGAGTCTCGACGCTGTCGCCGCTGAGGTACTTAATCGAGGTCTCGTTCATGTCCACCGCGTCCGAGCCGGCCGCCAGACGAACGGTGAGCGTGATGTTGTCGATGTCCGCCTCT
The DNA here is from genome assembly GCF_000723845.1 of Haloferax prahovense. NCBI lineage: Archaea > Methanobacteriati > Methanobacteriota > Halobacteria > Halobacteriales > Haloferacaceae > Haloferax > Haloferax prahovense. The sequence continues at coordinate 2,496,949 of NZ_LK053000.1, read as the reverse complement.
CCGCCGACCGTTCCGTGCGTGTTGAGGACTTCGACGCGGTTGGTGACCTTGTTCACGGACTGCTCACCGGCGTCTTCGGCAGTCGCCTGCAGGAAGCCGGCCGTGTTCACGAGGACGCCCGCCGCGATTGCAGCGACCAGAACCATCGCGATGAAGACGATGAGGGTCCCGATACCGACCTGACCGCGGTCGTCGTCAGTAATTTTGTTAAACATATGAATCTCCTTAGAGCGCGATCGGGTCGTTGTCGTCCTTACCCGCGAGCTGCTGGGGCATCGTCAGGATGACCTGCGTCGTGCCACCGTTGCGGCTGGTGATGTCGAGCTTGACCGTCTGGCCCGTCGCCGTTCCGTTGGCGGAGGTGCCTTCGACCGTCGAGGTGTTGATGACGATCTCAGCGCGGTCGGACTGCTCGTTGAGGACCTCGAACGAACCGTCACTGTCCTCGAGGACGCCCGCGGTGAAGTTGTTCCCCGTCGTCAGGTTAGCGGGGTCTGCGGTGTCAGCGTTGTTGACGGTGTCGTTGTAGGTGAGCGTCCGCGCGGTCGTCTCACTCAGGTACTTGACCGTCGTATCTTCGAGAGAGACACTTCCGGAACCGGCCGCGAGGCGGACGGTCAGGAAGACCTGGTCGACCGTGCGTTCCTCACCGGACTGGTTGACCAGCCCGTGCGCGTTCACGACGTCGACGCGGTTGGTGACCTTGTTCACAGATTGCTGTCCAGCGTCCTCGGCGGTAGCTTGCAGGAAGCCAGCCGTATTCACGAGGACGCCCGCCGCGATTGCGGCGACCAGAACCATCGCAATGAAGACGATGAGGGTCCCGATACCGACCTGACCCCGGTCTTCTTTGATGTTTTCGAACATGGGTTTCGTGGGTTTGGTCCCACACTCAGCGGGGAGCGGGGAACCGTCACTCGTCAACTTGGAGAGGTGCTACATAACGCTACGGCCCTCAATATCAAGATTGATATCATGCGGCCGGTACGTCGATAAGTAAACTTCTTCGCACGCTCACGCGAGACGCTAGTCGACACTTACCTCAGGAAATATAAGAAAAGAGTCCGGAGCCGGAGCGGTTCAGTCCTGCGTAATCTTCCGCCACACGTCGTCGAGTTTGTTCTTCACCTCCGGGCGCTCGGTGACGCTGACCGTGTAGTCGTCGGCTTCGAACCGGACGACGATTTCGTCGACTTCGCGGCGGTAAACGTTCGTCCGTCGGTGCTCGTCGGAGAGAACCCGGTCGTGAAGTTCGAGGAGGCCCGCCGCCGTCAGTTCCTCGATTCGGCGATAACAGGTCGCGATGGGGATATCCAGCATCTCGCTGAACTCCTGTGCCGAGTGCGGTTCGTCCGCGGCACGGAGGATGTCAGGGTTGTATTCGTTCCCCAGTGCGGAAAGGGTCCTGTCAGACTCCATAGATGGAAATTTATCGGAACGCACCGCTTGTCAATGTGTTGGTTGTCTCTCTGCCACGTTCTCAGTCATAGTAGTGAGTCTGTCACGCTCGGTGACGATGGGATTATATGCCACGACACCGAGCATTCGCCGATGGACGACGAGGACGAACGTCCTCCCAATCACCCGCGGGAACAGGGTGTCGTCGGGGCGGACGAACTGGATATCAGCCGCGACGAGCACGTCGCGGCGCTCGACACGGGCCGGTACGTCATCTCGACGGGAGAAAACAGGCCGCCCGCGCCGGTCGACGGCGGGGACAGTGACGGGGACGGTGACGACCGCCGACCGCCCGGCACGGACGGAACGACCCAGTCCGACTCCGAGCCGACCGGCGAGCGAGGAGAGAGCGACCGGAACACCGGCGCTCCCGAACTCGTCCTCCCGAAAGACCCGAAAAAACGGGCCGTGCTCGCCCGCCGACTGCTCGCAGAGCGCGTCGGAGCAGTCACCGCGGACCACGCGCTCGTCACCACTGCGCTCGTCGATGGCGAGGTAACCCGTCACGAGACCGTCTCCGACGACGTGACCGAGGTCGTCAACTCGTTTCTCTCGTGGTACGCCGACGCTGTCGGCAGCCCCGACACGCCGCCCGACGAAGTGCTCGGCATCCTGCTTTTAGCCTCGGAGGTACAGGTCACCTATCCCGGTCGGGCCGTCGAGGCGCTCGCGACCGCGAACGGACTCGACCGCGACGACAGTATCGGTGACCTCCTCGACGCCGTCGAAGAGGCCGGCGCTTCGTTCCCGCCGCGTCGACGATGATGCGACGGTGACAGGTTCCGGTTCGAGCATCGGAGCTCCCGAATCTTCGGTCGACACGATGTGACGCGGGCGAATCGCCCGTCCAATACCGTATCATCCTTGATAATGGGGAGGAAGGGTTTATGGTGTGATTTTCGGAAATCTGGAGGTATGGCAAGCAAGGTACTGGTCGTGGACGATTCTGCGTTCATGCGGAACCTCCTCAAACAGCTCCTCGAGGGTGAACACGAAGTCGTCGGCGAGGCCGAAAACGGGGTCGAAGCGGTGGAACTCTACCGCGAACTCGAACCTGATGTCGTCACGATGGACGTCGTGATGCCGATTCGAAACGGCATCGAAGCGACGTCCGAAATCAAGTCGCTCGACGCCGGCGCATCGGTCATCATGTGCACGTCGGTCGGACAGGAAGAGAAGATGCGCGAAGCGGTCGAAGCGGGGGCAGACGGCTACATCACGAAACCGTTCCAGAAGCCGAACGTGCTCCAGGCTATCGCCGACGTGATTCAGGCAGAGGCATGAATCTCGACGTCCGGTCGCTTCGCACGTTCAGTCGGCTCGCCCACTCGGGCGCGGAGAAAGCCGCGGGTTCGCTGACCACACTCGCCGGCATCGACACGTACGTCAACGTCACCAAGGTGGAGCTCGGGACGAAGGCGGACGTCGAAAACGAGTTCGCCGAACGCGACCTCGTGAGCGTCCACATCGGCTTTTCGGGCGGATTGGACGGTCACACCGTGTTGGCGTTCTCGCCGGAGTCCGCAGAGCGCTTGGTCGACGCGCTGATGCCGGGTATCGACGCCACCGACGCCGAGGGTGAACTCGCCGAGAGTAGCCTGAAGGAGGTTGCGAACATCATGCTCGGCGGCTTCATCGACGGCTGGGCCGACTACCTCGACACCACCGTCGACATCACGACGCCGACCTACGTCGACGACGAAAACGACGGCCCGCTCGACCACGTCGACGCCGAGGGATTCGAGAACGGCGGCGACGACGAGCACGTCCTCGTCTTCCGTAACCAGTTGGAGGCCGCGGACAACGCCATCGAGTTCGACCTGTACATGGTTCCGACCGCCTCGTCCATCGGGACCATCGTCGAGGCGAGCGGCGAGGACGGCGCGCTCCCGGTCGAGTCGTTCGCCGCCTTCTCCGAGATGATAAACGACGGCGCGAACCAGGCCTCGGAAGACATCACGGCGATGACGGGCATCGACACGACCGTCGAGGTGAGCCGGCTGAGCTTCGTCCCCATCGAGGGCGTCCCCATGTCGTTGACCGACGCGGTCCGCCGCGGCGTCGTGTTGGAGTTCAGCGGGACGCCGAGCGGTTACATCGCCATCCTCTTCGACGAGCCGTCGGCCGAGAACATCGCGAGTAGCCTCCTGCCGGGCATGGAAGGCGACGAGGCGATGCGCCAGAGCGCGATTCAAGAGATTGGCAACATCACCACCTCTGGCTTCCTCGACGGCTGGGCCAACGCGCTCGAGACGACTATCGACATCTCGCCGCCGAAGCACGTCCACGACATCGGGTCGGCCATCATCGACCCGCTCGCGACCGACCTCGCGCAGTCTCAGGAGTACGCGTTCCTCATCGATTCGACCATCCGGACGGACGACGACGAGTTTACCTGCGACATCTACGCGCTCCCCGACGAGACGGAGCTGCGCAAGGCGCTCAAGCAACTCTCGCCCGCCGCGTGAACCCTCCGTAGAGGCACCCAGTAATGCAAGTATACACCACGGACACGCCCGCGGCTCGCTCCGGTCGAATCAAGGTCGGAATCGCCGATTACGCCGTCTCCGGCGACGAGAGCACGCTGACCACGAGCGGTCTCGGCTCCTGTATCGGCGTCGCGTTGTACGACCCCGAGACCGGCGTCTCCGGTCTCGCACACGCGATGCTTCCGGAGGCGGACGACGGCAGCGAGCCGGCGAAGTTCGTCGACACCGGCATCGAACTCCTGCTCTCGGAGATGCGAGCCGCCGGCGCGGACATCGACCGCGTCGTCGCGAAAATCGCCGGGGGAAGCACCATGTTCGACTTCACCTCGGCCGACGGCGACGGCAGTATCGGCGATAGAAACGTCGCCGCGACGCGAACGACGCTCGACGGGTTCGGCATCGACGTCGTCGCCGAAGACGTCGGTGGCTCCCACGGCCGCTCGTTGGAGCTCGACAGCCAGACCGGCGACCTCCGCGTTCGGAGCGCGAAGAGCGGCAACCACGTTCTCTGAGGGCGTCACCGGCCGAAGTTCGGCTTCGACGACCGTCTCTCCTGTCTCTCGTCCGTCTCAACTGCGTCGAGCGCCGCCCGCGAGCAGGGAACCGAAAACGGCTGACGCGTGAGAACCGACCGAAGCCGGTTCGACCCCGCACCAGAGGTATCAGTTCTGATAGCGCCTCGAATAGATTTATGTCGCCTCCTTCGAATGCTTTCACCGAAACGGTACGATATCGCGTGTGACACCGCGGACAGCGCTCCGCGCTCTCCGCCGCCCTGAGTCGGGGGACTCGGGGGGAGTCGTGCCGTCCCCAACGAGGTGACCTATGTACTTGGACCCGGACGAATACGACCCAGACGAACTTCGACGTATCGCGCGTGACGCCCCACGGCCCAGACGGAACGGTGACGGCCGATTCGACGACAGCCGATTCGACGACAGCCGATTCGACGACGGCAGATTCGATGACGCCCGGTTCGACGACCGGAGTCCGTTCCGGTTCGACAACCCGCTTTTCGACCGGAGCCGACAGGAGGCGTCCGAAGCCCTCCGGTCGAGCCAGCTCGAACACCTGCTCGTCCACCAGTCTCGCGACGAGGAAGACGGCGTCGAAAAGCCGTACCTCCGCTCGCTTCCGGACAAGTACGGCGCGGAACGCGTCGTCTTCGACTGGCTCGAGTTCCTCGTCCTCAAGGGCGGGTTCAAGCGGGCGATGGACGCCCTCCGGTACTACCAGACGGTCGACTGGGTCACGCCCGGCGTCGAGGAGACGCTCCGGGACTACCTCCTCGGGTTCTCCGCTGACGTCGACGAACCGACCGACCTCGACGTCGACGACCACCTGCTGAGTCTGGTCTACGTCGCACGTCTCTCCTCGATGGTGTGACGCCGACCGACGGGTCTCGAATACGGTCTCTCCTTCCGACAACCGAGTGTATACCATGACTGCGCGAACCACCCGCCCGCCGAGTCCGAACCGAGTTGATACCGCATGACGAACGACGCAGCCGCCGCTAACGACGCTGGTGTGGCGTCCGAGTCCGACGAGACCGACGTGCCGACGGCCGTCGGCGTCAAGTTCGGGAGCGCCCGGACGGCGCTCGCCTTCGACGACGGCGACGCGGCGAGGACGGTTCACCTCCCCTCGTGCCTGACCGACGGCGAAGACGCGCTCGCCGGCGACGAGGGCGTCCACGACGGCGGAGAGACAGTCCGGGAGTCCTCCGAGCGAGTCGAGTTCATGCTCCGCTCGGGCGTGCCGGCGACCGCCCGCGACGCCGAGTCATTCGAGCGGTTTGTCCGCGAACTCTGCGCGCGACACGACCTCTCCGCCGAGAGCGCCGTCGTGTACGCGATGCCGACCGTCGACGACGATATCGGTCTCGCGAACTTCGGCACCGCGGTCGGCGAGTGCGGCATCGGTGAGGCGCTCGCGCGAGGCTTCCCCGAATCGCTGTGCGCGTCGATTCCGGCGCTCGGCGACGGAATCGAGGCGGTCGACGAGGTCTTCATCGCTCTCAACCTCGGTGCGACGAACCTCGAAGCGTGCGCGTACCGACGCGGAGAGCGGTTGCTCCCGTTCGTCTCCGCGGAGGCGTCCGGCGACCGCGTCGACCGGCGCATCGCCGAGGCGGTCGAAGCCGAGACGGGCGGGCGAGTGACGATTGACCCCGCCACCGCCCGCGGGTACAAGGAGACCCACGCCGACTTCGGCGGGTTCGACCCCTTCACCGACGCGGTCGAACGCGGGGACGAGGGCGCACACGAGTTCACCGTCGAACGGGGTGTGATGGAGCCGTTGGACGAGTATCTCGACGACGTGGTCGCCGAGCTCGGCGATTTCTTCTCGCGACTGGCAAGCTCGCACATGAAAACCTATCAGCTCGCTCGCGCACGCCCGCTCGTCGTCTCCGGCGGGATGGCGTGCATTCCCGGACTGGTTGAGGAACTCGAAGCGCGTCTCGCCGCGGAGCTCGACCGCCCGGTGAACGTGGTCGTCCCCGACGACCCGGTGACCGCCGCGGCCGAGGGCGCACACAGACTCGCGGTACGGCTCCGCGACGCGGCCTGAACGCTCGGCTCTCGGGTCTCTCGTTTTCTGTTCGACTCACCCAGTCGCTGCGTAACTCAGTCCGTCTCCGACTCGGTCGAAACCGTTCCGCCGTCGCCGACGGAGACCGCTCGGTCAGCGCTCCGGAGGCCGACGATTGCGACGGTCCCCCTGGGGTCGTTCTCCGCGAACCGGAGCCGACCGTTCGAGCGGTCGATTATCCACTGGACCAACCAGAGCCCGAGCCCGCTGATGTGTTGGAGCGGCGTCTCGGTCCCCGATTCGAGGACGGAGAGCTCGGCGTCGGGGACGCCCGGCCCGTTGTCGGCGATTCGAATCTCCACGTAGTCGGTCGAGGTCGCCCTTCGCTCGACCGTGACGCCGACTTCCGGAATGACGCGGTCGTTGTGTTCGAGCGCGTTGTCGATGAGGTGTTTGATGGCCGATTCGATGAGGTCGTCCGCGGAGACCCACATCTCGTCGGGGAGGCTCCGGTGGACGATGGCCTCGGGGTAATCGGACTCGATGTCGTCCAACTGCGCCTCGATGCGCCCGACGACCTCGACGGGTTCGATTCCGGACGACCCGCGGGTCAGTGTCGTGTCGATGTGGCGAGTCTGCTCGCCGAGTTCGACCAGCGACGACGCCTTCCGCTTTATCGTTCGAGCGTGGTCTTTCGACTCGGCGGGGATGCGCTCGTCGAGGAGGAGGTCCGCGTGGCCGAGGATGACGTTCATGTCGTTTCTGAGGTCGTGTCGAAGGACGCGATTCAGCACCCGGAGACGCTGTTCGTAGCGATGGCGACTGGTCACGTCCCGCGAGTTCAACACGACGCCGTCGACGGCGGGGTCGTCGAGGAGGTTCACACCGACCGTCTCGAACCGCCGCCACACGCCGTTCTTGTGGCGGATTCTGAACTCCGAGCGCACGGGAGAGTCGCCGGCTATCACCTCGTCGAGGCAGCCGGCGACCCGGTCTCTGTCTTCGGGGTGGACGAGGTCGAGCACCGACTCGCCGACGAGCGCGTCGGTCTGATAGCCGAGCACCTCGGTCATCGAGGGGCTCGTGTAGGTCCGTTCGCCGTCCTCGTTGAGGACGGTGATGACGTCCCGGGAGTTCTCGATGAGCGCGCGGAACTCCTCTTCGGTGTGCCGGCGCTCCGTCACGTCGTAGAAGACGAGCAAGAGTGCGCGGTCGTGCGTCTGGTCGCCGACCGCCTCGGAACGGACCTCGAAGTAACGGCAGGTGCCTCCGTCCTCGACGACCGCCTCAGCCCTGTCTCGACCCTCCAGAACCGTCCGGACCTCGGCCGGAACGCGAACGCTTTCGAGGACCGGCTCACCGATGCACTCGTCGACCGGCCGCTCTAGTAGCTCCGAGGCGGCACCGTTCGATTCGACGATTCGGTCCTGTTCGTCGAGGACGACGACTGCGTCGCGCATCTCCGAGAGAATCGCGTCGCGGGCGATGGGTGTGATGTCGAACAGCTGGTGTCTGAAGAGCGCCCAGAGCACGACGACCGAGCTGACGCCGATAGAGAGGGGAACTGGGTTGATTCGAATCGGGAAAAAGAACTCACCGGCGAGTGCGGCGAGAGGTATGAGACCGGCGACGACGAGGAACCCGGCCTGTCGTCGATGGATGCTCGAACTCCGGAGGTACGTCTTTCCGATGACGGTCAGCCCGGTGAGGGCGACGCCGGAGCCGTAAATCACGTGGACGACGAAGAGGAGCTCCGGACCGGGCGGGACGAGAAGGTGCAGACCGGCTCCTCCGGTGTTGTCCGGTGCGGTGGCCGCCCAGAGGTCGAGCGAGGACCCGAGGAGTCCGTGAGAGTGGTTCGTCAGCGCGAGGGCGATTGCGACGGCGGGCTCGACGGCGAGGAAGCCGACCATCTGGGTGGTGAGCAGTTGGTCCTCGCCGGCGTAGACGAGGGCGAAGATGAGCCATATCGTGGGGAGCACGGCCGCGCCGGCCCACGCCAGATACGCGTAGAACAACTCGGCACCCGGCGTCGTCGCGAGAAAGGCGAAGCCGTACGCGGTGGCCCAGATACTTCCGGAGAGCGTCAGGAGCGCGAACGGGAGGCGGACCCGCCGAGAGTAGAGTCGGAACCGACCGAGGACGACGAGCGTCACGACCCCCGCGAGGATGCCCGCGGCGAACAGCGCGTACGCGTACGGGAACTGCCCGACGCTGGTCATGAGTTGGTCGTGGTGCGCATCTGTGAGCCTCTGGAACTGTTCTTTCCGACGAGTGTCACATCGGAGCGATATCAAACGTGTATCCGTTTCTGAACTTAAGCGGTTCGCCCTCTTTATCAACGCTGATACTTAGTTCCGGTTGAGAGACAAGCGGCCGGTTCGAGGGGCTCTTACGCCTCAATAAGGTCTCATTCACCGAATGGTCGGTTACATTATCAGAGATAACATCACAGGGAATGCTGACGGTTCGCGCGAGTCGCAGAAATGTCGATATTCGGACGTTCGCCCGAACGCTTAATTCGGATGGATGCACACGCAGGGATAGATGCCGCGCGAGTCACGTCGTCCCAACGTCGCCGAAGCCCCGAGCGGACCCGGGCCCCGTCGGGACACCAGCGACCGGTCGTTCGACTGGGTCGACGCGCCGACGAATCGGACGTGGAGCGACGTGGCCCACGAGCGCCTCCTCGCGACGACCGCGGCGGTCACGTCGGACGGTGAGCCGTTTCTCGACGAGATTCCGCGGACGCCGCGGGCCGAGCGGGTGCTCCTCGAGTGGTGCGTTCACCTCGTCGAGCGATTGGGCGGCCGCGGCGCGCTGGAGATGGCGTCGTACTACCGCGATATCGGCTGGATCGGCGACGGGCCCCACGACGCGATTCGCGAGCGCGTCGTCTCCTTTACCGTCCCCTCGGACTTCGAGGACGCGCCGACCGAAGAGGACCACGTCCGCAGTTTCTCGTACGTCGCCCGGCTGTCGGTGATGGCCGATTCGGAGTGAGAAAAGGACGGCTTCGACGAGTCCCTAGAGTCCGAGTTCGCGACCGATGATGAGGTGTTGAATCTCGCTCGTTCCCTCGCCGATTTCCATGAGCTTCGCGTCGCGGTAGAACCGCTGGGGGGCGAAGTCGGTCGTGTAGCCGTAGCCGCCGAGCACCTGCACCGCGTCTTCGGCGACTTCGCGGGCGGCCTCCGAGGCGTCGAGTTTCGCCAGTGCGGACTCTCGACTGACCCGCTCACCGGCGTCGTACCGCGTCGCCGCCTTGTGGGTGAGCAGTCGCGCCCGCTCGGTCTTGCGGTGCATCGAGACGAGTTTGTCGCGGATGGCGTCGAACTTCGAAATCGGTCGGTCGAACTGCTCGCGCTCTTGGGCGTACGATTTCGCGTGACCGTACGCGCCCTCGGCGAGCCCCACCGAGAGCGCCGCGATGGAGATGCGGCCGCCGTTGAGCGTCTTCATCGTCTGCTTCCACCCCTCGCCCTCCTCGCCGAGGAGTCGGTCTTCCGGTACCCAGCAGTCGTCGAAGGAGAGCTCGCAGGTCGGCGAGCAGTTGAGGCCCATCTTGTCCCACTCGGTCGTCACCTCGAAGCCGTCGTCGTTCTCCGGGTCGACGATGAACGTCGAGATACCGTCGTAGCCCGCGCCGGGGTCCGTGACAGCCTTCACGAGGACGGAGCCGGCGACGCTCGCGTTCGTGATGAACTGCTTCGTTCCGTTGATGACGTAGCCGTCGCCGTCCCGCTCTGCGACGGTGTCCATGTCGCTGGCGTCGCTCCCGGAACCGGGTTCGGTCAGGGCCCAGCCGCCGAGGTACTCGCCGGTCGCGAGCGGCGTGAGCCAGCGTTCTTTCTGCTCGTCGGTGCCGAACAGTTCGATGGGCTTCGACGCGAGGCTGACGTGGGCGGCGTACGACAGGCCGATACCGCCCGAGACGCGACCGAGTTCCTCCACGACGAGGGCGTACATCAACTGGTCGCCGCCGAGGCCACCGTACTCCTCGTCGATGGGGACGCCCATCACGTCCAACTCGGCCAACTGGTCGAATATCTCCGCGGGGAACCGGTGTTCGTCCTCGATGTCCTGCGCGATGGGCGCGATTTCTTCCTCGCAGAACTCGCGGACGGTGTCGCGAATCATCCGGTGTTCGGCCGGGATGTCGAAGTCCATGCGACAAACTATCGCCGTCCCGGACATAAACTAATCGAACGACCATGAAGAATTGTGGCGGCGCGAGCGGCGAACTGGGGCCGTCCGACCCCTTTCGGGCCGACCGCCCCCGACCCGAACGCTCTCACCGCGTGGGAATAGGCGTCCGGGTCTTTTTGCGCCGCGGTCCGAGATTCTCGTATGTACTCCCACATCCTCTTTCCGACCGACGGAAGCGAGTGCGCGGACGCCGCCTTGGACCACGCCATCGAGCACGCCCGCACCTACGACGCGACGCTCGTGGCACTCTACGTCGCCGACGTGCGCGAGGTCGGCTACGCCGCACCCGCGCTCTCGCTCGAACGGGTCCGAGAGGCGCTCCTCGAAAGCGGCGAACAGGTGTTAGACCGCGTCGCCGAGAGGGCCCGCGAGGCCGGCGTCGAGGTCGAGACCGCCGTCACCGAGGGCACGCCCGCGAGCGAGATTATCCGTCACGCCGACGAGCGGGACATCGACCTGGTGGTGATGGGCACCCACGGCCGAAGCGGCATCGACCGCTATCTCATCGGTAGCGTCGCCGAGCGCGTCGTCCGCGGCTCCGACGCGCCCGTGTTGACAGTCCGACAGGAATCGGCGTAGGCCCACGAGGTTAAGCCGCCCCTCGTCTTACGGGGGTGCATGGACCTCCGTCGGCTCGTCCGCGGCCGCCTCGGGTGGCCGCGTCTGGAGACGGTCGCCCGCGAACTCGCCCGGCGGTACGACCGCGACACCCTCCACATCCGATTTCTCGAGGCGGACAACTGGCTTTCGACCCCGATGGTCGTCGACGACGAGTGGTTCGTGAAGGTCATCTCCAAACAGAACTCGCTCGTCCACGCCGTCTTCACCACCGGGCGGAACCTCGGCGCGTTCTCCAGCGGGACGGAGGGTTTCTTCGGTCACTTCGGGACGCCGCTCGAGATGGCCGAACACGAACTCGAAGCCACGAAGCGACTCCGGAACATCGGCCTGCAAGCGCCCGCGCCGGTCGAGGCGTTCGAGGTTGACGGCCTCGGCGTCCTCGTCCTCGAATACCTGCCGAACTTCCACACCCTCGACACCGCCCCGCGGGAGGAGGTCGAACGGCTCGCCCCCGAGTTGTTCGCGGCGCTCGCGGAGATGCACGACAACCACCTCGCCCACGGCGACCTCCGGGCGGAGAACGTCCTCGTCCGCGAGGACGGCATCTACTTCATCGACGCGACGAACGTCAACGACGAGGGGATGCGCGACGCCCGCGCGTACGACCTCGCCTGCGGGCTGGCGGCGCTCGAACCGCTCGTCGGTCCCAAGAAAGCCGTCGCCGCGGCGCTCGACTCCTACGGTATGGACGCGCTCTTGGACGCCGTCGACTTCCTCGACTTCGTCAACATCCGACCCGACCACGACTTCGACGCCGCGGCGCTCAAAGGCGAGATAGAAAAGCACGCGGCGTAGTTGTCTCCGGTTCCCCGTGTCTCGACGTCCTCCGACTCACTCGCAGGGGAGCGTGCCGTCGTAGCTCGCGTCGCCGACCACGACGACCCCGCACATCGCCTTCGAGCCGTGGATACCACAGTCGTACTGGTAGACGCCGGAGTCGTCGAACCGGTAGGTGACCCGCCCGTCGCGGCCGACCGTCCCGGACTGAAACGACCAGTCGGTCGCCGCGTCGTCGAAACTCGCCGCGCGGACGTTGTGCTGAAGCGCCTCTCTGTTCTCCCACGCGACCGTCGTCCCCGGCTCGACCGACAACCGCATCGGCGAGAAGGCGACGCTCTCCATGGTGACGAGCGGGTCAGACTCGTCGTCCGACGCCGGTTCGCTCGTCGGCGTTGGCGACTCGGTCGGTGTCGGCGTCGCCGTCGTGTCCGGTGACGTGGTCGTCTCCGGAGACGCCGTCGTCGCGGTTGTGGTCCCAGTCTCGGACCCGGTCGACTCCGTCTCGTCGTCCGTCTCTCCAGCGTCGTCACCACCGGTACAGCCGGCGAGCAGTCCGAGTCCGGCGGTCGCGGCGGCGAGGGCTCGTCGTCTCGTGAGTCGCATACCGGTGGTCGGACCACCCGAAGAATAAGCGATGTCCCAAATTCCGCCCGATTGGAACCCCATCTCGCCGAGAGCGGCGGGGGTCGAGGCGGAACACGGCGTTCCGTGACGGATGGACGAAGCCGCGGGGTGCGTCGCACCCGCGAGTCGCGGGCTACTCGCCCTCGACGCCCTCGTAGTCCGCGCCGCCCATGTAGAGCCGCGAGACTTCGGGGTCGTCGAGGAGGCCGTCGGCGTCGCCCTCGTAGGCGACGGTCCCCTGGTCGAGGACGTAGCCGCGGTCGGAGATGCCGAGCCCCTCGCGGGCGTTCTGCTCGACCATCAGGACCGCCGTCCCGAGTTCGTTCACCTTCTTTACGTCCTCGAACACCGACTTGACGATGTTGGGCGCGAGGCCCGCCGAGGGCTCGTCGATGAGGAGCACTTCGGGCTCCATCACGAGCGCGCGGGCGAACGCGAGCACCTGCCGCTGGCCGCCCGAGAGCGTCCGCGCCTTCGCAGAGCGCTTCTCGTCGAGAATCGAGAACTGGTCGTACAGCTCGTCGATTCTGGCCTGCAGGCCCTCGGAGCGGGCGACGCCGCCCATCTTGAGGTTCTCGTCGATGGTGAGCGACGAGAAGACGTTGTCCACCTGCGGGACGTAGCCCATCCCGACGCGGACGAGGTCCTCCGGCTCCTCGCCGGTGATGTCCTGTCCGCCGAGTTCGACCGAGCCGGTCCACGGCTTGAGGAGGCCGAACACCGTCTTGAGGACGGTCGACTTCCCCGCGCCGTTCGGCCCGATGATGCAGACGATTTCGTCCGATTCGAGGTGGAGCGACAGGTCGCGGAGGACCTGCACCTCGCCGTAGCCGCTGTCGACGCCGGAGACGTCGAGTGCGCGGTTGGTCATGGGCTGGCCCCTCCGAGGTACGCCTCGATGACGCGGTCGTCAGAGCGGACTTGGTCCGGCGAGCCCTCCATGAGCACCTTCCCTTGGTCGAGAACGATGATGGGGTCTGCGAGGTCCATGATAAACGGCATGTCGTGTTCGATGATGAGGAAGGTCTGACCCTCCTCGTTGAGTTCGCGGATGAACCGCTTGATGTCGTTTGCGAGCGTCGGATTGACGCCGGCGACCGGCTCGTCCAAGAGCAGGATGTCGGGGTTCGTCGTGAACGCCCGCGCCAGCTCGACGAGCTTCATCTGCCCGCCGGAGAGGTCGGTCGACGGCTGGTCGATGAGGTGCCCGATTTCGAACCGTTCGAGCAACTCGCGCGTCTGTTCGATGTTCGCTCGTTCCTCTTCGGTGACGTCGGAACTGGAGAAGAAAAGCGAGAAGATGGACTCGCCTTTCTGCGGTCCGGGGCCGACGAGCATCGCCTCGCGGACGGACATCCCCTCCAGCCGCCGGGGCGTCTGGAAGGTCCGAACGAGCCCCTTTCGGGCGCGCTCGTGCGGTTCGAGGTCGGTCACGTCCTCGCCGTTGACGGTGACGTGACCGGCGTCGTTCTCGTAGAAGCCGGAGATGAGGTTGAACAGCGTGGACTTCCCCGCGCCGTTCGGCCCGATCATCCCCGTGATGGTCCCGCGGTCGACCTCGATGGAGACGCCGTCGGTGGCGACGAGGCCGCCGAACGCCTTCTCCAGGTCGGTCGTCTTCAGAACGACGTCCGACTTCCCGAGGCGCGCGCCCTCGTACGCGTCGTCGTTCATCGGTCGTCACCCCCGTTCGAGGCGGTGCCGCCGTCCGGGGCAGCACCCGACGTGGACGCGCCGCCGGCACCGCCCCCGTCGCGCGCCGCCGGCCAGATGAGTTCGTCCTTCGGCGGAAGGAGCCCGTCCTGCCGGAAGCGCATGATGAGGATGATGAGCCCGCCGACGAACAGCAGTCGAAGCGGGGCCAGGTCGACGCCGAGCGTCTGGATGAACCCGATGTCGTTGAGGAAGCGGGTCCCCTCGCGGATGGCGATGACGACGGCCGCGCCGACGACCGCCCCGCGGTTCGACCCGGTCCCGCCGAGGATGACGGCGATCCAGATGTAGAACGTCGTCAGGGGAACGAGGTCGGAGGGGTCGATGTAGAGGTTCAAGTGAGCGTAGAACGCCCCGGCGACGGCCATGATGACCGAGCCGATGACGAACGCCTGCATCTTGAACTGGTAGGTGTTTTTACCGAGCGCCTTGGCGAGGTCCTCGTCGGACCGGATGGTCCGGAGGACGCGGCCCCACGGCGACCGGTGGACGCGCCGGAGGAACAGGTAGACGACCGCGATGAGGACGACCACCACTGCGGCCGTCGTCGCGGCATCGGTCAGCGGCAACCACGACAGGAGTTCCGGGATGCCGCTGATACCGCTCGACCCGGCGGTCCACTGGTCCTCGTTCAGGATGATGGCGCGGATGACTTCGGCGAGTCCGAGACTGGCGATGGCGAGGTAGTCCTCGCGCAGGCGGAGCGTCGGGATGCCGATGAGCACCGCGACGAACGCGCTCACGACGATGGCCGCGAGGAACCCGAACACCGGGTGAAGTCCGAGTCCGAGCGGGGAGTTCGGCGCGGTCAACAGCGCGGCGCAGTAGGCTCCGATGCCCCAAAACGCCGCGACGGAGAAGTTGATAAGCCCGGCGTAGCCCCACTGGACGTTGAGTCCGAGCGAGAGCAGGGCGTACATCCCGACGAGCGCGATTTGGAACAGGAGGAACCGCGGCCCGATGACGCCGGTGAGGACGCCGACGACGAGCAGCACCGTGATGAGTCCGAGCGTCGCGAAGATGCGCCGCTCGGTCACGTCGCGGACGAGCGTCTCGCTCACCCACGAGGACACGGCGCTCATCCGCTATCACCCGCGATTCCGCTCGGGCGAACGAGCAGGATGGCGACCATGATGACGAACGCGACGGCCGCGGCGTACCGCGAGCCGACCGGGATGATTCCCCACTGGTTGAAAAGCGGAACCAGTTCGTGGACCATCCCGATGACGAGGCCGCCGAGCATCGCGCCGTAGACGGAGCCGATGCCGCCGAGGATGACGGCGGCGAAGATGATAAGCAGGATGTCGAAGCCCATGCGCGGGCGGACGAGTTCCTCTAACCCGAGGAAGACGCCGCCGGCCGCGGCGAGCGCGCCGCCGATGAGCCACATGGCGAAGATGACCTCTCTCGTCCGAATCCCGCTGACGCGCGCGAGGTCCGCGTTGTCGGCGGTCGCGCGCATCTTCCGGCCGAGGGTCGTCCGCGTCAGCGTCAGGTGCAGCGCCGTCACGAGGACGACAGTGAGCATCACGACGACGAGGTTGCGCGGCGTGACCGCGATGCCGAGCGTCTCACGGACCCACGGTATCGGTCCCTGTCTGGGCACGCCGTAGCGCTCCGGCTCGGTTCCGAACGACAGGAACACGAGCGCGCGATAGACGAGCGCGACCCCGATACTGGAGATGAGCAGGCCGATGGAGTCGGACCCCTTCACCGGTTGGTAGACGACGCGGTCGGTGATGACGGAGATGACCGCCGCCGCGCCCATACCGAACGCGAGCGCGAGGAAGAACCAAAGCGGCAGGCCGAACACGCCCGCGTCGCCCAGCATCGGTCGGAGGAAGCCGACCGAGAACAGCGCGGAGAACGCCCCCACGGTCATGAGGTCGCCGTGGGCGAAGTTCGCGAAGTCCGCGATGCTGTAGACGAGCGACAGCCCGATGGCCGCGAGGACGATGATGCTCGAAAACACCACGCCGTTTGCGACGTACTGGAAGGGGCTGACTTGGAGCGGTATCACGGCTCGGTGGCCCCCCTAAGGGTCGTTCGGCGTCCGTTCCGTGCGTGCATGATTAGCTCGTGATGTAGTCGCCGAAGACGTACTCGTGGTCCTGGACGCTGTAAATCTGGTAGTAGCCCGGCGGATCGCCGTTCTCGTCGAGGTCGACCGGACCGCTGACGCCCTGATAGTTGATGTCGCTCGGCGAGCCGCCGTCGCGCAGGACGGCCGCGGCCTCCTCGAAGTTGAAGACCTCCTCGCCCTCGGGGCGGGTCACGTCGCGGACGACCGACGAAAGCGCCTCGCCGGAGAACTCGTCGGCAGCCTCGATGGCGAGCGCCGCCACCGTGACGGCGTCGTAGGCGTAGGCCGACCAGACCGTCGGCGTCGCGTCGTAGTTCTCTTCGAACGCGGAGACGAAGTTCTGGTAGTTCTCCTGGTCCTGCGGGGCGCTCTCGGTGATACCTTTCATACCGTCCATGCTGCCCGGGGCCGTGTTCTCGATGATGGAGTCGGCGACCGTGGACTCCGCGCCGTAGTAGTCGACGGTCGTGTTGTAACCCTGGTCGAACCCCTCGTTGACCATGACGGTGTACTCGTTCGCGTAGGTGAGGAAAATCCACGCCGAGGCGTCCGTCGAGGCCATCTCGGTGAGGATGCCGCTGTACGACGACTGACCCTGGTCGTGGGGTTCGTTGTAGGCGACGGTGCCGCCGAGTTCGGACTCGAACGTCTCGGCGAACACGTCCGAGAGGCCCGTCCCGTAGTCGTTGTTGATCCACGTGATGGCGACGGTGTCGTGGCCGTCGTCGCTGACGAGGCTGGCGAGCGCCTGCCCCTTCGCCGCCCCCGAGGGACTCATGCGGAGCAGTTCCGGCCGCGACGTGAGTTCGGGGCTCGTGCTGTTCTGGCTGATCTGGACGACGCCGGCGTCGTTGGTGACGCTGTCGTGGATGGCGATGGAGACGCCCGAGCCGACGGAGCCGATGAGGAGCGGCACGCCGTCTTGGTTGACGAGCTTCTGCGCGCCGTTGACCCCGCCCTGGTTCGTACTCTCGTCGTCCTCAACGGAGATTCTCAGCGACCCACCCTCGGAGCCGATGCCGACATCGTTGATCGCGGCGAGCGCGAGTTCGCGACCGCGGGTGTTGCGCTCGCCGTAGGGCGCGAGCGACCCGGTGAGCGAATCGACCATGCCGATGGTGTACGACGACTCGCCACCGCCGCTCTCTTCGGTGGTCGTGGTCTCCTCGCCGCCGCCACCGCCACTTTCCTCAGTCGTCGTGGCCGTGGTCGTGTTCTCGTCTTCGCCTTCGAGACAGCCGGCGGTCGCTCCGACAAGTGAGAGTCCCGACAGCTTCAGCAGCGTTCTGCGGTCCATGTCGTGTGGTGACATAACAAACTATGCTCTCCAGTTATCGTAAATATACCTGTAACCGTCCATGGTCGGGAGTCCGAAACCCGCCGGACGAAACGAGTATCCGCTCTTTATTTCACTAATATTTTTCAGAATGATTTGGTAGGGTCTCTCTTTAGGGTACGTGTCTCACAATAGCCGGCCATGATACCCCCCATCGCGAACAACTTCGTGGCGGGTGAGACGTCCGACGGGGCGGTCTCGCACGTCGAGTCCCTGAACCGCGACGGCATCGCGGGGATACTGAACCTGCTCGGCGAGCACTACACCGACCGGGCCGACGCCGACGCCGACGCCGACGCGTACGTCGACCTCGTCCGCCAACTCGGCGCGACGAACCTCGACGGCTGTGTCTCGGTGAAACCCTCGCAAATCGGCCTCGATATCGGCGACCACGCGTTCCGGGAGAACCTCGACCGCATCGTCGACGCCGCGGACGCCGAGGGCGTGTTCGTCTGGGTCGACATGGAGGACCACGAGACGACCGACGTCACCCTCGACGCCGTCGACGACTTGGGCCACCGGACGGGCGGGAACGTCGGCGTCTGCGTGCAGGCGAACCTCAAGCGCACGCGCGACGACCTCGAACGCCTCGCCGACGTGCCGGGGAAGGTCCGCCTCGTCAAGGGCGCGTACAACGAGCCCGCGTCCATCGCGTACAAGGAGAAGTCGAAGGTGGACGAGGTGTACGAAGAACTCCTCGAGTACATGTTCACCGAGTTCGACGACGGCGTCGCGGTCGGCAGTCACGACCCGCACATGATCGCGCACGCTCGCCATCTCCACGAGCAGTACGGGACGCCCTACGAGGTACAGATGCTCATGGGCGTGCGCGAGGACGGCCAGCGCGACCTCGCGGACGCCGACATCGAGATGTGGCAGTACGTCCCCTACGGGGACAAGTGGTTCTCTTACTTCTACCGGCGCGTCCGCGAGCGGAAGTCGAACGCGCTGTTCGCGCTCCGCGCCGTCGCCGGCATCTGAGTCGGGGCGTCCGACCTACTGCGGGTCGAGCAGTTTCGATTCCGCCTTTCGGAGGTGTTCGAGCAGCGTCGTCTTCGAGATGTCCATCTCGGCGGCGAGTTCGCGGGTGGAAACCTCGCGGGGCCAGCGGTAGTAGCCTTCCTCGCGCGCGAGTTCGAACGCCTGCCGCTGACTCCGGGTGAGCGTGTCGAGCCGCCGACTGCGCTCCGGTTCCGCGCCCTCGGACGTGGAGATGGAGGCGACGCGAATCTCGGCTCCGGTCTCGTCCATGACGGTCTCGATGCGCGGCTGTATCTCCTCGCGCGCGCCCGCGAACCAGACTTCCCACCGCTCTCGGCCGTTTTCTATCTGCGTGGGGGCGCTGTGGACGAAGCCCTGCTTGAGCAACTGCGGACACATCATGTCGCTCGGGTCGTACTCCAAGAAGAACTCGCGGGCGACCGGGCCGGGCGCGACGTGCTTCCCGCGGGAGTCGAACCGCTCTTGCAGTTCCAACACTTCGCCGGTGAGGTCCGAGTCGGCGATAACGTCGAGGAGCGTTTCGACCTCGTCGAGCGACTCGCCGTAGGCGGTGAACAGGCCGTTCGACCGCTCGACGCCCGCGGTGGGGGCGTCGTAGATGGCGTGTGCGAGGATGCCGCCGTCGTACTCGCTCGTCGATTCTATCGCCCAGCAGTTCGGATGCCACAGGTCGAGCGTGAGGCGCGTGCCTTCACCTGACGTGCGCTCGCTCATACACCGGGTAATACGCCGCTACGTAAGATGTTGTCTGTGGTCACTCGGGGGCGGGTTGACGCGTCGACTCGGGCGCGTCCCTTCCATGGGAGGGTCCGGGGTTATTAATCCTAGTTGTGACTCTAGAGTCATATGGCGCAGGACGAATATCGACACTATATCGACGGCGAGTGGACGGACGGAACCGGCGACGAGACGTTCGAAAGCACGAACCCCGCGACGGGCGAGTCGCTGGGGACGTTCCGACGAGGGACGCCCGAGGACATCGACGCCGCGGCGGCCGCGGCCGACGAGGCGTACGAGGAGTGGCGCGAACTCTCGCACATCGACCGCGCGGAGTACCTCTGGGACATCTACCACGAACTGCGCGACCGCACCGAAGAGCTCGCGGAGGTCGTCACCAAAGAGTGCGGGAAGGAGATTTCCGAGGGCCGCGCCGACGTCATCGAGGCGTACCACATGGTCGAGTGGGCCGCGGGCGACGCCCGCCACCCCAAAGGCGACGTGATTCCCTCCGAGATTCCCGCGAAGGACGCCTACATGCGCCGCAAACCCCGCGGCGTCGTCGGCTGTATCACCCCGTGGAACTTCCCCGTCGCCATCCCCTTCTGGCACATGGCCGTCGCGCTCGTCGAGGGCAACACCGTCGTCTGGAAGCCCGCCGAGCAGACGCCGTGGTGCGGTCAGATTATCGCCGAGATGTTCGAAGACGCCGGCATCCCCGACGGCGTGTTCAACATGGTGCAGGGCTTCGGCGACGCCGGCGCGACCATCGTCGACGACGAGCGCGTCGACTCCGTATTGTTCACGGGCTCCGCCGAGGTCGGCCACGAGGTCGCGAGCAAGGTGGCCCAACACCCTGGAAAACTCGCCGCGTGTGAGATGGGCGGCAAGAACAACATCGTCATCACGGAGAAGGCGGACCTCGACATCGCAGTCCACTCCGCGACGATGTCGTCGTTCAAGACCACCGGCCAGCGCTGTGTCTCTTCCGAGCGCATCGTCGTCCACGAGGAGGTGTACGACGAGTTCAAGGAACGCTTCGTCGAGAATGCGAAGAACGTCTCCGTCGGCGACCCGCTCCGCGAGGACACCTTCATGGGCCCTCTCATCGAGGAGGGCCACAAGGAGAAGGTCACGAAGTACAACGAACTCGCGGAGAAGGAGGGCGTGAACGTCCTCGTCGACCGCACCGAACTCGACGCCGACGAGATTCCCGAGGGCCACGAGGAGGGCCACTGGGTCGGGCCGTTCGTCTACGAGGCCGACCCCCACGACGACCTTCGTTGCACCCACGAGGAGGTCTTCGGCCCCCACGTCGCCTTGCTCAAGTACTCCGGTGACATCGAAGACGCCGTGGAGATTCAGAACGACACCGACTACGGTCTCGCCGGTGCCGTCATCTCCGAGGACTACCGCCAGATTAACTACTTCCGCGACCACGCCGAGGTCGGCCTCGCCTACGGGAACCTCCCGTGTATCGGCGCGGAGGTCCACCTCCCGTTCGGCGGCGTGAAGAAGTCCGGAAACGGCTACCCCTCGGCCCGCGAAATCATCGAGGCCGTCACCGAGCGCACCGCGTGGACGCTCAACAACTCCAAGGAGATTCGCATGGCGCAGGGCCTCTCCGCGGACATCAAGACCAAAGAAGACGAGTAAGGTCGGTCACCCGCCGCGGCCCCGCATCTGTCCCACGTTTTCGTTCCGTCGTTTCACCCGTCGTCCGCAGACTCTTCCGCACCGCGAGCGGCCGCCGTAACGTAGACGCCGGGCATGTCCGTCTCCTCGACGGTCAGCGTCACCTCCTCGTCCTCCTGGGCCGGGCGGTCGGTCACGACGGTCACCGCTTCGATGGGGTCGCGGCGGACGAACGCCCAGATGAGGTCGAGTATCGAGGGGTGACCGCCCTTCCGGACGACGAGCACGTGGCGCGAGTCGGCCAGCGCCCGGAGTTCCGGCGACAGGTCCTCTTCGTCGAGTTCGTCCGGCGGGATGGCGTGCAGCACGTCGCCTCGAATCGTCTCGGTCATGGTGTCTCAACGGTCCCCGGAGGAAAGAAGCGTGCGCTCCGAGACGCGACCGGTATCGGCGACCGACGGCGCCGTGGCTCGGAGCGAAGCGGTCGTCAAAAGGCGGAGGCGAATTCGCCTCCCACCGAATCTCGTGTCACCAGTTGGCGAAGTGAGACGAGGGGAGTGCCCCCACCGGGCTTGGGGGCGTGAAACGACGTGGCCACGTCGTTTCGGATGCCGCAACGGACCCCGAAACGTTGCGGCGGGTGCGGCGGATGTGGAGTCGCCGACGACTGGCGAGAAAAGCGCCTATTGCGTCGGCGATTTTCGCTTAGAAGCCGCGATGTATAAACCCTCCGCAACACGGGTTCCCACGCCCCGTGAGCGCACGGTTCCCGCGGTTCGTCGCTCCGGACTCACCGTGAATGAGCGGTCGTCTCCGGCCTCAGGCGGTCGCTTCGAACTCGCGCCGGAGCGCCGATTCGAGGTTGTCGAGTTCGCGGTCGAGGTTGCGCTCGAAGAACGCCTCGACACCCGGCAGCCGGCCGTCGACGATGAACTCGTTGACGAGGCGGCTGCCGCCGTCGTGCTCTTCGATGGTGTGTTCGCCCGTCACCCGCATCACCCGCGACTTGCCGACGAACTTGACGTGCGTCGGCTCGTCGACTTCGATGTCTTCGGTCTCGACGGTCACCGTCGAGCGGATGAGCGGAATCGGCAGTTCGAGGTACCACGTCGCGTGGCGGCCGTCGTCGGCCACGTCGAAGCGGTCGACGACGCTGATAGCCCCCGCTCGCTTGGCCGGGTCGGCGATAAACTCCCAGACGCGCTCGCCGGGAGCGTCGAACTCGAAGGTTCGTTTCACGCGGACGGTCATGGGATACCATCACACCTCCACAGTAAAAAGCCGTGGAATCGCCTCAGCTTCGGGTGACGCGCCACGTCGTCGAGCGGGCACGTCCCCACTTCTCGATTTCGACGTCCTCGGACTTCTCGGCCAGCCGCGGCAGACGGGACCCGACCTGCTTCGCGGTGAGACCGATGGCTTCGGCGATGTTCTTCGCCCGGAAGTAGCCCTCTCCACGGCTGACGCTGTCGCGGAGGTAGGCGAGAATGCGTTGTTCCTCGTCGGTGTACTCAGTCATCCTCGGGCCGTCTAGGGAATGGGCGTTATTAACGGTTACCCGTGTTCCTCAACGTTGATAGCTACTGGAACAGATGCGCACCGCAGACGGCCAGCGAGGCCGCGATAATCGCTACCATGAATCCGAGCGCCTTCGTCAACTGGTCCGGTCCGGCGACCATCAGCCCTGCGCCGACGAGCGTGAGCACGCCGAACAACGCCGCAAAGCCGATGGACTTGTCGGATTGCACCGTCTTGGTTTCCATGTTTCCGACCTTCGCGGGTGCGCACTTAGTTCATTCGACACCGCCTGTCGTGGGGCGGCGTGACGCGGGCGCGAGGCGTGCGGTGCGGTCCCACGGACCGACCCCGCGCTCGGCCGTTCGACATATGTACCACTAGTCTCGTGTGTCCACAACGATGGGACTGACATCCGCGTTGTTCGGCGGAAAACTCCGTATCGCACTCGTCGCGCTGGTGCTCGTCGCGGCCGGCGTCGGCGGGGCGTACGCGACCGGCGTCATCGGCGCGCCGAGCGTCGACCGGGTCGACAACCGGTTCGCCGGGGTCAACTCCACGGAGACGGTCATCGAGACCGACCTGTTCGTCTCGAACCCCAACCCGCTGTCCGCGAACCTCTCGGGCCTCGAAGTCGACTACGGCGTCGAGATGAACGGGATTCGGATGGCGACGGGCGAGAAGGAAGGCGTCGCTATCGGGCGGGGGACCTCGGCGGTCCCGCTCCGGACGACCCTCGAAAACGAGCGCATCCCCGAGTGGTGGGTCTCGCACATCCAGAACGGCGAGCACACGGACCTCGTCGTGGACGCCAACGTCTCCTCGGAGACGCTGGGACAGACCTTCAAAGCGCCCGAGATAACTCGGAGCATCGACACCGACCTGCTGTCGGCGTTCAACTCCACGGAGACTCGCGAGATAGACGCGGACTCGCCGGTCGTCTCGGACCCCGTGTTGTACGTCAACGAGACGAGCGCCGAGTGGGGCGAGTCCACGAGCGAGCGCACGGCGCTCGAACTCACGTTCGTCGTCCACAACCCCAAGCCGTACCCGATTGCGGTCTCCGAACTCGGCTACGACATCTCCATGAACGACGTGGACGTGGGCGAGGGGACGACGAACTCCGAGTACGTCATCTCCCCGCAGTCGACGGAGACCATCGAGGCGACGACCTACATCCAAAACGACAAACTCGACGAGTGGTGGGTCTCGCACCTCGAACGCGACCAGACGACCGACCTGCGCATCGACTTCTACGCGAACCTCGACGCCGGCGGCACGACCCTCCGCGTCCCGCTCGACCCGCTGACCTACGAGAAGACGTTCGAGACGGACATCTTCGGGAACAAGGCGGCGTCGGCGGGGAACGAGACGGCGACTGAGACGACCACGGCGACCGAGACGACCACGGAAACCGCGACCACCTCGACCGCGACTACAACTGAGACTTCGACGGACACCGCGACGGCGGCAACGACAACCGAGACGACAACGACCACGACGGACGACGAGACCACCACGTCGGACGGCGGGACCACCACGACGGACGACGGCCTCCTGTAGCGGTCGCGTTCCGCCCCGCGGCGGACGCGAAGTCGGACCGTCGTTCGACCGTCCCGATTCGCCGAGAAATCTTCGGTGATTCCTGACTTAGCCGACAACCCTTTACCGTCGGACGAGATATTCGATGATATGACACGGAGTACCCACGCTCCTGATCGAGTTCTTCTCCCGTAATGAGAACCCTGTGTCCGTCGAGAGCGACGACGAAACCATCGTCGTCTCCTTTGGCGACCAGTCCTGTGAACTGTCCCGAGACGCCGCCGCCGACCTGCAGGAGGCTATCGGCTCGGCGCTGACCGAGAAACGAGAGTTCTTCCGCACGGCCGGCGAGTACCGTCGGGACGGCAGTTACGTCGTCTCCCGCCGCGGCGCGGACTCCACTGGCAACGCGAAGGTGTTCACCAGTTTCGACGAACTGCGTCGGCTGTACGACCGCCTGCCCGAGCGCTTTACGGCCGAGGACATCGGTCGAACCGGCATCACGGGGTCGCGGCGTCACATGATACTCCGGCACTTCGGCGAGCATCCGGCGTTCGACTGCCGCATCGCCAGTCGCAACCCGCTGACGGGCGAAAAAGAGTCGTCCGAGACCGAGAACAACGACGCGATGGAAGTCATCGCCGACTGAGCGCGACGGCGCGCCGCCCGCGGTCTTTCGTTCCTCAGTCTATCGTGACGTGGTCCGACTCCTCGTTGAGCGCGAGGTTCGATGCGATTTCGGCGTTCCGCATCGCGTACTGCGCGGTCTGCTGGAGGCTCACGAGCACCTCGCGAATCTGGAGGAGCTTCTGGTTTTCCATCTCCGGGAGGTCGTTGAGGATGTCGCGCTCCCGGTCGCTTATCTCGCGGAACAGCTCTCGACACTCGATGGTGAGGTCGTAGTCGCGCTCGACGACGGCCCGAACCGCGGTCGTCGTAATCTCGTCGACGTGGTCGGTGAACTCGCGGATGCGCCGCATCGTCGACTGGTCGACGTCGATGGTGTGGCCCTCGGCGTCCATGACGATGTTGGCGATGTCCTCGGCGTTGTCGGCGGTCAGTTCGAGGTTCTTCGCCACCGAGCGGTAGCCGATGAGCGGGAAGCCGGAGTCGAGGCCGACCGCCCGCGCGAGGTTGGGGTTCTGGTAGGACGTGAAGATGAGTCGGAGCAGGAGGACGAAAATCTTGTTCGCCTGCCGCTCGCGGTTGAGCGCCCGCTGGGCGAGGTCGGGGTTGCCGTGGGCGAGCGCCTTGATGGCCTCGCCGCGCATCGTGCTCCCCGTGTTTTCGAGGCGCTCGAGCAGGTTGTCGAGGGTGAAGTCCTCCGCGTCGACCGAGCAGCGAATCGCGATTCGCTCGGGCGTCTCCTCGATGACGCCGAGGCCCATGAGCTGGGTCTCGGCCTTGTAGACGGCGTTGATGTGGTCCGAATCGAGCGCGCCCTCGCTTTTCTCGATGTGGATGACGCGCCGTCCGAGGACGTACTGCGCCACGATGGCGCGTTCGAGCGCCTCCGCGTTCAGACTGTCAGCGCGAATCGTCGCCTTCGAGTCCTCCGTGTTGACCGACTCGGGAAGCACGGTCAGCGTTCCCTTGCCGCTCGTCCGAATCGTCACCTCGTCGCCCTTCTCGACGTTGTGTTCCTTGGCCCACTCCGCTGGAAGCGTCATCGCCAGCGTGGAGGGACCGAGACGCTGGACTTTCCGGGTTTCCATGCCAGTCAGAACCCATCCAATGACCTTAAATCTCACTATATTACACCCTCCATGAATAATGGGTAGTGGGTCTCATTGCACACGGTCCCAAATATTAAATCATTCACGTCGTCCGAATTCGAGCGAGAGGGACCTCGTCGGGCACCGCCTGTTCCGAGAGACTGCGTATCTCTCGGTCGGCCCGGTGAAGTGGCTCAGCTTTGCGGAATTCGACGCGACGCAGGCGGAGGATGTGTTCAGAGGAGGTGAACGTCGGTTCACCTTTTTCGGGATGAACGTCCGGTAAAGCAGCGTATTAACTGCGCAGTTCCGCGGAACGTCGTCGATACGGTCAGATTATACATTTCTAGTTAATATATAACTTTACCATTCTGATACGTTATACTAACACACCTCCCTGCCGCATTGGGCTTCGGAGGTTCAGGGTGGGTAACACATGGTATCGAAAGCCACACAACAAGAGATGGAGGGAATGCTCGGTCAAGTCCCGGGTTGGATGGAGAACTTGGCAGAACCGGCGAGCGAACACAGTTGGGGGCTCTTCCGCGACCTCAATCTGGGCGAGAACACCGAACTGTCCGCGAGAGAGAAAGCGCTCATCGGGGTCGGCGTCGCGGCCGCCACCAACTGTCCGTTCTGTACCTACTTCCACAAGGAAGAGGCTCGGTTGAGCGGCGTCACAGACGACGAACTCCGGGAAACCGTCAACCTCGCCGCCGACACCAAGTACTTCTCGACGATTCTCCACGGGAACGAGACCGACCTCGACGAATTCAAGGCTGAAACGGACGAAATCGTCGAGTACATCACGCAACAACAGGCACCGGCAGACGACTGACGAGACGGCCGACGGGAGCGTTCTCCCGCTCGATTTTTCTGTTGGCGCGGCGCGTCGAGTCGGTCACGACCGGCCTGCGCCCCTGGTCAGTACAGCGCACCAAGCGACCGCAACTGAGTAGTTCGACGGCGACGCTCACTCGATTTTCATCATCCGCCGCTCGACGCGACCCACGCGGACTTTCGTCCACCCGCGGAGGTCCGCGTCGAGGTCCGGGTCGTCGGTGTCGACCCGAAGGACCGGAATCGCGTCGAGTTTCGACCGCGAAGCGACGACCGACACGTCGCAGCGGCGAATCACGTCGGGAGAGAGTTGAGGGTTGCCGCGGCCGAAGACGAACCCCTGTCCGCCGATTGGCGTGACGACGATGACGTTCTCCTCGCCGAGGCTCGCCAGAATCTCGGCTTCGGTCGCGTCGCGGGCGAGTACCTCGCCGTCGCGGTAGATGTCGACGCCCAGCGGCGACCCGTCGATACCCAACTCGGCTTTCACCGCGCCGACGGTGCTCCCGGGGCCGAGGACGTAGGTGACGCCCGCCGTCGCCCGGATGTCGTCGGCGACGCCCGCAGCGAGCGCCTCGACGGTTCCGCCGCCGGTCTGTTTCGACGACTGGAGGTCCTCGGCGACGGGAACGTGCGCGACCGCCCGAAGCTCCGGCCTGACCTCGCCGGCGCGGTAGTCGTCCTCGTCGATGTCCATGACCTCGCGGGCTTCGGTCCGCTCGAACGAGGTGACGACGTGGGCGGCGTCCTCCGGCGAGACGGCGAAAACGGAGGAGTAGACCTTCACGCCCGCGGGGACGCCGAGCATCGGGACGTCGGTGCCGTCGAGCGCCTCGGCCACGTCGGCGGCGGTCCCGTCGCCGCCGACGAACAACACGAGGTCCGCGTCGGCGGCGACAAACGACTCGACGGCGGCGACCGTGTCGGCCGCGCTCGTCTCGCCGCCGGACGGCTCGCCGAGCACGTCGGGGTCGAACCCGGCATCTCGGGCGGCCGACGCGCCCATCTCCCCGCCCCACGCGAGCAGTTCTGTCTCGGGGTCGGCCTCGAAGAGCCGCGAGAGCGCCCGTCGCGCCCGCTCCGGCGACCGCGGCTCCGCGCCGCGCGCTCTGGCCTCCGCGACTTTCCCGTCGGTTCCCTTCAGGCCGACCCGGCCGCCCATCCCCGCGACGGGGTTGACGACGACACCGATTCGCATGACTGAACGAACCCCCGCCCGGGGGAAAAGCGACGCGGTAGCCGGCGGCCGAACCGCCCGCCGCGAGCGACGGTGCCGCGGGCAGCGCGCGTCGACCACGGTGGCGACGTTCAGCCCGCACCGACCGTCGCCGGAACCTCACCGTTTAACAAGGGGACCGAGCAATTGTCATCCATGATTCCGTTAGAATCCGCCGGACAGGTGCTGCCGACCTCGGAGACGGCCGCGACCGTGCTTCTCGTGGGTATTCTCATGACCGCCGGGTGGCTCTGGTACCTCCAGCGCTGACCCGTCGGCCGACCGACCCTATTCTTCGTACGACTCGACTCGCGCTTCGAGCCACGCGGCCGCCGATTCGACGGTCTCCTCGTCGGCCCCGGCGAGTTTGATTCTGACGTGGTCGCCGGGGTAGCTCCCGACGGTCACGTCGAACTCCGATTGGACGGCCTCGAACCGCTCGATGAGCGAGCTTTCGGGCTCCGACGTGTGGACGAACCGGACGTGGGTCCGCTCGCCGGCGAACTCGTCGGCGACGCGGGCGAACATGGCTTTCATCTCGCCGGGGACGCCGGGGAGCACGTACACCGAACCGACGACCGCGCCGGGCGCGACGCCCTCGTCGTTCGGGAGCATCCGCGACCCCGCAGGAAGGTCGGTCGTTCCCTCCACGAGGTCCGCCGCGGAGTAGCCGCCGTTCGTCTCCAGCCACTCCTCGGCGTCGGGGTTCCGCTCCAGAGAGCGCCCGAACGCGGCCGCAACGGCCTCCATCGTCACGTCGTCGTGGGTCGGCCCAAGCCCGCCGGTGACGACGACGGCGTCGTACTCGGCGTGGTATTCGTTTACCACGCGGGCGATGTCGGCGACGCGGTCGGGGACCGTCGTCACGCGCTCGACGGAGACGCCCCGCTCTGTCAGTTCCGTGCACAACCACGCGGCGTTCGTGTTGACGGTGTCGCCGGCGAGGAGTTCGTCCCCGACGGTGACCACGGCGACTTGCATATCCCGAGGTAGCGGGCTGCGAGGCAAAAAAGCGTTCACACCGGCGAACCGAGCCGGGCGACCGACGCCGCGTCTCTCGGGCGGCCGTCAGCGGTCGTCGTCTTCGACGTCCAAGCCGAGTTCCTGTCGGCGGTCGCGAAGCGCCTGAATCTGCCGGCGGTAGTAGAGTATCCCCGCGCCGCCGACGAGCACCGAGACGGCGGCGACGGCCGCGAAGATACCGAGGTCGCGCTGGAGGTAGAACTGCACGACGACGTTCCCGTCGGTCACCTCGGGCCACCGGATGTGGACCCGGTCGTCGATGACCTCGGTGTCGTAGCCGGACGGCCGAACCGCCCCGAATATCGGGAAGTCGACGCGGCGGTCGGCGGGCAGGACGACCTCGTAGCTCCCCTCGACGAAGACGGGAAGCGAGAACCGCTTCGGCGAGGACGACGAACTGAACGCGATTTTGCCGGCGCTCCCGGCGTCCGCGGGGAGCGTGACGTTCGTGATGCGGTCGTTCTGGGTCACGTCGCCGCCGCGGGCCTTCAGTTCGGTCCCGTTGATGACGGTCCCGTTTTCGTAGCGGTAGCGGACCGCCTCGACCGGAAGCGGCGTCCGACTGCCGAAGCCGTCGAACCGGTAGAGTTCGACGAACGAGCCGTTCATCTCGTAGACCGCGCGGAACCGGCCGTTGTCCTGGACGGTGATGTGCGCGTCCGTCTCGGCGGTCCACGCGTACTCGCCGTCGGGCGCGGCGTCGAGCCGGTCGTTCGAGACGCTGGAGGTGCCGCCGAGACAGCCGGCGGTCACGAGGAGGAGGGCGAGCGCGGCGATACCGACGAGGAGTCGCCTGTTCATCGTCTTACTGGCCGATGACGCACTTCAGTTCGGCCGGCAGGTACGAGCCGATGCTGGCGAGGAGGCCCGGCGGGTCGGTCTCGTCCCGGCAGACGATGCTCTGTTCGAGGAGGCCGAGGCGCTCGACGGTCACGATGTCCTTCGCGTGACCGGCGCGGTTGACCGTTGCGCGGACCTCGCCGCGGGTCGCGCTATTGACGTTGACGCGACCGCTGCCGCGGGTCCAGTCGTAGAGGCGGTCGACCTGCTCGTCGGCCAGCCGCGAGGGCTCGTCGTCGCCGCCGTAGACGAACGTCAGCGGCATGTGCTGGACGAGGCCGAAGCGGTCGCGAATCTGGGTCGCGGAGCCGCGCCCGAGGCCGAGTTCCTCGGTCGGGATGCGCACCTCGATGCCGGCGTCGAGGACGAAGCCGTCGTCGTCCCAGTGTTCGAGCGTGCCGACGTAGGTCTCACCGGCCGAGAGGTGCGGCGTGACTTCGCCCCACTCCTCGCGGAGGACGTTGCGCGCGACCGTCTCGTCGTCGCCGGAGACCGTCACGGAGATGAAGTCGTCGTCGCGGACGCCGATGTCGTACTCCACGTCGAGGTCGCCGATATCGTTGGCGACGAGCGAGGTGAGGCTGTCGAGCGCGCGGTCGCGGGCGTCACCGTCGATGTAGCACTTCGTTGCGAGAACGACCATTCAGTTCGTCCCCGTCACTTCGACGTTGAGCTCGTCTCGAAGCTCTTCGATGCGTCGTTCCATCGCGTCGACGAGGTCGTCGTTGTCCATCGGTTCGAGGGGCGCACCGGTCTCGGGGCACTGGAAGCCGAGCTCCATCGCCTCGGAGAACTCGAAGCGGATGCCGGCGGGCTCCGAGAGGTAGAACTCGTGGTCGCGCTCGTAGTCGAGTCGTTCCTCGAGCGCCTCGAGGAGGCGGTACATCTCCTCTTCGAGGTTCTCGGGGATGTTTTCGTAGTGGAACGTCCAGAGGTAGGTGAGCCAGCCGGAATCCTCGTCGCGGACGCGACGATACGACGCGAGGTCGTTCTCGTAGAGGATAAAGAGCGCACGGCGCACGTCGTTGAGCTCGAGCCGCAGTTCCTCGGCGAGTTCCTCGTCGGTGACCTCGCCGTCCGGGGGTGCCGCCGCGACCGGCATCCCAGTGGGCCCAACCAACTCGTGGAGGTACTTCTGGATAACAGGGTCGTTCAGTAACTCCTCAAAAGCCATTGTGCGAAATGGCGTCAGGAACGCCATTAAGTCTTATTACTCCCGGGCAGCGGAGAACCGCCGGCGGGCGCGCCGACGCGTCCGATTACTCCTCGTCGGCCGGTACGACTTTCTTGCCCGTCGCCATCGGGACGACCCGGTTTTCGGCGTCCTCCCACTCGCGGTCGAGCTCGCGCCCGTCGAACAGGCGGTCGAGGAACACCGCGAGGCCGGCGACCTCCGAGTGCGGCTGGTTCGTGACGCCGACGTTCCAGTCCGCCCCCTCGTACACCTCGAAGGGGACCTTCTCCCCGCCGACGACGACGAGAAGCGGTTCTTCGGCGTGCGCCTCGCGGATGTCGGCCTCCACGTCCTGAACGCGCTCGCCGTACATCGTGAGGTGGACGACCTTACCCTCCCAGTTGCGGATGACGCCGTTGAGCGCCTCGGTGAGTTCGACCTCGAAGGGGCCGCCGAACCGGCCCGTGATGTCCTCGACGGTCTCCATCGAGTGGCCGGCGTTGTCCGGGAGGATGACCCGGTCAGCGCCGAGCGCGCGGGCCGTCAGGCCGACGTGCGTCGTCATCCGGTCGTCGCGCCCCGGCCGGTGTCCGTACCGGAGGACGGCGACCTCGGGTTCGTTGTGCATGTCTCTCCGAAGACGGTGGGGGAAAGTGGTGCTTTCGGAACGCGGGCGGCGGCGCGGCGGTCCCTTGTCCGTTCGTCCATCTGTCCGTTCGTCTACCTGTCCCCGCGGTCGAGATTTATCTACGCTCCCGCCGCAGACGTACGCATGAACCACCGCCCGGAAGTCGGCGCGGGCGTCGAGCGCGCCGACCTGTCGAACCGAACTGCGCTGGTGACCGGCGCGACCTCCGGCGTCGGCCGCGAGACCGCGCTCGCTCTCGGCCGACTCGGTGCGACCGTCTTCGTCCACGGCCGCGACCGGGACGCGGGTCGGACCGTCGCCGCGGCCGTGGAAGACGCCGGGGGCGACGCGGTCTTCTTTCGCGCCGACCTCGCCGAACAGGACACCGTGCGCCGCCTCGCGGCGGCGGTCCGCGACCGGACCGACCGCGTGGACGTACTCGTCAACAACGCCGGCGCGCACTTCTCGACGGGCGAACTGACCGCCGACGGCGTGGAGAAGACGTTCGCCGTCAACCACCTCGCGCCGTTCGTCCTCACACACGGGCTCCGCGACCTGCTCCCCGACGACGGCCGCGTCGTCACCGTCTCCTCGGAAGTCCACCGCCGATTCGAGGGCCCGCTCGACGCGACGGGTCTCGATGACTACGACGGCCTCGACGCCTACGCTCGATCGAAACTGGCAAACGTCCTCTTCACCGCCGGCCTCGCCGACAGGCTCGACGGCCCGACCGCGAACTGCTGTCACCCCGGCTTCGTCCCGTCGAGCGGCCTGTGGCGCGACGCCTCGCTCCCCGTCCGCACCGGGGTCGGCCTGCTCTCCCGACTCCCGCGCCGACTCGTCGGCGGCTTCGCGGATACGCCAGCGACGGCCGCCGACACGACCGTCTACCTCGCCGCGTCGCCGGCCGTCGCGGGAGTGACCGGGGCCTACTTCTCCGACTGCGCGCCGGCCGAGCCGTCGGCCGCGGCGACGGACCCCGAACACGTCCGGGAGCTGTGGCGGCTGAGCGAGGACCTGACCGGACTCTCGTGGTCCCGGTAGCGCGGACGTCACCGACGCCCGGCCGCGGCCCGGAGGGGAAACGGACTTATCACTCGGTCGAATCATCTGAGCCATGTCGCTGGAACTCTCCGACAAGCGCGTCCTCGTGACCGGGGGCGCAGGACTCGTCGGGTCTCACCTCGCCGCGCGCCTCTCCGAGGACAACCACGTGGTCGTCGCCGACGACCTCTCGAAGGGAGACCGCGAGCAGGTCCCCGACGGCGTCGAGTTCGTACAGGCCGACATGACCGACCCCGACGACGTCGCCGAGGCCGTCACCGAGGACCTCGACATCGTCTTCCACTTCGCGGCCTACACGGACACGAACTACGGCAACCCCCGCCAGCTGTTCGAGGAGAACACCGAGATGACCTACAACATCCTCGAACGGATGCAGGAGGTCGGCGTGTCGAACATCTCCTTTACCTCGTCGTCGACGATTTACGGCGAGGCCCCGCGGCCGACGCCCGAGGACTACGCGCCGCTCGAACCCATCAGCATCTACGGCTCCTCCAAACTCGCCGACGAGGGCCTCTTGTCGACGTTCGCCCACTCCTACGACGTCACGGTCTACATGTACCGCTTCGCCAACATCGTCGGCCCGAACCAGCGCGGCAACGTCATCCCCGACTTCATCGAGAAGCTCCTCGAAGACCCCGAGACACTCGAAATCCTCGGCGACGGCCGGCAGGAGAAGTCCTACCTCCACGTCGAGGACTGCATCGACGCGATGTGCCACATCGTCGAGCACGCCGACCGCGACTACAACGTCTACAACCTCGGCACGCGGACGACCACCTCGGTGACGACCATCGCCAACATCGTCGCCGACGTGCTGGACCTCGACCCCGAGTTCGAGTACACCGGCGGCGACCGCGGCTGGACCGGCGACGTGCCGAAGATGCGCCTCTCCATCGAGAAGCTCTCCGCGCTCGGCTGGGAGCCCGACGGGTCGAGCGACGAGGCCGTCCGCCGCGCGGCCGAGGAACTCGCCGAAGAACTCCGCGCCGAGTACGAATAACGACTGCCGATAACCGCGACGGACAGCCGCGACCAACACCGACACCGCGGGGCGACGCCCGGCAGGCCTCGCAGTTCGCCCCCGGAGCGAGCCACCTTTCTACCGCGACTCCCTACCCCGGAGCGTGCAGGTCGTCGGCTACGATACCGGAACCCCCGCGCTGTTCGTGAGCGCGAGCGGCGGCATCGACTCGGTCGCGCTCGACCCCGGCACCGAACTCGACTACCGCCTCGGCGAGCGACACTGCGCGGGCACCATCCACGACGACCGACACGTCGCCTGCGACAACGACCGCGCGCCCTACTGCCCGGACCACCGCCACACGTGGGTCTGCGCGAAGTGTACCGGGACGTGTCTGAAAGACGAGATGGACTGCGACGAGGACCACGCGGTCTACCTCGCCGCGTTCGCCCCCGACACGTTCAAAGTCGGCGTCACCCGCGAGTGGCGACTCGACACCCGCCTGCGCGAGCAGGGCGCGGACCGCGGGGCCCACATCCGAACGTTCTCCGACGGTCGCGTCGCCCGCGAGTACGAGGCCGAACTGGCGACCGAGATTCCGGACCGAATCCGCGTCCCGACCAAAATCGAGGGGTTCGGCCGGGCGGTCGACGCCGCGGCGTGGGACGCCCTCGTCGCCCAGTTCGACCCCATCGAGACGTTCGCGTTCGACTACGGTCTCGACCTCGCCGGCTCACCTGTCGCCGAGACCGTCGCCACGGGAACGGTCCGCGGCGTGAAGGGGCGCGTGCTCGTCCTCGACCACCGCGGGACGACCTACGCGGTCGACATGCGCGACCTCGTCGGCCACGAACTCGGCGACGGCGGGACCGACCGCGACCTCCAGTCGAGCCTCGGCGCGTTCGGGTGAGCGACGTCACGCTTCTCAGAGACCGTCAGCACTTTCCGGGAGGACGGCCAATTCGCTCTCATGGCTGACGACGAACCCGCAGACGAGACGCAGACGCCCGGCGAGGGCGACGACGGCGAAGAAGAGAAGTCGTTCCGCGAGCGGGTCGAAGAGATTCGACAGCGCCGCGAGAAAGAGCGCGAGGAAGGCGAGCGTCCCGACCCCGAAGAGATGATGGGCGGCGGCGGCCCCGGCGGCATGGGCGGCGGCGGCAACCCGTTCGCGCAGATGATGAGCGGCATGATGGGCGGCGGCGGCCCCGGCGGCATGGGCGGCGGCGGCGGCATGGGCGGCGGTCCCGGAAGTATGGGCGGCGGCCCGCGCGACCCCGAGCAGGGGAGCGGAAACGACGAACAGCTCGTCCGGGAGGTCCGACAGCTCCGCGACGAGGTCCGCGACGTGAACCGCGAACTGCGCCGCATCGCTGACGCGCTCGAAGGTCGCGACTAACGCGGTTTCGCAGTCGGTCTCGCTGTTTTTTTATTCCGATGCCAACCGGTCGTAGAGCGCGGCGAGTCGGTCGACAGACCGGTCGACGCTCACCTCGTCACGGCGGTCGAGACACCGCGCGCTGAGCTCCTCGCGCTCCGCCAGCGCCCGCCGGATTCCGCGCCGGAACCCGTCTAAGTCGCCGGACTCGTAGTGGTAGCCGGTCACGCCGTCGAGGACGGTGTCCTCGAGCGCGCCCTCGTTGACGCCGACGACGGGCGTCCCGCAGGCGTTGGCCTCCAGCGCGACGAGCCCCTGCGTCTCGACGGGGCTCGGAAAACAGAACACGTCGAGCGCGGAGTAGAACGCCGGCAGTTCCTCGCGGTCGAGAAAGCCGAGGAAGTGTGCGTCCACGCCGAGGTCGTCGGCGAGGGCTGACAGCTCGTCGCGGGCGGGGCCGTCGCCGCCGAAGACGAGCGTCGCGTCGAGGTCGGCCGCGGCCCGGACGAGTTCGTCGAGACGCTTCTCGTAGCCGTGACGGCCCGTGTAGCCGATGAGGGGGCCGTCGCCGAGGTCGTAGCGGCGGCGGAAGTCGTCGCCCTCGACGGGTTCGAACCGCTCCACGTCGATGCCGTTCGAGAGGACGACGATTTCGGCCTCGACGCCGACCTCGTCGACGAGGCGGCGCTCGGCGTCCTCGCTCGGGACGATGACCGCGTCGGCGCGGTCGAAGAACCACCGCTCGTACCGCTCGGCGGTGCGCTCGACGCCGCGCTCGATAGCGCCGACGGAGCTGAGGTACTCGGCGTACTCGCCGGTCGGGGTGTGGTAGGTCGCCACGAGCGGGAGGTCGCGCCGGCGAGCGAGTCGGAGTCCGGCCAGTCCGAGGCCGAACGGAGTGTGGGCGTGGACGACGTCGACGTCGTCGACGGCTCCCGGAATGCGCGGCGCGCCGATTCGAATCCCCTCGTAGAACGGGAACGGAAGGCTTCGGACGCCGTACTCGCCGGGCTCGGGGTCGTAGTCGTCGTCCGCTGGGAACACCACGTCCATGCGGCCGCCGCGGCGGTGCCACCGCTCGCGCCACGTCTGAATCGTGTAGGTGACGCCGTTGACGGTCGGTAGGTACGTGTCGGTGAACGCGGCGACCGACTGCATGGCCGTTCGTGCGACCCCGACGGGATAAACCGTTGTGACTTCCCGCTGGACTGTCGTGTGTTACCGAATCAATCGGCAGCCTCCCGGGGGTCGGCCAACGAGAGTCGCCGGACGAGAGTCGGCCACTCAGCCTTCGAGTCGTCCGGACAGCGCGTCCTCGTACGTCTCGACGAGCCTGTCGCCGACGCGGTCGAGGCTGTGTTCGGCGGCCGTCTCGCGGGCGTTCTCGCCGAGTCGCCGCCGGAGGTCGGGGTCGCGGGCGAGCAGGTCGAGCGCCCGGCGGAACTCCGCGTCGGTCGAACACTTCAGGCAGTCGTGGCCGTGGGTGTAGAACTCCTCGAACACCGGGATGTCGCGGAGGACGACCGCCTTCCCGCAGGCCATCGCCTCGAGGACGGCGATGCCCTGATTCTCGTTTTTCGTCGCGAAGAGGTAGACGTCGCCCGCGCCGAACGCGCCGCGGATGTCGTCTATCCACCCGGAGAATGTGACGTTCTCCGGGGCGTTTTCGACCCAGTATCGCACCTTCTTCGAGGCGTGCGGCCCGGTGTCGTAGGGGCCGAACCACGCGAAGTCGTAGTCGGTCTCCTGGGCGAGCGTACAGAACGTCGTGAGGCCCTTGCGCTCGAAGACGTTGCCGACGGTGAAGACGGTCATGCCGTCGAGGTCGTACTCGGCTCTGTACTCCTCGCGGAGCTCCTCGAACCCGTCGAGTGCGTCGGTGTCGACGCCGTTCGAAATCGGTCGAATCGGCGCGTCGATCGGGTAGGATTCGAGGGTTCGCTTCGTGTACTCGGAGGGACAGAGCACCACGTCTGCCTGCGAGTAGAACCACTTGAGGTACTTTCCGAGGGCGGGGGCGACCGCGGTCGACCCGCGGAAGCTCTCGGCGAAGTCCTCGCGGGTGACGTGCGAGTGGAGCACGAGCGGGATGTCGTTCCGTTTGGCGTGTCCGGCCACGGCGAGCGACCCGGGGCCGATGAGGTTGCAGTGGGCCACGTCGTAGTCGCGGATGACCCCGTCGCCCCGCAGGAGGCCCGCGGCACCCGCGGCGGCCGACTCGGGCCACGGGGAGGTGACGACCTCCACGTCGGTCGTGGCGAGGGCCGCCCGCTGCTGGTCGGTGGCGGTGCCGATGCCGCTGCGTTCGAGTTGCGAGGCGAACTCGAGGTAGTTCAGGACGCGCACAGTCGCCGTTTTTCCGGCCGAGGTTTCACGTTACCGGCTTCGGCTCCGCGTCGCGGTTCGGAACGTCTTTGTCCGGGCCGCTCGCCCGAACGTGTATGAACATCGCGGAGGAGCGCATCGACCGACTCCACGACCTCGCCCGTGAGGCGGCGAGCGACCGCGACCACGAGCGCGCCCGCGAGTACGTCCGCCTCGCCCGCCGGGTCGCAGAGCGGAACCGCTGCGGCCTCCCGAAGGCGTTCCGCCGGTTCACCTGCGACGACTGCGACGCCTACCTCCGTCCCGGCGTCAACGCCCGCGTCCGGACCCGCGCCGGCGGCCGCGTCGTCGTCAGATGCGACTGCGGGGCGACGAAACGCTATCCGTACTGACCGCCCGCCGGCGATTCCGGCAGTATCGCCCCGTTCTCGCGTGTGTACGACAACCAAACGGCCGCCAAAGCCTTACTATTGAAGCCCTCCGGCACATAGTGGAGGCCACACATGAACACGCAGGAGCTGCGAAAGGAGGCCCACGACGTCGACGTGACCGTCTGGGTGGGTAAGAGCGGAATCGAAGCGGTGGTCGGCGAACTCAACGACCAACTGGCCGACCGGAACCTCGTGAAAGCGAAGTTCCTCCGGGCGGCGCTCGGCGGCACGACGGTTGACGAGGCGGCCGCAGACCTCGCAGACCGGGTGAACGCCGAACTGATAGAGACGAGGGGGAAGACCGCGGTCTACCACCGATGAACGCGCTCGCACTCCCGCTCCAACTGCAGGGTGACGGCGGCGCTATCGGTCGACTCCTCACCCAGCAGAACGTTCCGTACGCCGAGACGCTCGGGACGCTCCTGGGCCTCGTTCTCGGCTTTGTCGTCGTCTACATCGTCGGCAAGGCGGTCGTGTCGTCCGCGCTCAACCGCGTCCTCGACCGACGCGGCGCGGAGGAACACGCCAAAAAGCCCCTGATGAAAATCGCGACCCTCGTCGTGGCGTTCGTCGCCCTCGGAGCGGGGTTCGCGTTCGCCGGCCTCGGCAACATCCTGCAGTCGCTCGCCACCATCGGCGCGGCCGCGACGCTCGCTATCGGCTTCGCGATGCAGGACGTCATCGCCAACTTCGTCGCCGGCATCTTCATCTTCACCGACAAGCCGTTCCGCATCAACGACTGGATTGAATGGGACGACAACTCCGGCGTCGTCGAGGACATCTCCTTCCGCGTGACGCGCGTTCGTACCTTCGACAACGAACTGCTCACTGTGCCGAACTCGCAGCTCACCGACGGCGTCATCAAGAACCCCGTCGCGAAGGACAAACTCCGCCTGCAGGTGCCGTTCGGCATCGGCTACGACGACGACATCCAGCAGGCGACCGACATCATCCTC
Organism: Haloferax prahovense; assembly: GCF_000723845.1. Lineage (NCBI taxonomy): Archaea > Methanobacteriati > Methanobacteriota > Halobacteria > Halobacteriales > Haloferacaceae > Haloferax > Haloferax prahovense. Next base: position 2,458,141 of record NZ_LK053000.1, on the reverse strand, counting down.
GACGAGGCTGAAAACCACGAGGGAATCATGACGACGCCCGAGCCGTCGGTCAGACTGACCGAACTCGGCGACTCGTCGGTCACGCTCAAGTCGCGCATCTGGATTTCCCAGCCCAGCCGCGCCGACTTCGTGAAGACCCGCGGCGAGTACGTTACCGCCGTCAAAGAGCGGTTCGACGAGGAGGGAATCGACATCCCCTACCCGAACCGCACCCTCAGCGGCGAACTCTCGGTCGGCGGCGCGGAGCGCCTCGCGCAGTCGAACGACTGAGGAGAGAACCGAACCGGTGCCGACTGCGGGACCCACCCGCGGCGGTCGCCCGTGCGGACGACTCGGATTTTTTGACTCCCGACGCGCCGCTTAGAGTTCGATGCGCTCGACGAGCCTGTCTTCGGACTTCGTGTTGACCGCGACGATGCGGACGTGGTCTTCGAGGCCGGAGCCGTCGAGTTTCGCCTTCAGGAGGTTGTCGACCTGATAGACGCCCGCGGCGTTCACCATCTCGATTTCGACGAGGACCGGCGACTCTTCGCCGGGCTTCAGGACGACGTTGTTGATGGCGCGGCTGGAGAGCGTGTTGATGCCGCGGCCGCCCTTCTCGTAGGGGATGCGCGAGCGGCCGCGTTCCATGTCGAGCGCGTCGGCGACGCGGATGACGCCGGCTTCGAGCGTGAGCGGGTCCTCCTCGCGGTGGTGACAGAGGATGGCGTGGAGGACTTCCGCTTTGATTCGGACCGCGTCGGCGAGGCCGTAGAACTCGGGGAGGAAGCGGTCGAGCACGTCCGACGCGAGCGGAATGGAGTAGTACGCGTGGTTGTCGCGGTGGACGATGTGACCGATGTCGTGCAGTTGCGCCGCGAGGGCGATGATGACCGCTTCGTCGGCCTCGGCGAGTCCCTGCTCGGCCGCGCCGTTGAACTCGCAGTCGCCGGCCTTGAGCAGGTCGTACAGCCGAAGCGCGCGGTTGCGGACGATTTCGATGTGCTTCGGGCCGTGGTCGTTGTAGCCCTTGCGCGTCACCGCGTTCACGTTCTGCGCTTCGAGGAGCGTCGTCACTTCCTCGTCTTCGAGGAGCGCGGGGAGCACCTCGTTGAGCTTCTCGTCGGGGAAGGCGTGGTCCGCCTCGGGGTCGTAGACGCGGCCGCCGTTCAGGGTGTCTTCGGTATCGCTCATGACCCGCAAGGTGGTCGCACGGAGAGAAAAGAACTTGGGCTCCGAATCAGGTGCGCTAACGCGTCGCGTGGCGGGGTGAGCCTACGCGGCCTCGGTCGGTTCTTCGAGCTTCGCGGCGGCGGCCTCGACCGCGTCGTAGTCGGGTTCGACGCCGGGGTCGTCGCTGACCCACGCGTAGGTGACTTCGCCGTCTCCGTCGACGACGAACACCGCGCGCTTCGCCACGCGGTTGACGCCGAGGCTCGCGAAGTCCATCGCCACGTCGTAGGCGTCGACGAGTTCGCGGTTCGTGTCGCTGATGAGGCCGAAGTTGAGTCCGTTCTGCTCGGCGAACTCCGTCAGCGTGAACGGCGTGTCGATGCTGATGCCGTACACCGTCGCGCCGACGTCCTCGAAGTTGGCCATCTGGTCGCGGAAGGTGCACATCTCGGTGGTGCACGTGCCGGTGAAGGCCGCGGGGAAGAACGCGAGGACGATGGGCGCGTCGTCGAGGTTTTCGGAGAGCGTGAACGACTCGATGTCGCCGTCGATGTCGGTGAGCGGTGCGGTGAAGTCCGGGGCGTCGTCGCCGACTGATACCATACGGGTGCCATTCGACTCCGCACACATTATTTCACCGTCGTCGGAAATTCAGGGGACCGGTGGTGACGGACCGACCCAGTCGGCGCATCGGAACGGCCAAGCGCGTCCGGCAGCCTGCCACAAGTTTTTCGTAGGAGTTACGCGCCGAAACGCGTCGATTCGGCCGATGCGGGAGTTCCGGTACGCCGATATTCCGTCTTTCCAGAACCCGCAGAAGGCAAAAAGCCTATAATTGCCACTAGGTAACGCAGAAATAGCGATGTTCGAGACCATCACCCCACTGTTCCCGGGACTCCCGGGCGGGCCCGAGCTGCTCGTCGTTCTGCTCATCGTCGTCCTGCTGTTCGGCGCGAACAAGATTCCGAAGCTCGCTCGGTCCTCCGGGCAGGCCATCGGCGAATTCCAGCGCGGCCGCGAGGAAATCGAGGACGAGCTGCAGGATATGAAAGGCGACGACGAAGACGAAGACGACGCGACCATCGAGAGTTCGGCTGACTCGGTCGAGACCGAGTCCGCTTCGACCGAATCGTCGAACTAATCGCAGCTCACTCTCTCTCTTCTGCCCGCGCAGGGCGAACCACGCGATTTTTGACCAGTCCTGAGAGATTGCGCCGTAGGGCGTGTGGCCTAGTGGACAGGGCGAGAGGTTCCTAACCTCTCGATCGCGGGTTCGAATCCCGTCACGCCCGTTATCGTGACGAGCGGAGCGAGTCCGATAACGCAACGTGCGGGATTCGAATCGGGGAGCGAACGTCAGTGAGCGACCGAGGTTCGACTCCCGTCACGCCCGCTTCGCTCACTTCGTTCGCTCAGCGGCCGCGACGAACATCGCGAATCCTCCGGATTCGCTCAATCCCGTCACACCGTTCGCCACTTCGTTCGCTCAGCGGTCGTTCCTGAGTCCCACTCGCTCTGCTCGCGGGACTCCCGCCACGCCCGCTTCGCTCGTCGCGACGCTCCTCGCTGCACGGCCGCGGTAGAAATCGCAAATCCCGGAGTCCAGTCCCGTCGCAAACGTCTCTGACTCACCGCTCTTTCGTCTCCACGGCGGAACCCCGGCCCGCAACGGCGACAGCCCGTCTCCCGTGCTGCACGACATATCAGAAAACCACTATTCTACGGGCGTCCCTCGATTCGCCCCGGTTCACGCCGCGATAAAGCCCCGATTTAGCCGGCGGTCTGGATGCGTCGCCACGACCTTCCCTGATAAAATGGTATAAAAATAGAACTTAAACAGGACTTAAACTGTGAATTAGCTGAGAAAAAGACTTTTCCATCGGCCCGGATACCCGGTGACAATGGCAACCGACGACGCCGACGGAGGGGAGCGAAAGGCGTTAACGGGTGATGTAACACCGCCCGTGGAGAGCGACACCGCTCCGGAGCAGGCGTCGAACGCGCGCGTCGGGTCGTACACGTGGGCAGACTTTCTCGACGAGTACGGAACCGACGGCGACGTGGAAGCCCTCTACGGGACCGATCCGCGGACGCGACGCGACGCGCCCGGCACGTCCCGGTGGGAGGAAGACGACGAGCGGGCGGCCTCGACGCCGACCCGGACCGACTGGGAGCGCGTCGACCTCGACCCCGAAGAGTACCTCGACTGTCACCCGGTCGACGCGGCGGAGTTCATCGGTAAGCGCGGCGCGCACGCGACGGACATCAACGAGCAGTTCGAAGCCTTCTGTAACCCCGAGACGACCCCCGTCGTCAAGGACGTCTGGCTGTGGGAACACTACAAGCGGGAGTACTACTACGAGGACGACGGTTCCCGCCCGCGGGATTCCGAGGGCGACATCGTCCGCTTCGACGCCGAAGAGGCGCTCGGGTTCGACCCCGACTACATCGAGAACGCGCTCGCGCGGGCCGGCCAGCGCGCCGAGGAACTCGACGCAGTCGTCGAGGAGCGAACGGTCGATGTCGACCCCGAGTTCGACGAGGACGCGTTCTTCTCCAGCGTCGACGGCACGACCACGCTGGCGAACCGCTACGACCTCGAGAAGGCCGTCCCGATGGAGAAGAAGACGCACTTCCGCGAGGTCGAGCGCTACTGGGTGAACAAGCCCTACGCGTTCGTCATCATCTTCCACTCGGTCAAAGAAAACGAGAAGAAGTACTACGTGGTCGAACCGTACCTGAACCGCATCGAAGACGACCTGACGGAGTTCCTCACGAACAAGCTTCGGACCGCCATCAAGTACGGGGACGAAAGCGTCGTCGAGGGCGGCCGCGACAACCGCGGACGGGTCATCGAGGCCGAGACGTACGAACTGCTCTCGCGGTACGACCTCTACGACCCGCCGGCGTCGGCATCCGCGGCTGGCGAAAGCGACGACGGTTCGGCCACTGACGCGGCGGCGGAGTCTTCGGGCCTCGCGTCTCGGCTCGGACTGGACGGCTTCCTCGGTGGCGGAGGTGGGTCGACGGACGGCTCTTCGGCGACTCCCGCGACCGCCGGGCGATTCGGCGGACTCGGCGGTATCGGGTCCCGACTCGGGTTCGGTTCCGTCTTCGGCGGCCGCGCCCGCGACGCCGACGATGACGCCCCGCTCGGCGGCATCGACGGTATCGCCGCCCGACCCGAACCGGCGGTCCTCGCCGACGACGCCGACGACCTGAACGACTACCAAGTCCGGAAGCTCCAGTACTACCTCCGCCGCGACTTCATCGGCTACGAGCGCATCGACGGCATCAAACACGACATCAACGTCGAGGACATCTCCTGCGACGGCTACAACTCGCCGGTGTTCGTCTACCACTCCGACTACGAACAGATCATCTCGAACGTCTACCACGGCGAGGGCGAACTCGACGACTTCGTCGTGAAACTCGCCCAACGCTCCGGGAAGGGCATCTCGAAGCGCCGCCCGCAGGTGGACGCGACGCTCCCGGACGGGTCGCGCGCGCAACTCACCCTCGGTCGCGAGGTGTCGGACCACGGGACGAACTACACTATCCGCCAGTTCAAGGACGTCCCCTTCACGCCCATCGACCTCATCAACTGGTCGACGTTCTCGCTGGAGGAGATGGCGTTCCTCTGGCTCTGCATCGAGAACGACAAGAGCCTCATCTTCGCGGGCGGCACGGCGTCGGGGAAGACCACCTCGCTCAACGCCGTCTCGCTTTTCATCCCGTCGAACACGAAAATCGTCTCCATCGAGGACACCCGCGAGGTCGAACTGCCCCAGCGCAACTGGATCGCCTCCGTCACCCGGCCGTCGTTCGCGGACGACGACAAAGGCGACGTGGACGAGTTCGACCTGCTCGAAGCCGCGCTCCGCCAGCGCCCGGACTACATCGTCATGGGCGAGATTCGCGGCGAGGAGGGCCGGACCCTGTTTCAGGTCATGTCCACGGGTCACACCACCTACACGACGTTCCACGCCGACTCGGTCGGCGAGGTGCTCAAGCGGTTTACGACCGCGCCCATCAACGTCTCGAAGACGATGTTCACCGCCCTCGACCTCGTGTCCATCCAGACCTCGACGCGGGTCGGCGGCAACAAGGTGCGCCGGAACAAGTCGCTCACCGAAATCAACCACTACGACCCCGAGAACGACGAGATAAACGTTCAAGACGTCTACCAGTGGCAGGCCGAGACCGACGAGTTCCTCCAGATGGGTTCGTCGAACACGCTCGAAGAGATCAAGTTCGACCGCGGCTGGAATCAGGAGACGCTCGAACTGGAGGTGTTCAAGCGACAGGTCATCCTCGCGTACCTCATCGACCGCGGGCTCAACACCTACACGCAGGTCGCGGCGACGTTCCAGGCGTTCATCAACGACCAAGACACCATCCTCGGACTGATGGCGACCGACGACCTCGAACGGAGCCTCGAAGACCTCCGGGAGATGGAGTCGGTCCACATCAACATCGACCCCGAGAGCGAGGCGATGGTCCCGCGACCCGACCCGCCGGAACACGTCCGAAAGCTGGCGAAGGAAATCCTCCGCCGGGCCGAAGAGGAGCTGTTCCCCGACTACCGCGGCCGCGACGTGGGCGAGGTCGCGGAGGCGCTCAACCACATGCGCGACGAGTCGGACGTGGAGGCGACGCCCGGCGAGCGCGGCGAACTCGACTCGCTCGACGCGTCGACCCGAGACCCTGAACTCGACGAGGGAGACGACCGCGACGAACTAGACGCCGGCGACGAAACTTCCGAAATCGAGGGCGACGACGGGCCGTCGTCGCTCGACGGCGAGGACGAGACGCCGGCGCTGGAGGCCGGGCGCGACGAGGCGGACGCGGACCGCGAGGGCGACGAGCCGACCGGCTTCGGCGACCCCGGCGGGGCGTTCGGCTTCGACGACGCGCCCTCCTTCCCCGACCCCAACGGCGACGACCTGGACCTCGACGACTTCTTCGGCGCGTTCGGCATCGACGACGGGTCGGACTCGACCGCGGCTTCGGACGGCACGGCGGGGCGAGGCGAACCCGACAGGGCCGACCCCGACGACGCGGCCGACGAGACGTGGGGCGGGTTCGAGGCCGCCGAGGCCGACGACCCGCACGAGGGCGACGAGGACGACGACGCGGGCGCTCGCGGGACCGACTCCGAAGAGGGCGAGTAGATGAGCAACCTCGACTCGAAGACCTCGGGCGGCCTCGACCGCAGTACCGACACCCTCGGCGACGCCTTCTACCCGCTGTTTCAGCTCATCTTCGACGAGGACGGCGAGTTCGTCGCCGACATCGAAGAAAAGTTGCAGCAGGCACGGATGCCCGACACCGTCGAACTCTACCTCTCGCGGGCGCTCGCTATCGGCGTGCTCGTCGGCCTCGCACTGTGGCTCGTCGGGATGGCCGTCGGCTACGGCGTCTTCGCGCTCGGCCTCGTCTCGGCGGACTCGGTGAGCCTCGGGATTCCGGTCGGAAGCGAGTCCACGGCGGCCACGCTCCGGTCGCTCGCGATGCCCGCGGCCGTCGTCGTCTCGGGGCTCGTCTTCGGGTCGCTCGGCTTCGCCGGCGGCTTCGGGACGCTCGTCGCGATTCCGTACTCGACGGCGTCCGCCCGCAAGCGCGAGATAAACATGCTCCTGTCGGACTCCATCTCGTTCATGTACGCCCTTTCGGTGGGCGGGCTGAACCAACTGGAGATTCTGGAGGCGATGGCGCGCGCCGAAGACACCTACGGCGAGGTTTCCCGGGAGTTCCAGAGCATCGTCCAGGAGACGGAGTACTTCGGGACCGACTACCGCAACGCCATCCGGCAGCAGGCGATTTTGACCCCTTCGGACGACCTCTCGCAGTTCCTGACGGACATGCTCTCTATCGTCAACTCCGGCGGTAATATGCAGGGCTTCCTCGACGACAAGAAGGACAAACACCTCCGGACCGCGAAACAACAGCAAGAACAGACGCTGGAGACGATGGAGCTGTTCGGCGAGATGTACATGACGCTCTCGCTTTTTCCGCTGCTTCTCATCATCATCCTCGTCATCATGAGCATGCTCGGGGAGGCCCAGTCGAGGCTGCTGTACGCGACCGTCTACGGCCTCATCCCGCTGACCGGCGTCGGCTTCCTCGTCCTCGTCTCGACGGTCAAGCAGGACGAAATCGGCGACGGCTTCCTCAGCCCCGAAGACGAGAGCGACCGCCTGCAGGGTCAACAGCGCGAGGGGCTCGTCCACATGGGGCTCGTCGAGAGCTACGTCGGCGAGTTCAGCCTCTTTTCGCGCATCAAATCCCGCGAGGGGACGTTCAAGACCAAAGAGCTCCTGCGCCGCCCGCATCTGTTCTTCAAGCGGCACCCGCTTTTCACCCTCGCGCTGACGGTGCCCGCGGCGCTCTCGCTCCTCGCCGTCTCCGTCGTCGAAGGTGCCGCCCCGACGACGTGGGACGGGATGGTGGCTAACCCCGTCTGGGGGACGTTCATCTGGTTCTACGTCCCGGTCTACCTCGTCGCGGTGCCGCTCGCCGTCTTCCACGAGTGGAACGTCCACTCGCGGTCGGCCATCACGGGGAAGCTCTCCGACAACCTCCGAAAGCTGTCGAGCGCGAACGACACCGGCCAGACGCTCCTCGAGTCCATCAAGACCGTCTCCGACACCTCCTCGGGGAAACTCGCGGACGAGTTCGAGGTGATGTACGCGAAGGTCCACTACGGCATGAGCCTCAGAGAGGCGCTCGTCGAGTTCAACAACAAGTACCACATCCCGCGGCTCGCCCGGACGGTCAAGCTCATCACGAAGGCCCAGGAGGCGTCGAGCCAGATAACCGAGGTCCTAACGACGGCCGCGCAGGCCTCCGAGAACCAGGACGACATCGAGCGCGAGCGCATCTCGCGGACCCGGATGCAGGTCGCCATCATCCTCATGACCTACGTGACGCTGCTGGCGGTGATGGCCATCCTGAAGACGCAGTTCCTCGACGTGATGGCCGGCCTCTCCTCGCAGGCGTCGAGTTCCGGCGGCGCGACGACCGGCGGCCCGAGCTTCGGCGGCGGCATCGACCCCGACCTGCTGTCGCTTCTGTTCTTCCACGGCGTCACCATCCAGGCGATGCTCTCGGGGTTCATCAGCGGCTACATCCGCAACGCGGACCTCCTCTCGGGGGTCAAGTTCGTCGTCATCCTCCAGACGCTCTCGCTCGCGGTGTGGATGGTGGTCGGCTGATGCGGCGACGCGACCGCGGCGACGGCCGACGCAGTGACGGCCGACGCGGAGCTCCCGGCCGGAGCACCCGCGCCCAGACGACCATCGACTTCGCCGTCGGCGTCGGCATCTTCCTCCTTGCGGTCGCGTGGGTCGTCGGCACCATCCCGCAGATTCTCGACCCCTTCGAGGCCGAACAGGACCGCCCGCTCGTCGCGAACCGCGCCGCCGACTCGCTCACCCAGCGCCTGCTCGTCGACGACGAGAATCCGGACGCGCTCGACGCGGCCTGCACCGAGGCGTTCTTCGACGGAGACCCGCCGCCCGGCGACTGCGACTACGGGAGCGCCGACCCCAACGCCGCGACCGGAATCGACGCGTCCTACGGACTCAACGTCACGCTCTCGCGGGGTGGGACCGTCGTCGAGACGACCGGCGAGCCGGTCCCGACAACCCGGAGCGTCGTCGCCGCTCGGCGGGCAATCCTCCTCGACGGCGAGCTCCACGAGCTATCGGTGAGGGTGTGGTGACCGTGTCTCGCGCACAGGCCCACGCGCTCGAAGCCATCGTCGCCGCGATGGTGCTCCTCGCCAGCGTCACGTTCGCGTTGCAGGTGACCGCGGTGACGCCCCTGACCGCGAGTACGTCGAGCCAGCACATCGAGAACCAACAGGCCGCCGTCGCCGACGGCGTCCTGACGGCGGCCGCCGAGACCGGCGCGCTGAAGCGGACGCTCCTGTTCACGCACCCCGAAAACGGGAGCTTCTACGGCATCGACGCGCGCGGCTACTACGTCGACGGCGGCCCGCCGACCGCCTTCGGGACGATGCTCGACGAGTCCTTCTTGGACCGCGGCATCGCGTTCAACGTCTACGTACACTACCTCCGCGACCGGGAGGTCCGCCGGACGAGCCGACTCGTGTTCATGGGTGAACCGAGCGACCACGCCGTCTCGCGGACTCGGGTCGTGACGCTCGCGGACGACGACGCGCTGACCGAGCCGGGAACGTCGCCGGGCGGCGAGCCTCGCGCGGTCGAGACGACCAAGACGCTCGAATCGGTCGCCGCCGCGAGCGACGAGACGTATTTCATCCAAGACGGGAGCGCGGGGCCGCTCTACGGCGTCGTCGAAGTGGAGGTGGTCGTATGGCGGATGTGACCGACGCGTTCGACGGCCCGAGGGACGAGGCGACGGGAGCCGTGCGCTTCACCGGCGACGACCGCGGTCAACTGATGCTCGTCGCCGCCCTCGCAATCGCGGTCCTCCTCGTCGGTCTCGCGCTGACGCTCAACACCGCGATTTACACGGAGAACCTCGCCACGCGGACGACCGATACGAGCCTCGACGGGGCCGTGAGCCACGGCCGAACGGTCGAAGCCGGTGCGGGACTCCTCCTCGACGAAGCCAACCGCGAGGGCGGAACGTACGGCGAACTCGCCGGCTCGTTCGACGAGACGTTCGGCAACTGGAGCGACGCGACCGCGACGCTCGCCGCGGTCAGGGGAGCCGCGACGAACGCCTCGCGCGTCGACCACGTCGAGGGCACCCGAATCTCGCAGACCGACGCGGCGCGGAACTTCACGGACGGGAACGAGACGACCGACTGGACGCTCGCCAGCGGCGTCGGCGTCCGCGGCGTCCGGTTCAACGTCTCGCGCGACTCGCTCGCGACGAGTAGCGGGTCGGCGTTCGAGCTCGTCGTCGACGACGGGACGAACGCGGTCGAGACGGAGGTCTACCGGAATTCGACGCGGGTCTTCGTGACCGTCGAGGACGCCGGCGGGAGCCGGACGACCTGCGGCGTGGCGGCCGACGCGGGCGATTACGTCACGATTGACGTTGCCGACGGCCGACTCGACGGGGCCACCTGCGACCCGCTCGATGCGGTCCACACCGACCTCGACGGCCCTGTCACGCTCTCGTACCGGAACGCCGTGCAGGCCGAGGGGACCTACGAACTGTACGTGAACGAGACGAACGCGACGGTGTTCGACGCGGCGAAGTACGCGCCCGCCGGGAGCGGGTCGTCGCCGGTCGCAGAGCAGGCGCTGTACGCCGTCAACGTCTCGTACGTCTACGAGACGGGCGAGGCGTACGTCTACCGAGAGCTTCGGGTCGCGCCGGGTGAGATTGCGTGACGCCACCGATAGCCCCGGACGACCGGGAGAACCGCGTTCGGCGCGGGAGCCGCGGGCGCCGCGCCCGCTCCCGTTCGACCGACCGCGGCGTCTCAACGGCGCTCGGCTACGTCCTCACGCTCTCCATCACGGTCGTTCTCATCTCGGGGCTGTTGGTCGCCGCCGGCGGCTTCGTCTCCGACGAGCGCGAGCGGGTCACGGAGACGGAACTCGACGTGGTCGGAAACCGGCTCGCGGCCGGCATCGAATCGGTCGACCGAATCGGGGCCGCACCGGGCGAGTCGCGGGTCGAGGCGACGGTACGACTGCCCCCGAGGGTCGCCGGCACGACCTACTCCATCGAGGTGGTGTCGGGGTCGCCGAACGAACTCGTGCTCACTTCGACCGACCCCGAGGTGACGGTCCGCGTCCCCGTCTCGACCGAGACCTCGCTGACCGCGAGCCGAGTCGACGGCGGCGACGTGACCATCACCTACGACCCGTCGTCGGGGCTGGAGGTGAACTCGTGAGCGACCGCGCGGTGAGCGACACGCTCGGGTTCGTCTTCGTCTTCGCCATCGTCCTCTCGATGGTCGGTCTCGTCAGTGCCGTCGGGATGACCGGCCTCCAAGACGCCCGCGACGTGGAGCGCGTCAACAACGCCGAGCGCGCGCTCGACATCCTCGGCGACAACATGGAGGACATCGCCGACCGCGGCGCGCCGAGTCGGGCCACGGAGGTGAAACTTCAGGACGCTCGCTTGACCCTCGACCGGCCCGTCGAGTTCGTCGTCTCCGGGGAGTTGACGTCGGACCCGTCGGTCAACTTCACGAACACCTACGACGTCTCGCCGGTCGTCTACACGGCCGATTCAAGCGACGAGCGAGTCGTCTACGCGTTCGACGCGCTTCTCAGGACTCGCGGCGACAGCGGGACGTTCGTCCGGCGGCCATCGTTCGTCCTCACCGAAGAGCGGGTGTTGATTCCGGCGTTCGTGACGCGCCCCGACGAGGAGGCGACGACCTCGGTCGGCGGGTCGGGGACGTTCCTCATCCGAGCCGACAAGGCCGCGAGCGACGTGTTGGCCGCGCGGACCGACGGGCAGTACGACGTGAATCTAACCGTTCGCTCCCCGCGTGCGGCGCTCTGGCGCGAGGAGCTATCGAGCCGTCCCGACGTGACCTGCGACCCGGTCGTCCCGGCCGCGACACCCGACAGCTATCCGAGCGTCTCGTGTTACGTGAACGGGGCAGAGCGCGTCTACGTCGTCTCGACGTCGGTCGATATGACGTTCGCCGACTGAGAGACTGAAACCCGGGGTCGGACACCGCCGTGACGGTCGGTCGGGAGACGCACCCGCTTACTGGACTTCGACTTCGACCTCGTTTTCCGTGACGTGGAGGAAGGTGATGAACTGGCCGCCCTCGGCTTGGTCGTAGTCGAGTTCGCCGCGCGACCCGGACTCGTCGACGCTCTGGCTGTTGCCCGGACCGTCCGTGACGGTCAGTTCGAACTGCGGCGCGGCCAGCGAGAAGTAGTGGTTGACGACGAAGTCCATCTGAGCGGTGTCGCCGTCGGCCTTCGAGAACGTCTGGCCGCTGTCGGCGTCGTGTTCGTCGAAAGTGACGCTGTCGTAGGCTTCGCCGTCGACGATTTCGGGGGCGAACTGCCACTTGTTCTGGTTGCCGAAGCCCTTGTCCGACTGGATGTCGCCGTAGGTCATCGTCTCCGAACTCGTGAAGTCGACGGTGAGTTCGGGAGTGCTGGCCGTGCAGTCGATGCTCACCGCGTCGCTCGTGTCCGGGTCGAGGTCGGTCGCCTGCCAGCCGTGGTACTTGCCGTCCTCGGTGGCGTAGTAGAGCGTCAGGTCGAACGTGCCGTCGTAACTCCCGCTCTTGCACTTGTCGTCCGCCTGCACGTGGAGTTCGAGGTCCTTCTGGTCGCCGTCGTAGTACAGCCCCCACTCCATGTTCTGGAGGTGCTGGTCGTTCGAGAGCGTGAGCGAGAACGTCGAGACGTTGTGGTTCGCGGCCATCCCGCGCACGTCGACCGACGTGCCCTCGTTCGGCATCTGGAACTCGCCGACGAGCCCGAGCGTCTCCAGTTCCACGCTCGCGGTCCGGTTGGCGTCGTCGACCGTCACGGTGCCCTCGCTCCGCGACTCGAAGAACGAGGCCCATCCTCGGTAGTGGTCGCTGTGGACCGTCACGACGACCGTTCCGTTGCTGACGGGGTTATCGAAGCTGGCCGTCGGTAGCTCGTCGTAGCTCGCGGTCTCGTTGGGGTAGACACGCCGAGCGCGCTCGGTCGCCGAGACTCTCGCGGACACGTCGCCCGACGCGGACCCGTCGCCGGCGACCCGAACGACCGGAAGCGTCAGCGTCGCGCCGCGGTAGTGGAACTCCGGCGGCGAGACCATGGTCGTGCCGCCGTCCTGCGTGCGCCAAACACCGCCTCCTTCGTAGGCGATTCGGGCGTCGCCGTCGCGGTACTCGACGCTTCCGAGGGACTCGTTGTAGAGCTCTTGGTCGTCGCCGGCGTCCGTGTAGTTCTTGTGCGTGACGCGTATCCAGCCGGTGTCGTCGTCGACGACGTAGGTACCGCCGCCGGTCCCGCCGAGGTCGACGAACTGCGTCTCTCCCTCGCCGAGCGCGGCGATGGCGACCCGCGAGTCGAACAGCGTCATCGAGTGCTCGGCGCGCGTCAGTTGGGACTCCTGTTTCGTCTCCTCGAGGGCGACCCCGCCGAGCGCGACGACGGCGGTCGTTCCGGCGACCGTAATCGCCAACAGGAGAACGACCGCAATCGGCGAGGTCTGCGCCGTCCGGTCTCTGACGACGCGATAGACCAGTGGAACACGGGGACGACCGCTCATTACCTGACTGGAGGCGACGCGGGGTGAAAACCTCGCGGGGTACCTGACAGTCTGGTAAGTGGAATCGTTCGCTGGGACTGGCCTGCGCCGCGTCGGAGGCCCCGTGTCATGGAAAACGAATTTCACCGGGATACGAGACAGACAGACGAGTGACCAATGTCGGAGGATGCCGAGACGACGACCGGGCGGACGACGCGAAGGCGGAGAACCATCGACCACGAGCGGATATTTCGCCGCGACGACTACACGTGCCAGCACTGTGGGCGCGAGTACGACGAGGGCTCGAACGTTCTCGAGGTCGCCCATCAGCGCCCGGCGCGGGATTTCGAGAACCCCGACGACCCCGAGAATCTCGTCACGCTGTGCCCGAACTGCCACCGGAGGTTCGACATGGGCGAACTCGGCGACAGAATCGCGTCGAGCCTCCAGCGCGACTTCCGCGAGCGGGCGAAGGCGAGAAACCACGCGAGTACGGTCGAGGCGTTCGCGGGCGACGCCATCGAGATAACGAAACTGAACGTCCTCATCGCGAGCGTCTTCGGGACGGGCGTCACGGTGCTCCTCCAAGCGGACGTCGTGACGGACGTCTCCGCGCTGGCGAACGTCGGCGTCGGGTTCGGCGGACTCGCGTGGGTGCTATCCACGGGGTTCACCCTCTTGGCGTATCATTCGTGTCGCACCTCGGGAGCGAGTTCCAGCGCCATCGAGGAGGTTCTGGAGCGCGGCGACGACGACGAACTCCCCCAAGAGACGACGAAAATATACTACCGAAACGCCAGGCGAATCGGCATCGCAATCGGCCTGACGCTCATCTGCGTCCTCTTGCTCATCGCCGGAATCGCCCTCGCGGTGACGGGTGATGGTGGGCTCGCGGCGCTCGTTGGGTAACGATAGCGTGTGCCGACCGCTGGGGCGCTCACAGACGAATCCGGATTGAATTATCACCCAGTTCGATTGCCGGACTCGCCGGGAGTCCCGCGAGCAGAGCGAGACGGCACTGCCGTCTCGCATGCCATGCGGGCGACTCGCGGGTCGCCCGCAGACGGAGCGAGTGGGACGTCGGCGAGTCCACGAATGACTGAAGGGACGAAGTGACCGAAAGGAAGTGAGTGGACTCGCCGGGATTTGAACCCGGAGGAAGACGTGCTCGCTTACGATGTTCGCTCCGCGCGACTTCCAGGGCTTCAAATCCACGCGCTCGCTACGGCGAGCGCTCGTCTCGTCATTTCTTTACTTCGTTCAGAAATGGACTCGCCGGGATTTGAACCCGGGGCCTCTCCCATGCCAAGGGAGTGATCTACCCCTGATCTACGAGCCCTCAAACGCAATCATTCATTCCCCGGTCGGATAAATAAGGGCTTCGAATCGTTCGACGGCTGTGGGGTGCGGACACAGATCGCATTCCGTTGTGGTTGTCCCTTGTCTACGCGGGCCGAACTTCACAGACGTACACATCCGTGAACAGGTTTCGGAACGTCCCCATCCAATGCTCTTGGGTGTCCTGAAACTGGTCCGTGTGTGCTTTGACTTCCACGAGAACCGGGCCGCCGAACAGCTGTTGGTCGATGCCAACGAGGTCCGGTGCGCCGGAGAACCCGAGCGCCTCACGCACGCGCTCGATGGGTTCGGCTCGGTCGAATATTTCAGTGAGAACCGTTTCAGACGCGTCGGTCCGCATCGGTCCGGCGATCTCGCGGAGGCCGCGTTCAATCGCGTCCGCGAATCTGACACGCGAAAATCGACCGTGTTCGTCCAAGTTATCGGTCTCCCACGCCGGTTCTACGAACTGTTCGCCATCGAGGACGGGCTGATTCCGCGTGCTGTCGATATTGATGACGAGGCCGCCGAGACACTCGGTGAGGTAAGTCGAAACCAAGTCCTCGGCGTTGACCGCATCGCCCTCGTAGCAATACTCGTACGTTTCTGGCGATTCGAACGACTCTGGGTACGACGCCGTGTCTGTCGCCCAATCCTTCTCTAGGTAGGTTCGCCCCTCGATTGTGCTGGTCCCCGTCAACCGCCTGAAAACGAGTTCATAATCGCCGGCACCGTATTGCATCGTGTAACCGCTGTCGGCGTTATCCCGTATTGACTTGTTGGAACGGCCGAGACGCGTTCCAAACGTTTCTCCGCTCCCGGCAACGAACCGACTCGTTTTTTCCGTCGCTGACGGAACGATTCGGTATGACTGACGACGACGCTCCCGAAGTCCCGGTCGTGTGCGAGGCCTGCGACACGACCACGCGCGTTTCGCTTTCCGAGGTCGCGGACGCCATCGAGCGACACAACGAACAGGTCCACGACGGGGACGATATCGCGCAGGTCGACCCTGAGATTGTCAAGCACGTGACCGACCTCGCGGCGAAGGACATGAGCGTGTTCGAAGACGAGGCGTGAGCCGCAGGGAGGCGCTGACGCGTCGCATCTTTTCAGCCGCGGTAGCTCGGATACCGATTACCGGACTTGTGGGACGCCCATAGCGGGGCAAACGGTTGACCCGGAATCCACCAGTCCTTCGAGTGCGATTGCAGGACTCGCCGGGTTGACCCCGGGAGTAGACGTGCTCGCTCACACGGTTCGCTGCGCGCGACTTCCAGGCAAACCCACGCACTCGCTACGGCGGGTGCCCGGTCGCCATTTCTTCGCTTCGTTCAGAGTGGACTCGCCGGGAGTCCCACGAGCAGAGCGAGACGGCACTGCCGTCTCGCATGCCATGCGGGCGACTCGCGGGTCGCCCGCAGACGGAGCGAGTGGGACGTCGGCGAGTCCACGAACGACTGAAGGGAACGAAGTGACCGAAAGGAAGTGAGTGGACTCGCCGGGATTTGAACCCGGAGGAAGACGTGCTCGCTCACGATGTTCGCTGCGCGCGACTTCCAGGGCTTCAAATCCACGCGCTCGCTACGGCAAGCGCTCGTCTCGTCATTTCTTCACTTCGTTCAGAAATGGACTCGCCGGGATTTGAACCCGGGGCCTCTCCCATGCCAAGGGAGTGATCTACCCCTGATCTACGAGCCCGCACCTTCTGGTAGCCGTCGCCCGTTTAGAAGCCCTTCGATTCCGTCCGAGGCGAGTTGAGGCCGAGTCGAATCCGAGTCGAAACGGTTTAACCCGGCGCGCGTGGACAACACGATGGGAATCCAGCACGGCCGCAAATCTGACTCGCCCGGTTCGGGCTTGGGATTGCGGTAGTGCCCCAGCAGTCGGTGATACGACTGCGGGGTACTCGTTTCTGCGGTCAGTGCGGTTCCAACCCGCAACAATGGCACGAATGCACACCCGCCGCCGTGGCTCGTCCAGCTCGGACAAGCCGGTGGCAGACGAAGCACCGGAGTGGAGCGACGTCGACGCGGCTGACATCGAAGCCCGCGTCGTCGAACTTGCAGAACAGGGCAAGGACCCGAGCCAGATCGGCCTGTCCCTGCGCGACGAAGGCGTCAAGGGCGTTCCCGTCCCGGACGTCAAGCTCGCCACGGGCAAGAAGGTCACCACCATCCTCGAGGAGAACGACGCCGCAGGCGACCTCCCCGAGGACCTCCGTAACCTCATGGAGCGCGCCGTCCGCCTCCGCGAGCACATGGAGGAGAACCAGCAGGACAAGTCCAACCGTCGCGCCCTGCAGAACACGGAGTCGAAGATTCGCCGCCTCGTCTCGTACTACCGCGGCGACAAGCTCGACGACGACTTCACCTACAGCTACGACGTCGCTGTCGAACTCCTCGAAGAATAACTGAATGTCCGTGAGCCCCGCCGAACAGACACCCGCCGCCGACGCCGCCGCGACGCTCCGCGAGGCGACGTTCGTTCGCCTCCGCGTCAGCGCGAGCGGTGCCGCCGTCGCGGCCGCCGGTGTCATCGGCCGGGCGCTCAGGACACTCGACGTCCCCTTCCGCATCCGCGCGACCGACGCCCCCGACACTGTCGCAAACGACGACGTTGTGGCAGTCGTGGGCCTGTCGAACGCCGATGCGGACCTCGAACTCGACCCGACCGACGCCGTCTCTATCGTCCGCGAACTCGGAGTCGACCCCGACCCGGCGGTCGCGCTGGCCTGCTTCCACGCCGCCGGCGTAGCCCCGGACGACGACACCGACCTCGCGAACGCCGCGGCCGACGCGGGCGTCGAAGCCGGACCCGGCGTGGCCGTCCCGACGGGCGACCTCGCAGACGGGCTGGCGCACTCGACGCTCGTCCACGCGTCGTTTTCGGCCGACAGGGAGCGCGCGCAGGCGACGCTCGCCGAACTGTCGCTCCCGGCCGAACTCGACGCGGACGCCCGCAGACGCGTCGCCTCCATCGTCGCCATCGACGCGACGACCGGTGAGGCGACCGCCCGAGCGGCGACCGCCGTCGAGCGCGTCTTGCGCTCGGAGGCGACCCCGAACGGGCCGTTCGAAACCGTCGGCGGCTTCGCCGACGTGCTCGACGCGACCGTCCGGGAGTCGCCCGGGACCGCCGTCGCGCTGGCGCTCGGACACAGCGTTCGAGACGCGGCGCTCGACGCGTGGCGCGACCACGCGCAGGCGACCCACGGCGCGCTCCGCCAGGCGACGACGGGACGCTACGAGAGCCTCTACGCGCTCTCCTGTGACCTGTCGTCGCCGGGGCGACTCGCCACGGTGGCGAGGCTCGCCCGCGACTTCCGCTCGCCCGAGCCGACCGTTCTCGCGGTCGGCGTCGGTGCCGCGGCCCTCGTCTCGACCGGCCCCGCCGGACTGGACGAGGCGCTCGCCGCGGCCGCGAACGAACTGCCGGACGCGTCCGCGACCGGGTCGCCGTCGGAGGCGACGATGACGTTCGACTCCGCGGCGGAGCGGAGCGATGTCGTCGCGGCCGTCAGGGAGGTGCGCCGATGACGCGGCGTGCGACCCTGCGGACGACCCACGGCGACCCCGGCATCGTCGCCGGCGCGCTCGAACCGGACAACACGGCGTCGATGCGCACCCGAGTTGAGGGGGACGAACTCATCACCACAATCGAACGCGATTCGACCGGTGGCCTGCACGCCACGGTCGATGACTACGTCGTCAACGTGACGGTCGCCGAGACCGTCATCGAAGCCACACGAACGCACACAGACACTAACCATGAGTGAACGATCCGTCTCCAAGCAGAAGCGCGGAAAGCGATGGTACACCGTCATCGCTCCCGAGAATTTCGACCGTAAGGAACTCGGTTCGACCTTCGCGGACGAACCCGAGAAGATCAACGGTCGCACCGTCGAGTCCACCCTCGGCGAACTCAACGACGACCAGGGCGCCAACAACGTCAAGCTCACGTTCAAGATTACCGACGTGGGTAGCGACGCCGCCTACACCGAGTTCATCCAGCAGGAGCTCACCCGAGACTACCTCCGTAGCCTCGTCCGCCGCGGCGCGTCCAAAATCGAGGCCAACGTCACGGCTATCACCAAGGACGACTACCGCGTCCAGCTCCAGCCCGTCGCCTTCACCACGAAGAAGGCCGACCGCAGCCAGGAACACGAGATCCGTCGCATCATGACGGAGCTCACCCGCGAGGCCATCACGGGCCACACCTACGACGCGCTCACCGAGAGCGTCGTCGAGGGTCGCCTCTCGTCGGCCATCTACGGCGACGCGAAGGTCATCTACCCCCTGCGCCGCGTCGAGGTCAAGAAGTTCTCCCTCGAGGCCCGCCCCGAAGAGGTCGAGGCCGAAGAGGAAGCGGCCGTCAGCGTCGACGAAGACGACGTCGCAGTCGACGTGGACGAAGAAGAGACCGAAGCGTAAGCCCGTCTCGCCGACGGCTCGACTTCGAATTTCGACTTTTTACGCGACGACGCGACGGGCGAGAGCCACGCCGCTCTCGGGTCAGATGCTAAACTAAATCCCGGATTCGACGCTGCGCGCCGAGCCTATTCCTCGACGACGATGGTGCCGACCATGCCGGCCTGCTCGTGGGGGATACAGAGGTACTCGTACTCGCCGGGCACGTCGAAGGTGTACGTGTAGGTTTCGCCGCTCCCGATGAGCCCGCCGAGCGAGTTAGAGTAGGCGTCGCGGGCGGCCTGCTCAGTCTCGTAGTTCCCGCTGGCGAAGAACGCGGCGTCCTCGGGAAGCGTGCCCTCGTAGGCGGTAACGGTGTGGCCGCGCGAACTCGTGTTCCGCCAGACGACCTCGTCGCCGACCTCGACGGTCAGCGTCGGCGGGTCGAACGCGACCGCGGTCATTCCGATGTCGAAGTCGTCGCCAGAAGCCATCAAGGTCGCACAGCCCGCGAGGCCGGCCGTCGCGGCCGCTCCGGCCGCTGCGAGGAACTGACGCCGCGTCCGACCGCCGTCCGAGGACCCGTGGTTTCGCATGGTCGCCTCTCGGGACGCGACCGATAAATGTCGCATGGTTCGCTCGCCGAACCGCCGAATCGACCGAGACCGGCCGGAACGCCGCCGGTTCGGGGTCGGTGCGCGGAGCCGCCCACCGACGGACGGAACGTAAGAGGGAAAGGGAAGGTACGCAATCGCATCGGTATGAGACCCCGATTCGTCGGTCGGTTGGGGCCCGCCGACGTGGTCACCGCCGGGAACGCGGCGCTCGGATTCGTCGCGGCGGTGCTGACCGCGGTCGACGTGCGCCTCGCGGCCAAGGCCATCCTGCTCGCCGCGATGGCCGACGGCCTCGACGGCGTGGTTGCCCGGCGCTACGGAGGAACCGACGCGGGGCCGTACCTCGACTCCCTCGCGGACGTGGCTTCCTTCGGCGTCGCCCCCGCCCTGCTCGTCGTCACCGTCGTCCGCGAGATGTGGGGCTTCGACCGGATTCGGGTCGTCGCCGGCGTCGCCGTCGCCGCGCTGTTCGTCGCGGCCGCGGTCGTCAGACTGGCGCTCTACACCGCCTACGACAGCGGCTCCGACGAGACGGTCGGCGTGCCGACGACGCTCGCCGCGACGATTCTGTCGGCGGGCGTCCTCGTCGGCTTCGTCGAGCCGATGTTACTCGTCGTCCTCTCGGCGGTTATGGCCGCGCTCATGCTCTCGGACGTGACCTACCCGGACCTCCACGCGCAGGACGCGCTCGTCATGGGCGTCGTGCAGGGCCTCGCCATCGTCTGCTCGGGGACGCTCGGGCAGGGCTTTTCGTTCGGCTTGCTGTTCTTGGCGCTCGGCTATCTGTTTTTGGGGCCGCGCTTCTACTGGGGTTAATCGGCGCGACGAGAGCCGCGCGCCAGAGTCACATCCCCATGTCTGCCGCGTCGTCCGGGACCGGCAGGTCGTGCGGTGAGACGCCGAGGAGCTCCGCGGCGTGGTCCAAGGCCATGTCGAAGCCGTAGTAGCGTTCGAGTTCGTCGCCGTCGGCGGTCGGGCGGACTTTCAGCATAGCGTAGCCGTCGATGTTCTGAGCCACGGCGGCGGTTCGGCCGTCGCGGTCGAATTCGAGGACGCGCTCGGAGTCGGTGACGTAGTACCGCGCGGTGACGCCGTTCGCTTCTGCGGTTGCGTCGGTCATGCGAGGCGCTAAGGAGTAGGGCCTGTCTAAACTACCGGTTCCGGCGGGCGGGTCGGCACGGCGGACCGGCGTAGAGGGCCACCGGAACGAAAGTGACGTGTGTGTCTCAACCGAGGGGTTAACTATGTGGTTTCAGAGCGGCCGCCGGCGCGACCTTTGTGCCATCCTCTACGACGCGGGCGAACTCCGCGGACAGAAGCTGAAGACCCGACTGGAACGCTACTACGACCTCCGAATCGACCCCCAAGCGTTCTACGGGACGCTCGACGCGCTCGTGGAGGCGGACCACCTCGAACGGCGAACCGAGGGAATCTACGACGTGTACGGCCTCAGCGACGCGGGCGCAGACCGGGTCGAATCGTACCACGCGTGGCTCGCGGAGCGGGTCGGAAACGGGGAGCGCCGGGCGGCCGACGCGGACGCGTCGGTCGTCGACTGACGGTTACTTCTGGAGCCAGTCGCCGATGGTGTTGCGGAGAATCTCGCTCGTCCCCTCGTAAATCTCGTTGAGCTTCGCGTCGCGGTAGTAGCGCTCGGCGGCGAAGTCCTTGGTGTAGCCGTAGCCGCCGTGAATCTGGATGCCCTCGTTCGCCACCTCGCGGCTGATTTCGCTGGCGTAGAGCTTCGCTTGCGCGGCCTCCTTGATGAACGTCTCGTCGCGCATCTTCAGGTCCGCGGCCTTGTGCATGAGGAGCTTCGCGGCCTGGACCTTCGTGTCCATGTCGGCCAGTTTGTGTTTGATTGCCTGGAAGTCGCCGATGGGCTGGTCGAACTGCTCGCGCTCGCCGGCGTACTTCACGGCGTCGTCGAGGGCGGCGCGGGCGATGCCGATAGAGCGCGCCGCGATAGTGATGCGGCCGCCGTTGAGCGTCTTCAGCGCCTGCACGAAGCCGTCGCCCTCGTCGCCGAGGAGCCGGTCTTCGGGGATGCGCATGTCGTCGAAGCGGAGTTCGGCGGTCGGACAGCCCTTGTCGCCGAGTTTGTGTTCCGTACCCTCGACGACGAAGCCGTCGTCCTCCTCAGGGCGGACGACGAACGACGAGATGCCCTTGTTGCCCGCGTCGGGGTCGGTCTTGGCGAAGACGACGACGGTGTCCGCGACCGAGCCGTTCGAAATCCAGAGCTTGCCGCCGTCGACGACGTACTCGTCGCCGTCTTTGACCGCCGTGGTCTCCATCGCCGGTACGTCGCTGCCCGCGCCGGGTTCGGAGAGCGCGAACGCGCCGATGTCGGTGCCCTCGTTGACCGGCGTCAGGTAGGTCTGCTTCTGGTCTTCGTTCCCGAACTCGTAGAGCATGTTGCCGGCGAGGCTCGTGTGGGCGGCGACGATGGTGCCGAGGCCGCCGGAGCCGCGGGAAATCTCCTCGAGACCGATGGCGTAGGAGTGATAGTCGAGGCCGGCACCGCCGTACTCCTCGGGGAAGGGCATGCCCATCAAGCCGAGTTGGCCCATCTCGCGCACGAGATCGGCGGGGAACTCGTCGGTCTCGTCTATCTCCGCCGCGCGAGGTTTGACCTCCTCGTCGACGAACTCCGAGACCATGTCCTTGATTTGCTTCTGCTCCGCAGTGAGCGCGAAGTCCATACGTGAGTCTGTCATCGACTATGCTTATGATTTTCTCCTGCGCCGTCTCGGCCGTTTGAGAGTGGACTCCCCCACGAGACTTTTTATCCCCCCTTCCGTAATACCGGTACGCTTCGAATGTCTCGACACGCCGATGCCCGGCCACCGGCAACTGATGACGACCTCGATTGGTGTCACGATGCAGTTCAGGGGGTCTCTCGTACCTTCGCCCTCACGGTCGACGTCCTCGACGAACCGATGGCGTCGCACATCTGTATCGGATATCTCCTCTGTCGAATCGCCGACACCGTGGAGGATTCGTCTTCAATCGCGCCCGACGAGCAGGCACACCTCCTTCGACTCTACGACCGCGCGCTCGACCCCGACGACGACACCACCGTCGACGAGTTCGTGACCGCAGTACAGCCGCACCTCCCCCCGGAGGGCGAACAGTCCGACGACTGGATGGTCGTCGCCAACACCGCTCGGGTCTTCCGGACGTTCGAGGCGCTTCCGGAGGACGTGCGGGAGGCGGTCACGCCGCCGGTCCGCGAACTCGTCTCGGGCATGGCGATGTTCGTCGAACGCTACTCCCAGACCGGCGGGCTCCGCATCCAGTCACGCGAGGAGCTAGAGGAGTACTGTTACTACGCCGCCGGCACCGTCGGCAACCTCATCACGAACCTCGTGACCCGCGGCAACGTCGACAGCGAGCGCCGCTCGCGGCTCTACGACACCGCCGAGGAGTTCGGCCTGCTCCTCCAGCTCGTGAACATCGCGAAGGACGTTCACGACGACTACACGGCGGAGAACAACGTTTACCTCCCCGCCGACTGGCTCGACGACGCGGGCGTCCCCCAAGAGGAGGTCGTCGCCCCCGAGCACAACGACCGGGCGGCCTCGGTGGTCAAGCGGACCGCCGACCACGCCAAGTCGTTCCTCGACGACGCCCAGACCTACTTGGAGACGGTGCCGCTCCGCGAGGGCAACACGCTCGCCGCGTGGGCGATTCCGTTCCTGCTCGCGGTCGGCACGCTCCGCGAACTCGTCGCCAACCCCGAACACGCGGTGACGGGTGAGGGCGTCAAAATCTCCCGCCAAGAGGTGTTCGCCGTCGTCTCCGAGATGAACGGCGCGAGCGCCGAGTCGCTCGCCGAGATGCGCGAAATCATCTCGCGCCAGCCGTTCCACCGAGCGACGACGAACGCCGACTGAACGACGCAGAGGCGCTGTCGGTCGGGCCCGTTCTGTTTCGCTTCTCTTCTCGCGTCGCTTCGCGCCGAGCGCCGCCGAACGCGCCGGCAGCTTCGGGTCTCGCGAGCGCCGTGTTTCGCACCCGCGGCGGTCGCCGTCGGAACCGCGGTCCGAGACCCATGCGGTCCCGTGACGAACGCAGTTTGGGAGGATTTTTAGTAACCCAAGCATAACGGGCGTCTATGAGTACCGAAGAAGCACACGACGACCACGGCCATCACCTGCCGGCGGTTCAGGACTGGCCGCGCGGCTTCGGCGAGGCGAGCTGGTGGCCGTTCGTCACCGCCGTCGGGGGCGCGGGCATCTACGCCGGTGCCGGGCTGTACGTCATGGGACAGGACGGAATCGTCGGCCAGACGGCGGGACCCGCCGTGTTCATCGGCAGTATCTTCCTCTTCCTGGCCGGGCTCTACGGCTGGTTGTACCACGCGTTCGTGAGCCACTTCTGGTCGCGCGACGCGAGCCAGAAGAGCGCATCGAAGCTCCGTTGGGGCATGATTGCCTTCCTCGGCTCCGAACTCGGGACGTTCGGCGCGCTGTTCGCGTACTACTTCTTCATCCGCGCGGGAACGTGGCCACCGCAAGAGCTACCGCATCTCACCGGGTCGTTGGTCTTGGCTAACACCGCCATCCTCATCGTGTCCAGTTTCACGCTCCACTGGGCGCACGTCGCCATCCGCGAGGAGAACCACCGTAACTTCATCCTCGGTCTCGCCGTCACGCTCCTGCTCGGCGTGATATTCATCGGCGGGCAGGTCTACGAGTACTACGAGTTCATCGTCCACTCGAACTTCTCCATCACCGACGGCATCTTCGGGTCGGCGTTCTACGGCCTCACCGGCCTGCACGGCCTCCACGTCAGCCTCGGCGCGGTGCTTCTCGGTATCGTCTTCGTCCGCGCGCTCCGCGGACAGTACTCCGCCGAGCGTCACGTCTCCGTGAGCACGGCCTCGATGTACTGGCACTTCGTGGACGTCGTCTGGATATTCCTCGTCGTCGTCCTCTACGTCGGCGCGGAAGTCGGCGCGTAACCCCCGTCGCCGCGACGCGACGGCGACCGATTCTTTTTTAATCTACTCCTCCGAGAGCCACGGACGCCGGCACGTCCTGTCGAGGGATGGTAACGGGCGTCCACTGCCATGGGTTGTTCGGACCACGTCCTCGGACGCGACGTGGACGTGTCGGACGTCTCGACCGCCGAGCGGCGGGTCCGGCACACCGACCGAGAGCCGGGTCCGCGTCCGCGACCGAACTCTCGCCCGCGACCGCTCACCCGAACTGTTCGTTGAACCGGTAGATGTCCTCGTCCACGCCGGCGACGATGAGGTCGTCGTCGGCCTCGACTCGGAACTCCGGGCCGATTTCGGTGACGAGCGCACCGTTTCGCTCGACGGCGATGACGGTGCAGTTCGTCCGGGCGCGAACGTCGGCCCCGGCGAGCGTCCGCCCCACGAGGCTGGGCGCGTGGGTCCGGACGATTTCTATCTGCGACTGGGGCGCGATGACCTCCTCGTCGAGGACCGTCGAGGCGAGCATGCGCCCGGCGACCGTCGACAGCGCGAGGACGTAGTCCGCGCCGGCGCGGTAGAGTTTGGCGATGCTCTCGGTCTCGTTGGCGCGGGCGATGACCTCCGTCTCTTCGGAGACGCGCTCGGAGACGAGCGTGGCGAAGACCGCCGTCGTGTCGTTGTCGAGCGCGAGAAGGACGCCGCGAGCCTCGGTGACGTTCGCCTCCGAGAGCGTCTGCGGGTCGGTGATGTCGCCGACGAGGTCGACGCCGGGTTTGTCCTGCTTGTCGACGACGAGGTGCGGGACGCCGGCACTCGCCAGCGTCTCGGCCGCGGTCGAGCCGACCTCACCGTACCCGGCGACGATGACGGTCCCGCGGCGGAACCGCCGCGCCGACGACAGCGTCAGCGCGCGGAGCTCTTCGAGCTGTTTCTCGCGGCCGACGACGAGCAGGATGGTGTGCTCGTCGATGACGGCGTCCGGGGCGGGCGGGGAGACGAACTCGCCGGTGAACCACGCGCCGATGACGTTGACCCCGGTGACCTGGCCGATGCCGCTCTCGGCGATGGTCCGTCCCTCGACGGGGCTCCCGCGCTGGACGAGCAGCTCCGCGACCTCGAAGTCCTCGCCGATTTCGATGGCGTCGCCGAGTTCCGAGGAGATGGACGTGGTCGCCTTGCCGGCGAGGCTCTCGCCGAGGAGTCGGCGCGGGGAGACGACCCGGTCGGCCCCGGCGTAGCGGTGGTAGTCGGCGACCTCGGGGTCCTCGATGAGGCTGACGACGCGGGCGTCGGGGGCGACCTGCTTGGCGGCGAGGATGATGCTCGCGTTCGTCTCGTCGTCGTCGTCGGCGACGATGGCGAGCGCCTCGGCCGCGTTCGCGGCTTCGAGCGACTCGATGGCCTCGGGGTCGCCGTGGACGACCTCGTACCCCTCGCCGTACAGCTCCTCGGCGCGGTCGCGGTCGGCTTCGAGAATCACGTACGGCATGTCCATCGAGTCGAGTTCGTCCACGAGGGCGTCGCCACGGGGGGTGAACGTACAGATGACGACGTGGTCCGTGCGCGTCGAGGTCGTCGGCGGTGCGGTCCGCAGGGCGTCTTCGACGAGCGGGACGAGAAACAGCGGGAGCGTGAGGAAGACGGTCGTGACCCCCGTGAGCTGCATCAGAATCGACAGCATGAGTAGCGGCGGGTGGTCGACCCAAAACCGGGTCTGTTCGCCGTAGCCCGTCGTCGTGAACGTCTCGACGACGACGTGGACCGCCTGCAGGAACGTGACGTCTTCCCCGGCGAAAAAGCCCGCCGCCCACTGGTAGGCGACGGAGAACGCGAGCATCAACAGCCCGGCCCCCGCGAGGTAGCGGCCGAGTCGCCGCTTTGCCTTCGACAACCCGGGGCCGTCGCCCGAAATAGACATAGTCGGGCTATGAGCGCCGGTGGCTAAAAGCGTCCTGACACGGTAAGCACTCCATGAGCCGCCGACGGGACGCCGCGCTCGCGGGGTCGGTGCTCGTCCCCACCGCGGTCGCGGCGGTCCTCCTACGGACGCCGGTGACACCGGGACCGGTCCTCGTCGGCGTCGTCGGGGCGCTCGCGCTGGAAGCGGCGCTGTCGATTCGGGCGTCGAGCGTCCGCGCGCTGTGGGAGCGACGAACCGTGCAGGCCGTCTCCGTCGCGGTCGCCGTCATCGGAACCGCCCTGGGTGTCGTCGTCTTCGGACGCGCGACGCTACTCGCCGTCGCGGCCGGACTCTCGACTTATCTGTTCCTCCTCGCCGCGGTCGAACTCCGGAGTCGTCGCCGAGGAGATAGCCGCCCGTGATTCGGCTCTGCCGACCTG
Organism: Haloferax prahovense; assembly: GCF_000723845.1. Lineage (NCBI taxonomy): Archaea > Methanobacteriati > Methanobacteriota > Halobacteria > Halobacteriales > Haloferacaceae > Haloferax > Haloferax prahovense. Next base: position 2,431,169 of record NZ_LK053000.1, on the reverse strand, counting down.
TTACGCGAGGAATACTTAACCGGCGTCCGTCCACCAGTACGGGTATGTGTAGCACACCGTCCGACCGCCGAGGCGACAGTCCGCGACCGTGACGCTCTCGGGGAGTAACGGGGCGACTGCTCGGACGACCCGCCGGACGAGACGCCGCGTGCTCGAAACCGGCGGCGCGGCGGCAGCGGCAACGCTGGGGTTCGGCGTGCTCCTCGCGACCGAGTGGGTGTGGCTCGTCTCGCGCGCCGACCCCTCGCCCGAGACCGCCGCGGTGACGTGGGCCGCCGGAACCCTGCTCGTCGTCGTCGGCCTCTGCGCGTACGCCTACGCGAACGCGGACGAGAACGTCGCGCCCGGCGACGGAGCGACCGAGTCGGAGCCCGGGCGGCCCTACGACAGCCTCGGCCTCCCGACCGCTGTCACGCTCGCTCGAGGCTTCCTCGTCGCGGGCGTCGCGGGCATCGCCGGCGTGGCGCTCTACGGGCCGCTGAGCCCGTCGTGGGCGTGGGCCGCAGCCGTCGGCTACGGGGCTGCGGCCGCGCTCGACGCCCTCGACGGGGCGCTCGCTCGCAGACTCGACCGCGTCAGCCGACTCGGCGCGCGACTCGACACCGCGGTCGACGCCTTCGGCCTCCTCGTGGCCCCGCTCGCCGGCGTCTTCCTCGGAGAACTCGCGTGGTGGTACCTCTCGGTCGGGGCGGCGCGGTACGTCTTTCTCCTCGGCCTCCGGCTCCGCGAGCGAGCGGGCCGACCGACGTTCGACCTCCCGCCCCGCGCGTCGCGGCGCGTCCTCGCCGGCGTCCAGATGGCCGTCGTCCCGCTGGCGCTCGCTCCCGGTGTCTTCGACCCGTGGATGCTCCTCGTGACCGGCGTCGCGGCGGCGGCGCTCCTGCTCGGGTTCGCTCGGGACTGGGGCTACGTCTCGGGCCGGTTCAGGAGGGAAGGCGACGGAAACGCGTCAGTTTCGGAGTAATCAGTCGAGTTCGGCCAACACGTCGAGGTTGTGGGCGACGTACGCGAGTTCGTCGCCCGCGAGGTCGTCGTGCCGGGCCTCGAGCCACCCGTCGAGCGTCTCGCGGTCGACCGCAGCCGACTTGCCGACCGACTCTTCGACGAAGCCGAGGACGCGGTCGAGGAAGATTCGCGCCTCGTCGTCGTGCGGCGGGTGGACGACCCAGTCCGAGCCGCCGGCGGCGACGACCGGCGCGCCGAGGTCGGGAAGGACCGAAAGGAGGTCGGAACCGGTGTCCGGCCCCGCGCGTTCGCCGCCGCGCATCGTCTCGTGGTACGCGCCGAGAACCGCCTCGTCGGCGGGGTGACTCGGGCGGAACGCGGTTCGGCCGTCGAACGTGATAGGCGCGTAGAAGAGCCCCCCGTCCGTCAGCCGCGAGAGGAGCGCGTCGACCGCGCGGCGGAGCGGGAGCACGTCGAGGACTGCGTGCGCGACCACGAGGTCGATGGCCTTCGGGAGGACCGTCATCGCCTCGAAGAGGTCGCTCGTCACGTACGTGAGAGAGACGCTTCGGCCGTGACGCTCGATGCGGAAGCCGTCGGGCGTCGGCTCGGCGGTCCAGCCGGCGGCGCGCGCCCACTTCGCGAACGCCGCGGCCGCGTGGTCGGCCATCCCGCGCTTCCGGTCGACCATGACGTACTTTATCTCGTCGTACGCGTCGAAGACGCCCCACGAGAGGAGTCGCCGACACATCGCGCCCGTCCCCGCGCCGACCGAGACGACGCGGAGCGGCTGTCCAGACCGCGACTCGGCGCGCGCTTCCAGCCGGTCGATGAGACTGGCGAGGGTCGGTCGGTGGAGCGCGCGGTCGTCCACGGACTCCTTCGCGCGGAGGTAGTGGACGAACCGGTCGTCGTGGCTGGTCACGACCGCCCCGTCTCGGCGGACTCGTATAACCGTTCTCCCGACGCCGGCCCGACGGGTGCGAGCGAACCGGTCACAGTAAACACGCTGAAGTGTGAACTGAGCGAAACGTTCACCCGATTCGCCCGGAAAGTATTTGATTCGGTTCCGGTGATGTAACCCCAAATGGATAGCGAGATTATCGACGCGGTGACCGGGTGGGACTCCGCGCCCGCCGGACGTGGCTACGGTGGCCTCCGGTCGCTCGCGGACGACGGCTTCACAGGTGCCGTCGTCGCTGGCATGACGTGGGGATTCATGCTCAACGGCCGTCTCCTCGGGGTTTTCGATGGGACGGTCGCGGATTTCGAGGGTGAATCGTTCGAGGCGCACCGCGCACCGGACCCGGCGCTCCCGCTTCTGTACGCGATGCGGGAGACCGGCGGCGACATCCGCGCGCAGTACTACACCGAGGAGACGCCGCTGGGGGACGCCGACGGAACGCTCTCGGCGGGCGGCTTCACCGGCTACGTCGAACTGTCCGAGAACGTGCTCTCGGGCGACTACTACGTCGTCTACCACGGGGGGAAGTCGATGAGCGCGGCCTTCGTCGGCAACAGCAAGCGACTCGTCACCGGCGACGACGCGTTCGAGCGCGCGAGCGACGAGGTCGGCATCTACAAAGTCTACGACGTGGACCTCGACCTCGTCGATATCCCGGAGCCCGAGTCCGACGAGGACGAGGACGAGGACGCGGCGGGAGTCGCGGCGGCGGGTGGCGAGGCCGACGCGACGGACGCGTCCGGAGAGCCGGAGACGCCGACGACCACAGACGAGCCGAGTACGACCGGGGCAGCCGACAACGAGTCCGAGCGCGCCGGCGACGGCGACGACCCCGCCGACGGGGAGCCGGAGCCGGCGACGGCCGACGCCCCGGCGAGCGCGGAATCCCCGACCGAAACCGCGGCCGACCCGGAGCCATCGACGCCCGACGACGACGGCGCCGAGACGACCGACAATCCGTCCGCGGGCTCCTCCGAGTCACAGTCCCCGGAGCCCGCCGAGACAGAGGCGGCGGCAGCGACGGACCGGCCCGCGTCCGACGAGTCGGCCTCACCGATGTCCGAAGGGCCCGTCGTCGCCGACGCCCCGCAGAAGAACGGGGAATCGTCGTCTCCGGACCCGCTCGCCGAGGACGGCGCGACCGGCGACGACGTGTTCTCCGCCGAGGCACAGTGGCGGAACGCCCGGTCGATACCCTCGCTCGACCCTCGCGACGCAAAGGACGAGGCCGTGGACGACCACCCCGGAACCCCCCGAAGCCGTCGGGGGAACACGACACAGGCGACGCATCACCGTCCGTCACGGAGTGGGACGGGCGGCGAGGCGCGACCGTCGCCGAAAGACCAGTCGAACCAGCAGCAGTCCCAGCCGACCGAACAGACGCCGGACGAGCCCGCCGTCGACCCGGGGGAAGCCGAGTCGCTGAAAGAACGAGTCGAGGCGTTGGCGTCCGAGCGCGACCGGCTCGAATCCGAGCGAAACGCTCTCCGCGAGGAGCGGGACGAACACCGCTCGCGCGCCGAGGAGCTCGAAGAGCGCGTCGCCGAACTCGAATCCGAGGTCGAACGCCTCCGCGACCGGCTCGACGAGGCGGGCGTCCGGTCGACCGACCGGTCTATGTCGGCCGACGAGGCGCTCCGTGGGACGAACCTCTTCGTCCGCTACGCCCAGAAAGGGCAGGCGACGCTAGAGAAGGCCCACGACGGGCAGGCCTCCCGTGAGGAGGTCATCGAGAACCTCCGGCTGGAACACCACACCACGTTCGACACGGAGGGGCTCGGCATCGACGGCCAGCCCTACGAGGAGTTCCTCCGCGGGACGCCCGAGTACGGCTTCGCCAAGTGGGTCGTCACCGACCTGCTCTACGAAATCGGCGAGACGGGCAACCGGTCGAGCCTCGCCGGCGTCTTCGACTCGATTCCGAAGGCCGACCGAATCGAGCTGTACGGGAGCGTCTCGGTGCCCATCGGCGACGGCGAAACCGAGTCGCGGCAGTTCGACGTCATCGTCCGCGACCAGATGGGCGAACCGCTGTTCGTGGCGAACCTGAACGACTCGCGGGACCCGGCGACCCAGCCGATGGTCACCCAACTCATCAAGGACTCGAAGGCCATCGCCGACGCGAAAGAGACCCTCGGCTCGGCGTTCGTCGTCACGAGGAGCTTCTTCGAGCCGGAGGCGCTCGAAGCCGCCACGGCCGAGACCGGCGGCGGCCTCCTGAGTCGGTCGAAGCGCAAGAGCTTCGTGAAGCTCTCGCGGAAGCAGGGCTACCACCTCTGTCTGGTGGAGGCCCGCGGCGGCGAGTTCCACCTGAACGTACCCGACCTCTGAGTCGGCGACGCCTCGCGTCGACCGGCGCCGTCGCTGCGCTGTCGCTTGTTACGTTGCGTTCCGCCCCGATAGTCGCACGCGGAGCGCCGCGGCTGTCGGCGTTACTGAACGATAGTGAAACGACCGCGGCGCTCGGAGCGCGGCCGCGGCGAGTGTCCGTGGTGTCGTGTCGGAACCGTTCGGTACCGACTGAATCGAAGCGCGGCTAACGCGGTCGGTCCGATGTCGTGCCCGGAAAGACTCGTCGGACGAAACAGGATAGAACGACCGCGTGCGCCTGAAGTGTGGTTAGTTCTCGATTTCGGCCGCTTCCTCGATCTTCATCGATTCGAGTTTGCCGACGATTTCGTCGAGCTTGTCGTCGAGTTCGTCGACGAACTCCTGGGTGCGCTCGGTGGTGATTGCGCCCTGGCTGGAGGGTTCGATGAGGTTCTCTTCTTCGAGAACGCGGAGGGAGTAGCGGACCTTGTGGTGCGGGTAGCCTGTCTCGTTGGACATCTTCACGATGCCGATTGGCTCACTTTCGATGACCATCTTCAGGACCTGGAGATGGCGCTCCAACATATCGACTTCCTTCTCAAGTCGGTCTATCATGCCATTTGTTAACTCTTCTTGGGAGGCTTTAAGCCTTGCCCTCCGGGTCGGCGAATAATGAGATAACGCGACCTTAACGAGGACACTAATTAACCGTTGTGTTATCCGTCGTCACGCCAATGCGTGTTCATGGCGTATTCTTCGGCGACGACTCGATAATTAGGCACGAATGTGCATTGCTCGTCGGCCGCGACCGTAATCTGTTTAGTGCGGCGCGGGGAACGGCCGACGTATGACTGTTACCATCGTCGGTTCGCAACTCGGCGACGAGGGCAAAGGCGCGCTCGTCGACCTGTGGGGCGGCGACGCTGACATCGTCGTCCGCTATCAGGGCGGCGACAACGCCGGCCACACCGTCGTCGAAGACGGCGAGGAGTACAAGCTTTCGCTCGTCCCGAGCGGGGCCGTCCGCGACAAGGTCGGCGTCCTCGGAAACGGCTGTGTCATCAACCCCCGGACGCTGTTCTCCGAGATTGACGACCTCCGCGAGCGCGGCCTCGCCCCCGACGTGCGCCTCGCTAAGCGCGCGCACGTCATCATGCCGTACCACCGCCGCCTCGACAACATCGAAGAGGAGGCGAAGGCCGACTCGGACCTCACCGTCGGCACGACCGGTCGCGGTATCGGCCCCACCTACGAGGACAAGGCGGGTCGCCGCGGCATCCGCGTCGGCGACCTGCTCGACCCCGACGTGCTCCGCCAGCGACTGGAGTACGTCGTTCCCCAGAAGAAGGCGCTCATCGAGGACGTGTACGGCCTCGAAGCCGGCGAGGAGTGCGACGTCGAAGCGCTCGTCGAGGAGTACACCGAAATCGGCCGCCGCCTCCGCGAGGACGACATGGCCGTCAACTGTGGCGACTTCCTCGCCGAGCGCCGCGAGGCCGGCGACAACGTGATGTTCGAGGGCGCGCAGGGCACCCTCATCGACATCGACCACGGGAGCTACCCGTACGTGACCTCCTCGAACCCGACCGCGGGCGGCGCGGCCACCGGCACCGGCGTCGGCCCGACCGTCGTCGGACAGGGCGAGGTCGTCGGCATCGTCAAGGCCTACCTCTCCCGCGTCGGCGAGGGCCCGATGCCGACCGAACTGAAAGACGACGACCGCGAGGAGGAACTCGCCGACTTCATCCGCGAGAAGGGCGGCGAGTTCGGCACCGTCACCGGTCGCCCGCGCCGCATCGGCTGGCTCGACATGCCGATGCTCCGCCACGCCGCCCGCGTCAGCGGGTTCACCGGCATCGCGGTCAACCACCTCGACGTGCTCGCCGGCCTCGACGAGGTCAAGGTCGGCCACGCCTACGAACTGGAGGGCGAGGAACGCCTGACGATGCCCGCGACGACCGAGCGCTGGGGCGAGTGCGAACCCGTCCTCAAGGAGTTCGACACGTGGCCGGAAGTGGACTGGGCGGCGGTCGCCGAGGAGGGCTACGACGCCATCCCCGACGCCGCACAGGACTACCTCGAATACCTCTCTGACGAACTCGACGTGCCGATTTACGCCGTCGGCGTCGGCCCGGGCCGCGAGCAGACGGTCCACCTGGAAAACCCGTTCGACAACTGAGCCTCGACGACCGGACACCGATTCGCGGCTGACGCGACTGCGGCGGCCGCCCCCTCCGCCGAGCCCGCCGCGACGGCGGCGAACCCGTACGCTTTTACTTCGCGCAATCCACCGTCACGACGATGAAAGAATCCCTGATGGACATCCTCTGTGACCCCCTCGACAAGAGCGAACTCGAGCTGGAAGTCGACGAGCGCGACGGCGACGAAATCATCGAGGGGCGGCTCATCGGTACGGTCACCGGCGAGGTGTACCCCATCGAGGACGGCATCCCGAATCTCCTGCCACCGGACATGCGCGACGACTGAGGCGCGCACCTCATCGGACCTGAACGTTTTTCTATTCTCGTATCGACGGTGAACCCGTGTCGAACGCGCCGCTCACCGTCACGCTGAACGACGAGCGCCCCCACGACCTCTCGGTAGCGCCGTCGTTCGCAACGAACGGCCCGTTTTCGGTCGAGCTCGCGAACCAGGGACAGGCGGTGCACGTCCACCTCCACGTCGACGACGAGCTCTCGCGCGCGGCGAGCCTGTCCGAAGGAAATCACTTCGTCGACGGCGGCCAGACCAAGACCGTCGAGGTGTTCGTCACCCCGCCGCCGGAGCCAGTGTCGGGGAAGCTGAAGATAGTCTCCGGCCACGGCTCGGAGACGAGGTACGTCGACGTGACCGTCGAACCCGGCGAGGGTGGCAAACCGCCGGTCGACGTGGACGAGACGCTCTCGAAGCCCAAGCAACCCGACCCCGAGCCGAGCGTGACCGAAAGCATCGCGGACGTGTTCCCGAGCGTCGATCCGCGAGCCGCCCCGCTTTTCGGCCTCGCGCTCGTCGCGCTCGTCCTCGCGGTGGCGCTCGCGTCGGTGTTCGAGAGCTTCGCCATCACCCTCGGTGCCGGCGTCGTCGTCGGTGGCGTCCTCGCGGCGCTGGTGCTGACGATGCGGTGACGGCGTCCGAAAAATCGGTCCGATTCCCGTTCCTCGCGGCGCGACCTACTCGTCGTCGGACGCGTCGGTCGGGACGCCGCCGAGGTTGCCCTCGTCGTCGAACAGCTTCGCGCGCAGGAACCGCGCCCGGTAGCGGTTCGCGCCCTCGTACACGTCGGCCTCGCGGATGGCGTCGGTGCGGTCGTCCGCGACGACCTCGATGATATCTTCGACCTGTTCCTTCTCCGAGGGCGTGAGTTCGAACTCGTACGTTTGGGTCTCCTCGCCCTCCAGCCGCGTCCACTTGCGGGACGCCGCGATGACGACGGAACACGGCTCGCGGCACGGGAACGCGCCGTCGCCGCCGTCCACGTCGAGGTCGGTGTCATCGTCGTACTGCCACTCGCGGCGCTTGACGCACTGGCTGTCGTCGCAGCAGGCCTCCGCGACCCAGTTGACGTGCTCGTGGCCGTCGCCGCGGTTCCACGTCTTCACGACGCTGTACATCCCGGTCTGGCGGCCGATGGCGTCCGCCCAGTGCGCCACGTCGAGTTCGCCCCGGCGCTCGCGGTACCAGTTCGGCACCGACGCGGGGTAGAACGTCTCGACGGTCTCGACGAGGTCGTGAGCGTCGAGGTCGGGGAACACCCAGCCGCCGGCGAGGTTGTTGCCGGTCTTCAGCGGGCGGTACCGCCCCTTCTCGTCGTAGGTCGCCAACTGCCGGGCCGCGAGCGGTTCGCGGTAGGGGTCGAGTTCGTCGCGGTCGGCGTCGACCTCGTCGGCGTGGCGGAGTTCGTAGGACCGCTCGCCGTGATCGTCGACGGTGACCGTGACGAGCAGTTGGCCCCACTCGCGACAGACGCCGTCTCGGAGGTCGTCGTAGCGCTCGGGAACCGAGGGGGCGTCGCCGTCGTTCTCGGTGTCGTCTGCGTCTCCACCGTCGTCGCCTCCCGCATCGACGGACGCGCCCTCGACCCAGCGGAGGAACGCCCGCCGCTGGGGGCTGGACTCGCCGACGACCTCGGACCAGAAGTACCAGTTCGTCGCGTAGTCGTCGTAGTCGGCGAGGGCCTCGCGGAGACCGCCTTCCGTGAGCCCGTTCAGCGTCGATTCGGGCGTTTCGAGGCGGAAGCCGTCGTCGGAACGGGAGACGGTGAACCCGTCGAGGGAGATTCCGTCGCCGGTCGCCGCGGCGTCGACGAGGGCGTCGAGGTGGTGCCCCATCAGTTCGCCTCCTGCGGCGTCTTCCGAGTACGTTCGCGCACGACTTCGAGAGTGTTGCCGATGTCGGCGCCCGCGTCGGCGGCGCGTTCGAGCACCACGTCGGCCATGAGTCCCTCGGTCCCGACCGCGCCGGCGTACCAGATGCGGTGGCCGTCGACCTCGGTGGGCACGTCGTAGCCCGTGCGGTAGTCGTCGGTCAGGCCCATGTCCTCCGGGATGTCCTCCTGGGTGTGGAAGCCGTCGGCGATAAACAGCGGGACGACGACCACGTCCTCGGACTCGAAGTAGTCGGTCACGTCGTCGACCTCGGGTTCCTCGTCCATGTAGAGCGCCTGCACCTCGTCGAAGCGGTCCATCTCTCGGATGCGGTCGGCGTGGTACTCGATGGCTTTCGCGGAGTTCTCGTTGCGCTCGGTGCCGTGGCCGACGACGGCGAGGCCGAAGCCCTCGCCGACGTTCGGGTCGCCGGTGACCGTCTCGGCGCGGCGGACCAACACGTCGGTCATCGCCGCGTGGGTTCCGACCGGCCCGCAGTAGTGAATCGTCTTCTCGGGCACGTCCGTCGCGGAGAGGGTGACGTGCGACGCCGACAGGCCGTCGGAGTCCCAGTCGGCCACGTCCCACCCCTCGAGACGGAGTTCGCGCGGGATGACCTGTTCCGTGAAGTAGCCCTCGCTGATGAAAAGCGGGACGACGTACACCTCGTCGGCCTCGACGGTCCGGAGCACCTCGCGAATCGACGGCTCTTCCTTCCAGAAGCCGGTCCGCACCTCGTCGAACGCGCCCACCTCGCGGACCGTGTCCGCGTGGTCGTAGGTGGGGGCGCTCGAATCCGGGTTCAGGTGCGACCCGTGCGCCACGATGACCAGGGCTTGCATGTCCGGGGGTTACGAGGCGACTGTCTTATGAACTTCGCATCGAAGAAAGGAATCTTCGGGTTCGGACAACTCGCGTTCGCCACTCGTTCAGGAGACGCGAGGCGGGGCGCGGGGAGTCGCGACCCGCGGACGACCGCGGCAGCGCCCGGCGAGCGGCGCTTTTTTGCGCGCGCCCGACGACCCGGCAGACATGTCTCTCGCCGCCGACGCGCGCGACGCAGTCCGCGAACGACCGTACCTCCTCGCCGCGCTCCGCGCGGGCGTCGTCAACTACGCCGCCGCCGCGGCCGAACTCGACCTCGGCGACGACGAGGCGGTCGCGGCCGCGCTCCGCCGGTTCGCCGCCGACCTCCCGCCGCTCGAAGCCGACCCCCGAGACGCCGCCGTGACGATGCGAAGCGGCGTCGGCCTCGTGGGCGAGGACGTCGAGGAGACCGATGGCGAACCCGTGCTCTCGGTCGCTGGCGTCGACCTCGCGGGCGGCGGCCCGCTCACGGCTATCATCGCTGAGGGCGAGGTCGACCCGACCGTCCTCGCCGCCGTCCTCTCCCGACTCGACGCCGAGTCCGTCGTCGTCGACGCCGCGGGCGTCGCGGGCGACACGCTCGCCGTGGTCGTTCCGCGCCGACAGGGGGCCGCCGCCCTCCGCGTCGTCGAAGCGGCCGTCAGCGATTTATACGTCTGATTCCCGGATATCAACCGTGATAGACGGCGGCCGGCGCTTATTACCTCGGAGCCGGTGAGTTCGTCAATGGTTTCGCCCAGCCCCCGCGACGACGACGGCAACATCTCGCTTTCATCCACGGAACTCCTCGACGAACTCGACCTCGACGCCGACGAGTTGGGCTGGCGGCAGTCGTTCGTCGGCTTCGACGACGAGGACGCCGCGCGCCTCGCCGACCTCCGGGGCGTCGTCGAGGCCCGCGACGAGGCGCTCGTCGACGGCTTCGTCGAGCCGATTCTCGCGAACGAGCGGACGACGGACGTCATCGACCGCTCGAAGACCGACCTCGACGGCCTCCGCGCGGTCGTCTCCGGCTACTACCGCTCGTTCACCGACGGGAACTACGACCAGAACCACTACGCGGCGCGCACGCGAATCGGCCTGCTCCACGACAAACTCGACATGCCGCTGCACTACTTCGGCGGGATGTTCGCCAACGTCACCGGCATCTTCGCGGACGAACTCCGCGAGCGCGCCGTCGCCGACGCCACCGAGTCGCTGTCCGGCGACGACGCCGACCGCGTCGAACACGCCGTCGAGGAGGCGTTCGCCGACATGATGGCCGTCGTCCGCGGGCTCAATCTCGACCGGCAGGTCGTCAACGCCACCTACCTCTACTCGTACTCGCTTGACGTCCGCGAGGAGGTCCGCCGAGCCAGGGAGAGCCGCGGGAATCTGGAGTCGGTTGCGTCCCAACTCCACGAGGAGACCGCCGGCACGAGCGAGAGCATCGCGGAAATCGAGGGACTGGCGGCCCGACAGGCCGACATGACCGAGGAAATCGCCGCCGAGCTATCGAACCTCAGCGCGACCGTCCAGGAGGTCGCCGCCACCGCCGACGACGTGTCCTCCCGGAGCGACGAGGCAACCACGCGGGCCGAGGAGGGCCGAGCCGAGGCCGGCGAGGCCATCGACGCGATGCGGCAGGTCGGCGACGACCGCGACGAGATCACCGTGAACGTCGAGGCGCTCGTGGCCGCCATCGACGAGATTCAGGACATCGTCGAGGTTATCGACGAGGTGGCAGACCGGACGAACCTGCTCGCGCTCAACGCCTCCATCGAGGCCGCCCGCGCCGGCGAGGCCGGTTCCGGCTTCGCCGTCGTCGCGGACGAGGTGAAGTCGCTCGCCAACGAGTCGAAGTCGCAGGCCGAGCGCATCGGCCAGATGATAGAGGACGTGACCGACCACATCGAGGACACCGCCGAGGCGCTGTCGTCGGCCGACGAGAACATCGACCACGGCATCGAGCGGGTCGAATCGACCGTCGAGAGCCTCGACGAGATAACCGACTCGGTCGCCGACGTGACCGACGGCATCGACGAGGTCGCGCGGGCGACCGACGAGCAGGCGACGCTCACCTCCGACATCGCCACCTTCGTCGACGACGCGGCGACGCAGGTCGACGAGGTGACCGCGGAGATAGACCGCATCTCCGAGAGCGTCTCCGAGCAGGCCGAACAGGCCGCCGACCTCGACACGGCCGTCGACAGTCTGGACCGCGAGGCCGACCTCGAATCGTTCCGCCGGCGCGCGGAGACGACGACCGACGGCGGCGTCGCGACCAGAGGCGGCCACTACGCGCTCGCGTCGGCGACGAACGCCGACCGCGCGGTCACGAGAGACACGGCACCGACGAACGCGACCGGCGACCGAGTCGGCAAAGCGGGTTCGGCCACGACCGACGGCGATGCGACCGACGACGACCCGACGGACCGGATTCCGGCGTTCGTCAAGCGACTGCTCTCGGAGGAGACGCTGGCGAAGATTCGCCGCGGCGAGGCCGACCGCCCGGAGTGGACGAAGTAGCGGCGACGACGGGGATGACGGCCGCGAGGGTAACGGCTACGGGGTGACGGCTACGGGGTGACGACTGCGAGGACGAGGCGATTGGCGTCGAGAGACCGACCGCGCTTCCGACGGGTTGAAAGTGGTCCCGGAAGTAGCCGAGTGTGATGACCCTGTCCGTGACCAACACCCTGACGGGAGAGCGCGAGGAGTTCGAGTCGCACGGCGACGAAGTGTTGCTCTACGTCTGCGGACTGACGGTCTCGGACGACGCCCACCTCGGCCACGCCCGCCTGTGGATGCACGCCGACCTGATGCACCGCTGGCTGGCCTACGAGGGCTACGACGTGCGCCACGTCGAGAACTTCACCGACGTGAACGAGAAGATAGCCGCCCGCATCGGCGAGGACGACCTCGGCGACGACGAGGCGAGCGTCGCCGAGCACTTCGTCGGCGACGTGATTCGCGACATGCGCGGGCTCAACCTAAAGCGCGCCGAGGTGTACCCGCGCGTCTCCGAGCACATCCCCGAGATTATCGACCTCATTCGGACGCTCGTCGACCGCGGCCACGCCTACGAGTCAAACGGCTCCGTCTACTTCGACGTGTCCACGTTCGACGACTACGGGAAGCTCTCCAACCAGAAACTCGAGGAACTGGAGTCGCGGGCGACGAAAGACGAGCGCTCCGAAAAGCGCAACCCGACCGACTTCGCGCTCTGGAAGGCCGGCGCGGTCGACCCCAAGACGGCCGCCGAACACCGGCACCCGGACCTCGAACCGCTTCACGAGCCGTGCGGCGAGACGTGGGAGTCGCCGTGGGGCGAGGGCCGACCCGGCTGGCACATCGAGTGCTCGGCGATGTCGATGACGCACCTCGGCGACACCCTCGATATTCACGTCGGCGGCCGCGACCTCGTGTTCCCGCACCACGAGAACGAAATCGCCCAGTCGGAGGCGGCGACCGGTCAGCAGTTCGCCCGCTACTGGCTCCACGTCGGCCTGCTCCAGACCGAGGGCGACAAGATGAGTTCGAGCCTCGGCAACTTCTTCACCGTCGGCGACGCCCTCGCCGAGTTCGGCGCGGACGTGATTCGGACGTTCTACCTCTCGACTGCCTACGGCTCCGAACAGACGTACTCCGAGGAGACCATCGCCGAGGCCGAAGAGCGCTGGGAGCGCCTCGAACGGGCCTACGAGGCCGCCGTCGACGCGGTCGACAGCCCCGACGCCCGGACGAAAGTCGAGGCGACGGAGCTCCGCGAGACGGTGACCGAGACCCGCGAGCGCTTCCGCGCGGCGATGAACGACGATTTCAACGTCCGCGAGGCGATGGCCGAACTGCTCGGCCTCGCCGGCGCGGTCAACCGCCACGTCGCCGACGCCGACGAGTACGACTACCGCGCGCTCCGGCGGGCAATCGAGGCGTTCGAGGACCTCGGTGGCGAGGTGTTCGGGCTCTCGTTCGGCGGTGCGGGCGAGGGCGGTGACGTGTCGGTCGCGGAAGACCTCGTGCAGCTCGTCTTGGACGTGCGCGAGGCCGAGCGCGAGGCGGGCAACTACGAGCGCGCCGACGACCTGCGCGACGACCTGACGGCGCTCGGCGTCGAGGTCGAAGACGGTCCCGGCGGCGCGACGTTCCGCTTCGAGTAACCCGAGTGGCGACGGTCCGGACCGCCCCCTCGACGCTCACATCGTAAACAGGTGCGAGTCGTCCGGGATGTCGAACAGCCCCATCCTGACGCCCGCGTCGAGCCAGCCGTAGCCGTACGAGAACGACGCCAGCGCGTTCACCCAGTCGTCGGCGGCCTTGAAGTGCCGGCCGTCGTCGAGGTAGGATTCGGCCATCTCCAGGCAGTCGGCGGCTGCGTCGCCGAGGTGCGTCTCGTCGGGGACGGCCTGCACCGCCTCGTCGAGCGCGTCGGCGAGCATCCCCTCGTAGCGGTTCGTCTTCTCCTGTAGGTCGGCGGCCATGCGGAGTGATGCGCCGGCGACGGATACCGGTCTTTCGCTCCGCGCGCTTCGGAGCCCGTGGCATGCGTTATCGTGACGGTGTTGTAGCGCTCCTCGCAATACAGCGAAACCTTAAGACACCGGTGTAGCGAACTATCGGCTATGACAGAGGACGCCGATTCGTTCGTGGAACACAGGAAACTCATCGTCGCCGGCTCGGGCATCTCCGGGCTCTCGTCGGCTATCTACGCGGCCCGCTCCAACAACGAGCCGCTGGTGCTGGAGGGCGACGAGCCGGGCGGACAGCTCACGCTCACGACCGAGGTGGACAACTACCCCGGCTTCCCCGAGGGCATCTCCGGGCCGGAACTCATCAACAACATGAAAGAGCAGGCCGAGCGCTTCGGCACGGAGATTCGCCACGGCATCATCGAGGACGTGGACGCCTCCGAGCGCCCGTTCACGGTCACGCTCAAGAACGGCGACGTGTACACCGCAGACGCCATCATCGCGGCGTCGGGCGCGTCGGCCCGCACCCTCGGCATCCCCGGCGAGGAGAACCTGATGGGCTACGGGCTCTCGACGTGTGCGACCTGCGACGGCGCGTTCTTCCGCGGCGAGAAAATCATGGTCATCGGCGGAGGCGACGCCGCCGTCGAGGAGGCCAACTTCCTCACGAAGTTCGCCTCGACGGTCTACCTCGTCCACCGCCGCGAGGAGTTCCGCGCCGAGGACTACTGGGTCGACCGCCTGATGGAGAAGGTCGACGAGGGCGAAATCGAACTCATGCTCAACACCGAGGCGACAGAGCTTCACGGCTCGCCCGAGGAGGGCGTCGACCACGTGACGCTCGTCCGCAACCCCGAGGGGCACCCGAGCGACAAGCTCGACGACCCCGAGACCGAGGAGTTCGACTTCGACGTGGGCGCGGTGTTCTACGCCATCGGCCACACGCCGAACGCCGACTACCTCGAGGGGACGGGCGTCCAGCGCGACGACGACGGCTACATCGTCGCCAAGGGCGGTTCCGGCGGCGGCCAGACCGCGACCGACGTGCCCGGCATCTTCGCCGCGGGCGACGTGGTCGACTACCACTACCAGCAGGCCGCGACCGCCGGCGGCATGGGCGTGAAGGCCGCCCTCGACGCCGACGACTACCTCGAAGAACTCGAACGCGAGGAAAAGCGGGCGGCCGCGGGCGCGGCCGAGTAAGGCGAGCGAGCGACCTCAACGCTCGGCGTTCGGGTTTCATCTCACTCGATTTCTCTTCGGCTCCCTACGTCAGCGACCGCAACAGCCACGCGAGGATGAAGCTAATCGCCACGAAGATGAGGTAGACCCCCGGCGAGAAGCGCACGTCCACGACGCCGACCGCGCCCGCGACCGCCACGGCGAAGAGGACGATCCCGACGCCGACGAGACCGTTCCCGAGGATGTTCGGGACCCCTCGTTTGGTTTCCATACCCCGCGGTTGGACTCGCCGAAAAATAAGCGTGCGGAGCGTTCCCAGCGGGTGAAACGGGACGCGGTTGTGGTCCGACGGACGCGGCCCGCCCGCAGTTGTCAGTCGGCCGCGCCCGGACTCGCGTCGGCCCCCGCGCCGCGCTCTTCGGGCGTCAGGTAACACTGCGGGTCGGGGCCGAACAGTTCGCCCGTCGCCGCGAGCGACCGAAGCCGCGAGGAGCCGCGGCACACGTCCTGATACTGGCAGGTCGCGCACTTGCCGGTGAGATGCCGTTCGCGCTCGCGGAGCTTGGCGAGAAGCGGGTTCGACTCGTCGTCCCAGATGTCTCCGAACGGGCGGTCCCGGACGTTGCCGAGGCTGTAGCCCTGCCAGAACTGCGTGAGGTGGACGTCGCCGCGGTAGTCCACGTCGGCGACGCGCTCGCCGGTCGGGTCGCCGCCGTTGACGCGGAGGTACCGGTGAATCCGCTCGGCGTGGTCGGCGTCGAGTTCGTCGCGGGCGTACTCGACCACGTAGGCGGAGTCGGCGTAGTTGCCGACCAGCAGCGTCTCTATCTCCTCGCCCTCGGCGTGGTACTCGCGGGTCATGTCGAACAGTCGGTGGACGGCGCGGCGCTGGGCCTCGTCGTCGAGGTCGGCGTCGGCGATGTCGCCGCCGCGGCCGCCGTAGTCGAGGTGGTAGAAACAGAAGCGGTCGACGCCGACGTCGTACAGCAGGTCGACCACGTCCTCCATGTCGGCGGCGTTGTGCTCGGTGATGGTGTACCGGAGGCCGGTCTTGAGCCCCACCGACAGACAGTTCTCGATGCCGCGGACGGCGGCGTCGAACGCGCCCTCTTTCCCGCGGAAGCGGTCGTTGCGCTCTTCCAACCCGTCGACGGAGACGCCGGCGTAGGAGAGCCCCGCGTCGCGGAGCGCTCGGGCCTTCTCCTCGGTGATGAGCGTCCCGTTGGTCGAAAGCACCGCCCGGATGCCGGCGTCGGTGGCGTAGTCGACGAGTTCGACGAGGTCTTCTCGGACGAGCGGTTCGCCGCCCGAAAACAGCAGGACGGGCACGTCGTAGGCCGCGAGGTCGTCGATGAGCCCCTTCGCCTCTGCGGTCGAGAGTTCGCCCTGCGCGGGGTCGAGGTCGGCCCCGGCGTAACAGTGTTCGCAGTAGAGGTTACAGCGCCGCGTCGTGTTCCAGACCACGACCGGACGTTTCTGTTTCTCCTCGCGTATCTGGTCGATGTCGGCGTCGGGGTCGTCGTAGCGGAGGCCGTCGCCCTCGGCGCCCTGCCCGCACAGGAGCTTGCTGATGGAAATCACTCGACCGACACCCCGTTTTCGGCACCGCGGGCGGCCCCCGCCGTCTCGCCGTCCGCCGCGTCGCCGTTCGCGGCGAGGTCGTTCCCGCCGAGTCGGAGGAACTCGTCGGCCGGCGCGAGCCAGAGGTCCGCGTCGCCGTCGCCGAACAGCGTCCGCGCCTGCTCGGTCGCGAGGTCCTCGGCGGGTGCGCTCACGCTGCCGACGTGGCGCATCGGCTCGGCCGACGCGTCGCGGTAGAACACTTCCCACTGGCGGCTGCCGTCGATTCGCGGTCGTCGCCTCGGGTCGTCGTCGTCCATGTCGTCGCCTTCGGGCGGGGCGGCCACGCTCGTTTCGCCCGTTTTCAGCGCGTGGGAATCGAAGCTTTAGACTTGTTCGGCCACTCACTACGGCCAGCTAATGACGCAACGGTTCACCCGGCGGTCGGTTCTCCGCGCAACGGCGGCTTCGACAGGTATCGCGCTGTTGGCGGGCTGTTCGAGTTCGTCCGGCGACGGCTCCGGCGGCGCGGACGACGGGGGCGGTTCCGGCGGCGATTCGTCCGGCGGGGAGGACACCGCCGACCGCGAGATGCGGGACTTCGGCGGCTGGTTCGACCGGACGGGGAACTACGACGGCGTCCACGACCTGACGGGACAGGACACCGTCACGGTCGCGGTCGGTGCGGCCGGCAACGGCGGCGGCTACGCGTTCGCTCCCGCCGCGGTGGAGGTTTCGCCGGGAACGACGGTCGTCTGGGAGTGGACCGGAAACGGCGGCACCCACAACGTCGTCAACCGCGAAGACGGGCTGTTCGAGTCGGACCTCACCGTCTCCGAGGGCCACACCTTCGAGTACACGTTCGAGGAGTCCGGCGAGTACAAGTACGTCTGCGTCCCTCACGAGACGCTCGGCATGGTCGGCGTCGTCGTCGTCGAGTAAGCGCACGTCGTCGTCTTCGCGTCGTTGCGGGCGAGTGAACTCCCCAGCCCCCTCAGTCCGCGGGCAGGCCGGCCGGTGTCGGCGTCATGCGGACCGTAGGACGTCGTTCAGCGGCGCGGTACAGAGGACGCAGCCGGTCTCCCGGAGCGTCCGCATCATCGGCTCGTTGACCCGATAGCGCTCGCCGCACTCGGGACAGGTCACGTCGAACTCGCGCATCGTTGCTCACCGACTAGTGGTACGCCGTGGAGGTCCGAGGGGGCGCACCCTGCATTCGCGGGGGGCTGATACCCCGTCGGTGCGTCTCATCTCGTCACCCCTGAAGAATGGCACCCATGAGCTTCTTTTGCGCCATGGCGAGGTGCTCGGAGAACGTCGAGGTCGTGATGCCGAGTTCGGTTGCGACCTCGCCCTTGTTGGCGCGCCGCGGGTGGTCGAAGTAGCCCATCTCGTGGGCCGTCTCCAGCACCTCGCGCTGGCGGTCGGTGAGCTGGCCGCGCTCGACCAACACGAGGTCCCGCGACTCGTCGGACGACGACTGGAGCAGTCGGCGCACGTCCACGGAGCCCGACGATTCCCGAAGGGAGGCGACCACGTCGCGGAGCGTCTCAACGTCGGGCGCGTGGAAGGTCAAAAACAGCGCGCCGTCGCGCGTCTGAACGTCCACGACCGGGCAGTCGAACGCCTCGACGCGCTCGCAGGGACAGCCGATGCCGCCCTCGCGGTCGAACCGGTAGACGCTCCCGTCGCCGTACGCGAACAACTCCTCCATCTCCTCCGGGACCTCGGCGTCGTCGTCGAAGACGAACTCCTCGACGACCGACCCGCGCTCGTTGGGAGCCATGCTCCGCGAGAGCGCGTAGCCCGAGGTGTCGCCCTCGGAGACGGTCGCGACCGGACAGCCGTCCGGCCCCGTCACTTTCAACTCCGCTCTGATGCCCGCTGCGCTCGTCATAAGAGTATGCAGTCTCTCCAGCCCCTGATATAAACACCCCCGATACACCGGGCCTTTATATCGTGGTTCGTTTCCACCCGCCGACTGCCGTCGCGCGGACCACGGCGGGTCACGGGGTGTATAAAGCGCCCTGTATATTCTGGGTGCCCTTCGACGGACGACGCGGCCGAAGCTACGGGTGAGCATGCAGACCGGCCTCAGACGCAAGCCGACCGGACCGAAGCCCGCCGAACTGGAGGCGGAACAGGTGCTGGAAGCGCTCTCGGACCGCGCGTGCCGGCAGATTCTCACGACCCTGCAGGGCGCGACCGAGCCGATGACCGCACAGGACCTCTCCGAGGTGTGCGACGTACCGTTGTCGACGACCTACCGGAAGGTCGAACAGCTCTCGGAGGCGGCGTTGCTCGAAGAGACGCTCCAACTGCGGGCGAACGGGACCCACACCCACCAGTACCGGTCGAGCGTCGAGTCGGTCACGGTCTCGCTGGACGACGAACGGGGGCTGGAAGTCGCCCTCAGCGGGGACCGCTGATGGGGTCGGAACCGGCACACCCGCCGGACTCGGGGCGCGAACACCCCGTGCGCCCGCGGCTCGCATCTCGGATGACTACCCATCCCGACGGGCGCGAGGAGTGCACGATTTACCCGGCCGACGCGACGCCCGAAGCGCAACTGACCCGGTGGCTATCGGCGTTCGAGGGGAGCTTCGTCGACCTCGAATCGATGGAGTAAGCGCGGCGTTACAGTCGGTCGGCGTCGACGCCGTCGTCGCCCTTGCTCCACGGGCGCGGGCTGTCGAGCGCCATGAGGTACTCTTCTAAGAGGGTCGGAAACGCCCGCCCGCGGAGGTTTCGGAGGCCGAAGTCGGCGGCCCAACTGATGATGCCGGTGTCCTCCGTGACGACGCCGGCGTTCAGTTCACGGGCGAGGATGAGGAGGTCGAAGTCCTCGCGGGAGTCGAGGACGCCCTGTCTGAGCGCGCCGCGGTAGTCCTCGCGGAGGTCGGAGATGACCTTATCCACGTCGGAGAGCTTCGACCCGCCGTTGGACCGCTGTTTCGACTCCTCGGCCTTGCGGACGGCCTTCTCGGAGACGCGGAGGCCGCGGTTGACTCGGTCGGACATCTCGTCGATGAAGCGGTAGACGACCTCCGCGGGGATGTACACCTCGTAGCGGTCGGGGTGTTTCTTGATGACCCACGTGTCGAGTTTGCCGAGTACGTCCTCCGAGACGCCGCGCTCGCGCAGGATGTGTTCCAACTCCGCGGCGATGGACGGCGGCATGTAACACGAGATGTTCAGGTCCAGTCGCGCGGCGGCGATGGTGTCGAGGAGCCGTTCGATTCCCTCCTCGAACGTCTCGTCGTCGTCTCGAATCTCCTCGGAGAGAAACAGCGAGGTGTCGAGCACGAACCGTTGTTTCAGCGGGTACTCGGCCATCGGTCGCCAATTGGTACCGCGGCACTATGACCCTTCCCCGTGATGAAAGTGAGAGGAACCGCCGGAGAGACGGTCAGAACAGCGGTTCGATGCGGTCGTCGCCGGTCGAGACGAGGTCGTCGAGCGACGCCGCGCTGGACTCGCGCTTGGCGAGCATGTCGCGTTGGGTCTCGATGGCGACCGCCTGCAGCTCCTTCACCCGCGGCACGTCGTAGACGCCCGACAGGAGCACGACCGCCGCGACGAAGTCCGAGTCGACGGGGTAGTCGCCGCCGCGAATCTCCATCGTCCCGGTCTCGTCTTCGAGCCACGTCCGCGCGCGCTCGATGCCGCGGCGCGAGAGCACGTCCGACGGGCCAGCGACGACGACGAGGCCGCGCTCCGCGCCGGCAATCTCGCAGGGCATCGTGAGCCGGCCGAGGGCGGCGCGACGCACGAGACTGGTGATGCGGTTCGTCGAGTCGCCGCCGTCCTCGGCGACGGCGTTCCCGCCGGAGAGCCGGGAGAGCAGGCCGCGCTTGGGGCGGTCGAGTTCGACGGCGGCGTAGCCGATAGTCGAGACGCCGCCGCTCCCGAGCGTGTTGATTATCTCGGAGGCGTCCACGACGGACTCCGCAACTGCCCCGGAGCCGTCGCCCTCGCCGGCGCTGAACAGCACGCCGAGGCGGCGGGCGAGCTCCGCGTTGAGGCTGCCGTAGCCGGCTTCGAGCGACTCGCCGGTCCTCCGCCAGGCGTCGTTGTCGAAGACGATGAGGTTGTCCACCTCGCGGACGAACGTCTGGAGCGACCGCGCGGCGTTGAGCGTGTAGATGCCGCCTTCGTCCCGCGCGGGGAGGATACCGAGGCCGTAGACGGGCTCGGTGTAGATGTGCTTCAGTTCGCGCGCGATGACGGGCGCGCCGCCGGAGCCGGTGCCGCCGCCGAGCCCGGCGACGACGAGAAACGCGTCTATCTCGTGGACCGGGAGGTCGTCGACCATCGAGAGCACGTCGCCCACGTCCTCCGCGGTCACCTCCGCGCCGAGTTCGTTGTCCGCGCCGACGCCGTGGCCCTTGACGCGCGTCAGACCGACGAGCACCTGCCGCGATTCGGGGACGTTTCGGAGCCCCCGGAGGTCCGCGCGAGCCGAGTTGACCGCGATAGCGTCGACGACGAACCCCGTCTTCGTCCGTCGCTCGTAGTCGACGAGGACGTCGACGACCTTGCCGCCAGCCTGTCCGATACCGATGAGTGCGAGTTTCATGTCCGTGTTCCTCTCAGAAAACGAACCACTAGACGCGCGCTCAGGCCTTGAATATGCTGTGCGTAGCGCTGTGCAACGACAGCTTAATCGGAGAACAGGTCGGCCGCCGTGTCGTCGCCAACGGCGTCGTCGTGGGTCGATTCTGTGTCGTTCGCGCCGGCGTCGGCGTCGCCCGGACCGGTTTCGCCGTCGCCGGTGCCGTCCCCGCCGGCGTCACGCTCGCGGAACGAGTCGCAGGCGAGTTCGCCGACGACCGAGAGCAAGTCACCGGGTTCGACGATGGTGCCGCGCTCCCGGAGGCGCTCGTAGACCGCGAAGCCGTCGTCTCCCGCGTAGTTTCGCTCCGAGAAGGGGCGTTCCTCGACGAGGACGAGGCGGTCGGCCTCGGCGGCCGCGTCGAGGTTGGCGAGGTTGCCGTCTCCGACCTCCACGTCGGCGACGACGGTTACGTCGGCGGCTTCGACCCGCGACTCGACCGCGGCCCGCGCGGCGTCGTCCACGGGCGAGTACGGCGGCACGGTCACGAGGTCCGCGCCGACTCGGCGGGCCGCCTCGGCGTCGGTGTCGCCCTCGTTGAGCGCGCCGGCGGAGAGGGCGTAGCCGGCCGCCGAGAGCAGGTGGAGCGCCCGCGCGCCGGTGCCGCCGCCACCGACGACGTGAACCCGACCGTTGGCGTCGTCCGACGACGGCGGGAGGGCGGTCACGTACACCGAACCGGTGACAGGGTGCCGGGAGACGACCGCCTCGGCGTCGAAGGCCTCGCGTAAGTGCTCCTCGGAGAGCACCGCCGCGGGGTCGCCCGCCGAGAGGATGCGCCCGCCCGAGAGGAGGATGAGCGCGTCGCAGTAGTGGGCCGCGAGGTTGAGGTCGTGGATGGCCGCGACCGCGGTCGTCCCGTCCGCGACGAGGTCGGAGACGAGTTCGAGCGTGCGGACCTGGTGGTTGATGTCGAGGCTGGCGGTGGGTTCGTCGAGGAGCAAGACGGGCGTCTCCTGTGCCAGCGCGCGGGCGATGAGGACGCGCTGGCGCTCGCCGCCGCTGACCTCCGTCACCGGGCGGTCGGCAAGCGACTCGACGGCGGTCCGGCGCATAGCGTCGTCGACAGCGGCGGTGTCGCGCTCGCGCCAGCCGTCGAACCGCCCACGGTGCGGGGTCCGACCCATCTCGACGACGTCGCGGACGGGGAAGTCGAAGGTGACGCTCGTGGTCTGGGGGACCGTCGCCACGAGCCGACTCGCCGCCTTCGACGACAGGGCGTGCACGTCCTCGCCGACGACGCGGACCGACCCCTCGTCGGGCGCGAGCGCGCCGTTGAGCGTCCGGAGCAGGGTCGTCTTCCCCGCGCCGTTCGGACCGATGAGGCCCACGAAGGTGCCCTCGCCCACGTCGACGGAGACGGAGTCGAGAATCCGGGTGTCTCCGAGCGAGAGCGACACGTCGTCGAGTCGAATCGCCGGGTCGGCGTCGCCGAAGGGGTCGGAGTCGGCGGAGTCCGCGTCGGCACCGAGGTCGGTGCCGCTGGAGCGGTCGAAGTCGCTCACGGCGAGCGCACCTCCCGCGTGCGGAGCAGGTAGAGGAAGAACGGCGCGCCCACGGCGGCGGTGACGACGCCGACCGGTATCTCCGCGCCGCCGGAGCGGGCGACGGTGTCGGTGGCGACGAGGAACGACGCGCCCGCCAGCGCCGACGCCGGGAGCAACACCCGGTGGTCGGGCCCGACGAGGAGTCGGAGCATGTGGGGGACGACGAGGCCGACGAAGCCGATGACGCCGGAGACCGAGACGGCCGCGGCGGTGACGACGCTCGCGGTGGCGAGGAGCAGTTGTTTCGTCCGCTCGACCTCGATGCCGAGGGCGTGGGCGTCCTCCTCGCCGAGCAGCAGGACGTTCAGGTCGCGGGCGTGGACCAACAAGACGACGAACGGAAGCGGCAGGACGAGCGCCAGCATGCCGACCTCGCTCCACGTCGCGCCCGCGAGATGGCCCATGAGCCAGAAGACGACCTGCCGGAGGCTCTCGCCGCTCTGGAGGAGGAGAAACGAGATGACCGCGCCGAGGAACGTCTGGATGGCGACGCCCGCGAGAAGCAGGGTCGCCACGGGCGTCCGACCGTTCTCGCTGGCGAGGAGGTAGACGACGAAGGCGGTGACGACGGCGCTGACGAAGGCCGCGCCCTCGAGACCGAACGGAATCGAAAGCGAAAGCACGATGGTCGCGACCGCGCCGACGGCGGCCCCCGAGGAGACGCCGACGATGGAGGGGTCGGCCATCGGATTGCGGAAGAAGCCCTGCATCACGGTTCCCGCGGTGGCGAGCGCGAAGCCGACGAGGGCCGCGAGGAGGATGCGCGGCAGGCGGACCGAGAGGACGATGATGCGGGCGGGCCTCGGCACGGAGAACGCGAACGGCGAGACGAACTCCAGCGTCGGCGTCGGAACCGACCCGACGAGGGGGAGGACCGTCGCGCCGCCGAGGGAGACGCCGACCGGGATGGGAACCGCGTCGGCGAGGATGGCGGCGACGGTCCGGGGCGGGATGGTCACGGCCCCGATGCCGGCGCTCACGACGACGACGAGAAGCAAGAGCCCGGAGAGGCCGAGCGACCACGTGGTCGCCCGCGTGCGAACGCTCATTGAACACAACCGCGCTTTCAGTAGGTAAATATTTATTGAACAGTCGCTGAGGCCACTACCGTGAACCGACAACTCGTCGTCGCCCTACTGGCGCTCGCGACCGTGTTCGCCGGGGTTCCGGCACCGGCCGCGGCCGCGGTAGACCAGACCGCACAGCAGCAGACCGCGCAGTGTACGTTCCCGATGACAGTCACCGACGCCACGGGAACCGAAGTCACCATCACCGACGACCCCGACCGGGTCGTCACGACCAACCCGAGCGCCGCCCAGACCATGTGGGAACTCGGCGCGCGCGACGAGGTCGTCGGCGTCTCGCAGTACGCCATGTACCTCGACGGCGCATCGGAGAAGGGGAACGTCTCCGGCTCCGGCGGCCTCAACGTCGAGGCCGTCATCGGCCTCGAACCCGACCTCGTGCTCGTCCCGAACTCCTCGTACAACGCCGAGCCCGACCGCGTCGGACAGCTTCGCTCGGCGGACATCTCGGTCGTCGTCTTCGAGTCCGGGAAGTCGCTCGACGCCGTCGCCAACAAGACCGAGCGCGTCGGCCGCATGACCGGGAACTGCGAGGCCGGCGTCGAGCGCGCGGGCGAGATGCGCGAGTCGATGGAGCACATGCAACAGGCCCTCGACGACGCGGAGCGTCCCGTCGGTCTCAACTCCTTTTTCGGCTACACCTCGGGCTCCGAGACGTTCATCTCCGACATTATGACGACCGCCGGCCTGCGCAACGGCGCGGCGGAGGCGAACCTCACCGGCTTCGCCCAGATTAACGAGGAACTCGTCGTCGACATGAACCCCGAGCACATCGTCGTCCCCGACCACGCGCCGGTGCCGAGCAGTCCGGCGTACAACAGCACGACGGCGATACAGGAGGGCAACGTCATCGTCATCGAGGCGCACAAGCTCCAACAGCCCGCCCCGCGAGCCGTCGAGGCGAGCGAGGAGATTCTCGAAGCCGTCCACCCCGACGCCTACGAGCGCTACCAGCAGCTCGAAGACGAGTCGGCGACGGAGCCCACCGAGAACGCAACTGAGACGACCACGGCCGCGGATGCGACCGAAACCGACGCGACCGAGTCGCCCGCGACGACCGAGTCGTCGGAATCGACCACCGAGAGCGACGCGCCCGGATTCGGCGTCGTCGCCGGCCTCGCCGCCATCGGCGCGGTCGTCCTGCTCGCGCGTCGCCGGTAACCGGACCGACTCGCGCGTCGTTTTCCATTTCTCGTCGTCCGGCTCCGTGAGACCACAACCGTATTACCGGCGGATGGCGGACACACGGGTATGGTCGAGAACGTCATCTACCCCGCCTACCTCGACGCCGCGCTCTCGCGCAGCGAGGGCCGACGGGTCGCCCAGTCCGCGGCGGTCGAAGCGCCGACCGTCGACGAGATTGCGAAGGCCGTCCAGCAGGTCGGCTACGACGCCGTCATCGAACGGGACAAGCGGTACTCTCGGGAGTTCGACACTCGCGGGCGCGTCCTCGTGAACAACGCCGACGACGCCACGAAAAACGACATCGTGCAGGCGGTCGCCGCCTACGTCGGAATCCTCCGCGACTGATGCGGCGAATCGGCACGGTCTCCCGAACGGCGCAGGGGCTCGCTATCGTCCGCCTCGACGACGACGACACGCCCGACATCGGAACCATGGTCCTCGACGAGTCGCTGTCGACGGTCGGTCGCATCGTGGACGTGTTCGGCCCGGTCGACCGCCCCTACGTCGCTGTCACGGCAGACGACGGCTCGCCCGCGCGGCTCGTCGGCAGCAAGCTCTACGCTCGCTGACGACTCCAGAGCGCAACCCCCATACTCCTCGGGTGGGAACGCCCCTGCATGTCACGCCGCGCCTATCGGGGGGTCGCCCTCGCCGCCCTCATCTTCCTCGTCGTGCAGGTGGGTGCGCTCGCCCTCGTGCCGACGTTCTTCGAACAGGGATACCAGACGGTCGAAGACCCCACCGACCCGACGAACAGCCTCCTCTACATCGGCGCGATTATCGCCATGACCGCGTTCATGCTCGCGGCGTTCAAGTACGACCTCGACCAGCTTATCCGCCTCATCATCGTGTTCACGAGCGGCCTGCTCGCGTGGTACGTCTTCGCCGCGCTCGTCCCCAACGCGCTCGTCGCCATCGCCCTCTCGGCGGGCGTCTCGCTCGCCCTCCTCGTCTACCCCGAGTGGTACGTCATCGACACCGCAGGTGCGCTCATGGGCGCTGGCGCGGCCGCCCTGTTCGGCATCAGTTTCGGCCTGCTGCCGGCCATCGTGCTCCTCTCGGTCCTCGCCATCTACGACGCCATCAGCGTCTACAAGACAAAGCACATGCTCGACCTCGCGGAGGGCGTGATGGACCTCCGCATCCCGGTCGTGCTCGTCATTCCGACGACGCTGTCGTACTCGCTTCTCGACGACGACTTCGCCCGCGACGCCAACGAGGTCGGCGATGGCGAGAACGCGACAGACGGGGGCGAACCGGCAGCGGTGGCCGACGCGGAGACGGCTGACACCACTGCCGACACCGACGCCGAGGACTCCGGTTCCGGCGAGCGCGACGCCTTCTTCATCGGTCTCGGCGACGCGGTCATGCCGACCGTGATGGTCGCCTCGGGCGCGTTCTTCTCCGAAGCGCCGTCGCTCGGCTTCGGTGCACTCCCGGCGCTCAACCTCCCGGCGCTCCTCGCCATGGTCGGGACGTTCGCCGGGTTCGCCGGGCTGATGTGGGCCGTGATGAAGGGGCGGGCGCACGCCGGCCTGCCGCTTCTCAACGGCGGCGCAATCGGCGGCTACCTCGTCGGCTCAGTCGTCGCGGGCGTCCCGCTCGTCTCCGCGCTCGGACTCGCGCCGTACCTCTGAAACGCGGCTCCGTCGAAAATCTCTGTCAGTGACAATTTGTTGCGGCTGTGCTGAATACAGGGCGCAAGTCGGTCACAGAACCTGCCGGTATCGATGTTAGGTATGGGGATTTTTATTATAACTCCCACAAGGGCTATCACTCTATAGATATCATATAACTAACACATGAAATTCATCTACATCGCTATTGCCGGTGCGATTCTTGCACTAATATCGCTCCCACTCGGCCTCATGCTAATTATTGTGGGATTGTCGTTGCATTTCTTTCAAAAGTACAACTCTCGCCGCCTTGATGAAGCGGGTGAGCGCTAGATAACCACGAGGATAGCAATGAACACCTACCTAACGACTGTTTCATCGCTGGTCGCGTGAATCGAACATCGAAATCTTGCTGAACTCATCTTCTACGTCTTGCACGCCGGTTCTATCACTTATCTAGAAGTTCAACAGCGACGTACCGCCCGGGTTCCCCGGTTTTACCTCATTCTTCGTCCGCGCCCTCGCGGACGCGAACCGCCATCCCCGTCTGGAAGTCGAGCATCGCGTCCGCGGAGAGTTCCGCGCGACCGACGCCCAGCAGGTCGCCGTCGGGGCCGACGACGCACACCTCGTCGCCCGAGCGAACCGCCGGGTCGGCGGCGGTGACGAACTTGGCGAACGCGTTCTTGCCGTCGCTGACGAACGGGACCGACTCGTCGCCGACGCGGACGACGTAGGCGTTGCCGCCGAGGGCGTCGTAGAGGCGGCGGCCGCCGGCGACGCCGAGGGTGAACCGCCCGTCGGTGCCGTAGGAGGTGACGCGGTCGCCCTCGACGTACACCTGTCGCGGGCGGCCGCTGCGCGAGCGCGAGAGTTCGATGTCCGCGTCGGTCGGGAACAGCGCGTCGCCCGCGCCGGCCCCGAACTGGTAGTCGGCGACGACCCGGAGGTCGTCCAAATCGGTCGCGTGGCCTTCGGTCATACCCCGTCGTTCGCCCCGCCGGCTAAAGTGGGTCGCGGTCCCGTCCGACCGCGTGTACCGGGTTAGCACGCACGTTCGAGACGGAAAGCCCTAAGTACGGGACAGACCCCCGTCGGAGTATGTCTGTGGACGTTCGACTCGCCGCCGTGGGGACTGTGCTGCTGCTCGCGAGCAGTATGCTTCTCACGCAGACGGCGCTCGACTGGCGGCTCCCGACGGTGCTCGCCGCCATCGCGGCGCTCGGCGCGGTCGCCACCGTCGCCCGACTGGCGACGCCAACGGCCTGACACGCCGCTCGCGGGCTCGGCCGCGACCCCAGTACGCCGCCGTCTCGACCCACCCGTTTTACGTATTATCGCATCGACACGTCGAGGTATGGCTGCGATTAGCTCCCTCCAGACCGCCCTCCGAGGCATCCGGTCGAACCCCGTGTTGTTCCTCGCCGGGCTCGCCTTAGGTCTCGTCACGCTCCCGCAACTCGCCACGCAGTTGGCGCAGATACCCATCGTCCCGACCGCCCTGATGGCGGTGACGTTCTTCGTCACGCCGTTCGTCGCCGCCGGCCTCTACGGGATGGCCGACGAGGCGGTCGACAGCGGGGGTTCGACCTCGCTGTCGACCCTGACCGACGTCGGCCGCGAGAAGTACGTCCCGATGCTCCTCGCGAACATCGTCCAACTCGGCATCGTCATCGCCTTCGGTATCGTGTTCCTCATCGTCGCGGTCGTCATGGCCATCTCGCTCGGCCTCGGCGGCCTCGCCGCCGGCGGTGGTGACGTCTCCAACTTCGCTCTCGGCGGCGGCTTCCTCGTCGGCCTCGCCGTGCTCGGCCTCATCGGGCTGGCGTACTTCGTCGTCATCTTCCTCGTTCAGTTCTACCCTGTCGCGGTCGTCGTCGGCGACAAGGGCGCAATCGAGTCGTTCGGCGAGAGCTACCGACTCGTCCGGAACAACATCGTCCCCTCGCTCGGCTACTCGGTCATCCGGTTCGTCGTCGGCCTCGTCATCAGCATCCCCGTCACGGGATTCATCGTCTTTCGGACGTTCCAGAACGTCCAGCAGGTACAGGACGCGGCGAACCCCGCGGCGGCGCAGGCGGGTCTCGGATTCTCGCCGACCGAAATCGCCGCCATCGCCGCCATCTCGCTGGCGACGCAGATGGTTCTGGCGACGTTCCAGTACGTCTACGCGGTCGCCTTCTTCGAGGCGCACGACTCGGGGTCGAACGGACCGGCCGGAACGGCCGGCCCGGACATCGACGGCGACTCGGTGATTCCGCAGTTCGAATAATCGCCCCGCGACCTACAGCAGGAACGTCTCTTTTCGTTCGGAGAGGTCGATGAACGTGTCCGCCGCCTCGACGAGTTCGTCCGCGGTGGACTCCTTGAACGCCATCACCTCGACGCGGACGCCCTCGTGGCGGAGGTGGGTACAGAGCCGCTCGAAGTCGCCGTCCCCCGAACAGAGGACGACCGTGTCCACGTGGTCGGCGAGGCTGACCGCGTCGAGCGCGATGCCGAGGTCCCAGTCGGCCTTCTTCGAGCCGTCGCCGAACGTCTTGATGTCCTTGATTTTCGTCTCGAAACCGATGTCGACGAGTGCATCGAAAAAACTCACCTCGTCGGGCGAGTCCGCTCGGATGACGTAGGCGATGGCGCGGGTGAGCGCGCGGCCCGCCGTTCCCTTCTTGAGGAGCGACGAGTAGTCGATGTTCCGCGAGTACAGACTCTGTGCCGTATGGTAGAGGTTCTGCGCGTCGGCGAGGATGGCGACGCGCTGGTTGGGGTGAATCTCGGTCATTCGTACGACGCTTGGGCGGCGCGGGCTAATAACCGTCCGGGGAGACGGGGGTGCGGCGGACGGGTGTCCACCTCGGTGACCGAAAACCGGACGGAGAGCGCCCCAAAGCCGCCGGAGGCGGGCCGTCGAGGTCCGGCAGGTCCTGCAGACGACGCAAGTTATATTACGCTTCCAGCACCTGCATCCGGTGTGAACGACGCGACGCGGCCCTCGGAGGTCACCACACCCTCGACAGCGTCGCCGTCGCGTGCCGCTTTCTTTTCGAAAAAACGTGCGTACTGAATCGCTCGTTGCGGGAGTAGCGACCCCGTCTCGGGCGGCCTTCGGCTGACGCACGTTCCGGTCACACGACCGATACCGACCTTCCCACGACCGTCACCACACCCATCACCGACACATGACATCATTCGACTTCCGCGGCGTCTATCCCGCGATGACCACGCCGTTCCACGACGACGGCAGTATCGACTTCGAACAGTTCCAGGCCGACGTGCGACGCCTCGAAGAAGCCGGCGTCGACGGCATCGTCCCCGTCGGCTCGACCGGCGAATCGGCGACGCTCACCCACGACGAACACGTCGAGGTCGTCGAGGCGGCCGTCGAGGCCGTCGAGGACGTGCCCGTCGTCGCCGGGTCCGGGTCGAACTCGACCCGCGAGGCGCTCGAACTCTCCCGGCGCTCCGCCGACGCCGGGGCCGATGCGTTGCTTCTCATCTCGCCGTACTACAACAAGCCCGAGCAGGCCGGCCTCGTCGAGCACTACCGGACCATCGCCGACGAAATCGACCTGCCCCAGATCGTCTACAACGTCCCCGGTCGCACCGGGAGCAACATCCTGCCCGAGACGGCCGCGACGCTCGCCGAGCACCCGAACATCACCGCCTACAAGGCCGCCAGCGGCGACCTCGGACAGATTTCGGAGGTCGTCGAGCGGACCCGAGACGAGCAGTTCGCGGTGCTGTCGGGCGACGACGCGCTCACGCTCCCGATTCTCTCGGTCGGCGGCGTCGGAGCCATCTCGGTCACGGCGAACGTCGAACCCGCGCGCGTCGGCGCGATGGTCCACTCGGCGCTGCAGGGCGACTACGAGCGCGCCCGGGACATCCACCACGACCTCGCCCCGCTGAACCGCCACCTGTTCTCCGAGACGAACCCCATCCCGGTCAAGGAGGCCATGGAGATTCGGGGCTACGGCCCGGCGCGCCTGCGCCCGCCGCTCACCCGCCTCACCGAGGAGAACACCGAAGAACTGCGCCGCCTGCTGTCCGACCTCGAAGCCGAACAGGCGATTCCGGACGGGGGTGCTGCCGAGTGACGGTCTCTCTCGGCGTCACCGGCGCGACCGGCCGCATGGGCGGGGAAGTCCTCGCCGCGGCCGCCGACCGCGACGACCTCGCTGTCGCCTTCGCGGTCAGTCGCTCGCCCGGCGACGAGGTCGAGGGCGTCGCCGTCGAGGACGCGGCCGACTTCGCCGACCTGCTCGCTTCGCACGACCCCGACGTCGTGGTCGACTTCACCGGCCCGGGTTCCTGCATCGAGTACGCGTCGGCCTGCGCGGAGGCGGGCGTCGGCTTCGTCACCGGCACGACCGGGCTGAGCGAGGGCGGCTTCGACGCGCTCCGCGAGTCCGCATCGGAGGTCCCGGTGCTGTACGCCTCGAACTTCTCGCGCGGCATCGCGGCGCTCCGCCGGGCCGTCCGCGAGGCGGTTCCCGCCCTCGACGGCTACGACATCGAACTCACGGAGACGCACCACAACGCCAAGCGCGACGCCCCAAGCGGGACGGCGCTGACTATCCTTGACGATATCGACGATGTGCGTGGCGAGTCCGAGCGCGTCCACGGCCGCGAGGGCGAAGCGCCCCGGTCCGAGGGCGAAGTCGGCGTCCACGCTCGCCGGGCGGGGGATATTGCCGGTGAGCACGAGGTATTACTGGCTGGAAATCACGAGTCTCTTTCACTCACGCACCGCGCGGGGTCGCGGGGGGTCTTCGCCGCTGGCGCACTCGACGCCGCGACGTGGCTCGCCGACCGCGACGCCGGGTGGTACGACTTCACCGAGGTACTCGAATGAACCTGGAATCCGATGTACGAGACCTGTGGCAGCGATACAATGACGGCGACGTCGACGCCGAATCGGCGACCGTCGACGAACTCGACACGCTCGACGCGTTCCTCGACGCCCTCGAAGCGGGCGAGGTGCGCGCCGCCGAGAAGACCGGCTCCGACGTGACCTCGTGGGAGGCCAACGAGTGGGTCAAGCGGGGCATCCTGCTCAACTTCGGCCTGCGCGAGACGCTCGCCCGCGAGTACGGCGACGTCCGCTACCACGACGTGCTCCCCCTGCGCGACACCGAGGACCTCGGCGAGCGCGGCACGCGCAACACCCCGGACGGCACCGCCATCCGCCGCGGCGCGTACCTCGGCTCCGACTGCATCATGATGAGCCCCTCGTTCGTGAACGTCGGCGCGCACGTCGGCGACGGCACGCTCGTGGACTCCTGTGACACCGTCGGCTCCTGCGCGCAAATCGGCGCGAACGTCAAGCTCGGCGCGAACACGCTCATCGGCGGCGTGCTCGAACCCGTCGAGGACGCCCCGGTCGTCGTCGAAGACGGCGCGGCGCTCGGCGCGGGCTGTCGAGTCACCTCCGGCTTCGTCGTCGGCGAGAACTCCATCGTCGGCGAGAACACGCTTCTGACGCCCCGAATCCCCGTCTACGACCTCGTGGACGAGGAGATTTACTACGGCCACCTGCCCGCGAACCGCCGCGCCTTCACGCGTTTCGTGGAGTCGTCGCTCGGCGACCACGACCTGTTCGCCGGCGGCGCGTACAAGCCCGCGGTCGTCGCCCTCGACATCGAGGACGACACCCTCGACGCGACCCGTCGGGAGGAGGCGCTGCGCGAATGAGCGGCGGCGGGCCGGCCGTCCGGCGGCTCTCGGACTGGGACCGCGAGCACCTGCTGTCGCTCGCCGACGAGTTCGGCTCGCCGCTGTACGTGACCGACCTCCGTCGCGTCCGCGAGAACTGTCACCGACTCCGCGAGGCGTTCCCCGAGGCGCACGTCAGCTACGCCGTCAAGGCCCACGCCGGGCGCGCGGTGCTCGAAACCGTCCGCGAGGCCGCCGTCGACGCCGAGTGCGCCTCCGCGGGCGAGGTCGAGCGCGCCCTCGACGCCGGCTTCCCCGGCGAGCGCGTCCGCTACACGGCGGTCAACCCGCCGGACGCCGACCTCGACCACGTCGTCTCACGGTGGGAGTCGAACCCCGAGATGACCGTCACGGTCGGCGCGGCGGACACTATCGACCGCCTGCGCGAGCGCGGCTTCGACGGTCGGCTCTGCCTCCGGGCGAACCCCGGCGTCGGCGCGGGCCACCACGAGAAGGTCACGACCGGCGGGCACGCGAAGTTCGGTATCCCCATCGACCGCGTCCCCGACATCGCCGCCGACGCGCGCGACGAGTTCGACCTCGTCGGCGTCCACGCCCACGCGGGAAGCGGCATCTCCGGCGACGACCTCTCGGCGCACCGCGAGTTGGTCCGCCGGATGGGCGACCTCGCCCGCGAGGTCGGCGACCTCGAATTCGTCGACGTGGGCGGCGGCTTCGGCGTCCCCTACCGCGAGGACGAACCGCCGCTCGACCTCGACGCCGTCGCCGACGCGACCCGCGAGGCGCTCGGCGAGGTGGACGCACAACTCGCAATCGAACCCGGCCGCTACGTCGTCGCCGACGCGGGCGTCCTCCTCTCGCGGGTCAACACCGTGAAAGAGGCCCCCGAAACGACCGTCGTCGGCATCGACGCTGGTATGACGACCCTGCTCCGACCGGCGATGTACGACGCGTACCACGCGATTTCGAACCTCTCTCGGCCCGACGCCGACCCGGTTTCGACCATCGTCGCGGGCCCCGTCTGCGAGACGAGCGACGTGTTCGCCGACGGCCGCGAACTCCCCGACCCCGAGCGCGGCGACTGTCTCGCGCTCGGCAACGCGGGGGCGTACGGCTACGAGATGGCGAGCACCTACAACTCTCGTCCGCGCCCCCCGGAAGTCGTCCTCGACGCCGACGGCCACCGACTGGCCCGCCGGCGCGAGACCCTCGACGACGTCACCGCACTCGAACGAACCGCATCCGAGCACATCCCCAACTGACCAAGCACCAACACAGAATCATGAGCGTACTCAACACCGTTCCCTTCGAAAAGTTCCACGGCACTGGAAACGACTTCTTCGTCGTCGACGCAGACGACCCGGTCCCGGACCGACCCGCCTTCGCCCGCACCCACTGCGATCGCGAGGCCGGAATCACCCTGAGCGAGAGCGAACGCCGCGGCGCAGACGGCGTCCTGTTCCTCGCGCTCGAATCGCGCTACGACCCGCCGCGGGTCGTCATGACCCTCGTCCAGCCCGACGGCTCCGTCGCCGCCATGTGCGGCAACGGCGCTCGCGTCGCGGCCGCGTGGGCCGCCGAGCGGACCGGCACGAACGAAGTCATGATAGACACGCCCGCCGGCACCCGCCGCGCGAGCCTCGACGGCACCGACGTGACCGTCGAGATGGGCGCGCCCTCGTTTGCGCCCCGCGACGTACCGCTCGCGTCCGACGACGAACTCGTCGACACCGAAGTCGAGGGACTGACCGTCACGGCCGTCAACACGGGCGTACCCCACGCCGTCGCCTTCGTCGACGACGTGGACGACGTGGACCTCGAATCGGTCGCGCCGGCGGTCCGTCACGCACCGGTGTTCACCGAGGGCGCGAACGTCACGCTCGCCTCCCCCGACGGCGAGGGCGGCTTCCGCCAACGCACCTTCGAGCGCGGCGTCGAAGGCGAGACGCAGTCCTGCGGCACCGGCGCGGTCGCCGTCGTCGCGGCCGCGAAGCGACTCGGACACGTCTCCGGTGACGACCCCGTAACCGTCACCCCGCCGGGCGGCGCGCTCTCCGTGACCGTCCCCGACGAGGGCTCCGCGCTCCTCGGCGGCCCGGCCGTCTACGAGGGCGACGGCGAAGCCGACATCGTCTTCCGCGAGCGATGAGCGGCGACGCCGACGGGTTCGACCCCGTGGCGTTCCTCGAACGGGCCGTCCCCGTCGCGTCGAACGACGACGTGGGCGAGATGCGCGACCTGCTGGTCGAGACGCTCGAAGCCGAGGGCGTCGACCCGACCGTGGACGACGCCGGCAACACCGTCGCCTCGAAGGGAGCGGCGGAGCCGGCGACGCACCTCGTCCTCAACACGCACATCGACACCGTCTCGCCGCACGTCCCGTACGACCGCGACGAGGGCGTCATCTACGGCCGCGGCTCCTGCGATGCCAAGGGCCCACTCGCGGCCCTGCTTTCAGCGTTCTTCGCCGCCGACCCCGGCCCCGACGCCCGAGTGACGCTCGCCATCACGCCCGACGAGGAGCTCCTCTCGACGGGCGCGGCCCAACTCGACCTCGACGGCGACATGTACATCGTCGGCGAGCCGACCGGCCTCGACGTCTGTACGGCCGCGAAGGGCCGGTTCGAGGGAACGGTGTCGCTGTCGGGTGTCGCCGCGCACGCGGCCGAACCGCAGTCGGGCGTCAACGCCGTGGATGCGCTCGCACCGGTCCTCGACGCGCTCCGGTCGTTCGACGACGACCGCGAGGCGCACCCCGACCTCGGTCCGGCGACGCTGACGCCGACGATGGTCGACGGCGGGGCGAACTCGAATCAGGTGCCCGCGGACTGCCGACTCGTGGTCGACCGTCGGAGCGTCCCGCCGGAGACGGCCGAGGGCTTCCGCGAGGAACTCGAATCGACGCTCCGGGCCGCCGTGCCCGACGACGTTGGCGTCGACTTCGCGCTCACGGAGCGCCCGACCCCGTTTCTCGAAGCGTTCGCGACCGACCCCGACCACGAACTCGTGACGTCGCTCGCCGCGGCCTCCCGAGACGCCGGCGGGCGGGCGGACGTCCGGCCCTTCACGGCCGCGACCGAGGCCTCCTACTTCTCGCCCGCGCCCGTCGCCGTCTTCGGTCCCGGCGACCTCGCCGACGACGAGGGCGCGGTCGCGCACGCCGACAGAGAGTACGTGCGCACCGACGACGTGCGAACTGCGGCCGCCGCGCTCCGCGCCGCCGTCGCCGCGCTCACCGCCTAACTGTTAATTAATCAAAACGTACTTGTTGTCCGAACGATACGTTTCGGACGATGCGCCCTCCCCACCTCGTCGTCGTCCTCCTCGTCGTGGTCGCGCTCTCGCTTCCGGGAGCTGTCGCCGCCGACGGCACCGTTATCGACCACTCCGGCGAGGGACTCACTCTCGACGCGGCCGATGGCGAGCACATCCACGGTTCGACCCCGTTCGAGTCCGGGACGCTCATCGGCGTCCGCGTGCAGTCCGTCGGTGACACCCACTCGTTCCTCGTTTCGAGGATCGTCCGCGTCGGCGAAAACGGCACGTTCGACGTGACGTTCGACCTCTCGGGGCTGTCCCAGCTCCGCGGCGGACCGGTTCAAGTCTCGATTCGCCACAACCAGCAGGCCATCTACCAAGAAAACGCCACGCTCGTGACGTACGACATGCCCGGTGACTCGACGCTCACGCCCGACATCGAGACCTCGGAGGCGACGACCGAAACGGCCCCGCCGTCGACGGCGACGACGACCGATTCGCTGTCCGGGTTCGAGGTACCCGGCTTCGGCGTCGGTGCGGGCGTCGCCGCGCTCTGCCTCGCGTCGCTCGCTGCGTACGCCCGGTTCTGACAGTCCGTCGCCCGCCCTCGCGCCGGAGCTCCGGAACGCAACGCCCTTTTCCCACCCGTTCCTGTGTCGGCGTATGTACGAGGCGGTCTACGCACACCCCGACGGCGAGAGCACGGCCAGCCGCGCCGCCGTCGCCGCCGGTCGGTACGACTACGACGGCGTCGTCGTCCGCGCGCTCGACGCCAGCCCCGACTACGACCGCCTGCGCGACGACCTCGACGTGGACCTCGTCGACGCCGTCGAAATCGACGCGTCGAACCCGGAACGCGCCAGCGGCGCGGTCGGGAACTACCGCCCGCAGCGCGAACTGCTCATCCTCCGCGGCGGCACGAACGCGCTCAACCGCTTCGCCGTCGAACAGCCGCGAGTGGACGTGCTCTCGCGTCCGATGGACGGCGACGGCAACTTCAATCACGTCCTCGCCAAGGCCGCCCGCGACAACGGCGTCCGCGTGGAGTTCGACTTCGGACCCGTGCTTCGAAGCGACGGAGGGACTCGCGTACAGGCGATTTCGGCCCTCCGGAAGCTCCGCGAACTCGTCGAGTACTACGACGCGCCCTATGTCGTCTCCGCGACCCCGTCGTCGCACCTCCACCTGCGGAGCCCCCGCGAGCTGGCGGGGCTGGGCGAGGTCATCGGCTTCGACCGCGAGCAGGTGCTCGACGGCCTCCGAGAGTGGGGCCGTCTCGCGGCGCGCAACCGCGAGCGCATGTCCGAGTCGTTCATAGCCCCCGGCGTCAAACGGGGACGGTATGAAGAAGACGATTGAGGAACACGCCGCCCGCTTTTCCCACATCGCCGCGGAGTACGACGATTCGCAAGACAGCGATGAGTACCGCGCGTGCGTCTCGCTCGTCGTCCACTACGCCGACCCCTCCCCCGAGGACGTGGTCCTCGACCTCGGCACCGGCACGGGCGCTATCGCCCTCGCGCTCGCCCCCGACGCGAAGCGCGTCGTCGGCCGCGATATCAGCGAGGGGATGCTCGAACAGGCCCGCGCCAAGGCCGCCGAAGTCGGCATCGAGAACGTCGAGTTCGGCGAGGGCCGGTTCCGCGAACCGAACGTGGGCGAGGACGAGCAGGTTGACATCGTGGTCACGAACTTCGCCATGCACCACCTCTCCGACGAGGAGAAACGCGAGGCCATCGGCGCCATCGCCGACCTCGAACCGCGGCGGTTCGTCCTCGGCGACGTGATGTTCTTCGGGACGCCCGACCCCGACGAGCCGTTTTACTCGCCCGAGGTGGACGACCCCGCGACCGTCGGCTTCCTCGCCGACGCGCTCACGGACGCCGGGTTCGTCCTCACGGCCGTCGAGTCCGTCCACGAGCAGGTGGGCGTCCTCGTCGCCGAGCGAGCGACGACCGCCGACGAGTGAACTGAGCCGATGAAACACCTGCCCAAACACCTCCGGCCGCGGCGGCGGTACCTCGCCGTCGAAATCGAGACGTGGCCCGACGCCGACCTCGGCCGCGGGCCGTTCCAGCGCGAACTCTGGTACGCCGCCCAGAACCTCTACGGCGACGCCGGGAGCGCCGACGCCGACCTGACCGTCCTCGGATTCGACTACGCCGACGGCATCGCCGAGACTAT
Organism: Haloferax prahovense; assembly: GCF_000723845.1. Lineage (NCBI taxonomy): Archaea > Methanobacteriati > Methanobacteriota > Halobacteria > Halobacteriales > Haloferacaceae > Haloferax > Haloferax prahovense. The sequence continues at coordinate 2,393,363 of NZ_LK053000.1, read as the reverse complement.
CGTCCGCGCCCGTCGCGGTCACGTCGAAGACGCCCGGGCCGCGCTCGCCTGCATCGACGCGGTCGGCGGCGACCCCGTCGGGGTGAGAGTGCGAGGCGTCTCGGGGACAGTGCGTGCCTGTTCGGAAAGGTATTTACACGGCCGGGCCGGAATTTCCGAGGAGAGAACCGTCGTGTTCGAGAACGAATCCCGAACCGCCGTCGTCCGCGACTCACTCTTGGACGTCGGCGGTCCGGACGGGTTCACGGGCGCGACGCAACTCGATTTCGAGTGATATTCCATGCAGGGACAAGCGCAACAACAGGCGTACGACCGCGGGATTACGATCTTCTCGCCGGATGGTCGACTCTATCAGGTCGAATACGCTCGTGAGGCCGTCAAGCGCGGCACCGCGAGCATCGGCGTGCGAACGCCCGAGGGCGTCGTCCTCGCGGCGGACAAGCGCTCTCGCTCGCCGCTGATGGAGCCGACGAGCGTCGAGAAGATTCACAAGGCGGACGACCACATCGGTATCGCGAGCGCCGGCCACGTCGCCGACGCCCGTCAGCTCATCGACTTCGCCCGCCGCCAGTCGCAGGTCAACCGCCTCCGCTACGGCGAACCCATCGGCATCGAGACGCTGACCAAGGAAGTCACCGACCACATCCAGCAGTACACGCAGGTCGGCGGCGCGCGCCCGTTCGGCGTCGCGCTCCTCATCGGCGGCGTCGAAAACGGCACCCCCCGCCTCTACGAGACGGACCCCTCGGGGACTCCCTACGAGTGGAAGGCCGTCTCCATCGGGGCCGACCGCGGCGACCACCAAGAGCACCTCGAAGAGAACTTCCGCGACGACCTGACCCTCGACGAGGGTATCGAACTCGCGCTCGAAGCCATCGGCTCGACCAGCGAGGAGGGCACCTCGCCCGACGGCGTCGACGTGGCGACCGTCTCCGCGGAGACGGAGCGCTTCGTCGAGCTGTCTAACGACGAAATCGAGAGCTACCTCGAAGCCAACGACCTGTTGGCGACCGAGGACGACGAACAGACCGAAGAGTAAACCGCGTCCCGCGGTTCCCGTTCTCGCGCGTTCTTCTTCGACTCCCATCCCCCGAGCGACTGCGCCGTCTGCTCGGACGCGGCGGGCGGAGCGGTCGCGTCGCTCACGGTCGCTCATGGGTGCAAGCGAGACGCTGGATGGGATGAAAACAGACCCGGACGGAAGGAAAACGGACCGGAAACAGAATCGGGAAAGCGGTCGTCTATCGGGTTCTCGAACGAGACCGCGGTCGTCTCAGTACTCCTCGTAGGCGAGGTTCATGAGCCACTGCGAGAAGGCGTTACTGTTGGCGTTGATCTCTTCTTCACCGATGAGCGGCGAGAGCATGTCGCCCGCCATCAGCATCGAGAAGCTGAGGTCGCGCGCGGCGGGCTCGAGGTAGTAGGTGGTGTGGCCGTTGTAGACGGTCTCGGTTCGCTTGATGAGACCGAGCGACTCCAGCACCTCGGCGATGCGGCTCCCTTTCCGGGAGGAGATGTCGAGTTCTTTCCAGAAGTCGCTCTGGTGGATGCCGCCCGACTCGCGGATGAGTTCCAGTCCCGCGTGCTCGTCGGAAGAAAGGTCTTGCTCGGCTTCGCTCGCGCTCATACCACCTACACGTCGTGCGAGCGGTTTAATCCTGACGTTCGACCGGTTCGAAGGCGGTCTGACACGGCGGGCCGTCGGCGAATTCGTACGCGAATTCCGCCTCACCGAGCGTGATGACCGACGACGAGCGCGTGCCGAACCGACCCTCCGGGTCGTGAACGCAGACGCCGAAGTCGTGGTCGCCCAGCGCCGCCTTCGCCCGCTCGCGCCACGCCGTTACCGACTCGTCGGGCTCGGGCTGAAGCGCCTCCTCCAATCGCCGGGCGTTGTCGGCCTGCCGCTCGCCCACCTCGGGCCGTCGTTCGGGGACGAACCACGACTCGGGCGTGCCGACGTTGACGACGACGCGGACGCCGGGGTCGAAGTTCCGCACCGACAGGCTCCCGTCCCACTCGAAGAACAGCGCGGCGTTCTCGTCGGCGACGACGAGGTTGAAGCCGTCGTAGGTGTGGTCGTCGACCGCGCGTTCGACGAACCGGGCGGCGCCCTCGGCGGTCTCACGGCGAAGCGCGTCGCGGACGAGATGCCCCCGCGAACGCTCGCCGCCGCCCGCGACTTCGACCCAGCGGTTGGTGATGCCGACGAAGACGCCGGCGTCGTTGTAGCCGACCCACGTCCCGCCCGCCTCGGCGTCCCGCGGGGCGACGATTGCGGGACCGTCGCCGTCGTCCCACCGCCGTGGCGGTTCGGCGGGCCTGCCGAGTTGCTCGTCGCGGTTGGCGGCGACGACGACCGGCGCGTCTTCGAACACCTGCCACGCGAGGATGAGTGTGCACACGAGGAGAGAGTAGGCACTCGGCGCAGAAAAACACCGGCTCCGACTGCTGTCCCCGCCTCCGGCTCCCGGTCCGGCACCTGATTCGGCTCCCGAACGACCGGGAGACGCCACTCACTCGTCGGACCGCTCGTCGAGTTTCGTTTCCAGTTCCGCCACTCGGCGTTCGAGGTCCCGCCGCGGTTCGAGCATCCGCGAGGCGAGCGCGTTCGCGGCGAGACCGCCGACGGGGAAGAGTATCAACAGGAGGGGAACCGCGACGACCAGCACGTGTGGGAACTCCGTCGAGAGCCAGTACGGGAGGAGGGACATACGCGAGACTAATCAAATGTGTGACAAGAATTTGTCGGAGCACGGGACCTGAGCCGGCAGCGGTGTCTCAGTCTTCGCTCTCGGGGCCGTCTTCGAACCGACTCGGGTCCCGCGAGGCGAGCGCAACGTTCACGGCCGCGACGTTCTCCGGCACGTCGTGGACGCGGACGATGTCGGCCCCGCGGTCGGCGGCGATGGCCGTGCCCGCGACGGTCGCCGCGAGGTTGTCGCCCGGCTCTTCGCCGACGAGCGAGAACATCGACTTGTGGGAGTGGCCGACGAGAATCGGACAGCCGAGCGCGGCGAACTCGTCGGCGCGCCCGAGGAGTTCGAAGTTCTCGGCCTTCGACTTCCCGAAGCCGAGGCCGGGGTCGACGATGAGGTTCCGCCGCGGGATGCCCGCCTTCTCGGCGAGTAACACCAGTTCGGTCAGTTCGTCGATGACGTCCTCGACCACGTCGTCGTAGTCGACCTCGCGGGACGGGTCGACCGGCGCGTCGATGCTGTGCATCACGATGACGGGCGTGTCGCGCTCGGCCGCGAGAAAGCGCATCTCGGGGTCTTCGAGGCCGGTCACGTCGTTGAGGATGTCCGCGCCGGCGTCGAGGGCGGCCTCGCCGACGGCCGCCTTCCGGGTGTCGACCGAGACGAGCACGTCGAGGTCGGCGATGGCCTCGATGACGGGCGCGACGCGGCGAACCTCCTCGTCGACGGGGACCTCGTCCGCGCCGGGACGGGTGCTCTCGCCGCCCACGTCGATGATGTCCACGCCGGCGTCGACCATCGCCCGCGCCTGTTCGACGGCGTCGTCGATGTCGTAGAACTCCCCGCCGTCGTGGAAGCTGTTCGGCGTCACGTTCAGGATACCCATGACGGCCGTGCCGTCGTCCCACGGGTACTCGCCGGCGCCGTCGCGGTCGGTGCCGCTCGCGCCGACGCCGAGCGCCTCCCGAATCTCCGCTGCGACCCCCGCGAGCGCGTACGGCCGGGCTTCGAGGGCCGCCGTCAGTCGCTCGAACTGGTCGAGCGTCCCGGTCAGGACCACGTCGACGAGTTCGCCGCCGAACTCGTGGCCCGAGACGGCGCAGTCGCCGCCGACGGACAGCAGTTCCTCGCGGAGCACTCGGGCCTGTCGGCGCTGGACGCGGGTGTGGACCGTCCGGTCGACCGCCCGCTTCGCGCGCGCCCCCCGGTCGGCGGCGTCCGCGACGTTCGCGCGTTCGAGCGTCCGGCAGGCGTCGTCGAGGGTGCGGTGGGATTTCGGGACGACCGCCCGCGTCCACGTCGTGCGCGCCTCGGCGACGACGTACAGCGAGCCGACGACGAGCACGCAGTCGTCGGGGTCGGCGCGAGCGCGCGCCCGGTCGAGCGCCGAGGCGACCGCGCCGCCGGTCTCCACTTCGGGGCCGTCGAGACGCTCGAAGACGGACGACAGAATCTCGGGGTCTTCGCCCCGCGAGATATCCGCCTTACAGGTGACGACTGACGCGACCTCCGGGAGCGCTCCGACCATCTCGCTGTGGTCCTTGTCGTGCATCGCCCCGTAGACGAGGTGGAGGTCGTCGTAGTCGAACTCGTCGAGGACGGTGGCGACCTGCGCGCAGGCGTCGGGGTTGTGCGCGCCGTCGAGGACGACCGTCGGCTCCGTGCCCATGACCTCGAACCGACCCGGCCAGTGGGCGTTTCGGAGGCCGCGGTGAATCGCCTCATCACCGATGTCGGGGCGGACCTGCCGAGCCAGCGATACGGCGATACCGGCGTTTTGGGCCTGATACGCGCCCAAAAGCGGGATTCGAACGTCGAGCGTCTCGTCGTCGGTCTCGACGGTGACGGCGGCCTCCTGGTGGTTGACGCGGCCGCCGTAAGAGGCGCGAACGTCGGCGTCGGAGCCGGCGTCGCCGACGGTCAGCACGTCGCCGACCTCCTCGCGGATGACCGACAGCGCCTCGCCGGTCGCCCCGGTCACGAGCGGCGCGTCGGCGGGCGCGACTGCGGCTTTCGTCTTCGCGATTTCCGCGACGGTGTCGCCGAGGACGGCGGTGTGTTCGAGCGAGACGTTGGTGACGGCGCTGGCGACCGGGTCGACGGCGCTCGTCGCGTCGAGTTCGCCGCCCATCCCGACTTCGAGGACCGCCACGTCCACGTCCGCGCGGTCGAAGTACCACAGCGCGAGCGCGGTCACGGTCTCGAAAAAGGTCAGCGGCTCGCCGTCGGCGGCCCGCTCGACGAGGTACGGCTTTGCTTCGGCCACGAACGCCGACAGCGCGGCCTTCGGAATCTTCCGGCCGTCGACGCGGATTCGCTCCCGCACGTCGTCGAAGTGCGGTGAGGTGTAGAGGCCGACGTGCGCGCCCGACTCGCGCAGTATCGCGTCGACCATCCGGGCGGTGCTTCCTTTGCCGTTCGACCCCGCGACCTGCACAAACGACACGCCTTCGTGGGGGTCGCCGAGGTGAGAGAGCAACCGCTGAATCGACTCGGTCCCCGGCTTGACCTGAAACCGCCGGAGGTCGAAAAGGAAGTTCACCGCCTCGTGGTACTCCATACGCGTGAGAAACCGGACGGTGGGCTTAGGCCTAACGCTCCACGTCACTCCTGCGACACGACGCCGGTCGCCCGACAGCCCCGACCGCCACCGCCGCCATCGGCGACGCTCCGCGAGCGCCCGGAGCGTCACCGGAGTGCGCTTAACGCGCCGGTTTCAGTCGATGTGGACGACGAGCACCGGGCGCTTGGCGTTCTCGATGACGCGCTCGGTGACGCTCCCGAGCGACGTGAGTTTGTCGCGACCGGTCCGCCCGTGGGTCCCCATCACGACCACGTCGACGTCGTGTTCGTCGGCGTAGTCGAGGATGACCCGGTGCGGCACGCCGTCGCGGATTGCGGTCGCCGTCGAGGCCTCCCCCTCGCATTTCTCGGCGCACCGCTCGACCGCCTGTACCGCGTCGTCGCGGAGCGACTGGATGACCGCGTCCTGTTGGTCGCCGCCGGCGGCGAGGTACACCCGCTGGTCGACGACCGACAGCACGTGAATCTTCGACTCCGCGTCGGCGAGTTCGAGCGCGTGTTCGACCGCCTGCATCGTCCCCTCGCTCCCGTCGGTCGGCACCAAGATGTGTTCGTACATACCTCTGTGTTCGCCTCGCCGACACTTGAAGGGACACCGTCGGTGTTAGGACGTGGGAACGGTCTCGGGAGGTCTGGAAGTGAGAGCGGAGATGCCCAGTCGTGTCTAAAATCGCGCGAGACTCGCACCGCTCGTCTCGCTGACTTCCGTCACTTCTTCACGCTGTTCAGTCGTGACGGAAGTATCGCGTCTGCGCTACGCGCGGCCACGAGTTTCAGGCACTAATCGTGCCTGAAACACCGCTGCCCGGTGAAGACCATCGCAATCCCGCGCTCGTTGCAGGCCGCAATGACGTCCTCGTCGTTCACCGAGCCGCCGGGCTGGATGACCGCCTCGATACCCGCGTCGGCCGCCTTCTCCACGCCGTCCGGGAACGGGAAGAACGCGTCGGAGGCCATGACGGCACCCTGCGCGTCCTTGCCCTCGGCGTGTTCCTCGGCCTTCATCGCGGCGAGTTCGACCGCGTCGACGCGGGAGACCTGCCCCATGCCGACGCCGACCGTCTCGGTTCCCTTGGCGAAGAGGATGCCGTTGGACTTCACGTGCTTCAGCACCTTCCACGCGAACAGCATCGTCTCCAACTGCTCGTCCGTGGGTTCGGTCTCGGTGACGACTTCGAGGTCCTCGAGCGTCGGCGTCCAGAGGTCGCGCTCCTGAACGAGCCGCCCGCCGACGAGCGCCTTCTCGGTGTAGGTCTCGGTGCGCTCGCCGAGGTCGCCCACATTGAGGACGCGAAGGTTCTTCTTCTCGGTCAGCACGTCGAGCGCGTCGTCGGTGTAGCCGGGCGCGACGACGACTTCTTTGAACGAGTCGATGATGAGTTCCGCCGTCTCGGCGTCGCACTCGCGGTTGAGCGCGACGATGCCGCCGAAGGCGCTCATCGGGTCGGTGGCGAGGGCGTCGGCGTAGGCTTCAGCGAGCGTGTCGGCGGTGGCACAGCCGGCGGGGTTCGTGTGCTTGATGACCGCCGCGGCGGGCTCGTCGAACTCCTTGATGATGTTCAGCGCGCCGTCGGCGTCGTTGTAGTTGTTGTACGAGAGTCCCTTCGCGCCCTCGTTGAGCTGGGGCGCGCCGACGACCGACGCCTCGTCGCACGTCTCGTCCACGTAGACCGCGGCGTCCTGATGGGGGTTCTCGCCGTATCGGAGTTCGTCGTAGCGGTCCTCGGAGGTGACGCGGCGCTCGGGCAACCCGGCGTCAACGTCGCCCTCGACGGTGACGGAATCGTCTTCGACCGTTACGCGGTCCTCGGCGAACCAGCGGACTGCGCGCGGGTAGGCCTTGAACTCGGCGTCGTAGAGGACGCGAGATTTGAGGTCATCCGCGTCGTCGTCGGTGTAGACCGGAACGGCCTCTTGCGTGACGATGGGGCCGGCGTCGACCTCCTCGTTGACGACGTGGACCGTACAGCCGGTCGTCTTGACGCCGGCGTCGAGCACCTGTTCGTGGGCGTCCATGCCGGGGAATGCGGGGAGCAACGACGGGTGGACGTTGAGCGTCGTCGGCGCGGCGTCGAGGAACGTCGAGGTGAGCACGCGCATGTAGCCGTCGAGGCAGACGAGGTCGAAGTCGTAGTCCGCGAGGACGTCGAGGATGCGCTCCTCGTGGGACTCGCGGGCCTCGTCGTCGCCGCGCTCGACGACTTCGCTGGGGATACCGTGTTCGTCCGCCCAGTCGAGGACGGGCGCGTCGGCGCTGTTCGAGACGACGACGCCGAGTTCCGCCCCGCCGGGGGCGCGGTCGGCGATGTTGCGAAGGTTTCGTCCGCGGTTGCTCGCGAGACCGGCGATGGTGACCATGTGAGAAAGGGGACTCGCGGCCCTCAAAGTGGTTGCGGTCCTCGACGGTAATATATGCTCGATTATGTATATATGCGACGACACGCAGCCGCAGAGTGCGTCTGAGTAGGCATACATGTGCGCAAGTATCGCCTCCGCGGCGGCGACGAACCCCCGGCGTTTAACCTCCCCCATCGTGACGATCCAGACATGACCGACGCCGACCGGCACGACCCGCTGTACGCGGTGTCCCCGCTCGACGGGCGATACGCCTCCCGAACCGCACCCCTCGCACCGCACGTGAGCGAGGCCGCCCTCATGCGCGCCCGCGTTGAAGTCGAAGCGGAGTACCTCCTCGCGCTCGCCGACCTCGACGCGACGCCGCTTTCGTTCTCCGAGAGCGAGCGCGCCGGCCTCCGGGCGCTCTACGAGGAGTTCGACGCCGACGACGCCGATCTCGTGAAACGACTCGAAGTCGAGGGCGCGGCGGGCTTCTCGGCGACGAACCACGACGTGAAGGCCGTCGAGTACTTCATCCGCACCGAGACCGACGAGTCGGTCCACCCGTGGATTCACTTCGGCCTCACCTCCGAGGACGTGAACAACCTCGCCCAGCGCCTCATGGTGAAGGGCGCGGTCGAAGAGGTGCTCGTGCCCGAACTCCGCGACACGCGAGACGAACTCGTCTCGCTCGCACAGGAGTTCCGCGACGTGCCCATGCTCGCGCGAACCCACGGCCAACCCGCGACGCCGACGACGTTCGGCAAGGAGATGGCCGTCTACGCCGCTCGCCTCGGCCGGACGCTCGCCCGCGTCGAGGCCGCGTCCGACGACCTCGCCGGCAAACTCGCGGGCGCGTCGGGCGTCTACGCGGCTCACGTCGCCGCCTACCCCGGCGTTGACTGGCGGGCGTTCTCCCGCGAGTTCGTCGGGTCGCTCGGCCTCGAACACACCGCGCTCGCCACGCAGGTCAACCCCTGCGACGACCTCGCGGCGCTGTTCGACGCCGTCCGCGGCGTCAACAACGTCCTCGTCGATCTCGACCGCGACGCGTGGCTCTACGTCTCCGACCGCTATCTGGGACAGGAGGCCGTCGAGGGCGAGACCGGCTCGTCGACGATGCCGCACAAGGTCAACCCCATCGACTTCGAGAACTCCGAGGGCAACCTCTCGAAGGCCAACGCGGACCTGACGTTCCTCGCCGACTACGTGACGACCTCGCGCCTCCAGCGCGACCTCTCGGACTCCACGGTCAAGCGGAACATCGGCGCGGCGTTCGCCCACTGCCTCATCGGCTACAAGAAGACCCAGACTGGCCTCGGAAAGGTCGTCCCGAACGAGCAGGTCATGCGCGACGAACTCGACGACACGCCGGCCATCATCGGCGAGGCCGTCCAGACGATTCTCCGCCGCGAGGGCGACACGCAGGCCTACGAGCGAGTGAAGGAACTCACCCGCGGCCGCGAAGTGACCCTCGACGACTTCCACGACCTGTTTGCGGACCTCGACGTGGACGAGGGGACTCGCGAGGAACTGCTCGCGCTCACGCCCGCGACGTACGTCGGTCTCGCGGACGAACTCGTCGACGACATCGAGAACTGAACCGCCGGTCGGGCCGTCGAACCGTCGGGCCGTCACTCCGCCGAATCGACATGCTCTCTTTTCTGCGGTCGGTCGAACGCGTCGCTGAGTCGGGCGACCGTCAGGAGAAAACCGAGACCGCCTCAGAAGCCGACGGGCACGGGGTATCGGCTTCGGCGCGGTTCGGGCACGGGTTCGGAGAGCGCCGGCACGGTTGGGCTGGACAGGCTGGTCCGCGCGAGACGGTTCGTCATGGGCTGGTGCGACGACGCAGGGCGCTCACCGTGGCTGAATTATTTACTCATCATAGAATAAGTCTTTTGGTGGGGTGGTGCATTGGTGGGGGTATGAAAGCAATCGCCGTCAAGCGCGGGGAAGACAAACCGGTCGTCATCGAGAAGCCGCGACCGGAACCCGACGTCGGGGAGGCGCTCGTCCGAACGCTTCGGGTCGGCGTGGACGGGACGGACCACGAGGTCATCGCCGGCGGCCACGGGGGGTTCCCCGAGGGCGAAGACCACCTCGTGCTCGGCCACGAGGCGGTCGGCATCGTCGTCGACCCGAACGACACCGAACTGGAGGAAGGCGACATCGTCGTGCCGACGGTCCGCCGCCCGCCGGCGTCGGGGACGAACGAGTACTTCGAGAAGGACCAACCCGACATGGCTCCCGACGGGATGTACGCCGAGCGCGGCATCGTCGGCGCACACGGGTTCATGTCCGAGTACTTCACCAGCCCGTCGGACTACCTCGTCCGCATCCCGCGCTCGCAGGCCGAACTCGGCTTCCTCATCGAGCCCATCTCCATCACCGAGAAGGCCCGCGAGCACGCCTACGCGAGCCGCTCCGCGTTCGACTGGAACCCCTCGTCGGCGCTCGTCCTCGGCAACGGGAGCCTCGGACTCCTGACGCTCGCCATGCTGAACGCCGACGACAAGGGCTACGAGGACCTCTACTGCCTCGGTCGGCGCGACCGACCCGACCCGACTATCGACATCATCGAAAAGCTCGGCGCGACCTACGTCGACTCCCGCGAGACCTCGGTCGAGGAGATTCCGGGCGCACACGAGCACATGGACTTCATCTACGAGGCGACCGGGTTCCCCAAACACGCCATCCAGTCGGTCCAGGCGCTCGCGCCGAACGGCGTCGCCGCACTCCTCGGCGTGCCGAGCGACTGGGAGTTCGAAGTCGACGCCGGCGCGTTCCACCGCGAGATGGTCCTCCACAACAAGGCGCTCGTCGGCAGCGTCAACTCCCACGTCAAGCACTTCGAGGCCGCGACCGTGACGTTCACTAAGCTTCCGCGGTGGTTCCTCCGCGACCTCGTCACCGGCGTCCACCCGCTTTCGGAGTTCGAAGCAGCATTCGAAGACGACGACACCACTATAAAAACGGCCATCGAATTCGGTACTGTATGAAGAACGTCGACGACCTCATCGCCAGCGCGGCGGAGCTCGCGGACCGTGGCCTCTCGAAGGGCGAGATTGCCGACGAGTTGAACGTCTCCCGCGAGACCGCAAGCTGGCTGGTCGAACGGAGCGGTGCGGCGACCGAACCCGAGCCCCAGGTAGAGCCCGACGGCCCCGACGACATCCACGTCGATTGGAACGCCATCGGGAGCGGCGGCAAGCGCCTCACCTACGTCGGGCGCGCGCTCGCCGACCTGCTCATGGAGACGAACGGCGAGGCCGACGTGACCGTCGGTATCGAGAAAGCGGGCGTCCCGCTCGCAACCTCGGTCTCGCGCGAACTCGAAACCACCCTCGCCGCCTACTCGCCCGCGAAACACCAGTGGGACGAAGGCGACATCGAGGACCTCGGCGGCGGCTTCTCCCGGAACTTCGCCCCCGTCGAGGGACGGAACTGCTTCATCGTCGACGACACGGTGACGAGCGGTACGACCCTCCGCGAGACTATCGACGCCATCCGCTCCGAGGGCGGCGAACCCCTCGCGTGCGTGGTCATCGTCGACAAGCAGGGCGTCGAAGAGATAGACGGCGTCCCGGTTCACTCGCTCATCAACGTCGTCCGCGTCGGCGAGCAGTAACGCCCAGCACGGGCCGCCGCGCAGTCGGAGTCGGCCCTGCGGACCGAACCCACCGGCGACGCAACTCCTTTGTCCGCCCGGCGGTTATCTGGGCGCATGACGTTCCAACCGGAGAGCTTGGACCCAGAGGAAGTACAGTCCCGCGTCGACGAAGCCGTCGCGGACAACCGCGTCGTCCTGTTCATGAAGGGTAACCGCCTGATGCCGCAGTGCGGCTACTCCGCGAAGGCGGTCGACCTCATCTCCCAGCACGTCGACGAGTTCGAGACCGTCGACGTGCTGCCCGCGCTCCCGCACTACCGCGCGGCGCTCAAGGAGAAAAGCGACTGGGAGACCATCCCCCAGACGTTCGTCGACGGCGAGTTCGTCGGCGGCAGCGACATCCTCGAAGAGCTCGACGAGCGCGGCGAACTCGAAGCGACGCTGACCGGCGCGAACTGACCGCCGGAAGCGACCCCGGCAGACCGCCGGACCGCGGCCCGACGCCGACTTCTTATCTGTCGCCTAACGAGAAGGGGAGGCCATATAAGCCTCGAACTCGTACATGCACACAGGTATCGCCATCCGGGTGCGCCCGCACCGTGGCTCTCGTCGATACCGAAGCCAACAATGTCAGGCCGCGTATATCGACTCCATTCGACGTTGGAACTGCCACTCGAAGACGTGATGGACTACTTCGAAAACGACCCAGAACTTCCGCCTGAGGTCGAGAACGTAGACATCACCCGCCGAAACAACACCCTCATCATCAAAGCCGTCTCCGCCGACGACAACCTCAGCAAGTACACGCCGACGGCCCAGTTGAAAGCGAGCGTGACGGAAAACCGCGTCTACGAGGAAGAGCCGCCCCGCGCGGGCGCGCCCAACTGGGGAGATGAAGAAGAAGAGGAGATTCCCTCCGAACTCGTCGAGTTCGCCTGCTTCAAGGGCGACCTCGAAACCGTGCTCCAGAACACGGCGCTCCAGTACCCGATGTTCCTCGTCCTCCGCGAGATTGCGATGCTCTCGGAGAAGGGGACGCTGACCGCTATCACCGAGGAAAGCGACGAACTGCAGGCGACGCGCATCGTCGAAGGCGAGGTGCGTGCCGCCTCCGTCGAAGTCGTCGAGAACCCACAGCAGAACGGTTCCTCGGACAGCGGCATCAACTGGCGCGACAACAAGTTCATCTCCTAAACGCGTCGTATCTTCTCATCCTGTCACCGCCGAGCCACGTGAGTCAGCGGCCCAAATCGTGTTCGGCGGTATCACGCGCCACACTCTTCCTCGGGCAAAAAGCATTTACACCGCCTAATTAGATGTAATTACACATCATGTCGGAAGCCGAATCCTTCCCGGACTACCTCGACGTCGACTACACCGACGGCGAAGGTGAGACGCCGGAGGACTACCCGAGTATCGAGGACAAAATCGAGAAGGCCATCGAGGTCACGAAGCAGGGACTCGAGCAGTACGAGAACCCGGCCGTGATGTGGACTGGTGGCAAGGACTCGACGCTCACGCTCTACTTCATCAAGGAGGTCGCAGAGCGCTACGACCTCGAAGTCCCGCCGGCGGTCTTCATCGACCACTACCAGCACTTCGACGAAATCATGGACTTCGTCAAGCACTGGGCCGACGAGTGGGACCTCGACGTCATCTGGGCCCGTAACGAGGACGTCGGCGCGTACGTCGACGAGAACGGCCTCGAACCCGGCGACGACATCCCCGTCTCGGAACTCTCCGAGCACAACCAGCACCACATCCGCAACATCCTCGAGTACGAAGAGGACACCTTCCCCTTCCTGCTCGACACCTACGTCGGCAACCACCTGCTGAAGACCGTCGCGCTCAACGACACCCTCGAGGAGTACGACATCGACGGCGTCATCTCCGGCGTCCGCTGGGACGAACAGGAAGCCCGCGCCGACGAGACGTTCTTCAGCCCCCGTCACAACCCCGACATCTACCCGCCGCACGACCGCATCCAACCCATCCTCCAGTTCGAAGAGAGCGCCGTCTGGGACGCCTTCTGGTACTTCGCGGTCCCGGACACCGTCGAGAACTACCCCGAAGACGGCTACGTCCCCACGAGCGACACCGACCTCCCCGAGGGCGTCACGCAGGAGGACGTGCCCGTCTCGCCGAAGTACTTCGCCGGCTTCCGGAGTCTCGGCAGCGAGGTCTCGACCGACAAGTCCGCCGAGGAACCGGCGTGGCTGCAGGACATGGAGAACACGACCGAGCGCGCGGGCCGCGCACAGGACAAAGAGGACCTGATGGAGCGCCTGCGCGACCTCGGCTACATGTGAAGTCAGTCGACGGCTAACCCGACGAGACGTTCTTTTTCGACGCTGGCTCCCCGACGCCGACTGCAGAGAGTGACTGCGACTGCGACTGTCTCGCAGCGGAAACAGGGATATCCTCAGCGAGCGACATCTGTGGCATGACCCTCGCGTTCCCCGACTATCTCGACCTCGACTACACCGACGGCCGAGACCAGACCGCCGCCGACTACCCGACGCTCGAAGACAAACTCCAGAAAGCAGCCGCGGTGACCGCGACCGCCCTCGAACAGTACGAGCGCCCGGCCGTCATGTGGACCGGCGGCAAGGACTCCACGCTCGTCCTCTACGTCGTCCGCGAGGTCGCCGCCGACATGGGCGTTCCCGTTCCGCCCGTCGTCTTTATCGACCACTTCGAACACTTCGACGAGACCGAGGCGTTCGTCCGCGAATGGGCCGACCGATGGGGCCTCGACCTCGTCGTCGCCCGCAACGAGGACTTCGCGCGACTCGGCGCGTCGCCCGGCGACGAGATTCCCCTCTCGGACCTCGACGGCGACACCCGCCGCGAACTCGCCCGCCTCGGCTACGAGGGCGAGACGGTCGTCCTCGACGCCGACTCCTTCGAGGGCAACCACCTGCTGAAGACCGTCGCGCTCAACGACACGCTCGAAGACCGCGGCTTCGACGGCGTCTTCTCGGGCGTCCGCTGGGACGAACAGGAAGCCCGCGCCGACGAGACGTTCTTCAGCCCCCGCCACGACTCCGAGAGATATCCGCCGCACGACCGCGTCCACTCCATCCTCCAGTTCGAGGAGGCCGACGTGTGGGCGGCGTTCTGGAACTACATCGTCCCCGACTCGGTCGAGGGGTATCCCGCGGGCCACGTCCCCGAAACGTCCGCCGACCTCCCCGAGGGCGTCGAACCCGCAGACCTCCCCGTCTCGCCGAAGTACTTCGAGGGCTACCGCTCGCTCGGCACCGAATCCGGCTCCGCGAAGTCTGACGACCGGCCCGCGTGGGTGCAGGACCTCGGCGCGAGCGCGGAGCGCGAGGGGCGCGCGCAGGACAAAGAGGACCTGATGGGTCGGCTTCGCGACTTGGGTTACATGTAATGCGAGCTGCTCGAAACGAGTCCGCGGCGTCCACACCGTAGCGCCTATCTCCCCCAACACGCTATCGCCTCCATGACAGCCGAGTGGGTCAGCCTCTTTTCGGGCGGGAAGGACTCCTCGTGGGCGCTCTACCGCGCGCTCGAGGAGGGTCTGAACGTCACCCGTCTTCTGACCGTCCATCCGAGCGACGACTCGTACATGTACCACGTGCCGGCGACCGACCTCGCCGCGCTCGCCGCCGAAAGCACCGGTATCGAACTCGTCGAGGTCCACCCCGGCGACCTCGAAGCGACCGACGCCGCCGACTCCGGCGCGCAGGGCGACGCCGAACTCGAACCCCTCGAAGCGGCGCTGTCGGACCTCCAGTCCGACATCGACCTCGCGGGCGTCACCGCCGGAGCCATCGAAAGCGAGTTCCAGACCAACCGGATTCAGGCGATGTGCGACCGCCTCGAAATCGACCTGTTCGCCCCGCTGTGGCAGGAAGAGCCCCGCGAACTCGGCGACGCCATGCTCGAGGCGGGCTTCGAAATCACCATCATCCAGGTCGCGGCCCACGGTCTCGACGAGTCGTGGCTCGGCCGGACGCTCGACGCCGACGCGCTCGACGAACTGGAGGCGCTCAACGAGCAGTACGGCGTCCACATCCTCGGCGAGGGCGGCGAGTTCGAGACGCTCGTCACCGACGGTCCGCACATGGACCGCCCCATCGAACTGGAGTACGAGACGGAGTGGGAGGGGACTCGCGGCAGGCTCCACATCACCGACGCGTATCTCGGCTAAGAAAGAGCGTCCGCGGTTGCAGTTCGGACCGCGTTACTGGCCGTTCGTCAGCCGCGAGTGCGCCCCGATGAGGGCGTTCGAGAGGTCGAGGCTCTCGATGTGAGTCTCCTCGTCGACGATGGAGTTCTTCAGCTCCGCGTTTCGGATGACCGCGCCGGGGAAGACCACGGACTCTTCGAGCACGGAGTCTTCGACCACCGCGTTGGCCATCACGTGGACGTTGGTGCCGACCTCGGTGTTCGTGAGCGTCGCCGACTCGTGGACGAAGTTTTCGCCGCCGAGGTACCACGCCACGGCGTCGAGGTAGCTCTGGGGCGTGCCGATGTCGAACCACGCGCCGTCGAACGTGTAGGCGAACACGTCGCCGTTCTGCTGGAGCCACTGCATGAACCAGCCGGGCTCGTCGGGGTTGTTGTCGCCGGAGAGATACTCGTCGAACTTGGGCAGGTCGTCCGCCGGGAAGGCGTAGCAGGCGATGGAGACGAGCGTGCTCTTGGGGTCTTCGGGCTTCTCCTGGAAGTTGATGACGCGGTCGCCGTCGAGTTCGACGAGGCCGTAGGACTTCGCGCGCTCCTTGTCGCCCACGTCGTAGGCGGCGAGACACGGCTCGTTTTTCTCGTAGAAGAAGTCCACGAAGTCGCCCACGTCGAAGCTGATGAGGTTGTCGCCCGCGATGACGACGAGGTCCTCTTCGACCTCCTCGCGGTCGATGAGCTGGGCGAGCGCGCCCACGACGCCGAACTTCTCGTCTTCCTCGCTGGTGTCTTCGACCGACAGCGTCGGCTTTTCGAACGGCGATTCGTCGATGTACTCCTCGAATGCGCCGGCGAAGCGCTCGTTCGTGCTCACGAACACCTCAGAGACCCGGTCGTCGGCTTCCAGGTCTTCGAAGATGGTGTCGATGACCGTCTGGTCACCGACGGGTAAGAACATCTTAGGTCGGTGTTTGGTAATCGGCCACAGACGCGTTGCGTACCCACCGGCAAGGACGACTGCCTTCATATCCCCCAAATCCCACCACGTGGACAAGGCCTTTTTGCATCCTCTCTATCTTTCTGACACTTCCGGGCGGAAGGCGGCGCAAGGGATTTTCCCTTCGACTCCCAATCGAGCGATATGACAGTCCGGGAGTCCGACACGACGGCCCGCCAGCGCATCGCCGACGCCCTCCGCGACGACCCCGCGACGGCCTCCGAGCTTTCGGCGAGCGTCGGCGTCTCGGTGTCGTCGGTGTACGGCCACCTCCAGCACGTCGCCCAAACAGTCCACGGAGCGGACGGCGAGCAGTTCCTCGTCGCGCCGCCGGAGTGCAAACACTGCGGCTTCAGCGCCTTCGACGACCCCGTGAACTACCCCTCCCGGTGCCCGGAGTGTCGAAGCGAGGGCATCGAAGAGGCCGTGTTCAAAATCGAGTAGTCGGTCTAAAACGACGCCACGGTCCGATTGTGGTAGTCGAGAAAGTCGGCGTCGAGGCCGTGGTCCTCGCGGACCGAAAGCGAGGTGCCGTCCAACTCGCGTTCGTAGGCGTGGGCGATGGTGTACGTCTCGGGGTCGACGGCTATCATTCCGTAGTCGAAGTCAGCGTGGTGGTCCGGACAGAGAACGAGGAGATTCGCCTCGACGTCCGGGCCGTCGTGGGGTCGCCCGAGCGGTTTGAGATGGTGCGCCTCCGCGTAGCCGTCGTGGACACCTCGACGGCGACGCTCTCCACAGACCTGGCACGTGTGAGAGTACCGCTCTTTCAACTCGGTCGCAAGCGCCGTGTTTCGAATGATTCGGCTTCGCGTCGTCTCGGTGCGTTCCGCGGGCGCGAGGTCGGCCGCGGCTTCTTCCTCGTCGATCCGCTCTCGCCTTTCGTGACGGCGGCGGAGCACGAATCGGTAGACGTCCCTGTCGTCTCCCTCGAACGGGCCGTGCGCGTAGTCGACGACTTCGACCTGACCCTGGTACTCCCAGTCAGCCCCGGCCGACCCTCGATGGAAGAAAAATATCGGTAACGGATGGTGTTTGGCCCGCGCGAGGAACTTGTTGCCACCGGTGAGCGTCTGGTCGCCGGTCCGCCCCTCTCCGATGTACGTGAACTGGCCGCCGGTCACGTCGTCGCCGTACGGTCCGGTGTCGCTCGAAAAGAGCCGGAGATACCGCTGGTCGTCGTCGTCGTAACAGATTTCGATGCCGCGGCCCGTCATTCCGCGGTCGAATCGGGACCGGAGTTCCGACCCGCTCAACCGCTCTCCGGGTTCGAGCGAGAGCCCTGCGAGTTTCACGACGGAACCGACGGACGAGTCACGAAAAAGGGTTCCCCACGATGGTTCGTTCCCTCCGGCCGGTGCCGTTTATGCCGCGTCTAACTCGTCCAAGAGCGCCCGCGCTGCCGCCGACGAGGAGCCGGGACCGCGTGCGGTGATGAGGTCGCCGTCGACCGTGACGCTGGTGTCGCTGTCGAGTTCGGCGTCCCAGACGCCGCCGGCGGCCTTCACCTCGTCTTCGACCCAGTACGGGAGCTTCCGGCCGTCGGGCATCAGGTCGTTTTCGTCGACGATGCCTTCCTCCCACTCGTTGGGGAAGCCGGTGACCTCGCGTCCCTCGACGAGGAACGAGCCGTCGGCCTCGCGGGTGAACCCGAGGATGCCGACCGCGTGACAGACGACGAGCGCCTTCGAGTCGTCGCCGGCGACCGCCTGCAAGAGCGCCTGTCGGGCGTGTCGGTCCTGATTGATGTCCCACGCGGTTCCGTGGCCGCCGGGGAACACCACGGCGTCGTACTCGCGGGCGTCGACCTGCGCAATCGGCTCCGGATTCTGCAGTCGCTCGTCGTTCTCGTGGACCTCGACGACGCGTTCGGCGAGTTCCTCACCGACCTCCTCGGGGTCGATAGAGCGCTCGTCGACGACCGGCGGCGCGCCCGTCGGCGTCGCGACCGTCACGTCCACCTCGGCGTCGGTCAGGGTAGTGAGCGGCTCGATACATTCCTCTCCCCAGTAGCCGTCTTCGCTGACGATGAAAAGCGCCGATGTCATCGCTCCCGGGTACGGTCCGGCCACAAAAAGGCCCCGCGGAGGCGGAAATCCGCGGGGGAGGGCGGCGCGACGGTGAGGCGTCGCGGCCGCGTCGGTGTCGGGTCAGTCGTCGCCGTGTTCGTCGACGATGACGACTTCGCCGTCTTCGACGGTGACGTTGATGAGCGTCTTGACGTGGTGGTCCGAGTCGTCGAGTTCGTTCGGGCCGGCCTTCTTGATGATGGCGACGGTGTCGACGACGTCCGCGCCGATGTGGTCGAGCGCGTCGAGGACGGCCTTCATCGTGCCGCCGGTCGAGAGCACGTCGTCGAGGACGAGCACGCGGTCGCCCTCGTTCACGTCGTTGATGAACATGTCGCCCTCGGAGTAGCCCGTCTGCTGGTGGAGCGAGACCTCGCCGTCGAGGCCGTACTCGCGCTTGCGGATGACGACGAGCGGGATGTCCGTCATGAGCGAGACGGCCGTCGAGATGTGGATGCCCATCGCCGCGGGCGTGACGATTTTGTCGACGTTTTCGAGGTTCGCCTTGCGGATAATCTTGATGACGATTTCGCGCAGGAGACCCGGTTTCAGCATCGGAACGCCGTCGCTGATGGGGTGGACGAAGTACTCGTAATCTCCTTTTTCGATGATCGGCGCGTCGAGAAGGGACTGCCGCAACTGGTCCATGGCGCTCGTTTCCCCGGTTAGGCATAAAATGTGGCGGTTCGATGGCTCTCGGACACGCCGACCCACGTCTCGCGGTATCGACTACCGTGGACCGACCGACGCCGAGCGCGACCGCTCTCCGACAACAGTCTCTGCACGGAGCGCCCCGCTCCGTGGACGGTTACATTCCGCCGAGAAGCTTCGAGGCGGTCTTCACCAGCGGCTCGACCGTCTCGTCGGGTTCGACGAAAAGCAACATGCCGCGGCCGCCGCAGTAGACCTGCAACACGCCGTAGCCGTCGCGTTCCTCGAACCGATACTCGACGCTGCTTTGCACCGGACTAAGCCCGGAAAACAGTCCGCGCTCCATGAACTCGCGCCGAGTCTCTTCGGCGAGCGAACTCAGATGCGTCACGAGTTCGTCGCGGCTCCCAAAATCCTCTCGGACGGCCTCGCCGACGTGGAATAGGTCGAACGCCGTCGCACCGTAGACGGCGACCAGAGAGACTGCCCCCTTCGCAGTCCCCCGAAGCGCGTCCATTGCGACCTCGCTGTCGGGTCCCGGTCCGTTGGCGGATGCCATTCGTGACGGGTCGATTATCATTCGTTTCCCCCCTTGCCCTGACGCTGCGCGTCTCCCTGCCCGGAGCGCGCGCCTGGACGTATCATGCATGTCCGATTGTGAGTCAGTATTATAAATTTGAGGGTCACACTGGAGGTAATAATTCGCCCCCGCCAAATCCGGCCGGAAACCACCTGACACCGGCGTTTACTGCGAGCCCTGACTCCCTGATTTGACCCCGGTCTCGAGGGCGGCGTTTCGACCCCCTCGTGGCTAGTAGGAACCGTTAACAAATGTATCCGAGAGCGCGATATCGTACAAACACACTAATTTTTGCTGAACTACGCTGCCCGTATTTTCAGTTATTTCATCCCAAAACCAACAGACAGCGTAGTGGTTCGGGTGGGGTTCCGCCTTCGCCAGTATCCTAGGACGATTCGACAAACATCCTCCTTTCATTTTGTCGATTAGCTACAAAACCCGATTGAAATATATGCTTTCGTCCCATAGATAGCGTGAGTGACCGAACGCTGCGCCCAGTTTGAGTCACGACCATACCCATGATACACCAACCACTCGTACTCGGTGGAGAGCACGCGGGTCGCGCGCTCGCCGAGCGACTACTGGAGGAGTACGAATCCGTCACGTTCATCGACGAGAACGAGGCAGTGGTCGCCCACGCGACCGAACGCGGCATCGACGCGCGAGTCGCGGCGTTCGACGAGCCACAGTCCCTCCGAACCGCGTGGAACGCAGACGCGGACGCGGTCATCGTCGTGGGGCGGGTCGACCCGACGAACCTGCTTCTCACGCAGGCCTCGCGGACGACGTTCGACGTCGACCGGGTCACCGTGCTCGTTAACGACCCGCAGAACACGGACGTGTTCGAGGACCTCGGTGTGGAAGTCATCTGCGTCACGTCGCTCGTCACTGACATGGTCGTCGGGTCGAGCGCCGAACCGGCAGAGGACGCCCGAGCGGGTGGATAACCGTGGAAAAAACACTCGAACGAGACCTCGGTCTCTTCTCGGTGCTCGCGATCAGTATCGGGGCGATGGTCGGCAGCGGAATCTTCATTTTACCGGCGCTTGCGGTCGACATCGCGGGTCCCGCGGTTATCCTGGCGTACTTGATCGCCGGCATTCTCGTGCTGCCCGCGGCGCTGTCGAAATCCGAGATGGCGACGGCGATGCCCGAAGCCGGCGGCACCTACCTGTTCATCGAGCGAGGGATGGGTCCACTGTTGGGAACCATCGCCGGTATCGGCACGTGGTTCTCGCTCTCGTTCAAGGGTGCGCTCGCACTCGTCGGCGGCGTGCCGTACCTGCTGTTGCTGTTCGACGTCCCCTCCACGGTCGTCACGCCGGTCGCACTCGCGCTCGCGGCGCTCCTCGTCGTCGTCAACCTCGTCGGGGCGAAACAGACCGGGAGGCTACAGGTCGGAATCGTCGCCATCATGCTCGTCGCGCTCGTCTGGTTCGTCCTCGGCGGGACGCCGACCGTCGAGTCGACGAACTTCCGTCCGTTCTTCAACGGCGGAGTCGGCGGCTTGCTCACCGCGACCGGCCTCGTGTTCGTCTCCTACGCGGGCGTGACGAAAGTAGCGAGCGTCGCCGAGGAGGTCGAAGACCCCGACCGAAACATCCCGCTCGGCATCCTCGGGTCGCTCGGGTTCACGACGGTCCTCTACGTCCTCATCGTCGCCGTGATGGTCGGGGTCACCGACCGCGGCGTCCTCGCCGAGAGCGCGACGCCGATGGCGCTCGCCGCGGAGGCTTCGCTCGGAACCGCCGGCGTCGTCGCCGTCGTCGTGGCTGCGGTCCTCGCGCTGGTCAGTACCGCGAACGCCGGGGTTCTCTCCTCGTCGCGGTACCCGTTCGCGATGAGCCGAGACAAACTTGCCCCGCCGTCGCTGTCGACGATCAGCGACCGGTTCGGAACCCCGAGCACGTCGATTACCCTCACGGGCGTCGTGCTGTTGCTCCTCATCGCGTTCGTTCCGCTGCTCGACATCGCGAAGCTCGCGAGCGCGTTCCAGCTCCTCGTGTTCGTCCTCATCAACCTCGCCGTCGTCGCGTTCCGAGAGGGACACGTCGAGTACGAGCCGTCTTTCACCTCGCCGCTGTATCCGTGGATACAGGTGTTCGGCGCGCTCAGCGGTCTCGTCCTACTCACGCAGATGGGGACCGTCCCGCTCGTCGGCGCAGTCGTTCTCACAATCGCGGGCGCCCTCTGGTTCTTCGTCTACGCCCGGTCTCGCGTCGACCGCGAGGGCGCGGCCGCCGACGCTGTCCGCCAAGAGGTCAGCCGCAACGCGGTCGAACGAGCCGAAGCGGCCATCCAAGCGCACCGCGACGAGTACCACGCCCTCGTGGCAATTTCGCACGACATCTCGAAAGCCAGAGAGCGGGCGCTGATTCAGGTGGCTTCGAGGCTCGCTCGCGCCAACGACGGGCGGGTCACGGTCGCGCGGTTCGAGACGGTGCCGGACCAGACGTCCTTGGCCTACGCGTCAGCGGTCGAATCGCCCGCAGACGTCGAGTTCGAACGACAGACCGACGAGCTCGACGACGAGTTCGGCGTGCCGATACGGTGCGGCACCATCGTCACCCACGACACGCGACACGCGGTCGTCAACTACGCCGACAACCAGGACGTCGACTTCCTCCTCGTAGAGCACCCGACGGGGACAAAGCGCGTGAGCGAGCGGCTCTTCGGAACCGATACGTCGTGGATTCTCCGCCACGCACCCTGCGAAGCCGGTCTACTCAAGGGACCCGAACTCGACGGGATTCACACCGTCGAACTGCTCGCGAGCCAGGGGCCGTACGACCCGACGAAAGTCGCCGTCGCGGACGCGCTGGCGAGCGAGTCCGAAGGTCGAATCCACCTGAGTCACTGCGGGGACACCACCGACTCGGCGGCCCGGCGACAGTCCCTCGAACAGTACAAAGCCGACATCGCCGAGTTGTGTAGCGCTCCCGTCGAGATGGGGACGCTCTCCACGGACGGTGGCCGCCACGCCCCGTCGACCGAGAGTGACCTCCTCGTTGTGGCCGCCGACGAGTGGAACGGGGCGTCGGACGCGAAGGCGGTCATCGACGAGTGGAGCGGTTCGGTACTCGCGGTTCACGGTCAGGACGCGGCTCGACGCGGGCGACTCATGCGCGCGCTCGACCGTCGGTTGTTCTGACCTCGGCGGGCAGTTCACCGCTTTCCGCGCGTTCATCGGTGGTTTACGCGACCAAAACACATATTTTCAGGAGCCCCATTGGTCGGCTCATGGCGTCGACATCCATCGACGAGCTCGATAGATACATCCTTTATGCGCTGCAGAAAGACGCGCGACACACGTCGGGAAACGATATCGCGTCCGCACGTAACGTCTCTTCGAGTACGGTTCGAAACCGGATTTCGAAGCTCGAATCGAGCGGGATTATCCGGGGGAGCCACCTCGACATCGACTACGAGGCGCTCGGCTACCAGCTCCACACTATCATCTTCTGTACGGCGCCGATTTCGAAGCGAGAAGAGCTCGCGAAGAACGCCCTCTCGGTCGAGGGAGTCATCTCGGTTCGGGAGATTATGTCCGGCGAGAAGAACGTCCACATCGTCGCGCTCGGTCGAAACAGCGACGACTTGAGTCGAATCGGACGCGAACTCAGCGATATGGGGTTCGAGATTGCAGAAGAAGAGATAATCCGCAACGAGTACACCTGTCCCTACAGCCCGTTCGCCGGAGACTCGACGAACGAGCCGTAACCCCGGATGTCGACGCCGTTTCAGCGGTCTCGATTGGACACCGCGACCCGCGTCTGACCGTCGGATAGCGGAAAGGGTTTTGCTTGGCTTTCGCTACAGACACGTAGTACCAATGAGCCAGTATCGAACGTCCCGACGAATCGTCCGGTCCGACTTCGGAGGTGGCTGATGCCCGATACGAGTTCCCGAATTCTCGTTCCGGTCGGAGAGTCGTCCACGTTCCGGAACACCGTCGCATACGCGGTCCGCGAGGCGCGGCGCATCGCCGCGGAAACCGGCGAAGAATCGACCGTTCACTTCGTGTACCCCGTCCGATGGCAACTGGTCGACGAGAGCGAGCGTTCGGCGGCTGACGCCGTCGCCGATGCCCTCGAACGGGCGCGCGTCTGGGCGAACGATGACCTCGACTACGACGACGACGGCGACCTCGACGCCGAGGACGTCTCGGTCTCTATCGAAACCGCCGTCGTCGGCGAGGACCGATACCTCTTCTCACCGAACGATTTCGCCGAAGTACTCCTGGAGTACGCTCGTGACCGCGGCCTCGACCGCATCGTTCTCGACCCGGAGTACCAACCCGGCGGGAGCGCTCCGATGCTCCAGCCCCTCGAGTTCGAACTCGCGCGGTCGGGGTTGCTGGTCGAAGAGGCGCCGGTCGACCGCGTCGTCGAGCGCGGCCGGCTTCCCAGCCGAGCGAACGTTTCGAAGGCCCTCGCCATGTTCGGCGTCTCGTTCGGATTCTATCTCCTCCTCGCGGGAGTCTTCGACACGTTCAACCTCGTCACCGGCGCGGTCTCCGCCGGCGTCGTGACGGCGGTCTTCGCGCGCATCTCGTTCGTAAACACGCCGTCCGCGACCGGAACCGTCGCCCGCATCGCCCGCTTTCTCCTCTACGTTCCCTACCTGCTGTGGGAGATCGTGAAGGCCAACTTCTCCGTGGCCTACATCATCCTTCACCCGGACCTCCCCATCGACCCGGAGATGCAGCGGTACCGGGCGGCGATTTGGGGCGACCTCTCGGTGACGACCCTCGCGAACAGCATCACGCTCACGCCGGGAACCCTGACCGTCGATATGGACCGGGACAGCCTCATCATCCACTCGCTCACCGGCTCCGCCCGAGACGGACTCGCGGGCGGCGCACTCGAACGCGCCGTTCGGTTCGTCTTTTACGGACGCTCGGCGGCGCGTATCCCGACGCCCGCCGAGCGCGGGACGATAGCCTCGTGGACCGACGACGACCAAACGGACGGTGACGAGTAACGATGCTCGGACAGCTCTCGACGTTCGAGACGGTGTTACTCGGTGCCGCGGGCGCGTTCATCACGTTCGCGGTCGTCCTCCTGTACCGCGTCGTCCGCGGACCGACGATGGAAGACCGCGTCATCGCGATCAACGCCATCGGGACGAACACGGTCGTCGTGTTGGCGCTCGTCGCCGCGGCGTTCGGTCTCTCCGGATTCCTGGACGTCGCGCTCGTGTACGCGCTCTTGAACTTCCTCGCCAGCATCGCCATCTCCAAGTTCATCGTCGAGCGCGGAGGTGTCCTCTGAGATGACGCCGCTCGAATACCTCGTCGTGGGACTCGTCCTCGCGGGCGTCTTCTTCAGCTTCGTCGCGGTCGTCGGAATCATCCGACTGCCCGACCTCTACACCCGCGCCCACGCGACTTCGAAGAGCGATACGCTCGGAACGGTGCTCTCTCTCGGCGGCATCGCGCTCCTGTTCGGCGCGGAGGTCTCCGCCGTCAAGACGGTCTTGCTTCTGTTGTTCATGCTCATCACTAACCCGACGGCCGCTCACGCCATCGCACGGGCGGCCCACGACCAAGGTATCGAACCGTGGACCGCGAGCGATGAGGAGGGCGACTGAACGTGCAGTTACTCCTCTACGGGGTGTTGCTGACGTTCGTCGTCTTCGCCGCGCTCGCCGTGGCCTTCCTCCGAGACATCCTCAGCGCGATTATCGCGTTCGCCGGGTTCAGCTTCGGCGTCGCAATCGTCTACATCCTCCTCAGAGCGCCCGACGTCGCGCTGACGGAAGCGGCCGTCGGGGCGGGTGTCACGACGGTGTTGTTCCTCCTGGCAATCGTCCGGACCGTCCGGCCGGGAGGAGACCGACTCTTCGAGCGCGTCGCGTGGGGGCCCGCGATAATCGCGACCGGTCTCGTGGCCGTGTTGCTCACGACGGTTCGGTCGCTCCCCACTATCGGCGACCCGAACTCGCCGGTCGCGACCTCGGAGATCACACGGTATTACCTCGAAAACGCCTATCCGCAGACCGAAGTCGAAAACGTCGTCACGGCGATTTTGGCCGCCTACCGCGGATTCGACACGCTCGGTGAGGCCGCGGTCGTTCTCGCGGCGGGGCTCGCGGTCCTCGTCGTCCTCCGCAAGGAGGTGTACGTATGAGCGCCACGGACGGCTCTCTCAGCGCGTACGTCGAGAGTACGATTATCATGACGACGGTTCGCGTCGTCAGTCCGTTCGTGTTCACGTTCGGGCTGTTCGTCATGTTCCACGGCGCGGAGTCCGCCGGTGGCGGGTTCCAGGGCGGTGCGATTGTCGCGTCGAGCATCATCATGCTCGCGTTCGCGTTCGGTATCGAGCCGACGCGAGAGTGGCTCGACGACAGCGTCATCCGACTCCTCGTCGGCGTCGGCGCGACGACGTTCGTCGGTATCGGAATCGGTGCGCTCGCGTTCGACGGGGCGTTCCTGGAGTACGCCGCCTACGGTATCAGCCACGGCGTGAAGTATGGTATCGAACTCGTCGAACTCGGTATCGGCGCAATCGTCGCGGGCGTCATCGTCTCGCTGTTCATGAACCTCGCGGGTGGCTTCAACCACGACTCCGGAGGTGACGACGCGTGATCGACCTCCTCACGACGCACTACAACTACGTCGCGAGCATCCTGCTGTTCGGTATCGGACTCTACGTCGTCATGGGCAGTCGGAACCTCGTCAAGAAGATCATCGGTATGAACATCTTCCAGGTCGGCATCTTCCTGTTTTTCGTGACGACCGGGTACGTCGACGGCGGGGCTCCGCCCGTGGTCGGCCACGGCGAAGAGGCGTTCGTGAGCCCGCTTCCGCACGTGCTCATCCTGACGGCTATCGTCGTCGGGGTCAGCCTGACGGCGGTCGCGCTCGCGCTCGTCATCCGCATCTACGACGGCTACGGTTCGCTGGACGAAGACGTCATCAAGGAGGTGCAGGTCGATGACTGACGCGCTCGTCCTCCTCGTGGTCGTCCCCATCGCCGCGTCGCTGTTCCCCGTCGTTCTCGGGGGCCGGTTCGAGCGAATCGGTTGGTTCGTCGCGGCCGCGATGGGTCTCGTCCACCTCGGACTCTCCGCGACCGTCGCGGCTCGCGTTCTCGACGTCGGCCGTATCTCGTACGCCGTCGGTGGATTCGAACCGCCGTTCGGCATCGAACTCGTCGCCGACGGCATCTCCGCGCCGCTGCTCGTGCTCGTGTCGCTTTCGACGCTCGGCGTGCTCGCCTACGCCCGCCGCGCGGGGCCGCACTCGAACGCGTTCTACAGCGAGCTCGCACTGCTCACGGCCGGCATCTCCGGCGTCTTCGCGACCGCTGACGTGTTCAACCTGTACGTCTTCCTGGAGATCACGGGGCTCGCGACCTACGCCCTCGTCGCCAGCGGTCGGTCGCCGAGCGCGGCGTTAGCGAGCCTCAAGTACCTGTTCGTCGGGACCATCGGCGCATCCCTCTACCTCCTCGGCGTCGGGTACCTCTACATCATGACGGGGACACTCAACATGGCGGACCTCACCGAGGCGGTCGCGGCGGTCGGCTACACCTCGCCGGCGATACTGACGAGCTTCGGGCTCATCGTGACGGGTCTCCTGGTCAAGGTCGCCGTCTTCCCGCTGCACACGTGGCAGCCCGGTGCCTACGCCGAGTCGCCCGACACCGTCAGCGCGTACATCTCCGCGCTCGTCTCGACGGCGGCCGGCTACGCGCTCGTCCGCATCATCTACGCGGTGTACACGACCGAGTTCCTCGACGCGGTCCCGCTCGCCAGCGACGCCCTCGTGGCGCTCGCATCGGTGAGTATCGTCGTCGGGGCGGTCCTCGCGGTCATGCAGTCCGACCTCAAACGCATGCTCGCGTACTCCTCGGTCTCGCAGTTCGGTCTGGTCGTCGCCGCAATCGGCCTCGCGAACGAGACGGCGCTCGTCGGAGCGGTCGTCCACCTCGTCGGCCACGCGGTGATGAAAGGCGGGCTGTTCCTCACCGTCGGCGTCTTCGCAACCGGCCTCGGCGTGCGGACGGTCGAGGACTTCGCGGGACTCGCCGCGAAGGCACCGGTATCGAGCGCGGCGTTCGCCGTGCTCGCCTTCTCGATGGTCGGCATCCCGCCGGCCGTCGGGTTCGTCGGGAAGTGGAACATCGTCGTCGGTGCGGTCGAAGCCGGCGCGTGGTCCGTCGCGGCCGTCGTCGTGGTGAGCACGCTGCTCACTCTCGCGTACTTCGGCCGGGTTATCGAGCGAATGTACTTCACCGCGCCCGAACCCGAGGCGGACGCCGTCTCGACCGACGGCGGAAACGACGCCGTGGAAGTGTCGTTCGGCATGCGCGCGGTCGTCGTCGCGTCGGCGGTCGCCGCAGTGGTCCTCGGCGTTCTCGGCTCCGACCTCATCGCCGTCATCCAACCGGCACTGGAGGTGTACTTTTAAATGACAGACGTTCTCTCACTGAGACCGCTCGCGGCGGTGCTAGCCGCGGCGGTCGGTATCGTCACTATCGTCGCATCGAGACGCAGCCCCAACGTCAGGGAGGGCTTTACCGTCCTTTCGGCAGTCTCCGCGCTGGGCATCGTCGCCAGCATGGTTCCGGGGGTCCTCAACGGGACGACGTACGTCACCGACCTCGGGACGTTCGTCCCCGGGGTTCGGTTCGTCCTCCGAGCCGACCCGCTCGGGATGATATTCGCCCTGCTCGCGAGTCTCCTGTGGCTCATCACGAGCTTCTACAGCATCGGCTACATGCGCGGGCTGGACGAACACGCCCAGACGCGCTACTTCGCGGCGTTCGCGGCGAGCGTCAGCGCCGCCCTCGGCGTCGCGTTCGCCTCGAACCTCATCGTCCTGTACGTCTTCTACGAGCTGTTGACGGTGGCGACGTATCCGCTCGTCACGCACGACGAGACCGAGGAGGCCCGAAAGGCCGGTCGGAAGTACCTCGCGTACACCTTCGGTGGCGGGGTCGCCGCCCTGGCCGGGACGGCGCTCGTGTTCTTGACGACCGGAACCGTCGAGTTCTCCGCCGGCGGCATCGCCGCGCTCGCGAATGCCGACCCGGTCGTCGCGCGGGCCGCGTTCGCGCTGCTCGTCACGGGATTCGGCGTGAAGGCCGCGCTCATGCCGGTCCACTCGTGGCTCCCCGACGCGATGGTCGCCCCGACGCCCGTCTCCGGGTTGCTCCACGCCGTGGCGGTCGTCAAAAGCGGCGTGTTCGGTATCGCACGCGTCATCCTCGACGTGTACGGTCCCGACGCAGTCGGCTCGCTCGGAGTCGGCCTCCCGCTCGCCGCGGTCGCCGCGTTCACCATCGTCGTCGCGAGTATCATCGCACTCCGACAGGACAACCTCAAACGGCGGCTGGCGTACTCGACAGTCAGCCAGCTCTCGTACATCGTTCTCGGATTGGCCTTGCTCCACCCCGCGGCGCTCGTCGGTGGCCTGCTCCACATCCCCGCCCACGCGTTCATGAAGCTCACCCTGTTCTTCTGTGCGGGCGTGATTCACGTCGAGACGCATACCGACGATATCAGCGACATGGCGGGAATCGGCCGGCGGATGCCGCTGACGATGATCGCGTTCACCGTCGCGAGCCTCGGGATGGCCGGCCTGCCGCTGGTCGCCGGGTTCGTCAGCAAGTGGTACCTCCTCATCGGGAGCATCGAGACGGGACAGACGGTCTTCGTGTTCGTGCTCTTGGCGTCCGGCCTGTTGAATATCGGCTACTTCTGGCCGATCATCTACCAGGCGTTCTTCCAGACGCCGGAGGACTCGGACGCGAAACCGCTCATCGAGTTCCCCATCGGCGGCGTGCGGGCAGTCACCGACGGCGGGTCGAAAGACTCGGTCGCCGAGGGTGAGCAGTACGCCGTCGACCGGAATCCGAGCGACCACGTCGCCGTGGCCGACGGCGAGGCCGACCACGACGCCGCGACCGACGGCGAATCCGACCACGGCCACGACCACCACGGCGGCCCGCCGGCCGGCGGGTGGGAACGTCGTCGACTCGGCACCGAGAGCACGTGGTTCATGATGGCCCCGATTACGATTGCCGCGGCCGGGGCTATCGTCCTCGGGGTCGTTCCCCAGACGGCGGTGTTCCTCGCGCTCGTCCAGCGCGTCGTCGCCGACGTGACGGGGGTGGTGTTCTGATGTCTACAGCCACACTCCTGCCGCCGGCGTTCGTCGTGCTCGCGGTCGCGCTCGTCATGCCGTTCGTCTCGCGTCGGGTCGGGCACGCCCTGGGCGTGCTCTCGACCGGCGGGGTGGCCGTCTGGTCGCTTCTCGCGCCCGCCGGCGCACACCTGCCGGTGACGTTCCTCGGCTTCGACGCCGTGTTGTTCAACGTCGACGAGTTCTCCCGGTTGATGGGGATTATCTTCGGCCTCATCGGCGCGGCGGCCGTCCTCTACTCGTACTCGTCGTCCGCGCGGAACATCCAGACGGCCTACGCCCTCGGCTACGTCGGGACGAGCCTCGGCGCGGTCTTCGCCGGCGACTGGCTCACCATGGTGTTCTTCTGGGAACTCATGGCGGTCACGAGCACGCTTCTCGTCTGGGACTACGGCGGCGAAGCGGTGCGCGCGGGCTACCGCTACGCGATTGCCCACGGACTCGGCGGCAGCCTGCTCATGGGCGCTATCGTCTGGCACTACGTCGAAGTGGGGTCGTTCCTCTTCTCGGCGACCGGCGGTATCGCGGCCGGCGTTCCAGCCGCGCTCGCGGCGCTCGGTATCGGCGTCAACGTCGGATACGTCGGGTTGCACACGTGGCTTCCCGACACGTATCCGCGTCCCCACTTCGCCGCGAGCGTCTTCCTGTCGGTCTACACGACGAAGACCGGGATTTACGGCCTCGCTCGCGCGTTCCCCGACGGGAACCTCGCAATCGCGTACATGGGGACCGCGATGGCCGTCGTCGGCGTCGGCTACGCGCTCATGCAAAACGACATGCGACGGCTCCTGGCGTACCACATCCAGTCGCAGGTCGGGTACATGGTCGCCGGCGTCGGCATCGGCACGGCGCTCGCGACCGCCGGCGCGTTCGCACACGTCTACAACCACATCCTCTACAAGGCGCTGTTGTTCATGACCGCCGGCGTCGTCCTCTCGCGGACCGGCGAAGAGAATCTCAAGTACCTGGGGAACCTCCGCGGGGCGTTGCCGGCGACCGCGCTCGCGTTCACCGTCGCCGCCCTCTCGATTAGCGGCTTCCCCGGCTTCAACGGGTTCGTCAGCAAGGGCATGATTACCGCCGCCGCCCACAAGGAGCATCTGGACGGCATTTTCTATCTCCTCCTCGCCGGGGGCGTCGGAACGTTCATGTCGTTCATCAAGTTCGGCTACTACGCGTTCTTCCGGGATGCGGACCGCGACTGGTCGCTCGATCGCGCCGGGACGGGCCAGTCGGTCGCGATGCTCGGCGTCGCGGGGCTCTGTGTCGCCTTCGGGCTGTACCCCGACGCGCTGTTCGCGATACTGCCCGGAAGCACCGCCGACGCGCACCCCTTCACGCTCAGCCACCTCGGCGAAGGGTTCGCGCTCGCCGTTCTCGGAGTCGTCGGCTTCGTGGTCGTGAAGAAACCGCTCTCGAAGGTCGGAGACGTGCCGGACGTCGACGCCGTGTTGAATCCCGCTGTCTTCTACGGCACCCGCGCGCTGGTTCGCGGCTCGACCGGTCTCTTCGCCGCCGTCGACCGCGCCGTCTCGACCGCGTCCTACGACGTCGCGGGCGCGATTGCGAATCCGTACCCCGCGTTGCGCCGAATCGCCGGCGGTCTCGGCCGGACCGAGGCGGACTCGATTACCGTCGGGAGCCTTCGCGCGACGATTGCGACGAGTATCGCACTCGTCGTGTTGATACTCGGCGGCGTGCTCGTCGGACTACTCGCGTAGTCCCGAGCCGGCCCGGGTCGTTTTTCACGAGAGTTCCGTTTTCAGTTCGACAGCGATGCGCGCGCCGAGTCCGTCTTTCGACCCGACGTACTCGCTCGTCTCGTCGGTGCGGACGACGAGTGCGCGGGTCTCGGACTCGCCCATGACGGAGGCGTCGTTGGCGACGACGAACGCGAGGCCGACGCGGTCCATGATGCGGCGGGCCTCGCCGACCATCGCCTCGTCGTCGCCGGTCGTCTCGGCTTTGAAGCCGACGATGGTGAGGTCGGGATGCGCCTCGCGGACCGCGTCGATGAGCTTCGGCGCGGGTTCGAGGTCGAGCGTGCGCGCCTCGCCGGAGCGAATCTTCTCGTCGGCCGCCTCGACGGTGAAATCGGAGATGGCGGCCGCGGAGACGAGCGCGTCGGCGTCGGCATCGACCGCGGCCTCGACGGCGTCCAGCATCTCGGCCGCCGACTCAACGGCGAGCACGTCGGCGTAGTGTACGTCGTCGCCGTCGTGGACGAGCGTCACGTCCGCGCCGCGAATCGCGAGCGCGCGGGCGACGGCTCGACCCGTGCGACCGGAGGCGCGGTTCGAGAGGGTTCGAATGGGGTCGATGGATTCAGTCGTCGCGCCGGCGGTGACGACGACCGACTTCCCGGCGAGCGTCTGTTCGGTCGTCGCCGTCGCCACGCCGGTGACGATGGCTTCCTCGGTGGCGATTTTCGCCTTCCCCTCCTCGATGCGCGGGTCGACGAACTCCACGCCCCACGACTGCACCCGCTCGATGGCGTCGAGGACGCCGGGGTGGTCGTACATGGGCTCGTGCATCGCGGGTGCGACGACGACCGGGACGCCCGCGCCGATGGCGGTGGTCGCGGTGGTCGTCACGGGGGAGTCGTCGACGGCGGCGGCTATCTTGCCGACCGTGTTGGCGGTCGCGGGCGCGACGAGGAACACGTCGGCCCAGCCGTCGCGGCCGCAGAGTTCGACGTGTTCGACGCGGCCGGTAATCTCGGTCACGACGTCGTTGTCGGTGGCGAACTCGACCGCCCACGGGTGGATGATTCCCGTCGCGGCGTCGGTCATCACCGCGCGGACCGACGCGCCCCGCCGCCGGAGTTCGTGCGCCAACTCGACGACTTTCACGGCCGCGATACTCCCCGTCACCCCGAGCGCGACGTTCACACCTTCGAGCATTCACTCGTCTCTGCGCCCGCTATCGGTTAAAAGGATTCGCGTCCGCGCGGGGTGGTCTCGGACCGCACCCGCGCGAATCGGAGTCGGTTATTCGTCGAGTCGCCCGAGTTCGTCGTCGACGAGACTCGGGTGGGTGCGCTGGGGCTCGTCGTGCGGTTCGGCGAAGAACTCGCGCATGACCTCGCGGGACTCGCGCTCGCGGGACTCGCGCTCGTCGGCGTCTATCTCCTCGCAGGCCGGCGGCACCTCGCGGCCGCGGTCGGTGAAGTAGCCGGCCGGCGCGACCCAGTCGTTGTAGAACGCCGTCCCCGAGTCGTGGACCAGCGTGATGGCCGTCTCCGCGGCGTCGCCGGCGGCGACGACCGCCTGGTGGTAAATCTCGGTCAGTCGCCCCGCGGCGTAGATGCCGGGGACGGCGGTCCGGCCGAGGTCGTCCACGTCGACGTAGGTCTTCGACCCGGCGGCGCGGAGGTCGACGCCCGTGTCTTCGAGGTACGACGCGTCGGACCACGACGCCGCGACGACCCGCGACGCCTCGACGGTGTCTTCGCCGTCGTCGGTCTCGACGGTCGCGCGGAACAGCGGGTCGTCGTCGCCGAGCACGTCGAGGTCGGTGACCCGGCCCGTCAGTCGGTCCGCGCCGTTTCGGTCGGCCTGTTCGGAGAGCAGGTCGGTGAACAGTCGGCTGTTGACGCCCGCCGGGAATCCGGGGACGTTTTCGAGGTGGGCGTTTCGGCGAACGATCGGCTCGCCGTCGTTGACGACGAGGGTGTCGAGGCCGGCGCGCGCGAGGTACGTCGCGGCGGTGAGGCCAGCGACGCCGCCGCCGACGACGAGCGCGTCTCGTGGATTCGTCTCGCTCATGCCGTGCGATAGCTCAGCGGCGAGTAAAACCGTGCGGATGTCGCCGAAGTCTGCCGAATCCCGTGTCGCGCGAGGCGCGCGCTACCGCCCCAGCGACGCGCTCGGGTCGTTGAGCCAGCGGTTCTCGGCCGCCTCGACGCTGACGAGCCCCGCGGAGTCGCCTTCCGGGGTCATCCGGACGCGAAGCCGCCAGCGACCGTCCGAGAGCGCCTCGCCGTCGATGAAGCGCACCGCCCGCCCGGGCGTCCGGCGGAGGAGCGACACGGCGATGGGGAGCGTCGGAATCCGGCCGGTCCGCTCCGCGAGCGCGTAGTCGCCGAACGTGAGTTCCCACGTCCGAGAGCTGTCGTCGCCGTCGGTCCGAGCGTCGGTACGAGCGTCGGCTTCGGACATCCCGCCGGCCCCGACATCGGCTCCGGCGTCGGGAATCGGCCGCACCGAGTAGCCCTCGACGAAGCCGGCCGTTTCGAGGTGCCCGAGCGTCGCGTCAACCGGGTTCGGCGTCGCAGTCGGGCAAAACAGGTCCGCGGCCGCCTCGACGACCGCCCGCTGCTCGGCGGGCGAGAGGCGGACGTCCAGTTCGCTCATCAGGCTCCACACCAAGGTGAGACAGAAGTCGTCGTGGTCGTCGACGACCTCGGCCAGCGTGAGGTACGTCTCCATCGCGGCGGTCTCGGCCTCCCGGTGGCCGAGTTCCGACAGCGCCTCGAACAGCGCGCCCGCGGTGTCGTGACAGAAGGCACTGTAGCGGGTGTAGTCGTCTTCCGACCCCGCTGCGGCCGACCGAGGCGGTCCCTTCGACACCTCGTACACCTGCGGGTCGTCGTACGGGATGTTCGGGTCGTATCGCCGAAGCGCCGCCCGGTAGTCCCTCGTCAGTTCCGCGGCCTCTGCGGCCACGCGCCGGTCCGGAAACCGCCGGCCCGTCGCGGCACCGGGCTCCGAGCCCGTGCGACCGCACACGATCGCGTAGTCGCCGTCGGGACGCGCCAGCGACCGAATCTCGGCTCTGACGTCCCGAAGCGTCCCCCCCACCATCTCGGCTCTATGTCGAGACACCGGCCGATTATAGGTTGCGATTGCGACGGCTGTCGGTCCCGCGGGAACGGGCGACGCGGCCCACAAGGCTTTGGTCCCGCCGACCCCATTCGACGCTCGTGGACGAGATAGCCGTCAGCACCGTCGTCTACCTGCCCCCCGAGGAGATATACGAGTTCCTCGTGGACTTCCCGCGGTACGCCGACTACTCGAAGCACCTGCGAGACGTGCGACAGTCGGGCGACGGGTCTCCGGGCACGCGGTACGCCCTGTACTTTTCGTGGTGGAAGCTCACCTACACCGCCGAGTCGAAGGTGACGGACGTCACCCCGCCGACGCGCATCGACTGGACAATCACCAAGGACGTCCACGCCGTCGGCCGCTGGCGGGTGGAGGAGCTCGACGACCTGCCCGACGGGGCCCCGTCGGACGCCGACACCGCCTGTCGCGTCTTCTTCGAGGTCGAGTACGACCCCGACAGCGTCTCCGCGGGCGACATCGACCTCCCGCGGTTCGTCTCGCTGGGCTGGGTCATCGACAAACTCCGACCGGTGCTCCAGAAGGAGGCCGAGCGAATCGTCGAACGAATCGTCGCCGACATCGAGGGGCGGCCGCGGCGCGTTGAACTCACGATACACGCGAAACCGGGGCCGTGAGAGACGATGAGCGGGAGATTCGAGAAGGGAAATGCACATACGCGCCCGCAGTCCAACTCAGGGGTATGACAGGGGCTGGTCTCTGGTGCGCGTGATAATCATCGGTGCCGGACAGGTCGGGTCGTCCATCGCGGCCGACCTCGACGAGACCCACGAGGTCGTCGTCATCGACTGCGACCCGGAGCGCGTCGACGAACTGAACTACTCGCTCGACGTGCTGGCGCTCCACGGCGACGGAACCTCCGTGGACACGCTCGAAGAGGCCGACGTGGAGCGCGCCGACATGGTCATCGCCTCGACCGACGACGACGAGACGAACATCGTCGCCTGCGCGACCGCCAAGGCCATCTCGGACGCCTTCACCATCGCCCGCGTCAAGAACACGGAGTACCTCCGGACGTGGCAGCGCTCTGAGAAGGCGTTCGGCATCGACTTCATGGTCTGTACGAACCTGCTCGCCGCGGAGTCCATCGTCCGCGTCGTCGGCCTCCCCGCCGCCCGCGACGTGGACCCCTTCGCGGGCGGGCAGGTCCAGATGGCCGAGTTCGAAGTCGACGAGGAGAGCCCCGTCGCCAACCAGACCGTGAGCGAGGCCGACCGGTTCGACTCGCTGACCTTCGCGGCCATCCTCCGCAACGGCGAGGTCACCATCCCCCGCGGGGACTCCGTCATCGGCCCCGGCGACCGCGTCGTCGTCATCGGCAGCCCCAAGAGCGTCCAAGGGTTCGCCAGTTCCGTCTCCCCGGACGAACCGCCGGGAACCGCCGAGGAAGTCGTCATCGTCGGCGGGAGCGAAATCGGCTACCACGTCGCCCGCCTGCTCGAAGAGCGCGGCTTCAAGCCCAGACTCATCGAGCACGACGCGGAGCGCGCCCGCGAACTCGCGGAGATGCTTCCGGGGACCATCGTCATGGAGAGCGACGCGACGGACGTGGACTTCCTCGAACGCGAGTACATCGGCGACGCCGACCTGCTCGTCTCGGCGCTCGACTCCGACGAGAAGAACCTGCTCGTGTCGCTGCTCGCCGCCCGCCTCGGCGTCGAACGCACCGTCGCCGTCATCGACACGACGCCGTACGTGGAGCTGTTCGAGGCCGTCGGCGTCGACGTGGGCGTCAGCCCCCGCGAGGTCGTCGCCGAAGAGATAACGCGGTTCACCCACGAGGGCGGCGCGGAGAACGTCGCGCTCATCGAGTCTGACAAGGCAGAGGTTCTCGAAATCGAGGTGGACGCCGAGAGCGTCCTCGCGGGCAAGCCGATTCGGGAGTCGGTCGCGACGCTCCCCGAAGGCGTCGTCATCGGCGCGATAACCCGCCGCCGCGAGTTCATCACCCCCCGCGGTGACACCGTCATCGAACCCGGCGACCACGTCGTCGTCTTCGTCGATAGCTGCGTCATCGACGACGTGACACCCAATCTGTAGGTCGGTCCGCCGCACAGCCCCCGTTCTGCGCCGAAAACTCGACCCCGTCACGCCGTCGCGCGCCCGACCGCGAACCCGAACAGGGAAGAACCCGGCGCTCGGTACGTTAGTCCACGGATGAAATTGCGGGTCGATTACAGAGCCAGCCTGCGTCTCGTGGGGACCGTCCTGAAGTATCTCGCGGTCCCCCTTTGTTTCCCGCTCGTGGTCGCGCTGTACTACGGCGAGTCGGTGCTCCCGTTCGTCGTCACGATGGCCGTCACGGTCCTCGTCGGCGCGGGGCTCGAACGGCTCGCCGACGACCCCGACATCGGGGCCCGCGAGGGGTTCCTGATGGTCGCGGTGACGTGGTTGGCCGTCACGATAGTCGGTGCGATTCCGTTTCTCATCGAGGCCCACGGCATCCCCTTCGTCGCGTCTCCCATCCACCCCGAATCGACCCTCGGCAACCCGGTGAACGCGCTGTTCGAGACGATGAGCGGCTTCACCACGACCGGGGCGACGGTGCTCGGCGACATCTCGTTTAACTCCCACACCCGCGGAATCATGATGTGGCGACAGCTCACCCAGTGGCTCGGTGGGATGGGTATCGTCGTCCTCGCGGTCGCCATCCTCCCCGAACTCTCCGTGGGTGGTGCACAGCTGATGGACGCGGAAGCGCCCGGCCCCGGCATCGAGAAGCTCACCCCGCGCATCGCCGAGACGGCCCGCGCGCTCTGGGGCGCGTACCTCGGCCTCACGGTCCTCGAAATCGTCCTCCTCTACGGCCTGCACGTCACCGGTAACGCCCCGAACATGGACGTGTACAACGCCATCGCCCACGGGCTGACGACGATGCCGACCGGCGGGTTCTCGCCGGAGGCCCGCAGCATCGAGGCGTTTTCGGCGGCCGCGCAGTGGGTCGTCGTCCCCTTCATGGTCGCCGCCGGGACCAACTTCGCGCTCTTCTGGCACGTCCTCACGGGCGACCCGAA
The DNA here is from genome assembly GCF_000723845.1 of Haloferax prahovense. Taxonomy (NCBI): domain Archaea; kingdom Methanobacteriati; phylum Methanobacteriota; class Halobacteria; order Halobacteriales; family Haloferacaceae; genus Haloferax; species Haloferax prahovense. Next base: position 2,355,665 of record NZ_LK053000.1, on the reverse strand, counting down.
GCGACTGTTCCGCGACACCGAGTTCAAGTCGTACCTCGGCGTCATCGGCGTCATCTCGGCCATCCTCGCCGGAATTCTCTTCCTCGGCGACGGGCTCATGTCCGTCGCGCCCGCGGGCGAGACCTACGACCAACTCTACCTCGAAGGTATCCGCACGGCCATCATCGGCAACGTCGAACCCGCGGTCCGCCAGTCGGTGTTCCAGGTCGTCTCCATCGTCACGACGACCGGCTACGCCAGCATCGACTTCAACGCGTGGAGCGCGCCGGCGCAGTACGTCCTGCTGTTCGCGATGTTCATCGGCGGCTCCGGCGGCTCGACCGGCGGCGCGGTCAAAATCGTCCGCTGGTACGTCATCGTGAAATCGCTCCGCCGAGAGCTGTTCACGACGGCCCACCCCGAGGCGGTCCGCCCGGTCAGGCTCGCGGGCCGCGCGGTCGACGAACGGGCCATCCGCGGCATCTACGCCTTCACGCTCCTGTACCTCGTGCTCTTTTTCGTCTCGACCGGTCTGCTCCACCTCGACGCCGCGCGAACCGGCTTCGACGTGAGCATCCTCGAGACCATGAGCGCCGTCGCCGCGACCCTCGGGAACGTCGGGCCGGGCTTCGGCGTCGTCGGTCCGATGGGGAGCTATCTCGACTTCTCCAACGGCTCGAAACTGTACATGGTGCTTCTCATGTGGGTGGGGCGACTGGAGATTCTCCCCGTGTTGGTCATCTTCACGCCGGAGTACTGGCGGCGATAGCGCCGGAAAAACAGAAGTCAGTGCCCGTTTTTCGTCAGGGGTTCAACCCGTAGATGACCGAGCGAGCGAACACCAACACCGGGATGATTTCGAGGCGGCCGACCCACATGTTAAAGAGGAACATCGTCTCCGCCCACGGATTCATCCACGGGCCGGTGATGCCCGTCGAGATGCCGACGTTCCCCTGCGCGGACGCGACTTCGAACAGCGCGTCGGCGTAGGTGAACTCCGGCCCGGCGAGGTTCACGAGGAGGACGCTCGACCCGACGAGCAGCAGCAGCCAGAGCATCGAGACGATGGCCGCCTCGGAGAACTCGCGGTCCATCTCGGTCCGCGAGAGTCGGCGGCCGTTCATCTCGATGTTGACAATCGCGCTCTCGGGGAGGAAGACGCGGGAGAACTGCCAGCGGATGCCGCGGGAGATGGTGTAACCGCGGATGATTTTGATGCCGCCGACGGTCGACCCGGCGGCCCCGCCGAGGGTCATCGCCCCCGACAGCAGAATCTTCCCGCCGTCTGACCACTCGCCGAGCGGCGCGGCCTGAAAGCCGGTGCAGGTGAGCGCACTCACCCAGTGGAACGCGGCGTCGCGGACGGCGTCCGACTCCGGCCCGCCGACGACGCCCGAGAGGCCGAAGTAGTCGGCGGTCGCGACGAACGCGGACCCCGCGGTCGCGGGGAGACTGACGAGGTTCTGGACGGCCAGCGCGACCGCGCCGACCGCGAAGAGGACGAGAAGCCAGCGCGTCTGGAGGTCGCCCCAGAGGCGGTCGATGTCGCGGTTCTTCAGGATGGCGTAGTGGACGGGGAAGGCGATTGCCCCCAGCGCCATGATGGGGAGCAGCACCGTCTCGATGAGCGGCGAGTCGTACGTCCCGATGGAGCCGTCGGTGACGGCGAACCCGCCGGTCGACAGGCCGGTCATCGCGTGGTTGAGCGCCTGCCACGCGACTTCCCACAGCGGGAGCGCGGCCCCGTAGTCGCTGGCGCGGATGGCGAAAAAGAGGACGACCACCGAGAAGAGCGTGTAGGCGACGAAAATCTTCCACACCGTCCGAACCGTCGAGACGACGCTCGGGTGAATCTTCTCCTCTCTGGCCTCGCCGCGGTAGAGCGCGTAGCTCCCGCTGCCGGGCCGCGAGAGGATGGAGACCGTGAGGACGATGACGCCCACGCCGCCGACCCACTGGATGAGCGAGCGCCACCACTGAATCGTCCGCGGGAGCGACGGTTCGTGGATGCCCATGGTGAGGCCGCTGCCGGTCCACCCGCTCATGCTCTCGAACAGGGCGTGTAAGGGGTCGCGGAAGTAGACGAGGCTCGACTGGGCGTAGTCGACCCCGGCGGGAACGAGCGCCGTGAACACGCTCTGCGGGGCGAAGTGCGCCGTGAGGAAGAAGGGAAGCGACCCGAAGGCGGCGGTGGCGAACCAGCCCGCGGCGGCGATTATCATCCCGTGTTTCATGCGGGGCGCGGGGGCGTCTTCGAACGCCTTCCGCGCGCCCAGCCCGACGAACGCCGTCGCGCCCCCGGCGACGAGGAACGCGATGGCGGCGTACCACTCGCCGAAGCCGACCGCGACGAGGACCGACGCGGTCATCAGCGCCGACTCCATGGCGAGGAGCGAGCCCACGTCGCGCCCGATGACCGCGAGGTCGGCGGGCCATCCCGAGACGGTTCGTCCGCGGCGGGGCATCAGTGGTCCTCGTAGTGGCCGAACACGTCGGTCACGTCGGGCGTCGCGCCCTTCGCGGAGTAGACCGTCAGGAGGTCACCCGCGCCGATGGTCGTGTTTCCGCGGGGCGTCACGGGGTCGTCGTCGCCCTCGCGCTCGATAGCGACGATGAGGGTGTCGCCGTCGAGGAGGTTCTCCTGGGCCGCCTCCTGAATCGTCATCCCCGTTATCGGCGCGTCCTCGTCGACGCGGATTTCGAACACTTCGGCGTGCTCGCCGATGCGCATGTAATCGACGATGGAGGGGCGTTTGACCGCCCGGTAGAGGTACTCCGCGATGAGTCGCTGGGGGTTCTCCATCGTGTTGACGCCGATTTGACGGTAGAGGCTCATGTGCTCGGGGTTGTGGACGACGGAGACGATGTCGGGGATGTTGAGTTCCTTCGCCAGGAGGCAGACCATGATGTTGGTCGCGTCCTTGTCCGTCGTCGTGATGATGGCGTCGGCGCGGTCCGCACCGGCCTCGTCGAGCGTCTGTTTGACCGTGGCGTCGTCGTTGAGGACGAGACAGTCGAACGTCGCGGCGGCCGCCTCGGCCTTCGCCTCGTCGCGCTCGACGACGACGACCTCGTTGCCGCCCTCGGTGGCGATTTCGATGAGCGGCGTGCCGATGTTGCCCGCACCGACGACGATGATGTACATGACGTTCCGGCGTGCGCATCGGCTGGTGGAAAATCTGTCGGCATGTCGTTTCGTTGTTCAAACGAGAACTTTCCGCGCAAACAGCTACCGAACTCGGCGTCGACGCGTGTTCGGTCACCCTACTGGATGATAAACTGAGCGTTTGTCCAGCCCGAACGCGCGTCTATGGCGTCTCGGTCGGGGTGGTGGACCGGATATTTATCAACAGATATGGTATATGTGGACACATGACGGCCCCAGCCAGTCGGTCCCGCGACCAAGCGAGGGTCGACCCGTGAGTCACTCTGGCGGGCGCGAACCGACGGTGAGTCTCAGTCTGCTCGACGCGACGATGGTCGGAATCGGCGCGATGATCGGCGCGGGAATCTTCGTGTTGACGGGGCTCGCAGTCGAGATCTCCGGCCCGGCGGCCATCGTCGCGTTCGCCCTCAACGGCGGCGTGACGACCTTCACGGCGCTTTCGTACGCCGAGCTCGCGGCCGCGATTCCGCGAAACGGCGGCGGGTACGCGTACGTCCGTGAGGTGTTTTCCGCACCCGTCGCCTTCGTCATGGGGTGGACGCGGTGGTTCACGTACATGATTGCGGGGTCGCTGTACGCGCTCGGGTTCGCCTCGAACTTCGTCGAGTTCGGGCACATCTACGGCTACACCCTTCCGGGGCCGCCGGTCCTGTACGCGCTCGGGGCCGTCGTGACGCTCGTGGCGCTCAACGCCCTCTCGACGGAAGCCTCGGGACGGGGCGAGACAGCCATCACGCTACTCAAAATCGCCATCCTCGGCGTGTTCGTCGCGTTCGGTCTCACGGCTGCGGACGCGGGGGAGTTCGACCCGCTTTTCACCGAGGGAGCGCTGTCGGTCCTCCCCGCGATGGGGCTGACGTTCATCGCGTTTCAGGGATACGACCTCATCGCCACCGTCACCGAGGAAGTCGAGAACCCGCAGGTAAACATCCCGCGGGCAATCCTCCTCTCGGTCGCCGTCACCGTGGTCGTCTACCTGTTCGTCGTCTTCGTCGCCATCGGGACGCTCGGCGCGGACGGGCTCGCCGGCGCGGGCGAGACGGCAATCGCGCAGGCGGCGGAGGGTTTCATGCCGACGTTCCCGATCGTCGGAACGGGCGCGGCGCTCATCGCCTTCGGGGCGGTCTTTTCGACCATCTCGGCGCTCAACGCGGTCGTCATCGGGTCGTCGCGAGTGGCGTTCGCCATGGGCCGCGAACGACAGTTGCCCGCCCGCCTCGGCCGGTTCCACCACCGGTACGGGACACCGCTCGTCGCCATTCTCGCGTCGGCCGTGGTGATGCTCGTCGCCGTCCTCGTCGTTCCCATCCGCATCGTCGGGAATCTGGCGAGTCTGTTCTCGCTTCTGGGGTTCATCATCGTCAACTACGCGTTGATTCGGCTTCGGCGGCGACAGCCGAACCTACAGCGACCTTTCGAAGTGCCGCTGTACCCCGTCACTCCGGTCCTCGGCATCGTCTGTAACGTGCTTTTGGCCCTCTTTATCGACTGGTTCACCTGGGTGCTGGCCATCGGCTGGCTCGTCGTCGGCGGCGGCGTCTACCTCCTCTTGTCGAGGCGCGACGACGTCGGCCCGGCGGGACCACCCGAGATTCAGGAGCCGGAGCCGATTGACCCGGCGGAGGGAGCCGACGACTGACCGACGAATCGACCCGAGAGTCCGAAGACTACCCGCCGACGAAACACCACACCGAGACGACTACTACACGCCGACACCAATTCACACGCATGCCCGACCCAGTAACACACGATTTACGCGTCGTCGTCGCCGGCGGGGGAGAGTTGGGCCTTCGGACGGCCGAACTCCTCTCCGACCGGGGCCACGACGTGGTCATCGTCGAAGCGGACCCGGACCGAATCCCGGACGTCGCCGACAAGTACATCGCCACCGTCATCGAGGGGGACGCCTCCCGCCCGGAGATACTCAGACAGGCCCAACCCGAGCGGAGCGACGTGGTGGCCGCACTCACCGACGACGAGTCGACCAATTTCGCCATCTGCCTGGCCGCTCAGCGGATGTCGGACGTTCGGACCGTCATGCGAATCACCGGGACGCCGGACGAACTCTACGAGGAGTTCGTGGACGGACTCGTCTTCCCAGAGCGACTCGGCGCGCGGGCGGCGACCAACGAAATCGCGAACGGCGGCGTTCGAACTATCGAAGACATCGGTGGCAACGTCGAAATCGTGGAGGTCGAAGTCGCCGAAGACGCGCCCGTCGCCGGCAAGCGACTCGACGAGGTTCGACTCCCACAGGGGAGTCTCATCATCGTCGACTATCAGGGGAACCGAATCGGCGGCCCCGACACCGTCCTCGAAGCCGGTCACCGCTACGTGCTCGGCGTCGAGTCGGACGTGGCCGACGAAGTGATGAATCTGTTTCGAGGATAGTCCACCGACGACGACGACCGACGACGCGGAACCGAGCGACTCGATCGGCGCTCGGTGCCGTGAAAAGTCGTGCCCGTGTTAGTTCTCGACCGCGGACGCGGCGCGGACGATGGTCTCCTCGCCGAACTTCGGGCCGATGAGCTGGAGGCCGACCGGGAGACCGTCGGTCTCGCCCGCCGGCACCGAGATGGCGGGGAGGTTCGCGAGGTTCACCGGCACGGTGTTCGCGTCGGCGAGGTACATCTGCAGCGGGTCGTCGAGGCTCTCGCCGAGTTCGAACGGCGGGACCGGCATCGTCGGCGACGCGACCACGTCCACGTCCTCGAACGCCTCGTCGAAGTCCTGTTTGACCCACGCGCGGGCGTCCTGGGCCTTCGCGTAGTACTTGTCGTGGTAGCCCGCAGAGAGGGCGTACGTGCCGAGGAGGATGCGGCGCTTGACCTCGGAGCCGAAGCCGTCTTCGCGAGCGCGGGCGAACGCCTCGTTCCAGTTGCCGTCGTAACCGCCGGACTTGCCGTAGCGGACCCCGTCGAAGCGGGCGAGGTTCGACGACGCCTCGGACATGGCGATGACGTAGTAGGCGGCGACGGCCTTCTCGACGGAGGGCATGCTGACCTCGCGGTACTCCGCGCCCTGCGCTTCGAGTTCGTCGAGCGCGGCCCAGAACGCCGCTTCGACGCCCTCGTCCGCGCCCTCGACGAACTCGGTCGGGACGCCGATGGTGAGACCGTCCACGTCGCCGTCGGCGGCCGCGGCGTAGTTCGAGTCGGCACCGGCGTCGCGGGTCGTGCCGTCTCGGTCGTCGGGGCCGGCGATGACGTCGAGGAGCGCGGCGGCGTCCTCGACGGTCGGCGCGATGGGGCCGATCTGTTCGAGGGAGTTCGCGTAGGCGACGAGGCCGTACCGCGAGACGAGGCCGTAGGTCGGCTTGATGCCGACGACGCCGCAGAACGCGGCGGGACAACGGATGGAGCCACCCGTATCGGTGCCGAGCGCGAGGTCGGCCTCGCCGGCGGCGACGGCGGCCGCGGAGCCACCGGAGGAGCCGCCGGGGACGCGGGACTCGTCGACGGGGTTCTTCGTCGGGCCGAACGCCGAGGTCTCGGTCGTCGTCCCCATGCCGAACTCGTCCATGTTGGCCTTGCCGACGATGGTCGCGCCGGCGCCCTTCAGGAGTTCGACGACGGTCGCGTCGTACGGCGGGACGTAGTCTTCGAGCATCGCGGAGCCGCAGGTCGTCCGCAGCCCCTCCGTGGAGATGTTGTCCTTGACGGCGACCGTCTTGCCGGCCAGCGGGCCGTCGTCGGAGCCGTCGAGCGTCTCTTTCGTGATGAAGGCGTTCAGCGACATCTACGACACCCGCGGGCCCTTGAAGAAGCCGTCTTCGGTCTCTGCGGCGTTCGAGAGCGCCTCCTCTTGGGAGAGGCCGTCGCGGACCTCGTCGGGGCGCATCACGTTCACCAGTTCGTCCTCGCGGTCGACTTCGGGGACCTCGTCGAGGGCGTCGAAGTAGCCGAGGATGTCCGCGAACTGCGCCGCGAACTCCTCAACCTCGTCCTCGTCGAGGTCGACCCGCGCCAACTCGGCGACGTGTCGAACCTCGTCGGCGTCGACGGGCGTATCGCTCATGTATCGGAGGTGACGGAGACCGGGAGTAAGAGTTTCGGTGTGGGTCGTTTCGTCCGGTCCCCGGTGCGGACCCGCCCGGTCGAGGCCACCGACGAGGCGGCCGAGATTGACCGTGCGAACTCAGCCCATTCCGTCCTTCTGCCGCCGTCAGATATAAGTAACGAGGGTCGATACGAATAGACGGAGAACGACCGTTCCCAGTTGCTTCTCTCGCACACAAATGACAGAAAGTGTCCGACGTTTCACGACCGGCAACGCGCGCGTGCGCAATGAGAATACGAAAGATACCGAACAGACCGACGCTGAGCGGGAGCAGACGCGCTCGTGTCCCGAGTGCGGCTCGGAGAGTCTCGTCGCCGACTCCGAACACGGCGAGACGGTCTGCGAGGACTGCGGCCTCGTCGTGGAGGAAAACGAGATAGACCACGGCCCCGAGTGGCGCGCGTTCAACTCCTCGGAGAAAGACCAGAAGTCCCGCGTCGGCGCGCCGACGACGAACATGATGCACGACAAGGGGCTGTCGACCAACATCGGCTGGCAGAACAAAGACGCCTACGGGCGCTCGCTGTCGTCCCGCCAACGCGAGAAGATGCAGCGACTTCGCACGTGGAACGAGCGGTTCCGCACCCGCGACTCCAAGGAGCGCAACCTCAAGCAGGCGCTCGGCGAAATCGACCGCATGGCCTCCGCGCTCGGCCTCCCGGACAACGTCCGCGAGACCGCCTCGGTCATCTATCGCCGCGCGCTCGACGACGACCTGCTCCCCGGCCGCTCCATCGAGGGCGTCGCCACGTCGGCGCTGTACGCCGCCGCTCGCATGGCCGACACCCCGCGGTCGCTCGACGAGATTACGAGCGTCTCGCGCGTCGAGAAGGACGAAATCGCCCGCACCTACCGCTACGTCGTCCGCGAGCTGAAGCTCGAAATCAAGCCCGCCGACCCCGAGCAGTACGTCCCGCGGTTCGCCAGCGAACTCGGCCTCTCCGACGAGTCCGAGCGACGCGCGCGCCAACTCTTGAAGAACGCCAAAGAACAGGGTGTCCACTCCGGCAAGTCGCCGGTCGGCCTCGCCGCCGCCGCCGTCTACGCGGCCTCGCTTCTCACCAACGAGAAGGTGACGCAAAACGAGGTCTCCGAGGTCGCCAACATCTCGGAAGTCACCATCCGCAACCGCTACCACGAACTCCTCGAAGCCGAAGAGCAGGTCCAACTGCCCTAACCCGGCCGGGCCGCTCGGTTCGCGCCGCCGCGTCTCGCTCCGCTTCGTTTCGTCTCGTTTCGCAACAGCCATGCCGTTCGCTCCGGAGCCACAGCCATGGAGACGACGCGACACTTCACCTCGACCGTGTACATCGTCAACGACGGCGCGGTGGCCCTCCACCGACACGAGCGCCTCGGCATCCGCATCCCGCCGGGCGGCCACGTCGACCGCGACGAACTCCCCCACGAGGCCGGCCTGCGCGAGGTCCGCGAGGAGACGGGCCTCGACCCGGAACTCGTCGACGACACGCCGACCGTCCCCGCGCCCGACGGTCGGGCGCTCCCACAACCCCGCCAGCAGATGCTCTACGACATCAACGTCCACGGCGACGGCTCGGTCGGCCACCAGCACATCGACCACATCTTCTACGCCCGCGTGGACTCCCGCGACATCGACCCCGCGTCGGGCGAGGCCGACCCCGAGGTCTGGTCGTGGTACGACGAGTCGGACCTCCGCGAGAGCGACCTCGACCCCGACACGGTGCAGTTCGCCCTGGAGGCCATCGAGGTCGTACGCGGCGACGAAACCGAAAACTGAGTCGAACAGAGGCGACGAGACCGACAGGACCCGGCCTACTCCACGAGCGATTCGACGTACCGCTGGACGTGGTTCTCCATCCGTCGCTTGAACCCCGCCTGTCGCGCGAGCCGGTCGAGTTCGCGCGAGGCGTAGGTCCCGTACTGGACCGCCTTCTTGTCCGCTTCCGCGACCGACTCGGGGAGCACGCCGCTCGCGGCCTCCCTGAGCGCGACCTTCCGCCGGTCGCCGTCGACGAGTAACGCGCCGGGAAGCGGGAGCGCCGCCGAGACTACGCGGTCGTGGAGCAACGGCGCGACGGGCTCGACCCCGGCGGCGCGGAGGACGAGCAGGTCGCGTTCGAGCTGGTCGGGGAGCGTGAGAATCATCTCGCGGGCGGCCCCGCGGACGGTTTCGGCCTCGACGCGCGGGTCGTCGGGAGCCTTCTGGACTTTGGCGTAGCCGCCGAACAGTTCGTCCGCGCCCTGCCCGACCGCGAGGCGGTCGTAGCCGTCTTCGGCGACTTGCTCAGCGAGTAGATACAGCGGGAGGACGATTTGCACGTCCATCGGGTTCGTCCGCCCGAGCGCGGCGACGATTTCCGGAACGGCGCGTTCGAGCGCCTCGTGAGTGAGTTCGACAACGGCGAGGTCGCGGTCCATCGCGGCGGCGGCCTCGCGGGCGGCGGCGACGTCGTGGGAGCCCTCGAAGCCGGCGACGTAACAGGGGGTGTCAGGCACGCCGGCCGCGACGACCGCGGAGTCGACGCCGCCCGAGAAGGCCACGGCGAGACCGTCGTCGTCGACCGACCGAACCGAATCGAAGACCGCGTCGCGGACGCGCTCGAGCGCGGCGTCGCGGTCGGTGGCTGCCGGCGGGTCGGGGAGCGACCAGACGCGTTCGTCGTCGCCGGCGGCTTCACCGGCCGTCTCGCGGGCGTGACCGGCGGGGACGGCGACCGGGTCGTCGAGGTCGCGGTGGTCGAACGACCACCGCTCTGGGTCGTCGCGTTCGGTGAAGAGGGGCTGACGACCGAGCACGTCGCGGACGAGTCGGCCGTCGAGTTCGCCCGCGAAGCCCGCGGTTCCGGGGAGCGGGTCGCGCTCGGCGAGGGCGCGTCGGACGAGGTCGGGGGAAGCGCCGCGCATCAAAAGAGGTCCGTCAGGGCGTGTTTCAGGCGTCGGGTCGCGCCGCCCGCGGCCTGCCGGAACGAGATGCGCCACGGGGTCTTGTTGCCGACGACGCTGGTTCGCCCCTCGGCGACGGCCGAGAGGATGGCGTCCGCGCTTCGGGTGTCGGTGCCGACCTCGGTGACGGCCTGTCCGACCATCTCCGCGATGTGAGCGTCGCTCCCGGCCGTCATCGGGAGGTTCCGCCGCTTGGCGAACCGCTCGGCGCGCTGGTTTGCGATGCCGGTGAGGAGCCGCGAGTTGTAGATTTCGATGGCGTCGGCGCTGGCGAGTTGCGCGCTGGAGATGTGCGGAGCGACGCCGTGACGCGACTTCTGGAAGGGGTGCGGGACGACGGCGATACCGCCGGCGTCGTGGATGCGGTCGAGCGTCTCGTCGTACGACAACCCCGCTGGAATCAGTTCCTCGACACCGAGCGCGAGGACGTGGCCCGCGGCGCAGGTGACTTCCATCCCGGGGATGCCGACCAGTCCGTAGTCGGCCGCGAGTTCCGCGGCTTCGAGGCTGGCGTCTATCTCGTCGTGGTCGGTCACGGCGAGGGCATCCAAGCCGACCGCGACCGCCTGTTCGAGGAGGTACTCGATTGGGTCCCGCCCGTCGTAGGACAGAGACGAATGCGAGTGCAACTCGACCGATAACACACCGTCTCCTAACGATGGAGGCTAAAAAAGCGCCCCGGTCCCGGTGTGATTGGCGTGTGTACCTCACGCACGGTTTCCGGTGGGGTATCGGGCACGCCGCCCGTTGATGACGCCGACGCGAGAGACCGTCCGCGTCCGCAGACACTCCGCGCGCGCCGACATACCGCCAAAACTGGTCGAAATGTAAGAATACAGAAATAATATCGCGGGCGACGAACTCCACGGACGGTGGCGCACCCGCACCGCGCGGCTCCACCGGGTGAGAGAGATGACCGTACGAGACATCGCACGACCGAGAGACGAACTGGTGACAGCGAGGGAAGACACGCCGATTCGAGAGCTAGCGAAGCTGATGGAGGACCGAAAGGTCGGTTCGGTCGTCGTCGCGGACGGCGACGACATACAGGGTATCGTGACTGACCGAGACATCGCGCTCAAGTGCGTCGCCGCCGGCGGCGACACGAACGGGATGACGGCGAGAGACGCGATGACCGAGCGACCGTTCACCGTCGACGCCGACGTGGGCGTCTTCGACCTGTTCCGGCAGATGCGGGAACACGGCGTCCGGCGCGCGCCGATAACCGACGGCGGCAGGCTGACGGGTATCGTCACGATGGACGACCTGCTCGTGTTGCTCCAAGACGAGATGCACGAGCTGACGGAGATAATCCGCGCCGAGTCGCCGCCGTACACGCCCGCGTGAGTCGGATGCGGGCGACGACGGCGGCTCCGACCACATTTTACGCACGTTCGTGCACATAGAAAGGGTTTACAATGTGCGTTCTGACCATACCAGTGAATGACGCTTTCCGACGCGGACCGCGACCTCGTCGTCGCCGAACTCGGTCGAGACCCGACGCCGGCCGAGGAGATACTCTTCGAAAACCTCTGGAGCGAACACTGCGCCTACCGGTCGTCTCGCCCGCTTCTGTCGGCGTTCGACTCGGAGGGCGACCAGGTCGTCATCGGTCCCGGTGACGACGCCGCGGTCGTCGCTCTGGACGACGACACCTACATCACGCTCGGTATCGAGAGCCACAACCACCCCTCCTACGTCGACCCCTACGACGGCGCGGCCACGGGCGTCGGCGGCATCGTCCGCGACACCCTCTCGATGGGCGCATACCCCATCGCGCTGGCCGACTGCCTCTACTTCGGCGACTTCGACCGCGAGCACTCGCGGTACCTCCTCGACGGCGTCGTCGAGGGCATCGCCGACTACGGCAACGCCATCGGTGTCCCGACCGTGACCGGCTCGACCTCGTTCCACGAGAACTACGAGGGCAATCCGCTCGTCAACGTCGCCTGCGTCGGCCTCCTCTCGGCCGATCGCCTCGTCACGGCCGAAGCGCAGAAGGCCGGCAACAAACTCGTTCTCGTCGGCAGTTCGACCGGCCGCGACGGTCTCGGCGGCGCGTCCTTCGCCAGCGAGGACCTCGCGGAGGACGCCGAAACCGAAGACCGGCCCGCGGTGCAGGTCGGCGACCCCTACACGGAGAAACTGCTCATCGAGTGCAACGAGGCGCTCATCGACGAGGACCTCGTCGAGTCCGCCCGCGACCTCGGGGCCGCCGGTCTCGGCGGCGCGTCCTCCGAACTCGTCGCCAAGGGCGGTTTCGGCGCGGAAATCGACCTCGAGAAGGTCCACCAGCGCGAGCCGAACATGAACGCCTTCGAGATTCTCCTCTCGGAGTCCCAAGAGCGCATGTGCTACGAGGTGACCCCCGAGAACGTCGAGCGCGTGCAGGAACTCGCCGCGCGCTTCGACCTCGGCAGCGCCGTCATCGGCGAGGTCGCCGAGGGCAACTACGTCTGTACCTTCGACGGCGAACCCGTCGTCGACGTGCCGCCGGAGTTCCTCGCTGAGGGCGCACCGATGAACGACCTCGACTCGGTCGAACCCGAGTCGGCGGCGCGCGACCTACCCGCGTTCGACCTCTCCGAGGCGTTCGAGGCGGTCGTCTCCGACCCCAACACGGCGTCGAAGCGCTGGGTCTACCGCCAGTACGACCACGAGGTCGGCCTGCGGACCGCCCGACGCCCCGGCGACGACGCGGCGCTCCTCGACGTGCCCGAGGCCGACACGAAACTCGCGTTCACCGGCGGCGCGGACCCCAACTGGACGACCGCCGCGCCCTACGACGGCGCGCGCGCGGTCGCCTTCGAGAACGCGACCAACCTCGCCGCGAAAGGCGCGTCGCCCCTCGCGACCGTCGACTGCCTCAACGGCGGCAACCCCGAGAAGCCCGACGTGTACGGCGGCTTCAAGGGCATCGTCGACGGCCTCGCCGACATGTGCCGGGCGCTTTCGGTCCCGGTCGTCGGCGGCAACGTCTCGCTGTACAACGACTCCGTCTCCGGCCCGATTCCGCCGACGCCGACGTTGGCGATGGTGGGTAAGGCCGACGGCTCCTCGCCCGGCCTCTCGCTCTCGGGCGAGGGCGACCTGTTTCTCGTCGGCCACTCCGGCGGGGCACTCGGCGGCTCGGCGGTCCTCGAACACGCCGGCGGCTCCGACGCCTTCCCGGCGCTCCCCGAGGACGCCGACGCCGCGACGGCGGTCGAGACGATTCAGGCCGTCGCCGCGGACGACGCCACGGTCGCGGTCCACGACGTGAGCCACGGCGGCCTCGCGGTCGCGCTGGCCGAGATGGTCACAGACGAGGTCGGCGCGGACGTGTCCGTCGACGACTACGTCTCGCTGTTCGAGGAGACGCCCGGTCGCGTCGTCGTCGAGACGACCGACGAGGCCGCGCTCCGCGACCTCGCGGGCGACGTGCCCGTGGTCGAACTCGGAACGACGACCGACGACGCGACGCTCTCGGTCGCGGTCGACGGCGACGAGGCCGCCTACGACGCGGCCGACATCGCCGACCTGCGCGACGTGCTGGCTCGCGAACTCGACTGAACCGAAAGCTAAACTGAAAAGGCGCGGTGCCGCGTCACGCCGCTTCCGTTACGGTTCGAGGACGACTTTCCCGCTGCTCTTTCTGGCTTCGATGTACTCGTGGGCCGCCGCGGCGTCTTCGAGGGCGAACGTCTCGCCGACGACCACGTCGAGTTCGCCCGCGGCGAGCAGTTCGGATAGTTCCGGCACCGCGCCGAGAATCGACTCGGGGCGCTGCTGCATGGCGCTTCCGAGGTGGAAGCCGATGACCGACTTGTTCTCGAACAGCAGGCGCGTCGGGTCCGCCTCGGCCGCGTCGCCGGACGCCGCCCCGTAGGTGACGAGTCGGCCGAAGTCGGCGAGGGCGTCCAGACTGCGCCGGAACGTCTCGCCGCCGACGCCGTCGAGGACGAGGTCGACGCCCGCGCCGTCGGTCTCGTCGGCGACGACCTCGCGGAAGTCCGCTTCGGTGTACTGGATGCCGTGGTCGAGTCCGAGGTCGGCCGCGAGGTCGAGTTTCTCCTCGGTGCTGGCCGTGCCGAACGTCTCGACGCCGGCGTGGGAGGCGAGTTGGACCGCCGCGGTGCCGACGCCGCCGGCGGCCGCCTGAATCAGCACGCGCTCGTCGTCGGCGAGGTCGCCCCACTCGTGGAGGCAGTTGTACGCGGTGAGGAACTGGACGGGGAAGCCGGCGGCCTCGGCGAACGACATCGACTCGGGGACGTCGAACAGCGTCGGGGCCGGCGTGGTGACGTACTCGGCGTACGCCCCGCCGCCGGTCATGGCGACGACGCGCTCGCCGACCTCGCGGTCGACGCCGTCGCCGACCGCGTCGATGGTTCCTGCGGCCTCCATCCCCGGCGTATACGGCGGTGCCGGGCCGTCTCGGTAGGTCCCGCGCCGCTGCATGATGTCGGCGAAGTTGATGCCGGCGGCCTCGACGGCGATGCGGACCTCGCCCGGTCCCGGCTCGGGCGTCTCGGTCTCTCGCAGTTCGAGGCTGTCGGAACTCCCGTACTCGGTGACGACGATAGATTTCACGCCGAGTCGTAGCGCCGGGTGTCGTAAAAGCGGAGAGAACGCGGAAGTTCGTACAAATTGCCGGTTCTGGGGGTCCCCGAGCGCGCTTACGCCAGCGCCAGCGGGAGGCCGAACACGACGACGAGGCCGACGACGAGAACGAGGATACCGGTCGTGACCTGACTCATCGAGAAGTCCTGCATCGGGGAGGTGACGCGGGCGTCCTCGTCCGCGTGGTGGTCGTCGTGTCCGTGGTCGCCGTGGTCGTGGTCGTCGCTCATACGCGGGGCGACGGGTTCGCGGTACAAAAACGCACCTAACCGTCGTCCGCGGACGGCGCGGCCCGCGAGTCGGCAGCCAGTCGCGGGAGAACGCCTCGCCGGACGGGGCAGGACCGGAGCAGCACGGTCAGGTTCGGGACAGATACAGCACGACCAGAAACGCGAGCGCGAGCGGGAGGAACGGAATCGCGGCGTCGAGCGGGACCAGAAGCGCCACTATCGCGGCCATCACCACGAACTCGACGACCACCAGCAGGCTGAGTAGCTCGGCTGAATCCGCCATCGTTCGAACTGGAACCCGCGTCGTGGTTCTCACGGACGGGACATCAAGGTGGCTCTGCCGCGGGGGACGGCGAGGGAACCGGCTCAGTCTCGCGGTCACCGGGCGACTCGGCGAGGTGGTCGGAATTCCGCCCACCACCTGCCGTAGTCGAAACGGTGAAACGGCTCTTTCGCCAACGATTCGGTAGCGAATGCTCACGAAGCGCATCATCCCCTGTATCGACGTCGACCTCGACGAGGACGGGAACCCGGCCGTCTACACCGGCGTCAACTTCGAGGACCTGAAGTACACGGGCGACCCGGTCGAAATGGCCAAACTGTACAACGAGGCGGGCGCGGACGAGTTCGTCTTCCTCGACATCACCGCCTCCGCGGAGGGGCGCGAGACGATGCTCGACACCGTCTCGAAGGTCGCAGACGAGGTGTTCATCCCGCTGACCGTCGGCGGCGGCATCCGCACCCGCGACGACATCAAAGAGACGCTCCGCGCCGGCGCGGACAAGGTCTCTATCAACACCGCGGCGCTCCAGAACCCCGACCTCATCGAGGAAGGCGCGCGCTCCTTCGGGAGTCAGTGCATCGTCATCTCGGTAGACGCCCGGCGGCGCTACGACGAGGATGGCGAGCACTACGTCGAGGTCGACGGCGAGTCCTGCTGGTTCGAGTGTACGGTCAAAGGCGGCCGCGAGGGAACCGGCGTCGACGTGGTCGAGTGGGCCCGCGAGGCCGAATCGCGCGGCGCGGGCGAGCTGTTCATCAACTCCATCGACGCCGACGGGACGAAAGACGGCTACGACATCCCGCTGACGAAGGCCGTCTGCGACAGCGTCTCGACCCCCGTCATCGCCTCCTCCGGCTGTGGCGGCCCTGAAGACATGTACGAGGTCTTCACCGAGGCCGGCGCGGACGCCGGTCTCGCCGCCTCCATCTTCCACTTCGACGAGTACACCATTCGGGACGTCAAGGAGTACCTCGACGAGCGCGACGTGCCGGTTCGACTGTAAACGTCCACGTCCCTTCTCCGTCTCTCTTCGTCCCTCTTTTCGCGCCCGCCGCCGGCCCCGCCCGCCGGTCGTGCGCCCCCCGCGCAGTCGGAACTAATCTTAACCCGCCGGCGCACCGTATCTCGACCCGAGATGACCGACGACGCGTGGCTCGAAGCCCTCCGCACACACCGCGAAGAGAAGGACCGCTATCTCGCCGCGGACCGCAACTCGCCGATTCCGCCGGACCAGCGGGAGTTTTTCGACGGCCTCGACTACTTCGACCCCGACCCCGACCTCCGGTTCGAACTCGAACTCCGGGCGTACGACGACCCCGAGCGCATCACCATCGGCACCACCACCGACGGCGAGCGCGAGTACCTCGCGTGGGGTCGCTTCGAGTTCGAGGTCGGTGGCGAGACGCACTCCCTCGACGCCTACCACGCCGACGCCGACGAGGACCGCCTGTGGGTTCCCTTCCGCGACGAGACGAACACCGAGGAGACCTACGGGGCCGGCCGCTACCTCGACCTCGAAGCCGCGGACCGGACCGACGACGGCCGGTGGGTCGTCGACTTCAACGACGCGTACAACCCGTTTTGCGCCTACTCCCCGCGCTACGAGTGTCCGCTCGTCCCGATGGAGAACTGGCTCGAAGTCCGTATCGAAGCCGGCGAGAAGGACTACGAAGGCCCGGGCGGCGGAGGCGAATGACCGAGAAACGCACCGCTCACGGTCGGAGCGAAACGAGAGAGAACCCGCAGATTACGCGTCGATACCGGCGCGGTAGGCGTCGGTGAAATCGTCGGCGGTGCGCTGGACGCCGCGAGCGGCCTCCGCGAGCGCGTCGAGGGGGTCGACGCCGGGTTCCGTCTTGATAGAGAGGACGGGGTCCGTCTGTCCGCCGGACTGCTCGGGGTTCACGTCGTAGGTCGCGGCCGTGACGGTGTCGGTCTGGAGGAGTTCGCCCTTCAGGACGTTCATGAAGGTGTGGTCCTCGCCGCCGATTTCGATGCGGAGTTCCTCGTCGGTCTTGTCGATGACCCGCAGTTCCATGGCTCTCCGTTCCCTCCAGCGGCGTTTTAACGTTTCGTCTCGGGGACCGCGACCAGTTCGTCGAAGTCCGGGTCCGCGTCGAGGAGTTCGTACCGCCCGTCGCCGTCTGGGGCCGCGACGACGCCCTCGGCGACGAGGTGGTCCAAGTGGGCGAACGCCTCGCCGGGGCCGTGGAGAATGTGGATGGCCGAGAGGTCGCCGAACAGGCGCGCGCTCACGGTCCACGCGTCGGCCGGGCCGTGTTCGTCGAGGACCGAGACGACGCGCTCGGTGCGCTCGCGGTGGTGCTCGGCGATGACGCGCGCCCGGCCGGCGGGGTCGTCGATGGGGTCGCGGTGGCCGGGCCACGCCTGCGCGAAGTCGAGGTCGACGAGGCGCGCGAGGCTGTCGAGGTAGGTTTCGAGCGGGCGGTCGACCCGGAGGTCCGCGCCGCCGACGTTCGGGGTGTACTTCGGGAGAATCGCGTCGCCGACGAACGCCTCGCGGCCGCGCTCGCCGTCGAAGGCGAAGGCGCTCAGCCCCGCGGCGTGGCCGGGGAGGTGGACGACTTCGAGGTCGCCGTCGCCGGCGGCGATGCGGTCGCCGTCCTCGACGGGCGTCACGTCGACCCGGTCGCCCCGGAGGTCGTCGTGGCCGTCGAGGAACGCGGTCACTTCGGCGAGCGGTTCCTCGGGAATACGCCACTCCCCGAAGCGGCGCTCGCGAATCTCGCGCTCGGCCGCGATAGCGTCTGGGTCGCCCGCGACGATGCCCGCGTCGTCGGCGTGGACGTACACCGGCGCGCCGCTTTCGGTCTGGAGTTCGCCCGCGAGACCGGCGTGGTCGGCGTGCCAGTGGGTGAGGACGATTGCTTCGAGGTCGGCGACCCCGTAGCCGGCCGCGTCGAGTCCCTCGCGGAGGTCTCGGCGGACCGAGTCGGTCGCGACGCCGGCGTCGACCAGCGTCGGCCGGTCGCCGGGGAGGAGGTAGGCGTTGTTCAAGCCCTCGAAGACGGTGTTACCCAGCCGTATCCGTTCCATGCGGCCACCTGGCCGCCGAGGTTCATGATTATTCCGAATGGTCTCGGAGGGCCTAGCGTCCCGCGGTTTGTCGGGCGGTCGCCGTCGGTCGGTCCGTTGACGGCCCGGCTTGCCGGCGAACGCCCGGTACATTCAAAAGCCGGCGTTGCATCGAATCGCACGTCGAATGCCGGTGGACTTCTACGAACTCCTCGGGGTCGAACGCGACGCCGAGACGGCGGAGATAAAGCAGGCCTTTCGTCAGCGCGCTCGGGAGTACCACCCCGACGTCAACGACGACGAGCGAGCGACTGCGCAGTTCACCGTCGTCCGGAAGGCCTACGAAGTCCTCACCGACGACGCCGAGCGCGCCGACTACGACCGGATGGGTCACGGGACGTACGTCGAGAAACGGCTCGACGGCCTGACGAAGTTCAAATACCCCGGGAAAGCCGGAGAGAACGACGGTTCCGGGTCGGAAACCGGCAGTCGGTCGACTTCGAGTCGGACGTCATCGTCGCGGTCCTCGACCGAACGGTCGTCTTCGTCCACGACGTCTTCTTCGTCCTCCGGTCGGTCGTCTTCTTCGTCCTCGTCGTCCCGGTCGTCGTCCTCCCGACGGTCGAGTTCCGGACGCGCGTCGTCTTCGTCTTCGAACGCGAGTTCGTCGCGGTCGAGTCGGTCGAGTCGGTCGCGCACCTCGGGGTCGGCTTCCTCGTCGTCCTCGTCGCGGTCCACGGGCTCCACACAGTCGACCACCGCGGGCGGGTCGTCGCGCACCCGCGCCCGAAACTCGCAGTCCGGTCGGACGGGGACGACCGGCCGGTTCGAACGCGAACGCGGCGGGTCCGAGTCGGCGGCCGCGACCGCGTCCGGGTCGACGAACCCGCTTTGGTACGGGTGGGGCGTCTCGCTCCTCGCGCTCCTCGCGTACCTCGGCGGCTTCGCGTGGCTCCTCGCGGGCGACGGCGCGGGATTCGTGACCGCGCTCGCGTCGCTCGACACCGCCGCGCCCGCCGCTGGACTCCTCGCGTCGTCGCCGCTGTCGCTGCCGAGCCTCGCGGCCCTGCAAGCCGCGGCAGCGACGCCGACGGTGCTCGTCTTTCCGGTCGCGGCGGCGCTGCTCGCCGTCTCGCTCGCCGCTGTCATCGCTCGGTTCGGCCACGCGTGGACCACGTGGTTCTACGCGCTCGCGGCGACCGTGCCGCTGGCGCTCGTGGCGGCCGGCGCGGTCGGCGTCGGGCGACCCGTCACGGTCGACCTCCTCGGATTCGTCGTCTGTCCGCTCCTCGGAGCCGGCGGATTCGTCGTCGACGCGGGTCGGTATCTCTTCGCCTCGCGGTAACGTCTCGAACCGCGGCGTCGCCGTCGCCCACGATTTTTGTCGTTCGCGTCCGACGGTTCGGTATGGCCATCCCGACCGACTCGGTCCGGCGGTTCCGACTCCGCGGCGTGAACGCGTACCTCGTCTCCGACGGCTCGGAGACGGTGCTCGTGGACGCCGGGACGCCGCGGGATCGCGACCGACTCCTCCGCGGTCTCGCCCGCGTGGACCTCGACCCCGGCGCTATCGACCGGGTGCTCGTGACCCACTTCGACCTCGACCACGTCGGGACGCTCGCCTCGCTCAGCCTCCGCGACGACGTGCCGATTCACCTCGCCGAGCCGGACGCCTCGCACCTGACGGGCGCGTCGAAGCCGTCGCTCCGGTCGGCGAAGGGCGCGGCGCAGCGCGTGCTCACGTCGTTTCTCGACCGACCGACGAACCCCGTGGAGGTCGTCCGCGACGGCGACGAGCTCGGCGACTTCGTCGCGTATCGGACGCCGGGACACACTCCCGGCCACACCGCGTTCGTCCACGAGGACCACGGCGTCGCGTTCGTCGGCGACATGGTCCGCGAGTCGAACGGGAGCCTCGGGCTGTTGCCGGGGGTACTCGCGACCGACGCCGCGGAGAACAGGCGGAGCGTCAGCGAGTTCGCGGCGCGCTGTCCGCCGGTCGACGTGGTCGCCATGGGACACGGCGAACCGGTCACGGCGTACGGATACGGCGCGCTGAAGCGACTCGCGGACAGGCTCTAATCCGACAGCGACCGCTCTCGAGAGGTATGACGGGTCGCGTGACGGCGAGAAACCGGGCTGTCGCTCGTGTCTGAGTTAAGAGCGGGGACCGCGGCCGAGCGCAGGTCCCCGGACTGACCAAGCCACTGTGAGGAGCACCAGTCTCACAGCTGCCTGACGCGCCCGGCGGAAGTGAATCGAACCACGCGCGTCAACACCACGTTGGACACTAGTTGTAAAAAGTCCTTTGTTATCGCCAATTAGAACCACGCCCTCCAGAACGACTGGATAAATATGCTCTTATGTGAGCCATATGGGCGCATCAACTGAACATATCGTAACCTTCATGGTTGTTACTGGACGAACGAACGGCAGAATCGTGAAGAATCTATCGAATCCGCGGACGACGGTCGAATACGGCGGAAAATACGCTATCTGACCAGGTACGGGTCCGCTCCGGGCATGAAGCGACCGAGGTCTGACTCGCGGCGGAAGTCGGTCGACTGGAGTTCCAGCAGGCCGGCGACGAGTTCGTCGTGGTCGCCGTCGTCCCACTCGTCGGGGTCCTTGATGGGCAACACGAGAAAGCCGCTCCCGCGGAGTTCTTTCCCGTGGAGCACCTCCATGTCGACGTCGGTCTTCCAGCCGACGGACGTGTAGTTGTTCAGGACGTGCTTCGTCGCCACCGCACCGACCGGCAGGAGGACGTGGGCGGCGATGGCGCGGAGTTCCGCGTCGAAAAAGCGCTCCATGTCGGTGTAGTCGGCCGCCGACGGCGTCCCGTCCGGCACGCACATGTGTAGATACGAGAAGAACGTGCGGTTCACCGTCGGTTCGTCGCCCGCCTCGGCCAGCAACTCGCCGCCTTCGAGCGCCGGGAACAGTCTGTCGCCCGCCTCCCCCGAAAAGGGGATGCCGGTCTCGACGCCCCCGTGGACGCCGGGGTGGTCGCCGATGACGTGGAAGTCGGCGTTGGCGTCGCCGTAGCCGGGGACGTACCGGTCACACGACGGTCGCATGTCGAACGGGTTTCTCGTGCGGTCGGTTACGTTTCTCACGGTACTCTCTGTGGGAGCGGTCGGTAAAGAAGACGTGGTTCGCCCCGATATCGTACACGAACGAGCGTGAGGGACGCGTCGAGAGGGAACGTCGTCCGCGCGGTCGCCCCGCCGAGGGCCTCGGTCAGAGTTCGACGCCCGAGGGGATGAGGCTCTGGCTCCGCAGGAGCGTCCCGTCGCCGTCGTAGACGAGGAACGTGGATTTCCCGAAGGTCTCGAAGTGGTCGCCCTCGATGGCCACGTCGACGCGGTAGCGCCCCTCGTCGTCGCCCGCGGCGCGCCCGTACTCGCGGGCCGCGCGGATGAAGTCCAACACGTCGTCGGCGCGAGCGTTGAGTTCGAGGACGTAGTCGCCGGTGAGCCGGTCCGTCACGCTCACGACGCCTCGGGCGTCCGAGTCGTCGACGGAGTCTTGCAGCCGAAAGGAGACGTCCAGTTCCTCCGCGGCGAGCACGTCGCCGCTGGTCGAGAGGAACCGCGACCGGAGCTCCTCGGCCGGGCCGTAGAAGTCGATAGATACCGTCGGTTGGCGAGGGTCGCCGTCGTCCTCGTACCAATCGACATCGCGGACATCGAGTTCGAAGTAGTCACGCCGCATTCCGTACTGTTGGTTGTACTGCGCGGCCTATTAACGTGACGCCGCCGGACCGTCGTTCCGACGTCGAAACCGGCCGATTACGCCGGTTCGACGCGCTCTCTGCACAACGGTTATCGGCCGCCGCCGCGAGCGGACCGCATATGGAACCCGTCAACCTCGACGAGAGCTTCGCGTCGTTCGACGAGACGTGGGCCCCGAGAATCGCCGCGGAGCTGAACGACTACGGGGTGAAGGTCGCGAAACTCGACGGCGAGTTCGTCTGCCACACCCACGACGAGACTGACGAGTTGTTCCTCGTCCGCGACGGGCGGCTTCGAATCGAGTTCCGCGACCGCGACGACGCGGTACTCGGGTCGGGCGACCTCCTCGTGGTCCCCCGCGGCGTCGAACACCGGCCCGTGGCGCTCGAACCGACCGAAGTCCTCCTCGTCGAGCCGACCGAGACGCTCAACACCGGCGACGCCGAGGAGAGCGACCTGACTCACGGCGACCCCGAACGGCTCTCCTGAGGGGTCAACCGGGCGTGTTCGTTCCCGCCACGTCGCCGCGATGGCCCGCCTCTACTGTCGGTAGTTTTTACCTGTCAGCCCGTGCGATTGTCCTATGGTCTGGGTCCGCTCCGAACACGCGGGTGCGCTGGCCGTCGTCTCGACGTGGCTCTGCGCGCTCCTCCCGTGGAACGTCACGTACACGCCGAACCTCTCGGGCGTGAGCCTGCTTTTCGTCCGGTTCCCCTTCGCCGAGATTCAGTTCGCGTGGGGCCTCTCCAGCCGCGTCGCGGTCAGGAGCCCGCTGTCCGCGCTGTCGCTGCAGTCGGGACAGACCGTCGCCGTCGCCTACCAAGCGTGGGTCGTCGGCGCGGCCGTCCTCGCGCTCGCGGTCCTGTTTTCCATCGTCTATTACCTGCGCGACGAGCGGGTCGAAGCCGGGCCGGTCGACCCCGTTCGAGTCCTCGGCGGCCTCCTCGGCGTCGTCGGCGTCGTCCTCGCCGCAGCGACGTATCTGCTCGCGACGCGCGGGCTTCCGGGTATCCCGCTCCCGCTCGGCGTCGTCATCTCGCTCGTTCTCGCCGGCGTGCTCCTAACGGTCGACCGGACCTGAACGCGAGCCGCGGGCCGGTCGTTCTCGCCGAGTGACAATCTCCCGCGCGGACCTTTTAAGTTCCAACCCCCCATACCTCCCGACCAACCAACCGGGTGACGATGGCACGAGATATCACGAGCGAGACGAAGGCGACGCGCGACCCGCCGGGTGACCGAGGGGTGTTGCGACTCCTCGCCGACGGGGAGTTCGACGCCGCGACCGCCGAGACCCAGCGGCTCCTGCGCCGGACCGCGGAGATGCTCCGGGGGTCGAAGCTCGACGTGTTCCCGCTGACGCCGGATGACACGCCGCTCGGGACCTACGAGATTCCCGAGGGCCACGAGGAGGTCGAGCGTTACTGGGTGAACGCCCCCTTCGCCTACGTCGTCGTCACCTACGACACGGACGCGACCGCCCACCAGTACCACACCGTCGAACCCGACCTCGACGAGTTCGAGGCGTCGCTGCTCGAACGCGTTCGCACCGACGTGCGCGACCCGCTTTTGTACCGCCGCGAGGCGGACCCGCGGACCGAGTCGGCGCTCGTCGAAGAGCTCCAGTCGCTTCTCGAGCAGTACGGGCTGGAACTCGACATGAACACCTTCTACACGCTGTTGTACTACCTCCGGCGGGACTTCCACGGCTACGGTCGCCTGGACCCGCTGATGAAGGACCCGCACATCGAGGACATCTCGTGTGACGGCTACGACCTCCCGCTTTTCGTCTACCACGACGAGTACACCGACATCGCCACCAACGTCTCGTTCGAGGCCGAGGAACTCGACAACTTCGTCATCCGCCTCGCCCAGCGCTCCGGCCAGCACATCAGCGTCGGCGACCCCGTCCTCGGGACGACGCTCCCGAACGGCGCGCGCGCCGAGTTGGCCCTCGGCGAGGAGGTCACCCCGCGCGGGTCAGCCTTCACCATCCGCCTCTACGCCGAAGAGCCGTTCACGCCCATCGACCTCGTTCGCTACGGCACGTTCTCCATCGAGCAGATGGCCTACCTGTGGCTCTGCATCGAACACAACAAGAGCCTCATCTTCGCGGGCGGCACCGCCTCGGGGAAGACCACCTCGATGAACGCGGTGTCGATGTTCGTCCCCCCGCGGTCGAAGGTGTTGTCCATCGAGGACACCCGCGAACTCGCGCTCTACCACGACAACTGGCTGTCGTCTGTCACCCGCGAGCGACTCCACGAGGGGACCGACATCTCGATGTACGACCTGCTTCGCTCGGCGCTCCGGCACCGCCCCGAGTACATCATCGTCGGCGAGGTCCGCGGCGACGAGGCCGTGACGCTGTTCCAGGCGATGAACACGGGGCACACGACGTTCTCGACGATGCACGCCGACAGCATCGAGACGGTCATCAACCGCCTCGAAAACGAGCCCATCAACGTCCCGCGCGCGATGGTGCAGTCGCTCGACCTGCTGTGCGTCCAGACGCTCACCCGCCACGACGGCGAGCGCGTCCGCCGCTCGCAGACCATCGGCGAAATCGGCGACATCGACCAGCGGACCGGCGAACTCGACTACTCGTCGGCGTTCGCGTGGGAGCCAGAGACCGACACGTTCAGCCGGAACGACAGCTCGCTCCTCACCGAAATCCAGCGCGAGAACGGCTGGTCGCGGACCGAACTCCGTCGGGAACTCCGTCGCCGCGAGGTGTTCCTCCGGTACCTCCTCGACAAGGACGTCTCCGACTACCGGCGGTTCACCGCGCTCATCAACGAGTACTACGCGGACTCCGAAGACGTGATGCGGCGCGTCGAGGCCGACGAGGACATCGTCGACGCCGGCACGGAGGCCTGAGATGGCCGCCGCGCAGTACCTGTACCTGCTCCCCCTCGTTCTCGCCGTCCTCCTCGTTCTCCCCGTCGTCCTGTCGCCGGTGAGCCGTTCGGCCGGCCTCCTCGTCTCGCGGGTCGCCCTCTCCGTCTTCGGCTTCTACGTCGCCAACGAGAACCCCCGGCGCAGGGAGCAGCGAAACCAACTGCGAGCGGCCCACGTGAGCGTCACCCACCGCGTGTACGCCTCGCGGACGCTCCTCATGGCGGCCGTCTTCGGCGTCGCCGGGAGCGTCTTCGGCGTCTATCTGGCCGCGGTGACCCTCGAAACGCTCGCCGTTCAGTCCGAGACGATTCGCGAAGTTCTTCCGGCCGCCCTCGGCTTCCTCGGCGGGCTCACGAGCATTCAGGCGCTCCCGCTCCGCGACCTGTTTCTCGCGCTCTTGCTTTCGAGCGCGACGCTCGGGGCGCTCCTCGCGCTCGGCGTCTACTGGGGTCGGTGGTACGTCCTCACCGAGCGCGCCCGCACCCGCTCGTCGGAAATCGAAGCGACGCTCCCGCGGACGGTCGCGTTCGTCTTCGCGCTGTCGCGGTCGGGGATGCCGTTCCCGCAGGTGCTGGAGACGCTGGCCCGAAACGAGGCAATCTACGGCGAGGCGGCGCGGGAGGTCAGCATCGTCGTCCGCGACATGGACGCCTTCGGCACCGACGTGCTAAGCGCCCTCCAGACGATGGCCACGCGGACGCCGAGCCCGAGTCTCGAAGAGTTCGCCGAGAACCTCGCCAGCGTGCTCGGGAGCGGTCGCAACCTCTCGTCGTTCCTCCAAGAGCAGTACGAGCGGTTTCAGGCGGAGGCGGAGGCCCAACAACAGCAGTATCTCGACCTCCTGTCGACGTTCGCCGAGGTGTACGTCACCGTCCTCGTGGCCGGGCCGCTGTTTTTCATCACCGTCCTCGTCGTCATCGGTCTCGTCCTCGCGGACACGCTGACGCTCATCCGAATCGTCGGCTACCTCGGCATCCCGCTGGCGAGTTTCGGCTTCGTCGTCTACATCGACAGCATCACCGAGTCGCTCCGGGGCGCGGCGGTCGCCGACGACGACGCGGAGGCCGCGGGCGCGTCGCTCCGGCGCATCGACGCGAACGGCGGCGTCGGTTCGGCCCCGGCGACCGACGGCGGCGAGACCGACACCCGAGGCGACCCGTGGCGCGCGAACCGCGAGCGACTCGCCGCCTACGACCGGTTCCGCGCGGTTCGCGACTGGTTCGACCGCCCGCTCGACACCCTCGGCCGCCACCCGCTCGCCACGCTCGCGCTCACCGTTCCACTGGGGCTCGTCTGGGTCGCCCTGCGGACCACGTTCCCCGCCGACCCGACGCTCCTCGGCGTCGCCGACGCGGTGGACCAACACGTCGTGGAGGCCGCAATCGGCGCGCTCGTCGTCGTCTCGGCGTTCCACGAGCTTCGGAAGCGGCGAATTCGAGCCATCGAGCGGAGCATGCCCGACTTCCTCGACCGCCTCGCGAGCGTCAACGAGGCCGGACTGACGGTCGTCCAGAGCCTCCGCCGGGTGTCCGCGTCGGACCTCGGCCCCCTCGGCGACGAGGTCGACCGCGCCGTCCGCGACATCGACTGGGGGGCCGACGCCCAGACCGCGCTCCGGCGGATGGACCGCCGGACGACGAGTCCGATGGTGTCGCGGTCGGTGACGCTCATCACCAACGCGATGAGCGCGAGCGGCGACCTCGCGCCCGTGCTCCGCATCGCGGCCAACGAGGCCCAAGACAGCCGCCGACTCGCCCGCGAGCGGAATCAGGAGATGGTCACCTACCTGCTCGTCATCTACATCTCGTTTCTCGTCTTCCTCGGCATCGTCGCCGCGCTGACAGTGTCGTTCATCCCAGCGGTCGAGCAGGCCAGCGCCGGTGCCATCGGCTCCGGCGAGGTCGCGGGCGTCACCTCCGGCGCGTTCTCCGGCCTCCGCGACGTGAACACCGACTCCTACACGCTGTTGTTCTTCCACGTCACGGCGATTCAGGGACTCTGCTCGGGACTCATCGCCGGACAGCTCGGCGAGGGACAGGTCGCCGACGGCGTCAAACACGCCGCCGTCCTGCTCGCCATCACCTACGTGACGTTCATGTTCATGTAAGTTCCGCGCCCGTCCGGCGACCCGTGACTCCCGACCGCCGCCCGCGACCCGTGCGGTCTTTGTCTCACCGCCTCGACCGACCGGCATGGACGGAGACGAACCCCGAGACGGGGTCCGCGAGACGTACGACCGCATCGCGTCGCACTTCGCCTCGACCCGCGAGTACCCGTGGCCCGAAGTCGAGTCGTTCGTCGGCGACGCGACCGAGTCGGGGGCGGCGGCCCGCGCGCTCGACCTCGGCTGCGGCAACGGCCGGCACGTGGAACTCCTCTCCGCGCACGCAGAGGAAGTCGTCGGCCTCGACGTGAGTCGCGGCCTCCTCGACGAGGCGGTCGCGCGAGCGGCCGAGCGCGGCTTCGACGCCGGACTCGTGCAGGGCGACGCCTCGCGACTCCCCTTCGCCGACGGCGCCTTCGACCTCGCGGTGTACGTGGCGACGATTCACCACCTCGCGCCGCGGCCGGCGCGCGTGGCGAGCCTGAACGAACTCGCGCGCGTGCTCGACGCCGACGGCCGCGCGGTCGTCAGCGCGTGGAGCACCGCCCACGACACGTTCGACCGCGAGGACGGCTTCGACACGACGGTCGACTGGACGCTCCCCGGCGGCGAGACGGTGCCCCGATTTTACCACATCTACGCGCCCGACGAGTTCGACGCCGACCTCGACGCGAGCGACCTCGCGGTCGTCGAATCGACGGTGTCCAGCGGGAACTGCTACGCCGTCGTCGCGGGCGCTGAGCCTCGCGGGCGCTGAGCGTCACGGGCGGTTTCGGGCGTCGGGCAGAATCGTGTTGTTTGCTAACTCGTTTCGGGTGGATGCCGGCCGCGCACAGGTGATGTGGGCTTAAGAGCGCCGCGACGAATTCCCGTGTATGACTGAAATCGACGAACCACGGGAGTACGAGGTTGTCGTCGTGGGCGGCGGCCCCGCGGGCCTCCAGACCGCGCTCTACACGACGCGACTGGGCCACGACACCGCGCTCGTGGACCGCGGCGGCGGCCGCGCGGCCATGATGCTCGACACGCACAACGTCATCGGCGTCACCGAGGACGTCTCTGGCAACGAGTTCCTCGAAACCGCGCGCGGGCAACTCGAAGACTACGGGACCGACATCCACCGCGACTTCGTGACCGACGCGGAACGGTTGGACGACGGCCGGTTCCGCCTCGTCGGCAACGAGGGCGAGTTCGTCGCCGACCGCGTCGTCCTCGGCGTCGGCTTCAACGACGAGCGCCCCGACCCGCCGCTTCCCCGCACCGGGAAGGGCCTGCACTACTGCCTGCACTGCGACGCCTACATGTTCGTCGACGAGTCGGTGTACGTGATGGGCCACTCGGACTCCGCGGCCTACGTCGCCATGATAATGCTCAACTTCACCGACGAGGTGGACCTGCTGCTCCGCGGCGACGAGCCGACGTGGTCCAACGAGACGGACGAACTCGTCCGCGCGCACCCCGTCGACATCGTCGAAGCGGAGATTTCGGGCATGACGAAGCGCGACGACGGCTGGCTGGAGAGCTTCGAGTTCGAAGACGGCACCGTCCGCGAGTACAAAGGCGGCTTCGCGATGTACGGCTCGAGCTACAACACGACGCTGTTCGAGGCGCTCGACGTGGAGCTCAACGACGACGAGACGGTCCCCGTGGACGACCACGGCCGGACCAGCGCCGACGGCGTGTTCGCGGTCGGCGACATCACCCCCGGTCACAACCAGATTCCGGTGGCGATGGGCAAGGGCGCAAAGGCGGGCATCGCCATCCACATGGAGCTCCGCGAGTTCCCCAAGAGCCTCGACGAGATTCGCGCCGAGGGCGCGGTGAGCGTCGACGACGTGCCCGGCATCTCCCCCGGACTGCTCGACAAGGCGAAACGGTTTAACGAATCACACGCGGACGACTGAGGCCGTAATTCGGCGAAATTCGGTGAAAACCGAGGCGTACGAACACCCTTCTAAAGTTCTCTCGGCCAGTACGGTCTCTCACGATGAAACGTACTGGACTTGCGACTGTCTTGCTCGCGCTCATGGTCGTACTGGCCGGCTGCGCGGGCGGGACCGGCACGCTGACCGAGACGCAGACCGACGGGGCCGCCGACGCGACGACGACCGCGTCGTCTGACGGCGACGCCGCCCGGACGGGGACCGTGAACTTCTACGTGAGCGACGAGCAGAACGCCATCGCGGACTTCGAGCACCTTAACGTCACCATCGAGCGCGTGACGCTCGTCCGCGCGGACGGCGACGCCGAGTCGGAGAGCGAGGTCGAAACCGAGGACGCGGAATCCGAGGCCGACGAGAACGACACGGACGCCGACGCGGAGGCGAACGCGAGCGTCGAGGTCGAACTCGAAGCCAACGCGACGGCGAACGCGACGAACACGTCCGTCTCGACCAACGGGTCGGTCGACGCCGACGCCGACGCCGACGCCGACGCCGACGCCGACGCCGAGGTCGAAGAATCGGCCGACGTGAACGACACCGACGCGGCCGAGGGCGAGTCGAGCGTCACCTACGAGGTCGACAACGTGACCGTCGACCTGACCGAACTGCAGGGCGAAAACGCGAGTCTCGTCGGCGAGTACGACGTGCCAGAGGGCAACTACACGAAGGTCTTCGTGCACGTGGGCGACGTGAACGGGACGCTGAAGACCGGCGAACAGGTCAACGTGAAGCTCCCGAGTAACAAGCTTCAGCTCAACACGGACTTCGAAGTCGGCAACGGCGAATCCGTTGACTTCGTCTTCGACATCACCGCGTTCGAGGCGGGCAACAGCGGGAAGTACATCCTCAAGCCCGTCGTGAGCGAGTCGGGGACGGACGTGCCGATTACGAAGGTCGGCGCGGAGAAGAAGGCCGAGGCGGAGGCGGAAGCCGAGGCCGAGGCCGAGGGTGACGCGAACGCCGAGGTCGAAGCGGGCGAAAACGGGACCGATGACGGCGAGCGCGCCGAACTCAACGCCGAGAGCGACCTCACCGTGAGCTTCGACGGGAACGTCTCCGCCGGCGAGAACGTGACGGTCGTCGTCACGCGGAACGGGGCGCCCGTGGAGAACGCGACGGTGACGATAAACGACGAGACCGCCGGCACGACCGACGCCGACGGTGAGTTAGGCATCGCCATCCCCGACGAGCGAGACGTGACGGTGGTCGTCGTCGACGGGGAGACCGAATCCGAGACGGAGTTCGAGTTCGAATTCCTCGGGAGCGCCCCCGACAACCCCGCTGGGGGCGGCGAATCGCCCTCCCTCGTCGCCTGACCGAAAAGGTAACATCCTTATTGGGGCGTCGAGAATGAAGGGATAGATGCGACGTTCGCGCGCACCGGTGTCTCGGCCGAGCGAAGCGAGGCCGAGGCTCGGTGCGAGCGAGTGAAGCGAGCGAGCACCGGTGTTGAGACGGACTCCGTCCGTCGATGCACGGTGCGAATGAAATGAGCACCGGTGGTCTAATGGTAAGACATTGGCCTTCCAAGCCAATTATCTGGGTTCGATTCCCAGCCGGTGCATCTTCTTCGGACCGCTGTTCGCCACGGAGAGCGTTCAGCGACTCTCACTTCGTCGGAACTGGCGGCTATCCTTAACTATCGTTCCCTCTATATTCGTGTGAGGTGTATTACAGATGAGTTTACTCGACGGCCGCGTCGCGGTCGTCACCGGCGGTAGCTCGGGTATCGGACGGGGAATCGCGCTGGCCTACGCCGAGGCGGGCGCGGACGTGGTTGTCTGCGACATCCGCGAAGAGCCGAAGGAAGGCGGCGCGTCGACCCACGAGAAAATCGAATCGGACACCGACTCGTCGGCGACGTACGTCGAACTCGACGTGACCGACCCGGCCGCGTTCGAGGAGGCGATGGACGCCGCCGAGGCGTTCGGCGGCGTGGACGTGATGGTGAACAACGCCGGCATCTGGCGGCCCGAAGACTTCCTCGAAGTCACCGAAGACGAGTTCCAAGAGATGATGGACATCAACCTGAAGGGTGTGTACTTCGGGACGCAGGCGGCCGCAACGCGGATGGTCGAATCCGGCGGCGGGAGCATCATCAACATCTCTAGCGTCAACGGCATCTTCGGCAACGGCAACTACCCGTCGTACAGCGCGTCGAAGGGGGCCGTCCGGACGCTCTCGTACTCGCTCGCCCACGGACTCGGCGGGGACAACGTCCGGGTGAACGCGATTCACCCCGGCGCTATCAAGACGAAAATCGGTCCCGAAGGGGCCGAGGAGACGAGCGAGGAACAGATGGCGCAGTTGAACGCGATGATTCCGCTCGGTCGGCAGGGCGAACCGGACGACGTGGCCGGCGTGGCGGTCTTCCTCGCCAGCGACCTCTCGAAGTACGTCACCGGCGAATCCATCGTCGTCGACGGCGGCTGGACCAGTTGGCGGTGACGCGGGGCTGGCCCGTGGCTGACGCGGTCAGTTCCGAGGTTGAGACGGGACCGATGCGCGGTTGACGCGGTCGGTCCGACGCTCGGTCCGTCGTGCCGCTCGAACGTCCATGAGCCCCCGAAATACGCGGACTACGGCGACTTCGGGGCTCAATCCCGGACCGTCTCTCTTATCTTCCCCCCGAACGTAACCGAACGTAATGCTGGATTCCATTCCACTGTTCCCCGGACTCCCGGGCGGCCCAGAACTGCTCATCGTCCTGCTCATCATCGTCCTCCTGTTCGGCGCGAACAAACTCCCCCAACTGGCCCGGTCGTCGGGCCAGGCGATGGGCGAGTTCCGCCGCGGCCGCGAGGAGATCGAAGACGAACTGAAGAAGGGCGCAGAGGAAGGCGAGAACGACGACGACGAAGAAGACGAGACCGAGGCTGAGGCCGAAGCGACCGAGACGGAAGCCGAGAACAAACAGTAAGCGTCTCCCCCGGGGGAACAGACCCCTTGTGCGGTATTTCAGTTCGCCGAGTACCGACAGTCGCGCGTGCGGTACGTGCCGCCGGAGCGAGGGCTCTTGGACTCTATACGTCGAATCCGCGACCGAGAGACCGGTCGGTCGGCGGGTAACTACGATGAGGTATGAATGGGTGGACAGCGAGGTTGCCCGGCGTTCCGACGTGGGGAATCCCGGTTGCCTCCTCCACCCCGCGATCCCTCGAGCGACGCACGTCCGATGGTCCGCTGCTCGCTTCCGCGCCTGGCGGGGTACCACCGATGAACCGCGCGAACCCTTCCCTGCGGAAGGGGTACGCGGAGCCGCTGTCCCCGAAGGACGAGGTTTCTACGTTGGCTTCCGGGGCCCGCGCCGGTCTGACCGGACGCGCCCGTGTTCGGTCCCCGCTGAAGACCTATTTCGCGGGTAGAGAGCAGGGCCTAACTGCCCGACCTAGTCCACTCCCTCATTATCCATCGACTGTTAAGGGCCTTTCGACTCGGATGCGGTAAAATCGGGGGACACCGTCGGGGTGGTTCGACGCGGCGCTCCGAGAGCGGAGCGCGAGAAAACGAGTCAACACCGGCATCGACTCCGGCACCGCCGACGCCGGCTTACAACACGCCGCGGGCGTACCACGCGCCGCCGACGAAGGTGACGAACGCGGCGGCCACGACCGACCAGCGGTGGTAGGTGAGCCACGAGTACTGCTGGTCGAAGCTGAACAGGAGCGTCGGGTCGATGGAGAACGACCACAGCGCGGCGATGCCGAGCATCGAAAGCGAGAGGACGAAGGCGAGTCCGGCGGCCGTCGCCGGGTCGGTCCGCTCCTGTCTGCCGGAGAGGAAGACGATGGTTTCGAGAAGCGCGAGCATCCCGACGAACGAGATGCCGACCGGGCCCGCGGCGTAGTAGGCGGCCACCTGTCCGTCCCCGCCCTCGATGGCGACGGCGGGAACCGCGACGGCGATTGCGAGGAGCAGCGCGCCGACGATTCCGACGGCCGGCGCGAGGCGTTCGGCGTCCATGGCCGGTCGTTCGGGCGACCGACTGATAAACGGTTTGAGACGTGCCGGTGAGGGATTGCCCGGTTTTAAATCGCGCTGCGACGACGTGCGCGTATGGACCGCGTAGCGATTATCGGTGCATCGATGACCCAGTTCGGGCAGCGAGACGCGTGGATTCGCGAACTGCTCGCGGAAGCGGGACAGGCCGCCCTCGCGGACGCCGACGTCTCGCCCGACGAAATCGAGCACCTCTACGTCTCGAACATGGCGAGCGGCGAGTTCGAGGGCCAGACGGGCGTGCCGAACGCCCTCGCTCACGACCTCGCGGCGATGCCCGCCTACACCGCCCGAATCGACCAGACCTCGTCGTCCGGCGGCGCGGGCGTCTACGCCGCGTGGCAGTCGGTCGCCTCCGGCGCGTCCGACATGACGATGCTCGTCGGCGGCGAGAAGATGACCCACCGCTCGACCGCCGAGGCGACCGACGTCATCGCCTCGCTGACGCATCCGGTGGAGTACAAACACGGCGTGACGCTTCCCTCCTTCGCGGGGCTGACCGCACGGCTCTACCTCGACACCTACGACGCCCCGCGGGAGTCGCTCGGGAAGGTCGCCGTCAAGAACCACAAAAACGGCGTCGACAACCCCCACGCCCAGTTCCGAAAGGAGGTCGACCTCGACACCGTCATGGACTCGCCAATCGTCGCCGACCCGCTTCGCCTCTACGACTTCTGTCCCATCACCGACGGCTCGGCGGCGCTCGTCTTCTGCCCCGAGTCGGTCGCCCGCGAGTACACCGACGACTACGCCGTCATCTCCGGCATCGGCGGCGCGACCGACACCCACGTCGTCCACGAGCGCGCCGACCCGACCACGATGGGCGGGGTCGTCAACTCCTCTGAAATCGCCTACGAGATGGCCGACCTCGAACCCGACGACATCGAGGTGGCTGAACTCCACGACATGTTCACCATCCTCGAGTTCCTCCAGTCGGAGGACCTCGGCTTCTTCGAGAAGGGCGAAGGCTGGAAGGCGGTCGAGGAGGGCGTCACGGACCGCGACGGCGACCTCCCCATCAACACGTCCGGCGGCCTGAAGTCGAAGGGCCACCCCCTCGGGGCCTCGGGCGTCGCGCAGGTGTACGAGATTTACAAACAGCTCATCGGTGACGCAGGCGAGCGGCAGGTCGACGCCGACGTGGGCCTCGCGTGCAACGTCGGCGGCTTCGGCAACTGCGTGACCACGACCATCATGGAGTCCCGATAATGTCCGACGACGTACCCGCGATGGAGGCGTACCGCTACCCCGACGGGAGCATCACCTACCCCGGCCACCCGGTCGGTCCCGGCGGCGAGGAACCGGTCGGCACGGTCGACCTCAGCGACTACACGGCGACGGTGCTGACGTGGACGAAATCGACGGCGACACCGCCGGGCGTCCGCCAGCCCAACACGCTCGCCATCGTCGAGTTCGACGTGGACGGCGAGCCCGTCCGAGCCATCGGGCAGGTCACTGGCGAGGACGACGTCGACATCGGCGACGAGGTTCGACCGGTCTACTGCGAGGAACTCCGCGAACCCGGTGCGGGCATCCGTGAGCCCGCGAGTCAGGAGTGGGACGGCTACCGCTTCGAACCGCGCTGAGCGGGCGAGTGTTGATATAACTACACCTTCTATCTCCCGTATGAACCGCACCAGCGGCGTCTCCTTCGCGCGCGACGCGGCGGTCGCCACGGCGGTACTGGCCGGGCTGTACGGGCTCGGCTACGGCATCCAGTTCCAACCGTTCCAACTGCCGACGTACCTGCTCATCGTCGGCTTCGATGCTCTCGAAGTCGCGTTCGGGTCCGCGGGTGCGGGCTACGACCTGCGTTTCGCCGCCTATCTCGTCGGCCTCGGCGTCGTCGCCGCGGGCGTCTCCCGTGTCGTCCGCGGGAAGTCGAAGACGGCCGGGCTCGCATGGTGGCGCGTCGGCGTGGCGTCGGCGCTGGCGGTCGTGGGCGTCATCTCGCTGCTGTTCGCGCTGTTGGTCCTCGTCAACGGCGTGCAGTTCACGCCCGTCCTCGTGACCGGCGGCGCGGGCATCGCGCTCCTCGCGCTTGCGGCGTGGGTCGGCGACCTGGTTCGCGTGGACGTTCGACCGGCGCGGTAACCGGGAATCGCTCGGCACGGAGGGCGCGTGTTCCGCCGCTCAGCGGTCGCTCGGCTCGTCGCCCGCATCGGCGTCGGACCCGTCACCGTCGTCGTCGCCCTTCACCTCGCGCTTAATCGACTCCAGTTCAGCGTCGACGTCGACTTTGGGTCCGTCGCTCTCGTCGTCTCCACCGTCCGGGTCGGCCTCTTCTGTCACGTCGATTCGGACCGGCCCCGTGCCGACCGGTTCGGCGTCGCTTGAGACGCGGCTCTCGTCGCGGGAACGCCGGGCGTCGTCACGCCGTTGCCACTCCGATTCGAACGTTCGTTCGTCCTCGCGCCAGCGACGCTCTCGGGTCGTTCGCTCGCGCTCGGCCTCGGTGATTCGCTCGTCGAGTTCGTCGGCGAGCGAGCGGGCGCGGTCCATCACGTCGCGCGCCTCGGGGTTCGTCGGCAGGTCGGCCTCCGACAGCGCGTTTCTGAGTTCGTCGAGGGCGCGGTCGACGCCGGAGACGGCGCTCTTCGGGACGTTTCGCATCCGGGACTCCGTCTCGCTTCTGGCGTCTTCCATCGCGCGGCCGGGGTCGGACAGCCGCATGAGACGGCGGAGGAGTTCGAGGGAGGCGATGGTCGCTTCGAGGACGGCGATGACCGTCGGGATGGTGTACGACTCGGTGAATCGCAGTACCTCGCCGAACGTCGGCGGACGCGGGGGCCGAAAGCGGTCGTCGCCGGTGACGCGTCGGCCGCGGCCGCGGTTGCGGTCGCGCTCCTCGCGGAGTTCCGCGCCGAGTTCGTCGAGCGTGTCCCCGAGTTCGTCGAGTAAATCGAGGATGTCGTCGTCGCGTCGTCGGTCGCTCATGGCCAACGGTTGGGTCGCCGCGGGGATAAGCGTTCGAGGGGTGGCGAACCCGCGCGGGCCGAGGTCGACCCCTACCGGCGCGGGACCGCGCGCTGGTACTGCGGCGGCCACTCCGCGTCGGCGTCGAGTTCCTCGGCGGCGTGGAGCGCGAAGTACGGGTCGCGAAGGTGCTCGCGGCCGACGATGGCGAGGTCGGCTCGCCCGTTGCTGACGACTTCGTCGGCGTGGCGGGCGGTTCGGATGCCGCCGACCGCGCCGACCATCATGTCGGTCTCCTCGCGGATGACCTCCGCGAAGGGAACCTGATAGCCGGGGCCGGTGTTCGGAATGCGCTGGTCGGGGTGGATGCCGCCGGCACTCACGTCGACGAGGTCGACGCCGAGGTCGTCGAGGTCGGCCGCGAGGCGGACCGACTGCTCGATGTCCCACGACTCGCGGTCGTCCAGCCAGTCGGTCGCGGAGATGCGGACGAAGACGGGCTTGTCGTCGGGCCAGACCTCCCGGACCGCTTGCGTGACCTCGCGGAGGAGCCGCGTCCGGTTCTCGAAGGAGCCGCCGTACTCGTCGTCGCGGTGGTTCGTGATCGGCGAGAGGAACTCGTGGAGGAGGTAGCCGTGGGCCGCGTGGACCTCGGCGATTTCGAAGCCGGCGTCGAGGGCGCGCTCGGCCGCGGCGCGGAAGTCGTCGACGACGCCTTCGATTCCGTCGGTCGAGAGCTTCCGGAGCGGCGGGGCCTCGCCCTCGTAGGGCCACGGCACGTCGCTGGGGGCGACGGTGGTCCATCCGCCGTCTTCGGGCGCGACCGGCTCGCTCCCCTCCCACGGCCGGGACTTGCTCGCCTTTCGGCCCGCGTGGGCGAGTTGGATTGCCGGTACGCTCCCCATCGACGAGACGAACGAGGTTATCTGCTGAAGCTTCTCGACGTGGTCGTCCGACCAGATTCCGAGGTCGTTCGGCGAGATGCGACCCTCAGGGGAGACGGCCGTCGCCTCGGACATGACGATGCCCGCGCCGCCGACGGCGCGGCTTCCGAGGTGGACGAGATGCCAGTCCTCGGCGAACCCGTCGGTCGAGGAGTACTGGCACATCGGCGAGACCATGATTCGGTTCCGAACCTCGGTGTCGCGGAGCGAAAGCGGCGTAAAGAGCGTGTCCGTCATCGACCCCGATTGGGCGGGGGCGGAAAAACCCCCCTCGGTTCCGGTGATGCAGTCCGGTTTCGGCTACTCCACCGACCCGACGAACGCGCGCTGTTCGGCGAGCAGGTCGCGGTCGAGCGTCCAGACGAGGTCGCGCTCGCCGCGGTTCAGCGCCGCCGCGACGACGCCGTCGGGACGAACGACGAGCGAGCGACCCGCGTACTCCGAGGTATCGGACCCGGAAACAGACCCGCTCCCCGTCCTGTTCGCGCCGACGAGCCACCGCACCCCGTCGAGGGCGCGGGCGCGACAGAGCAGTCGCCAGTTCGTCGAGTGAGCGGCGGGCCACGCGCCGACGACGAACAGGGCGTCGATTCGCTCGTCGGTCAACGCAGCGCTGTCGCCGACGAAGTTCAGGTCGTAGCAGGTGAGGAGTCCCGTCCGTCCGGCGGGTGTGTCCGTGACGACGAGTTCGTCGCCCGGCGTGACGACCTCGGATTCGCCGCCCCAGAGGTGTCGCTTCCGGTAGACCGCGGCGGAGCCGTCGGGACGGACGTAGGCGGCCGCGTTGTAGAGCGTCTCGCCGTCGCGTTCGAGGTAGCCCGCGAGCACGTCGAGTTCGTTGTCGGCGGCGACGGACGCGAGGAAGTCGGTCGCACGCTCCCGGGGTATCGCGCCGCTGAAGGCGCGGCTGTCCGCGACGAAGCCCGTGAGCGCGTACTCGGAGAACAGCGCGATGTCGACCGACTCGGAGAGATCGGCGGCGCGGGCGCGCACGTCATCCTCGTTTCGCGCCGGGTCGAGGTCGAACGCCGCGCGCTGTGGCACGGCGATGGTTGGACCGGTCACGCTCGGAGGAACGGATGGGCCGCGAAAAAGTGGCCCGGATAGTATCGGCGGTCGGTGCCACCCGGAGACGCGAAGCGAAGGGAAACGCTCTTTTTACAGTCGAACGGACTTCCGGCATATGAGTGACGGGGACGACGACACGACAGAACTCTCGCCCGAGAGCTTCGACGAGCGCCTGACCGAGGCCGAGGAGGCTCTCGAGGCGGCCGAGACCGAAGCCGACCTCGACGAGGTCGAGGCCACGCTCGACGACATCGAGGCCGACGTGGAGGCCGCGGACCTGCCCGAACCGGACGACGAAGACGAGGACGACCCCGCCGAGGAACTCGAATCGCGCCTGTCCGACCTGCGCGACGAACTCGAATCCCAGCGCGGTCCCTACGCCGAAGACGCCGTCGAAACGCTCGAAGAGGCCAAGTCCACCATCGCAGACACCCGGTGGACCGAGCAGGGCGAAGGCGAAATCGTCGCCGCGGTCGAGACGTT
This sequence comes from Haloferax prahovense, assembly GCF_000723845.1. NCBI lineage: Archaea > Methanobacteriati > Methanobacteriota > Halobacteria > Halobacteriales > Haloferacaceae > Haloferax > Haloferax prahovense. The sequence continues at coordinate 2,317,293 of NZ_LK053000.1, read as the reverse complement.
CGCCGACGAGTTCAACGGCGTGCTCGACGCGAGCGTCTCCGTCGACGGCGACGACGAGGACTCCCTCACCGCCGCCGTCGACGACGCTGTCTCGGCCGTCGAAGCGGCCGACCTCGACGCCGACGAGGACGCAGAAACCATCGCGGACCTCATCGAGGTCGCCGACGGCCTCGCGGACGGCCTCGACGACGCCCAGGAGTGGGACGACCTCGAAACCCGCGAGAAGCTCCAAGTGCAGGGCTTCTACGACGTGCTCGGCCACTACAAGGACTACCCGCCGGAGCTGTCGGCGCTGAAGGAACACGAAAAGCGCGGCAACGTCGAGATGATTGCCCTCGCGTTCGAGAGCTTCCAGTCCGACTTCATGCAGGAGTACTGCATCGAGGCGTTCACGCGGATGAACGACGACAGCGCCTACGAGACCATCGAGGGGCAGGCCAAGCGCCGCGACAAGGGCGTCATCAAGGCCATCGGCAAGATGGCCGCCGAGGAGGGCGTCGAGATGCTCGTCGACTACGTCGACACCGACAGCGACCCCGCGCTCCAGAAGGTCGTGTTCAAGGCGCTCGGCGAAATCGGCTCCGAGGAGGCGACCCAGCCCATCGCGAACAAGCTCGTCACCGAGAACGACAACGTCCGCTCGGCCGCCGCGCGCGCGCTCGGCCTCATCGGCGACACTCGCGCCGTCGACCCGCTCTCGGACGTCGTCGCCGACGACGACGTGGACTCCGTCCGCGCCAGCGCCGCGTGGGCGCTCCGACAGATCGGCACGGAAGACGCGCTCGAAGCGGCCGCCGGCTACGTCGACGACCGCTCGTTCCTCGTCCAACGCGAGGCCGAACTCGCCGCCGAGTTCCTCGGCGACGACGTCGAAGCCGAAGCGACCGTCTGAGGCCGCACGACGACGCGACACCCTCGCGGTTCTGCGGTTTTCCTCTCGTGTTCTTTCTCTCGCAACCGCTCGCGCTGAGCCACCGGTCGCGAACGTTTTTGTAGGGTGACGCGACCACCGCGTGGTGTGTCTCGTCGCGCCCTCGCCGCCGCGCTCGCCGCCTCGCTCGTGGTCCTGCTCGCGGCCGTCGTTCCCGCGCCGATAGCGGCCGCGCCGGGCGAGACGAACGCGACGAACGCGCCCGACTCGGCTACCCCCGCCGACCCGTCGGCGTCCGGCGGCCCTCGAATCGTCTCCGCGCTGCCCGACCCGGCGACGCCCGACGACCGCGGCGAGTTCGTCGCCGTCGCCGCGCCCGCGGGAACCGAACTCTCGCTGTCCGACGGCGAAGACACCGTCTCGTTCGCCGCACCCGGCGGGACGGTCGCCGTCGCCGCCGACCCGGACGCGGCGGCGCACCTGACCGACCACCCCGTCGTCGCGCCCGGCCTCGACCTCGCCAACGGCGGCGAGACGGTCACGCTCCGCGTCGTCGGTGACGACGGCTACGAAGGGAGCGTCAGCGCCCCTATCGAAGGCGGAAACGGCGTCGTCGCCGACCGCCTTACCTACGACCGGAGCCACGAGGGCGCGCTCCTCGAACGCCGGGACGGCGCGTGGTCGTGGTGGCCGCGGTCCCTCCCCCGACGGGACGTCGCGACCCACGGCCCCGCGAACGCGACGCTGTTCGTCCTCCCGGACTCACCCGAGCGCCCGGTCTCGACGCTCCGGTCCGCGGACGAGCGGATTCTGCTCGCCGGCTACGTCGTCTCCTCCGCGCGCGTCGCCGACGAACTCGTCGCCGCCCGCGAGCGCGGCGTCGCCGTGTCGGTGCTGGTCGAAGACAGCCCGGTCGGCGGCTTTCCGCGGCGGTCGGCGCGGGTCCTCGACCGCCTCGTCGACGCCGGCGTCTCGGTCCGCGTCGTCGGCGACCCGCACTCGTTTCATCACCCGAAGTACGCCGTCGTCGACGACGCGGCGCTCGTGATGACGGAGAACTGGAAACCGGCCGGAACCGGCGGGCGAAAGAGCCGCGGCTGGGGCGTCGTCGCGCGCTCTCCGAGCGTCGCAGCCGACCTCGCGGCCACCTTCGCTGACGACGCGGCGCTCCCGGAGACGGTCCCGTGGGAGACGTACCGAGTCGGTCGGTCGTTCGTCCGCACCGAGTCGGCGAACGGCTCGTATCCCTCCCGCATCGCGCCAGAGTCCGTTCGGGTCGACCGCGTCGCCGTCCTCCGCGCGCCCGACAACGCCGAGTCCGCGGTCGTCTCTCGACTCGACGCCGCCGACGCCCGAATCGACGTGCTACAGCCGACCGTCGAGGCCGGCGGGCCGTTCGTTCGCGCGCTCAAGCGCGCCGCCGACCGCGGCGTCCGCGTTCGGCTCCTCCTCGGGAGCGCGTGGTACGTGGAGGAGGAAAACCGCGCGCTCGCGGAGCGGTTGAACGAGTGGGCCGACAGGGCTGGAAAGCCGCTTTCGGTCCGCCTCGCGCGACCCGGCGGCCGGTACGGCGCGATTCACGCGAAGGGCGTCGTCGCCGACGACACCGCGCTCGTCGGCAGTCTCAACTGGAACCGACACTCGGCCCGCGAGAACCGCGAAGTCGTCCTCGCGCTGTCGGACCCGGCCGCCGCGGCGTACTTCCGCGGGGCGTTCGCGGCGGACTGGCGAGCGAGCGGGCGCGGGGCGGAGTCGAAGCCGGGGCTCGTCGCCGCGGCCGCCCTCGCGGTCGTCGTCGGAGTCGCGGCGCTCAGGCGACTGGAGTTCGAAGAATAAGTGTCCGCGTGAGCCGCGACTGCGACCTTACGCCGTCGTCGACAGCTCTTCGTCGATGTCGGCTTCGGCCATCTTCTCGACGAGGCTGTCGATGACCTCCTCGCGCATGCCGCTGACGAACTTGATGGAACCGACGACGAGGTGGCCGCCGCCGGAGACGCCGCCTCCGACGACTTCCTCGTTCAGTTCGGCGACCATCCGCGGGATGTCGAGGCGGACGCCGTCAGAGCGGAGGACGGCGAAGTCGGGACCGTAGCCGATGGTGATGACCGGCTCGCCCGTCTCCTGGACCTTGCGGTCGTGGAGCTTGCCCGTGGTCTTGCCCGGCGCGGGGTAGGTAAAGCGGTGGGCCCACTTGTCGAGGTCGATGCGGTAGAGGTTGGCCCCGCTGTCGAGGCGCTCGTGTTCGAGGTGCGGTTCGGCCGCTTCGAGCTGACGGTCCACGTCGCGCTCGGCGCGCGTCGAGAGGAACTCGACGAGCTCGCGGTGTCGCTCATCGTCGTCGCAGCCGACGTTGAGCACGTCGTTGACGATGGACGCGCCGTCGTTGTAGCGCAGCCAGTGGGCGGCGTAGTCGAGCGCCTCGCCAACGTCGAGGAGCTGTTCGCGGTCGTAGCCCTCGTCCTCGGCGAGCGCGATGTAGTTGTCCATGACCTCCGCCTTCGAGCGGTCCGACAGCCCGGCGACGGCGGGGACGTGACGGAGTTCGTCGGTCACGTCGGGGTGAATCATCCGCGCGAGTTCGACGCACATCATGCCGGTCGTGATGCGGTAGTCCTCGTCGTGGAGGTACGGGTTGACGTGCGCATCGAGGAGGTGGTTGACCGCCTCGGGGTCGGGGTGGTGGTGGTCGACGACGGCGATGGGCACGTCGTAGTGCGCGAGGTTCTCGTAGGCGGGCACGTCCTCCTCGGTCGACCCGTTGTCGAGCATGAGCAGGAAGGGGAGCCGCTGGCCGTGGCGGGCGCGACCTTCGAGCGCGAAGTTCAGGTCGCGGGTCACGTCCTCCATCTCGTAGAACGGGGCCTTGCTCGGCAGGCGCTTGAACAGGTGACGCGGCGCGTCGGGGTCGTCGTGGACCTCGGTGATGAGCCGTTCGAGGGCCAGCTGGACCGGAACGGACGCGCACATGCCGTCGCCGTCGGCGTGGTGGCGGACGCGAATCGGGCGGCCTTCGAGGACCGTCCGGCGGAGCAGGCGGGCCACGTCTTCGAGGTCGCCGCGGAGCTTCTCGAACGCCGGCCACTCCACGAGCGGTTCGACCGGCTCGGGCTCGGCGCGCTCGTCGAGCGCGGCGTCGATGCGCTGGCGGGCGTCGGCCGCGGTCTCGTCGTCGAGAACGGTCAGACCGTCGACTTCGAGCTGGCGGGTCCCCTCGTGGTCTTCGACGGTGCCGGCCATGCGGACCACGTCGTCGAGGTCGACTTCGGGGAACGCGCGGACGCCGGCCTCTTCGAAGGCGGCGGCCGCGACGATGCCGGAGTCGTCGGCGATGCGGAAGACGGTCGGACCGCCGGTCTGCTTAATCTGCGTGACGACGCCCTCGACCGTGACCGAATCGCCGACTGTAAGGTTGGAGATAGGCGTGATGGTCGGTTCGTGGTCGACGGTCAGCGTGCGGTAGTCGTCGGGCGTTTCCTCGGCGAACGCGATGTCGCCGTTCTCTCGGACGGATTCGAGGCGGACGACCAGTCGGTCGCCGACCTCGTAGTCGGTCGAGAGATTGGACTCGTGGATGAGACCGGAGACGGAGTCGGAGATGTCGACGAAGATACCGTACTCCACGACGCCGTTGACGACGGCGTGGTAGTAGGCGTCGGTCTCGACGTCGTCGGCGGTACAGTTCGGTGCGAGATCGTAGACGATAGGTCGTGCGTCCGAATTCGGACCCGAGTCGTCGCCGGAATCCCCGGCGTGCTCGTCGCTCATGGTCCCGCTAGGTTAGGGGGTAGTGTTAAGCTTTACAAAAGCATCTCACGTGCGCGACCGGTTCCCACGACTCGATTCGCCCCGAACACTGCGGGGACTGGGCGTCAGTACCCGAGTTCGTCAAGCGCGTCTTCGACCGACGGGACGTAGTCTCCTCCGAAGACGCGGACGTGTTCGAGAAGGGGAAACAGCGCGTAGACGGGCGAGCGCTCCTCGAAGAAGCCGTCGGCGATGGGTCGTGACTCGTCGTAGGCGTCGAAGAAATCGTCGCCGGCGGCGTCGAACCAGTCGATGTAGGCGAGTTCGACCTCGGGGTGGCCGTAGTAACACGCCGGGTCGAGGAAGGCGACGACGCGGTCGCCGCGGACGCGGAGGTTCGCGCCCCAGACGTCGCCGTGGACGAGTCGCGGAGCCGCCGGCTCGACGAGGAGCGCGTCGAGGTCGCCCGCGACCGACTCGATTCGCTCGGCGGTCGCGTCCGGGAGTCCCGAATCGAGCGCCGCATCGGTCCACGGGAGGAGGCGCTGGTCGCGGAAGAACTCGACCCACGAGTCGGTCCACGGGTTCGGCTGACGGTACGGGCCGGAGAGCGTGTCGTAGGGGAAGCCGAACGCCGGCGCGGTCGTCTCGTGGAGCGCGGCGAGGTGGACGGCGAGGTCGCGCTCGGCGGCGGGAGTCAGGTCGGACGTCCCCTCGACGTAGTCGAGGACGAGCAGGCCGGGGTCGGCGTGGTGGACCGCGGGGACCGGGAGCCCGGCGGAACCGAGCGAGTCGAGCATCGCGGCCTCCACGTCGAGCGGCGTGTCGCCGACCTTGGCGACGACGGGGTCGCGCCCGTCGAAGTCGAGACGGTAGACGCGCCCGACGTGCCCGCCGTCCAGTTCGGTCGTCGCGGTCGGCGGCGCGTCCGCGGAGAGCGCGTTCGTCACGCGGGCGACGAGGTCGGAATCGAGCGTCACACCGGAGTTCGGGCGAGCGCCGACCTCAGTATGGCGGTTCCGTTCCGGCGACCGACTCGGCGTTCCGGAACCCTTAGATGGAGCGCCCGCGGACGGTTCGGTATGCGACTCTTCCGGTCGCGGGAGGTCGTCGGCATCGCCGCCGACGCCCTCGACTTCGCGCTCGAAGCCTCTGCGGAGACGCATCCGAACGAGTACATGGGACTCCTCCGCGGCGAGGACGCCCGCCGACTCGGCGTCGACCGCGACGGCTACGTCGTGACGGACGTGCTCATCATCCCGGGGACCGTCTCGGACCCCTACAGCGCGACCGTCAGGAACGACCTCGTGCCGAACGACTTCCGCGCCGTCGGGTCGATTCACTCGCACCCGAACGGCGTCCTCCGACCGAGCGACGCCGACCTCGACACCTTCGGGAGCGGCCGGGTCCACATCATCATCGGCGCGCCCTACGGCCTCGATGACTGGGAGGCGTTCGACCAGTCGGGCGAGGTCCGCGACCTCGACGTGCTCGACGTCGACCTCCCCGACCCCGAATCGTTCTTCGACTTCACGCAGGACGACATCGACGCGGAGTTGGACCGATGAGACGGGTCATCGCCCAGGGGACCTTCGACATCCTCCACCCCGGTCACGTCCACTACCTCTCGGACGCCGCGTCGCTCGGCGACGAACTCCACGTCATCATCGCCCGCGGCGAGAACGTGACGCACAAGCCGAAGCCGATACTCGACGACCGCCAGCGCCGCGACATGGTCGCCGCGCTCGACGTGGTCGACGAGGCGCACCTCGGCCACGCCGAGGATATCTTCGTCCCTATCGAGAAAATCGACCCCGACGTCATCGTCCTCGGCTACGACCAACACCACGACGAGTCGGGCATCAAAGCCGCCCTCGACGCCCGCGGCATCGACTGCGAGGTCACGCGCGCGACGCCGCGCGAGCAGCGCCACGACGACGAACTCCTCTCGACGGGCCGCATCATCGACCGCATCGTCGAGCGGCGCTGTTGAGACCTCGCCCGTCTTCGACGCACGACCCGATTCGCCGACGTTTCGAAGCGTTCTCTGACGGCCGAACGCGACGAGCGCGAGCGTCGTCACTCGGCGGGGAGCGTCGAAAGAGAAGGGAGGTCCGTTACTGCGTGGAGTTCGTCGCGGTGGAGTTCGAAGACGAGGACGACGACTCGCTGTTGGCCGACTGCTGCTCGTCGAGCCAGTTCTGGTACTCTTCCTGCGAGACGACTTCGACGGTGAAGTACATCTGAGAGTGCGCGACGCCGCAGTACTCAGTACAGTAGCCCTGGTAGGTGCCCTCCTCGTAGGCGACGGTCTTGATGGTGTTCGTCGAACCCGGCATCGCGTCCTGCTTGAGGCCGAGTTTGGGGACGTGGAATCCATGTATCACGTCCGTTGCAGTCACCTGGAAGTAGACCGGGCGGTCCTTGGGGATGACAATCTCGTTGCCGGACGTGAAGTTACCCTCTTCGGGGTAGTACATGTTCCAACCCCACTGGTAGGCTTCGGCCGTGACGACGACCGGGTCGTCGTCCATGGCGATGTCGTTGCCCTGGTGCGTGACGTTTTCGTTGGCCAGCACGCCGTAGGAGGCGACGCCGACGAAAAGCAGGATAATCGCTGTCGCGATGGTCCACGTGATTTCGAGCCGGCGGTTCTCCTTGGTCGGCAGTGCGCGCTCGCTGTTGCGGAACTTGATGACCGTGTAGAGGAGGATGACCTCCACCAGCACGGTAATCGGGATAGCGACGTACAGCAGCTTCCCGTTGAGCTGGTTGATAAGTTCCGACGTGGCGGACGCCTGCGCGGCGGCGGGGGTGGCAACGAGCGCCATCACGACCGTCGCGAGCAGGGACGCGAGCGCGAAACGCGTCTTTCTCATGCTGAGCGAGACTTAGGAACAACCGCATAAATGCATACCGACTCTCGGCCCGCCGTTTATCAACCCGCCCCCGCCATATCGCGGGGAGCGGCACCCGAACGCGAGGCGGAAAAGCGCGGGTCCTAAATACGGGACGGCCCAACAGGCCCGTAGGTGAATTTCGTGGCCACGAATCGCGATTCGAACACGTTCCACGGCCTGCTCGCCGCGACGGCGATGGGCGTCTATCTGCTTCTCATCGTCGGCGCGACGACCGCGCTCACGGACGCGACCGCCGCGTGTAGCGCCTGGCCCGCGTGCGGAGACGGCTTTTCGCTCCCCGCGACGCTCGACGGCTGGGTCGCCCTCGGTCACCGCGTCGCGGCCGTCCTCGTCGGTCTCCTCACGCTCGCCACGCTCGTCTCGGCGTGGCGAACCGACACGTCCCGCCGGGTGAGAGCAACCGTCACTGCGTCGGCGGTGCTCTACCCCGCACAGGCCGGTCTCGGCGCGGTCGTCGCCACCGTCGGCGTCGGCCCCGCGCTCTCGACGCTCCACTTGGTTCTCGGGATGGTCATCTTCGGCGGCTTCGTCGCCGCGCTCGCGTGGACGCTCGAAGCGGCCACCGGCGACCCCGACGACGCGCCGGTCGGCACCCCGTCGATGAGCCCCCCGACCGACGACGGCGAGCGACCGCCGGTCCCGACCGAACCTGTCGCCCGCGCGAAGGCGACGGTCAACGCGTACTTCCGGCTCATGAAGCCGCGGCTGATGTGGCTCCTCTGTCTCGTCGCGTCGGCGGCGATGGCGCTCGCCGGCACCGTCTCGCCCGGCCTCACGCCCGAGGTCATCGCGGCGACACTCGGCGGCGGCGTCCTCTCTATCGGCGCGTCCGGCACGTTCAACCACGTTCTCGAACGCGACGTGGACCGCCGGATGCAGCGGACGAGCGACCGGCCGCTCGCGGTCGACCTCGTGCCCGTCCGCAATGCCGTCGCGTTCGGCCTGCTTCTGACGGTCGCGTCGGTGGCGCTGTTCGCGTCCGTCAACTGGCTCGCGGCCGTCCTCGGCGTCGTCGCTATCGCCTTCTACAGCGTCGTCTACACGCTCATCCTGAAGCCAAACACGGTCCAGAACACCGTCATCGGCGGTGCGGCCGGCGCGCTTCCGGCGCTCATCGGCTGGGTCGCCGTCACCGGCGACGTCGGCCTCGGCGGCGTCGTCCTCGCCGTGGTCATCTTCCTGTGGACGCCCGCGCACTTCTACAACCTCGCGTTGGCCTACAAGGACGACTACGCCCGCGGCGGCTTCCCGATGATGCCCGTCGTCCGCGGCGAGACCGAGACGCGAAAACACATCCTCTGGTGGCTCGGCGCGACGCTCGTCGCCGCCGCCGGCCTCGCGGTCATGGACGCTCTCGGGATCGTCTACCTCGTGACGAGCATCCTCTTCGGCGGCGCGTTCCTCTACTTCGTCGTGCGCCTGCACTACGAGCGCGACGACACCGCCGCGTTCCGGGCGTTCCACGCCTCGAACGCCTACCTCGGCATGCTGCTCCTCGCCATCGTCGTCGACACGCTCGCGCTCTGAGCCCCGACCGCTACTCCCCACACATGGCAACCGCATCCGCACTCCCCCGCCCCTCGCGGGCCAGTCTGCTCCGCGCCGCCTTCGCCGTGAACACGACGCTGATCCTAGCGTTCGTCTACCTGTTTTTCACCGAGGCGAGCGTCGGCGCGCCGCGCTACGCGCTCTACGGCGTCGCGTGGGTCATCGTCGGCCTCTGGGTCATGTTCGACACCGACGTCGCGCCCGCCTCCGCCGCGACGAAGCGCAAGGCGGCCGTCGTCGCGGTCGGCTACTTCGCGCTCCTCGCGGTCGCCGGCGGCCTCGTCACCTCACCCGTGCCCGGCGGCACGAACGGCGTCCGCGTCGCCTTCCTCCCGCCGGGGTGGGGCCCGGCGCTCGTCTACGGCGGCGACCTGTTCAACCTCGTCCTCATGCCGGCGCGCGTGGTCGGCTACGCGGCGCTCGCGTTCCTCGTCTACGACACGGTCGTCGAGGCGGCGGGCGCGGCCGTCTCCGGGGTCGTCGGCCTGTTCTCTTGTGTCTCGTGTTCGTGGCCCATTCTCGCGTCGGTCGCCACGAGCGTCTTCGGCGGCGGGACGGCCATCGCCGCGACCGTGACGACGCTCTCGTACGACCTCTCGACGCTGGTCTTTCTCGTCACCGTCGTCTTGCTCCGGTGGCGACCCGGCTTCGGGACGTCGTAGTGACGGTCCCAGGAGCGCTCGCGGCCCGCCCCCTCGCTTTTACGCGCTCGCCGTGAACGTCCGGTCATGACAAGCGTCGAAATCGAATACTGCGTTCCCTGCGGCTTCCTCGACCGCGCCGAGCAACTACAGCACGCGCTGCTCGAACAGTTCGGCGACCGGCTCGACCGCGTGGCGCTCGTGACGGGCGACCACGGCGTTCTCACCGTCACCGTCGACGGCGAGCGCGTCTGGGACAAGTCGGAAGACGAGTTCGACCCGGACCTCGTGCTCCGGCGGGTCCGCCCGCACGTCGACTGAACGGGGCGGGACGTGAAGTCACTCGAACACGCCGTCGTCGGGGCGGTCGCCGGGGCAGTCGCCGCGGTCGCGTTGGACCCGCCGGGGAGCCTGCCGCTTCTCGTCGCCGGCGCGGTCTTCGTGAGCGTCTTCATCGACCTCGACCATTTCGTCATCGCCCGCGTCCAGCGCGGCGACTGGGCGAACTTGCGGCTCGCGGTGACGAACCCGCGGGTCGGCCTCCTCGACCAAGAGCGGGTGTTCGAGGAGTTCGACACCGAGTTCAATCGCAAGCGACTCCTGAGTCACCACCTCGTCGGCGGCGTCGCCGTCGGCGCGGTCGCGCTCTCGGGACTCGGGTCGCTCGCGGCGTTTCTCGCGGTCGTGCTCTACGTCCACGTCGTCTGCGACTACCTGCGAGACCTCGGCATCGCGTGAAAAGAGTCGCAAGCTGGTCCGGTCGCCCGCGTCGCCCGCGGTCGCTTAGTGGCCCCAGCGCCGACCGTCTTCGTCGTAGCGGGCGTTCATGATGCGCTCCCACTGGTCGGTCGAGATGTCCACGTCGGCCGCGCCGACGTTCTCGTCGAGTTGGTCGGTCGTCCGCGCGCCGACGATGGGAACGACGGTCGCCTCGGGGTAGTCCATCAGCCAGCGGAGCGCGACCTGCGCGGGGCTGGCATCGACTTCGTCGGCGACCGCGCGAATCTCGTCGAGCACCTTCCAGCCGCGCTCGGAGACGTAGAACCGGTCGAACCGCTCGTCGAACGACCCGCGCGCGCCGTCGGGCGCGACGTACTCGGTCGGGTCGTCAGAGTCGGTGCGCTCGTACTTGCCCGTGAGGAAACCGCCCGCGAGCGGCGAGTACGGACAGACCGCGATGTCCTGGTCGCCGCACGCGTCGAGGTAGTCTTTCACGTCCTCGTAGTAGCCGGCGTGGAACAGCGGCTGGGTCACGTCGAAGCGGGCGTAGTCGTGCACGTCGGACTTCCACAGCGCCTTCGTGAGCTGCCACGACGCCATCGTGGACGCGCCGAGGTAGTTGACCTTCCCCTCCTCGACGAGGCCGTTGAGCGCCCGGAGCGTCTCCTCGATGGGCGTCTCCTCGTCCCAGCGGTGGATGTAGTAGAGGTCGAGGTAGTCGGTGTCGAGGCGGTCGAGCGTGCCCTCGATCTGGTTGCGGATGTGGGTCCGCGAGAGGCCGCGACCGTTGGGGTTGTCCTCGTCGAACGGGAAGTACACCTTCGAGGCGAGCACGTAGTCCTCGCGGTCGCGCTCGGCCAGCCAGTTGCCGATGTACTCCTCGGAGGTGCCGTTCGGGTTGCCGTAGACGTTGGCGGTGTCGATGAAGTTCCCGCCGCGCTCCTCGAACGCGTCGAGGAGTTCGTGGGCCTCCTCCTCGTCGGTCTCGAGGACGCCGCTGCTCTTTCGACCAAATCGCCACGTGCCGAAGCACAACTCAGAGACGCGGGTGCCGGTCGACCCGAGTCGTCGATAGTCGAGGCTCATGGTCGATGCCACGACGGCGGGCGACTAAAGCGTGCGAGTAGCGGCGAGACGCTCAGCCTTGTTCGTCGGCGTCGGGCGATTCGGCGCGGGTCGCGTCCGTCTCGAACTCGAACAGTCCGCGCGCGACCGGCGCGCCGCCGAGCGCGAGCGCGAGGAGGAGCACCGCGAACCCGACGGTGACGAACCCCTGCGACGGGTTCTCGGCGAGCGACGTGACGTGGAGGGCCACCCCGACCAACGCGAGTACGACGGCGAACCGCTGGAGGACTGCGTCGTCCATGGCCGACCCACACGAGCCACCCGGGAAGCCCTTGCAACTCGCCCGCACGCTTTTGCGGCTTCCGCGCGACTACTACGCCATGTTCAGAGTCGCAGGTATCGGCCTCGGAAGCCTCGGCGTGCTGGAGTGCCGCTTGCTCAACGAACTGGAGGGCGTGCGCGTCGTCGCCGGCGTCGACCCCGTAGACGAGGTGCGCGAGCGGTTCGGAGACGAGTTCGACGTGCTGACCTACGAGACGACCGAGGAACTGCTGGACGCCGAGTTCCTCGACGCGGTGACCATCGCCTCACCGCACACCAAGCACTTCGACCAGGCGCTCGCGGCGCTCGACGCCGACCTCCACGTCCACCTCGAAAAGCCGATGGTGACCGACCTCGGCGGCGCGCGGGCGCTCGTCGACCGCGCCGAGGAGCGCGGCCTCACCCTCGCGGTCGGCTACCAACGCCGCTTCGACCCGCGGTTTCACGAACTCAGGCGCGTCATCGACAGCGGCCGCATCGGCGACCCGCACATGGTGGTCTGCCACCTCGAACAGGAATGGATTCGCTGGACGAAAGACGAGTGGCGCGGCGACCCGTCCCTCTCGGGCGGCGGCCAACTGTACGACTCGGGGTCGCACCTCCTCGACGCGGTGCTCTGGGTGACGCGCTCGACGCCGGTGACGGTCGCCGCGGCGGTCGACCACCGCGGCCACGACGTGGACGTGAACTCGGCGCTCGCGGTCGTCCTCGACCGCGACGGCGACCGCCTCACCGCGAGCGTGGGCGTCTCCGGCGACGGACAGAGCGTCCCCGACCCCGGCGAGTCGCTCCGCGTCATCGGCACCGAGGGGATGGTCGCCTTCGACGGCGAGACCATCGAGGTGGCCGAGGGGGGGATGACCTACACCGCCACGCCGCCGACGCCCGACTTCGAGGAGTTGACCCGGAAGAAGCTCCGGAACTTCGTGGACGCCGCGCGCGACGAGGCCGACCTCGCCATCCCGGCCGAGGACGCTCTCCACGTGACCGCGCTGACCGAGGCTGCCTACGAGTCGGCGACGACGGGCAGGCGAGTCAACGTCGACGGCGACGCCTGAGTCGCGGACGCTGGAACGACTTGCCCCCGACCTCAGACGCCGGTCAGCCGGTTCAGCGCGCCCGACGACCCGGTGACAATCGGCCGGTCGCTGGTGCAGACGTACAGTTCGCCGTCGGGGGCGCGGCCGAACGCGAGGACGTTCGTCCCCCCGTCGTCGCGGTCCGTCACGGGAATCTCCGCGATGTCCCACGGCCGCGACTCGCTCGGGCGGGCGGCGAACAACCGTCCCTCAGACTGCCAGTCGGCGAAGACGTACGCGCCCGAGAGCGCCGAAATCGACTCGCCGCGGTAGACGTGGCCGCCGATAACGGCCACGCCGGACGGTCCGTCCCCGCTGTGGGGGTACTCCAGCACCGGGTCGAGAAGCGGTGCGCCGTCGGGCGTCTCGGTCGGGCAGTCGTCGGCGCGGAAGCAGTGTGCGCCCTCGCGAACGTTCCAGCCGTAGTTGCCGCCGCGCTCCAAGAGGTTCACCTCCTCCCACGCGCCCTGTCCCACGTCGGCGACGTAGCAGTCCTCGCCGTCGAACGAGAGCCGCCACGGGTTTCTGAGCCCCCACGCGTACTGCTCGTCGAGGCCGTCGGAGCCGACGAGCGGGTTGTCCTCGGGGATTCCGTACGGCCGGTCGTCGTCGCCGGAGACGCCGCCGGTGGAGTCCACGTCGATGCGGAGGACGCTCCCGAGGAGGTTCTCGGTCACGTCCTGTCCGTTGCCGCCCGGAACGGCGTCGTACCAGTCGTCGACGTGGCCGCGTCCCTCGTCGTTCGCGCCGCCGCCGTCGCCCGTGGCGACGTAGAGATAGCCGTCCGGACCGAACGCGACGGCTCCGGCGTTGTGGTTCGACTGGGGCTCGGGGAGTTCGAGCAGCGCCCGCTCGGAGTCGACCGAGACCGTCGTCGCCTCGGGGTCGACCGTCAGCTCACTCAGGACGAACGTGTGACTGTAGTTCGAGGGCGTCCCCGAGCGTCGCGGGGCGCTGTACCGGAGGTAGAGCCGCCCGTTGTCGGCGAACTCGGGGTGGAAGGCGACGCCGAGGAAGCCGCGTTCGTCGTAGCCGTTGAGGTCGACGATGCGGTCGGTGATGTCGAGGTACGGCTCGCTCTGTAGTCCCGAGTCGTCGTGCAGCCAGATTCGACCGGGCTGGTCGACGACGAACCGCCGCGACCCGCCGAACGCCTCGGGGATGGCCACGTCGACCGGCGAGGCGAACCCGGTCGCCAGCGTCTCGTAGGCGACTTCGAGATCCGCGAGTGAGCCGTCGGACCCGCCGTTCGCGGTCGCGGTCGCCCCGTCAGTCTCGTCTGGCGTCGCGTCGCTGTCGGTCGTTCCCCCGGCTCCGTCGTCGGTCGGGGCGCTCGCACAGCCCGCGAGGCCGCCGAGGAGGGTCGCGCCGGTCGCGGCGAGGAAATCGCGTCGGGAACCGTTCATGTCAACGTAGAGCGGCGCGACCGGAGTAAGGCTTGCTACGACCGGGCTGGCGAGCCCTCCCCCGTTCGCCCACCGCCCCGCGACTCGAATCGAGCGGCGATTCCGAATCCCTTACCACCCGATAGTGACGACGGGTACGACATGGACGCGGTACTCGCCGCCGACGACCTCAGGAAGTCCTACGGCGACGTGGAGGCGCTCTCGGGCGTCTCCCTGTCGGTCGCCGAGGGAGAGGTCTTCGGCCTCATCGGTCCGAACGGCGCGGGGAAGACGACGCTGGTTCGCGCCCTCACGGGCACGACCGCGGTGGACTCGGGGTCGGCGGCCATCCTCGGGCGCGACCCGACCGAGGTCGACCGCCAGCGCCTCGGCGTCCTCCCGCAGGAGTTTCGGCCCGCGGGTCGGCTCTCCGCCCGCGAACTCGTGGCCTACTACGCGGGGCTCTACGACGACGCCCGCGACCCCGACGCGGTGCTCGACGAGGTCGGCCTCGCCGACGCCGCCGACACGTGGTACGAGAACCTCTCGGGCGGCCAACAGCGCCGCGCCTGCATCGCCCTGACGCTCGTCAACGACCCCGACGTGCTGTTCTTGGACGAGCCGACGACCGGCATCGACCCCGCGGGTCGCCGGTCGCTGTGGGGGCTCGTCGAGGACCTCGCCGCCGGCGGGACGACGGTGTTTCTCACCAGCCACTCGATGGAAGAGATAGAGCGCCTCGCCGACCGCGTGGGCCTGCTCAACGCGGGCGAGCTCGTCACGGTCGGCGAGCCGGACGACCTCGTCGCCGAGTACGGCGGCGAGAGCCGCCTCGTGGTCCGGACCGACGGCGACGCCGACGCGGACCTCGGATCGGTGTCGCTGCCGGCCGCGCTCGACGCGACGGTGTCGGGAGACGGCATCACCGTCCACGGCGTCGGCCCGCGCGACATCGGCGACGTGGTCGCCGCCTTCGACGACGCGGGCGTCGTCTACGAGTCGCTCGTCTGGAAACAGCCCGGCCTCGAAGAGGTCTACCTCTCGTTGACCGGCGAGCAGTTCGAGGCGGCCCGGCCCGCCGCGGCCGCCGCGGTCGGAGGTGACAGATGAGCCTCGCCGCCCGCGTCCGCGCTGAGTTCGTCGCCTCGTGGCACGCGTTCCTCCGGCGGCGGACGGCGGTGTTTTTCACGTTCTTCTTCCCCGCCATCATCGTCGTCATCTTCGGGGCGCTCGTGCAGACCCAGCCGACCGGCGGCGGCCTGTTCGCCGAGCCGAAGGAGTACTACATCGCCGGCTACCTCGCGGTCGTCGTGCTGTTCACCCCGCTGTCGCGCGTCGGCAGCACCATCGCGCGCCACCGCGAGGGAAGCCGCTTCGAGAAGCTGGCGACGACGCCGCTGTCTCGGGCCGAGTGGCTCCTCGCGCACTCGCTCGTCAACGTCGTCGTCATCGGCCTCGCGGCGCTGTTGCTCCTCGCGCTGTCGGCGCTCGTGACGGGCGCGTCGATTCCGCTGGCTCCCGCGACGCTCGCCATCGTCCCCTTCGTCGCGCTCGGCGTGACGCTCTTCTGCGGCCTCGGGGCCGTCATCGGGAGCGTCGCCGACTCGCAGGACGGCGTCATCGCCGCGAGCAACGCCATCGCGCTGCCCCTGCTCTTCCTCTCGGAGACGTTCGTGACGCCCGACCTGCTTCCGCCGTGGTTCGTCCCGGCGCTGAACCTCTCGCCGCTCACGTACTTCGCCCGCGGCGTCCGGGCGCTCACCTACGGCGGCGGCGACTGGCTCACCAACCTCGCGGTGCTCGCGGTGCTCGCGGTCGCGTTCTTCGCGGCGGGCACGGCAGCGATTCCGCGGACCGACTGAGGAGGCGCACCGCCCGCCTGCGGCGCTCGGGGGCGCTCCCGAGGGCGTCCGACGCGCCTGCAAACTCAAGCCTTAACCCGCGGCCGACCCCACGTGGGGGCATGGTCGAAACTGAGACGTACACCATCGAAGGACCGGACGGAGACACCGAAGCACTCGAACTCCCCGCGGGCCTCGTCGATATCTTCTCGGAGCAGGGCGAAGACCCGACCGACGTCGTCGCCGACGTCGTCGTGCAGGCGTTCGCACAGCAGGCGCACGTCGTCGCTCACCACAGCGAGGGCGGTGCACCGGCCGACATCGCCGAAATCAACGAGAAGATGGAAGAGCTGTTCGAGGACCGCTTCGGCGTCCCGCTCTCCGACGCGCTCGGCCACTCGCACTAAGTGAGTTCGCGGTTGCTGTTTTCGCTGCCGTTCCGAGTCGAAGGCGAGAGCCGCGCGTCTGAGCCGCCGTGGCGGGTCCGCGGCGCTCAGATGAACGCCAGCGGCACCATGACGGCGAAGCCGGCGGCGAGTCCGGCGAGCAGTTCGACCCGACCGCCGCGCGGGAGGCGCTCGCCGAGTTCGAGCGCCTCGGGGATGAACTCCGTGAGGACGAGAAAGACCATCGCGCCCGCGGCGAAGCCGAAGCCGAACGGGAGGAACTCCCGCGCGATGCGGACGAAGTAGAAGGCGATGACCGCGCCGATGGGCTGGGGCAGACTGGAGAAGATAGCCCACCAGACGAGCTTCCAGTTCGAGACGTTCATCGACCGCAGCGGGATGGAGATGGCGAGCCCCTCGGGGACGTTGTGAATCGAGATGGCGAGAGTCATGAACACCGCGAGCAGCGGGACGACGAACCCGAACAGCTGGAAGCCGCCGTCGAGGCCGAGGTCGGCGAAAGAGACGCCGACGGCGACGCCCTCCGGGAAGCTGTGGACGGTGAGGATGCCGAGAATCAACAGCAGTTTGCGGAAATCGGCCTCCTCGTACTGCTTCGGGTTGACCTCCGCACCCTCGATGACGCGATGGGCGACGAGGACGAGTGCGACGCCCGCGAGCATCCCGATACCGAGTTGGAGCGGCGTCCCGTTGGCGAGCCCCTCGAAGACGAGTCCGAACAGTGACGCCGACACCATGATGCCCGAGGCGATACCCCACAGCGCCACGTTCCAGCGGTCGCTCACGTCGGAGACGAAGAAGAACGGAATCGCGCCGAGTCCGGTCGCGATGGCCGTGACGAGCCCGGCGAGAAAGACGAACGCGAGCGCAGAAAACTGGTCCATACCGAACGTAATCATTCGGTACCGATAAGTATTATCACATCCCATATACTTTTGGTTGGCCTAAACTCTGAATTGCGGATAGCTGCGCTCTACTGATTTAGACGGGCCAAAAACCCCCGTCATATTTATAATCGGTATTCTGATATATGCGTCGGCGTGAGCGATTGCTCGCCGGCGAGAGACGGTGAAGAAAAGACGTCGGTTCCGCGGTACACTCGTACCGAGCGCACCGGACGCACCGGGTGGAGCGTGTTCAGTCGTCGGCCGGCGACGCGCCCTCCGGCGAGTCGCTGTCGCCGCCCATGGGCGAGACGGGGGTGGCCGCAACGGAGCGGGCCGAACCCATCCAGCGCTCGACGTTGGCCGAGACGTAGTCGCGCGCGCCGAAGGCGACCGCGCCGCCGACGCCGATGGCGAGGGCCGCGGCGATGCCCCAGGCGAACGCCTGCGCGATGGTGAACAGGATGGCGACGTCGATGCCCATCGTGCTCAGGCCGATGACGACGGCGGTGAAGTAGAGGAACATCCGGGTGCCGACCGCGAAGACGCTCGTGTACGGCGTCTCGGTCGCTGCGCGGGTCCGCGTGATGGCGTCACCGATGAAGTCGGCGACGACGAACCCGAGGACGACGACGAGCAGGCCGGCCACGAACGACGGCGCGTACGACGCCGCGGTCGAGACCCATTCGGAGAACAGGTCGACCGCGAGCACGTCGGCGGCCGCGAGCACGGCGATGGCGTAGACGAACCACTTACCGAGCGTCCCGAACGCGCCCGAGACGGCCTTTTCGGTCCCGCCGAGAATCTTCCCGACGGGCGTTGCCAACACCGCCTTGTCGACCTCGACGCGGTCGGCGACCCGCGTGATGAGTCGGGCGGCGATGCTGCCGATGAACCAGCCGACGATGAGTATTAACAGCGCGCCCACGAGCCGCGGGACGAACGCGAGCACGGCGTTAGTCAACTCTGCGATGGACTCTGTCAACGTGACTTGTAACGGGTACATTGTTCCGGGTGGAACATCGCGCGCCCGACAGTTAGTTAAGAATATAAGAACCGTGAATAAAATCATCTCGTAATCGGAACCCTCCGATTTCGCCGATACTCGGTGAAACCGGACGGAGCGGCGGGCTACGGGTCGAAACGTCCGTTCCTCGTTCGACTCGCTCACCGGCGAGACAGTCTCGGGTGCGGGTGCGTCCGTCGTGGTTTAATCTCAGCTTGATTCGTCGCCGCGGTCGCGGGACCCAGTGCGCTCGTCGGCGAGGCGGCCGAGCTGTGTCGCGATTTCTTCCATGGCGACGACGAGTCGAGCGGCGTACCAGAGGACGACGACGGTGACGACGAGGAACACCCACGCGAGAATCTGCTGGGCGATGAGGAGCGCGTAGGCGAGCGTCAACACGAGGAAGACTACGACGGCGACTTTCGCGCCGGTGGAACGATGGAGGGGGATGTCGTCGGGTGATGGCGACATAGCCCGTTGTTCTTGGGGGGAGAAGTTATGTATTTGGCCGCCGCGGGCCGGCGGTGTCGACCCCCCTGCTGACGAGCGTAACCGGCCCAATTCTGTGGTATAAATCACGAACCATACCGATTAATTGCGCTACTGTATCGTGCCACCAAAGGCCGTGAGACGCCCCACACCACCGAGTTTATCAGTCAATGACCGGAATCAACAACCAATGGGAGAGCTATCCGAATTGTTCGCGCCGAACCGAATCGCGGTGGTCGGTGCGACCGAGCGCGAAGGAGCAATCGGGCGGGCAATCATGGACAACCTCGTCGACGAGTTCGACGGTGAGGTCGTTCCGGTCAACCCCAAGTACGACGAACTGTTCGGCCTGCAGTGCTACGGCGACGTCGGCGAGACGAACGCCGACCTCGCGGTCATCGTCGTTCCTCCGAAGGTCGTCCTCCCCGCGATGAAGTCCGCCGGGGAAGCGGGCATCGAGAACGTGGTGGTCATCACCGCCGGCTTCGGCGAGACGGGCAGCGAGGGCGCCGCCCGCGAGCAGGAACTCCGCGACATCGCCGAGGAGTACGACCTCAACGTCGTCGGCCCGAACAGTCTGGGAATCATGAACACGGACGTGGGCATGAACGCGACGTTCGGCCCCGACATGGCCCTCGACGGCAACATGTCGTTCATGAGCCAGTCGGGCGCGTTCATCACGGCCGTCATCGACTGGGCCAACGACGAGGACATCGGCTTCAAGGACATCGTCTCCTTGGGCAACAAGGCCGTCCTCGACGAGGCCGACTTCATCGAGGCGTGGAACGACGACCCCGACACCGAGGTCATCATCGGCTACCTCGAAGGCATCTCGGCGGGCCGCGAGTTCATCGACTCCGCCCGCGACGTGACGAAGGACACGCCCATCGTCCTCGTCAAGTCCGGGAAGACCGACGCTGGCGCGCAGGCCGCCTCCTCGCACACCGGCACCATCGCCGGCTCCGACGCGGCCTACGAGGCCGGCCTCGAACAGGCGGGCGTCATCCGCGCGGACTCCGTCCAGCACCTGTTCGACACCGCCCGCGTGCTGGGCGACCAGCCGCTCCCCGAGAACAAGGACGTCGCCGTCATCACGAACGCCGGCGGCCCCGGCGTCATGACGACCGACGCCATCGGCGAGTCGGAGCTGCAGATGGCCGACTTCACCGACGAGACGCTCGAAGCGTTCTCCGAGTCGCTGCCCGCCGAGGGGAACATCTACAACCCGGTCGACATCGTCGGCGACGCCGACAACGACCGGTTCAAGGAGGCCCTCGACGTGGCGCTCGCCGACGACAACGTCGGCATGGCGCTCGTCCTGACCTGTCCGACGGCCGTCCTCGACTACAACCAACTGGCCGCCGACACCGTCGAACTCCAACAGGAGTACGACAAGCCCATCGCCGCCTGCTTCATGGGCGGCGAGCGCGTCGAAACCGCGTCCGACGTGATGAAAGACGCCGGCATCCCGAACTACTTCGACCCCTCGCGCGCCGTCGACGGCCTCGAAGCCCTCTCGGAGTACGCCGACATCCGCCAGCGCGAGTACGACGCGCCCACCGAGTTCGACGTGGACCGCGAGCGCGCCCGCGACATCCTCGAAACCGTCAAGGAACGCGACGAGACTCGCCTCGGGGTCGAGGCGATGGAACTGCTCGACGCCTACGGCATCGAGACGCCGACGGGTGACATCGTCGACGACCCCGCCGACGCGCTCGACGTCGCGGAGAACATCGACGGCGACGTCGTGATGAAAATCGTCAGCCCGGACATCCTCCACAAGTCCGACATCGGCGGCGTCAAGGTCGGCGTCGAAAACGAGGACGTCTACGACGCCTACGAGGACCTCATCACCCGCGCGAAGAACTACCAGCCCGACGCCAACATCCTCGGCGTGCAGGTCCAGGAGATGGTGAACCTCGACGACGGCGTCGAGACCATCGTCGGCATGAACCGCGACCCGCAGTTCGGCCCGCTCATGATGTTCGGCCTCGGCGGCATCTTCGTGGAAATCCTCGAAGACACGACGTTCCGCGTCGCGCCCGTCTCCGAGGCGGAAGCCGAGGACATGACGAAGGAAATCGACGCCGCGCCGATGCTCCGCGGTGCCCGCGGTAACGACCCGGTCGACATCGGCGGCATCACGGAGACCATCCAGCGGCTCTCCCAACTGGTCACCGACTTCCCGGCCATCCTCGAACTCGACATCAACCCGCTCGTCGCGCTGCCGGACGGCGTGAAGGCCGTCGACGTTCGACTCACCGTGGACCCGGACGAACTTTAAACACTTCACCACCCTACCATTCAACAATGAACACGGTACTCGTCACCTCGACCGGAGAAAGCACCGGGAAGACCGCAATCACGCTCGCACTCGGCGTCCTCGCCAAGGAGCGCGGACTGGACGTGGGCTACATGAAGCCCAAGGGCACCCGCCTGCAGTCCAGCACCGGAAAAACCCTCGACGAGGACCCGATGCTCGCCCGCGAACTGCTCGACATCGACGCGGAGATGCACCAGCTCGAACCCGTCGTCTACTCCCCGACGTTCATCCAGGGTGCCGTCCGCGGCAAGGAGAACGCCGAGGAGCTTTCGGAGGTCATCTCCCACCACTTCGAGGACATCTCGGCCGGCAAGGACCTGATGCTCATCGAGGGCGGCGGCTCCTACCGCACCGGCGGCATCGTGGACCTCACCGACGGCGACGTGGCGAACCTCCTCGACGCCGAGGTCATCCTCGTCGCCGACTACCAGCACCCGAGCGACCTAGACGACGTGGTCGCGGCGGTCGAAGACATCGGCCCCGACCGCCTCGCGGGCGTCGTCTTCAACCGCGTGAGCGACGCCTCCTACGACGAACTCGAAACGGAGGTCGCGCCGTTCCTCGAAGCCCGCGGCGTCCCCGTCCTCGGCGTCGTTCCGACCGAAAAAGACCTCGCGGGCGTCACCGTCGAGGAACTCGCGAACGAACTCGGCGCGGACTTCGCGACCGACGCGCCGACGGACGCCTTCGTCGAGCGCTTCCTCGTCGGCGCGATGGGCGGCGACGCGGCGCTTCGCTACTTCCGCCGCACGAAGAACGCCGCGGTCATCACCGGCGGCGACCGCGCGAACATCCAGCGCGCCGCGCTCGAAGCCCCCGGCGTCAAGTGCATCATCCTCACCGGCGGCCACCGACCCGTCGGTGCCGTCATCGGTAAGGCCGAAGAGAAGGGCGTCCCGGTGCTTCTCGTCAACGGCGACACGCTCTCGGTGACCGACCGCGCCGAGGACATCGTCAGCACGGGTCGCACCCGCGACGAGCGCACGGTCAACCGGATGCGCGACCTGCTGTACGAACACGCCGACATCGACGCCATCATCGGAAACATCGAACCGTCCGGTGACGGCGCGGCCGACGACGACGAGTAACGACCGACGCGTCGCTATCGTCGACTACTTTTTCCGAATTCGGACTCAGACCCCGTTTCCGTCGCTCTCGTGCCTATCGAGGTAGTCGTTGACGAGCGACGGTGCGCCGACGCCGACGGCGAGGAGCGCGAGAAACGAGAGCGTGAACTGCCCGCTGGCCGCCTCCACGAGGTAGGCGGCCGGGAGGGCTGCGAGGACGAAGGCGGTGACGACGAGCGTCTGTCGAGAGACCATACGCCCGCCACGTCAGTCAGGAAGTTAACAGCTTTGCGCCTAACAGCGCCAGCCGCGGTCGGTGTCGTTCAGGAGTTCCGCGCCGTCGTCGGTGACGACGACGAGGTCTTCGATTCGGACGCCGAACTCGTCGGGGAGGTAGACGCCCGGTTCGACGCTGAAGACGTTCCCGACCTCGAGTTCGCGGTCGCTCCCGGCGACGATGTAGGGTTCTTCGTGCACGTCGAGGCCGACGCCGTGGCCGGTCCGGTGGATGAAGCGGTCGCCGTAGCCCGCCTCCTCGATGACCTCGCGGGCGGCGCGGTCGACGTCGCCGGCGGCGACGCCCGGTTCGACGGTCTCGACGGCGGCGGTCCGTGCGGCCTGCACGACGCCGTGGACCTCGGCGAACTCCGCGGGTGGCTCGCCGGCGAAGACGACGGTGCGCGTCTGGTCGCTCGGGTAGTGGTCGACGACGGTGCCGAAGTCGAGGACGACCGGGTCGCCCGACTCGATGACGCGGTCGCCGTGGCTGTGGTGGGGCATCGCGCCGTTGGGGCCAGAGCCGACGAGCGGGCCGAAGGGAATCCCCTCGCCGCCCTCGTCGGCGAGGAGGCGCTCGATTTCCGCCGCGAGTTCGTTTTCGGTCATACCGACGGCGTCCGCACCCATGTCGCGGACGCGTTCGACCGCGCGGTCGACGGCCGCGCCGGCGCGGCGGAGCGCGTCGAGTTCGGCGTCGTCCTTCCGCGCGCGGAGCGGGGCGACGACCTCGCTGGCGAGGCCGAAGTCGGCGTCGGGGAGCGCCGCCCGGAGGTCCTGCGAGAAACGGGCCCACATCGTGTCGTCGACGAGGACGCGCCCGCCGGCGAGGTCGAAATTCGAGACCACGTCGTCGAGGGCGTCACGCGGGTCGTCGTCGTCGCTCCACGTGCGCACGTCTCCGACCCACGACTCGGCGCGGACCTGCGTCTCGTAGAGGTCGGGGACGAGAAACGCCGGTTCGCCCTC
Organism: Haloferax prahovense; assembly: GCF_000723845.1. Taxonomy (NCBI): domain Archaea; kingdom Methanobacteriati; phylum Methanobacteriota; class Halobacteria; order Halobacteriales; family Haloferacaceae; genus Haloferax; species Haloferax prahovense. The sequence continues at coordinate 2,293,736 of NZ_LK053000.1, read as the reverse complement.
GCGGGGGACGAAAAGAAGCAGGTGCCGCTCCGCGGGTTCCTCGTCGAAGCCCGAGAGGTACAGCAGGTTTCGGCTGGGGAACAGTACGGCGGCGTCGGCGTCCGCGTCGGCCAATCGTTCCTGACACGCGCGGGTCCGTCGTTCGAAGGGCGTCATGCGAGTGGATACGGGCGGCGGATGAAAAGCGTGGGCGGTCCGCGGGAGCGCGTCGAGGCGCGAACCATCGGGTGGGGCCGGTACGAGGGCGTCCCGCAGGCGGCCTACGCCCCGAGGTCGAGCGGGTCGTAGAGCTGGCCGGTGATGGACTCGAAGGCGTCGGAGGCGGTCACGAGGCCGACCACGGAGCCGCCTTCGGGGTCGCGGACCATGGCGAGTTCCTGATTCTCCGCCTGGAAGCGGTCGATGAGGTCGCTGACCGAGAGGTCCGAGGGAACCGAAAGCGGGGGCGCGGCGATGTCTTCGAGGCGGCGGTCGCCCGACTGGAGGCGGTCGATGTTCGAGAGGACCGTCGGCGCGTAGACGACGCCCCGAACGTCGTCGAGCGAGTCGCCGACGAGCGGGAACCGCGAGTGCTGGGGGTTCGCCCGAATTCGTTCGAGGCTCTCGTCGGTGCTCGCGTCGACCGAGAGCGCGACGACGCGGTCCGCGGGAACCATCACGTCGCGGACGGGTAACTCGCCGATGCGAAGCGCGTTCAGGACCTCCTCGCGGCGGTCCTCGGGGAGCGAGCCCTGCGCGAGGATGTCGCCCATCTGGCTTCGGACCTCGCCGCGGGTGAGCCGGGTGCCCTCGCCGGCGGCGTCACCGTCGCCGTCTTCCTCCTCGTCGATTTCGGCTTCCTGCCACGACCGGGTTATCTCGACGCCGACGAGCGACAGCAGGCGCTTTGCCAGCCAGTCGGCGACGACGATGACCGGGTACATGAGCTTCGTCCAGCCGTACAGGACGGGCGCGGTGTACTTCGCCACCGTGCGAGAGCGCTCGACGCCGAGGTACGTCGGCACCTGCTCGCCGAGGACGACGTGCGAGAGGTTGATGACGACGAGCGCCAGTCCGACCGACAGCGACGTGTGGGAACCCGCCGCCCCACCGCCGCCGAGGACCGCGGCGAAGGTGGCCGCGACGGCCGGTTCGGCGACGACGCCGAGGCCGACGCTAGCGATGGTAATCCCGACCTGACAGCCCGAGAGGTACACCTCCAGCCGCTCTGTCATCTCCCACGCGAGTTCGAGGCCGCGAGACCCCACGAAGGCGGACTCGTCGAACTGCGGCACGCGCGTCATCGCGAACTCCGAGACGACGAAGAAGGCGTTCGCGAGCAACAACACGAGGCCGCCGCCGAGCCGAAGCGCGGTGTCGACACCTACCATGTGGGTCGAGCGTTCGAACCGGACTCTCGTGAGCGTGTCGGCTCCGGTACGACGTTGTGGTTTTTCGAGGAATTATTTTAAACTCAAAAATGTGCCGTAACAACTATGTTTTCGACGGCCGCGGTGTCTGGTATGCGTCAGCAACACAGGCGGACGTTCCTGAAGCTGAGTGGTTCCCTCCTCGGTGGGATCGCCGCCGGGTCGACCGTCGTCGCGGCCGAGCGGACCGACCGGTTCATCGTCGACCTCGGGGGCGGCGACGCGTCGGCGGCGACGAGCGCCGACCTGGAGGTCGTCTACGACCTCTCGCCGGCCGGCGTGGTGGTCGTCGAGGGGAGCGAGTCGGCCGTCTCCGCCCTGAACGCGACCTACGCGCCCGACGTGGAGATAACGCTCGACGCGCCGGCGGTCGAAGACGCGGGTCCGGCCGATGCGGTCGACGAACCCGGCTACGCCGCGCAGTGGGACAAACAGAGCCAGCGGATTCCGGCGGTCCACGACGTGACCCGCGGGGAGGGCGCGCGCGTCGCCGTCATCGACACCGGCGTCGCCGCCGACCACCCGGACCTCGAACACGCGGTCAACGCATCGCTCTCGCGGAACTTCACCGGCGACGGCTTCGGCGCGGGCGTCCCCGCGGGCGGCGACCACGGCACCCACGTCGCGGGCATCGTCGCCGCGAACGACCGAAACGAGACGGGCGTCGTCGGCTCCGCGCCGGGGGCCGAAGTCGTCGACTGCCGCGTGTTCTCGCCGAACACGCTGGCCTCGTTCGCCGACATCCTCGCGGCCCTCGTCTACAGCGCCGAAATCGGCTGCGACGCCGCGAACCTCAGCCTCGGTTCCTACCCGGTCCCGCGACAGGGCGAAGGGAAGTTCTACGGTAAAGTGCTGAACAAGACGCTGACCCACGCCAACCGCTCGGGGACTGTCGTCGTCGTCGCCGCCGGCAACGACAGCGCCGACCTCCAGCACGACGGCGGCATCATCAGCCTCCCCAACGAGGGGGCACAGGCGCTCAGCGTCAGCGCGACCGGACCCAAGGGGACCGCCTTCGACGCGGGCGACGCCGAAGAAGGACCGAAGACACCGGCGTTCTACACGAACTACGGGACCAACGCCGTCGGCGTGGCCGCGCCGGGCGGCGACGCCCTCCTCTCCGCGCAGGAGACCAACCCCGAAACGTGGTTCTACGACCTCGTCTACAACACCGTCTCGACGCCCGCCTACGACGACGACGGGAACTACGTCGGCTCGGCGAACGGCTACGGCTGGAAGGCCGGCACCTCGATGGCCGCGCCGCAGGTCGCCGCCGCCGTCGCGCTCGTGCGGTCGGTCGAACCGGGTCTGAACGCGAATCGGGTCGCGTCGAAACTCGGCCGCACCGCGACCGTCCCCGAGGGGTCCGACAAGGCGTACTACGGGGCCGGCTACCTCGACCCGCTGGCCGCCGTCACCGAGTAACGGCCTCCGCGCCCCCGAGGAGGTTCACCGAGCGAACTGATACCTTAGCTCTCGAACACCTTTATCTCGCGAGGCGTCGCATTGTCACTCATGAGTTGGAAAGCAATCGACGCCCTCGACGACGCCCGTGACGCCACGGCGTCGCTCCTCCTCCCGTTCGACGCGGGTCGATGGGCGCGCCTCGCACTCATCGCCCTCTTCGTCGGCGGCCTCGGCGGGAGCGGCGGTGCCGGAAGCAACACCGGAACGACCACCCCGACCGGAGGCGGGTCGACCGACATCCCGGTCGACTCGCTACCCGGCTTCGTGACGCCCGAAAACGTCGTCGCCGCCGTCATCGCGATTGCGGCGGTCGCTATCGCCCTCAGCATCGTCTGGTCGTTCGTCGGCTCCGTGATGCAGTTCGTCCTCGTGGACGCCGTCGTCACGAAAGACGTGCGCATCCGAAAGCCGTTCCGCGAGCGCTTCTGGCTCGGCGTCAGGCTGTTCGGGTTCCAAGTCGGCCTCCTCGTCGCCGTGCTCGCGGTCATCGGAATCCCGGTCGCGGCGGTGTTCCTCGGCTCCGTCGCGTTCACGCCCGCGGTGGCCCTCTTCGCTATCCCGCTCGTACTGCTCGGGCTCCTGTTGGTGTTCGTGCTCGCGGTCGTCATGCAGTTGACGACCGACTTCGTCGTCCCGACGATGATAGCCGAAGACCGCGCCCTCCTGTCGTCGTGGGGCCGGGTCGTGCCGGTGTTCCGCGCCGAGTTCTCCGAGTTCGGGCTGTACGTCATCGTCCGGTTCATCCTCGGCATCCTCGCGAGCATCGGTATCGGCATCGCGGCCCTCCTCGCCCTGCTCGTCGTCGCCATCCCCTTCGCCATCGTCGGCGGCGGGGCGTTCCTCGCGCTCAACGCCGCGAACGTCGCGTTGACCTCGACGGTCGGGCTGGTCGTCTTCGGCGCGCTCGGGCTCCTGTTCGTCCTCGCGGCCATCGCGGTCGGCGCGGTCGTCCAGATGCCCGTCGTGACCTACTTCCGGTACTATTCGCTGTTCCTGCTGGGCAGCGCCGACGACTCGCTCGACCTCGTCTCGCAGTTCCGGTCCGACGACGACTCGTCGGCCCCGGAAGGCCCGACCCCCGCGTAAGGACCGGCGACTCGCTTCGCCGTTCCGCCTCCGTTTTCACGCCGTCGCCGACGTGGCCGCCTCGCGGTCCAGCCGCCCGAGAAGCACGAGAATCGGAACCATCAGCGCGCCACCGACGACGAACGGTGCCCAGAACGCGACGGCCGTGTAGAGTCCGCCCGCCAGCGCCGGCCCGAACGTCCGGGCGAGGCTCCCCGCGCTCTGGGTGAGGCCGAACGCGCCACCCTGCTCGTCGTCCGTCGCCGAGCGGGAGACGAGCGTGTTCAAGGAGACGTTCGTGAGGGCGTTGCCGAACGACAGCGGCGTCATCACGACGAGGAGCGCGAGCACGCCCGCCGGGAGGACGGGACCGACCGGGAGTATCCTTCCGAGGTCGGGGACGAACGCGCCCAGTTGGGGTGAAAAGGGAACGGCCGCGAGCGTGAGCACCTGAATCGCCGCGCCGGCGACCGCGAGTCGGTACTCGCCGAAGCGGTCGGTGAGCGGGCCGACGAGGCCGCCCTGAACGACCGCGAGGACGACGCCGACGTAGGTGAGGATAATCGCGTTCTCGGTCGCGCCGTAGCCGTACTGGTCGTTGGTGAGGAAGATGAACTGGCTTTCGAGCGCCGAGAAGGCGAAGGAGACGAGGAAGAAGGAGGCGACGAGCGTGCCCAGTCCGGGCGACCGGAGCGCGGAAAGGAGCTGTTGGACGCGGGACTCGCGGTCCCCGGCCGGCGTCCCGCGCGCTTCGGGCGGCCGCGACTCGGGCAGGACGAAGAACGCGACGACGAGGTTCGTTCCGGTGATGGCCGCGGCGGCGAAGCTCGGCAGCGAGAACTCGGAGACGGGGACGAACGCGGGCAGGAGGTCCCGGGCGGCCGCGACGACCGGCTCGCTGGCGAAGAAGCCGCCGAGCGCGGGGCCGAACACGAAGCCGAGGCCGAACGCGGCCCCGAGGAGACCGAGCCCCTTTGCACGCTCGTCCGCCGCGGTGATGTCGGCGATGTACGCCTGTGCGGTGGCGATGTTGCCGCCCATCGCGCCCGCGAGCATCCGCGCGGCGAACAGCACCGCGAGCGACCCGGCGACGCCGAACAGGAGCCACGCGAGGACGCTCCCCGTGAGCGACAAGAGGAGCACGGGTCGCCGACCGCGGGAGTCCGACAGGCGGCCCAAAAACGGCGCGGCGAGGAACTGCATCGCCGAGTAGGAGGCGATGAGCAGACTCCCGACGAACTCCGTCGCACCGAACGAGAGCGCGTACAGGGGAATCACCGGGATGAGGATACCGAAGCCGAGGAGGTCGACGAAGACGATGAAAAAGACCACCCCGAGCGCCCGACGCGGGTTCTCGACTGTCATCGTCTCCTCGTTGGCGGGGTGTCGAATAACCGCACCGATACCCTCCGTCTCGGGGGGCAAGCGGTGATTAATTAATACGTTGACAATCCTGAGTGTCAGTATGTCCTTCGAATGGGTCTCGTACTTCACGTGCGAGGAGTGTGGGCTGGAACGCCCGTCGCCGGAGGTTCCCTACGACCGCCTCGGATACGCCGTCTGTCCGAGTTGCGGCGCGGAGACGCGCCCGGCCGCCTCGGCGACGGTCGACGCCTCGACGCCGGTGGATGGGTAGACACTTCGGGCTCCGCCGCCATCCCCCGGTATGAGCTGGACGGAAGTCCGTCGGGACGACCGCATCGTGGAGTGGGAGCGAAGCGACGGTCACGCGACTATTCGGCTCCGTCGCGGGCCGAACGCGTGGCACGTCAGGGTCGACCGACTCTATCAGTCTGCCGAGGGCCGCGGCTACGAGGGTGAGCGGTTCGAGTCGGAATCCGAGGCCCGCGAGACCGCCGAGGCGTGGAAGGACGAGTACGACGTGGAGAACTGAGCTACTGGAGTCGGCGCGTCGTCTCGACCAGCGGGTGTCGCGCGTAGTCGACGATATCGATGTCCGAGATAGATTTGAGGCCCTCTTTTTCCGCGGTCCGCTGCATGCCGAGTTCGACGGGGTCGTCGACGACGATGACGTAGGCGTCCATCTCCTCGATGCCGATTCGGTCGGCCGCGAGGACGCGGTGGTGGCCGTCGGCGAGGAGCAGCGTCCCGTTGTTGTCGATGACGACGAGCGGCTCCGCGAGGCCGCGTTCGAGTTCGTACCGGCGACCGTCGAGTTCGTCGGCGTAGACGCGGGCCTGCGTGGGAATGAGGTTCGAAAGCGAGACCGTGCGGCGCTCTTGATGGACCGTGATGCCGTGAATCTGTTCGAGCGTCCGCATGAGTTTGCCCACTTTCTCCGGCGTCGCGCGCTCGATTTGGCTCCGGATGACGTCGGTGTTCGAGATGATGCCGACGAGGTTGCCCGCGTCGTCGACGACCGGGAGCTTCTGGATGCCCGACCGGAGGATGACGCGGGCGGCGTCGTTCACGTCCATCTCGGGGTGAGCGACGACGAGGTCCGTCGCCATCACCGTCTCGATGGGGGCGGCGTCGTCGGCGAGGAGGATATCGCGCGCCGTGACGAAGCCCTCGGCCTTGCGGCCGTCGCAGACGGGAAACCCGTTGTGCCCGTCGCTCTCCGCGATGCGTTGGGCGACGTCCGCGACCGTGTCGGTCGGAGAGACGGTCTGGACCTCGCGCGTCATGTACTCCTTGACGGTCGCTTTGGTACTCATCTCCCACCTCATAGGGCCACCGTCGGCAAAAACGTGTGGGCGTTCACTCATCGAGCGGGTACTCGAAGGCCACGTCGGTATCCAGACTCGGCGTCGGCGTCGCGTGCTCCAGCGTCTCGAACATCCGCCCGGCGACGATGTCCGTGACGATGGTGGCGAGCGACTCCCGCGAGTCGTCGCCCACGTCGTCGAGGATGCCCAGTGGAATCTGTGCGCCCGCCATATCCGCGTGGCCGCCGGCGCTCCCGATAGAGCCGAGGGCGTCGCGGAACGTCTCACCGAGGTCGATTTTCGCCCCGCGGGCGCGACCGGAGACGTAGACGGTGCCGTCCATCAGGCCGTAGACGACCGTCACCTCGACGCCCTCCATCCCGAGGAGGTGGTCGGCGGCCTGCGCGAGCGCGTCCCGCTCGCGGATGTCGCCGACGTTCGTCGTGAGGACGTTCCCCCGAACGTCGCGGTTCGAGATGGCGCGGGCGAGCGTCTCCATCGTCTCGGAGGTCAGACTCGGCGTCTCGACCCGTTCGAGCAGGTCCACGTCGACGTGAGGGATGAGGAAGGCGGCGGCCTCGAAGTCGGCGGTCGAGACCTCCCGCGTGAAGTCGTTGGTGTCGACCTGAATCCCGAACAGGAGGGCCGTCGCCACCGTCGTGTCGGGGACGATGCCGAGCCGTTCGAGGTACTCCGCGAGCAGCGTGCTCGTCGCACCGACGCCGCGTCTGAGGTCCACGTACGCCGCTTCGACCGGCGCGCGCGGCGGGTGGTGGTCGATGACGATGTCGATGGTCGTCTCCGGCGGCAGGCGGTCGTTGACGCCCGGCCGGGAGTGGTCGACGAGCGCGAAGCCGGCGTACTCGTCGTCCGCCGGAACCTCGTCGAGAACCCGAAGGTCCAAATCGAGGAGGTTCACGAGCGCGCGGTTCTCCTGGTGAGAGATGTCGCCGAAGTAACACACGTCTGCGTCGACGCTCGCCCGCTGGGCGATGGCCTGCAACGCCAGCGCCGCGGCGATGGCGTCGGGGTCCGGGTTGTCGTGCATCACGACCGCGAGCCTGCCGTCGAGGTTTCGGAGGACCCGCATCAGGCGGTTCAACCGCTCCGTGTGCGACGTGCCGACGGCGTCGAGGATTCGACCGGAGACGATTCGACGCGGGTCGATGACCTCGTCGGCGATCGCGTCGATGTCGGCGCGGACCGACGGGTCCGCGTCGTCGCCGAGGTAGACGACGAGCGGCGCGTCGGGGAATCGGTCGCGGGCCGCGCGCGCCGCGTCGAGGTTCGACGCCGAGGACTGCCCTCCGACGATGACGAGGTCGACCGCGTCGGGGTAGTTCGACGGGTCTGCGGGGTCGCCCTCCCTCGCGGCGATGCCGTCCGAGCGGAGGTCATCGGCGCGGCCCTTCCGGTCCGTGACGACCGTTACCGTCCCCCCGCGGTCGGCGAGTAGCCCGACGAGGTTCCCGCCGAGCGACCCGCAGCCGAGAACCAGGCGACGTACCATACACGGAGGGTCGGACTCCGGCCGCAAAACCCTACCGTCCTCCCATCCGGCGATGATATTATGTCATGCCAACGCATGACACATATACGATGGAACTCGAGACGCAACTGCTCCCCGAGTCGCGAGCCGAGTCGTTCGTCCGAACCTGTCGAACCGTCGTCGGCGACGACCTCAGGAGCGTGACGTACTTCACGCACGACCGCTGCGACCAGATATACCTCCGAAGCGACCTCGAAGCGGACGCCGACCTCACCGGGTTCGTCGAACACGAGACCGACGGGTTTCAGGCGCGGACCGCCTACCGCGGCTCCGAACTCGGGAACTACCGATACACCGTCCGTGCGTTCGACCACGGGTACCTCACCCGGGTGACGGCCGACGACAAGGGCGTGTTCGTCACCACCGACGGCCTGACGCTCAGGCGTTCCGAGGAGCTGGCGTCGGCGCTCGGCGAGTTACTGCGAGAATAAAAGAAACCGAATCGAACCGAATCGCCGAAACGCTCAGAAGAGCGCGGCGGCGACGGTCTGAGCCGTCTCGATGACGGGTTGGAAGCCGGGCAGGAGCAGGACCGTCCCGACCGCGGCGAAGATGATCGCCACGTAGAGACCGACCGGCTGGCTGCCGATTTCGAGGGGCTTCGACGGCTCCTCGATCCACATCGCCTTCACGACGCGGCTGTAGTAGAACAGCGACAGCGCGCTGTTGACCGCGCCGACCGCGGCGAGCCACCAGAAGCCCGACCCGATAGCCGACTCGAACAGGGCGTACTTCGAGAAGAAGCCGCCGAACGGCGGAAGCCCCGCGAGCGAGAACATGAAGACGGTCATCGCCGAGGCGGCGATGGGTGCCTTCGACGCGATACCGTTGTAGTCCTCGAAGGTGCGGCCGAGACCCCACTTTTCGACCATGGCGATGAACAGGAACGCGCCCGTGTTCATGAAGCCGTAGACGAACAGGTGGGCCATGCTCGCGCCGAGCACGTCACCGTTCGCGGCACCGCCGTCAGTGGTGATTGCCGCGAGGCCGATGAGTGCGTACCCTGCGTGACCGATAGAGGAGTACGCGAGCATCCGCTTGACGTTGTTCTGGGTCGCCGCCGCGAAGTTACCGAGCGTCATGGTGACGACGGCGAGCACCGCGAACAGCAGCGACCAGTCGACGCTCCCGCCGCCGACCGCGGTGACGGTTTCGAGGGGGAACGCGACGGTGAACACGCGGAAGGCGACGGCGAAGCCGGCCGCCTTCGACGCCGACGAGAGGAACGCGCTCACGGGAGCGGGCGCGCCCTCGTAGGCCTCCGGCGCCCAGAAGTGGAACGGGACGGAGGCAGTCTTGAATGCGAAGCCGCCGGCGATCATCAGCACGCCGAGACCGAGGACACCGACGAGTTCGGTGCCTTCGGCGAGCGACGCGGCGACTTCCGGGAGCACCAGCGAGCCGGTGACGGCGAACACGAGGCTGATACCGAACGCGAACACCGCCGACGACAGCGCGCCGATGAGGAAGTACTTCAGACCGGCCTCGATGCTGCCGCGGTCCTTCTTGAGGAACGCGACGAGCGCGTACGAGGGCAGGGACGCCAGTTCGAGGCTGATGAAGACTGTCGCCAGCGAGTTCGACATCCCCATGAGCGTCATGCCGGTCGTGGCGAATATCACGAGCGAGTAGAACTCACCCTGGTGGGCCTCATCCGCGAGGTAGTCGTAGGAGGCGACGGTCACCATCGCGGCGACGCTGGTGAAGATGAGCGTGAAGAACAGGCTCATCCCGTCGACGACGAGCGCGTCGCCGTACAGCGAGATAGCGCCGCCCGTGGACTCCATGCCGGTTCCGTTGATGAGGAACCAGCCGGCGATACCGCCGGCGGCGAGCGCGCCGAGCGTCGCCGTGCCGGCCAGAAGGCCGTTGTTCGTGGAGTCCGGGTCGATGGTGTCGATGAGCAGCAGCGCGAGCCCCGTCAGCGCGAGCACGATGGCGGGAGCCGTCGCCGCCCACTCTGGGAGCGTCTGGAGGGGCGTCATCTAGAACGCACCTCCCAGTTCGAGAATCGGGTTAACCGCGTCCTGAATCATCGTGAAGAAGATGTCCGGAGAGACACCGAGCACGATGGTGAGCAGGAGCAGCACCGCGAGGGGTGCGACGTCGTGGAACGGCGCTTCCGTGATGTCGTAGTCGCCGTCGAACCGGAAGGGTCCGAACAGCGTCCGCTGCATCGCGAACAGCAGGTAACCGGCGACGATGACGATACCGAACATCGCGGCGCCGGTGAACAGCGGCATGGCCTCCATCACCGTGGACTCGAACGCGCCCTTGAAGATGAAGAACTCGGCCGCGAAGCCGGCCATGAGCGGCAGACCCATGTACCCGAACGCACCGGCGACGAAGATGCCCGCCGTGACGGGCATCCGGTCGGCGATGCCGGACATGTCCGACACCATGCGCGTGTGGGTCGTGTTGTAGATGACGCCGACGGCCATGAACATGAGTCCCGAGATAAGACCGTGGGCGACCATCTGGAAGGTCGCACCGCCGACGCCGTAGGTGGTGTAGGCGATGAGACCGAGGATGACGTACCCCATCGACGAGACGGAGGAGTACGCGACGATGCGCTTGAGGTCCTGCTGGGCCAGCGCGAGCAGTGCGCCGTAGATGACGCTTGCGACGGCGAGCAGGGCGATGGGAAGCGCGAAGGCGCGCGCCGTCTCCGGCAGCATCGTGAAGTTGAACCGGAGCAGGGCGTACGTACCCATCTTCAGGAGGACCCCGGCCAGCATGACCGACACCGGCGTGGGGGCCTCAACGTGTGCGTCCGGCAGCCACGTGTGGAGCGGGGCGACCGGGACCTTCACCGCGAACCCGAAGAACATCGCGACGAACGCGACCGACGCGAGCGCGCCGGCCGACAGTCCCGCGAAGCTCCCGAGCTGTCCGGCCTGCAACGCCTGCGCGATTTCGGGCAGGCGGAACGACGAGATCGAGTCGCCGAGACCGAACACGAGCGAGATGAACCCGATGAACATCACGAGCGACGCGATGTTCGTGTAGACGAAGAACTTGATAGCCGCGTACTTGCGGCGTGGGCCGCCCCAGACGCCGATGAGGAAGTACATCGGCAGGAGCACAGCCTCCCAGAAGATGAACCAGACGAAGAAGTCGAGCGCCGTGAAGACGCCGAGCAGGTTCGCCTCCATGAGAAGCATCAGGCCGAAGAACTGGGACTGACGCTCCGAGATGGGCGTCCACGCGCTGACGATAGCGAGCGTGGTGAGGATGGTCGTAAGGACGACAAGCGGCATGCTGATGCCGTCGACGCCGACCATCCAGTGAATGTCGTACTGGCCGAGTTGCAGCCAGGCGACGTCTGTCTCGAACGCGATGTTCCCGCCGAGTAAGGCGTTCCCGCTCGCGTCGTACTGTTGCCACATGTAGAGGCTCCCGACGACGGGAGCCAGACTCAGCGCGAAGGCCGCCTTGCCGGCGTACCGGTTCGGCAGGACGAAGGTGACCAGCGCGGCGAGGAACGTGACTGCGATGAGCGCTTCGATTATCATGCGAACCAACCTCCGAGCAGACCGAGACCGAGAAGCAGCGCGGTCAGACCGAGCGTGAGGAGCGCGGCGTAGTTGCTCACCACACCGGTCTGAATGCGCTTGACGCGACCGCCAGCGAACAGGCTCACGCTGGAGATACCGTTGACGACGCCGTCGACGATACCCTGGTCGAACTTATCGAGGACGCGCGAGATGGGTTGGACGACGCCGGTCGCGATCCAGACCTGGTACTCGTCTTGGTAGTAGTTGTTGTACAGTACGGTCTTGATGCTCCCGAGCTTGTCCGTGTGTTCGACAGGCTCGGGGACGTTGTACAGCACGTGCGCGAGCGCGGCACCGCCGAGCGCGAAGCCGAGCGAGACGGCCGCCCCGATAGCAACCGTTCCGGCCTCGCCGCCGATGTAGCCCGAACTGTACGGGATGAGTTCGGCGTAGTGGTGCGCGTTCAGCGAGCTGAAGCTCCCGTCGAGGAACTGGTGTAGGAAGTCGATGCCCTTGATACCGAAGAGCTTCTCGACCGGGACCATGTTGACGAGCCCGGTCGTCGCGGCGAGCACGCCGAGGACGGCGAGCGGACCCTTGACGTTCCAGCGAACGCCGTGGGGGTCACGCGCCGTTCCGGACCGTGGCTCGCCGTGGAAGGTGAGGAACACCATCCGGAAGGTGTAGAACCCCGTGAAGAACACGGCGAGCAGGCCCATCGCGTACGCGGCGAGCAGAATCGGACTGCCGCCGAGGCCGTGGATGAGCGTCTCGTAGAGGACCTCGTCTTTCGACCAGAAGCCCGCGAACGGGACGATGCCCGCGAGGGCGAGCGACCCGGAGAGGAACGCGTAGTAGGTCACGGGCATCTTGTCTTTCAGACCGCCCATGTCCCACATGTTCTCGTTGTGGTGCATCGCGATGATGACCGAACCGGCACCGAGGAAGAGCAGCGCCTTGAAGAAGGCGTGCGTCATGAGGTGGAACGTCGCCGCGACGTAGCCACCGGCACCGAGGCCGAGCATCATGTAGCCGTACTGGCTGATAGTCGAGTACGCGAGCACCTGCTTGATCTCTTTCTTGACGACGCCCATGGTCGCCGCGAAGAGAGCGGTGAATCCGCCGATGAGGGCGATGATAGCGAGCGTCGTCGGCGTCAGCACGTAGAACCCGTACATCCGGGCGACGAGGTAGACGCCGGCCGCGACCATCGTCGCTGCGTGGATGAGCGCGGAGACGGGCGTCGGACCTTCCATCGCGTCCGGAAGCCACGTGTGCAGGGGGAACTGCGCGGACTTACCGACGACGCCTCCGAGAACGAGGAGGCCGACGACGGTGAACCACGCCTGTTCGCCCATACCGAGGAACGTGTTGACCGAGTGTTCGCCGTTGAGCGCCTCCTCGGCGAGGACCGGGAAGGCGTCCGGACCGGCGAAAGCGGCGGAGCCGAACGTCGCGAAGACGGCGACGACGCCGATGAGGAAGAAGTAGTCACCGAAGCGGGTGACGAGGAACGCCTTCTTCGCGGCACTCGGCGGGCCGTCCTGCCGGAAGTGGAAACCGATGAGCAGGTAGGAACACAGGCCCACCAGCTCGAAGAACATGAACGCCATGAGCAGGTTGTCGGCGACGACGAACCCGAGCATGGAGGCCGTGAACAGGCCGAGTCCGGCGTAGTAGCGCGGGAGGCCCGTCTCGCCCTCGTCGTTCATGTATCCGAGGCTGAAGATGTGGACGAGGAGCGCGACGAGCGTCACGATGACGAGCATCATCGACGAAAGCGGGTCGATGAGCAGACCGAACGTCAGGTTGATCGCGTCGAGGCCCTCCGCCCACGTGTAAATCGTTTGGTTGTAGGTCTGTCCGCCGCTGACGGCGAAGAACGTCGCGATGGACAGGACGAACGAGCCTGCCGTCGCGCCGATGCCCGCCAGCGCGCCTCCCTTCGGCATGTACCGTCCCGCCCCGAGTGCAATCAGGAACGAGAGGAACGGGAGGAGGACGATGGCCGGAGCGAAGTCTAAGATACCTGCCATATATTACCACCTCATCGTGGTCGCGTTGGTCACGTCCACGTCGTCGAAGTTACGGTACAGTACGAGGATGATACCGATACCGACTGCGACCTCCGCGGCCGCGAGCGCCAGCGTGAACAGGGTGAACGTTTGCCCCGTAACGTTCCCCCAGTAGAGCGAGAACGCGACGAGATTGATGTTTGCGGCGTTCAGCATCAGTTCGACCGACATCAGGAACAACAGCGCGTTCCGTCGAGTCAAGAGGCCGAAAATGCCGATGCAGAACACGGCTGCCGACAAGAGCAGATAGTATTGCGGGGGCACCATCAGCGGTCACCCTCCTCGTCGTCGAACAACGTTCGCTTGATTTCACGGCCGCCGTCGGTCAGAATAGTCCGCATCTGACCACCCTCCTCGCGCCGTGCGAGGTGGATGGCACCGTCAAGAGCGACGTCGAGCGTTACCGCGATGACGATGAACGCGGCGAGGAACCCTTCCCCGGCGACGTCCCCGAAGTCGAGGTTGAACATCGAATAGCCGATGCTCGCGGTGATGTTTGCTCCCTCTGCGAACCCCTGTGGGTTCGGGAACGACGCGCCGAGGAACACGACCGCCATCACGACGAACAGCGCGACGGCAGCCAGTCCGGGCACGAGGTGCGAACCGAGTTTCAGCTGCGGTTTCGTGGTCATGTACTACTCACCTCCGGATCGATACGCGTCAGCATCACGGCGAACGTGATGAGAATCAGTACCCCGCCGACGTAGACGAGGACTTGCATGGCGGCGAGGAACTCCGCCTGCAACATCACGTAATGCACCGCGACGCTCAAGAGCGCGCCCCCGAGCAGGAGTGCGGAATGCCAGATGTCCCGCACGAGGACGACGCCCAGGCTGCAGCCCACGGTGACGAGGGCGAACAGCGCGAACGCGATGGTTTCATAAACCATTGTGTATGTCTCCTTGAGATATCCCTTTGAACATTTCGAGAACGTCCTCAGCGTCCGGTAGCGGACGCGGGCTGACGGGACTCGAACGATTCACTCGCGGTCATGTTACTGGTAATCGACCTCTCCTTCGCCCTCGCCGATCCACGCGTTGCGGTCGGGGTTGCGAGAGTTGAGCGGGTCGATATCCTTGTACCACGGGACGTTCTTGAGCTGTTCTTTGTTGTAGACGAAGTCGTTTTTCGTGTCCGCCGTGAACTCGAAGTTCTGCGTGAGTAGGATGGCGTCGACGGGACAGACCTCCTCGCACAGCCGGCAGTAGATACACTGGCCGATGTGGAGGTTGTACTGCTCGCCGTTGCGCTTGTCGTCCTGAACGATCTGAATCGTGTCGTTCGGACAGACGTTCTCACACTGACGGCACCAGATACACCGCTCTTGGCTGAACTTGTGGACGCCGCGGAAACGCGGGCTCACTTCTGGCGCGGTCTCGGGGTACTCGACCGTGAACGTCTCGCCGTCGAGCGCGTGCCTCAGCGTCACTGCCATGCCTTTCAGGATTCCGATCATACAATCACCCCCACGATGATGGCCGTGAGAACCAGGTTGGCGAAGGAGAGCACGAGCATCCCCTTCCAACCGATTTCGAGGAACTGATCGACGCGAAGGCGCGGAATCGCGGAGCGCGCCCACTGGGTGAACAGGAAGAACGCCCAGATTTTGATGGTGAACCAGACGAATCCGGGCAGGACCGGGCCCGCCGGACCGCCGAGGAACAGCGTCGCCGCGATAGCGCCGCCGAGGAAGATGTGGATGAACTCACCGAGGTAGATGAGCACGAAGTAGACCGAGGAGTACTCGGTCTGGAACCCGGCGACAATCTCGGTCGGCGCTTCGGGGATGTCGAACGGGTTACGGCCGACCTCCGCGAGGTTCGCGATGATGAACAGCGCGAACGCGAAGGGATTCACGAACGCGAACCACGTCGGAATCGTCACGCCCGCGACCGAAAGCAGCGGCTCGGCCTGCACGGCGACGATTTCGCTCATGCGGAGCGACCCGGCGAAGATGACGACGGAGGCCGCCGTGACGACGAGCGGAATCTCGTAGGCGATGTTCGACGCGACCGCGCGGAGCGCGCCGATGAGCGAGAACTTGTTGTTCGATGCGTAGCCGGTCATGACGATGCCCAGCGAGGCGATAGACGCCGCGGCGAAGGCGAACGCGAGACCGGTCTCGGGGTCCGCGAGCTGGATGCCGTTACCCATCGGGATGACGGCGAATCCGAGCAGCGCGGAGAAGGGAATGACCATCGGCGCGAGGTCCCACGCGGGACGGTCGACGCCCTCGGGAACGATGAGTTCCTTCGACAGCAGTCGGACCGCGTCCGTGACGATGGTCAGGAGACCGAACGGGCCGATTCGGTTGACCGCGATGCGGTCACCGAAAGCGGCCGTAATCTTCCGTTTGGCCCACGGTCCGGCGAACGCCGTCATGATGAGCATGATGTTGGCGATGAGGAACGCGCCAACGAGACCCCCGACGACGTCGCCGAGGATGCCTTCGAGACCGAGGAGGCCGCTGATCGTGTCCGGAAGGACCGCTTGCAGACTCATTACCGGTCCACCTCTCCGAGAACGATGTCGAGACTGCCGAGCGAGGCAATCATGTCCGGGATGTACTCACCCTCGGACATCTCGGGGAGCGTCTGGAGGTTCGAGAAGCACGGACTGCGAATCTTGAATCGGGCCGGCTTGTCGGTGCCGTCGGCGCGGATGTAGATGCCGAGTTCGCCCTTCGCGCCTTCGACGGCGCGGTAGATCTCCGTGTCCTCTTCGGGCTTCAGGGTGCGCGGAACGTTCGCCTGGATGTTCCGCTCGTCTTCGGGCCAGTCTTCGAGCAGGTCAACGCACTGCTGGATGATCTTGGCCGACTCCTCGACCTCGCGCATGCGCACGAGCAGGCGCGAGAAGTTGTCGCAGCCGTCCTCGACGACGACGTCCCAGTCGAGTTCGTCGTAGTAGCCGTAGGAGTCGTCGCGGCGGAGGTCGTAGTCGATGCCCGAGCCGCGGGCGACCGGTCCGGTCGCACCGTAGCTCTTGGCGACCTCAGGCGGCAGGACGCCCGTGCCGACCGTCCGCGCCTGGAGAATCTCGTTCGAGGTGATCATGTCGTGGTACTCCTCGAGCGCCTGCGGGAGCTCGTCGATGAAGTCGCGAATCTTCTCGAAGAACTCCTCGCGGGGTTCCGGGAGGTCCCAGACGACCCCGCCGAGCCGGAAGTAGTTGAACATCATGCGCTGACCGGTGAGGTCCTCCAGAATGTTCTGGACGATTTCGCGGTCCCGCATGGCGTACATGAAGATGGCCGTGAAGTCGCCGTACACGTCCAGCGCGAACGTGCCGAGCGCGATCATGTGCGACGCGATGCGGCACAGTTCCGCGCCCATCGTGCGGATGATCTGGGCGTACTCGGGGACCTCGATGTCCGCGAGGTCCTCCGCGGTGCGGGCGTAGGCCCACTCGTTCAGCAGCCCCGCCGAGATGTAGTCCCAGCGGTCGGGGTACGGCATAATCTGGTGCCGGTAGGTCCCCTGCTGACACATCTGCTCCTCGCAGCGGTGGAGGTAGCCGATGTCGGAATCGAGGTCGACCACCTGCTCGCCGTCGACGACCGTCTCGACGTGCAGCACGCCGTGGGTCGCCGGGTGGTGCGGCCCGATGTTGATGTACATCGTGTTGCTGTCGCCCGCGGAGCGGTGGTCTCCTTCGAGCGGGTTGGCGTGCTCGCGGAGCGTCGCGATCTGCGGGCGGTCCTGGTCGTAGTCCAGTCCGAGCGGGTGACCCTGCCACGTGTCCGGAAGCAGGATGCGACGCAGGTCCGGGTGGTCCTCGTACTGGATGCCGACGAGGTCGTACGCCTCGCGCTCGTGCCAGTCGGCCGTCCGGAACACCGGCTCGGCGGACTGACTGACCGGGTTGTCCTTCGAGGTGGGCACGACGACCGAGACCTCGTCGGTCCGGTCGTCGAACTTCGTCAGATGGTAGATGGACTCGTAGCGGTCCTCGTACTCCTGTGCGGTCACACACGAGAGGTGGTCGAATCCGGCCTCGTCGCGGAGCTTGAACAGCGCGTCTTGGACCTCGTCGGGACGGATGACGAGGCCTGGCGCGTTCAGGTGTTCTTCGCGACCGACGACGAGGTCGCCGAGCAGGTCGGCGAGTTCGTCGCCGCGGCTGACGCCCGATTCGAGTTCCGCGGGGTCGTCGGGCTGTTGTTCTTCGAGGCTCATGGCGAATCAGCCCAGTTGTACCGCATGACGAGGTCTTCCTCGTCGATTTCCGCCGCGAGCTTGTCGACGATTTCGTCGCGCTCGAGGTCGCCGAACTGCTCCAGTTCGTACGGCTTGACCGTCACCGGGCTGGACTCGCCGTTCGCGATGCGCTCTTGGAGCTTCGCGATACCGTAGATGAGCGCCTCCGGGCGCGGCGGGCAGCCGGGGATGTGGATGTCAACCGGGATGACCTCTTCTGCGCCCTTGATGACGTTGTAGCCCTCCTGGAACGGGCCGCCGGAAATCGTACACGACCCCATGCCGACGACGAACTTCGGTTCGGGCATCTGGTCGTAGACGCGCTTCATGCGCGGGGCGAACTTCGAGACGATAGTCCCCGGCACGATAATCACGTCAGCCTGTCGCGGCGACGCGCGCGGCACACCCGCCGCGAATCGGTCGAGGTCGTGCTTGATTCCGTAGGTGTGCATCATCTCGATGCTGCAGCACGCGATACCGAACTGCAGCATGAACATCGAGGACCCGCGGACCCAGTTCATGAACTTGTCGAACTTCGTGAGGATGAACGGTGACGAGCCGAACGCCTCCCGAAGCTTCGAGTTGAACCGGTCGTCCGCCCCCGCCATCCGGGCGTCGCGAGTCTCGGTCTGTACCTGTGTGTCGTCCGTGACGAATGGCTTCTGTTCGCTACTCATGCATCTTGCCTCTCTGTCTTACGACGGTTTGCCTGCGGGCTTTTGACCCACTTGACTGCGCCGTTGCGCCACGCCCAGACGAGGCCGACGACGAGGATACCGATGAAAACGAGCATCGGCGTCAGAATCGTCGCCAGCGACGCGCCCTGTTCGAGGGCCGAGCGGTAAATGACCGTCCACGGGAAAATCAGGACGGTCTCGATGTCGAACACGAGGAACAGCAGCGCGACCATGTAGTACTGAATGTTAAACTGGACGCGCGCCGTGCCTGTCGGCACCTCACCACTCTCGTACGTGGCACTCTTTCCTTGTTCCGGTACGCTTGGGCGCAGCAGCGCCGACACCGCCATCATCGCGAGCGGTATGCCGACACCAACCAGCCCCATCGCACCGATTGCAATCCAATCACTCATGCCGTGTCTCCCTGACGTGCGGCGGTTAGAAGCGCTCCCCTATAAACATTGATTTGTGTGTTTCGGGCGCGAGAGAGCTTCTATTTGGAAAATACGCGAGAGACGCCCGGAACCCCGCACGGGCAGGGTTTCGACGCCGGGAGCGACCCCCGCTTGCGGAAGACTGACCGGCGACGACGGACGCTTCGCTACCGCGATTCGCGGAAGCCCGCGACGCCGAGGTCGTGGAGCGCGGCCGAGGTCTCGGCCACGTCGGAAACGAGGTCTTCGTGATACTCGACGAGCCGGTCTTCGAGCTCGGGGTAGCCGCGCGAGAGTGCCTGTACAGCCGACAGCGCGGCGTTGAACGACTTGCCGGCGTCGACCGCGACGATGGGTGCACCCGTTGGCATCCCGATGACCGAGTCGACCGACTTCTCCTGGACGGGGACGCCGACGACCGGAATCGGGTACGCGATGGAGGCGGTCATGTTCGGCAGGTCCGCGGACTTGCCGCCCGCGCCGGCGATGATGACCTCGACGCCGCGGTCGCGCGCGGTGTCGCCGTAGGCGTACATCAGGTCGGGCGTCCGGTGCGCGGAGACGACGTACGTCTCGTAGGTGAACCGCTCTTCGGGCGGCGCGTCGAAGTCGGTCTGCTCGCCGAACCCGAGCGTGTCCAGCGCCTCGTGCGCGCCGGACATCACGTCGAGGTCGGAGTCCGACCCCATGATAATGCCCACGTCGGGCGTCGTCTCGGGGTCGCGGTCGGCGTCGGCCTGTGCGTGCAGTTCGTCGATGAGGTCCCGTTCTGTCGTCATTGTGTATCAGTCGAAGTGTAGTCCGTCCCGGAGGTCTCGCGTGCGTGCGAGAAGCGCTTCGAGGTCGACGTCCTCGTCGCCGACGGCGGTGAGGTGGCCCATCTTGCGGAGCGGGCGCACCTCGTCTTTGCCGTACCAGTGCAGCGAAACGCCCGATTCACCGAGGGCGTCGTCGAGGCCGCCGAGCCGCGCCGGTCGGCTCTCGTCGACGGTGCCGAGGACGTTCGCCATCACGGTGGGCGACCGGCGAGTCGTCGCGCCGAGCGGCCACCCGAGCACGGCGCGGACGTGCTGTTCGAACTGCGAGGTGAGCGCGCCCTCGATGGACCAGTGGCCGGAGTTGTGCGGGCGCGGGGCGACCTCGTTGACGAGCACGTCGCCCGCCGCCGTCTCGAACAGTTCGATGCCGAAGACGCCGCGGCCGGGCAGGTGCGAAAGCACCTCGCGGGCGACGCGGTCGGCCTCCTCACGGACCTCGTCGGTCGTCCGCGCCGGGACGACGGTCTCGCGGAGAATCTCCTCTTCGTGGACGTTCTCGCCGACGGGGAAGGTCCGAATCTCGTCCTCGCCGCGGACGCCGATGACCGACAGTTCGCGCTCGAAGTCGACGAACGCCTCGGCCATCGCCGGGCCGCCGACCGCCTCGATGGCGGCCTCGGCGTCCTCCGGGTCGGTGACGGGGACGTTTCCGCGGCCGTCGTAGCCGCCGGTCCGGGCTTTCAGCATGACCGAGCCGAACTCGTCGAGCGCGTCGCGGAGGTCGGCCGCGTCGTCGACGCGGTGGAACGGCGGAATCGGGATGCCCGCCTCGCCGAAGGTGTCCTTCTGGACCAGTTTGTCCTCGATGGTCCGAAGCGCGTCGGGCGAGGGGTGGACCTCGATTCCCTCCTCGGCGGCCAGTTCGTCGAGCAGGTCCGGGTCGGCGAGTTCGATTTCGAACGTCAGCGCGTCGGCCCGCGCGGCGAGTTCCGCCATCGCCTCGGGGTCGTCGAAGTCGCCGACGATCTGGTCGGCGACGGCCGATGCCGGGCAGTCGGGTGTCGGGTCGAGCACGACGATGTCGACGCCGAGCGGTGCGGCGGCCTCGCCGAGCATACGCCCGAGCTGGCCCCCACCGACGACGCCGAGCGTGGGTCCGGGTACGGTGACGGTCACAGTCGCGGGTTCAGTACGTCGATGCATAAACGTTGCCACATTATACGTTCAAATGAGCACATCCGTGGATATAATCGGTGCAGAAGACGCAGAACGAGCCGGGCGCCCGCACGCGTCGGGCGCGAGGAAAATCGGGTCGTCAGACGCCGGCGGCCGGCGTCAGCCCCGCGTCTCGTTCGCGGCGGCGAGGGCGTCCTCGTCGATGAAGACGACCACGTCTTCGCTCCAGAGCTTGAAGGCGTGCTGGCGCGCGACGTAGCCGTCGAGTTCGGATTCGAGTTCGGTTCGGTCCCATTCGTAGGCGATGACGACGGGCGGCGCGTCGGCGGTCACCTCGGAGACGTTCGCGTCCGGCGCGCTACTGGTGCGCTCGACGCCCGAGCCCTCGAAGTACCACGGGAGCGGGAGTCGGCTGTGCCACGATGGCCCGCCGAGCGGGTTCGACTCGTTGGAGACGTAGAAGTGCGTCTCGTCGCTGTCCGGCGGGTGGGTCCCGTACAGGAGCACGTCGGTTCCGGGGTTGGCGGCCGAGACGCGCTCCACGTCGTCGAGCGTGGCCTTGAGGTCGTTTTCGGGTTGGGCCCACTGGAGCACCTCCTTATCCTCGTCGGTCGAGGCGTTCCAGTAGTCGACGTTGGCGGCCGCGACGCCGCCGACCGAGGCGACGAGCACGAGTACCGCGAGGCCGACGCCGACCGTGTCCTTGGCGTCGAGCGCCTGCACGCCGGAGCGGAAGACGAACGCCGCGCCGACCGCCGCCGGGACCGCGAGCGGGACAATCGCGTGGACGACGACCCACGGCGCTTGGATGTCGGTCGCCAGCGGGTAGCCGAAGATGCTCACGACGCCCCAGTAGGTCGCGAAGGCGACGAGCCAGCGAACCCGGCCCGCGACGACGCCGTACCGGTCCACGACGATGCCGACGAGCGCGAAGACGATGAGCACCGGCGCGCCGTAGACGAACGTCTCGAGGAAGTCCTTCAGGTACGGGAGGTACTCGTGGGACTGGTGGCTCCCGCCGAGCCAACTGCCGAACATCTCGGAAACCGCGCCGACGGTCCCGGCTCTGAGGACGGGCAGAACCGCAGTTGAGCCGCCGAGCGCGTTCCAGAGGTCGGGCCGCGGCGCGTAGAAGAAGACGAAGACGGCGAGGAACGCGAGCAGGCCCCCGAGGACGCCGACGGCGTACCGAACCCCGCCGTAGCCGAGACTGCCGGCCCCGCGTGCGCGAAGTCGGTCGCGGATGCTCGCGGGCAGTTCCGAAAAGAGGATGTCGCGGGCGGACTCGCCGGCCGAGGTCCGAGCGAGCAGTCGGTGGTCGAAGACGAGGAACGCCGCCCCGAGGAAACACGCGAGGTAGACGACGTAGTTCTCCTTCGCCGCCGACCCGGTTGCGAAGGAGACGCCCGCGGGGATGAGGTAGGCGAGGCGGCCGGTGTCGTACGCGCGGACGACGAAGCCGAGCGCGACGAACGAGAAGGCGGCCACCAGCACGTCGTTGCGCATGAACCGCGAGTAGTAGACCAAAATGGGGTTCGCCGCGAAGAAGAGCGCGAGCGCGACCATCTCGTCGCGGCGGAGATGCTCTCGGAACAGCCAGACCGAAAGCGGGAGCAGGCCGCCGACGAGCGCCACGGGGAGTCGAGCCGTGAAGTCGGTCGCCGGAAGGACGGCGAAGAGATAGTCGTTGACGACGGGGAGAAACGGGCCGTGGATGATGGGCCGGTAGGAGAACTCGCCGGTCTCGTGATAGCGCAGAATCCAGTAGCCGACGCGGCCTTCGTCCCAGTGGAAGATTCGGCCGCCGAGGTCGACGAGGCGGACGAGGAGGGCGACGACCACCGCGCCCGAAAGCGCCAGGAGGGCACGGGACCGAGTGACCGTCTCGGTCCCACTGTCAGTACTCATGCCCACCCATCGCAACGCCGACAATACAACTTTTGTGCTTGCCCGTCGCCGGAGACCAAATTCGGTCGGTGTCGGTAGTTCTTTTATCCGAGGCGGGAAGGGTCGGCCATGGTCTCACTCGGACTCGTCGTGGCCCGATTCAACTCGTCGGTCACGGAGCAGATGGAGGAGGCGGCCCGCGACGCGGCCGCCGAGCGCGACGCGGAGGTGGTCGAGACGATTCAGGTCCCCGGCGCGTACGACTCGCCCCTCGCGGCCGACCGACTCGCCCGCCGCGACGATATCGACGCCGTCGCCGTCGTCGGCGCAATCGTCACCGGCGACACCGACCACGACCGCGTCATCGCCGATGCGACCGCGAAGTCGCTGACGGAGGTCTCGCTGGACCGCGACAAACCCGTCTCGTTCGGCGTCTCCGGCCCCGGCATGAGCGGCGCTGAGGCACGCGAGCGCGTCAGCAAAGGTGCGGAAGCGGTTTACGCTGCGACTGATATGGTGGAGGCGTTGGCATGAACTTCGATTTCAGCGACCGAGTCGGCCGCGTCGAACCGAGCGCGACGCTCGCCATCTCGAACCTCGCGAGCGAACTGGAAGCGCAGGGCGAAGACGTGGTCGACCTCTCGGTCGGCGCGCCGGACTTCCCGACTCCGGACAACATCACGCAGGCGGCGAAGGACGCGCTCGACGCGGGACACACGAGCTACACCTCGTCGAACGGAATCCCGGAACTCAAGGAAGCAATCGCGGCGAAACTCCGCGGGAACGGCGTCGACGCCGAGGCCGACGAGGTCATCGTCACGCCCGGCGGCAAGCAGGCGCTCTTCGAGACGTTCCAGACGCTCGTCGACGACGGCGACGAGGTCGTTCTCCTCGACCCCGCGTGGGTCTCCTACGAGGCGATGGTGAAGCTCGCCGGCGGCACCCTCAGCCGCGTCGACCTCGCACAGCACGACTTCAGGCTCGAACCCGCACTGGACGAACTCGCCGAGACGGTCTCCGACGAGACGAAGCTCCTCGTCGTCAACTCCCCGTCGAACCCGACGGGCGGCGTCTTCTCCGACGCGGCGCTCGAAGGCGTCCGCGACCTCGCGGTCGAACACGACTTCGCCGTCATCTCCGACGAGATTTACGAGCGCATCGTCTACGACGGCTTCGAGCACACCTCGCTGGGCTCCCTCGACGGGATGGAAGACCGCACCATCACCATCAACGGCTTCTCGAAGGCGTTCTCGATGACCGGCTGGCGGCTCGGCTACCTCCACGCCCCGTCGGACCTCATCTCGCAGGCCGGTAAGCTCCACTCGCACTCGGTCTCCTGCGCCGTGAACTTCGTCCAGCACGCCGGCGTCGAGGCGCTCTCGGAGCGCACCGACGACGACGTCGAGGAGATGCGCCAGGCGTTCGAGGCCCGCCGCGACATGCTCGTGGACCTCCTCGCCGAACACGACGTTGATGTCGCCGTCCCGAAGGGCGCGTTCTACATGATGCTCCCCGTCGACGACGACGACCAGGCGTGGTGCGAGGGCGCGATTCAGGACGCGAAGGTCGCGACCGTCCCCGGCAGCGCCTTCAACGCCCCGGGCTACGCCCGCATCTCCTACGCCGCGAGCGAAGAGCGACTCCGCGAGGCCGTCGAGCGCCTCGCCGAGCACGACTACATCTGAGCCGCCCGCTGCGACCCGATTTTTCCACCGTCGTATCGAGCCCCGAGAGCGCGTACTGGCAACCAATGTGACAGTGTGCTAGGGCTGAACGTGATTTTTGTTGTCGTGTCTTCGGTTAGATTTATCTCGTCTACCCTCTATGTACTACTCGTACATACCGCTCTTCGGGTGGGATTTCCGCGGACGGGCCGCGTGTGTATGGAGCATACAACTCATGAAAATAAGACAACTACTAGCAGACGATGGTGCAGTCTCGCCGGTCATCGGCGTGATTCTGATGGTCGCGATTACGGTGATTCTCGCGGCCGTTATCGGGACGTTCGTCCTCGGACTGGGTGAGCAAACGGCGACCGCTCCGCAGGCGAGTTTCAGTTTCGACTTTGATGGAAGCGATGCTGGCAATCTGACCATCACGCACGAAAGTGGCGACGAAATCAGTGCAGCCCGTCTAAATGTGACAACCGGTGTCAAGATTGTAGACAAGGCGGATACAGTATCGGCTACTGAAGCTTCAAAGAGCCTCACTTGGGATGCACTCCAAGATGACACTGGTGCTGCTGTCTCCGCCGGGAACTCAGTGACAATTAAGCCGAGCAACGGGCCAACGGATGTTCTTCACAACCAGACTGTCCGTATCGTCTGGACCGACGAGTCAGGTTCGACTTCCGCGACTCTCCAGAAGTGGACCGGCCCCGACGCGTAACGACCCTGCAAAAAATTTTGCAGTAATCGGTCAACGCGCGGCCGACGACGCCCCATTTTTCATCAAAACTCCGCTCCCGGAGTCCCAACTACTTCCTGAGCGCCTCCACCGGCCGCTCGTTGGCCGCCTTCCACGCCGGGTACAGCCCCGAGAGGACGCTGGTGCCGACGCCGAACCCGACCGCGAGGACGATGTAGAGGAGGTTCGCCGCCTGGAAGGTCGCAAGCGGGTCGTTCAGGACGAACGCGTTGAGCGCGACGCCCGCGCCGACAGCGAGTATCGCGCCGATGACGCCGCCGGCGACGCCGAGCAGGCCGGCCTCGGCGAGAATCATGCGAATCACGTCGCCGCGCTGGACGCCGACGGCGCGGAGGACGCCGATTTCCTGGCGTCGCTCGATGGTGCTCATGAGCATGACGTTCAGGATGCTCACGCCGGCGACGACCAGCGAGATGGAGCCGATGCCGATGAGGAAGGCGTTGAGGATGCCGAAGAACTCGTTGATGCCCGCCGTGATGGACTGGAGTTCGAACACCGAGACGCGCTCTTCGCGCTCGTTGAGGGCCTCGCGGATGGCGACCGCCGACTCGTTCGCGGCCTGTCCGGAGTCGGCGCTGACGACGACCTGCGAGTAGCCCGTGCCGTTTACGTCCTCGACGGGGACGATGACGGCGTTGTTCGGGCTGACCAGCGAGATACCCTGCTGTTCGGCGAGCACGGCCGAGACGCGGTAGGTCCGACCGTCGACGGAGATGGTGTTTCCGGGCTCGACGTCGAGCAGGCCGGCGGTGCCGGAGCCGACGAGCGCGCCCTGTCTGAGCCGGTCGGGGATGCGGCCCTCTTCGGCCTCGTAGAGCGCGCCGGGGTCTTCCATCCCGTAGACCGTTGTGACGGTCTGTCGATCACCTCGCGAGACGAGTTTCGACTCGGAGCGGACGGGGACGACCGCGCCGTCGGTGACCGCGCGACGAATCTCGTCGACGTCGCGCTCGGTGAGCTCCTCGATTCCCTCCTGGAAGTTGGGCGAGACGCTGATCTCGTTGCCGATGTCGCCGAGCTGCTGGGTCGCACCGGTACGGAGCGTCGTGCCGAACATGCCGAGCGACGCGATGGCGAGGACGCCGATGATGATGCCGAGGACGGCGAGCCCCGAGCGGATGCGGTTGCGCGAGAGGTTCCGACGCGCCATCAACAGCGCGGGGACGCGCCGGAAGAGGTCGTCGAGGACGCTCACTGTATCCTCCCGTCGATGAGTTCGACCGTTCGGTCCGCGTAGTCGCCGATTTGGGGGTCGTGGGTGACGGCGATGACCGCCACGTCGTCCTCGCGGCGAATCTCGTCGAACAGGTCGAGGACGCTCCGCCCGGTCGCCCGGTCGAGGTTCCCCGTCGGCTCGTCGGCGAGGAGGATGCGCGGCTCGTTGATGAGCGCCCGCGCGATGGCGACGCGCTGTTTCTGCCCACCCGAGAGCTGGTCGGGCCGGTGGTCGAGCCGCTCGCCGAGGCCGACGCGTTCGAGCAGGCGCGTCGCCCGGTCGCGGGCGGTCGGGTCGTCGCCGAACAGCGTCGGCATCTCCACGTTTTCCAGCGCCGACAGCGTCGGAATCAGGTGGAAGCTCTGGAAGATGAAGCCGATAAAGCGCTTTCTGTGGACCGTCATCTCCCGGTCGGAGAGGTCGGTCACGTCCTGTCCGTCGAGGTAGACGGTCCCTTCAGTCGGTGTGTCGAGGAGGCCGAGGACGTTCAGCATCGTGGACTTCCCGCTCCCGGAGGGTCCCATGACGGTGACGAACTCGCCGGGGTCGGCGTGGAAGTCCACGTCCTTGAGCGCCTCGACGACCTCGCCGCCGGTGTCGTAGCGCTTCCAGACGCGTTGGAGTTCGATGATGTGGTTCATCTCGAATCAGCGTCGTCTGTAGGCGTAGATTCCGACGCCGACCACGACGAGGAGGGCGACGAGGCCGCCGACGAGGAGGAGCGTGGTGCCGAGACCGCCGCCGCCGTCGTTCGAGTCGACGGGTTGCGAGAGGTCGCTCACGTCCACCGTCGTTTCGACGGTCCGCTCACGGCCGTCGGCGAGGTAGGTCACCTCGACCGGGACGGAGGCCACGCCGTCGTCGACGGTGGCGTAGAGGTCGAACGAGGCGAAGTCGCTCGCGGGCACCGAGCCGACGAAGTACTCCTTGTAGGGGCGCTCGGGGGTGACGCCGTCGGTCGGGACGACCCGGATGACGACGCTCTGGGCGTCGCTGAGGCCGACGTTGCTCGCGCTGCCCGAGATATGTATCTTCCCGTCTTCGCGCTCCACGTCGACGCCGGTGAGCGAAATCCGACCGGGGGCGGCGACGTAGTCGATGGTCGTCGCCGCGGAGCCGTCGCGCCCGCCGGTCTCGTAGTCGGCGACCACGTCGAGCGTCGCACGGTCGACCGACGAGACGTTCAGTCGGACGGTCCGGGTGGACTCGGCCGCGACGGTTCCGACGGGGTTCCCGACGACGGTCGCGTCGCCATCGCGAAGCGAGAGGACGAGGTCTTCGAGGGGCGCGTTGCCGAGGTTCGTCACGTCGACGACGACCGCGGGGCGAGCGCCGTCGCCGAGGGTCGCGTCGAGGCGGACGTTCTCTCGGAGTTCGTCGGCGGCGAGCGGCGCGGTGGTCGTCGTCGTCCGGGCGTTGCCGTCGGCCGTGGTGTAGCGCAGCGTCGCCGTCACCTCGGAGTCGGTCGCGCCGGGCGTCACGTCGAACTGGAACGTCTGGGCCTGTCCGGAGTCGAGGCGCGGGACGACGCGGGTGTCGTTCCGCACGGTCGCGTCCTCGGCGGCCACCGACAGCCGAAGGTTGCGCGCCACCTCGTCTTCGCCGTTCGAGACGGTGACTTGCACGGGCGTCTCCGTGCCGATGACCGCGTCACCGACCTCGACGGTCACCTGCGGACCGCCCTCGCGGACGCGGACGACGACGGGGTACTGGAGTCGCTGGACTTGGCCGTCGCTCCGGCCGACGACGGTCACGCGGAGGTCGTAGGTCCCCGCGTCGGCGAGTCGGACGGAAAGCGGGATTTGCAGGTCGCTCCCGGGCGGAATCGTCCCGAGGTCTTCGGCCCGCGCGAGGTCGTTCGAGCCGCTCGCGGTGCGGACGTACACGTCCGTCACTTGGAGGTTCGACGGGCTGTTCTGTGCGTTCTGTACGATAGTCGAGAGGATGAACCGCTCGCCCGGCGTCGGCTGTGCGGGCGAGACGGAGACGTCGTCGATGTAAGCGGTCGCCTCCGCGCCGAGCGTCGGTGCCGGGAGTCCGGCGAGCACGACGACGACGAGAAGGGCGACCGGGAGGGCGCGCCTGCTCATGTGTATCACTCCATATATCGAGCAGGCGACGGAAATACCTGCCGTGGCTGACGGTCGCACGAGGCCGAACGTCTCGGCTCGGTTCGGCGGGCCGTCGGTCGGCGAACCCCCGCTCGGCGAAGGTACTTATGTGAGTCCGCCACCAGAACGGTGACAGATGCGCGTGCGTGACCTCCCGCTGTCGGCGGCCCTCGTCTCCCACTACGAGTCGAACGGTATCGAGGAACTCTATCCGCCGCAGGCCGCCGCGGTCGAGGCGGGCGTCGCGGAGGGCGGCCGCGTCGTCGCCGCCATTCCGACCGCCAGCGGCAAGACCTTCATCGCGGAACTCGCCATGCTCACCGCCGAGGGGCCGGCGCTCTACATCGTCCCGTTACGCGCGCTCGCCCGCGAGAAGTACGAGACGTTCGACCGACTCCCCGGCGTGAGCGTCGGCATCTCCACCGGCGACTTCGACGCGGACGAGGCGGAACTCGGCGACCACGACATCGTCGTCGCCACGAGCGAGAAGGTCGACTCGGCGATTCGAAACGGCGCGCCGTGGGTCGAACGCCTCGCCTGTGTCGTCGTCGACGAGGTCCACCTGCTCGGCGCGCCGGGCCGCGGGCCGACGCTCGAAGTCACGCTGGCCACGCTCCAGCGCCGCGTTCCGGACCTCCAGCTCGTCGCCCTCTCGGCGACCGTCGACAACCCCGAGGTCATCGCCGACTGGCTCGACGCGGCGTTGGTCGAGAGCACGTGGCGGCCCGTCTCGCTCCGAACCGGCGTCTACGCCGACGAGACCGTCGAGTTCGACGACGGCACCGACCTCGACGTGGTCGTCCCCCCGACCGGCCCGAACGACGACGAGGCCACCGAGGCGACCGTCGCGCTCGTCGAAGACGCCGTCGAGACTGGCGGACAGTGTCTCGCGTTCGTCCGGTCGCGCCGCGAGGCCGAGGCGCTCGCCGACCGCCTCGCCGGCGAGGACCTCTCGCCCGCGCCCGCCCTCGGCGACGAACTCGACGAACTCGGCGGCACCGCGACCGGCCGCCAGCTCTCGGAGTGCGCCCGGACCGGCGTCGGCTTCCACCACGCCGGCCTGCGGAGCGCCCACCGGGTCGCCGTCGAGAACGCCTTTCGAGACCGCCGGCTCGCGGTCATCTGCGCGACGCCGACGCTCGCCGCCGGGGTGAACGTCCCCGCTCGCCGGGTCGTCATCCGCGACCAGAAGCGCTACACCGGCGACTCGATGGCGTGGATTCCCGTCCTCGACGTGCACCAGATGTGCGGCCGCGCCGGCCGCCCGCACCTCGACCCGTTCGGCGAGGCGGTCCTCGTCGGCGACGCGGACACGAAAGCCGAGCTGTTCGACCGCTACGTGACGGCCGACGCGGAGGCCGTGGACTCGCAGTTCGACGACCCCGAGGCGCTCCGGACGCACGTCCTCTCGGTCGTCGCCTCCGGGTTCGCCGACAGCCTCGACGGCGTCGCCGACGTGTTCTCGGCGACCTACTACGCTCACCAGAATCCGAGCGTGGACCTCGCGGAACTCGTCGCCGACGTGGTCTCGGAGCTCGAAGCGATGGAGCTCCTCGACGCGACGGGGGGGACGCTGTCGGCGACGACGCTGGGCGCACAGACCTCCAGACAGTACGTCTCGCCGACGACCGGGGCGCGCATCGTCTCGGGCATCCGCACCATCGAGACGATGGCCGACGAGCACGTCACCGCCCGGACCGCCCTCGAGATCGTCTGCGACACGCCGGACATGCACGACACGTACCTCGGCAACCGCGAGCGGGCGCTGATGTACCAGTACGCCCGGAGCCACGCCGCGGAGTTCACCACCGCGATGCACGACGCCGACCCCTTCGAGGAGTGGCTGACCGCGGTCAAGACCGCCCGCATCCTCCACGAGTGGACCGAGGGCTCGGACATCGAGGAACTCGTCGAGCGCTACCGAATCGGGCCGGGCGACGTGGAGTCCCGCGTGGAGCGCGCCGAGTGGTTGCTGGGCGCGGCCGACGCGCTCTGTGCCGCCCTCGACACCGACGTGCCGGAGTTCCGCGAGGTCCGGGCGTTGCTGTCGCCCTGACGCGGGAGCCGAATCCCCCGCTCTGCGCCGAGCCGCGTCTCTTCGCGTCGAGGGGGCAAAGTCGCTTCGGGATGCCGTTTTAAGCTTCGCGGGAGCGTAGGCGAAGCTATGGGTATCACGTACGAAGACTTCCTCGACCTCGAGTACGAACCGACCGACGAGGACCTCGTCTGCACCTTCCGCATCGACCCCGCGACGGGGATGTCGACGGAGGCGGCGGCGAGTCGCGTGGCCTCGGAGTCCTCCAACGGCACGTGGGCGGCCCTCCAGACCGGCGCGGACTTCACCGACATGGGCGCGACGACGTTCGACATCGACGGCGACCTGATTCGGGTCGCCTACCCCGCCGGACTGTTCGAACCCGGAAATATGCCGCAGGTGCTGTCGTGCATCGCCGGCAACATCATGGGTATGAAGGCGGTCGATACGATTCGGCTCCTCGACTGCGAGTGGCCCGAGTCGGTCGTCTCGTCGTACCCCGGTCCGCTGTACGGGTCGTCGGTCCGCGAGGAGGTATTCGGCGTCACCGACCGCCCCATCACGGCGACGGTCCCCAAGCCGAAAGTCGGCCTCTCGACGGCGGCGCACGCGCAGGTCGGCTACGACGCGTGGGTCGGCGGCGTCGACCTCCTGAAGGACGACGAGAACCTGACCGACCAGGCGTTCAACCCCTTCTCCGACCGCCTCACGGAGTCGCTGTCGCTCCGCGACGACGCCGAGGACGAGACGGGCGAGAAGAAGTCCTACCTCATCAACGTCACCGCCGACACCCAGACGATGCTCGACCGGGTCGACGAGGTGGCCGCGCAGGGCGGCGAGTACGTTATGGTGGATATCATCACCGCGGGCTGGGCGGGCCTCCAGACCGTCCGCGAGCGCACCGAGAAACACGGCATCGCAATCCACGCCCACCGCGCCATGCACGCCGCCTTCGACCGGCTCCCGTCCCACGGCGTCTCGATGCGGGTGCTCGCGCAGATAAGTCGCCTCTGCGGCGTCGACCAACTCCACACCGGCACCGCCGGCCTCGGCAAGCTCGCCAACGAGGACACCGTCGGCATCAACGAGTGGCTCGCGGGCGACCTCTACGGGATGAACGACGTGCTGCCGGTCGCCTCCGGCGGGCTCCACCCCGGCCTGCTCCCCGACCTACTCGACGCCACGGGGACGAACGTCTGCGTCCAACTCGGCGGCGGCATCCACGGCCATCCCGACGGCACCCGCGCGGGCGCGGTCGCGCTCCGGTCGGCCATCGACGCCTACGTCGAGGGGCGGTCCATCTCGGCGGCCGCCGAGGAGACGCCCGAACTCGCCGTCGCCCTCGATAAGTGGGGGACGGAGACGCCGCGGTAGGGGTGACGAGGCGGCGCGACCGCCGCCGCGGCCGCAAGTGTTGCTAGTTCGTGACAATCTCCAGAGAAGCGTTGAGTCATTACTACAATATCGAAGAGGGTACCCTCGTCATTCCACGGGCCCCGAAGTGGTTCGGGGCTCGAATATCGTCGATAATAATTGGCGGGTGAGCTTTATACGGTTGTTTTTTCAGAGCTAGATTCAGAGCTATTCGGACACACACCCGGCTGCTCGGCGTGTATTGGGGGATGCCGGGGTTCGCCGATATCAACTAAACCATGAAGATACGAACGAAACTTATCGCGCTGTGTCTCGCCATCTCGCTGCTACCCGTGGCAGTCGTTGGCGTCGCAGGCGTCCAAGGAATGTCAAGTATTGGCGATTACGCACAAGAACAGAGCGAGGCGACGCTCGAAGCGCAGATTACCGGCGAGTTGAACCAAACCGTCGCCGCCCGGCAAGAGGAGATACAGAACCTGCTCGACGTCCGCCGAATCGACGCGCTCGCGCTGGCGGACTCGGCGCCGGTACAGAACTACGAAGCCGCCCGGGCGGGCCAGATGGAACTCGTCCAGGAACAGAGCCAGGCGCAGTTAGGGTACATGGCGCTCCAGATGCGTGCGACCGTCGAGACGACGAAAGAGACGGTGCTCGCGAACCAGTACGGCGGCCGGGACTGGGAGGAACTCACTTCGGCAGAGCAACAACAGGTGAAAGACCAAGTCGAGGCGCGAATCGCCGGAACGGCCGGAAACGGCGTCCAACAGAGTGGAACGCTCTCTGACGCGTTCCGACCGGGCTACGTCGGGTCGACCGGCTACGCGTTCGTCCTGAACGGCGACCTCGACTTCGTCGTCCACCACAGCCTCGAAGACGGAGTCAACGCCGTCGACGACACCGAGATACAGGCGTTCAATCAGGTGCCCGCCGAAATCGAGTCGAACGCCGCCGTCCGCAACGGCGAGGACTGGGGCATCGTCGAGTACGAGTGGGAAGACACCACCCAAGCGGGCAACCCCGTCGAGGAGAAGTTCGTCGCGTACGCCTACCACGAGGACTTCGACTGGGTGCTCGCGCCGAGCGTCTACTACTACGAGCTCCAGACGGCCGCCGTCGCCGACGCCCGCGGCCAGATTAACGACTCGTTCGAGAGCTACCTCAGAACGCGCTCCGTGACTATCGACGGCGAGGAGCGCCCCGCATACGACGAGATTCTGTTCACCGACGAAAACGGGCAGGGAGTCGTCCAAACGGTTCGCACGGAAGACGGCATCACCACCCGGTCGGTGTTCGACGTCTCCTACGCCGAAGAGGAATGGTTCGAGACCGCGACCGGGCTTCAGGAGGGTGAAATCCAGGTCAGTGAGGTGGTACCGACCGACGACGGGGCCACGGTCTACGTCACTACGCCGGTCTACCACGGGGGCGAACTCACGGGGACTATCACGCTCCAGTTCAACTTCGACCTCCTCAACGTGCTCATCGACGACATCCAGGTCGGTGAGAGCGGTCACATGACCATCGTGGGCGAAGGGGGCACGCTCCTGACCGATTCGAAGGAATCGCTCGGAACCGTCGAGGGCGAAGTCGCCGAGAACCTCTCGGCCGGCCTCGTCCAGCGCGGCCTCACCACCTACGAGACGGCCGGCGAAAGCGGCGACTCGGACCGGTACTTCGTCGGGTACGCGCCGCTCCACTTCGGCAACGGACAGTACAAACTCGTCGCGACCGTCCCCGAGTCGGACGTGACGGGGCCGGTCAAACAGCTCGGACAGGCGATGAACAGTCGGGCAGACACCTCCCGGAACGTCATGCTCCTGTTAATCGTCGGTATCATCGTGGTCGTCGTCGGCGTCGGCTACGTCGCCGCGCGGTACTTCTCGGAGCCGATAGAGGCGCTTCGGGACCGCGCGCAGTCGCTCGCCCGCGGGCGGTTCGACGACGACGAAGCCATCGACGCCAACGACGACGAACTCGGGGAGCTCGTCGAGGCGTTCGACGACATGCAGGCGAACCTCCAACGGCAGGTCTCGGCGCTTCGAACCGCCGGAACGGAGCTCGGCGACGGCAACCTCGACCAGAACCTCCGGACCGACCTGCCCGGCGAGTTCGGCGCCATCATGACCGACCTCGACACGGGGATTCAGAAGCTCCAGGACGGCTTCGTCGAGGTGCAGTCCGTCGCCGACGAGTTCGCGGCGGTGAGCAACGAGACGGTGTCGAGCGCGAAGGAAATCGAGTCCGCGAGCCAGGAGACCGCGCGGTCGGTCGAGGAAATCGCTCACGGCGCGGAACAGCAGACCGAACGGCTCCAGACGGTCGCAAACGAGATGAACGACCTTTCTGCGACCATCGAGGAGGTCGCCGCCTCCGCCGACGGCGTCGTCCAGTCGGCGAATCAGGCCGTGTCGCTCGCCGACGAGGGGCGCGAACACGCCGCGGAGGCGACCGAGGAGATATCTACCATCGAGACCGAGGCCGACGAGGCGGTCGAGCGGGTCGAAGCCCTCGGCGAGCAGGTGGGCGAAATCAACGAAATCGTCCAACTCATCAACGACATCGCGGAGCAGACGGACCTGCTCGCGCTCAACGCATCCATCGAGGCGGCCCGCGCGGGCGAGGCCGGCGAGGGCTTCGCCGTCGTCGCCAACGAGATCAAGGCGCTGGCGAAGGAGGCCAGTCAGGCCACCGACGACGTGGAAGCCCGCATCGACGAGGTGCGCGACCGCGCCGACGACACGGTCGACGACATGCAGTCCATGCAGGAGAGCGTCGAGAGCGGCTCCGAGACCATCGGCGACGCCATCGAGATGTTCGACCACATCTCCGGGGCGATTCGCGAGGCCGAACACGGCGTCGAGGAGATTTCGCAGGCGACCGAGAACCAGGCCGTCTCGACCGAGGAGGTCGTCTCGATGGTCGACGACGTGTCGAGCGTGAGCGAGGAGACGACCTCGGAGACGGCGACGGTCTCCGCGGCGACCGAAGAACAGACCGCCGCGATAAACGAAGTCACGCGGAACATCCGGCAGGTGTCGAAGTCGGCGGAGTCGCTCAAAGACCTCGTCGGACGGTTCGACGTCGGCGACGCCGGCGGAAGCGGGCGCGGCGGCGACGCTCCCGCGTCGGTCGGGACGTCCCCCGACGGGTCGCCGCCGTCGGGACCACAGGCCGTCGCCGACGGGTCGGGTGACGCGGCGGGTCCCGCCTCGCCGTCGGACGACTGAACTGTCGCCGACGCGCGACACCCGCCGTCCCACCGCCGATTACCGGTCTACTTCTCCCATTATCGTATCGAGACTCCCGAGCGCAGCGATGAGGTCCGGGATGTACTCGCCTTCGGCCATCTCGGGGAGTGACTGGAGGTTCGAAAACGAAGGGCCACGAATCTTGAACCGCGCCGGGGTGTCCGTGCCGTCGGCGCGGATGTAGATGCCGAGTTCGCCCTTCGCGGCTTCGACCGCGCGGTAGACCTCGGTGTCGTCGTCCGGCTTGATGGTGCGCGGGACGTTCGACTGGATGGTCCGCTCGTCTTCGGGCCAGTCTTCGAGGAGGTCGACGCACTGCGCGACGATTTTGGCCGACTCCTCGACCTCCCGGAGGCGGACGAGCAGGCGCGCGAAGTTGTCGCAGTCGTCCTCGACGGCGACCTCCCAGTCGAGTTCGTCGTAGTAGCCGTAGGGGTCGTCGCGGCGAAGGTCGTAGTCGATGCCCGAGCCGCGGGCGACCGGCCCCGTCACGCCGTAGTCCTTCGCCACCTCGGGCGGGAGGATACCGGTTTCGAGCGTTCGGGCCTGCAGAATC
Source organism: Haloferax prahovense (assembly GCF_000723845.1). Lineage (NCBI taxonomy): Archaea > Methanobacteriati > Methanobacteriota > Halobacteria > Halobacteriales > Haloferacaceae > Haloferax > Haloferax prahovense. Next base: position 2,257,907 of record NZ_LK053000.1, on the reverse strand, counting down.
TCGTTTGCCGTCAGGAGGTCGTGGTACTCCCGCAGTTTCTCGGGGAGGCCGTCGACGAACGTCCGAATCTTCTCGAAGAATTCCTCGCGGGGTTCCGGGAGGTCCCAGACGACCCCGCCGAGCCGGAAGTAGTTGAACATCAGCCGCTGGCCCGTGAGGTCTTCGAGGACGTTCTGGACGAGTTCCCGGTCCCGCATGGCGTACATGAACGTCGCGGTGAAGTCGCCGACGACGTCGAGGGCGTACGCGCCGACCGCGAGCATGTGCGAGAGGATACGGCTCAGTTCGGCCGCCAGCGTCCGGAGCACCTGCGCGTACTCGGGCACGTCGATGTCCGCCAGCGCCTCGGCGGTGCGGGCGTAGGCCCACTCGTTCAGGAGGCCGCCGCCGCCCCAGTCCCAGCGGTCGGGGTACGGCATAATCTGGTGCCGGTAGGTGCCCCGCTGGCACATCTGTTCCTCGCAGCGGTGGATGTAGCCGATGTCCGGCTCCACGTCGGCGACTTGCTCGCCGTCCAGCGTGACCTGCAGGTGCATCACGCCGTGGGTCGCCGGGTGGTGCGGCCCGATGTTGAGAAGCATCGTGTTCGAGCTGGCCCGGCCGTCCTCGGCCAGCGGGTTCGCGTTCTCGTCGTACCGGACCACCTGCGGGCGCGTCTGGTCGTAGTCCAGCCCGAGCGGGTGACCCTGCCACGTCTCCGGCAGGAGGATACGACGCAAGTCCGGGTGTCCCTCGTACTCGATGCCGACGAGGTCGTACGCCTCTCGCTCGTGCCACTCGGCCGTCCGGAACACCGGCGCGGCCGACTGGCTGACGGGGTCGGTTCGGGGCGTCGGGACGACGACGCTCGCCTCTCGGGTCGGGTCGTCGTACGACTTCAGGTGATAGATGGACTCGTAGCGGTCCTCGTACTCCTGGGCGGTCACACACGAGAGGTGGTCGAGGCCGAGGTCGTCGCGGAGCGTCGAGAGCGACGACTGCACCGCGTCCGGGCGAACCTGCACCGCGGGCGCGTGAACGTGCGCTTCGGTGGCGAGGACGGCGTCGCCCAACGCCCGCCGGAGCGCGTCGGCGTCGAGGGGACCGGAGACGTCGTCGGCGAGCGCGGCGGGGTCGGCGTCGGACTCGGGGGGCTGCTGCGGGCGTTCGAGTGACATGACGGTTGACATCCGCCCGTTCGTCCGGTCGTCGGTTCGTCGTTCTGCCTCACGAGTGCGGCCGGTTTTTATGTCGCAGTCGAATCAATTCGCCGGCATGAAATCGGTCAGGCTTCGCTTCACGCCCGACGACGAACAGTTGCATCCGATGCACGAGTTCGTCGTCGAACACGAGGCGTTCGAGCGGACCGAACTTCACCACTGGAACCCGACGGTGACCGACAGGAACACCATCGTCTTCGAGGTCTTCGGGACCGACGTCGAGGCCTACGAGGCGGCGCTCGCGGAGACGGAGCGCATCCTGTCGTACGAACTCTCCCAGCTCCCCGGCGACTCCTTTTTCATCGTGGTCGACGAGCGGCTCGACGCGGCGGGAACGAGGCAGACGGCCGCCGTCACGCGGGGCGGTCTCATCGTCGTCCCGCCGGTCGTCTTCGACGGCGACGGAACGGTCTCGATGACGCTCGTCGGGACCGACGAGGCGCTCCAGTCGGCGGTCGAACAGCTCCCCGAGGGCCGCGGCCTCGAAGTCGTGCGGGTGAGGGAGTACACGGGGCCGGGGAGCGTCTCGGCCGGGTCGCTGTCGCCCCGCCAGCGCGAGGCCATCGAGGTCGCCGTCGACTGCGGCTACTACCGCGAGCCGCGGACCGGGTCGGTCGCCGACGTGGCCGCGCGGCTCGACTGCTCGACGAGCACCGCGGCGGAGCACCTGCGAAAAGCGGAGATGAAAGTCATGGCCGACCTCGTCGGCCGGTCGTGACTGCGGGTCGGTTCGCGACGACGTCTCCGCCTACGGTTCGGCCCGCGGCGACGGCTCCGCCCACGGCTCAGAAGTACCCTCGCCGAACAGTTCTCGCATCAGGATGACGATGCTCTCCGGCGGGAACTGCCCGCGCTCGGTGACGATGGCGTCCACGTATCGCGGCGGCGTCACGTCGAACGCGGGATTCTTCACGGTGGGGTTCCCGAGGTCCGCGAGCGTGTCGTCGTCGACGACCTCGGCGGTGTCGCGCATCTCGATATCGACGGTGTGACCGGTCATCGTCCCCGGGTGGAGCTTGAGCGTCTGCGCGGCGACCATGATGGGTGACCCCCGCTCGCGTGCGTTGACCGCGAGGCCGCTCGTCCCGATTTTGTTGATGACGCTCCCGTCGGCCGCGACGGCGTCCGCGCCGACGAGCACGTGGTCCACGTCGTTGAGGTAGCGGCGGGCCGCCGAGTCGACGATGAGCGTGACGGGCACGCCCAGTTCGTGGAGTCGCTTCGCGGTGATGTGTCCCTGATTTCGAGGCCGCGTCTCCTTGACGACCGCCTCGATGTGCTTTCCCTGCTCGACGGCCGCCTCGACGCACGCCAGCGCGTCCGTGGAGTGGCAGTGGGTCATGATGGTGTCGCCGTCGCGGAGGCGGTTCGCGCCGACCTGTCCGAGGTCGGCCTGCGCCCGTTCGAGTCGGGCGCAGAACTCGTCGGCCGAGTCGACAACGTTCTGTCGGAGCCCCTCGACGGTCGTACTCGACATGTCGCGGAGGACGTACCGGAGGGCGTTGGGGAGGCTCACGGCCGTCGGCCGCGTCTCGTGGAGCGTCCGGGCGGTCGCGCGGAGCTCGGCCCGGAACGCCTCGGCGTCGGCGGCGTCGCTCTCCGTGGCCTGTGTCCGGAGCGCCCGCGCGGCCGCGTCGGCGATGGTCGCCGCGCCGCGAATCTCCATCGTGTCGATTTCCGTCGCGGTGCGTCGGACCTCGGAATGTACGCGGTCGTCCATGCGGGAACTACGGGCGTCGAATGGAAAAAGGTCGCCGCGGAGACGGCGTTCAGACCCGGTCGACGAGCGCCTCGTCGGGGTGTCGCACCCGGACGGTCTCGACACGCTCTGAGAGCGCCTTCGCGTCGGCGAGTTTGTCCTCGGACTCGGCGTGGACGGTAAACAGCGTCTCGCCGCTGGCGGCCATCTCGCCGACGCGGCGGTGGAGTTCGAGGCCCGCGCCGGGGTCTCTCGGCGCGCCGGCCCGGCGAGCGACCTCGTTGACGAGGCGGTTGTTGACGTGGGTGACCACGCCGTCGCGGTCGGCGCGGACCGCGACGGTGTGTCGGCCGGGCGAGAGGTCCGCCGCCTCCACGTCGGGGTCGCCGTTCTGCGCGGCGAGTATCTCGCGGAAGGTCTCTTCGGCCTGCCCCGAGTCCAGAATCTCGGCGGCGTCGGCGTCGACGCCGACGGACTCGAACAGCACGTCGGCGAGGCGAATCGCCTTCACCCGCAGGTCGTTCGGGCCGCCGCCGGCGAGCGTGGCGAGGACCTCGCGGGCTTCGAGCACGGGACCGACCCCGCGGCCGACCGGCGCGACCCCGTTCGTGATGGCGCACTCGACCGCCATCCCGAGGTGGTCGCCGACGCGGTTGAAGTCCTTCGCGAGTTCGCGCGCCTCGGCGAGGCTCTCGACTTTCGCGCCCTCGCCGTAGGGGATGTCGACGACGACGTTGGTCGAGCCGGCGCTCTTCTTTTTCGAGAGGACGGAGGCGATGAGCTGCCCCTTGGGGTCGATAGATAGCGGCGTCTCGGCGCGGATGATGCGGTCGTCGACCGGCGAGAGATTCACCGCGCCGCCCCAGACGAGACAGCCGCCGGTCTTCCCGACGATGTCGCGTATCTCCGCGACGGAGAACTCCACGTCGCAGAGGACCTCCATCGTGTCTGCGGTACCCGCCGCGGAGGTGACGGCCCGCGAGGAGGTCTTCGGAATCTTCAGCCCCGCCGCGGCGACGATGGGGACGAGAATCGGCGTGACGCGGTTGCCCGCGACGCCCCCGATGGAGTGCTTGTCGGCGATGACCGGCTCTTCCCACGTGATGGTCTCGCCCACGTCCGCCATCGACTCCGTGAGGTGCATCGTCTCTTCCATCGACAGCCCGTTCGTGTAGATTCCAGAGACGTACGCCCCGAGTTCCACGTCGGCGAGGCGCTCCTCGTAGATGTCGCGGACGAGTTGGGACAGTTCGTCGGCTTCGAGTTCGATGTCGTCGAGCTTCTTGCGGATGTAGTACACCGAGTCGGGTTGCGGCGCGACCGAAACCTCGACCTCGCCCTCGATGTGACCGAGCCGGCGCGTCACGCCGAGAGTCCCCTCAGAAACGAGTTCGTCCGTCAGCTCCACGATGGCGATGGTCGTCCGCCCGTCTCGCCGCAGTTGGACGCGTTCGAGCGCGTGGACCCCGAGTTCGGCCGCGTCGCTCTCGTTCAGGAGGACCGTCGGCGACCGGGTTCCGATGTCGATGGGTTCGGCGAGGAGTTGCATACCCGAAGGTCGGACGAGAGCGTCAATAAATCGACCCCGAGTCTCGGGGGGAGAGAACGCTTACGCGAGGTGGGATTCGACGAGGTTCTTCAGGTCGTCGTAGCCGCGGACGCCCACGAGCTGTTCGACCGCCTCGCCGTCGGCGAAAAGCACCATCGTCGGGACGCCCCGAACCTGGTACTGTGCGGCGAGCTCCTGGTTCGCGTCCACGTCGACCTTGGCGACCGCGGCGTCGGTGTTCTGCGCGAGTTTCTTCACCGTGGGTTCGAGCATCTTGCACGGACCACACCAGTCCGCGTAGAAATCGACGAGCACCACGTCGTTCGTGGAGACGACGTCTTCCAGGACCTCAGCGCCGTCGACGTGGACGGGCTCCGAGGGGGAATCTGCGGCACCTTTCGCCGTGCTTCCGCCGTCGCCGCGGAGATTGGATTCGAGCTGTTCGCGTTTCTGCTGCCGGATATCGTTCAGTTCGTCGTCGGACATACCTACTGGTATCGGCCGCTACCTAATAACGGTTTTGCACAATTTAGGCAATAATGTCTGCGACCATTGATTCGTGGTGACGAGCGGCACGCTCCGGGATATCGCTGTGGTTCACGACCGAGAGACGTGACAGAAACGGCGGGGGCGCGACCGCGAGTTACGGGCTGGTTCGAAGGCGGTTCGATTGGACTCGGTCGGGGCCGTCCGAGAGCAGCCTCCCGAACCAGCTCAGTCGACGTACAGCGAGTAGGTGATGACCGCGAAGCCGACGAGCGTCAGCACCGAGTCGAAGAGCAGTCCGGTGGCGAGGTCGACGTTGAGAATCACGTCGAGCGCGCCGCCGAGCATCGCGCCGAGCGTGACGACACCGAAGCCGAGCGCGAGCGCGCGGAGCGACGCCGCCCCGGTGTTCCGGTACGCCTTGTAGCTGAAGTAGGTGATGAGCCCGCCGAGGACGAGGATACCCGTCTTGACGACGATGATCATCGTCGTAATCGTCGGCGAGGCGCTGAGGTGCCCCATCAGGTCTCCCTCCGGACCCGCGACCAGATGTCCGCGAGGCGTTCGTCGGGCGTCTGCTCCGGGCGGCCGACCGCGACGTCGAAGTCGCGGTCCTCGTTGAGAGCGATTCGAACCTCGTCGAAGGCGACCTCGTAGGTCGTCGCGTGGTGACCGTCCGCGCGAATCTGGGTCCCCTCGGCGAGGAGCGCCGCGTCGGTGAGCAGGTCCAACTTCCTGTACGTCGTCGAAAGCGGGATGTCACACGTGTCTGAAATTTCACTTGCCGTCATGGGTTCTTCGAGTCCTCTGATGATGGCTCGTGCGTCCGCGTCGTCGAGCGCGTCGAGCACCGCCGTCAGTTCGGCCGACTCCATCGCGGACCGGTCGCGCGCCATTACCCAGATTGACCGACGAGAGCCTTATTAACCCACCGGGTCGGGCTCGTCGTCGTCCGCCGTCTCGGAGTCTGTGTCGTATGCTCCCTCCATTCTGAGGGTTCCCGCGCGAGCCAACACGTCGGGCGTTCGACAGACGCCCGGCGCGCCCGTCGCCTGCGGCACCGCGCAGTTGTTGCAGTTCTCGCAGACGACCCGTGTGCCGGCCGGGACATCGCGGCCGAGCAGTCGCGCGGGGAGTTCCGGTTCGGCGTAGAACGGCCGAGCCATCCCGACGGCGTCGCAGGCGTCGCCGAGCAGCCGGTCGATTTCGCCGCGCTCGCGGATGCCGCCCTCGCAGAGCACGGGCACCGAGACGGCGTCGCGGACCCGGCGGCACAGGTCGGCGTTCCACGCCGGGTCGAAGTCATACCACGCCGCCTCGATTCGGTTGCCGAGTTCGACGAGTCGCGCCCGAAGCGGGCCGCCGAAGGCCGCGGCGTAGCCGTCGCGGTAGCGGTCGTCGCGCCACGCGCGGGCCGGGAACGACCCGCGGACGATGCTCGCGTCCCAGAACACCGACCCCGAAACGGGGACGAGCGCGTCGTAACCCGCCTCGTCGAGTCGACGACAGATTTCGACCGCGTCGTCCTCGGTCAGGCGTCGGCGGATGCCGGGCGGCGCGGCCGTCTCCGCCGGCACTTTCGTCATGAGCGGCACGTCGCCCACCTGCGAGCGAACCTCGTCGGCGACGACCTCCAAAAACCGGACGCCGTCGCCGAACTCGTCGTCCCGGCGGTTGTAGAACGGCGAGAGGAACTGGTGGACGATACCCATGTTCGCGCCGGCGACGTGGACCACGTCGTAGCCGGCGTCGACCGCCATCGCGGCGGAGCGACCGAAGTCGGCCGCGAGTTCGTACACCTCGTCGGCCGCCATGACGCGCGCGTCGTAGTCGAGAAAGCCGAGGGCGTCGAGGAGTCTGAGGAGTCGCGGCGGCCGGGAGACGGCGAGCTGTTGCAAATCCGGGTGGTCACGCCGGTACTCGGCGTGCCACGTCTCCATGCTCCGCAGGCCGCCGTACTCCAACTGGACCGCGACGGCCGCGCCGTGGTCGTGGATTCGCTCGGTCACCGCCGACAGCGACGCCGCGAACTCCGGGTCCGCGATTTGCGTCATCCCCGGCGCGGCGCAGCCACCCGTCTCGCGCACGATAGTCGCGCCCTGACAGATGAGTCCCGCACCGGCCCGCGCCGCGGGTTCGAGTTCGGCCGCGAGGCGCTCGGGGGTCTCGGGACCGGTGCCCGCACATTCGAGCACCGGCGCGCGGTAGAGCCGGTTTCGGAGCGTGAACCCGCCGATGTCGAGCGGGTCGTCGAGCCGAGGAGTCGCCATGAGGTCGACATGGCGCGCGAGCGACGTAAATCGACGCGACGGTCGTCGCCGCGTCAGTTCACCAACGGGTCCCGCCGCCGATATCGATAATCGCGCCGCAGCGCCCGCACTCCGACACCTGCAGGGGGTCCGAGCCGGCGTGTCGGACGACCACGCCACCGGGACCCGTGGGGGAACCGCACCGCTTGCAGACCGGACGTTTCGACGTCATCTGTGGATACACATCTCTCGAGGAGACAGACGACTGCGGCGGAGATAGCCGTATTGTCCCGCGTCTGTCCGGACGAGGCCCGAAGCCGGTCAACCTTCTTACCCGTCGGTTCCGATGAACGTCCCATGGACCCCGAACCGTTCAGGTACGACTCGGAGGTGCCGCCGGGCGAGGTGCGACACCTCAGGTACGAAATCAGCGAGACGTACCTCGGCGACCCCGTCGAGATACCCGTCACCGTCATCAACGGCGAGCAGGGCGGGCCGTCGGTCTTCATGACCGCGGCGCTCCACGGCGACGAACTCAACGGCGTGAAGGTGATGCAGGAGGTCGCGAGCCGGTACAACCCCGCCGACATCCACGGGACCATCGTCTGCATCCACGTGGCGAACGTTCCGGGCTACCTCGCCCAACAGCGCTACATCCCCATCTACGACCTCGACCTGAACCGGTCGTTCCCCGGCCGCGACGGCGCGAACACGGCCGAGCGCATGGCGAACCAGATCTACCGTCGGTTCGTCGAGCCCTGCGACCTCGGCATCGACTTCCACACCTCGACGCGCAACCGGACGACGATGTACCACGTCCGCGCCGATATGAACCGCCCCGAGGTCGCCCGCCTCGCGCGGTCGTTCGGCGCGAACCTCATCCTCTCGGGCGAGGCCGAGGCGAGTTCGCTCCGCACCGTCGCCACGAACGACGGGATTCCGACCATCACCGTCGAGATGGGCCGCGCCCACCGCTTCCAGCCCGCGATGGTCGACCGCGCGCTCGAAGGCGTCGAGAGCGTCCTCGCCGAGTACGGCGTCCTCCCGGAGAAGCCGGTCAGTTGGCCGGGCTGGACGCGCGTCATCGACTCCGCGACGGACAAGACGTGGCTCCGCGCCGACGTTGGCGGCCTCGTCGAGATGCAGTACGGCGACGTGCCGCTGGTCCACGAGGGCGACACCATCTGCACCATCTCTGACCACTTCAAGACGAGAGAAAAGCGCGTCTCGGCCCCCTTCACAGGGCTCGTCGCCGGCGTCCTCCAGAACCCGGTCGCCGCGCCCGGCCACCCGCTTTGCCACCTCGTCAGCGTCGACGACGCGACGCTCCGCGAGATAGAGCGCGAAATCGAGGCCGGCGAGTTCACGGAACGCCCGTGGAGTTAGGCCGGACGCGTCGCTTGCGCCTCCGCACCCGCTCGCCACCTCACTCTCACTCAGTCAGTCGTCCGCGCCGACCTGCTCGTGAGTGTGGTGGAAAAACCGGACGTGCGGCCGCCCGTCGCGTTCGACCGGCTCGAAGCAGACGCGACGGTACCGCTCGTTGTCGAGGAGATTGACGAGCAGGCCGCGGTCGTGGAGCGAGACGGAGTCGTAGGGCGTCGAGCAGACGGGGCACAGCACCGGGTCGGCGTCTTCGTCGGCGGCTCCGTGGGTTTCGCCCGCCGACAGGTCCGAGTCGGCCGTGTCGCCCACTGTTATTCCTCCGTCGCCGCCCCGACCGCGTCGGCGACCCGCGAAATCGTCTCGAACTCGTCGTCCGCGTAGGCGATGAACCGAACGTCGCGGAGCGAACTCGGCTCGAACGCCCGGAGTTCCTCGCAGATGAGTCGCGCGCCGTCGGCGAGGTCGAACCCGGCGATACCGCAACCGAGCGCCGGAATCACGAGCGACTCGCAACCGCGGTCGTCCGCGGCTCGCAGGGCGTTTCGCGCGGCGTCGCGGATGCTCTCGGCGGTCGCCCGCCCGTCGCCGTAGTGCGGCATCGCCGCGGCGTGAATCACGACCTCTGCGTCGAGGTCGAAGGCGTCGGTGACGGCGACCGCACCGAGGTCTCTCGGCCCCTTCGACATCGCGGCCTCGTTCAGTTCGGGGCCGCCGCCGCGACGGAGCGCGCCCGCGACACCCGGCCCCATCCGAAGGCTCGTCCCAGCGGCGTTCACCAGCGCGTCGGCCGACTGAGCGGCGATGTCGCCCTGCACGACGGTGAAGTTCATGTCAGTCGAGTCGGTCCATGTCCTCGTCGTCGAGGTCGATGTGGGAGGCCGCCACGTTGTCGCGGAGGTGCGAGACGCTCGACGTACCGGGGATGGGAAGCATCACGTCGGAGCGGTGCAGGAGCCACGCGAGGGCGACCTGCTGGGGCGTCGCGTCGTGTTTCGCCGCGACCGCGGAGACGGCGTCGGCCCGGTCGCCGAGGTCGCCCGCGCCGAGCGGGTACCACGGGATGAAGCCGATACCGTACGCCTCGCAGGCGTCGAGGCTCGCCTCGAACTCGCGGTCGCCGACGTTGAAGCGGTTCTGGACCGTGGCGATGTCGACGATGTCGCGCGCCTCGTCGAGCTGTTCGACCGAGACGTTCGAGAGGCCGACGTGCCGAATCAGTCCCTCGTCTTTCATCTCGGCGAGCGCGTGGACCGAGTCCTCGAAGGCGACGTGCGGGTCGGGGCGGTGGAGCTGATAGAGGTCGATGGTGTCCACCCGAAGGCGGTCGAGGCTCCCGAGGACGGCGTTCCGGAGGTAGTCGGGGTCGCCGTTTGGCATCCAGTCGCCGTCGGTGTTGCGGAGTAGTCCGCCCTTGGTGGCGACTACGAGGTCGTCCGGATAGGGCGCGAGCGCCTCGCCGATGAGGCGCTCGGAGACGGCGGGGCCGTAGGAGTCCGCCGTGTCGATGAGGTCGATACCGTGGACGAGCGACTCGTGGAGGACCTTTCGCGCGTTCTCCACGTCGTCGGGCTCGCCGATGATGTCGTCGCCGGTGATGCGCATCGCACCGAAGCCGAGTCGGTGAACCGTGAGGTCGCCGCCGATGTCGAACGTGCCGCTTGCGTTTTCCAGTCCCATGGGCGGAGATTGGTCGCCAGACAGGAGTTCGTTTCGGCGGGGTGGGCGGGCGACGGCCGTGCGTTCGCGGTGCCCCGGAACCGCCGAAACCCACACCCGTCGTCGGTCCTAACGGCCGCTATGGACCTCCTGTCGATGCGCTGGCGGCACACGCTGTTCGCCCACTGGCCGGTCGACCCCGACCTCGTGGAGCCGCGACTCCCCGACCAGCTCTCGGTGGCGACTCACGACGGGCGGGCGTGGCTCGGCGTCGTCTCGTTCGACATGACGGACATCCGCCCGCGCGGGTCGCCCGTGGGGCTCGGGTTCCCCGAGGTGAACCTCCGGACCTACGTCGAACCCGCCGACGGCGGCCCCCGCGGCGTCTACTTCTTCACCCTCGACGCCGCGGACCGCCTCGGCGTGGCGATGGCCCGACTGGGCTACCGGCTCCCGTACCACTACGCGAACATCTCGGTCGAGGAGCGAGACGGCGCGGTCGACTACGAGAGCTACCGGCCCGCGACGGCCGAGACGCCGGGAGCGCGGTTCGAGGCGACCTACCGACCGACCGGCGAGGTCCGAACCCTCGAACCCGGCTCGCTCGACGCGTTCCTCGTCGAGAACTACCGCTTTTACACGGACGACTGGCCCGTCGTCATCGGCGACATCGACCACGACCCGTGGCCGATACAGGACGTGGAGGCGGAGATTCGCGCGAACACGATGTTCGAGGCCTGCGGCTTCGACCACCCCGACGGCGACCCGATACTCCACTACGCGGCCGACCTCGACGTGACGGCGAAGCCGCCCGCCGTGCTTCGCTGAGGCCGCTTACTGGCCGTCGTCGGTCTCCGCCATATCCGCCGCCTCGACCGCCGGGTCGTGTCGCTCGTACCAGTCGAGAATCTGTTCCAGTCGGTGGGTCGCCCGCTCGGGCGTCGAAATCGAGTGCTGTTCCTCCGGGTAGACGACGAGTTTGGCGTCGACGCCCTGCGCCTTCGCGGAGACGTAGAGCTGTTCTGACTGGCTCGGCGGACAGCGCCAGTCCTGACCGCCCGCCATCACCAAAAGCGGCGTGTCGATGTTGCCGGCGTCGGTGATGGCCGACGAGGCGTCCAGCGCCTCCGGGTTCTCCCACGGCAGGCCGAACTCGTATCTCGTCCAGAGGTGGTTGTCGTCGGTGCCGTACGACGACCGCAGGTCGTAGATGCCGTGTTCGGGGACGGCCGCCGTCAGGAGGTCGGTCTGGGTCACGAGATAGCCCTGTGCGATGCCACCGTAGGAGATGCCGTAGCCGAAGACGCGCTCCGGGTCAGTCCAGTCGCGCGCGACGAGATCCTCGACGCCCGCGACGAGGTCGTCAACCTCGACCGAGCCCCACCGCCCGCGGAGTTCCTCGGCGAACTCACGCCCGTAGGAGGTGCTCCCGCGGTAGTTCACGCGCACGACGAGATAGCCGCGCGAGGTGAACACCGGGTGGTCGAACCGGAACGCCGGTTCGTCGTAGGCGATGGGGCCGCCGTGGATGGCGACGACCGTCGGATGCGGGTCGGGGTCGTCGAAGTCGAAGTCGGCGGGCGCGTAGACGACGCCCTCGACCTCCCAGCCGTCGCTCTCGAAGCTGACCCGCCGGACCTGCGGCATCTCGTACTCGTTGGTAACGGCCTCGTTGAGCGCCGACAGCCGGGTGAACGACTCGGCGTGGGCCGCGTCGACGGCGTCGATATCGGCCAGCGAGACGGCGTAGGCGTCCCAACCCTCTGCCGGGTCGGAGACGAGCAGGCCGGCCGTCTCGCCCGCGACGTGCAGTCCCTGTATCGCTCTAAACTCGCCCTGCGCGTCGAACACGCGCTCGGGGGCGTCGGCATCGGGGTCGAGTCGGGTGATGCGCGATTTCCCCTCGTCGGCGACGAGCGCGTAGAGTTCGTCGTCACTCGCCCACGACGGAGCAGACCCCCACGCGAGCGTCCGGTCGAGCGACGCCGAGACGGACCTGACCTCGCCGGAATCGAGGTCGGCGACGCGGATTTCGCGCGGGACGTACCAGTTCTCGTAGTCGCCCGCCTGAAACGCGATGCGGGAGCCGTCGGGGCTCCACCGCGGCGTCCCGGTCGTGTGGCCGCCGCTCGTCACTTTCCGGTCGTTCGAGCCGTCGGCGTCGATGACGAACAGGTCCTGTTCGAGCGTGTCGTCCGGGCGCTCGGCGTCGCAGGAGACGTAGGCGATTCGGTCGTCCGGTCCCCACGCGGGCTGGAGACCGCCGGCGTCGGCGAACGCGCCCGCGGCGGTCGCGTCGTCAAGGCGCTCCGTCTCGCCCGTGTCGAGGTCCACGACGAACAGGTAGGTCGTCACCGTGTCGGTCCAGCCGACGCCGTTGATTTTGTGTTGGAGTCGCTCGGTCACGACCGGGCCGCCGTCCTTTCGCTCGTCGAGGTACTCGCGCTCCTCGTCGGTCGGGTCGCGCGCGGCGACGACGAGGCGGTCGCCGTCCGGCGACCAGTCGAACTCCGAGACGCCCTCGTCGAGGTCGGTGAGTTGGGTCGCATCACCGCCGAGTTCGAGGTCGAAACACCAGACCTGCGGCTTTGGGCCGTCTTCGCCGCCGACTGGCGGTTCGTCGTCGGAGCCATCTGAATCGTCGCTATCGGCGTCGTCGGCGTCGCTCGCATCGTCAACGCCGCCAGCGTCATCAGCGTCACCTTCACTTTCTCTTTCGTCGTCCGCGCGACCGACCCGCCGAGAGAGGTCCTCGTCGCGAGCGGCGACGAACGCGAGCCGACTTCCGTCGGGCGACCACGACGGGGACGACGCGCCGGGGTGGCGGGTGAGTCGGTGCGGCTTGCGGGAGCCGTCGGCGGGGACCACGAACAGGGAGGCGACGCGTTCGTCCTCGTCGGGGTCGCACTCGGTCGCGGTGAAGGCGACCGTCGACCCGTCCGGCGAGACGGCGACCTCGCCGGTGACCGAGAGGTCGCTGAACGCTTCGGGAGGGAGTTCTCCTGACATGGCTCGAAACGTTCGGCCGAGTGACAAATAGATTTGTATCGGCGACCCCGGCGACCGCGTGCGGTCGGCCCGCCGGTCCCGACCGAGCGAAGGTGAAACCTTCAAGCATCGCTGAACTAACCCGACGGACATGGCACTCATCGACACCGTGATGGCAACGCTCCACCTCGTCGTGGGCGGTCTCTGGACGGGGAGCGTCCTCTTTTTCGCGCTCGCCGTGTTGCCGACCGCCCGCGCCGGGAACATCCGCGCCGCCGCGTTCGAATCGGTCGTCTCGCGCCTGACGATGTGGTCTCGCGGGGCCTCGCTCGTGATGTTCGCGACCGGCGGCCACCTCGCCGGCACGCGCTACACGGTCGACAGCCTGTTCGGCTCCGGCCGCGGCCACCTCGTCCTCGGGATGCTCGTGCTCTGGTTCGTCCTGACCGGCCTCGTCGAAGTCGGGCGGGCCCGCGCCAAAGACGGCCTCGCGGAGAAGAAGGTCCGCACGCCGGCCGAGAAGGCCGCGCCGTTCTACCTCGGTGCCGCGCTCGTCGCCGTCTTGCTCCTCGTCGACGCCGGCCTGCTCCTCAACTGACGCCGGAGCCGACTCCCGAGGACTCCGTAGAGTATCCATATCTACGTTCGAAAATATATATTCTGTACGACATGTTTATCATCTCGGTCCGGGTGAGTCCACGTGTATGCACGGGGACGAGACGCGCGCCACCGAGTCGCCGCTTCGAATCGAGTTGTGTCCCGACACCGGGCGGATACGCGTCCACCGGGAGACCGCGCTGGGGACGTTCACGCGGACCATCGACCGATGAGTCCGGACGCCCCGCCGACCATCGGGGAGACGCCGGTCGGGAAGTCGGCCGAGCGAGGCCCCGGCCCAGTGCTCGCGCGCCTCGCACGACCGGTCTCTGAGACGCCGACCCGGCTCGCGGTCGTCGCCGATCCGCACGTCACGCCGACGGGGTCCGGCACGTGGAAAGCCTACCACCGGAGCGAGACGCGGCTTCGGACCGCCGTCTCGACCATCGCCGACCTCGACGTCGACGCGACGGTCCTCCTCGGCGACCTGACCCGCGACGGCCGCCCCGAGGAGTACGAGGTCGTCGAGGAAATGATCCGCGACCTGCCGGGGCCGCGGGTCGCGGTCCCCGGCAACCACGACGTGCCGAAGCGCTGGGACGACTACGACGCCCCGACGCCGGGCGAGTTCGCGGCGCGCTACGCCGACGACGCCCTCCCGTTCGTCCGTCGGGTCGGCGGCGTCGACATCGTCGGCCTCGACTCCGCCAGCGGCGGCCCGGACCTCACCCTCACCGACACCCACGAGGGGGCCGTGCCCGACTCTCAACTCCGCTGGCTCGACACCGTCCTCGCTGACGCGGCGACCCCGGTCGTCGTCCTCCACCACAACGTCTTCCACCCTCGCCGCCACACCGGCCAGTTCCCCGACGCCGACTTCTACCAGCTCCGCAACGCCGACGAACTCGCCGCGGTGCTCGCGCGCCACGACGTGCCGCTGGTACTCTCCGGGCACATCCACTGGCCCGCGACGGCCGTGAGAGCCGGTGTCCGCGAACTCATCGCCCCGGCGACCTGCTCGTTCCCGCAGTCGTTCGTCGTGGTCGATATCGACCGCCGCGGGACGACGGTTCGACTCGTCCCGCTCGCGGGGCCGAAGGGAATGGCCGAGGCGTACACCCTCGCCGCCAGCGGGGCCGCCCACGGGCAGGGTATCGCCGCGCACGCCGACCGCGGACACCTGTCGGCGCTCCCACTCGTAGACGAGCGGACGCCGCCCGGGCGGGTCGTCGGCTCGGACGTTCCGGGGGCGGTTCGATGGCGGTGAGCCTCGACCGCCTCGACGACGCCCGCAGCGCCCTCCGCGCCGAGCGCCGCCGCTGTGTGGACGAGCGCGAGGCGTTCCGGGCGTTCCGCCGGGAGGTCGCCGCGTCGCAGGCGACGGCGTCGGCTCCGAATCAGGCCCCCGCGGCCGCGACGCTCGTGGGCCAGCGGGGCGGGCGAGACAGGACCGACGCGGCGCTCTCCGGCCTGCGTCGGAGCTACGAGCGGACCGTGATGTCCGTCCCGCACTACGACGAGGAGTACGGCGACTCCTTCGAAGCGAGCCTCGCCGCCGAGTTCGGCCCGGACGTGGCGACCGCGTTCCGGTCGGCGAGCGTCCTCTCGCCGCCGCTCCGGCGGACCGTCGCCGCGGCGGCCGCGTCGTCGCGAGACGAGCGCGAGAAGTTCATCGAAGTCGTCGACGAGGAAACCGAATCGGTGGCGTCGATGCGCGGCGATATCGAAGACCTCCTCGAACGGCTCGACGACCTCGACCGGACGCCGCTGTCCGAACGCGGCTTCGACGCGCTGGTGACGCTCTACGACGACCTGTCCGCGCTCCGCGAGCGGCTCTCGGAGCTCGTCGCGGCGCGACAGGAGACGATTTCCCACCACCGACGGGCGCTCTCCGGGCTGGTGCCGGACGTGACGGAGTTCTTCTACGCCGACCTGTCGGTCCGGTATCCGGTGCTCGCGACGCTCGCGGAGGTCGGCGCGACGCTCGACACCGCGACCCGCCGGGTCGAACGCCGCCTCGCCGCCACACCGTAGGCCGATTCCCGCGGCCACAGTTATTTACCCGTTCGAAGAGACGCCGGAGTATACGATGTTCACGCGCTCGGAGGGATTCCCGTGAATCGCCTCCACCCCCGTATCCGTCTCCTCTGGGTCGCCCGAGCGGTCGTGTTCGCGCTCGTCGTCGGCGGCGTGGCGACCGCTGCGACGCTGTTCGCGCCCGTCTCGATACCCTCGTACGTCCCCGTCGCGGTCGGCGGCGTCTTCCTCGTCGTCGGCGTCGCCGTCGCCTTACTCCGGTATCGGGCGTGGGGCTACGAGGTCCGCGACGACTCGCTGTATCTCCAGCGCGGCGTCCTCACCAAGGTCAATACCGTCGTCCCGTTCGTCCGGGTCCAGCACGTCGACTCGACGCGCGGCCCGCTCGAACGACTCGTCGGCCTCGCGTCGACTGTCGTCTACACCGCCGGCTCCCGCGGCGCTGACGTGTCGATTCCCGGACTGACGCCGGAGGGCGCGGAGGACCTCCAAGACCGACTGAAGCGCCTCGCAATCGCGTCCGAGGGCGACGACGCGGTATGACCCGGCTGTCGCCGCTTTCGGTTCCCTACCGGGCGGTCCAGCGCAGCGCCAGCGTCGTCTTCGCGCTCGCCTTCTTCGCCTTCACCGGCGGGACCGCCTTCGGCGGTTTCCTCGGCGGCCTCGGCTCGGTCGCGCTCGTCGGCGTCGCTGTGGTCGCAATCGCCGGCTACGAACTCGCATACTTCCGTCGGTTCGAGTACGAACTGACGCCGGACACGCTGGACATCCGCTCGGGCGTGTTCTCCCGGCGTAACCGCGAGATTCCCTACCGTCGCATCCAGAACGTCGACATCTCTCGCAACGTCGCCCAGCGGCTGGTCGGCATCGCCGCCGTGAACCTCGAAACCGCCGGCGGCGGCGAGACCGAGGGCAGTCTCCGCTTCGTCAGCTACGAGGAGGCTCGTCGCATCCAGTCGGAAGTCGCCCGCCTGAAACGCGGCGGTACCGACGGCGACGCGCCCGAACCCGAACAGGAACTGCTGTTCGAACTGACCCCCCGAGAGTTGGCCATCGTCGGCGCGCTGTCGTTCGACCTCCGACTGCCCGGTCTCGTCTTCGTGTTCGGGTCGACCGCCTTCCCCATCGTCGCCTCGTACGTGGACGTGCCGGTCCCCGCCGGGAGCGTCGCGGCCGCGGGCGTCGGCGTCGTCGCGCTGGGGCTCCTCGTCGCGCTCGTCTCGTGGGCCGCCGGCTTCGCCTCCGCGGTGGTGAACTACTACGGCTTCCGTCTGACCCGCGTCGGCGACGAACTCCAGTACGAGCGCGGCCTCCTCCAGCGCTACAACGGGTCGATTCCGCTCGACAAGCTCCAGACGCTCACCGTCGAGGACAACCCACTGAAGCGGCGGTTCGGCTACGCGACGCTCCTCGTGGAGACGGCGGGCTACGCCCCAAGCTCCGACGGATCGAACGGGTCGGGCGGCGGTCGCGGCTCCGAGGCGGCCATCCCGCTTGCGACCCGCGACCGCGTGCTCGGCCTCGTCGCCGACCTCGAGGGCGTCGAGGAGCCGACGTTCGAAGGACCGCCGACGCGCATCCGCCGGCGCTACGCCGTCCGGTACTCGCTCGTCCTCGGCGCGGCGACTCTCGCGCTCTACGGGGCGAACCGATTCCTCCCGCAGGAGATTCCGTGGTTCGTGCCGCTGGCGCTCGTCCCGGTTGCGGTCGTCGCCGGCGCGCTCCAGTGGCGGCACCGCGGCTACGCGCTCGCCGAGAACCACTTCGTCACCCGAAACGGCTTCTGGAAGCGCGAGATGCGCTTTGTCCCCTACTACCGGGTCCAGACGGCCATCGAGCGGCGGACGATTTTCCAGCGCCGCTGGCGCGTCTCGACGGTCACGGCGGACACGGCCGGGAGCATCTCCCTCGTCGGCGGCGACGCGACGGCCGTGGACATCGAAGTCGACGACGCGGCGGAGCTCCGGGAGACGCTGAACGACCGCCTCCGCGAAGCGCTGGCGGCGCGCCGGGAGGCGCGACAACAGTCCCGGCAGGCCGCGCTCGGCATCCGCGCCGCGGAGCCGGGCCGCGACCCCGACGAATCGGACTCGGGCTCGACCCCTGACGACGAGACCGACGTGAGCGAGACGCCCGAGTTCGTCGAGGAGGCCGAACCCGCGGTCGGCGGGGGCGACGAAGACGCTGAGGAGGCCGGTGACGGCGACGAAGTCGAGGCGGACGACCCCTTCATCTGGGGCGAGTCGGTCGAGTCCGAACCCGGACCCGGTCCCGAGTCCGAGAGCGAGAGGGGCGACGGAGCAGAGACCGACACCGACAGCGACACCGACTCCGACTCGGACGACGCCGACGACACCGGTGACGCCGACGACACCGAGGAATCGAGCGACGAGCGGGGAGCTATATAGACGCGCGGACGCAACCTACACCAATGACGCGAACGGTGCTGGAGTCACTCTTGGCCGGGAACGCACGGCACGTCGAGAGCCTCGCCGCCGACCACTTCGACGGCGTGCGCGAGGCGCAGTCGCCGGCGGTCGTCTCGGTGAGCTGTTCTGACTCTCGCGTCCCGGCCGACGCTGTCTGGAGCGCCGACAAAGCCGGCGAGCTGTTCACGTCGGTCAACGTCGGCAACCAAGTGTGGACCGAAGTCGACGGGAAACTCGTCGTCAACGACGCCGTCGGCTACGCCGTCTCGGCGCTCAGGACGACCGACGTGGCCGTCCTCGGGCACACGGGCTGCGGCGCGGTGACGGCCGCCTACGAGACCGTCGCCGGCGGGAGCGTCGGGGACCTTCCCCCGGCGGTCGAAGCCGCCGTCTCGCGGCTCGTTCCGCTCGCCGAGGAGGCCCGCGAACTCGGCGTGTTCGACGCGGACACGCCGGGCGGCGAGGCGGTCAACCGACTCGTCGAGTACGCGGTCGTCCGGCAGGTGGAGTACCTCACCGAGAGCGACGAGGTGCCAGAGGTGACCGACTGCTGGGGCTTCGTCTACGACTTCCAGCGCGTCTACGGCGACGACGACGGCGCGGCCTACCTCGTCGCGGCCAACGGCGAGTCGGACCCTGACGCGCTCGCGGACGTGGTTCCCGCAGGGTTCGAAGAGCGCGTGCAGTCGATTCGGTAAAAGCGATTGATGGGTGGTCAGTTCGGGTTCGGACTCAGTCGTCCCGAGCGTCGTCGATGACGGTCGAGAACTCGCGGGCCGTCTCGGTGATGACCTCGAAGTCGCCGTTTTCGATGGCTTCGCCGTCCATGAGCGCGCCGCCCGCGCCGACGACGACCGCCCCGGCGTCGATGTAGTCCGCGGCGTTGTCGAGGCCGACGCCGCCGGTCGGCATCATCGGAATCTGCGGGAGCGGCCCCTTCATGCTCTTGAGGTGGCCGGGGCCGAGCGAGGAGGCGGGGAACACCTTCACGAGGTCCGCGCCCGCGGAGTACGCGTCGACCGCCTCGGTCGGCGTCATGATGCCCGGCGCGACGAGCGTCCCGTAGCGGTTGCAGGTCTCGACGACGCCCTCGTCGAAGTTCGGCCCGACGACGAACTCCGCGCCGGCCTGGATGGCCGCGTTGGCGGTCGGCGCGTCGAGGACGGTCCCGGCCCCGACGATGGCCTCGCGGTCCGAGAAGGACGCCGATACCTCGCGGATGAGGTCCATCGCGTCGGGGTTGTCGGCCGTGATTTCGTAGGCGGTGACGCCGCCCTCGTGGAGCGCGTCGGCCACGTCGATGATGGTGTCCGCATCCGCGCCGCGCATCACCGCGACGACGCCGCTGTCGGCGAGTCGTTGCATGTCCTCGTGTACGTCGAGTGCGACCATTGCTGTCTCGACGTTTACTACAGATAGTATTAAATTGGGGGTCTCGCGGCATCGTTTCGCTCGCGACCCGCGGCCGCCGCTCCCGACCGCTCCGCCGCCCGTGACAGTCGTGTTGGCTGTCACCGTGCGACATGCTCAAATTCGCTGGGCGCTAACCCGAGGTAAGCGACGCCCCGGCGGTATGTGCCGCCTCGTCGCACCACCATGCCAACGTATCCCGATTTCGAAGCGCTGTATCGCGACGTCATCCCCTCGTTCGTCTCCGTCTACGTCGGCGGCCGCCGACGCCCCGGCGGGGCGGGGAGCGCCTTCGTCTACGACGACCGGCATCTCGTCACCAACGAGCACGTCTCTCGGCTCGCCGACGCCAGCGACGCCGGCCGGGTCGAACTCCGCTTTGCCGACGGGTCGTGGCGCGTCGGCGAGGTCGTGGGCGCGGACGCCTACACCGACCTCGCCGTCGTCGCCGTCGACGACCTGCCCGAAGACGCCGCGGCGCTTCCGCTGGCGACCGAGAACCCCGCGCCGGGACGCTCGGTCGCCGCCCTCGGGAACCCGCTGGGACTCGACGGCTCCATCTCCGCGGGTATCGTCTCGGGAGCGAACCGGTCGCTTCCCACCTCGAACGGGTTCGCCATCCCGGACGTGGTCCAGACGGACGCACCCATCAACCCCGGGAACTCGGGCGGGCCGCTCGTCGGATTCGCCGCCCCCGAGGGCGACTCGACCGCTGACGGCGGCGACACCGCCGACCCCGCCTACGAGGTCGTCGGCGTCAACCGCGCTAAACAGGGCGACAACATCGGCTTCGCCGTCTCGCCCGTCATCGCCAACCGCATCCTTCCGGCGCTCGTCGCCGACGGTCGCTACCGCCACTCGTACCTCCGGGCGCGCACCCTCGACGTGACGCCGACCGTCGCCGAGGTGAACGGCCTCGACGCGCCCCACGGCGTCCTCGTCGTCGACGCCGCCGGTGCCGACGGTGACGAGGGATTCCTCCACGGCTGTCACGAATCGGCCGACTACCGCGGTTCTCCGATTCCCGTCGGCGGCGACGTGCTCGTCGCCATCGAGGGCAACCCGGTCCGCACCCACGAGGAACTGATGCGCTACCTCATCACCGAAACTCGCCCCGGCGAACCGGTCGCCGTCGGCATCGTCCGCGAGGGCGACCCGCTGACGCTCGTCGTCGAACTCGACGAGCGCCCCGCCATCGACCGCGACGACCGGACTGGCGGGGACGGCGGCAGTCGCATCCCCGTGGAGTAAGCGGACCGCGACCGGACGAGAGAATAGAACTTTGACAGTTCCGGACGAACGTACGACTGTGCCTCCGACATCTACGACGCCGGCGGATGGCGGCTCGAACGTCGTCCCGCCGGACAAATCGCTGTTCGCCGAAATCGCGCCGCTACGGCTCGCCGTCGGCGTCGTCTTCTGTGCGTTCGCCGTCGGCGCGGTCGCGCTCGGCTGGCTCCCGCCGATGAGTGCCGACGTGGTCGGCATCGCGCTCCTCTGTGTCGTCTTCCTCGCCGGGGGATTCGTCCCGTTCAACGAGACGCTCGCGTTCTACGTCGCGCAGGCCGCCGCGTTCCTCGTCTGGGGCGCGCTCCGGCTCGCAGTCGACGGCTTCGACGTGATTCCGCTCCTCTTGGGCGCGGCCGGAGCCGTCGGCCTCGCGGTCTACGGCCGGCGGGCGCTCCGCGACGGACTCAGGGCGCTGGTCTGAGTCGGGGTCGGTTCACTCTCTGACCGTCAACACCGGCACGTCGGCGAGCCTGACGACCCGCTCTGTCGTGCTTCCGAGAACCGCGTGTTCGAGACCGGTCCGGCCGTGCGTCGCCATCACCACGAGGTCCGCGTCACCCTCGTCGGCCACGTCGAGTATCTCCCGGTACGGCACGCCGACTCGGACCGTTGTCTCGCAGGGGACGCCCGCGTCCGCGGCGAGCGACGCGACCTCTTCGACGGCCATCTCGGCGGCGTCGCGGAGGCTCGCGCGCACTCGCTCGACCGGCACGTCGGCGGCCGTCCACAGCCCGAGGTCGCCGACGTCGATGACCGAGAGGGCCCGAATCGACGCGTCGTAGGCGCTCGCGAGGTCGATGGCGCGACGGGCCGCCGCCCGGGAGCGGGCGCTGCCGTCGGTGGGGACGAGAACGGTGTCGTACATGTCATTCCATTGGTGTTCGGTCGATATCGCTTTTCGCCTTCGCGTCAGGGCAATCGGGCGGTGCAGTCGCTCAGCGGGTCGGGAAACGGAGAACGGAGGTCAGCGGAGCCGGTCGTGCGGTCGGTGCGATCGCTCAGATACGGGTTCGGGGCCGGGGAACGACCTTCCGGACGCCCGCGGCGGCCGCGACGAGCAGGCCGCCGAAGAGGACGGAGACGAGGAGTTCCGGCGCGACGGTCAGGCCTTCGATACCGCCGAACGTTGCGAACAGCGCGTAGCCGGCGACCGCCGTGAGGACGATACCGATGACGACCGCGAGGCCGATGCCGGCCTTCATCAAGTCGAGGTTGCTCATGATCGCTTGTACCTACGCGGGACTATCGAATATAAACGGAGACTGCTTCCCAGCGACCGGGAAACTGACCGGGCGTCTTCCACGCTATCGCGGGGGTTTTATACCGGTACGGGGCTCGTCGCGTGGCGGTACTGCGGCGACGAATCGGAAACTCAGGCGTCGAAACGAGCGCCCGGCCTGTCGAAAACGTGTGTCCGGGTCGTCGGTTACGCCGCCGACTCCGACCCCTCGCCGTAGAGCCCGTACAGCACGAACAGCAGGGCGAGAAAGAGGAACTCGATGACCGCCACGGCGATGAGCGGGAGCTCCACGTTGAAGAAGCCCGCCACCGTGCGCAGTTCGATGGCGACGGGGACGCTGAACGCGATGAGGATGAGCGCCCGTGCCTTCGTGAGCTTCACGCGACGACCCCCCAGAGGGTGTTGAACGCGCTCGTGACCGTCGTAAACACGAGGTCGAAGCCGGCCGAGACGGTCGCCGGGACGGGGAGGCCGCCGCCGAACAGTCCGCCGCCGTTCTGGATGATGCCGGCCAGCGGGAGCGTGTACGCGAGCACGACGAGCACCGCCGCGATACCGGTCCACATCGCGAGGTTGTCGAGGATGCGCGGGCTCCCCTCGGGCCCCGAAAGCGGCTCGGGGAGGTGCGAATCGACCGGCCGGTCGGACTCCTCGCCGAGCGAGGTCAGGAGGATGTTGAACAGGAACAGCACCACCGACAGGAACAGGAGCGTCCCGCCGAGGGCGATCTGCACCCGAAGCTCGAAGATGCTCCCGATGGGCGTCAGGAACTCGAAGTTCTGGTACTGCGGTTCGGCGGTGCGCCGCGGGATGCCGGCGAGGCCGGCGCGGTGCATCGCGTTCGACATGAACACCATGCCGACGAACCACATGATGACCTGCAGGAGGCCGATGGGACGGCTGTAGAGCTTCGTGCCCGTGACCTGCGGGACGAGCCAGTACGAGCCGGCCATCATCGTCAGCGCGACGGCCGTGCCGACGGTGAGGTGGAAGTGCCCCGGCACCCACAGCGTGTTGTGGATGAGGTAGTTGATGTTCATCCCGGCGTTGATCATGCCGGAGAAGCCGCCGGCGGCGAACATCGCACCCGCGAGCGCCATGCCGGTGAAGGCGGGGTCGCGCCACGGGAGCGCGCCGAGCCAGCGGAGGTAGCCCTTACCGCCGCGCTGGCGCGCGCCGTGTTCGACGCTGGCGACGACCGTGAACGCCGTGAGCAGCGACGGGAGGAGCAGGAACATCGTGTTCGTCATGGCGATGAACTTGAAGCCCTCCGCGATGCCCGGGTCGAGGTACTGGTGGTGAATCCCGACCGGGGTCGAAAGCAGGAGGAACAGGAGGAACACCACGCGTGCCAGCGGGTCGCTGAACAGGCGACCGCCCGCGAGTTTGGGGAGCACGGTGTACCAAAGCAGGTACGCCGGCATCAGCCAGAAGTAGACGATGGGGTGGCCGAAGTACCAAAAGAGCGTCCGCGTCAGAAGCGGGTTGACGCTCTCGATGAGACCGAGCGACCACGGGATGAGGAAGAACACCACCGAGACGGCGACGCCGAGGGTGGAGATGTACCACATAATCATGGTCGTGAGGACCATGAACGTCTGCAGCGGGATGCGCTCGTCCGGGTGGTCCTGTCGCCACGCGCGGTAGGAGAGGAACCAGTCCGCGCCGGAGAGCCACGTCCCGACGATGAACATCGCGAGCCCGATGTAGAATATCGGGTGGGCTTGGAGCGGCGCGTAGAACGTGAACAGCACGTCCGCGCTCATGCCGAGGTTCGGGACGAAGCCGCCGAGGATGGCGATGGTGGCCAGAACCGCGCCCGTCGTCATCAGGCCGACCCACGCCCACGAGAACAGCGCGCTCTCGGCGGGTCGGTCGAGGCTTCTGGCGACCGCCCAGTGGAACACGCCGCAGAGGAAGAAGATGGTAAATACGATGGCGAGCAGCACGCCGTGGCCCGTCAGCATGGTGTAGTAGTCCGCCGAGTCGATGACGCGGAGGACGTTCGTTCGGTGGAGCGCCTGAACGAGGCCGAAGAAGGCACCGATGCCGAGCGAGACGAACGCGATGAGGAAACTCGCCTTGATGACGGCCGCCTCGTCGGGGAACTTATCGACGAACTCGCCGCCGCCGGATGCGGTCGCCATCAGTTCTCAGCCTCCCCTTGTGCCTGCTGTTGCTCGTACCAACTGTCGAATTCTTCCTGTTCCATAACCACAATCTTCCCTTCCATCACGTGGTGGCCGGAGCCACAGTATTCGTTGCACAGCATCCCGTACTCGCCCGGCTCGCCGAACTCGACGGTGAACTCCGCGACCTGCCCGGGGATGGCCATCGTGTTCGCGTTCGTGCCGACGACCTCGAAGCCGTGGATGACGTCGGCGGCGGTCACGTGGAACGTGACCGTGCTGCCGGCGGGAACGCGGAGCGGCTCGGTCGTGCCGGGTTCGAAGACGAACTGGCGAGCGACGACGTACACGTCGTAGCTGTTCTCCCCGTTGCGTTCGATGCCGGGGTCGCCGAACTTCGGATGCTGGTCGAGCGTCGCCGGGTCGACCGTGCCGCCCTTGTCGTCTATCATGTCGATACCCGCGCCCGCGGCCCCGTAAGTAATCGTCCCGATGAACCCGACGATGAGGACGAGCGCCAGCGCCAACCAGAGTTTCTCGTAGGCGTGAATCTCCATCTATCCCACCACCGTGAGGCCCCGTCCGAGGAACTCGACGAAGTACATGAACACCCACATGCCGATGAGAATCGCCATGTAGATGAGGACGAGCACGAGCGTCCCGACCGGGTCGAAATCGTCGTGTCCGAGTTCGCGAACGATGCCGTCGTCGGCCGTCCCGACGATGGAGTCGACCGGGGGGTCTGCCTGCCCGGAATCACCTTGGGAATCCGCGTTTGCTGGCACGCCTCCGTCGGTGGAAGTGCGCGCGGCAGAGGACGCGGCTCCCTCTGCTGTCGAATCAACGGCCATACCCGGTCATGAGGAATAACGGGACTTTAACGCAACTCCCCATTCCAACGCGGTGGGAATGGGCGAAATCAGAAACACCGTGGTCGCGAATGGACCGGTATGGAACTCACGCCACGACGCGCCGGAACCGTCGCACTGCTCGCGCTCCTGCCAGCGGTCATCTTCGGCGTGACGAAAAACCCCCTCGCGGGCGTCGTCACGGCCGTCAACGTGCTCCTCATCTCCGCGGTCATCTACTTCCTGATGAGCCCGACCGAGGGCGGCCACGGTCACGACGGCGACGGCGACGCCGAGACCGACGGCGAACACGCCGCCTGAGATGGACGGCGGCATCTCGCTCGGACTGCCGGCCGCGACGCCCGAGGCCGTCGCGTTCCTCCTCGTCGGCCTCTTCGGCGGGGCGCACTGTCTCGGGATGTGTGGCCCGCTCGTCAGCGTCTACGCCGACCGCCTCGCCGACCGCGAGGGCGTCGATAGCCGGTCGCTCACACTCCGGCAGGTCCGCCAACACGCCCTGTTCAACGTCGGCCGGGCGCTGAGTTACGCGGCCATCGGCGCGGCCTTCGCCCTCGTCGGCGGCCTGTTTTTCGACGCGTTCGACTCGGTGACCGCCATCGGGAGCGGCGTCCGCGCGACGACCGGCCTGCTCGTCGGGGCCGCGATCATCCTCACCGGCGTCGGCTACCTCGTCGGGCAGTCGGCCGCCATCGACCGGTTCACCCCGACCGCGGTGACGAGCCTGTTCGGTCGCGTCAGCGGGTGGGCGACCGCGCGGGTCGATAGGCTCGTCGGCGGCCCGCGAATCCTCGGCCTCGGGGCGATTCACGGCCTGCTCCCGTGTCCCATCATCTACCCGGCGTACCTCTACGCCTTCTCGACAGGCGAACCGCTCCGGGCCGCCGCCCTGCTCGGCCTGCTCGGCCTCGGGACGGTACCGACGCTGTTCCTCTACGGGACGCTTCTGGGCCGCGTCTCGGCGCGCCGGCGGGCGACGCTCCACCGGGCGCTCGGGGCGGCGTTCCTCGTCCTCGGCTACATCCCGCTGTCCCACGGGCTGATGCTTCTGGGCGTGTCGGTCCCGCACCTTCACGTGCCCTTCTACCAACCGTTGTGACGATGTCGACCACGACGCGGTCCCGCGGGTCGGCCGGCGGCGGAAGCGACGCCGACGCCGAGGGCTGTGACCTCTGTGGACTACCGACGCCGACGCCGGCCGTCACCGGCGACGGCGTAGCCGGCGAGTTCTGCTGTCGCGGCTGTCTCGAAATTACCCGCGCGCTCGGCGACGCCGCGAGCGCCGACCCGGAGACTGTCGAGCGCGAACTCGCGGGCGAGGCCGACGAGGTTCCCGACGACGCCGAGCGAACGTACATGGCCGTCGACGGGATGCACTGCGCCACCTGCGAGGCGTTCGTCTCGGGAACCGCGCGGACCTGCGAGGGCGTCTACGCCGCGGAAGCCAGCTACGCCAACGACATGGTCCGCGTCACCTACGACCCGGAGGCCACCGACTTAGACGGGCTGTCGGGGACACTGGCCCGCTACGGCTACGGCACGCGCGACCCCGAGGAGCGCGAGGCGGCCGAACGGCCCGACAACCAGGTCGCGCGGTTCGTCATCGGCGGCGGCGTCTTCGGCATGATGGTGATGCTGTGGTACGTCCTGTTTCTGTACCCGACCTACGTCGGCGTCCGGCCGGTGGTCGAACTCGGCGTGTTCGACGGTATCTACATCCTCGGCAACATCTGGGTGATGACCTCCATCGTCCTGTTCTACACCGGCTTTCCCATCCTCCGCGGGGCGCTCGTCAGCCTCCGCGCCGGCCAGCCGAACATGGACCTGCTCGTCTCGCTGGCGGCGACGAGCGCCTACGTCTACTCGACGGCCGCCGTCCTCGTCGGCGAGACCCACGTCTACTTCGACGTGACCGTCGCAATCATCCTCGTCGTCACGCTTGGCAACTACTACGAGGACCGCATCAAGCGGAAGGCCGCCGGGATGCTCTCGGACCTCGCGGCCTCCCGCGTCTCGGAGGCCCGGCGGCGAGTCGCCGGCGATGCCGACGGCTCCGGCGACACCGCCGTCGAGATGGTCGCGCTCGACGCGCTCGAACCGGGCGACCTCGTGGAAGTCCGGCCGGGCGAGCGCGTTCCGGTCGACGGAACCGTCCGCGAGGGGACCGCCGCGGTCGACGAGGCGCTCGTCACCGGCGAGTCGATGCCGCGGACGAAGCGCCCCGGCGACGACGTGCTCGGCGGGACCGTCGTCACCGACCGCCCGCTCGTCGTCGCGGTCGGCGAGGACGCGACGAGCACGCTCGACCGGCTGGTCGAACTGCTCTGGGACATCCAGAGCGCCCGCTCGGGCGTCCAGCGCCTCGCCGACAAACTGGCGACCATCTTCGTCCCGACGGTGCTCGTCCTCGCCGCCGTCGCCTTCGGCTGGACGCTGTTCAGCGGCGGCACGCCGACCGACGCGCTCCTCGTGGGGCTCACGGTCCTCATCGTCTCGTGTCCCTGTGCGCTCGGCCTCGCCACGCCGCTGGCGGTCGCCTCGGGAATCAAGGAGGCGGCGAGCCGGGGTATCGTCGTCGCCTCCGAGGCCGTCTTCGAGGCCGTCCCCGACGTTGACGTGGTCGTCTTCGACAAGACCGGGACGCTCACGGACGGCGACATGGCGGTCCTCCGGGTCGTCGGAGACGAGACCGCCGCAGTCGCCGCGGCCGCCGCGTTGGAACGCTTCTCCGCGCACCCGCTCGCGGCCGCCGTCGTGGAGGCGGCCGAGGACGCCGGCGTGTCGGTTCCCGAGGTCTCGGCCGACGACGTGACCGTCCACGACCGCGGCGTCTCCGGCGCAGTCGACGGCGAGCGCGTCGTCGTCGGCCACCCCTCGCTCCTCCGCGACGAGGGCGCGACGCTTTCCCCGGCCCACGAGACCGCCGTCGAGGCCGCCCGCGACGAGGGCGCGGTCCCGGTCGTCGTCGGCCGGGGCGGGCGCTCTCTGGCGGTGCTCGTCGTCGGCGACGAACCGCGGGCCGCGTGGGACGACGTGGTCGCCGCCGTCGCCGAGGGTGGCCGGCGCGAGGTCGTGGTTCTCACGGGCGACTCCGAGCGCGCCGCGCGGCGGTTCCGCGACCACCCGGACGTGACAGACGTGTTCGCGGGCGTCCCGCCGGAGGCGAAAGCCGAGACCGTCGAACGCCTCCGCGCCCGGGGCACCGTGGCGATGGTCGGCGACGGGAGCAACGACGCGCCCGCGCTCGCCGCCGCCGACATCGGCATCGCGCTCGGCACGGGGACGGACATCGCGGGCGACGCCGCCGACGCGGTGCTCGTCGGCCGCGACATCGACGCAATTCCCGAGGTGTTCTCGCTTTCCGCCGGGGTGAACCGCCGCATCCGCGGCAACCTCACATGGGCGTTCGGCTACAACGCGGTCGCCATCCCGCTGGCCGCCCTCGGCGTGCTCAACCCGCTTTTCGCCGCCGTCGCCATGGGCACGTCGAGCCTTCTCGTCGTCGCCAACTCGGCGCGGTCGCTCGACTGAGCCGCCGACACTCCACCGGCAGCCGGGGTCGTCGCGGCCGGCCGACCGGTCGCCTTCCCGAGACGGTCGCCGAAAGCGGACCAATCAAGTCGCTCCGACCCGTCGGGAACGATAATGACAGACGACCCCTTCTCGCTCGCCGTTCCGGAGGGGTGGACCGTCGAGACCGACGTGGACACCGACGAGGCGAGCGCTAAGACCGTCTACGAGTCGCCCGACTCGGACCGGCGCGTCACCATCACCGAGTTCGCCCGGGGGCTGACGCTCTACTGGTGGGTCGACATCTTCGCCTTCGCCGACGGGGAGTGGCACCGCCGCGAGGTCGGCCTCGGCGACTCCTACCGCGACGCGGACGCCGTGAGCGACGCCGCACAGGACGCCCTCGACCGACTCGCGTCGTCGGGCGAGCGGGTCGAATCGATAGCCGACGACTGATTTATCACGGCCGCCGCACGACCAGCAAGCATGTATCTCGTCGCCTACGACGGCTCCGCGCTGGCGAACGCGGCGCTCGACAGGGCCGCGCAGTTCGCATCGGCAACCGGCCACGACGTGCTCGCGGTCGCCGTCGTCCCCGACGATTCGAAATACGCCGTCGAGGCGGGGTGGGTCCCCTCGAGAGAGGTGTTCGACCGGCAGACCGTCGTCGGCGAACTCCACAAAACCGCAGTCGACATCGCGCCGTCGGCGTCGTTTCAGGCAGTCACAGTCGGCCGGAACCCCGCTCCGGGGAACATCGTCGCGAAGCTCAAGTCAGTCGCGTCCGAGACGGACGCGAGCGTCGTCTTCGTCGGCAGCGAGAACGCGGGTCGCGTCGTCGTCCCGCTCGTCAGCGTCGGCGGGAACGTCGCCAGCGACGACTCCCACGACGTGCACATCGTCCGCCACGCGTCCCCGGAGATCCACAGACGGTTCCCGAAGTCGCATTTCTATCTCCCCTGAGTCACCGACCCGGCGTCCAGCGAACTCGCCTCGCGCACCACCGTTTCATGTGTCGCGGCCGCGAACGTCACGTATGCGAGATATCAGATACGTCTACACCGTCGGGACCGACCCCGAGACCGTCACCGAACGGCTTTCGAACGCCTCGTCGGGCGTGCTGTCGCTGGCCGACGGCGGGCGCTCCTACGCGATTCCCGCGCACGTCTCCTACGACGCCGAGGGGGGTCGACTCCTGTTCCGTCTGACCGACGACGGGCGAAGCGAGAAGTTCGCGTTCATCGAGGAGACCGAGGAGGCGACGTTCGTCTGTTACGAGGACGCGGGCAAAGACTCGTGGAGTATCATGGCCCGCGGGCCGATTCGCGTCCTCCCGGACGACGAGCGCCCCGACGCGACGACTATCAACGAACTGTTCGGCGGCGTCCGGGTGTTCGACGAGGAGGTCGACGACCTCGAGTTCCACCTCGTCGAACTCGAACTCGACGAGCTGACGGGCCGCGAAACAGCCAGATGAGCCGTCTCGCCGCCGAGGGACCGCTTGTATCGGTCGCCACCGTGGAGGCAGAACGACCCCTCTGCGACCGGGAGCCGGGTCAGTAGAATCCGACGACCGACTCGTCGGCGGCGAGCGACGTCGCCACCACTCGGTCGACGCGCGGGTGTTCACAGAGCCATCTGGCGATTGCTTCGGCCGTCTCTGCCAGTCGCTCGTCGTCGACCATGTTGAGCACCGGGACGACCCGAGCCGTCTCGGGCACGTCCTTCATCCCGCCGGCGTCGTTCGACAGCACGGCGGCCACGTCCCACTCGGATATCGGGTCGCCGACGGCCGTGCCCGACACGTCCGAGACGAGTTCCGGCCGGTGGACGCGTTCGTCGGAAAGCGGCTCGCCGACGACCCGGACGCTGGCGACCGGGCAGACGAGGTCCGCCGTGTCGGGGAGTTGCGGTTCGTCCTCGCCGGGCGCTTTCAGCCAGCGCGCCCGCGCCCCGTCGGCCTTGACGAGCACCACGTCGTCGGTGGCGCGCGCGACTCGGTCGACCGTCGCCGGGTCGTAGCCGCGGTAGCGGTCGGAGCGCTCGCGCTCCGCGACGACGCCGAGCGGGCGGGTCGGCGTCTCCGCGATGGCGGTCTCGGGGTCGTCCGTGACGATGACCTCGCCGACCTCGTCGTCGAAGATTGGGATGCGGACGGTGCTCGTGACCACGCCGTCGAGGTCGCGGGCGAGCCGGTAGAGAAGCGACTTCTTGCCACCCGCGCCGACGGCGCAGACGAGGTCGTCGGGGCCGATGCCGAGGGCGTCGGCGAGCGTCGGGGGCGATGTAGGCGACGCGAACGGCTCGTCAGTCACCGGCCGCCACCTCCGGTTCGACCGTCACGCGGACGGCGCTGTGTTTGTACTCGGGAATCTTCGCCACCGGGTCGAGCGCGTCTCCAGTCAACCGGTTCACCAACGGGTCGGCGTAGTGGAACGTGGCGAAGACGGTCCCGCGGCGGACCGCGGGCGTCACCTCGGCCGCGACCGTGACGCCGCCGCGGTCGTTTTCCACGCGGACGGCCGCGCCGTCTTCGATGCCGCGGGCGGCGGCGTCGTCGGGGTGAATCTGCAGGGAGTCCTCGCCGCGCATCCGCATCAGCACGCCCGACCGCCGGGTGAGCGCGCCGCTGTTGAAGTGCTGGAGGACCCGCCCCGTGATGAGTGCGAGTTCGCCGTCGGCGACGGGGTCCGCCGGGTCGACGTGTTCGACCACCCGGAACGGGGCGGTCTTCGACCCGGATTCGAACGCGTCGGCGTGGAGAATCGCCGTCCCCTCGGTCGCGCCAACCGGGAACGGCCAGCGCTGGCTTCCCGTGCCGATGCCCTCGTACGACATGCCGGCGTAGATGGGCGTCACCAGCCGGAGTTCGTCGAAGACGCCCTCGGGGGTCGCGGGCGCGTCGAGGCCGGCCACGCGAGCGGCGAACTCCCGGAGGATATCGAGGTCGGCGCGGGCGTCTCCCGGCGGCGCGACATTTCGGTTCATCCGGATGACCTGTCGGTCGGTGTTCGTCACCGTCCCCGACTTCTCGGCCCAGACGCTCCCGGGAAGCACCACGTCGGCGAACTCGGCCGTCTCGGTCGGGAACACGTCGTGGACGACGCAGAAGTCGAGCGCCTCGAACGCCTCGCGGACGCGGTTCGCGTTCGGCTCGGTCACGGCGGGGTTCTCGCCGAAGACGTAGGCCGCTCGCACCTCGTCGCCGAAGCGGTGGGTCGCTTCGACCTCCGTGAGTCCCGGCAGGGCGGGCGGTTCGAACCCCCACACGTCGGCGACGGCGGCGCGGGCGTCGTCGTCGGCGACGGGTCGATACCCCGGCAGGACGTTCGGAAGCGCGCCTACGTCGCCCGCGCCCTGCACGTTGTTCTGCCCGCGGAGCGGGTTGACGCCGGTGCCCGCCTTCCCGATGTTGCCGGTCAGGAGCGGGAGGTTGATGAGCGCCTGCACGTTGTCGGTGCCGTAGTGGTGTTGGCTCATCCCCATCCCGGTGAAGATGGCCGCGCGGCCGGCCTCGCCGTAGGCTCTTGCGGCGGCTCTGAGGTCGGCGGGGTCGACGCCGGCGCGCTCGGCTTCCGCGTCGATATCGAGCCCCGAGAGGTGCTCGCGGAGCGCCTCGAACCCCGTGGTCCGCTCGGCGACGAACGCCTCGTCGACTAACCTCTGCTCGACGACGACAGCGGCCATCGCGTTGAGAAGCGGGATATCGAATCCCGGCTTCACCGGGAGGTGGATGTCCGCCGCCTTCGTCGTCTGGTTCTCGCGGGGGTCGACGTGAATCATCGTCGTCCCCGACTTGAGCGCCGGGAGCAGATACGACCGGAAGATGACCGGATGCTGTTCGGCGGGGTTCGCGCCGGTCACGAGGAACACGTCGGCCTCCCCGAGGTCCGAAAGCGAGTTGGTCATCGCCCCCGCGCCGAAGCGGTCGCCCATCGCCGCCACCGTCGAGGCGTGACAGAGCCGCGCGCAGTTGTCGACGTTGTTCGTCCCGAGCGCCCGCGCCGTCTTCTGGAGCAGGTAGTTCTCCTCGTTCGTGCAGTTCGACGACGAGAAGAAGAACACCGAGTCGGGGCCGTGGTCGGCGACGACCCGGGAGAACTCGCGTTCGATGCGGTCGAACGCCTCGTCCCACGTCGCCTCGACGAGCCGGCCGTTCACTCGCACCAGCGGGGTAGTCAGGCGCTCGTCGTGTTCGACCACGTCCCACGCCGCGGCCCCTTTGGGACAGAGTTCGCCCCGCGTGTTGACCGGCCCATTCCACCCGACGGCGCTCTCGCGGTCGGCGTCGTAGCGGATGCCGCAGCCGACGCCGCAGTACGGACAGACGCTCTCGTTCGGTTCCGCCGCCCGATTAGACACGCTGACACACCACACACATAGTCGAACGTGTGACCCGGACGATATTCATCGTACCGCCGACTGCGGCGGCGTGAAAATCGCCGGTGGACATACGTCCGCTCGTGTCGTTCGGTCGAAGCGTGCACGAGCAGGCAACCGCGCATCGGGAGTCAGAGGACGCGAGCGGACGCGAGGACGTCCCGTGGCACGCGCTCGAACGCGAGGCGGCGCTGGAGCGACTCGGGTCGAGCCGCGAGGGTCTCGATGCCGACGACGCGGCCCGCCGACTCACCGAGGAGGGGCCGAACGAACTCGCCGACGAGGAGGGCGTCTCGCCGCTTTCGCTCCTCGTCTCGCAGTTCACCGGGCCGCTCATCCTCCTGCTTTTCGTCGCGGCCGGGCTTTCGCTCGCCGTCGGCCTCCTGCCCGGCCGCGACCCGGGCTACACCGACGCCGCGCTCATCCTGCTCATCCTGCTCGGAAACGGGCTGTTCGGCTTCGTGCAGGACTATCGGGCCGAGCAGGCGCTCGCGGCGCTCCGGGAGATGGCGACGCCGGACGCGACGGTCCGACGCAACGGCTCGATTCGAGCGGTCCCCTCGACCGAGGTCGTCCCGGGCGACGTGGTCGTCCTCGAAGCGGGCGACGCCGTCCCCGCAGACGCCCGTATTCTCACGGCGGCCGACTGCCGGGCCGACGAATCGACGCTGACCGGCGAGAGCGTCCCAGTTGACAAGGCGGCCGAACCGGTGTCGGCCGACACGGCGCTTGCCGACCGGGGGAGCGTCCTCCACGCCGGGACCACCGTGGTCAGAGGCCGCGCCGAGGCCGTCGTCGTCGCCACCGCGATGGACACCGAACTGGGCGCCATCGCCGACCAACTGGGGCAGGCCCGCCAGCGGGAGACACCGTTCGAAATCGAGGTCGACCGCCTCGGCCGCCGCATCGGCGTCGGCATCGTCGCGCTCATCCTGCTCATCGCGGCGGTCCAGTTGTTCCTCACCGCGACCGACCCGGTGGTCGTCCTCCTCGTCGCCGTCACGCTCGCCGTCGCGGCCGTCCCCGAGGGGCTGCCGGCGGTCGTCACGCTCACCCTCGCGCTCGGGTCGCGGACGCTCATGGAGCGCAACGCGCTCGTCCGCAACCTCGCGGTCGTCGAGAGCCTCG
This sequence comes from Haloferax prahovense, assembly GCF_000723845.1. Lineage (NCBI taxonomy): Archaea > Methanobacteriati > Methanobacteriota > Halobacteria > Halobacteriales > Haloferacaceae > Haloferax > Haloferax prahovense. The sequence continues at coordinate 2,223,679 of NZ_LK053000.1, read as the reverse complement.
GCGCGGTCGACTACATCGTCACCGACAAGACCGGCACGCTGACCGAAAACCGCATGACCGTCACCCGCGCGTGGCTTCCCGGCGACCGGACGGTCGAACTAGGCGGCGATTCGGAGTCGGCCGGGACGGCCTCCGGAGACGGCGGCGCGCCGACCGCGACCGACGCGGCGGCTGCGGCCGACTCAGCATCCGCGACTGCCACGGGTCCGAACCCCGGTCCGGACCCTGCGCTCGCGGCACTCCTGTCCTGCGGTGCTCGCTGTAACGACACCAAGGAACTCGACGACGGAGCCCACCGGGGCGACCCCACCGAGGTCGCGCTCGTGAACGCCGCCGCCGACGCGGGCCTCGACGGTTCGCGCGACCCCGACGACCGACTTCGCGAAGTTCCCTTCACTTCCGAGCGAAAGCGCATGTCGGTCGTCGTCGACGCGTTCGACGCGCCCGGCGACGGCCCCGTCGCGCTCGTGAAGGGCGCGCCCGAGGAAATCGTCGCGCGGTGCGACCGCGTCCTCGTCGACGGGGAACTCGAGTCGTTCGACGACGAGCGCCGCGAGCGCGTCGACGCGACCGTGGCCGCCTTCGCCGACGACGCCCTCCGCGTGCTCGGGTTCGCCTACGCGCCCGCGGCAGACCTCGACGCCGACGACGAGACGCTCGAATCGGGGCTCGTCTTCCTCGGGTTGCAGGGCATGACCGACCCGGCGCGAGCGGGCGTCGCCGAGGCGGTCGCCGACTGCCTCGACGCCGGGGTTCGGGTGACGATGGCGACCGGCGACACCCCGCGGACGGCCCGCGCCATTGCCCGCGAGGTCGGCATCGACGCCGACTCGGTCGTCACCGGAACCGAGGTGGCCGCCATGGACGACGCGGAACTCGGTCGGGTCGTCGAGGAGACGAACGTGTTCGCCCGCGTCTCCCCCGAGCACAAGGTCCGCATCCTCCGGGCGCTCCAGGACGCGGGCTACACGGTCGCGATGACCGGTGACGGCGTCAACGACGCGCCGGCGCTCGGCAACGCCGACGTGGGTATCGCCATGGGCGACCGCGGGACGCAGGTCGCACAGGGCGCGTCGGACGTGGTGCTCCGCGACGACAACTTCGTCACTATCCGCGACGCCATCGCGGAGGGCCGCGGCATCTTCGACAACATCCGCAAGTTCGTCAACTACCTGCTGTCGGCGAACGCCGGCGAGGTGTTCGTCGTCTTCCTCGGGACGCTCCTCGGAGCGGCGCTGTTCCCCGAGGTGTTCGCGGCCGAGTCGGCGCTCGTCATCACGCCCGTCGCGCTCCTGTGGCTCAACCTCGTCACCGACGGCTTCCCCGCGCTCGCGCTCGGCGCGGACCCCAAGTCGGACGACGTGATGCGCAGGCCGCCGCGCCCACGCGACGAGGGCGTCCTCGACCGCCGGACCGTCGCTTCGATTCTCGGCATCGGCGTCGCGCTCACCGCGGCCGGACTGGGCGTGTTCTTCTACGCGCTCTCTCGGTCCGACGACCTCGTCGTCGCCCAGACGGTGCTGTTTACGTTCCTCGTCACCGCCGAGTTGGTCCGCACGCAGTCGGTGCGGCTCCGCTACCGGCTGTCGCCGCTCTCGAACCCGTGGCTCCTCGGCGCGGTCGGGCTGTCGCTCGCGCTCCACCTCGTGTTGCTCTACACGCCGGTCGCGGACCTCTTCGGCGTCGTCCCGCTCGGGCTCACCGAGTGGGGCTGGGTCGCGGGGGCGTTCGTTCCGTTCCTCGCCGCGAACCTGTGGCTGGTGTGGCTCAACGACCGGCTGTTTGCCCCGTGAGCGACCCGAGCGCGCCCATGAGCCGGTCGCGGTAGAGGTAGCCGAGAACCGATGCACCGAGCAGCGCGCCGACGAAGACCGCGGTGAGTTCGGCGTTGCCGTCGGCGGCGGCCGCGCCAGCGAGGTTCACGAGCAGGAAGCCGGGGAGCCGACCCACCGCCGCGACGAGGACGACCCTGCGGACCGGGATGTCGGTGAGGCCGGCGGCGAAGCAGATGGCGTCGTCGGGGAGGCCGGGAACGAGGAAGACGAGAAAGAGGACGGCCAGCCCGTGGGTCTCCATCGCGTCGTCGAACACCGAGAGCGCGTCGGCGGTGACGACGCGTTCGACGTACGGGCGACCGAGAGACCGCGCGATTCCGACGGCGAGCGCCGTGCCGAGGACGATGCCGACCATGCTGTAGACCGTCCCCCAGAGCGCCCCGAACAGGTAGCCGCTGGCGAACCCGAGTGCCTGTCCGGGAATGGGCGCCACGAGGACCTGCGCGATCTGCACGCCGACGAACGCGAGGGGGGCGAGCGCGCCGAACCCGAGGAGCCACGTCCGCAGCGCGGTCGGGTTGGCGAGAAACGGAAAGCGGCCGACGAGCGTCGTGCCGGCGAACGCGACGACGGCGACGACGACGGCGGCGAGCGCGAGCGTCCGCCACCGGTCGCGCGGCGACTCGAACAGTTCGGGGACGGATAGCACGGGTTGCACCTCGCACGCCGCGGAGAAAAACCCGGCGCGGGAGCGTTTTTGTGTCGAGGTGACGTAGGAATAATCGTGATGAATACGATTCTCGTCGCCGTCGACGGCTCGCCGCTGTCGAAGCGAGCGTTCGAACAGGCCCTCGCGCACGCCGATTCGACGGTCGTCGCCCTGCACGTCATCGACCCGTCGGACCCCGGCTACAGCGCGCCGCTCGACGTGGATATCAGCACGGAACCGCTCCACGGCTCCGAGGAGTGGTACGAACGCGCCGACGAACTCGCGGCCGACATCTTCGACGAACTCGCGGCGCTGGCCGACGGGAGCGGCGTGGAACTCCGGACCGAGACCCTCCGCGGCGACCCCGCGCGGACTATCGTCGACTTCGCGCGCCGGGAGGGCGTCGACGCCGTCTACCTCGGCGGCCACGGCCGCGCCGGCGAGACGGACCTGCTGTTCGGCAGCGTCGCCGAGTTGGTCTCCGGCCGTGCGCCGATGAGCGTGATGGTCGTCCGCTGAGGGTCGCCACTCATGCCTCACGGCTCGTCTGCCAGTCCCGAGCGACGCACCTCACTCGTCGTCGTCAGCCGGCGGCACGCACAGCACCGGGACGTCCGAGAGCCTGACGACCCGCTCCGCGACGCTTCCGAGCAGGTATCGCTCCAGCCCGCTCGTCCCGTGGGTGCCCATCACCACGAGGTCGATGCCGCGTTCCTCACCGTAGTCGACGATTGTCTCGTGCGGCAGGCCGACCCGAATCTCCGTCTCGACGGGCACGTCGCGGTCGGCCGCCAAGTCGGCGACGACGCCGACGGCCGCCTCCCCGCGCGTCCGGGAATCGCCGTCGTCGACGGGCGCGTCCGCGTGGCCGGTCCGAACGTCGACGACGTAGAGGACGTGGAGCGCGGCCCCGTAGGTCGCCGCGAGGTCGACCGCGTAGTCGGCGGCGCGGACCGCGTGGTCGCTGCCGTCGGTGGGGACGAGGATGTGGTCGAACATGTCGTCACAGACGCGCGCCGAGCGAATAAACCCGAACCCGGTCGCCCGGGGTTCGGCCTCCGGTCACCTCACAGCCGACCGCAGCCCCGCCACCACCGTCTCGATTCCCGGCCACCGGGAAGGAAGAGCCCGCCTTATGTCCGGAGCGAGCGTACCGTAATCTGGGTGGTGAGGAGCATGCAGACCGACCAACAACGGAGGGTAGAACTGTGGATTCGTCCGATTCGGGACGGCCTCGGCGAGGAACACCAGACGCTGGTGGTCCGACTCGAACGGCTCGCGGACGAGGGGCTCGTCGACGACGTGTGCGTCCGGACGTGGGGCCGCGAGGTGGATGTCGAGTCCGATACCGCGCCGACGAAACGAGACGCGGTCGTCCGCGAGCGACTCGCCGAGTGTCGGTTGTGGGCGCGAACGGAAGGGGTCGCGCTCCCGACGCTCGACGAGCGGGCGACGGTCGGGTCGGGCCGGATGGGTCCCGAACACGACGCGGTCGTCCTTCCGCCGACGCTGGGCATCGTCTTCCGCGACGACGAAATCGAGGCCGTCTATCCGCACGAGCGAGACGATGGGACTCGAACGCTCGCCGACTGGGTCGAGACCGCCGAGTCGTTCCTCGGTATCGATCGCGAGCACGTCGAGGTGTAAACGGGGACGAGTCGCCGACTCGTGGCTACGAAAACAACGCCACCCGGTCGAGACGGTCAATTTTCGAACGATGCGTTCCGCGAGAAACGTCGCCATCGACGGACGCGATTCCGGCGGCGTACACCCGAATCACTCGCCCCGGGACTTGGTACCGAAAGTGGGCCCGGGCAAGGCCCAACTGTGTCAGAGGCACCCCACTCGAACGACGACTGTCGTCGAGAGTGTGGGCGAATCATCGTTTCCTCGCCAGTCATCTATACTTGGTCCCTGATACATCAGGGTCGTATATACGTCCGCGGCGAAGCGTCACCCTTACTCGGAGCCGTGTAGTGGTGGGGGTATGAACGTCCCCTGCGTCCGCGTGCCCCGCGAGTCCGGCGAGGCGGCGCGCCGGCGCCTCGCCGACGCCGGCCTGCTCGACCACGACCACGAGATTACCGTCGCCGAGGGGACCCTCTACATTCCCGTCGTCGACGCCGACGCCGTTCCCGACGACCTGACGGTCGTCGACTACGAGCCACCCGCCCGCGAGACGCAGACCACGCCCGCCGACCTGCTCGGCTTCGAACCCTCGTACGAGCGACTCGGCGACATCGTCATCCTCGACGAGGACGACCCCGACCGCGCCCGCGACATCGCCGACGCCATCGTCGCCTCGGACCTCAAGGCCGAGACCGTCGTCAACCGCGCCTCGAAGGTCAAAGGCGAGCTCCGCGTCCGCGACTGGGACGTGCTCGTCGGCGACTCGACCGAGACGGTCCACCGCGAGTACGGCCACGAGTTCCGGCTCGACATCGACACCGTCTACTTCTCGCCTCGACTGGCGACCGAGCGCCACCGGGTCGTCGAGGCGATCCGCGAGGGCGAGCACGTGTTCGACATGTTCGCCGGCGTCGGCCCCTTCGCGGTCCCCGCCGCCGCCGCGGGTGCGGAAGTCGTCGCCTGCGACCTCAACGAGGCGGCTGTCGAATACCTCCGCGAGAACGCCGAGCGAAACGACGTGGTCGACCGACTCACCGCGATTCACGGCGACGTGCGCGAGGTCGCCGCCGACTACGAGGGCTGGGCCGACCGACTCATCATGAACCTCCCGCACAGCGCCAGCGACTTCCTCGACACGGCGGTCCGCCTCGCGAGCGACGAGTGCGTGATTCACCTCTACGACATCCAACACGAGGACGACCCGTTCGGACCGGGACTGGCCGCCGTCCGCGCCGCCGCCGAGTCGACGTACGAGGTCGAGGTCGTAAACGAGCACGTCGTCCGGTCGTACGCCCCCCACGAGTACAACGTCTGTCTCGACGTTCGCCTGACGAAGCGGACGTGAGCGGGCTGGTGCCGAACGGCAGACACCGGGTTGATTCGCAAGTCTTAATTACGTAACCGGGGTACGGAAGAATGCGTTCGAAAGCCCACCGCGCCGGTGTAGCTCAGCTGGCAGAGCGATTCCTTCGTAAGGAATAGGCCGAGGGTTCAAATCCCTCCACCGGCTTCTACTGATTCCTTCACCATCCCACAACTCAACCCCGGAGACGAAGGTCTCCGGTTCGGGGGTGGTCTCGCGTGACCGTCGACTGTCCCGCGTGCGGTCACGAGAGTAAGGTTCGATTTCGCTGTGAGCGCTGTGGATACGACCTCGTCGAGGTGGACCGCTGATGACCGAGGACGGCGGCGAGGTCATCGCGGAGTTCTCCGTCCTCGACGATGCAGACCTCGTCACGTCGAACGACGAGGACACCGTCGAGTCCGCTGTTGACAACGGCTACGAGCCCGGTTCGACCGTCGATGACGAGCCGGTCGACGTCGAGTTCGAGATGCCGGAGTTCGTCGCCGTCTGTCGGTACTGCCAGACGAGCTTCGAGACCGAAGAGGCCGCGCTCGAACACGAATGGAACTGCGACTTGGAGCCGACCGGCGAGTGTCGCTTCTGTGGCGGCACCCACATCCGGAAGGACGTTCGCGAGGACCATTTCTACGCCTGCTCGGAAGCGGAGGCGCACGAGCGCCGACAGAAGCGCGGCGTCCGGGCGCGGACGATGCGCGGACAGGACTCGAAGACCGCTGTCTCTGGCCTCCGGAAGTACCTCCTCCCGCAGCCCCACGAGTTCTCGGCGTACCTGAAGTGGGACGACGCGCTGTCGACCTACTTCGGACTCGTCTCGCTGTACAAGATGCACGACTTCGAGGAGTACGGGAACCTCCGCGCCGGAATCGAGTTCGGTGGCGAGGAGTGGAACGTCGAGTTCGGCTACGCCGACAACCCCGGCCTCGCGACGCCCGACGAGGGAACCGACCTCGGTCGATGGGACTGGCGACTGGAGGATGTCCCCGAGTTCCTCATCCGGGTCTATCCCGCGGCCTACCAGTCGTTCAACGACGCGAAAGACGAGAACCGGAAGCGCGCGTACTTCCGCGTCCGACCGCGCTGGCCCGGCATCACCTCGAAGAGCGGGACGAACATCCCGAACCCGTACAACATCCTCGGCGTCGACGTCGAGACGCGCGGGAGCTACTTCGAGTTCGACCAGTACCCGACTGTCCTGTTCGAGGCGCTCCGCAAGCTTCGCGAGCGCCAAGATGAGTTCGGCTGGAACTCGTTCACGGGTATCGATTACCGGGCGCTCGACCCCGACGAAGTACACCAATCGTCGAACATCACCGACGCCGAGCTGTACGTGCGCGGTAAGAAGGGTGAGACCGGCAAGGTGTTCGCGCTCGACGGGACGCTTCACCGGATTTCGATGATTCTGGGTCGCGAGCGACGCGGCTACTCGAAGAGCGTTCGCGACGACCGCGAATGCGCCGGCTACTACCACACGGCGACGATCTGCGCGATGCGTGCGTCCGAGGTCGTCGGTGGTCACCGACTTCCGAAGGAATTCAAACACTACCACATGCGGAACCCCGAGGCAGTCGCTGGGACCGAACTCGAGAACCCGAAGATCGGTGTCTCCTACCAGAACTCGCTGTACGACGACACCCTCCGGTTCTCTGATGTTGACCAGCTTCACAAGGAACTCGAAGAGGGGCTGCTGAACGTCCTGAACTGGTCGGACTTGCCGGTGACGCCGGACCACCAGCAGTACGTCGCGGACGACTACTTCAGCGTCGACGGCGAGGCGCGCATGGTCAAGGTCATCGACAACCCGCTGCCGCGTATCGCTCAACAGCAGGACGACGAAGTCCGGCTGTTCGCCGCCGCGAACAACCTCTACGAGACTGACGTGTCGATTGCCGACGAGTTGGTGACCGACGGTGGCCAGATTTCACCGGCCGACCTCGCCGAGCGAATTGGCGTCCACATCGATACGGTGTATCGCGCGCTGAAGCGCCTCGGTGATCTGGTCATCCACGAGTACGGTCACGTCGAACTCGCCTCGAAGCACATCGCCGAGGGAATCGTCGAACACATCGAGTCTGCTCGGCGCTCGGTCTCGGCAACCCTCGAAGAGGCGACGGACGACATCATCCGCGCCGATACGTACGGCGATGGGAACGGTCCGTGGGAGCGCTGGCTTCGTAACTACGTCCGCGACCGGCAGGACGGCCGTGAGGATGGTCGTGAACTGCTCGAGCTTGCACCGCAGGCGACGCGTAGGGAGGTCAAGCGTATTCTCCGAACCGGCGCTGCGAAGTGGGCAGAGGTCACGGGCAACGAGATGAAGCAGTTCTCTGGTCGCTTCGCGGTCGTCGCCGACGCGTACGATTCCACCGGAAGAGTCACCTACAGTCTGGGTAAGTTGCGTCAGCTCGTCGGCTGACGCGCCGTCTTCCGAGTGGCGACGCTGTTTTTCCGGTGAGAATGCGGAGTATTTTGCAGTATTTTCAGGAGGTTGTTGTTCGAAAAATTCTGGTGCTGTCTCGAGCCCGCAGCGACCGCGACCGCAGACACTTCGAATCAGGGGGGTCCCCCCTGATTCTGCGTTAGCTGTGTGGCTAAAGAGCCACACACCAAGATTACTTCAGCCACCTTCGGTGGCTTCAGATGAAACACTTGCAATGAGGGTCGCCGCGCCTACTCGGCGCGGCTTATCCACACGACAAAGTTTTGTGCGACGGTGGTCAACGCGGGAGTCGTTATTGTGGTCATCTATATGGTCGAAGCCACGTCGTTGGGTGGCTCAAGTCATCGTGAGCTACTTAATAGAAATTAGGAGAGGGTGATTCTCACTCTGGTTGCTCATCAAGAAGATGGGAGACTCGCTTTTCGATACTTGAACTAAGTCTCCATAAAAACAGGGAACCTCCTCCAAGTATAGTAGACGCAACCAGTAGCGCGACCCAGATGTCCGATGACGTAGAGGTCAACCGAGTGATGCCAGCGGTGATGCTAAGGCCGATCCCTGTGATGAATACATCATACGAGATTACTTCTACAAGCTCACCAGGGCGGAGAACTGAAACAGGCATCTAAACGCTACTCTGAATCATTGTGCGTTCAACCATCACACCGCCAAACGACAACAGCAGTAAGATTGGGACTGTGAACGTCGCTACGAGCCCAACTGTAGAACTCGCTAACCAAATTGATACTGCGGTTGCAACGACGGCTAACAGTAGAAAGACAACCTGTGAGATCTTTATATATGTGTCTTCCATAGTAGTGCCGGCGCTAGCCTCTTTTTGATGTTGGGGTGTCTTAGTTGCTTCACTTCCAGCAACGTTGGATTTGTCCCCAGTAATTTCGTCTAACTCGTTATTTATTGAGTCAACTTCAGTTGATAAAGAATCTATCTGGACGAGGAGATCTGAGGCATTTGTGTAGCCTAATTTAGCTTGAGCATTCCGAATTTCCATCAGTAACTGATTTAATTGGGCTATTTCACCTTCAAGATCAGTTATTTTCTTATTAATGCTTCCTGAGGTCCCTGTCAACTCAGACGTAGAACTTGATGCGAAATTCTGGGTCGCCCACGAACTCCTATCTATAGACGACCCCGATGTAGTCATTCTATTCGCACCTGTCGTTCGGAGAGATGCTGTTCCTGGCGTCCCTTTTGTTTGGATTCCCCTTGATGGGTCGGTTGTATCGGAATCACTCATTGCTAGTATCCTGTGCGTGTTTCACAAACTCATCAATATTACTTAATATTGACTCTGAATCAATTTGGTTGGTACTGTCATACCGTAGTACATGCTGAAGTCCCCAGAGGTTTGGGTTACCAACAGCGGAGGTATCAATCACAATTTGATACCAATCTGATGAACTTGGATTTGCCTTTGACTCAAATTTGGTGCTTAGCCCTTTTGCCTTGCTGCCACCTACCTCTTCTAGCAGATCAAGTGTCTCAGTTGAGAAATATTTGGACAGGTCATAGTTTTTGCCCGTCCGAACAAGCCCTTGGATAGTTAGTTCTATCGTTGCAACATCTTCAGCGATATTAACCTCGTCTTCGATCCACGAATATAAGTCCTCAAACCCGCTGAGGACGGACTCGAAGTCAACGTTGTTCGGGTTCTTTACCGTTATGAACGAAGAGTTTGAAAACCCGTTTAGGTTAGCGCTTGGTTGGAACAAAATGTTATGTCCCTGTTTTTGTGCAATCCCCTCTTCACCTTCTATACTCATTCCTTCGGGACCAATATTGAGGGCTTGCTGTGCTTCTGGTTCGATCATATTATAGCCGCTTTCTTTTAACCAACGCTCCAACCGATCTGATGACACCGGGTTGTTGTACGGAAAGATCAATCCAATCGCCAGGCTTCCAGATTCAAACTCAGGCACACTCATCACTCTCGTGTCGAGAATGTTGTTTGGGCTAATTAGAAATAGTTACCCATGATATACCTTCCAGATAGTTCTCTTTTCTGAATACTTCTGAACGTAAACCGTCGCATGCACGCACAGGTGTAGGCTATTCTCGGAACTAGTCGAAGATCGAACGGTAACTACTGCCGAGCGGTTGGTCGGTCGAACGCTCACCTTCAGGACTGATTTACCGTCTATTTTCAGCGCCAGCATTACATCAACAGCTACGGTTTGTGTCCAGCAAGTAACGACGCGAAGCTTGTCTGTGAGAATCTTTCCCGGTCGGTCAGTTCAGAAACTCCCGCTTGCTCAGCGATTTCCTCGGCAAATCGAACTCGGAGTTGATCTACTCTTCTTCGTCTTCCGGCTCGTCCGCGAGGGCAGCATACAGCTCATGATTCTCCGCCACATCTTGAGCCATCTGTTTTTCTGCTTCCCAGTTGACGCTCACACAGTATCTAATGGTTATCGCTGTGTTATGATTTCCGGCGAATGGCCTCTTAGACAGTATCTGCGTTCACTATCCAAATCAGATTAAGTATGATTTGGTTAACTCGCCACAGACTGCATCGTATTCAAAATGAGAACTCGGCATTAGTCTCTGGAGAGGCAGATACACTATTCTCAGTCCTTCCGAGCCCACACAAAAGCAAGTCAAGAACTCGTTCGGCGTCTGTTCGATCCAACTGTTTCTCACCGTGAACGAGGTTGGAATATGATCCACCGACAGCCCACGTCTTCGATATCTTGGAACGCTCAACGTGCGATTTACGCGAAGATGGCAGTCACGTTAGCTCGTGATCTGTGAGAGCTTTTCCAACGAGTTCTGTAGACCAAGGACCTCGTACTCGTCAATCCAGAACGTGTGAATTCCATCCTCTGAGAGCGATTTGAGGAAGGGAAGATAGGATTCAGAGGGCCGTTTGGTGAATACCAGACACTTGATCAGCTCCATTCCACGCCGCTCTGGGTCGTTTTGGACATCGAAGTACCCGTATTCGTGGAGCTGTCCGATAGCGGTCCGAATCTGACTTCGCTCGTTTTCGTCGTGGATGAACTTCGCTTCGGCGAGTACGAGGTACCCGTCTCGACTCGCGAGGATGTCGCTGTGTTTCGTCTCTCCCGAGTCGAACCCAGCATTCAGCAGATGGTCCTCGAAGACGTCGAGTGCGTGCTCGTGTTCTATCCAGCCACTCATCGTTTGGTCGACCGACGAGGAATAGCTCACCGTCTCTGGTGTCGACTGCTCTGGGTCGAGGTTTCTGTCACGGGAGCGTTTTCGGATCGATGACGACCCTCTCGTCGATGCATCACCAGTTGCGTCTTGAGACGTAGGGCTCACCAGAGCATTTGGACTGTCACCCCGGAGTCGCTCAACGAGTAGCGGAAACAGCTTTTCTGGATACTTGATGTTCCCTGGTGAACCCTGTGCGGGGATTCGATACCCCGCTCGTTCGTCCATCTCTGCGAACGTAATCTTGTTCTCGTCGAGGCGGTGTACATCGGCCACCATCTCGTCAGTCGATTTGTCTGCGACGGGGACATCTCGGATCGAGTCGGTGTCACCGAACCAGTGAATCTCGGAGAAGTGAATGAGGAACGGGTAGTTCCCATCTTGATGGACTTCCTCCCACCATGCTGGCTCACTTTTCGTACTTTTCGCGCCGACCCGACCGAGCCCAATTACGGCTTTTCCAGCATCCTTCACCTCCCTTCTGGGGACATCGAGAAACTTGGATGCTGACGCATGGAACAGGAATATCTCTCCCTCTTCGATTGCTTCCCATGCATCTTCCTTGTCCGGCCTGAAACCCCAGTAACCAGTATGATATGTCGTCAACCAGTGTTCGATCGGGCCCGTGAGTTTCCGAAAGCCATCTGTGAAAAAGTCCTCCTCCATGGAATCGAGAATAGCTGTCAGGCAACTATAAGTGTTGCACACAATCGCCGGACGTGACAGGGTGAACTAAACGAGTTCTTTAGGCACGGCTCTGTTGAAATCCTCAGCCGCTGATAGTTTACTTAGGCCGTGCTGAGTGCTTTGGTGACCTCGCGGCCAGAGAACGTCCTCCGTACCATCTACTGCATAAAGTCGGGCAGTTCGCGGTTCTCGAACTCGTCGGGGTCGAGGCCGAGTTCTTCGAGGTCATCGTCGGTGATGGGCTCACCACCACCCTCGTGGAGAACGAGAACCTCCGCAAGCTGCGAAAGTGCTTCTGCTCGGGTGTCGCCACCACGTGCGAGACCGGTCTCGGTATCGCAGGCGGTGATGCTCCCGTCGTCTTCGCGGATGAACCCGACCCCCTCAAAGTCGTCGTCACCGTTGCGAGTCGCACTTGCCATACTAAACTCGAATCGGTCTCAGAGGATAAGCGTTCGGACGGCGAGGAATCCCGTTTAGGCCCTTTTTCAATTTCCACGGGTCAGGTATGAATGTATACCGCATCCTCAATGTATGCACCTTCACACCCGTCAACGGTGAGTACCGTGGCATAGCTTCGGGTCGATTCGGCCAGTACCCGACACGGTTGCGGTCATGAGTCACAAGGAGTATAAGAAGACTTGAGGCTCGTTCACTCGAGACTCACGTAAATCATCCCCCAGTGCACGCGGTGATTCGGCTCTGAAACCCTCAGTCGCTGCTAGCTTGTCAAGGCCGTGCTGAATAGAGCGCGCTTAGTTATCGGCAGACAGTTCGTCCCTTTTCACGAGGAGAACTATCGCTATAACCGCTGCAAATGTCGTGTGTGACATCCTCAGAGTGTTAGTATCAACTACGTCCGAAAACTGAGTTAACACGATGACGAACGCGGAACCATAGAGAAGACACGGAACAATGAGATAAACCGTAAGCGCCCTGTTTCGCTCCATACCGACTAGTTTCTCGGACAAAACGTATACTCATCGGAGATTCGTGTTTTTACTATATTCAGCACGCGACATCTGTCAGGCCCTGGAGATTTCAACAGATCCTTAGGCACTAATCTAAACGACTGATCTCCTGACCCGGTTGGAATACGTATAGCGACTAACGCGCCCGCATTAGAATAATCTGAACCGACTCAATATATTTCTACACTCGGGGCTGTAGTTTCGGCTATGAGCGACGAGTCGAACCGACGATGGACAGACGGCCTGTCGGCGGCCGAGCGCGTTGAAGCGGTCGCACTCACCGTGAGTGAGCCGCAGACTGCGAACTGGATCGCGTCTGAGGCCGAGGTTGCCCACGAAACGGCGAGTAAGTATCTCTCGCGGCTCGCAGACGATGGCAAGCTAATCGCTGATACACGCGGCCAACAGACCACCTACGAGCCCGACCCGATCAGCCAGTACCTCAGCGAGATGCGCGAACTCTACGAGGCGCACTCGCCCGACCAACTCGCCGCGAGCCTCGAAGAGATGAACGACCAAATTCGTTCGTGGAAGACAGAGTACGACGTTGAGACACCCAACGAATTGCGAGCGAGCCTACGTCAGGCAGCAGACGAAAAAGACCAGCACGAACGCCGCCAAGCCGCTCGCGAGTGGGAGCACCTCGAGACGCGGCGTCGACTCGTCGAGGACGCACTTCGTCTCTATGATCGATTCCCGGGACAGGGACGTTCCGCCTCGGCATGAGAGGGCCCGGTATCGGCTCGTCGAGCCATGATTCTCACAGGCTACGGCGCAGCGGCACCGACGTTGTTGTTCGAGTTGTTGAACGGAAGGTCGATTTCGAGACCGTCGTAGACTAGCACGGGTTTCTTCGGGAGTCCGGGGCCACCGCCTTCGAAGTCGATGACGCCGATATCAGCCAGTTCAGTCAGGTTCCGGTGAACCTGCTTGTAATCACGGTCAACCAACTCTGCGGCTTCGCGGATGCTGTCCGGTTCAGCCTCAGAGATTGCCTCTAACAGTTCGAGGTTCTTCGGGCTGAGCAGCCGACTGAGTTCGGCGAACGAGTCGAAGTCCAGCACCGGCTGAGCGTCTTCGAGTTCCTCGCCTGCCTGTGCCGCCTTGAGCCGCTGTCTCGTGCGTTCGTCGAGGTCGTTCCCCTCACCAACCGTCACTTTGAGCTTCGTCATGTCGTGGTCACCTGTCGCGATTTCTCACGTTTCCCAGTCCCAGGAGACGGATGACATCTCCTCGGCCTCTTCTTTGAATCGGTCGTAGAGCATCAGCATCCCGGGGAAGTCAATTGTCTCGACTTCAGACCCGGTATGTCGCTCATGACCCTTCGTCCGTTCGTGGGCGTTGTCGTACCGGAGGATGGTGTCTCCACCGAGGTTGCCGAGATGGAGACTGTAGTCCCACCCACTAGGATACTTGTTATCCTCCGTTTGGCGGATGGTTACATTGACGACGTACTCGTCTTTGACAGCCTTCCAATCTGCAATCGTGATGTAGGACGCCATCCGTTACCCTATGTTATTACCTCCATAGGGATAATCATATGGGACTAAATACATACCCCAGATTGATTAATCAAGGCACATAAATGTGTAATGAATGGCAGAATGGTCTGATTTCCCAATCAATAAAGATGCAAATGACGATAATCGCCACTTTCTACTACTGAAGCAGGAGGCAGAGTACGAGAAAATCCGCGAGCGTTCCAACAGAATCCTGGACTTCGTCCTCTCCATCGTCTCTTTAGTAGCTTCATTTGGTGCTATACGCTACGTATTTTCCGGAGGGTTCAGACCAACTACCATCGGAATACCGGACGAGATAGCGAACTTTTGCTCCCCAAGAGCATTAACCCATTCTGGTGTCGTAATAAACTTTGATGGGGCGTATTTTTCGATAGCAGCCAATTTCCTGATCTTAACGCTAGTGGTTGTCTTAGAGATGTGGTACTCTAATTGGAAGCTTCAACGTATGTCTTCCCTGGGACCTCGAACCCGATCAGAACTTGAAAATAAAACGAAGGACTGGATCGAAGTAAATAACCAGAAGATTGATCGGGCCCGAGTTTTGTCGAATGCAGTAGTCCGGAGGTTACAGTATGCTGCTGTGTTTACTGTTCTTTCAGGAATAATCTTTATCGGGGTATTCCAGAACAGGGCACTAACCATCCTGCTGTTGAACGTCTTAATGATGATTTTCGGGGGAATTCTAGTGATTCATTGGGGGAAAAAGGTATTTTCCAAGTGGGGCGATGAATCCGGCTGGCTTCTTCTGAAGAGCACCAATGTCTCTCCGTTTTTCTGGGCAATTTTCTTCCTTGCTTGGTTGTGGTTAGTTTATTTCCACTATAACCTGTTACGAGTGTTGTCGAGCTTCGCAAATTGCTAGGTGATCGCTGTCTTAAGTAAATCCTGCCCTGATGTGAGTGCCATCTATGACTCCCTGTAGAAGAGAACCCCAAATCGGGGGTATTCAAGGTTGAAAAGCTTTTCCTATCGGTCTGTCCAACTCTCATAGTGTGAAACAAAGAGTGATGTCGTACTGAATACAGTCCTCTACTCAGCACGGCTTCGACAAACAAGCAGTCGCTGCTGATTTCAACAGAGTCTCACCACCCAAAGAGACTCTCAGATCCCAACTTCTGCAGCGTCAGTCGTTGCCGTCTCAAACGACGAATTATCCGCCGGCGCAATCCCGATATCGGCTAACGACCGTTCGATGAGCGGCTTCGCGCGCTCGATGTCGACCATTTCAACCGTCTCGGACAGTCGCATCCGAGCCGACGCCTCCGAAAGCCGCTGCAGCGCGTCGAGCTTCCGCGCCGTAATCGGCAACGGTGGCCCGTCGTACTCCTGTTCGCCCATCGCAGTCGCGTAGCGTTCCGGCAGCGACGTCTTCGTCTCGACGAACCACTCACGCATCTCCCGGGCGACTGCCGGGTCACGAACGACTGGCTGGACCTGCTTCGCGGCGGTGACGTAGGCGGTGAACTCGTCGCGGTCGAGTCGGACCGATGGCTCCGACTCATCTTCGTCGATGTCTTCCCCAAGTGCACGCCGGCCAGCACGATTCCGAGAGCTCACCATCTTTTCGGAGATGTCCCGAATCTTCGCTTCGTCTTCCTCCGAGCGAATCGTGAAGATGAGGTCGAACCGAGAGAGGAGCGGCGACTTCAGTTCGACCTGGTTGGCGATATCCTTCGACGGGTCGAAATGTCCACCCATCGGGTTCCCCGCCGCGAGGAGCGACGTTTCGGCCGGGAGCATCGCGTTCTTCCCCGCCTTCGAGACGTGCACCTGCTGGGATTCGAGCGCGGTGTGAAGCGCGTCGAGGTCGCTCGTCTCGCCCTTGTCGAGCTCGTCGACGACGGCGATGCCCTTGTTCGCTCGAACCAGCGTCCCCGCTTCGATGCTGAACTGTTCGGACGAGAACGAGTCTTTCACGATCGAGGCCGTGAGGCCGGCGCTCGACGAACCGGTCCCGTCGGTGAGCGCGCCGCGCGGTGCGACCTCGTAGGCCGCCTCGAGGAGCAACGTCTTCCCGGTCCCCGGGTCGCCGAGGAGGAACATGTGCGAGTCGCCGCGGTGGTGGGTGCCGTCCCGCCCCGTTCGCGCCCAGCCACCGAACTGCTGGAGCACCAACGCCTCCTTGACGTGTCGGTGGCCCTGGTGTGACGGCGCGAACGAATCGACGAGGAGTTCGAACGTGTTCGGCGCTGCTGCAACCTCGTCGATTATCGCTTCGTACTCGGAGAGGTCGGCGTCCTCGAAGCCACCCTGTTCGACCGTGTAGCCCGTCCCGACGAGGTCCTTCTCGAACACCACGTCACCGGTGTACACCGGGTTCAAGCGGCCGAAGAACGTCGTCCGCGTCCCGCCTTCGACTCGCGGGTCTCCCGCCAAGCCACCGGTGAGATGGATGTCGATGTGTTCGGTCTCACCACGGGCGTTTTCGGGCGGCTCCTGCAGGCGAATCTTCTGGTAGTTCGTCCACTCCGACTGCGTCTCGTTCAGTCGGAACGGCCCCTGCAGTTCACACCCCTGACAGCGGTGCGGTTCTTGAAGCGACCCGAAGCCGTGTTGCGGAATATAGGTCATCGTCCCGCACCGGAGGCACTCGAACGCCGCCTCCTCGACCATCGGATTGACCGCGGTTCGCTTCGTGATCTGCCCCTCGAGCGCCAGCAGTCGCCCGATCCAGTCTTCTGGTGAGAAGCCCCCGACATCGAACGTCGCGTCGTCCGGAAGGTTCACGACCGAGACCGACGCTCGCGCCATCGGTTTCTCACGCCCGGGAACGTCGAACTCTCTGACGACGTCTTCGAGTCGTTCCAGCGTCGTCTCCGGACGGGCGACGACATCGCTCGCGATGCCCGACACGGCCGACAGCGAGAGCTCCGAATCGTCGTGTTCGGCCTCGTACCGCGCGATAGCTTGCCAATCGAGTTCGAGGCGCGTTTCCTCCGGATAGTCATTGGCCAACTCGTAGATGTCGTCGATCGCGACTGCGTTGAGGACCTCCTCGAGTCGCGCTTCGTAGTTCATCCGACCACCCCGAGGAGCGATGTCCAGTCGAACGATAGCGCCCGCTCGAATACCATCGAGACGAGCTCCCGGCCGCGGCCGACGTTGAGCGAGACGACGCCGACGACCAGCAGGCCGGCGAGCGTGAGGGCGACCACTTTCGCGTCGTGTGCGGCCGTCGACGCGACGCCGGCGACGAGCGACCCCGCTTTCGAGGCCTTGTGGACGTAGCTCACAGCGACCAGCAGGGCGAGCAGCCCCATCACCGAGACGCCCTCGATACCGAAGGCGGCGAACGCCGTTTCCAGCGTCGCTCGGATAGGGTCGATCACTTGTCGTCACCGCCGATTCGGAAGACGTTCTCTGGTGCTTTCGCCTCAGCAATCCTCGTCTGCCGCCGCGTGTACCACCAGTAGCCGAGGCCACCCACAGCGAGCATCACACCGAGCACCGACGCCAGTGGGAGCGCGGTGTCGAGCGCCGACTTCACCGGCCCTGTGATGGACTCCGGCGAGATGAGCAAGATGCCGATGAAGCCAGCAACGACGAGCGCCAACAGGACGAGTGGCCGTTCGTACACCGGCTTCGAGCGCGTCGAGGATGTGCGCCGTTCGGTGTACGCGACTGCGCCTGCGACGATGACCAAGACGAGAGCGGCGACGAGACCGGGGTTCAGAACCGGCATTGCGGGGACGTAGTCGTTCGCGACGTCCGTGACGGAACCACCGCCAGACCCAAAGAATCCGGAACCACTGGATTCCGACTCGGTCGACGCCGACTTCCGGATGTGGAGAATCTCTTTGGAGTCGTCGTCCGCCAGCGACACGGTCTCTCCAGCGAGTACCGAATCACGTTGCGTCCCCTTCGTCGTCGAGTAGAGGAGGTAGGTGTCACCAGCAGACGGTGCCAAGAACTCGAAAGAAACGCCGTCGCCGAAGTGTTCACCGGGCATCACCGAAATCTTCGGTTCGGTCGTCGACGGTTCGGTGACTCGGAACCGAGCCTCTCCGGTCGCGACGTCGACACGAACCGGAACCGTCGAAACGCGGAACGTCGAGGACGCAGACGCCTCCGGCAAGTGAAGGCGGTGATATCCAGTTGCCGTCACCTCGTCGTATTCAGAATCGCCGAACGACTCGTTGTACGTGTAGTGGAGTCGAGTTTCGTCTGGAGACCCGCCCAACGAGAGATACGAGTCGTTTGCCCACGAGTCGAGTCTGACCTCGGAATCGAGGCGCTCACCGAGCGGCGTCGGGTCTGTCACCGTGAGAGAGCCGTTCGAGACCACCAACCTCTGTCCCCTGGCACGGAGCGAGACTGAATCACCACCAGAAACCGAGCCCATATCAACGACCAGTGCTGTTCCGTCGAAGTCGTAATCCGCCGGTGCCACGGTGGACCAACTTCCGCCGTTGTACCGCTTCTCGATGGACCTGATTTGCGCGACGTTTCCGGCAAACGGAATCGAGAGGGTCACACCGGTTTGGTCACCGGTGAACGTCTTGCTGACGTTGTACGACTCTCGCCATTTCGAGGACTCGTAACTAACCGATTGCTGATCGTGTGCTGTATGAGAGAGTGAGAGATTCACGCTCGGAGTCGGAGCGTCATCTGATACGGAACCGTTACCAACTCTGAAGCCAATATTGTTCTCTCCCGACTGGACCCACGATTCGTTTACCAACAGGTTTGCAGTCTGACCTTCAGACAGCGTCCCGGTGAATCCAGTCGAATGGTTGTTGATGATAATCGTCGGGTTCCTCGTCAAGGACACCTCCGTATAGTTGATTGTCACGTCGAGCTTCCCGGATCCTGACGCCGAAATCGTCGAAGTCGACGGAGAGAGCTCTATCGAACCACTCTGTTGAGTTGTCGTTGACCCGACCGAGAACGAACCACCATCACCGTCAGCGGTGATAGTCATGGCGTCAGTAGACGTTCCGGTATCGACTCTAATATTGTCGCCGTCTGCGGTTTCACCGCTTTGGTAGTCGTTGAAGTCGAAAACGATGTTCACAGAGTCATACGCCGACACATCCGTGTCGAAATATCGGGTCTGTGTAGAGCCAGAATATCCTGCGCTAAGTGTCGTGCCAGTTGTTGTAATGACCGTTCCGTCAGCTTTCTCTAAGCGAACCTCAACACTGGAACCGATATCTGAACCCGTGTCCTGAACGTCAACCCTCACTTTTTCGAGGTACGACACATCAGACACGTCAAGCGTTTTAGTGGCCGTCTCGCCTCCCGAGAGGTGGTAACCGCCTTTGTTGAACACTCTTGCAACAGGAGTCGCGGTTATCGATGCCGAATCAGCGAGATCAGACGCGAAGGAGATTGCCGCTGACGAACCACCTTCGACCGAGAATGTTTCCGACTCTGTCTCAGTCGACCGACTTCCCTCGACCAGTGCGGTGAAATTGCTGACCGCATCGACCGAGTTAACCGAGTAGGAAATTGTGGTCCCGTTCGTTGCGCCAAACGCGTTGACGCTGATATCTCCCGAGAACGTCACCACGTTCGACGAGAAGTGCGCAACGTCGAACAACAACAGGCCGGCGTCGTACCGAACTGGCGACGACCATTCAGCACCGTCGTCGTGCGTCCCATAGATTCGCTCGGGAGTGTATCCGAGTGCGTCACGAACCGCACCGGCGTCTATCGCGACCGTCCGTCCAGTCGAGTGCACGTCGTCGCGCAGCACCAGCACGACCTCGCCACCACCGACAGTTGTACCGTTGACGTACTCGGACGCGCGGTCGGGCGTCGTCGCGATGACTTCGAGCGACTCGGCATGGTCGGACGCCATCACCGACCCTTCCAAGTCTGCAGCTCGGAGTGGTGGATTCGTACCGACTGGAAAATCCTCTGAAACGTTCGCGTCAGGAACACCGACGAGACCACTCGGGGTGGCCGTCGCGACTCCGACGAACGGTGCCAGCGTCGACACCAGAATCATCGCGACCAGCAGCATGCTCAGCACCCGCTGGGGGGCCCCCAAAATGCCCCTCCCGGGGGGTATTTCAGTATCATGATTATAATACGCGCGCGGGAGGCGTGTCAGGGAATCCGACAGTTCCCGGAGATTTCGCCTCACGCCAGCTCACCCCCAATATCCGACCCCAACTTAAAGGACTGCGAAGTCGTTGGAATGCAAGCAACGACGACAGAACCAACGTCGCTTCCGGCCATCCTCACCACGACCTCCCCGTCCTCGACGGCTGGTTCTTCGAACGCCATCCCCTCGATTGGGGACGCCAACTCGTCGCCAACAGCCCCCGTCTTCGCTGATATCCACCCCGAGCCCGGGTCTCGAACGTAGAGACGGTGGTCCATCTGGTTCTGCCACGAGGCAAAGACCGAATCGTCGAACTCTGGTTTCTCGTTCGAGTCAGCGTCGACGTCCGTCGACGACGCCGGTAGCTCTGCGGGTGCACCGAGTCGAGCTCGAAGCCATCGGTTCTCGTCCGCAGGTGCTTCTGGAATGTCCTTCCACCCGAAGTACGAGAACTTCGCGGTGTTGTAGCACAGCCCTGTGCCGATCGACAGACCCGACGTGAGGTCGGTCGTCATCGGGATGTTGTCGAAGCCGAGCGGCCACGTTCCGCGGACCTTCTTAAGCGGGTTCGGCGACCCGTCCGGCATCTGAATCCGCCACTTGAACTCGCGCCGAATCTTCTCGTGGACGTTCTCTTCGTAGTGGCCGAGGTAGTATTGCGAGAAGCGAGCGCGTCGCGACTCGGCCCACAGTGACCGCAGGAGATCGATTTTGTCCCACAGTCGACGGCCCGGCGAGTTCCGGGCGGACTGCGGGACGAAGTCGCCGACTTCGTCGAAGATGAGCGCCGTCCATCCCATGTGCGTGCCGTGTTCTGTGCGCGCGAGGATGAACGCGAACCACCAGTCGGTGAGCGGCGTCGCGTGCCGCCCTTCCGACGGGTCTGCCTCCCACGTTGGGATGAACGGGAGCGGCTCGCCGACGCGTTGGGTCTCTTCTGTGAGTTCACGGCAGCCTGAAAACGACGGGTCGGGATAGACGACGTTGAACGTCCCGGGCTTCTGTTCGGCCAGCTTGTCGACGAGGTCGAGGACGTCGTCGTAGTATCGGACATCGCGAACGACATCCTCGATGGCAGCCTCGTACCGACCATCGTCTTCGTCTTCCCACGTCGCCTCAACCGTCGCGTGCTCGGGGAGCCAGACAGTCGCCCACTCTTTGAGACGAAGCCACTCGGAGCGTGCAGGAGAGCCGCGCCAGATGACTTTGTTCGCGTTCATCTCGTCGACGAACGGGAAGTCTTCCATCAGCCGAATCGCGAGCGACGCGGCCTTTGTTGACTTCCCCGACCCGCGGTCGCCTTTGATGAACGCGTCCGTTCCACGCGGTGTCGTCGTCACGTCTGGCTTCCGCTCGTGGACGACGAGGTCGGGGTAGACTCCCGACTTAACCTGCCCCGGTTCTGGGACGAACTCCTCTGGATCGAACGGAGGGATGCCGAACTTCTGGCGCATCTCGTACGCGTCTGTCTTCCAATGCTTCGGGGCAGTGTGAGAGACGGCTTGTTGCGTCCTCTCGCCCCAGTCGTGCCCCCGTGGAGGGGTCGAATTGTTTCGTGCTTTTGACATAGTTATCCACTCGGAACGTGGGTCTCTTTCGTCGCGTTCTGTGCCACCTCGGTTGCGCGGTTAGCCACCTGCCGAGCTGACGCGTTGAATCCGGACAAGACGAACTCGGCAGCCCACGACTCTCGGAAAAACCGAGCACGCTCACCGCCATCGAGCATCATCCGACGGACCGGGAGTTCGAAGTACGCGGCCTCGATGACGTCCGAATCGACCTCGGCGTAGCTCGCTTGGACGACCTCTTGGCCCCACTCGACGAACGCATCCTCGTCGACGAACCCCGCGAGGAGTTCGTCGAGGAGTGACGACATCCTGGCTTCGAGTGTTCCAAGCTCGGGACGCATGGCCGGGTGTGCCTGCGTTCGGACGTTTGGCATCGGTCCGTCGTCGTCATCGTCGAGGTAATCCTTTGCCGACCACCGGAACTCGCGGTGAGACCGACGAATGGCCGGAAGGAGGTCCATGACGGCGATAGACCGACGGACTTCAGCGGCCGTCGACGTCGAGAACGTCTCGGGAGCCTCTCGAATCGTGCCCCACGGTTCGTCGAGGAGTGCGGACATTGCGCCGGACGACGAGACGATTTCGGCGAACCATTCGTCGTCGAGCGCCCCAAGCGTGTGAATCGTCACCTCCGACATCCACCGCAGGACGTCGGAACGCATCTCGAACCCGTCCAGAAGTTGTTGGAACGTGTCGCGCTGGTCGGCCGACAGCTTTGCAAGCGCTCGACGAGGCGCACCATCTGCATCGGTCTCAGACTGGGACGGACGACGATGTCGACGGTGAGTATCACTCATCGTCCTGCCCTCCGTCTGTGGTGGCTGTTTCCCTGTAGTCACCGCCGATGTACCGTCGCGTGACGGTGTCCATCTGCGAGGCTTCTGCGCGGTCAGACAGCGCCTTGTTCTCCGCTTTGTTCTCTGCCTTCTCGGCGTGGAACCGGTCGAACAGCGTCTCCCACGACTTCACGTCCCCAATCTGGTCGGCGTGTTTCAGCATCGCCGCGAGGGCGTTGCCATAGTGGACCGGTGCGAGGTCAACGCCGAAACGGCCGGAGACCGGGCGCATCACCTTCGTCGCGAAGAGGACGCCC
The DNA here is from genome assembly GCF_000723845.1 of Haloferax prahovense. NCBI lineage: Archaea > Methanobacteriati > Methanobacteriota > Halobacteria > Halobacteriales > Haloferacaceae > Haloferax > Haloferax prahovense. Next base: position 2,200,671 of record NZ_LK053000.1, on the reverse strand, counting down.
CCGCCGATGAGGAGTCCGAGCGACGGCGAATCGAGGAGGACGCTTCCGAGGAGCCACGACGCGCCGAGCGCGGACACACCGCCGAGAATCGCCGTCGCGTTCACGTCGAGGCGACCCTCTTCGTCGCGGGAGATGAGTTCGGGGAAGCGAATCTCGTGGCGTTCGGGTTCGTACTCGACCGGGGTCTGGGACTCGGGGTCGAGGAAGAACAGCTCCTCGTAGGGGCCGCCGTTCACCTCGATAGACGTTTGCGGCCGGCCGTTCGTCGCCATGTCCGCTCGAGCGCCACGAGCACGGGCGTAGAACCGCGCCAGTCCGCGTTTCACCGCCGACCGGATGCCATCCGGGCCGCGGACCATCCGCTGTGGGTAGACGTCGGCGATGAGTCGGCCGGGAACGGCGTCCATGTCGACCGTCTGTCGGCCCTGCGACCTGCCGTCGGTCGCGAGGTCGTCCGCGAGCGGGTCGGGACGGTCGTCGCCGTCCTGTGGCGCGGCCTGACGGACCATCGAGTCCATCCCGTCTTTCGCCCGGAGGCGGACGAAGAGCGCGAGATAGCTGTCGTCGCCGAACCACTCGGTCGCGAGGATGCCGAGGAAGATACCCCCGATGACGCCGAGCATCCACGGCGCACGGATGAGCGACGACGAGACCTGCCGCCAGAACACGACCATCGCGGTGCCGATGCCGATGAGCGCCAGTACCCACGCCAGAAGCGAGATGCCGGGATTCCCGCGGGCCTTCTCGACCGCGCGGCGACCGACGAACAGCGTCACCGACGTGAAGCCGGCAAAGGGGAACGCGATGAGGCCGATCGACCACGCCAGCCGCGACCCTTCCGAGTTCGTCTCGATGGGCTTCGCCGCCTTCGTCGAGGCGTGGTAGAACATCCAGCGCTTCGCGCCGGGGTTGGCGAGACAGTTCGGCTCCCCCGGCTCTTCGACGCACATCGTCGTCCGAACCCGGTCGTCGTAGTGCGGCAGCAGGTCGATGCGAATCGGCTTCGAGTAGCCCGCCGAGACAGTGACCTTCTGGGAGTGCGTGGTGACGTTCTTCGCGACTTCCTCCTCGACGACGGTCCCGTCCGACAGCTCCTTCGAGACGGTCCCCGCCTTCCAGTAGGCGATGCGAACGGTCACGTTCTCGGGTTCGACGCCGAAGGCACGACGGGACTCGAGTCGAACGTAGTTGCGGCGGACCGTCTCACCGGGACTCAGGAACGACCACATCGGCGAGTCCTCGCCCTCGATGACCAGCAGTCCCGTCGGGAGCGATTTCACGCCGTACTGTCCGAAGCTTCCGCTCGCTCGGACCGAGTCGGGTGCGTTCGCCGGCTTCTGCCCGCGCTCGTTCAACTGTTCGAGGGTGAGCCCCGAGTCCGCCTCAGTCGCCGTCTCGTTGGACTGTGCGACCGCACCGACCGGAACCAACAGCGCGACCAGCACCAGCGCCAGCAGCGCGAGCCTCGTGAGTCGTCTCATTCGAGACGCACCTCAGAAGGTCCCCCGTCGGAGGCCCACGATGCCGCCGATACCGAGCGCGACGATGGCGATACCGACGAACTGAATCGTCGATAGCGGGACGACACCGGAGAGGCCGGCGGTGCCGACCACGCCGACGATGATGCCCGAGATGAGTTCCGGCGCGTTGACGAAGAGGTCGCCCAGCGCGGCACCGAGGTCACCCAGCGACATCCCGGCCTCGTAGAGGCCGCCGAGGACGCCCACGGTGAGCGCCGAGAGGAATCCGACCCCACCGCCGATGGCACGCTTGGAACGCGCTCCGACGCCGGCACCGACTTCTGCGGCGGTCTTCTCGTCTTCGTACTCCGCCCACGCGAAACCGACCAGCACCAGCGCCGTGAGGCCGCCGAGTACGGCCAGCCAGTTCGACGCCAGCAGTTCGAGGACAGTCATCGACTCGCCTCCGTCGACGTCGGTTCAGTTTCCGTTCGATTCGTCGTCTGCGTGTTACTTCGTTGCATTTCGTGAACTCCTAAGTTTGAACAGCGAAACCGCGAGCATCCCGAGCGCCGCCGCGAAGAACAGCGCGTTCCACGGCAGCGCCGGGAGCAGTTGGGGACCGATGAATCGTGTGAACAGCGACGCGATACCGTACCAGTCGCCCGAGAGCAGGAACGCCGGGTCGAGCGTCACGAACGACTTGAGGTAGAGCGCCGCACCGGCGAGGACGCTTCCGAGAACCGCTGCGCCTCGTTCGAGCGGGTTCTGTTGGTCGTCGCTCACGGGAGCAACCCTCCGAGACCGGGGACCGCGTCGACGATGATCCGGACGACCAGATAGACGACGAGCGTCGCGACCGCCGCCAACAGCGCCGACGCGAACCCACCGGCAATCGGGGCGGCGAGGCCGGCGTCCATCAGCGGACCGGCGAGGAGGTCGCGGAACATCGTCGGTAGCTCCAGAACCGGCGTGAGCCCCTCCCACGCACTCTCACCGGCCGTTCCGAAAGCCGACTCCATCACGGTGGTCGTCGTCGCGACCGCCCAGTCGACGGTCTCGAACGCGAACTCAGCGGGCCGGAAAAAGACGTTCGTCACGACCCACGTCCCGATGGTCGTCACGATGAACGTCACCGGAGCCTTCAGGAACGACTCGAGTTGGTCCGGGTTGTCGGAGAACGATGTGAGCGTACCCAAGACGCTGAGGCCGCCGCCGTCGCTCTCGGTGTCAGTATCAGCCGTCTGGTCGGGACCGGAAGGTGCGCCGGAGTTGTTGTAGGTCTCACCGCCGGTGTCCGGCGCGTTCACGAGACGACCCTCCGAAGGTCCCAGATGGTCGCGACGATGACGAGCACAGTGACCGCTTCGAGGGCTAACAGCACCGGCGCAAACGGGCCGAACTCGACCGCCGCGACCGCTGCTGCTCGCCAACTATCGGCCACGACTCCCGCACTCTCGCCGAGCGCGTTCGAGACGAACGCCGTCAGAAACCGCCCGACGAAGTCGATGAGCGCGACCTGCGCGCTCACCAGTACCGACAGCAGTTCGATCTGGACCGAACCGAAGAGCGTCACGGCCGCCGCGAGAAGCGTTCCGACGAGCCGTTTGACTCGGATAGAGCCGTCGTCCGCGACGTACTGCGCGGCATCAGTTCCCGACATGAGTCACCCCCAGGTGTCGTCGGGAGCCGACCGCGCCACGGTCGCGTTGCTGACCCACCGTCATCACTCCTCGTCGGTGAAGTCGCCGTCTTCGTCGTTTCCGATGACCGGCAGGTCGACGCCGAGTCCCGGTACGTCCGAGTCCCGGCGGTCGAGATACCACGTCAGGATCATGACCACGCCGATGGCGACGATGGCCGCAATCCACGGGAGGAACGGTCCGAGTTCGGCGAACGGCCCGGTGAGGAGCGAATCGGCCGCCGATTGGAACGACGCCGAGACGAACTCCGCCGGGTCGCGAGTCAGCGCGAACACCCACGCCTCGCCACCGATGCCGAAGGCGTCCAACAGCGTGACGGGGAGGTTGACGACCGACTCGCCGAGCGCGATGACCGCCGACCCGGCGAAGACGGCGATACCGCTCACGGTCGCGATGAACGCCTGACCGAAGTTGTCGAATCGGTCGGCGAAGTCGATGTAACTCCGCGCGCCGTCGAGGCGCGGTCCGCTCGACCCGCCCGACCCGCTCGACGACGACCCACCCCCAGAGCCGCCAGGCGCGTTCACCATCGGTTTCAGGCCCCCGAGCGCTTCGATGCGATGCCGACAGTCGCGGCGATGGTCGCGAGGCCAGCGGCGATCCAGTTCGTGAACCCAGAGAGGAACGAGAACCAACCGCCGTCGTCCGACGAGAAGCCTGCGCCGCCGAGCGCCGACGGCTGCATCGCGTCGTACTGGTCCTCGGTCACCTTGTACTCGTACTTGATGACCGTGTCCTGTCCGGGCTGGACGGTGTCGTCGAGCGTGACCGACGCGTTCAGCGACGTGTACAGCGCCGTCTTGTCCGTCCACGACTCGATGTCCTCGAACGCGGTCGACTCCGAGACGCCCTCGGCGAGTTCGACCGAGAGGACGCGGTCGCGCGTCACCGACTGCTCGTCGGTGAGCGTCGGGAACTGGTAGTCGAGGTCGTACACGTCCGGCAGCGCCATCCGGTACTGAACCGTGACGGTCCCGAAGTAGCCGGGATACTTGTTGCCGGTCTCTTTGAACTCGACGTCGACGTCCTCGGCGTCGAGTCGCTCGGCCGTGAAGTTCGCGTCGAAGGTCAGCCCCTTGATGGCCGCCGAACTCGCCCACGACCCGAGCGAGGAGAGCTCGTTCACCGCGAGCGTTCCCGAGGCGTTCTTCTCGTACACGTCGACCGTCTCGAGTTCGTCGTCGTCGTCCGTATTCTCGAGGCGCGTCCCGAGCTTGTACTTCGAGAGCTTCTCGAGGTTCAGCATCGACATCGTCACGTCCGCGTCGCCGTCGCGGACGACGACCTGCACCGATTCGAGCGTCCCGACGGAGCCGTCGCCCGCGGTGACGAGGTCCATCTGGCCCATCTGTTCTTGGAAGACGTAGCCCGAGCCGGTCGCGTTCGCGATGAGGTTCGAACCGGACGTGCGAGACGCGTTGATTTCGGCAGCGTAGTAGTCGCCGTCGTCGTCGACCGCGCGAAGCACGACGACTGCGCCGGCGTCGAGTTCGGCGACGTCGACGGCGGTCGCGAGATGCTTCTTCTGGATGTCGCTGTCGATAGAGAAGTTCGAGAACTCGAAGACTGCCACATCGCCGCTCGTCTGCGAGGTCGTCGAGAACCGCACGCCGTCGATGCCGGACACCGGCGAGTCGGACATGAGCGTCACCGTGCCCGCCGTGTTGGACTCGTTGACCGTCCACTCGCTCGCGTCGAGTGCGGAGACGTTCTCCTTGTCGACCGGGAACGCGCCGAAGTCCGCGGCGTCGACGTGCGTCGGGTAGAACGAGTACGGGTTGTCGACCGAGTCGTTCACCTCGGCGTCCGCGAGGACGAGCTCACCGTCGTTGTTCTCGTAGCGAAGCGGCGAGTCCCACGAGGCGTTGTGCGTCGCCTTCGTGAGTTGGACGCCGTACTGCGGGTTCGGCGTCGCGTCCGCCGAGAAGTCGATCTCCGAGGATGCGTCGGCGGCCGCGGCCGGCGTGGTCAACAGGAGGACGGCCATCGCGACCGACAGAAGCGAGAGCAGGCGACTACTCCCCGACATGGCTCACCCCCGCTGCGGCGGACCGGTAGGCGATGACGCCGACTCCGGCGGCGGCACTCGCGGTGACGAGCGCGGCGAACTGCATGCCGCCGCCCGCCGACGCCCAGAGCCACCCCGCGACCGACGCGAGCAGCATTGCCCCCGCCATCGCGTAGTCTCGGGTCTTGCCGGCCAGTCCGTAGCCGTCGACGCGACTCCGGGTGTGTGCGCGCACCCCGCCGTCGGCTTCGAGGTCGTCTTCGACGTAGGACACGCACACGTCGGTCGGGAGTCGGACGCGGGGGTCAGTGGCCGCGTCCACGTCGACTTCGATGTCTCCCTCGAGGTCGGAGACGGCCATTGCGTGGGTGTGCCCGTTCGCGGTGACTGCTACGTCACCCATCGAGCGGGTCCTCCGTCGCCTCGATGGTTGCTTCGTCGGACGCGAAGAGCGACTCCCACTCTTCGACCTCCGAGCGTCGGTACTCGACGATTTCTCCGTGAACTCCAGTCGGAGTTCGGTCAGCTCCCTCAGTCATGGTTCGCCGGCGACCTCGTTCGGCGTCGCCGACGATTCAAGAAACGCTAGAAGACACGATAAGACGCTGAAAATCCGGACCTGTCGGGAATCGTTGGGGCCCGTCTCGCGCCGTCAAGACGGGTCATCTCACCAAGATTGTTATCTAGATTGGTACAGCAGGTTCGTCCATGGCAGTCACCGAAACAGACGCCGAGCGAATCGAAGTCCTGCAAGCGCTGTTGAACGCCGACAAGCGGTCGGCGTATCGGTCGGGGAACGGCGTCGTGATTTCGCCGCCGCAGATCGAAGCCGGCGTCGAGTACGCCGTGTTCGGCGGCGATGTGGATGTTCCTGAGGTGCTGGAGGAGCAGTGTGTCGCGAAGATTTACCGCGTCGACGGCGCGGGTTCGACGCGGTCGGTGTAGACTGAGAGTTCAGTACGGGATCGACAGTCGTTCAACCCCCAACAGATCCTATCGATCGAGTGGGAGACCACCAACGCTCTACTTGACCGTTATCGTGCCCGTCATCCCTGAACTCTCGTGTGGGATGCACACATACGCGTACGTCCCAGTAACGTCGAAGGTGTGTTCGTACGTCTCGTCAGTCGCGAGTAGCCCTCCGCTCACGTCGTTTCGTGCGGCCCGTTCAGACTCGAATCCACCACTCGCGAAATACGGTGCCTCAGTTGGTATCTCGTCCTCGTAGGCCGTTACTGTGTGCCCGACCTCACTCTCATTCACCCATCTTACTGTTGTGCCGGCGCTTACGGTGAGCGTTTTTGGATCGAACGCGAAGTCTTCGTTCATCGAGACGTGTGCCGTCCCGTCGGGGTTGGTGTTGGACGAACAACCCGCGATTGCCGTTGCTACAAGAGCGCTTCCACCGAGTTTGAGAATATCCCGTCGATTCATTTCTTGTATGAAGGCTCGTCGAGGGAGTTCAGAGTGCAACGAAGAGGTCAGTAACGTACATCACGACAAGCCCAACGAGGAACGTCACGAGATTCAGCGCAGAGCCGACACGTCCATTCCGGCTGACCATCTCTCGAAGCTCCCAGATGACCTGGAGGATTGCACCCACGCCAACAGCGAGGAAGAACGCCCCGAGTGTCGGCGAAAAGGCAAGGCTACCCAGCCAGCCACCAAGGATGACCGGAGCACCTGCAATGAATCCCAGACCGAGGAAGTGGAGGACGTTCGGACGCTCACCGCGTGCAACGGGTGCGACGACAGCTGGTCCTTCAGTCACGTTATGAAGCATGAAGCCGATGACGAGGAACGCACCGAGTGAGACCCGTCCGAGTGCGAACGAACTCCCGATTGCGAGCCCCTCAGCGAGATTGTGGAGGCCGATTCCGAGCGCAACTAGGTAGGCAACCCACAGACCGCTCTGGGCACGCGCATCACCTGCTTCCGCACGGCCCTTTCGCCACGCGCTGACGGCCTGAACGGCGAGAAGCGCGCCAATAATGCCGAGCGCGACGAGGGCGGGCCCCTCGAACGCTCCTGGTACCTGCTCGCTGAGTTCGAATGCCTCGAACCCGGCGTCGATAGCAAGGAAGGCCAGGATGCCCGCCGAAAAGGCGAGAATCGCGTGGAGCCAGCGGTCACTCATCGACTGGAGGAATGGGAACCACAGCATCCCGAGTGCAACGGGGATGACGCCGACGAACAGGCCGATGACGGCCATCGTCACCAACAAGTCGGTCGTCAGGCCCGGTGACTGGCTGGGGGCGATAATGGTGTGGTGAACGGTTGCGCCGTCCGAGAGCAACAGAGCCACCTCAAGGTCCCACCCCGGGTTCCAGTGGTATGGAATAACGACTTCAGCACTCTCACGAGGAGCGAGTGTGTTATCACCACCTGCACCCTGTACATCGAAGTTCCAGTAGGCCTCTGCGACAAGAACCTGTGAGATAGTCACTTCGTCAGGGCCGTTATTCGTAACGTGTAGGACGACGGTCTCGTCGTTCGGTAGGGTCGTATGCGTCACCGACACGTCTGGGAGTGGCGCACCACCGTTGTCGAGCGACGCGAACGGCGTCGCCGCGAAGAACCCACCTGCAATGAGTGCGAGAAGGACGACCGGAAGTAGTGCTGCAGCCCACTTCGGAAGGCCCAGCGGCCGCTGGGATCGGTTCGCAGTCGTTCCGCCATCGGTGTTTGGTTTGCTCATTTAGACCACCTCGAAGAAGCTCATCCAGCCGAGTTCAGCAAACTCTGACTGGTGGGCGTGGAACATGTACAGTCCCGGGTCGTGGTTCGAATAATCCAGTTCGATGATGCCGCGCTGTGCCTGACACTGCATGATCGTGTCCACGGTCTGGTTCGTCGGCAGCAGCGTCGTTCCGTGGTCGTAGTAGTCGAAGAACTGCGAGTGGGTGTGGAACGAGTTGATGAGGTCGAACTCGATTGCGTTGATGAGATACACCCGCTGGCGCTGGTTCTTGTCGATCTGGATCGGGCGCTTGGTTTCACCAGCTTTCCAGTTCCCTCGACCGTCGGTCTCGCCAACACCATAGGCGAACGCCCGTGTATTGGCTGCGTACACCTCGTTTCCGCCGTCGAAGTTGGTGTCGAAGCCGTTCATCACCATTACCATCTCGTTGACGGCGTCGTTTTCGGGATATTCGTGGTTCCGCGTCTTCGCCTCAGCGACGAGTGCTGCGCGGAGTTCGTCGGTGATCTGCGAGCGGTGGAAGTCACAGTACTCCTCAGGTCGCTGGGCGACACGCTCCGGATCGGGATCGATGATGATCGCCCCGTACAGACCCCGGTGGATGTGCTCTTTCAGCGGGAGCGAGTGACAGTGATAGAAGTGAACGCCTGCGGGTTGGGCGATCCACTCATACGTGAACGACTCACCCGTATTGAGGACGCCCGGTCCGTTCTGCGGGATCCCGTCCATCTTCGGATTGAGATTCCGAAGGTGTGGGTGGATAGTGTGGGCGTGTCGTCCGAGGTTTTCGAACTTCACGCGGATAAGATCGCCCTCAACGGCACGAATGGTCGGACCGGGCACTTGGCCGTTGTAGGCCCATGCCGGGAATTCGATGCCGGGTGCGATGGTGACTGTGGTGTCGACCGCCTGGAACGTGAACTCGCGGACGGTTCGGCCGTTCTCCTCGTAGATGTCCTGCGGGACGTTCTCTTGTTCACCACGTCCCGTATTGAACTGGTAGAGAAACTCGTGTGGGTCGAAATCCGTGTCGCTATATTCTCCGGTCGCGCCGAAATTCCCGTGTGAGTCCCCTCTTGGGCCATGGGAATCGTCGCTGTCTGCTCGTCCGATTCCAGTAAGAGCGGCACTCCCTGCGAGACCAAGCCCGCCGAGAACTGCCCGCCGAGTGGTCTTGAAATCCGACTCGAGCGAATCAACCAGTCGTTGCTCCAATCTCTCTGATAACTTTGCTGCTTGTGAATAATCTTGTGAAGGCATGTATTACGCCTCGTTGTACTGTCTGTGTCCGTTTTCAGCCGGTTCAGCAGGCCGTGATACGTATATTTCTGCAGCGACGTCAGTCGGAAGCGAGAGCGGCTTTTCTGTCGAACTCACGTCGCATGTAACCATCCCGAACGGCGCGGTTTCGACGACCTCGAGTTGCGTTCCAAGCGAGACTCCAGAGTCCGCAAGATACGACAGGACGTCTGTGCTGTTTTCTCGCACCTCAGAGACGACCGCAACCGTGCCCTCTTGACACTCCGCTAACGACTGCTGTGTCTCGCACTCTCGAATTTCGAGGTCAGCTGTCGGAATCGGTTCCCCATGTGGATCTACCACAGGTGACCCAAGGAGCACTTCGATTCGCTTGACTAACTTCTCGCTCAGATGGTGTTCGAGGACGTCTGCTTCGTCGTGTACCGCTGCCCAATCGTATCCGAGTTCCTCGGTCAGGAAGAGTTCGACTAGTCGATGGTTGCGGAGCACTTTGAGCGCCGTCTTCTCGCCACGCTCGGTGAGACGAGCACCCTGATAACTCTCGTAATGTACGAGACCATCGTCGTCCATTCGCTGCAACATCGTCGTCACGGTTGGTTGTGTGACCCCTATCGCGGACGCGATCTGGGATGACGCGACCGGGACGTCTCCGTCCTGAAGACAGTATATCGCCTTCAGGTAATCTTCGACTCTTGGAGTCACCATAGGAATTAATTTGATGCCTCTAAATATATAGTTTCTCATAGAGAGAATACAGTTTAGAAAGTACATCAACTCACACAGGCTGTATTTTTCATCCGAACTAGGTCAGCCACACGAGGAGGAACCTCCTTGAGGAATACGCGAGTAGTTTGCTTACCGAACTATTTTTGACTCGAATATCCTACACCCTTTTCAAACACCTATTACGGGCCGAGGGGCGCTACACCCCCGGAATTCACGGGTGTACATGGACGCCAAGTTCCCGCAAGGGTGTACCCGATAATTCCCGACCATGGGTGTAGAAATTTGACGACGAAAACGAGGGTCCCACACTCGATACGAATCCAAATCCCTCGATTTGTAGGATAGGGCCACCTCTCCCGGCTTTGTAGCTTTACCAACAAGTCTCTAGACACCGCTCAAACGGGCACCTGAGCGGGTCGAATCGACCTCCTCAAACACCCGAATCGCCGGTACACCCCAACAAAAGTGGGGTGTATCGGGTGATTTCAGAACGCGATTGCATCCCGATTTCGGGTGTGACGCAGCATCTGTGTGCGCTGGTTCGACGCTCTCTGAACACCCTCGCTTTCGTCGCTACTGCCAGTTGTGGGGCCGCTCGACTCGAACTGTGGGTTCGTTCGATTGCGTCGTGAAACAACCGTGCTTCGGTTCGACCCCATGCATCCGCGATTCGATTGCGATTCGAGCGTGTTGTTCCGGGAAAAATTGTGGGTGTACAAGCACTTGATTCGGCCAATTCGGACAGCCCTCATTACCGATTAAGTACCCCCCACATCGATATCTCCAGCAAAATGATCGCCCGAGAGGAAGTATTCGACGTCGACGCCTTCGTGCCCGCCGATCTCGTCCACCGGAACCACGAGTTAAATCTCCTCTCGACGGCTCTCTCACCCATTCTCGACGGGAATTCGGGATCGAACACCATCGTCACCGGGCCCTCCGGCGTGGGGAAGACGACGACCGCGCGATTCGGACTCAAGCAGCTCCAAACCGAGGCCGACGTCGTTACTCGGTACGTCAACTGCTGGGACGACCACCGGCCGTGGGTCGTCCTCTACGACATTCTCTCGGAGGTCGGGACGGTGTGGGACCTCCACCGACGGTCGACGGCCCACGACATGATCCTGACTCGGCTTCGGGAGTCGGTCGACAAGCCGTACGTCGTCATCCTCGATGAAGTCGACCGCCTGGACGAGACGGACCTGCTGTACAGCCTGGATGCGATTCCGGAGCTGACGCTCGTGTTGATCACGAATCGCGAAGAAGAGCTGTTCGCCTCGATGGACGAGCGGGTTCACTCGCGGTTCCGGTCGGGCGTGCGGATTTACTGTGAGCCCTACCGTATCTCGGAGCTGGTCGAGATTCTCGATGCACGGGTTCGGGAGGGACTGCAGTACGACGTGCCGACGGAGATTCTCGAACGGATCGCCGACCACGCCGCCGGCGATGCTCGCGTGTCGATTCGGTCGCTCTATCGCGCCTCGAAGTTGGCCGGTGATGACGTGATCACGTCGGCCGTCGTCGACGAGGCGGTTCCGTTGGCACGTGGGGAATTACGACAGAAGACCACGAGTCAGTTGAAGGTGCACGAAGCGACGCTGTTGGAACTCGTCCGCGAGCACGGCCCGCTGAAGATGGGTGAGTTGCGGCCGCTGTATATCGAGGAATCCGGAGAGGAACGGGCGGCGCGGTCGCTTCGGCGTGACCTGCAGAAGTTGGCCGATTACAATTTGGTAGAAGCGCGAGGGGAGACGAACGGGCGGCGGTATGTGGGGCTGTGATTCTAGCCACCAGACAGTATTAATAGACTGAATATAATCGCAGTAAACATGCCGATTGGCAGACTGTTTAGCGATCTCACGGTTTTCGATCTCCTCGGGAACTTCATTCCTGGTGCAATCTTTCTTGCAGGAGTTTCTGTACTGTTACCTGCAGACCGGTTCTCTGAGATATTGTCTGCTCCAGTAAACGGCATCCTCCTATTGTTCATTGTAGGATTCTCTGTCGGCCATCTTCTCCAGAGTTACTCTGCGAGAGCAATCGGCAAACGGGAATCATTCAAGAACACAATCATCTATATTCAGTCGTTCGAGGGCAAATTCTCCCCATCCGAATTGGACTTTGATAACTATCCGACACGATATCCCCGCTTACACGATATCTATACCTGGATCGGAGGACAGTCGAGGACCATCGAAGATATCGAAGCAGATCTTGAAAGAGAGTTCACAGAAGAGATAGATGATGAGGGCATCCTAAGTGGCTCTATACGGTCTACCATACGACGTGGAGTCGCTCGGTTTCTCAGAGCACACGTTGAAGCCTTGCTGTTAATTCGAATCAAGAGAGACCGACCTCTACTAGGCAACATTCATCTCACATCTCGTGTCTGGAAGATCTGTATTGAACGGTACCAATTGAACGACATTGATGAGAACCGCGGAGACTTCTATAGCGATTTACTGCATCTGATTTCGAGCGACCTCGAACGACTTGAGACATCGCCAAGGGCACTCCGTTTTCAAGCGATACGGAACTTCCATCGAGGACTCTGGATTGCGTTTTATTTCATAACTGTTCTGCTAACTGTGAGTTGGCTTGGCCAACTCCTGAGTGGCGTTCTCAATCCAATCTATGGAATTGTCGGTGTCACTCCGTGGACACCAGTTATTGAGGAATTGTGGAATCCCACTCCGTTACTTATTCTTGGAACTGCAGTAACGAGCTACCTGTTCTGGGAACTGACCGAAGAATATGAAGAAGAGTTCATCGAATACCTGCTGGTAGACTTCTTGACGGCATATCAGCCACAACAACAGTCAGACGACGTAGAGAAGACAACTGGTAGCGGGCCTGTCACTCAGTTGCTGTCGAAGATTATGGAGTGAGTTGTCTTTCCTCAGAGATGTCGTCAAACCGCCAGACAGTGTTCAGCTTATCTTTGCTCTCTAATTGAGCTTCGATCCTATCGCCTTCTTCCAGGTCTTCAATCGACTCGGCCAATTGGTTTGAGTAAGCGCTATCGGTCCGCTCAACAGCGACAGAGATGGCTGACTGGCCCTCCATCTTCAACCAGATGTTATGTGGAGTAACCTCGTCAACAACGAAATTAGACCGATTCACACTACTCATGACGGCCGTTAGTTGTAGAATTGCAGTAAAAAAGGCTTCCCAATATTTCCATTGAGCATAGGTGAACAAATGTCTGGGGCCGGGAGTCCAACGGCAGATCAGGGTACCCAATCTAACAGACAGCAGCCATCTCACGACCTCAGCCTTCGAGAGTTCTTTTGCAGAGCATAGGCCGAGTCGAACGCTTCGAACACTAAACTACAGAAGTTGCGGAACGTAGTAGACGTGGTCGTTGCTTTTGCATGGAGATTGATCTCTTCATCCTCAACCGTGATCTCGAACGGTTCGCCGGTGTCTTTGTCAAAGACGAAGTAGTTCCCGTGTTCCCAGACAGAATACTCGTACCTTCGTTCGTGGTCAAGGATGCGCTCCGCGAGGCAGTCCGCAGTATCTCGTTTCTGGGTGTCGTCCCTCGAGTTATTACTCAGCCTGAGCGTGGTTGCACCCTCGATTGTGAATCCGCTGTTGAACGTCTCTCGAGTCGGTCTGTACCTGATCTTGTAGCTCGATAGTTCAGTGGTCATCGCCGTAGGTTTCGCTCGTCTTCCAGCTCTAATTACTCCATTGTGAGCTCTGGAAGTCGTTCCTGAAACAACTGATCCAGAATAGCCCAGAGTATCTCTGTCGGAATCTGCTTCTCAAACTGTGCAGGCTCGTGATTGGTCTCTCCCAGCTCCGGAACATAATGCTGGAAGTGAACTGCTCCGAGTTCAGGGTGATCGTCGTCGCGATGCCACCCACAGTTGAACCCAGTATTCGGGTCTGCGTAATGTACCCGAAACGCCGGGTCGTCCCCAACGAACCGCCACTCAACGTCGAGTGTCGGTGGCTTTGGACCAGTCGTCGGCACAACCCGATTGGGGTCGACCTGTGCTTGGATGAACTTCTTGACGATGCTATCCGGTTCGTAAGCTACTGACGTGATCGCAGGATGTCGCTGCAGGACGTCTTTCAACCCTTCGTAGACCGAACTGTCGATAGTTCCTGATAACCCCATTTCGTCACGCGGAGATGGAATCTCGCTTGGTCGCCCAGTCGTACTCGTTGAGCGCCGCCCGGACGATAGAGACACGGTCAGCAAGGTGTTCCCATTCACTAGCGACTTCGCGACGTGTCTCAACATCGTCGTCATCGTCGGCGTCTGCGATGCTTGCTCGGAGCTCTCCTGGTGTCTCGACGTCGTATGACTGCTTCCAGTCCGTAATCTTGCTCCGCATCGAATCAAGAGCATCCGTCAACTCCTCGCGGCTGTGTTCTCGCTGGAGTGCTGCGACCTCTCGGTAGGTCGCCATCAGCTGGTCAACGCAGTAGAGTGTCTGATCCCCCTGTTCGGTCTTCCGGAGGACGTTGTCCTCGACGAGTTGGTTGAGGTACTTCTGTGCCGTTTTGACGGAGGTCTCTGTCTCGTTCGCGACCCACGACGCAGTCCGAGGCGTTCGGAGCGTCCGGGCGGCGGCGCGGATTCGCTCACCACGGGTCATCGAATTGCGGGAGTCGTTCTGATCTTTGTCGGGCATACTCGGCTCTACGAGATGCTTGAACATATATCCACTAGGTTAGAAATATAGGCGTCTCAACGGATACTGTTCGTTTGGTGATGGGTCTGAGGACGCATTGACTACATAGAAAATACGCTTTACCGGTCTCCGTCCTCTAAGAGATAGTTCTAGTTCGTCAACAGTGTAATCTCACAGGAGTTCGTCTGAAACTCATCGGTGACGCCGGCCACGCTCGCGACCCCGGCCAGCTTCAATCCCACAAGGGTTCGTCTGAAACCACCGTCTCGACACGACGGACTGGCATGGGCTGTCGGCTTCAACACCAGCTTGGTACGTCTGAAACAAGCGAACTACACCGCTGAGTATGCCGGACATACCGCTTCAACACCAGCTTGGTACGTCTGAAACGACGTCTTCGGGGTCTGCCTCCTCAAGTCGTGCGGCGCTTCAACACCAGCTTGGTACGTCTGAAACTGGTTCCCGATGGTGTTCGGGTGGACGCCCAACTCGTGCTTCAACACCAGCTTGGTACGTCTGAAACGAGTCTCCTCGATGACGTGGACCTCGAGCGGCTTGCTTCAACACCAGCTTGGTACGTCTGAAACGAGTCTCCTCGATGACGTGGACCTCGAGCGGCTTGCTTCAACACCAGCTTGGTACGTCTGAAACCCACCGCCGATGCCCACAAGGGCAAGTGTTGTTATCTGCTTCAACACCAGCTTGGTACGTCTGAAACGGCCTCCAAGACGGCGAAGAATATGACATCCGCGTGCTTCAACACCAGCTTGGTACGTCTGAAACCCGCGCCGGCCGGACGGCGGACGGCGAGGGCTACTATCGCGAGCGGAGCTTCAACACCAGCTTGGTACGTCTGAAACGGTTCCACGCATGGTCGAGGACGAACCGCACAATCTGCTTCAACACCAGCTTGGTACGTCTGAAACGGGCGTCGAGCGCGACCGCGAGCGCATCGCCGAGTTCGCTTCAACACCAGCTTGGTACGTCTGAAACCGTCGAACGCATAGGTTGCAGCTCCACTCGAGGAGACGCTTCAACACCAGCTTGGTACGTCTGAAACACTCGTCCGGAAGGTCGCTCCGCGTCGCGTAGCTCCCGCTTCAACACCAGCTTGGTACGTCTGAAACAACGGTCAACACCTCGTTGTTGACCGCGGTTATCCGCTTCAACACCAGCTTGGTACGTCTGAAACACCTTCTCTGCATTGACCTCTGGCACCGGGTTCGCTTCAACACCAGCTTGGTACGTCTGAAACTCATGGCCGGACACCTCCATTGCAAGCCACCATCTTGCTTCAACACCAGCTTGGTACGTCTGAAACTCTTTGTCAACCTTGACGCGATTGAATTTCGTTGGTTGCTTCAACACCAGCTTGGTACGTCTGAAACGGGCGAATCGGGTCGTGGATGACCGCCCAGACAGAGCTTCAACACCAGCTTGGTACGTCTGAAACTGAATCTGCCATTGCCATACTTGCCTATTTCTCTGGCTTCAACACCAGCTTGGTACGTCTGAAACAGCGCGTTCCTGCTCGTGACTGCGGTGTTGCTGATTGCTTCAACACCAGCTTGGTACGTCTGAAACGCTCAGGAGTTCGAGCGAGGGGTCGCGATGGTCGAAGCTTCAACACCAGCTTGGTACGTCTGAAACCCGCATCCGGATGCGGGATGTCGAACTCCTGCCAGCGAGCTTCAACACCAGCTTGGTACGTCTGAAACCCGCTCCTGCGACACCAGCCGAAATGATGACCACTGGCTTCAACACCAGCTTGGTACGTCTGAAACGCGGTCTGCGGGGTTAGAACCCGGACCAGAGCGAGCTTCAACACCAGCTTGGTACGTCTGAAACGACGACGTAGACCATGAAGCGCTTGAAGTCGTACGTGCTTCAACACCAGCTTGGTACGTCTGAAACCATCTCTCTGACGCGAATCAAACGGCCATCATCGTGCTTCAACACCAGCTTGGTACGTCTGAAACAAGAAGCCTATGAAGACATGGATATAGGGGGAAAGCTTCAACACCAGCTTGGTACGTCTGAAACTGGTGTCGACCAGAAAGATATGCGCGACGCGGCTGGCGGCTTCAACACCAGCTTGGTACGTCTGAAACCTCCCCGCAGTCGACACAGACACGTTCGCGCTGCTGGCTTCAACACCAGCTTGGTACGTCTGAAACCAATCCCTGTGCCGCTTCCGAAGTGGATCACTCAGGCTTCAACACCAGCTTGGTACGTCTGAAACAGACCGCCCACGGGTCGGATGCGAACGCTGAGAGCGGCTTCAACACCAGCTTGGTACGTCTGAAACACAAGCGTTGACGTGACACTTTATAACGATGCAAGCTTCAACACCAGCTTGGTACGTCTGAAACTCGGTGGCCACATTTCGGGCAGTATCGTTTCATGATAGCTTCAACACCAGCTTGGTACGTCTGAAACTCCGTCTTCCCGGCGTTCTCCAACTTCTGAAAGTCGCTTCAACACCAGCTTGGTACGTCTGAAACACCGAGCTGCTACTGTTGCTGAAAATTCCCATCGTGCTTCAACACCAGCTTGGTACGTCTGAAACATGAAGATTGGAGTGACAATGTCCGTCCTGCACGGCTTCAACACCAGCTTGGTACGTCTGAAACGGATCATCACCGCTCGATCGATGTTGACGTCGTCTTGCTTCAACACCAGCTTGGTACGTCTGAAACGCATCCCCACCAACCAAATCGCCGCTTAACGCATTGCTTCAACACCAGCTTGGTACGTCTGAAACAATCGACGGCCGCGCGGGCGAGATGGCGCGAGAGTGCTTCAACACCAGCTTGGTACGTCTGAAACCTGCTGACCGACTCGGAGTCGATGTTGGTGATGTCAGCTTCAACACCAGCTTGGTACGTCTGAAACTCGCGGGTCTACTCGGGCTCGCAGTCGCTCTACACGGCTTCAACACCAGCTTGGTACGTCTGAAACCGTCCCGGTGACTTCGAGAATCATGCCGGGATAGAGCTTCAACACCAGCTTGGTACGTCTGAAACCGCCGTTGGAACTCGAAATCCCCAACCCGGCCTATCGCTTCAACACCAGCTTGGTACGTCTGAAACGTCCATGAGCGCGAGGTCCGTCGAGTCGAGTTCGCGCTTCAACACCAGCTTGGTACGTCTGAAACGATTTGCACCCGACTCGCTCCGTTTCTCCGACCGTGCTTCAACACCAGCTTGGTACGTCTGAAACCGTCATAATGCACGGTTGCTCTCTGGTCGTGCAATCGCTTCAACACCAGCTTGGTACGTCTGAAACTCGCGCCTCCGGGATGCCGCCCGTCACTGATCCCGCTTCAACACCAGCTTGGTACGTCTGAAACTTTCTCCTCTTCTTCTGGCCCTCGATCTTCTTCCTCGCTTCAACACCAGCTTGGTACGTCTGAAACCAGGAGGTGATGCTCGGGACGATGATGCTCGCGGGGTGCTTCAACACCAGCTTGGTACGTCTGAAACAGGTATAATAGTCGATGGTGAGCACTCTTGTAGGTCGCTTCAACACCAGCTTGGTACGTCTGAAACCTCCTGATTCAATCCGTGCAAACGGTCGGTTTGGAGCTTCAACACCAGCTTGGTACGTCTGAAACCGCCGCTGGTGGTTTTTCCACGTTGAGCCTGAGCGCTTCAACACCAGCTTGGTACGTCTGAAACGTGGGCTTCGGGGATGACCCGACCGCCGCATTGGGCTTCAACACCAGCTTGGTACGTCTGAAACACGAATCCCTCCCTCGTCTGGTTCTGTCATAGTTACTGCTTCAACACCAGCTTGGTACGTCTGAAACCGCGAGCGACTCACTCCAGGCGTCGGAGTGGTCAGAGCTTCAACACCAGCTTGGTACGTCTGAAACCCGGGGAGTGAGGTTTCCGTGCTCCCGAAGGAGCTCGCTTCAACACCAGCTTGGTACGTCTGAAACGCGACCGACCTCGACGACCCTGCGGCCGTCCTCGACGCTTCAACACCAGCTTGGTACGTCTGAAACACTACGCCGGCCTTGACGTCGAGGAGTGGTCGACCGCTTCAACACCAGCTTGGTACGTCTGAAACCCCGGTCGAAATTCCACCCTCAAGGCTCATAACTGTTGTTTACAAGGACTAGTTTCCATCGACCCTCAGTAGCGGGTTCGTTTAAGTAGGTTGATGGTCAGATGAGCCGATGGTCATCCATTGGGTCAGAGCCATAGATTTTCCGATTCAACCAGTTGTCGTCTCGTAGTTGGTACAGAATCACAGATTCGTTCGGCTTAACTGTCTCTTCAATTTCTTCGGTTAAAACCGCATACTGCGCATCAGTCAATTCACCTTCACAAACAGAATTTTGCACGTGTGTGAGATATCGTCGAAGCAGAGAGAGCATCAGCTGAGTTCGCTCTGCTTCCATATCATATACTGCAATGACGTACATTACCACCACCTTTTGAACGGCTCATACTCTTTGTCACCAATCACGTGTTTATGTAATTTGTACGCCTCTAAGCGCAACAGATACTGATACGAAACGTGGCGTTTCAGCGTTGGATGCTCAACGGTACGCTCTAAAGTTTCCTCAAATTCGCGTACGAACAGTCGTCGACCGCTGGTAGTTAACAGACAACCGTTCATTCCACTATCAAAATCGTCCTCAGTTATCTGTTTTCGATTGAGTAAACGGAAGATCAGGCGATCAACGATAAGCGGCTTGAAAAGTTCACTCAAGTCCAAACAGAGTGAGTATCTTCTCTCTGCTGGTTCGTGTAGGTAGCTAATTGTGGGGTCCAGATGTGTTGAGTAGATTTCGGTGAGAATCGCGCTATAGAGTAAGCTGTTACCGAACGAAATGAGTGAGTTTACTTCGTTCGGTGGTGGTCGGAATTCCCGTTTAATGAACGGAAGGCTGTCCGGGGTAACCTCTCGAAAGAGACTGTAATACTCACTACGAATTGAACCTTCGATGCCACGGAGCGTATTAACGTCGTCTGATTCAGGGACAGCAGACAGACGTTCCTCAATACGATCCACAATAGAGGTGAGACCATCCTGCTTACGAGCGTAATATCTCACGTTTGAGATCATCTCTCGAGCAGCCCCGGTGACGATTGCTCGTGCAATTGGAAGCCGTTCTGCTGTTCGTGCGTAATGTAGCGCTTGATCAACTGTTGACCGGCCTGAAACGAGTGATTTACGCGGCATATACGTTCCAGCGTAGTAATCTTGCCAATTGAACACGTGCATGACAATTCCCTGTTGGCTGAGGAAGTCTAAGGCGCGTGTATTGAAGTCCAGCTGGCCATGGCAGTACAGCGAGCCAACGTTCTCTACCGGAAGATAATGTGGGCCACTACCCTCTTCCGTGATGACACGGAGTGTATTCTGATCGCGCTCAAACCGTCCGTTTTTGAACAGGTGATAGCTCTGTCTCATGATTAGACCCAACAAAAGTCGTGATAGGCACACGTGTCGCAGATTGGCTTCAACTCAGGGTCTGGTGGCGCCGGGCGTTCAATAATCTCCTGTATCTCCGGGATTATTTTGCAGATATACTCCTCATCTTCAGTAGTGAGTTCTACTGACTCACGCTTTCGTTCTCGAGGGTACGACAGTTGACCATCGACGTCTAGGCCTTTGTTGGTCTTCAAATACCAGAGATAGAATTTAAGCTGCCACTCACCGGGCTGTTCGAGTTTGCTGGATCGCTTGATTTCTACAACAGTTCCATCTTCAAGCACGTCAATTGCGATCGTACCGTCAATGAATACTCTCCGGCGACCGTCGGTGTAGGTCGTGTCATCAATCTTCGAACCGTGCACGATACCAGTATTTGACCGGTCAACATCGAGCTTGTTCGAATAAAACCACAGTTCTCGATGACACGTGTGGTAGTACTTAACCATCAGTCCGGTCACATCTCGGCTCATAAGAGCCTCGACTCCACTGTAGATTCGGGGAGGCGAAGCCCTGTTTTTTCGCTGTACCACGCTTTGTACTCCTCCTTATGGGCCGGAAGCAAGTAGACACCAAGTTCGTCGTCGGGGAGTGGCAATCGTTTGATTTTCTCAGATCGTTCTGAACGCGGTGAGTAAAGGTTCACACTTACGACGCAATCGTAGAAATCCGGCTTTAACTCGCGAGCACGCGCTCGTTTATTATATCTTACTGCTTGGGCATAATCGTCGTACAACTCGTGGTCTGATTCCTCGCTGTCTGATCCAACGACAAATACGTCGACAGAGAAAGAGTCAGGGATTAGCCTTATTCTCGCACTGTCGAACTGCCACCGTTGTAGTTCTGGAATTGAGCCACCAGTATTCTTTATATTTGATAATTCTGAAAAGTAAGAAGACACAACCTCAGTAGTTACCACCGATTCACTCAGCGAAGTAGAACCACTAAGAACGTTAGTGAATGCACGGCGCGTCGCATCGAGACGGGGTGAATCGTAGATCGCAGTTGCTGGTTCAGTTCCATCATCGTCAACTAAACAGACAAAATCTACCCGACCACCACTACCACCGATTGCGTGTCGATTACAACGACCTGCTGCTTGGACAAGCGAGTCTAGTGGTGCAAAGTCTCTGATGACGATATCGAAGTCTAGGTCAACACCCGCCTCAATAACCTGTGTACTTACAACGACACGCTGTTCCCTGTCAGTACTTCGGAGTGCAGTAATTCGATCTCGGCGATCTCGAGGACGGACCGCGCTGGAGAGATATTCTAATCGAAGTTCCTTGGAGTCGGTCTGTAGTTGGGAACGAATCGAGTCGAACACTTGTCTTGCAGATCCGATCGTGTTGCAGACAACGAGTACGTCAGACGGAGAAGAACGAACTTCAGAGACAACCCGCTCGCTCAATGTTTCAATCGAGAGGGGCTGGTCAAAGACGCTATCGTCGATCTCGAATCTAACACGGTCAAGCTGTTCGAAATAGTCATCTGCGTTGGGGACGAGTGACGGTGCGTCAGCGAAGATTCCCGGCTGAGTCGCGGTCATCGCAATGAACGTGCAACCCCAGTCGGCAGCAAGTTGCTCACAACAAGCCCGCACAACGTCCCAGTACTTTGTGGGAATCGCCTGCACTTCGTCAAGAATAATCACCGCGTCTCTGAGATTCGGCAGCTTGATTGATTGGCTATTGGACGGAACAACGAGACTTTCGAGTAACTGCACGAACGTCGTAGTCGTTACTTCACTCTCCCATCGATTTGTGAGCATCAAGTCGCGCCAAAACTCACCGTCAGTTGCCTCGGAGTCATGGCTCCCCGTGACATAATCGTCTCGAGAGCGATAGTGGTGCTTGAGTAGGACTTCAGGGATACTCTCAACACCAGCGTGTTCGAGAACTTCGCTGAATACTTCGAAGTTCTGGTCGATAATCGAGGTAAACGGAAGTGCATAGACGATTCGTGGCCTATTTTCTTCGGCCAGTTGCTTCCGCTGACGTATCTGTAGTGCTAAATCGAGGGCAGTGAGCGTTTTACCACCACCCGTCGGTAACGTGAGTGTGAGGATACCAGGGAGTGAGTCAAAATCGCGTAACTGATCACGTGCACTCTCTCGAGCATCAGCACGGAGTTGGTCAATCGTCTCTGCACTCGGAGAACCAAACCGGTCTTGAATGTACGATTCGACTGCATCCGCTGGCACGTGTTTCCGAGAGGGGAGGTCATACCCAGCCGCGTTCAACTTATCGGCGGCGACGAGTTGTGAAAATAATTCTACGACTTGAAACGAGGAGTCAAGTGGCTGCTCACTAACGCTACCAGCATACGACAGCGATTCCGCGACATCTTTGATATACTGACTGGACTTGATCCACGTACAGAAAGATTCGATATCGAGTTCAATACCGAGATCGTCGTAGAGTGTTTGGACCTGTGTTCGCCGCGTCAAGATGTCCTCAGCCTGTTGGACATACGTCTCTCGAGGAGCATTAGAAGCGAAGAGCGTGCGTTGAAACGTTTCTCCGGTATCTATCAACGGAGAGTGATGCCGAGAGATCACGAGCCATCCCATTGCACACTCTCTGAGAGAGAACCCTTCCGCACGGAGTGCGTGAAAACACGCGAGTCCAGAAATCGCGCTGTGATTCGTGAGTTGGCTCTGTGGTCGATCGTCCGCTAGATACTCTTGGAAATATCGGGTTGCCTTCCCGAAGTCGTGGCAGGCACCAACAATATACCGAAGCCGTTGTGCTGACTCTGCACGACCCTCAGCACAACTGTCGGCAACATCTTGGAGATGTCTCTTTAGAGTCGTCTCAGGGTGTGAGAGCAGTTCATCCGAACACAACTGTCTCACCACCAACCTGTGCATAATTGATGTCTCGTATCTCGATGCTCTGTCCATTCCGTTCGTACGTCACCGTCTGGAAGCCGTCAGACACACGACCGTCAGCCGTCGAGCGCATGAATCCTGGTACGCGTTCAGTAACATACCTACTCTCAGAATCGGGGACAATTCCCAGACTTTCACCGGGGATGACCGAATCGACTACTGCGTCCCCTTGTCCCCGCTGAATCTCGTATCTCCCCTGGAAGTCGTGTGTTGCGAGATGCTCACTTAATCCCAGTGAGAGTGCGTAGTGTGACTTGCCAGCAACGAGATATTGCTCGAGTTTATCCATCAACCTCTCGTCATCTAACGAAACGTACAGCCGATATTCTGGATCGCAGAGCGTTTCAAAGACGTTCTGCTGCCGCTGGCTCGTCACGAATCTCCCGGGACGTGCACCCTTGGTCTTCGAAGAGCTACCTTCAGTAGTGAGAATGTTGATCCCAAGTGAGATCCGCCGAATCGGCGAACGAAGCTGAACAGCGATCCGACTCGATTCCCGACTAAAGGTGTCGTAGTAACTATCTCGATCGAGGCCGAGAATCGCGGCGGTCATTCCAGCAACTGTTGTTCGAGGAGGGATGCCAAACGTCTGAGCTGGTGATGTCGTCTCAGGCTTCCGAAAGTGTGCGAAGTCTCCGCTCACATCGAAGACGAGGCACGACTCACTCATACGTAATCGTTACCGAATCGGAACCGACGGCTTCCCCGAGTGCCTTCTCGAGTATCTCTGCCTCACCGTGCTCACCGTCAAACTGTATTTGGAGTCGACGGCTCGCTCGAACGACGACAGTCGCGATGTCGTCGGCATCATCGGCTAACGTGGCTACGAGATCATCGATAACAAGGTCGAGGTCGCTAATGTCTCGCATCGCTTTCGGACCCTCAACACGAGGATTAAGATCGATTGTTCGGTGTAGGTCTCCCGAGTGGTACGCATCTTCGTCGTACTCGACTCGAAGAAGGAGTCGCGGCTCGTGACCTCGCTTCGAAGACGTGTTAGTTTGTGATCGGAGACCCTGCCAAAGTGCATCTTCGAGCGACTCAACATCAGCTTCCGTTAGACGGGTGTCTGTTGCAGCATGCTCGTCGATGACTCCATGGAATCGAATTAGTGCGTACGCCAGACGGTGTTCAGAGAACATATTCCCGCCAGCGCCCCCCTCTTCGCTGTCAGCAGAGAGAACCGAGGTCTTTCCGTGCGTCGTTTCGTGAACAGGATGCATCGAGCGACCGAAACCGAACTGCACCGGGCCGGTGTAGGAACCGTCGACTGGTGAGTCGTCGAAGGCCATGCTGTCTCCGAACAACCGGATGTCTGTCACCTCGTCGAGGAATGCAGCCTCCAATTCTTCGTCGGTGTATCCCTCGTCCAGACCGGCATTCTCGAGGATTGTCTGGTAGCGGTCTCCTTTGTCGTCCCGCTGCCCACTCCCGGATTTCTTCACAAAAATCGTCTCTCCTTGTCGGTCAAGATAATCCCGAACGTACCGCTTGAGTCGAACGTCGGTCACGATCGCTTCTTCGGTGTAGTCGTCGACTCGGGGACGATTCTCTTCGGTCAGCGGGTCGCCGTTGGGATTCGCATCAACAGCATCGTAGAGATACACGATTTCAGAGCGGTTCGACACGGTTTCGATTTCGTTGGACATGAATTACTCCTCCTGTGAGGACGTGGCTGCGATGGGTTGGTCGTCTGTGGTACTCTCGTCTGCATCGGCACGGTTTTCGCGAGCAATACTCGCGATTCGAGGGCCAGCGTTCACGCCGAGAATGAAATGATACTGTAGCTCATCTCTCGTCGCATTCCAGCCGTCTTCACGGCCTGCCAGAACAGCATCGTGGAACAGTTCTTCAGCGTCGCTCCACGGAATACCGTAGTTCCCCGCCTGTGCGTTGTACGTCTTCGCTTTCTCCCAGATGTCTCGCTGCCAGCGGGTCAGTTGATGCGTGGTGAGTTGTTCGACGTCGCGATTCTGGATGAACGTTCGGTTGAGTCCACGTCGCTTCTGCCAGTTCGAAAGTTGCGCGGCGGCCGCACCGAGGACAAACGCCGCCTGACGTCCAGGCGACTCGCTAATACTCTCGTGAGCAGCGATGAACTCGCCGAGTCCTTCGCCGAATGTCGTGAACTCACCGGTGATGTTGCTTGGAATCATTGCTAAGGATGTTCGTGAATCCGAGAGAACGCCTAACTCGGCGAGGACTCTCAGAAGGCCGTAGGCCCGCAGGGCGTGGAAACCATCATACGGGTAATCACTCGTCTCGTCGTCTTTCACTCGTTTGTTGAACCGTGCGACCGCTTCCCGTGTGAGCGCACTCACGAGCGCGTCGTACTGGATTGTTGAGTCCGTGAGAATCGATTGCGTGAACTCGACCCACTGGTTTTGGTCTCCAATTCGGCTCCCCTCGTGGTCGCTATCGGAAACCTCACACAGGAGACCGAAGAGCCACATCCCGGTGAAAATCTGCTTCTCACTCGGTACTCTGAACGAGTCGGTGTCGACGAGCAAACGGTTCTCGAAGACCGGGTTCGAGCTGTGGATGCGCTCGTAGCTTTCCGCGATAGCATCCAGTTGGTTGACTGAGACACCGTCAATCCATCCGACACCGTGTGTTTTCGCACTATCTCGATAGTAATGGACGAACGCGAGTCTGAGAATTGGCTCTTTGATTCCGAGTTCTTCAACGAAGGTACGGTGAACGCTCCACGCATTCTGGAGCGGCCGGTCCGTGTCCTCCTTGAGCAACTCTTCTCGTGAGTTCCGAATCAGTTCACGGAGAGCCTCCTCTCCTTCTGGTGTCGGTAGCGCGTAGGGGATAACCCGACATCTGATTCCGGGTGCGCCGAAGGACTGCCGACTCAGGAAGCGGTCGGTTGCAACCTCGATGTTCAGAATGCAGTCGCCACAGAGCGGCCGCGATTGCCACGCCTTCGAGGCGTTGTAGAACGGGAACGGCCATTGCTTCTTACTCGTGTACATCTGGTCGAGCTTCGCACCGAGACCATAGGTCTCAGTCCGAGTGTCGCAGACAGCACACACGGCTTCACCACGAGAGTCAGTCGCACTCTGTGAGTCTTCCGAGAGGGCATCCGAGTAGGCCACGAACGTCGCCTTCGCAAACTCCTCGATTTCGCCGGGATACCGACCTTGACCGCCTGACTGGATTCGAATAGTCAGAAGCGCTTTGTACTCAATTTCCTCGTCGTACCGTTCAACATCTGACTGAATCTCGTCTTCATACTTTTCGAAAGCCTCGTCGAGGGCCTGGAGGAGTGGTTCGTCCCGCTCCGCCCCCAGACTCTCGTCTGTCGGCCAAGAGAACATCCGTTCCAGTTCGGTCAGGACGCTACTACTCGCCCGCTGTGTCAGACTGTGGTCGTACTGGTTGTACCGATTGACGTACCCATACTTGACTGCCATCTCGAGTGGCGTGTCCGGGTCAACCGTCCGAGCACCACGGTACTCTAATCCATCGCCGTCCCCATCAAAGTCAAGGACGACGACGGAGTGGACCTCTTGATTACCGGCGAGTGCATCAGGGTCGCTACAAGCGACGTATTTCGTCGGAAACTCTTCGGCAGCGATCTCGTCACCGATGACCGAGAGCGCTTGGAGGAGCATTAGATGTCCTCCGTCCGATTGATAAAGCCGAATCCCAACCCGTTGAGTTCGCCGAGCCCGGCGTCAAGCGCCAGGTTCAGAATCCGGCGATGAGCAGCGCTTCGGATCTCATAGTCGAATTCCCACTCAGTTCCGACGTAGGTCACGTCACCGTCTGCATAGGTGACAGGCTTCGGAACAACTTTCTGGAACGAGTAGCCGCTGAAATATGGCGGACTCGGTGCAGATTCGTCGTACACACGTTCGTACTTCTTCTGTAGGTTCCCGTAGAGGGAGTCGAAGAACAGGTCCATGCCGTGTTCGGGTCGCCAGTACGTCCGGTCGTACTCTGTCTCAATCCCGTACTCTGCGGCGGTCTCAGTCCCGAATCGAATGACGATTGGTGTCCCTGTGGTGAGCGACCCGGATTCACCAACTTTCGGGTCGAGTGTAAACGCCTCTTCCGCTCGGAGGGGCATCTCCCCGATATTCACCTCCGGCTCAGAACAGAGTCCATAGGCGACCGACGTCACCAGATCTTGGTCCGATGCTGCGAAGATGAGACTTCGGGAGTCGCCTGCTTCGGCATCTCGAGGGGGAAAAATGTTCGAATAACTGAACGTCTTCGGACCCTCGTCGAGGACTGCCCCGTATCCGTTGTCACGGAGGTCGTTGTACAACCGTCCCTGTAACTTGTGATTGTATGTATTGTCGTACGCAAAATCCCTCTCTGCGCGTAGTTTGACGAGTGTTCTCATTTCATATTTCACAGGAAAATCGTGGCAACTAAGCATAAAGTTTTGGTAGGTGAAAAATGGCCGTGAACTCGAGGCAAGGTGTCAAGTCGATACTGGCGGCTCGATGTCGATTCAGTATCTGTTTGGTTCGTCTGAAACGAACTTCTTCATGCACTCCGGTCGAGTGGCGAGCGGTTCCAACACCAGTTTGGTTCGTCTGAAACAAGCCGACATACCGCCACCCGTGGTCTCGGTCCGAACGCTTCAACACCAGCTTGGTTCGTCTGAAACTCGCGGGCAAGTTCCGCTTCGTGGTCCTCAACCAGGCTTCAACACCAGCTTGGTTCGTCTGAAACGCGGCCAGATGGCAATTTCGGCGTCGGGTGTCGTGGCTTCAACACCAGCTTGGTTCGTCTGAAACTCGAGGACACGGTGAAACGCCCGAGTGTGAGCCTGCTTCAACACCAGCTTGGTTCGTCTGAAACCTTATTGGATTGAATCCACCATTGAGTTTTCTGTTCGCTTCAACACCAGCTTGGTTCGTCTGAAACACACGGCGAGCGCGAGGAGTTCGAGGCACTACGTCGCCGCTTCAACACCAGCTTGGTTCGTCTGAAACCGATTTGGTTGGTGGGGATGCGATTTGGATTCAACGCTTCAACACCAGCTTGGTTCGTCTGAAACACGCCACAGAAGGACCGCGTGGGCGTGGTTCCTTCTAGCTTCAACACCAGCTTGGTTCGTCTGAAACCCCGGGCGCTGGAGACGCCCGGAGTGACTTGGGTCTGCTTCAACACCAGCTTGGTTCGTCTGAAACCGGACCGTGTGGTAGGTGTCGCGTCCGCCGGACGTGGCTTCAACACCAGCTTGGTTCGTCTGAAACCATGCCGGCCCATAGGGCCGCTGTTATCAGTCCCTGCTTCAACACCAGCTTGGTTCGTCTGAAACTACCGCCTCCTCACGTTCGCGGAGCGCGCCGACGGTGCTTCAACACCAGCTTGGTTCGTCTGAAACCGGAATGAGAACGTCGAAGCGTCCCAGAAGTGGCAAGCTTCAACACCAGCTTGGTTCGTCTGAAACAATCGCAACGTTGGAGTCCTGCATGCCGTACATGCTGCTTCAACACCAGCTTGGTTCGTCTGAAACAAATCGGGGGGAACCATGAGACTAGCTAGGACGTTGCTTCAACACCAGCTTGGTTCGTCTGAAACACCTATTCGCCGAGGACGCCGACTTCCAAGATGGACTGCTTCAACACCAGCTTGGTTCGTCTGAAACTCCCCTCAACATTGTCTTTGGCGTGGATGTTTCGGAGCTTCAACACCAGCTTGGTTCGTCTGAAACACGCTCCTCGGCGCGGCCTACAACACCATCATTGGCGGCTTCAACACCAGCTTGGTTCGTCTGAAACCTCCCACGCAGTCGGCGGAATCCCGCCGAGGTCAAAGCTTCAACACCAGCTTGGTTCGTCTGAAACGACGAGTGAGAGCGATTCACTCGGTCGTGAGTACGCTTCAACACCAGCTTGGTTCGTCTGAAACTTTTCCATCTTCATGTGTCTGTTTTCCTCACAAAGGCTTCAACACCAGCTTGGTTCGTCTGAAACCCTAATTTCCCCCCCGACATCATTCGAAAGCCGACTGCTTCAACACCAGCTTGGTTCGTCTGAAACCTGTGTTCTTTCACCGACTTCCTCACCGAAGGCCAGCTTCAACACCAGCTTGGTTCGTCTGAAACCTCACCCCGCGGTTCGACCGGCGCGTCGCACTCCGGGGCTTCAACACCAGCTTGGTTCGTCTGAAACGAGCGGCGACCTGAACGCCTCCCACACTATCGCCGTGCTTCAACACCAGCTTGGTTCGTCTGAAACGACGGGCAAGAAGTCCAACGAAGAGAGTTATCCAGCTTCAACACCAGCTTGGTTCGTCTGAAACGCGCCCGGTCCACCGAGCCATTCTTGGGCGAACTCGCTTCAACACCAGCTTGGTTCGTCTGAAACAGTGTGGTCAGTCCTCACATCCTCTACCGTCACATGCTTCAACACCAGCTTGGTTCGTCTGAAACGACACACGATCTGTTCGGCCACGGTCTCCTCGGTCGCTTCAACACCAGCTTGGTTCGTCTGAAACTCGAGTTGTCAACGGCTTCAAGTGCCTCTGCGAAGAGCTTCAACACCAGCTTGGTTCGTCTGAAACGAGAGGATGGTGATGTTCGCGCCCGCGGAAAGTCGCTTCAACACCAGCTTGGTTCGTCTGAAACGCTCCCAACAACGTGGGATGACGAAGGTGTCATTTAGCTTCAACACCAGCTTGGTTCGTCTGAAACACTGGCTTGAGAACACACCTGCAATTCGGGTGTGGCTTCAACACCAGCTTGGTTCGTCTGAAACGCGCCGCTGCCAACTCCTCGTCCGTTCGCGTGTCGAAGCTTCAACACCAGCTTGGTTCGTCTGAAACACGCTTACGGTGCTCCCGTCAAAGAACACTTCGCGCTTCAACACCAGCTTGGTTCGTCTGAAACGTTACGACCACATGGATGGGACTGTCAACACGACGGCTTCAACACCAGCTTGGTTCGTCTGAAACCGAAGTCGAGAGCGACGACGAGGACGAGGACGAGGCGCTTCAACACCAGCTTGGTTCGTCTGAAACGGGAAACTGATAACTGACGGTGGCTGGACGATCCACGCTTCAACACCAGCTTGGTTCGTCTGAAACCCGTGAGTGGCGGCAAGGACTCGTCGGTGATGATGGCTTCAACACCAGCTTGGTTCGTCTGAAACGAGGTCACGACAGATCTCCTCCTCGACGCCATCGACGCTTCAACACCAGCTTGGTTCGTCTGAAACGATTCATTTGGCGACTTGCCCGGTGATGATGTTGTCGCTTCAACACCAGCTTGGTTCGTCTGAAACGAGTTGCCCTGTGAATGGGTTGACGTCGGATTCAAGCTTCAACACCAGCTTGGTTCGTCTGAAACGTCTCGGTCCCACACGCGCCATTCGTCTGCCGGTGGGCTTCAACACCAGCTTGGTTCGTCTGAAACAGTACGACGTTCTCCTGTTCGTGGCGGATTTGGGTGCTTCAACACCAGCTTGGTTCGTCTGAAACCGGCCACTCGACTTCGTAGGATTCAACCTGTGGGAAGCTTCAACACCAGCTTGGTTCGTCTGAAACGCGTCGGCTCCCACACGCCGCGACCAACCGGCCGGACCGCTTCAACACCAGCTTGGTTCGTCTGAAACACTTGCCCGGTTTTGAAGCCGGCGAACCCCGCACCGCTTCAACACCAGCTTGGTTCGTCTGAAACCCATCCATCTGCCCCGTCATCTACCGCGTCACTTATCGCTTCAACACCAGCTTGGTTCGTCTGAAACCTCAGCGCCTGCTTCGCGGTCTTGGGTCTCGTCAAGGCTTCAACACCAGCTTGGTTCGTCTGAAACTACCGCCTCCTCACGTTCGCGGAGCGCGCCGACGGTGCTTCAACACCAGCTTGGTTCGTCTGAAACGGTTGGAATGTCGTCTTTCGTCGCGTAGACTGGAGCTTCAACACCAGCTTGGTTCGTCTGAAACGCTTTGTTGTCCGCTGGTCCTGTCCCGTCCTTGATCCGCTTCAACACCAGCTTGGTTCGTCTGAAACGCTCTCGGCCTCATCGGCCTCGCTGGCTTCGCCGAAGCTTCAACACCAGCTTGGTTCGTCTGAAACACGGTGGTCATCTACCAATCCAACACCTCATCGCTTCAACACCAGCTTGGTTCGTCTGAAACTCTCATTATCACTAAAGGTCGCCGGGCCACGGTAGAGAGCTTCAACACCAGCTTGGTTCGTCTGAAACAGGTCGAGCGCCGACAGTCCGAGGACGCCCGCAAGCCGCTTCAACACCAGCTTGGTTCGTCTGAAACTATCAACGACTGGAACGCTAAGACGACACAAATCGCTTCAACACCAGCTTGGTTCGTCTGAAACACTATCTCTATGTTAGTGACTGCGGCATTGTCCCCAAGCTTCAACACCAGCTTGGTTCGTCTGAAACTCTAATGTTTCCACGTCAACGTCCTGCCCCGTAAAGTAAGGCTTCAACACCAGCTTGGTTCGTCTGAAACGTCTACGCCGGCGCGCTGGCGGCGCTCTACTACGTGCTTCAACACCAGCTTGGTTCGTCTGAAACCCCGGTCAAAATTCTACTCTCAAAGCCCATAACTGTTGTTTACAGGCGCTAGTTTCCATCGACCTTCAGTAGCGGGTTTGTTTAAGTAGGTCGATGGAAGATGCTGCAGTATCGGCCAATCCGGACACCACCCAATCATCCCTTTCTAACTAACCACCCTCGGCTAACGTGCCGTGGTCACGAACAGCGAGACATCACAAAAACAGCTACTCGTCGTCAGCAGGCTCCAGCGTCGAGGCGTCCAGCTCCTCGTCCAAGTACGCGAGACCGCCGTCGGTGATGCCGTAGAGACCTCGACTGATTCGAGTGAGGAGACCGTGTTTCACGAGTTTCGAGCAACGAGTGCTCGCGTGATCGGGGACAGGGCCACCAAGTTCGTTAATCGCTTGCGGCGTCAGATTCCCGTGTTCCCGAATCAGTTCCAAGATTCGGTCATCGGACGGGACCATCCACTCAGCGGCCTTGCGCATGTTATCAGATGAAGAGTCTACTATTGGCATATTTGCACCGATTACTGGTATCTAACAAGACTTCACAGATAGTCGTTCAGGTATCAAGTGCTTTCACTAAGACTTTCTGAGTAACGGTTAAGTAGAATAGACTATAACGAGGGACTGGAAGCCATGTTCGCACAGCAGTAGAGTGCGACGGGTGCTGGAACACCCGCCACGTGGCTTCCGAATCGAGACTTCCGAAGCCATGTCCGAATACACGCACGACCGACTTAATTCGTCGGTCACACGGCCAGCAGCAGCACCGAACCAATCGAACTGCCCCGTCTGCACCACGCCCATCGAGGGCTTCACCACCTCGGCACCCGGCAGCCACACCGTCGTCCCGTGCGGGTGCGAACTCGGATTCGTTCGCGCGAGCGACCTCACCGGAGGCAACCGATGAGCGACTGGGAATCCCCGGTCCCCGACGCGCAAGCGAACGCCGGCGCGAACGAACTCGCCGTCACGCTCGACATCGAATCGACGACCGTCAGGGGAAGCATCTCCGCGGAGGTCGAAGACCGTGTCAACCACCTCTACGTCGAGGTCGCTCACGGCTCGGTCATCTTCGAGGTCGGCGAGGAGTTCCGAAGCCTCAGTACGGCGACGACGTTCACGCCCGAACAGGCCCGGGCGCTCGCGACCGCGCTGGAAGCCGCCGCCGAACGCGCCAGCGAGTTCCGCGACGGGCTCATCGTCCGCAAGTACAACCTCGCCGGAGGCGACGAATGATTCCCACCGAGGCCGTCCCGCCGCGGGGGAACTGCGGGCGCTTCGAAGCCGATGTCGACGAGGACGCCGATACCGACCTCCCGGACCATCTCGTCCCGGTCACGAATCCGAACCACACCGCCTACTGCACGGTCTGCGGCTTCTGGATTACCGTCGGCCCGGACCGCACGGAGTACGGCCACGGCCGGGCGGCCAACCGCGGCCCCGACGAGGACGGTGAACGGCGCGACTGTCCCCACCGCCCCAACCGGAGGGTCGACCCATGAGCCGCGCCGAGTCGCCGCCGCGCGACACCCTGACCGAAGAGGAGCGCGAGCTATTCGAACGACTCTACGAGCAGTTCAAAGACGACGACATCGGGCGCGTGTTCGAAATCGCGCTTCAGGCTTCGTCGGAAAGAGAGAATCGAGAGGCCAACTCGTGAAGCTCCTCGGTGTCCATCATCGCCGGGCGCTCGTCGAGCGTCCGCCGAGCGCGCAGCAGGTCTCGGCGAGTGTCGGCGTCGTCCGCCTCGACCACCTTGTCGTCGATGGCGGTCCCGATGCGGTCGAGGAGCTCCTTCGACTCGATGTCGAGCGACTGGTTGCAATGGATGCAGAAGCCGCGCTCCCGCGGCGTCTCCTTCTCACAGCGCGGGCAGGTGACGGGCGCGAGTTCCTTCGTCTCCGTCTCGACGGCTTCGAGGCCGTGCATGGCCGCGTACTGAATCTCTTGGGTCTCGCCGGAGAACTTCGCGACGTACCGGGAGATGACGGGCGACCCGCGGGCGCGACCCTGCCGGTCCTCGATGAACGCTTGGGACTTCTCGCGGGTCGAGAGCCAGTAGGCGTTCGACTTCCGGAAGTTCGTCGGCGTGACGGGCTTTCGAATCTCGGCGCGCTTGCCCGCGGCCTTGAAGCATTGGAGGAAACGCGTGTAGCTGAACCGCTCGGGTTCAGTGAGCTTCGTCCAGAGGTAGTCCTCGTGGTCGCCAGGGTGTTCGGCCAGCCAGCGGTTGACGTACGGGACGGCCACGATGAGGTGGACGTCGTGTTCGCCGCGCTTCCCGTCGACGCGGACCTTCAGCGAGTGCTTGCCGTCCGTGATGTCCTCGACGCGCATGTCGTACAGTTCGCCGCCGCGGAATCCGCCCTCGAACTGCAGCGCAATGAGCGCCTTGTCGCGGGGGTTCCGCGCCGCCTCGATCATCGGCTCGACGTCGCGTTCGAGGTCGAGCATGTCGGCTTCGTCGGGTTCGGGCTGGTAGTCCCGGCTGGTCTTGGTCGAAATCCACGAGTGCGTGTCCGGGATGTCGTCCCCCCGGGTGACGTGCTTCGCGAAGAGCCGGAAGGCGACGCGGTAGTCGCGGTTCGTCTCTTGGGAGCCGTCTTCGATGTCGTAGGTGCTGTGAATCCAGCGGACGACGACCTTCGCGGCGTCCTTGGCGTCGTAGAACGTCTCTTCGTCGTCGGCATCGCCGTCGTGTTCTCGTACGAGCGTCTCGTGGAGACACGTCTCTGCGTTCTCACTGATGCGGACGTTGTGCCTGAGGAGCTTCTCGTGTCGGTAGTGGCCGTAGTCTTCGCGCAGCAGGCGAAGTTCGTCCGAGAAGTCGAGGAGCAGTTCGCGGTCGCGGTCACAGCCGCCGCGGGTTCCGTTCCGGAGTTTCTTCCGGAGGGTCGCGACCGACTGCTTCGGGTCGGAAGGCATGAGAGAATCGACAGCCGATGGGCTGGTAAAGGTTCAGTTGAGAGCCCTCCACCGGCTCTTTCTGCCGAACTCAAAACCCAGAGATGTTGGTTCACCTCGCAGCCGCCGCGTCAGAATCACGCGCCCACCTCTGAGTAGGTGTGGGCGCTCCGAAAAGGGGGGGTCGACTAACGGGGGGGTCGACTAACCCGTTCGAGTAGTCGCCGTGCGAACGGCGGTTAGCCCGCGTCGAAACGTCCTCGTTCTCGAACTCGAACCGGACCCAACCGGACCCGGGCGCGTCGAGACCCGAACGCGTCTTCTCGCCCGGTTCCGACCAGTAGGCAACCACTACACCGACGGTCGCGGCGGACGGCGGGGCGTCACAGGAACGGCCTAAAATCCGATGTGTGACGTCGAACTCGGAATATCGTCGTCGTCCTCGTCATCCTCGTCGTCCTCGTCGTTGCGGGCCGCGCCCTCGTAGAGATAGGTATACTCGTCGTCAATCAGGAAGACGCCGCCGTCGGCGACCGTGACATCCACCTCGGGGAGACTGGTACCGGCCGCCTCGCCGTTTTCGCACGCGCCGGAACAGGCGTCGAACATCGACCCGTGTTTCGGGCAGATAATCTCGCCGTCACGCATCGCCGCGCCGGTCCCGCGGTCGAACCGCTGGTTCTCGTGGGTGCACGTGTTCGGCCACGCTTCGATGCCCGGCTCGTCGTCGCATCGGACGAGGATGAGCTCTTTCGTCCGCGAATACGCGTCCTCCGCGGTGAACAGGTACGACCCGTTTTCGGGGACGTCGTCTACGGCCGCGACTCGGGTTCCATCGACCATCGAACACAGCTATCGGCCGGGTCGAAAAGTAGCTATCGGCGACGCTGGGGGTGAGTAACGAGACCGGAACCGGCCCCGCCGATTACGCCGACGTGAACCGGTCCCAAACTACCCGACAGTCACTACAGAGGAACCCGGTGAACTCGTCTACCGCGTGTCTCCGAACCGTCGTATCTCGTCCGCACCGTTCACACCACATACCCACTCGTTCGAGGGAATGTCGTATTGTTATGAATCTCATATCCGCTGACTCGACACTCGGCGGGACTGGGGTGCGGAATGTAGGTCAGCGGTCCCCGTCGAGGTTCACACCGCAGACGCCCGCTTCGTCGCCCATCTTCTCCACGCCGGGTGCGAACCGGCCCAACTCCCACGTAGGGTCGTGTCCGGTCGCCGCGCGGTGTGCTTCGATTCTGAGACGCGCGTCGGCGAGCTTCGAGAAGTGTTCTTCGAGGCCGCACGTCGGACAGGAGACCGTCGCACGAGGTGTCGACATCAGTCGAACGAAACGCGGCAGTCGAGAAAGTTCCGTCGGGTTCGGCGCCGAGGCCCAAAGAACGGTCGCTGGTGCGCGGTCGTCAGCCCATGACGAGACTCATCCACCGGTTACGCCGCACAAACTCCATGTTCTCGAGGTAGGCGTCGACGCCGAGGATGCGACCCGCGCCGAACGCGCCGAGGCCGAACAGCAACACCGCGTAGACGATGTGGTCGTCGACGACCCAACCGTGAGCCAGCGGTAGTCCGGCGAGGATGCCGCCTTCGAGCGCCGCCGCCCAGTAGAACAGCATCATAACTGCGCCCCAGAAGGCGCTAAATCGGACGAACGCGCCGAGGATAAGCGCCAACCCCGCGAGCGTCAAGCCCCACATGTTCAGCATGTCGATGAGCGGGCTCCCCGCCATCGAGCCCCACAGCCCCATCAGGGGGTTTCCCTCGGGGATCGCGTTGGCGAGGTAGCCCGCCGCGGTCCAGTTGTTCGAGGGGTCCGCATCGAGGTACGTCACGAGCTTCGTGATGCCGCCTTGGAACAACGTCCACCCCATCACCACTCTGAGGAGGAACAGCGAGTAACCGACCCACCGCTCCGAGTAGTCGAACCGCACCGCTCGTCCGAACATCTCCGTCTCTAGTGTACGACTATCGGTTGACATACAGAGGTAACATTTTCCGCCAAACTACAATAGTGTGTTGGGTAATCTCACACGATGGGTATCGGCCGTCTCGCCGGAGGTCACGCCGCTTATCACCGCCCGCGACAGAACACGGACATGCTCACTTTCATCGGCCTCGGTCTGTACGACGAGCGCTCCATCACCGTCGAAGGGCGGGAGGCGCTCGCGGACGCCGACCGCGCCTTCGCGGAGTTCTACACGAGCCACCTCGTCGGCGCGACCGTCGAGGAACTCGAAGCCTACCACGACATCGACATTGAGGTCCGCGACCGCGCCGGCGTCGAACAGGACCCCGAGCCGATACTCGACGCCGCGGAGGACGAATACGTCGCGTTCCTCACCGCCGGCGACACGATGATTTCGACCACGCACGTCGACCTGCGCCTCCGGGCCGAAGAACGCGGTATCGAGACGCGACTCGTCCACGGCGTGACCGCCCAGTCCGCCGCCAGCGGCCTGACTGGACTCCAGAACTACCGCTTCGGGAAGGCCGTGACGCTCCCGTTCCCGTACGTTCACGGCGGCGACCCGGTTCCGAAGAGCGTCGTCGACTCGCTCGAAGCGAACCGCGAACTCGGCTTGCACACGCTGGTCTACCTCGACATCAAGGTCGACTGGGAGGGTCGTCGCGGCGTCGAGGTCGACGGCGACCAGTACATGACCGCGGACTACGCCGCCGAACTCTTCGCCGAGCATTGGGACGGCGACGCCCTCGGCGTGGCCGTCTGCCGGGCCGGGAGTCCGGACCCCGTCGTCGCCGCGGACCGGTTGTCGGCGCTCGCCGAGCGCGACTTCGGCGAACCGCTGCACATGCTCGTCATCCCCGGCGAGGTCCATCACGTCGAATCCGATGCGCTCTCGGCGCTCGGCGGTGCGCCCGAGGAGCTGTTCGACGACGAAAACTGAACCGAGACGAAAATCGAACAAACGAGAACGAAACTGGGGCTACGTCCGCACGGAGCCGACTACGCCCGGCCGTCGAGGCCCAACTCAGTTCTGAGGTCGTACTCCTCGCCGGTCACCATGTAGAGCACGTCTTCGATGACGGTGAGGAGTTCCGGCACCTCTTGGACGACGAGATACGTGATGCCGACGAGCGCGACGACCGCGAGCGCCTGGCTGATGATGCGGTCGGAGATGAAAAACGACACCATGTAGGGGTCGGACGAGCCGAAGAGGAACAGAACCTCGTCGACGAACCACTGGAAGTACTGCTTGCCGACCGAGATGGTGATGAACGTCGTCCGAAGCAGGTTCAGCGCGTAGATGATGGGGACGGCGATTGCGAGTCCGCGGAGCTTCCGGCGCATCGGGGCGTCGACGGCGGCGATGAGGCCGGCGAAGATGGCGATGCTGCCGAGACCGGTACAGGCGAGGACGACCGAGATTTCGATTCGGTGAGAGCCCTGCATCCACAGGAACGTGTTCAGGTACCCCTCGTCACCGGGAATCATCTGGGGTGTGTAGCCCAGCGACTCGATGAGGAAGCGCGTCTGCGCCGCGACGGACTCCATGAGGACGCCGCGGGGAGCGGGGACGGTCGTCCCGAACAGCGTCAGCGCGGGAATCGTCTCGAAGGGGAGGTAGACCACGCCCATGGCGGCGACGGCCCGCGAGAGAACGAACAGCGTGTCGCGGCCGTTGTAGAGGAGCCACCCGGCGTAGAGTGACGCCGGGACGGCCGCGATGGTCAACAGCCCCTCGATGTAGCTCTTGTGAACGAGCGTGAAATGCGGGATGAGTTGGAGCCAGAAGACCGCAAACAACACCCACGCTGCGGTCATCACCCGCCGTCCGAGCTCGCGGTCCCGCCCGTTGGCGACCGCGCCGGCGACGAAGGTACCGATGACCAGCCACGCGAGGACGTCGGAGAGGAGACCGGGCATACGTGTTCGATGCGGTGGAGCGAATAAATCCCTTGTCGTTCCGGGCGTCGACTCCACGCGACCGTTGGGTCGACCCGAACGCGCAGCGCCGCCGCTGTGCGGGCGGTCGATAAAGAAGTGTTGAGGGGACCGGGACAAAGCCCGGTGGTGGGTTAGCGGTCGTTAGTTGTCGCGGCGGACTGCGAGGAGTGCCGCGGCGACGAGGGCGACGAGGGCGACAACGACACCGAAGCCAGGCGTGCTGGACTCGGTGGTCTCCTCGGTCGCTTCCTCAGTCGGCTCTTCGGTCGCGGTTGCCGTTTCCGTGGGCTCCTCGGTCGACTCTTCGGTGGTGGTCGTTTCCGTGGATTCCTCGGTGGTGGTCGTTTCCGCGGCCGTCGTCGTCTCCATGGCTTCGCCGACGATACCGTCAGCGGTCGCGTCAGCGGCCGTGCCGGAGTCGACGGAAGCCGTCACTTCGAACGTGTCGTTGAGGTTCTGCTCCGAGAAGTCGAACGCGGAGGAGAACGTGCCGTCGGCCTGCACGTACACCGAAGCGGTCTTCAGGAAGCGCGGCTGGGTGTCGCCGTCGGAGGTCACGCGGATGGTGAGCTCCGTACCGGGGGCGACAGTGGCCGTGCCCGAGAGGGACTGCTCGGCGGCGTTACCGACTGCGAACTCGTCCTGGTCCAGTTCGAGTTCGGGGGTGACGACTTCGAACTCGTCGGAGGCCGACTCGTCGTCTTCGGCGAGGTCACCGTCTTCGAGGACGGTGAACGTCGCGTTGAACGCGTCGTCGTCCTCGACTTCGTAGAGCGTCGAGGTGTTGTCGTAGTAGTCCGTGCGCGAAGCAGAGACGTCGTCGAGGTCGTAGACGATGAAGTACGTGTCGTTGTCACCGTCAGCGATGATCGTGGCGCTCGAGCTGTTGATACCCAGAACCTTCGCGTCGCGGTTCGGGCCGGGGTTCGTCTGCTCGACCGTGAGGTTGAACTGCGTGCCCGAGAGGGCGTCGAAGTTCGACGCGTCGAATGCGCCTTCGAGGCCCGTCGCGGAGACCTGCGTGACGACGACGTCGCCGTTAGCAAGCGAGTCCGTCTGCGTCAGGTTCTCGTTCTCGATGGCGTCGTAGACGTCTTCGGTCTCGGTGAGGTCAGCGCCCGTGGGTGCCGTCCAAGTGGCGACACTGTCGGTGCTGCGGTCTTCGAGGACGAGCGTCGCGACGTTGTCCGCGTCGCCGCCGGTGGCGACCTCGAGGTCGTAATCGCCGGCGTCGAGGGTCTCACCGCTCGGGATATCCGTGGTGATGTCCTCGACCGTGTACTCGTCGTCGCTGTCGTCAACGTCGAACGAGGAGGTCTTCTTCGGTGCGTAGCTGTTGAACAGAAGGACGACCTCACCGTCGTCGTTGTCGTCTTCGACGGTGACGTTCGCGCTGTAACCGAGACTGTAGTCACCGATGGTGACCGTTCCGGTGTCCGTGCCGTCGAGCGTGACGGTGATTTCGGCAACGTCGCCGACCTGTTCGTTGATGACGGACGACGCGAAGTCACCCGTGGAGTCCTTGGCCTTCGAGACGGTGACCGTGTCGGACTCGAGCGTGACGCCCGTGAAGGCGTCAGTCGCCTCAATCGTGTACTCGCCAGCGTCGACCGAGCTCAGGTTGAAGTCAGCTTCACCCTGGCCGTTGAGCGTGACGGTGGTTTCGGTGTCCTCGACCTCGTCGCCGTCGTCGTCAAGTGCGACGACGTCGACGGTGCGGTCGCCCGCGTTGGCCGAGACGGAGCCTTCGATACCGTCCTTGGTCGTGATGTTGAGGT
This sequence comes from Haloferax prahovense, assembly GCF_000723845.1. Classification (NCBI taxonomy): domain Archaea; kingdom Methanobacteriati; phylum Methanobacteriota; class Halobacteria; order Halobacteriales; family Haloferacaceae; genus Haloferax; species Haloferax prahovense. The sequence goes on along the minus strand of NZ_LK053000.1, from coordinate 2,160,719 downwards.
CGTCGACGGTGAGTTCGAGACCGAGGTCGCGAACGTCAACCTGCGCCTTCTGGGCGCCGCCGACCGTGAACTGGTACGTGTCGAGGGTCTTGCCGTCCGTGTCGAAGACGAAGACCTGACTGTTGGGGCCAGTGGAACCGGAGAACTGGTAGTTGTTGTCGTCGTCAGCGCCTTCGACTTCGACGTCGGTGTCCACCGCGCTCGCGACGAGCGCGACGTTGGAGCCCTGGTAGGCCGTGTTGTTGGACTCGTTTGCGACGTAGACCGGAGCGAAGGTGACGTCCTCAGTCGCGGTGGCCGTGTTACCGGAGGAGTCGGTCACGTCGTACGTGACTTCGAGGTCGTCGGTGTAAACCTGGCTGAGGGTGACGTTGACTTGGCCGCTGGAGACGGAAACGGACTGCGAGAGGTTGGTCTCGCCGTCCGTGACGTTCATCTCGTTGACCGTGACGTCCTCGTCGAAGGCGACTTCGACCTTCGGCGTGCCATCGTCGAAGTGGATGGCGGAGCTGAAGTCAGCAGGGTTGGCGGCAACGACGTCGAGCGTGTCGTAAGCCTCCTGCTGGGTGGTACCGGCGGTCAGGCTAGCGCTCTCTGCGGCGGAGACGTTGTACTCACCGGCGGAGACGCTCTCAGGAATCGAGAGTGAGAGGGTTGCCGGGGAGCCCGCGGTATCCGTGGTGTTTGGTTCCGAGGCGTTGTAATAGCCATCGTCGTTCAGATCGAGCCATACGTGAACATCGTTCGTTCCGCCGGAATTAACCGTAACATCGACGGTCGCAGACGGGCCTTTGTCGACGGTATCAGGAGATACCGTTGCCGACGTAGCCGCTGCGGCGGCAGTGCCCGTGAACGCGATGGACCCGGCAAAGACCGAGAAAACCATCAGCGCAGCGAGCAGAACCGCGCGAACTTGTTTGTTTGCTGTCATTGTTGTAGATGAGTCTATAAGCGGCGAAGCAGCTTTTTCCCGTACGCCCGTGGGTAGGTCGGGCGGGGGGATTACTCGCTGATTTTCACCTTGGGTAGGGGTACGAAAGCGACTCTCCGGAGATTGGATAAATACTTTGTGGAATGTCTCTCCACGGAGAGCATCGAGACTCGAGTACTGTTCAGCGAATAAACAGAAACGACGACGTGTTAGAAGTTCTATCTGTTATTCCGGTGACTCGAAATCGGCCGGGATGACTTCGATTTCGTGGCCGTCGGGGTCCTTCGTGAACGCGAACATGTCGTCGCAGGACTCGGGGTCGCGGTAGTCCTCGGCTTCGCGCTCCATGAGCGTCTCCCAGTAGTCGTGGAGGTCGTCGGCGCTGACGGCGAGGTGGCCCCACGCGTCGCCCATCTCGTAGCTCCGGCCGTCGTAGTTGTAGGTGAGTTCGACGGCCATCGCCTCTTCGGCCGCGCCCTCGGGCTTCATGAAGTAGTTCGCGAAGGTGTCGGACTCCCAACGACCGGTGTGTTCGTAGCCGAACTTTCGGGTCCAAAATCCGAGCGCCTCGTCGGCGTCCTCGACGCGAATCATCGTGTGGTCGAGGCTCCACTTCGCGCCGTGATCGCGCTTGACGATTTCGACCTCGTGACCGTCGGGGTCCTTGACGAACGCGTAGCGGCCGCCGCAGGACTCGGGGTCGCGGTAGTCCTCGACGCCCTCGTCCATGAGCTGCTGGTAGGAGGATTCGAGTTCGTCCTCGGGGACGCGGACCGCGATGTGGCCCCACGCGTCGCCCATCTCGTAGGTGTGGTCGCCGTGGTTGTAGGTGAGTTCGAGGACCGCGCCCTCCTCGTGGAGGTCCTCGGGGCCGAGGTAGACGTTAGTGAACGTGTCGGCCTCCCAGCGACCCTTCTCCTCGTAGCCGAGGTGGGTCGTGTACCAGTCGAGCGACTCCTCGAGGTCTTCGACGCGAATCATCACGTGGTCGAGGGTTCCGGACATACCCGAGTGATGTGTCGCGCCGGCGAAAAACGTACCGAACGCGGAACCCACCGTCGATGGTTGCCACACGCCGTCTACCGGAACTTTCGGTCCGTTACGTGGTGCATAAGTACCCCCCGAAGTTACGATTCAGCAGTGTTTCCGGTCCCCAATCCCGTTCGCCTCCTCATCCTCGGCATCGGGCTGGCGCTCGCCCGACTCGGTCTCCTCGACCGCGAGCGCGCAGTCCGCATCGCCGACCTCTCGTGGCCCCGCGTCGTCACCGGCATCGCCCGGATGTCGAAGAACGCCGTCGACGTGGCGATGGTGGGTATCGCCTCCGGGACCGTCGCCATCACCGGCGTCGGCTTCGCCGGACCGTACTGGGGGCTCGCCTTCGCACTCGGCGGCGGTATCGCTGGGGGGACCATCGCGCTCGTCTCCCAGCGCTTCGGCGCGGACGCGATAGACGAGTTAGGACTCGCGGTACGGTCGAGCGCGCTCTTGACCGTCGTCGCCACGCTCCCCGTCACGGCCGTCTTCTGGCTGTTTCCCACCGAACTCATCTCCGTGCTGAGCAGCAACCAAGGAGCCATCGAACTCGGGGCGGCGTACCTCCGAATCGTCGGCCTCGGCGTCCCCTTCGCCGGCCTGAACCTCATCGGGAGTCGCGTCCTCGTCGGCAGCGACGATGCCTACACCGCGATGACGCTCCGCGCGAGCGGCGCGGTCATCAACATCGTCCTCAACGCGGTGCTCATCTTCGGCCTCGACATGGGCGTTGAGGGCGCGGCCCTCGGGACCGTCCTCTCGAACGTCGTCGTCGCCGGCGCGTTCGCAGTCGGCCTGTCTCGCGGGTCGCTTCCCGGCGTCGGCGCGTTTCCCGTCACCATCGACCCCTTCGGGTCGTTCGTCGACCCCCGGACGCTCGTCGACCTCGTCAAAATCGGTCTGCCCGTGATGGGTCGCGGGCTCGTCTGGACGGTCGCCGAGTTCCCGATGCTCGCCATCCTCGACAGCTTCGGGCCGGACGTGGTGGCGGCGTTCGTCATCGCCCGCCGCATCTGGGGACTGATGAACACCCCCGGTTGGGGCTTCGGACTGGCGTCGTCGAGCCTCGTCGGGCAGGCGCTCGGCAAGGACGACGAGCAGACCGCCGAGGCTTACGGCAACGAAGTCATTCGGTTCGCCGTCGCCACGTACATCGTTTCGGCGGCCCTCGTGGCGATATTCGCTCGCCCCATCGTCCTCGGGTTCGTGGACGACCCGACGGACCCGGCGATTCCCATCGCCATCAACCTCGTCTACGTCGCCTGTATCGCAGTCATCTTACAGGGCGTCTCCGGCGGGTCCGCGGGTCCGCTCGACGCCAGCGGCGACACCCGCTGGACGTTCGGCAGCCAGTTCGTCGGGATGTTCCTCGGGTCGATTCCGCTCACCTACATCGGCTCCGTCACTTCGCTGGGGCTCGTCGGACTTTATCTGGCGTTCATCGCCGAGACGACGATTCCAGCGGCGCTGAACTACTACCGCTTCAAGACGGGGACGTGGAAGGCCGTCAGCCGAAACTACCGGCCCAAGACGGCCGCGGACGACTGAAGCGGCGTCACCGTGGGTCGCGCCCGTTCGCGCGTGACCAATATATGAACCCCGCCACGGCCCACAGGAGAACGGTACCGACCGGCCACGCGGTCCGACCCGGTTGGACCGAAAACCCGCGGGCGACCTCTAACTGAGTCACGCCGGCGAGCGCGAGCCCGGCCGCGGTGAGTCGAACGTCCTCGCGGCCGAACAGGACGCCCGAGAGCGCGCTTCCGAGCGCGACGGCGTAGCAGGCGACGCCGACCGGCCACACGAGGATGTAGTCCGGAAGCCCCATCGTAAAACGCAGGAAGAAGTCGGTTATGGTCGTCACGCTCCCGGTCGAGGGGCCGACGAGCCCCCACAGGAACAGGAGCGTGAGGGGCCCGGTCGTGAACGTCTGGACGGACCACGGAACGAGACCGAGGACGAAGACGAGGAGTAGCTGGAATCGGCGGCGCGCGGGCGACCGCGGAGCCGACCGGGCCGCCGGGTCGGTCGTCACCGCTGGGCGATGATGCGGAGCACGTCCTCGTCGGCGAGGACGTGGTCGCGGCCGACCTGCTGGTCGTCGTGTTTCGCGCTCGGACCGGAGACGCGGGCGAACCGGAACCGCTCGTCGAGTTTGGCTCCGAGTTCGTGGATGGCGTCGTCGATGGTGTCGCCCTCGCGGAGGACGAGCGGTTCGTCGTAGTCGACACCGCGGCCGGGCTTGTCCATGTAGATGCGGATGAGCCCGAGGGCGTCCCAGATTTCCTCTTTCAGCGCGTCGAGACCCTTCTCGGCCTCGGCGCTGATGAACGTGACCTCGTCGGGGTCGAGGCCGATCTCGCGGAGGTTCTCCTCGACCGTCGGGAGGTAGTCCTTGTCGATGAGGTCGGCCTTGTTGACGGCGACGATAGACGGCAGGTAGACCCGGTTTTTCATGATGCCGTCGACGAGTTCGTCGATGGTCGTCTCGCCGCGGAGGGTCACCTCGGCGTTGACGAAGCCGTGCTCGCGGAGGATGCCCTTGATCGTCTCCTCTTCGAGGTCGACGCTGTCGCTTTTTGTCACGTTGATGCCGCCTTTACCCTTCTTGTTGATAGAGAGGTTCGGCGGGGACGTGTCGAGCCGAATTTTGTTGTTGTAGAGTTCGTGTTTCAGCCGCTCGTAGCGCTCTATCTCGAACACCGAGAGCATGAACACGACGAGGTCGGCGGTGCGGACGACCGAAAGGACTTCCTTGCCGCCGCCGCGACCGCCAGCGGCCCCCTCGATAAGGCCCGGCACGTCGAGTATCTGGATGTTCGCGCCCTTGTACTTCAGCATCCCCGGATTCACGTTGAGCGTCGTGAACTCGTACTCGCCCGTCTCGCTGTCGGCGTTGGTGAGGGCGTTGATGAGCGTCGATTTGCCGACGCTGGGGAAGCCGACGAGCGCGACCGTCGCGTCGCCGGTCTTCTCGACGGCGTACCCTTGGCCGCCGCCGGCCGAACTCTGGTTTTCGAGTTTCTCTTTCAGTTCCGCGAGTTTCGCCTTCAGCCGACCGATGTGCGCCTCGGTCGACTTGTTGTACGGCGTGTTAGATATCTCCTCGCGGATATCTTCGATCTCCTCCTCCAGTCCCATCGTCAACAGTTCCGCCGCGTCCGTCGAAAAACCCTTTCCTTCCGCGCGGCGGATTTCGACGCGCCGACGCGTCGAGTATCGTGGTAGTCTCGCGTGCGCGAACAGACAAGTATCGGCACGGTTATACACGACCCCTTCGACCGCCCGATGAACACCGATGCCCGACCCTCGGACGCTCCGCGATAGCACGCAAATCGTGCTCCCGTGCGACCTCTTGGAGAGCGTGCGCGACGACCTCGAAGCGGAGTTCATCGTCTCCGTCCACCGAAAAGACGGAGGCACGTGCCGAATCATCGGGAGCCCGGTCGAAATTCGTGCGGTCAGCGACTTTCTCGCGCGACAGGGCATCTCCCTCCGCTAGTCTCGGTTCCGAAGGGCTTGTTACCACACAGTCCAACGGACGGGTATGGACGAAGCGCCGGGACTTTCCGACCAGTACCGCACGGCCAGTCCGTGGCCCGTGTTCATCGCGCTCGGGATACCCATCTCCGAGTTGGGTCTGTTGTTTGGCCTGTTTCCACTCGCCGTCGGCGGCCTGCTCCTGTTCGGCGGGAGCGTCGTCGGCATCCTCAAGGAGTCCGGCTACGTCACCTCGACGATTCGCGCAGTCACCGCGCTTGCGGTCATCTTCCTCGCGTTCGGCGCGGGACTCGCGTTCACCGACATCGCCCTCGTCACCCGCGGCTACGCGGTCATCGCGGCCGCGATTCTGCTGGTGGTCGGCGGCGTCGTCTTCGAACTGTTCGTCCGCGAGCAGCGACAGACCTTCTGACCGCCGCGGACGCCCACGCGACCGTCCCAGCCCACACCCCCGACCGGACGAGAAACCAACAATCTATTTGAACGGCGTCCCCGAGTGTCTCGATATGGCAACCAAGACGTTCGACAAGGAGACCATCCTCGACCTCACGGTCAACATGGTTCCGCTGGCCATCATCCTGTTTTTCGTGGTGGCTTTCACCTTCGTCAATCCGTTTGGGTTCGAATCGCTCGCCTCGGGGCTCCAGTACACGCTTCTCATCGCGCCGTTCGTGCTCCTCGCCGCGCTCACCTATCTCTCGGGGAAGGCCATCGCGGGCTCCGAGAAGGAAGGCACCGTTTACGCGCCCGGACAAGCGACCGTTCCCGGCGCGAAGCCGCTTCACGAAAAGGAGGGCGAAGAGACGGCCGAACTCGAAGAATCGACGGATGACGACGCCGTCGAAGCCGCGGACGAGACGGCTTAAAGCACCTCGAATCGCAGGGCGGTCCCGAATCTTTCATTACCCTGCACTACTCAGGCACTTCCATGGAGGTTAACGGACAGTTAGCACTGACGGTGCTCATGGGGGTCTTCCTCATCGCCGTCGCCGCGTGGCTCGCGCGGGTCGAAGACTGGCGGTCGTACACCCCGCTCGCGGGCGGAGGCACGGTCGGTGGTACCGCAGAGCAGTACGTCTCGGAGGAGAAACCATCCGGGGTCATCCGTTGGTTGACGACGGTCGACCACAAGGACATCGGGATGCTCTACGGCGCGTACGCGCTCGTCGCGTTCGCCGTGGGCGGACTCATGGTCGTCCTGATGCGGATTGAACTGGCGGACCCGTCGATGACGCTTATCTCGAACACGTTCTACAACTCGTTGCTCACAAGCCACGGGATTACGATGCTGTTCCTGTTCGGGACGCCCATCATCGCCGCGTTCTCGAACTACTTTATCCCGCTTCTCATCGGCGCGGACGACATGGCGTTCCCGCGCATCAACGCCATCGCCTTTTGGCTCCTGCCGCCGGCGGCGCTGCTCATCTGGGCCGGGTTCTTCCCCATCCCGGACGTCATCCCGGCGCAGACGGCCTGGACGATGTACACGCCGCTCTCCGCCGGTGTCGGCTCCGGCAACCAGATGAACGCCGGCGTCGACCTGATGCTCCTCGGCCTGCACCTCTCCGGTGTCTCGGCCACGATGGGTGCGATCAACTTCATCGCGACCATCTTCACGGAGCGTAACGAGAAAGTCTCGTGGGCGAATCTCGACATCTTCTCGTGGACGATTCTGACCCAGTCGGGCCTCATCCTCTTCGCGTTCCCGCTTCTCGGCAGCGCCATCGTGATGCTGCTTCTCGACCGGAACTTCGGTACGATGTTCTTCTCGGTCGACGGCGGCGCGATTCTCTGGCAACACCTGTTTTGGTTCTTCGGCCACCCCGAAGTGTACATCCTCGTGTTGCCCCCGATGGGCATCGTGAGCCTCGTGCTCCCGCGCTTTGCGGGCCGTCGGCTCTTCGGGTTCAAGTTCGTCGTCTACTCCACGCTCGCCATCGGCGTCCTCTCGTTCGGCGTCTGGGCGCACCACATGTTCGCGACGGGTATCGACCCCCGTCTCCGCGCTTCGTTCATGGCCGTCTCGCTGGCCATCGCGATACCGAGCGCGGTCAAGACGTTCAACTGGATCACGACGATGTGGAACGGGAAGATTCGCCTCACGACGCCGATGCTGTTCTGTATCGGCTTCGTCTCGAACTTCATCATCGGCGGCGTGACGGGCGTCTTCCTCGCGTCGATTCCGGTGGACCTCGTGCTCCACGACACCTACTACGTCGTCGGACACTTCCACTACATCGTCATGGGAGCCATCGCCTTCGCCGGCTTCGCCGGGCTCTACTACTGGTTCCCCATCTACACCGGCCGGATGTACCAGGTCACGCTCGGTAAGTGGCACTTCTGGCTCTCGATGGTCGGGACGAACCTGACGTTCTTCGCGATGATTCTGCTCGGCTACGGCGGGATGCCGCGTCGCTACGCGACCTACCTGCCGCAGTTCGCGACGCTCCATCAGGTCGCCACGGTCGGCGCGCTCATCCTGCTCGTCGGCCAGATAATCTTCGTCTGGAACTTCGTCCAGTCGTGGCTCGAAGGCCGCGAAGTCCAAGACGGCGACCCGTGGGACCTCGCCGACGACGACCTCGTCACGGCCGAGTGGACCTGGTTCGAGCGCAAACTGGAGACGGCCGTCACCGACGGCGGCGAAGAAGAGACAGAACTCGCCACCGACGGCGGACAGACGGTCGACGACGCGAACGCGGAATCCGCGGACGACGCGTAGTCGACGCCGCTCGCCGGCGTTTCGGTTTCATTTTTCGGACGCTATCTTTCGAGAGCGAACGCGCCCGACGACGCTGACTGTCCGTGCGACCGCACTGTCGTTATCGTAGCTGTCGGTCGCTCGCGTGCGCTGAAACATCACGATATCGCCTGCGCCGCCGCTCGCGACGACGGTCACGGTGGAGAAAAGCGACTGCTCTCGATGCGGTGGCGCGGAAAACCGGGGGGTGCTCAGACGACGAGGAGGACGCCCGTCGCGAACATCAGTATCGCGATGGCCCCGAGCACGAGTCCGAGGATATCGGTATCCGACATAGCTCACCCTTAGCGCGTGCGGCAAAAGGTGCATCGGTACGCGGACGGGAACCGCCACCTCCCGAGGCGAACGGAAACCCCTAACAGCGTCCGACCCCGAGCGTGGACCGTGAGTTCGAACGTCGGCGGTCACCGCTTCGTCCTCGGACTGTACGCCGCCCTCGTCGCCGTCGCCGGGGCCGCGGGCTACCTCACGGGCACGTTCGTCTCGGGGCTCAGCGCCCCCCGGTTCCTCTTTCTGGTGCCGTTCCCGCCGACGCCCCTCGGCTTTGCGGCCTACGGCGCGCTGACCATCGCGCTCGTCCTCGGCGCCCCGCTCGCGCTCGTGGTCTACGTCTCGGCGGGACTCGACGACGCGGCCTAATTCGCACGAACGTTCAGCACAAATACTAAGACCGGCGACCGGGACGTGGTAGTATGTATCACGTGGTAATCGGTGTCGATGACGACGCGGAGCACGCGCTCGCGTGCGTCGAAGAGGTCGCGAATCTCCCCGGCGAACCCGACGAGAAGGAGGTGACGCTCGTCCACAGTTTCACCGACAACCCGAGCGGGGCGTCGGCGACGCAGATTCACTCGGTCCGGGAGGCCGGCGAGTTCCTCGAAGACCGCGGTATCGAGTACGACGTCAACGAGTCGTCGGGCGACCCCGCGGAGGTCATCATCGAGTTCGCCGACGAGGAGGACGCAGACCTCATCGTCACCGCCGGGCGGAAGCGCTCGCCGGCGGGGAAGGCGCTGTTCGGGAGCGTCACGCAGACGGTGATTCTGAACTCCGAGCGGCCCGTCATGGTGACGGGCACGACGAAGCGAAAAGACTAGTAGACCCGGTCGAAGAATCCCGCGACTTCGTCGGGGGTCTGACGGCCGGACGCTTGTTCTCGCAGTTCGCCGTCGCGAACGTACAGCACCGTCGGCGCCGCGTCGACCTCGAAGGACCGACAGAACTCGTCGGCCGTCTCGCCGTCGACGCCCGCGGCCGCAACGCCGTCCGGGACTCGGTCGAGGATAGCGCTGAGGTCCTCCTTCATCGCGTCACAGGGCTCGCAGAAGCGTCGCCAGACGAAAACGACGGCGTCCGGGTGGTCTGCAAGGTAGGATTCGAAGGTATCGTCGTCGAGTTCGTCGAGCGCGGCCGGCACCGGCGACGACGAGGTCATCTCGACGAGCAGGCCCGCCATGACCAACAGCGAGTCCTGTTCGACCGGCACGTCGAGGAACGACTTCGCCGCGAGGTAGGCGACCACGTCGGCTCTGGTGACGCCGAACTCGTCGAGTCGCTCTTCGACGTTCTCGGGCGCGACGCCGAAGAGGTCCGAGACAGTCCGGTGGAACTCCTCGGTCGAAACCGCGCCGTAGATGTCGTGGTAGACGGCGAGCATCTGCTCGAACTCCGGCGTTGTCGAGAGCGTCCCGTCGGGCGCTTCGTCGACCGCGCCGGCGGCGATGAGCGTTTCGAGCGCCGTCTCGGGGTCGGCGTGGGTCGCGGCCACGGTCAGACCCCCAGATACCGCTCGCGGGTCTCGTCGTCCTCGCGGAGTTCGTCGGCGCTCCCGTCGAAGACGATGCTCCCCTGGTCGATGACGTACGCGCGGTCGGCGAGCTTGATGGCCGCCGCGGCGTTCTGTTCGACGAGGAGGATGGTCGTGCCCGCGTCGCTGATTCGCTCAACCGCGTTCTCCACGTCCTCGATAATCTTGGGCGCGAGCCCCTCGTACGGCTCGTCGAGGAGAAGCAGGTCCGTGTTCTGCTTCAGAGCGCGCGCGATGGCGAGCATCTGCTGTTCGCCGCCCGAGAGCGTCCCCGCCCGCTGGTCCTTCCGCTCGTCCAGTCGAGGGAACTGGTCGTAGACCTCCTCGGTCGACATCCCCTTGTGACCGAACGACAGCGACCGACCCCACGTGTTGGACTTGTTGTTGACCACCTCGGCGAGGTGGAGGTTCTCCGCGACCGAGAGGTTCGGGAAGATGCGTCGCTCCTCGGGCACGAGGGAGATTCCCTGCACCGACACGTCTTCCGCGGCGACGCCCGTGATGTCGCCGCCCTTGAACCGAATTTGCCCCTTCCGAACGTCGGGCGGCGTCGCGCCGGCGATACACCGGAGCGTGGTGGTCTTGCCCGCGCCGTTGCGGCCGAGGAGCGCGCATATCTCGCCCTCCTCGACGCTCATCGAGAGGTCGCGGATGATGTGGCTCTCGCCGTAGTAGGCGTCGATACCGTCGATTTCGAGGAGGCTCATAGCTCGACACCTCCGAGGTACGCCTCTTGGACGGCTTCGTTGCCCCGAATCTCGTCGGGGGTCCCCTCGGCGATGATGCCGCCGCGGCTGAGGACGACGATGCGATCTGAGATGCTGAAGACGATTTCCATGTCGTGTTCGACGAGGACGAACGTGAGCCCGTGGTCGCGTTTGACCCGCTCGATGAGGTCGACCGTCGACTTCGTCTCCTCGGGAGACATGCCGGCGGTCGGTTCGTCCATGAGAAGCAGGTCGGGCTCGCTCGCGAGTGCGATACCGATTTCGAGGCGACGCTTGTCGCCGTAGGGAAGGTCGGTCGCGATAGTGTCCGCGCGGTCCAACAGCCCGACCGAGTCGAGCGTGTCGCGGGCGACGCCGTGTACGTCGGTGAGGCTGTCGCGGTGTTTCAGGAACTCGAAGCCGAACGCGCCGCGCTCGGCCGCCAGCGCCGCGATTTCGGCGTTCTCCCTGACGGTGAGGTCGGGGAAGATAGAGGCGGTCTGGAACGACTTCGAGACGCCGCGTTGGACCACCTGATGCGGTTCGAGGCCGACGATTGACTCGCCTTTGAACCGGATATCGCCGCTCGTCGGGTCGAGCCGTCGCGTGATGAGATTGATGAGCGTCGACTTCCCCGCGCCGTTCGGGCCGATGATAGAGACGCGCTCGTCCTCCTCGACGGTGAGGTTCACGTCGTCGGTCGCGACGAGGCCGCCGAACTCCTTGACGAGGTTCTCCGTTTCGAGGAGGGTCATTGGCCGCCACCTCCGTTCTCGGAGCGCGCGCGAAGTCGCTTCGCCGCCTTCGAACCGAGGTCGACCGCGAGTTCGCGGAGCCGGTTCAGGATGCCCCACAGGCCGTCCGGAACGACCCAGACGACCGCGACGAAGACGACGCCCAAGAGCAGGTGCCAGTAGAACCCGAAGTCCCGGACGAGCACGATGCCCGTGAAGGGAATCGTCAGCGCCTGGATGGTGCTGACGATGTTCTCGATGTAGAGGTACAGTCCGACACCGAGGACCGGTCCGAACATCGAGCCCGCGCCGCCGAGGACGGTCATGACGACGATGTCGCCGGACTCCGTCCAGAACAGCGACTGGAGCGGAACGTACGCACCGTGGATGGTAAAGAGGCTCCCGGCGACGCCCGCGAACCCACCCGAGATGATGAACGCCATGAGCTTGTACCGCCAGACGTTGAGTCCGACGAACTCCGCACGCTGTTCGTTCTCCCGGATGGCGCGAAACACCATCCCGTACGGGGAGTTGAGGATGCGGTAGGCGACCGCGACCGCGCCGACGAAGAAGACGCCGACGAAGGCGTAGAGCCACGTTCCGAGTAGCATCCCGCCGATTGACGGCACGTCCGCTTCGAGGTGGATGACGCCGAGGAAACTGCCGACTTCGACGCCGGTCAGGCCGTTTTCGCCGTTGGTCAGGAACGCCAGCGGCGACGCGGCCATGTAGTAGAACATTTGGGCGAACGCCAGCGTGAGGATGGAAAAGTAGATGCCGCCGCGGCGGAGCGACAGGAAGCCGAGCACCCACGCGAGGAGCACGGCGAAAAGCGTCCCCGAGACGACCATCACGATGGGGTCGCCGCTGACGTTCTTGGCGACGATGCCCGCGGCGTACGCCGCGCCGCCCCAGAAGGCCGCGTGGCCGAACGAGAGCAGTCCGGTGTAGCCGAGCAGCAGGTCGAAGCCGATGGCGAAGATGCCCCAGATGAGGATGAGCGTCGCGAGGCTCTGGTAGCCCTGCAGGAACCCCGAGACGACGGGTGCGCGGGCGAAGAGGTACGGGAACACCGCGACGAGAATGGCCGTGATACCGACGACCGTCCCCTCCCGGCCGCGGAGTTTCTCCCAGCGACCGAAGAGGGTGCCGCCGACGAGCGCGTCCTTCGCGCTCGGGTTGGCGTCCTTCTCGCTCATGGCGTCACCTCTTCGTCGCCGAGGAGGCCCTGCGGCCTCGTCAGGAGGACGATGGCCGCGATGGCGTACAGGCCGACCTGCGACCACGCGGGCGCGAAGGAGACGAGCGCGGCGGTCGTGAGGCCGAAGACGATGCCGCCGAGGACCGCGCCGGCGATGCTTCCGACCCCGCCGATGACGACCGTCAGGAACGCCGGGACGAGGATGTTCGTCCCGATGGTCGGGTTGACGACGTTCAGCGGGCCGCCGACGACGCCCGCCACCCCGGCGAGCGCCGCGCCGATACCGAAGACCACGATGTACGGGCGGGTGATTTTGATGCCGAGGAGTCGGACCATCTCGGCGTCGCGGGTGCCGGCGCGAACGACGAGACCGAAGTCGGTGTACTCGACGAGCAGGTACACGAGCGCCACGAGGACGGCCGTGATACCGATGACCCAGAGCCGCCACTGCGGGAAGTTACCCACGATGGGCAGCGCTATCGGGCCGGAGACGGGGATGCCGGCGAACGAGCCGACAGAGAGGATTCGCTCGGGCTGTTCGAACGGCAGGCTGTTGCTGCCGAACAGGACGCGGAACAGCTCCTGGACGACGATTGCGAGGCCGAACGTGACGAGAATCTGGTCGGTGTCGGGACGGTCGTAGAACGCTCGCGCGAGGTACCGCTCCATCAGCAGGCCGACCCCGAAGACGAAAAGCGGGACAAAAAGCAGGGCGGCCAGAAAGCCGATGTCGAGCCCGAAGCTCGAAAAGCCCCACTCGGCCAGTTTCCCGTTCGAAAGCGGGACGTTCAGCGCGACGAACAGCCCCGCGTACGTGCCGACGAGATACAGCGCGCCGTGCGCGAAGTTGACGAACTTGAGCGTGCCGAGGATGATGGAGAGACCGACCGCCAAGAGGACGTAGATAGCCCCCTGCTGCAGCCCGTTGAGCAGGATGACGAGTACGTCCGACAGAAGGCTCATCGCCCCCCACCTCCGCCTCGGATGTTCGAAGCGCGAACTACCATGGGTATGCTAAACTTACTCATTTACGTGTGCGTGGTTGTCTGCGATTAACTTTCATTAAGATAACGGTGGGGGTGAGTGTCTACTCGTAGGACCCGAGTTCACACTCGGCCGCCGGCCCGGCGTCGCACGCGTAGCCGAGGTCGTCGCGGCTGGTGATGTTGACGATGTTGAAGTACGTCCCCTCGCTCTGCTCGGAGGCGGGAAGCCCCTGGACGACCGGCACGTCTCGCTGCGCCTGGTGGTCACAGCCGCGCATCGTCTCCGAGCCCATCCCGATGTTGTCGTACTCGTAGTCTTCGAGTTGCTTGATGACCTCCGGCGGGTAGAACGTGCCCGCGCGCTCGACGGCGGCCGCGTACTGGAGCGTCTGTGCGTACGCCAGTTGAGCGGGGCCCGATGGCGTCCGGTCGTACTCGTCTCGGAACGCCTGCGTGAACTCCTGCGACGGCGTGTTGTCTATCTGCGAGTCCCACGCGACGGTGCCGTAGATTCCCTCTATCGCACCGCCCGCCGCCTCCGCCATCGGGCGGTTGTACAGCGGAACGATGATTTCCATGTCCTCGTCGATGCCGGCGTCGATGGCCTGCTGCATGGAGTTCGCGCCGTCGAGGCCGTAGTGGTTCAAGATGAGCACGTCCGCACCGGAGCTCTGTGCCTCCGAGAGGTATGTCGAGTAGTCGGACGTTCCGAGCGGGGTCGCGACCGACTCGATCTGCTCCCACCCGGCCACGTCCGTCATGAACTGCTCCATCGACGCCTGCTGGGTCTGCCCCCAACTATAGTCGGCGTAGAGCTGGTAGAACTGCAGGCCCTCTCCGTAGGCGTCACGGACGACCGGTGCGAGCGCCTGCCCCGTCATGTAGGCGTTGAACATCTCGCGGAAGGAGTAGCGGACGCAGTCTTTTCCGGTGGTGTCGTTCGAGTGCGTCAGACAGCACATGAACATGACTTTCTCGTTTTGACACAGCCCCTGCACCGCGATGGCGACCGCCGAGGACGACCCGCCCGAAATCATGATGGCGTCGTCGCGCTGAATCATCCCCGAGGCGGACTGCCGCGCCTGGTCCGCGTCCGTGGCCGTGTCCCCGTCCACGTGGTCGATGGTGTAGCCGAGGACGCCGTCGCCGGAGAGGTCGTCGAACTGCGAGTCGACCCAGCCGCCGCCCTCGTTGAGGTGCTTCACCGCGAGCTGATAGGCCCGAAGCTCGTCTTCACCCTCCGAGGCGTACGGTCCCGACTGCGGGACGTTGAAGCCGAACGTGGCCGTGTCACCCTCGATGGGGAAGTTGCCCAGCGCCGGATACTCGTCGTCTCCGCCGCCACCCCCTCCACCGCCGCTTCCGTCGCCACCGTTACTCCCGTCGCCGCCGCCGGTGCACCCCGCCAGCCCTGCCAAGCCAGCGGTCCCAACAGCACCAGTCGCCTTCAGCACGTCTCGTCGATTTAGAGACTTGTTATCCCGTGCCATAGACACATCGGCGGATACATCGTTAATAATAGTTATGTATGGATTCCCTATTACTTGTATTAACAATAATGATAGAACCGAGTCGTCTACGGGATAGTACAAGGGCCACCAGCCGGAGGCACCGGTGGAGCGGGCGCTTCGTTACGTCCCACGCGTTGCAGACGTAAAATACGCGCCGGTGGCGGACTTGCTCGCCACGTTCGTCCCCCTTAGGCCGGTCGTCGAAGGCGGTAAACAGAGCCAACGAACTCGATTCAGTGGGGGCGCTGCGCCCGCGAGTCCGCAGCGTCGCCGACCGCCTGAGCGAGTCGACTATCGGTTCACAACTATCAGAATACTAGATATATATACGCGGATTCCACCGTTTCAACGTGATTCTCCCGGTTCGACAGCGACCGTTAAGCTCCTGCTCTTCGTGAATGTCCGATTTATAACTAACCCGGCAAAGCGCAAATAACGCATCAGCCACACTCGTGGCAGCCACTATGACAAACGACACGAACGACGGATTCAGACCGACAAGACGCTCCGTGCTCCGACTCGGCGCGATGTCGGCGATCGGTATCGGTATCGGCATCCCCGCGGTCTCCGGCTCCGTGGCGGCGACCATCGATTGTCCCAAGACGCCCGGCTACTGGGCGAACCACCCAGAAACGTGGCCTGGCGACGAACTGACAATCGCGGGTGTAACGAAATCGAACGAGGACTGGCAAGAGATTCTGCTCGACCCGCCGAGAGGTGACAAGGCGGTCATAATGCTGAAGCACTACATCGCCACCGTCCTCAACCTTCGGACGCTCCAATCGGGGTGCACCAGCGCGACAATCAAGTACGGCTATTACGAGGGCTACACCATCGAGGAAGTCAAGAACATGGCCGGCACGTGGCTCAGACACACCTCGTCATGGCAGAACGGTAGCAAGCAGACGAGCTGGTACGCCAACGACATGGACGGCGAGAAGCTCAAAGACACCCTCGACGCGTTCAACAACAATCCGGCCTCGCTCGGCCTCGACTGCGGCTGCGACGACCGCTGAACCGCGCTCGGCCCTCGAACGAAAACCAGACCCCGCGACCGCGGTTAAGAGTCGGCTACCCGCAGAAATGCGGACTTAACGCGGTCGTTCCTATCCTTCCCCGACCATCCGCCCTTCGTCTTCCCACTCCCGCTCGCGCAGTTCGTACTTCTGAATCTTCCCGGTCGCGGTCTTCGGGAGTTCGGCGACGAACTCGATTTCCTTCGGCACCTTGTACGTCGCGATGCGCTCCCGGCAGAACTCGATGAGCGCCTCGGCGGTGACACCCGGCGCGTCGGGGTCGCCGCTCGTCGGCACGACGAACGCCTTCGGCGACTCGCCCCACTCGTCGGACGGAACGGGGATGACCGCCACGTCGCCGACGGCGTCGTGGTCGAACAGCGTGTCCTCCAGTTCGATGCTGGAGATGTTCTCGCCGCCGGAGATGATGATGTCCTTCTTGCGGTCCTGGATGCTGATGAAGCCGTTCTCGTCGACGACCGCGAGGTCGCCCATGTGGTAATATCCTTCCAGCCGCGCCGAGAAGGCCTCCTCCGTCTCCTCGGGTTTGTTCCAGTACTTCTCCATCACCTGGTTGCCCGCGACGACAATTTCGCCGATGGACTGGTCGTCTCTCGGCACGTCGGTTCCGTCCTCGTCGACGACGCGAACGTCGGTGCCGAGGTAGCCGATGCCCTGTTTCTTCTTCACGCCGAAGCGGTCGTCGCCGTCTGTCAGGTAGCGACCGGCCTCCGAGGTCGTGATGAGCGGTCCGGTCTCGGTGGCTCCGTAAACGTGCATGAGCCGCCAGCCGAACTCGTCTTCGACGGTCCGAATCGTCGCCTCCGGCGGGGCCGCGCCCGCGGTCGCCGCCCGGACGGGGCTCGCGCCGGTCGTCTCGACGCCCCCCGCCTCGCGGTAGTGTTTCATCAGGATGTTCAGCACCGTCGGCGCGGCGCAGAGATACGACACGTCCTCGTCGCGGATGGCGTCTAACACGGTCTCGGCGTCGACCCCGCGGGTGCAGACGTGCTTCGCGCCGTGTCCGGTAATCGCGTAGATGTGGCCCCAGCCGTTGACGTGGAACATCGGGAGCGTCCAGAGGTAGACGTCGTCGTCGGCGATATCCTGGTGCATCGAGACGAGGTAGGCGTGAATCGTCTCGGCGCGGTGGGTCCGACAGACGCCCTTCGGGTCGCCGGTCGTCCCCGAGGTGTAGTTGATGGTGACGATGTCGTCTTCGTCCATCTCCGGGCGCTCGTAGTCGGTCGACTCCGCGACCAACTCGTCGAAGTCGAGCCACTCGCCGTCGGTCGATTCGGCAGCCTTCTCGGGGTCGTTCGTGACGAAAATCTCCGTCGGAATCTCGTCGCGGACCTCGTCTATCTTCTCGGCGAAGGCGTAGTCGGCGTAGACGGCCGTCACGTCCGCGTCGTTCAGCATGTACTCGAAGTCGGCCGGGACGAGCCGGTAGTTCAGCGGCATGTGTACGGCTCCGAGCTGCATCGACCCGTAGGCGGCTTCGAGGTGGTAGTGCGTGTTCGGGTCGAGCACTGCGACCCGGTCGCCCTTCTCGACGCCGCGGGACTGGAGCGCCGCCGAGAAGCCGTCGGCGCGCTCGCCGAGTTCGTCGTAGGTAAAGCGCTCGCCCGTCGTCGCCACGACCGCCTCCTCGTCCCCGTAGTACCGCCGCGCGCGGTCGAGGAACTCCGTCACCAGGAGTGGTTTCTTCATACGCGATATCCTTCACTAACGTTCAAAATAAATGTGCGGGCTGGTACCGCGGCGCGAATCATTGTGAACAATTCGCACACCGAGCGACAATAGCCCACGACTCGGGCCGCGAGAGACTATATTACTACACAAACTATGCAGGAAAATACCTTATTCGTGGAGTTCGTAGCGCGCGTATGGCGCTTTCAGACTACACCGGGCGCTCGCCGACGGGGCGGGACGAGACCATCGTCCGCGTCGTCCCCCACCGACTGTGGCGTCCGGGCGACGAGCGAATCGAACCGTGTACCTACAGCGGCGAGGAGATTCGGCTCTCCGAGAAACACCTCCTCGCCGTGGTCGAACGAGACGGCGTCCGGGAACGGCTGTACTTCCGCGACGAGCCGTCGCTGTCGGCGTGGGTCGAAGAAAAGCCGCGATAGGACGGAGCCGACGGTGGTGGAGCCGGTGGTTACTCGCTTTCGACCTGCCGCTGAATCGACTCGACGATTTCGGGGTTCCGGAGCGTCGTCGTGTCACCGAGTTCCTCGCCGTTCGCGATTTCCTCGAGGAGGCGGCGCATGATCTTCCCGGACCGCGTCTTCGGCAGTTCGGGCGTGAACACGACCATCTCGGGGCGGGCGATGGGACCGATGGCGTCCTCGACGCCCTCGATGATGCGTTTTCGCATCTCGTCGTCTTCGTCCTGTCCCTCCTCGGTGATGACGTAGGCGTAGACGGCCTCGCCTTTCACCTCGTGATTGCCGCCGACGACCGCCGCCTCGGCGACGCCCTCGACGCCGACGATAGCCGACTCGATTTCCATCGTCCCGAGGCGGTGGCCCGAGACGTTGATGACGTCGTCAACGCGCCCGAGGATGGTTATGTAGTCGTCGCCGTCGATTTTCGCGCCGTCCTCGGGGAAGTAGACCCAGTCGTCGGGGTCGTCGCTGTCGGTGTCGGAGTACTCCTGCCAGTACTCCTGGATGAAGCGCTCGTCGTTCTTGTAGAGCGTCCGGAGCATCCCCGGCCACGGCTTGTTCACCGTGAGATAGCCCGCGCGTCCGGCGTCGACCTGCTTGCCGCTCGTGTCGACGATTTGGGCGTCGATGCCCGGGAGCGGCGGCCCGGCGGACCCGGGTTTCATCTTCTTGACGCCCGGCAGGGTCGTTATCATCATGCCGCCGGTCTCGGTCTGCCACCACGTGTCCACGACCGGGCAGTCCTCGTTGCCGATGTGCTTGTAGTACCACTTCCACGCCCGCGGATTGATGGGCTCACCGACTGTGCCGAGCAGGCGGAGGCTCGACAGGTCGTGCTGTTCGGGGAACCTGCTGCCCCATTTCATGAACGCGCGAATCGCCGTCGGCGCGGTGTAGAAGATGTCGACGGCGTACTTCTCGATGATGTCCCACAGGCGGTCGCGGTTGGGGAAGTCGGGCGTCCCCTCGTACATGACCGTCGTCGTCCCCAGCGCCAGCGGCCCGTAGACGATGTAGGAGTGGCCCGTAATCCAGCCGATGTCGGCCGAACACCAGTACGTGTCTTCCTTCTCGATGTCGAGGACGGTGTGGGAGGTCCACGCCGCGTACGCGAGGTAGCCGCCGGTGGTGTGCTTGACGCCCTTCGGCTGTCCCGTCGTCCCCGAGGTGTACATCAGGAACAGCATGTCTTCGGCGTCGCGCTCGACGGGGTCGACGCGCTCGCCGGCGTGCTCGTCGAGGAGGTCGTCCCAGTCGTGCTGGTTGCCCTTCAGGTCGTGGCCGAAGCCGTCGTCGCCGAGGCGGTCGACGACGACCGTGGCGTCGACGCCGTGGTCGACGCCGTCGAGGCCCTCGTTGGCCTTGTCGAGGTGGTCGAGCGGGTCGCCACGGCGGTAGTAGCCGTCGCAGGTGACGAGGAACTGGGAGTCCGCGGCGTTCATCCGCGTCGCCAGCGCGTCGGCGGAGAAGCCGCCGAAGACGACCGAGTGCGGCGCGCCGATGCGAGCGCAGGCCAGCATGGCGATGGGCAGTTCGGGAATCATCGGCATGTAGAGCGTGACCACGTCGTCCTCCTCGACGCCGAGGTCGCGCAGCGCCGCCGCGAACTCGTTCACCTCGCGATAGAGGTCCTGATAGGTGTAGGTCCGCGTCTCGCCGTGTTCACCCTCCCACTTGATGGCGACGCGGTTCTTGTCCCCGTTCTCGACGTGGCGGTCGACGCAGTTGTACGAGACGTTGAGCTTGCCGCCCGTGAACCACTTGTAGAACGGCGGGTTCGAGTCGTCCAGCACCTCGTCGTACTCTTCGTCCCAGTCGAGCATCTCGGCGGCCCCCTCCCAACACTCGGGCCAGTTCTCCTCGAACTCGTCGTAGACGGCCGGGTCGGAGACGTTCGCTTGCGCGACGAACTCCTCGGAGGGTTCGAACTCCTCTTGCTCGACCAGCCGTGCCTCCAGTTCGGTGTCACCGTCTGCCATAGTACGTGCTAACTACACCAATCCTCCATGATAAATCTATGTAGTCCAGCAGTCCGAGCGGGGACTCTCGCCGCGGGTGGTCACCGGTCCGTCGGTCGGTTACGCGAGCCGGCGGTGCGCGTTCCAGTCAGCGAACGTTCATGTCATCCCCAACGTTTCGGGCGGGCTCGCCGCGCCGGCGACGCTCACATCACGCCGATAGTCTCGCGGTAGGTGCCGTACTCTTCGGCGAACACACCCATGATTTCGCCCATCGTAACGTACTCCTTGGCGGCGTCGACGAGCACCGGCATGACGTTCCCGCCGTCGCGGACCGTCTCGCGGAGTTCGTCGAGGGCGGCTTCGACCGCCTCGTCGTCGCGGTCGTCCTTGACGGATTCGAGGCGCGAGAGCTGTCGGTCCTGCACCTCGTCTTCGACGTGCAGCAGGTCGGGACGGCTGTCGTCGTCGCTGGCGTACTTGTTGACGCCGACGACGACCTCCTCGCCGTCTTCGACCCGCGACTGGTACTCGTAGGACGCCTCGCTTATCTCGCGGTGGTAGTAGCCCTCGTCGATACCGGCGAGGACGCCGTCGCGGACCGAGCCGTCGCCCATCTCTCGAATCTCCTCGATGTAGGCCATCGCCTCGGCCTCGATTTCGTCGGTCAGCGTCTCCACGAAGAAGCTCCCGCCGAGGGGGTCGATGACGTCGGCCGCGCCCGACTCCTCGGCGATTATCTGCTGGGTCCGCAGGGCGACGGTGACGGCCTCCTCCGAGGGGAGCGCCAGCGCCTCGTCGAAGCTGTTCGTGTGGAGCGACTGCGTGCCGCCGAGGACGCCCGCGAGCGCCTGAATCGTGACGCGGACGATGTTGTTGAGCGGCTGTTGGGCCGTCAGCGACTGCCCCGCCGTCTGGGTGTGGAACTTCAACTGCTTCGAGCGCTCGTCTTCGGCGTCGTACCACTCCGACATCACGTCGTGGTAGATGCGACGGGCGGCGCGGAACTTCGCCACCTCCTCGAAGATGGAGTTGTGGGAGTTGAAGAAAAACGACAGCTGGGGGGCGAACTCGTCCACGTCGAGGCCGCGGTCCACCGCGTCTTCGACGTAGGCGAAGCCGTCGGCGAGCGTGAACGCGAGTTCCTGAATCGCCGTCGACCCGGCCTCGCGGATGTGGTAGCCCGACACCGAGATGGGTCGGATGCGCGGAGTCTCCTCGGCGGCGAACTCGACGGTGTCGGTGACGAGTTTGAGCGACGGTTCCGGCGGGATGACCCACTCCTTCTGCGCGATGAACTCCTTGAGCATGTCGTTCTGGAAGGTGCCGCCTATCTGCTCGCGGGGGACGCCGCGGTTGTCCGCGAGCGCGACGTACATGGCGAAGACGACCGGCGCGGAGGGGTTGATGGTAAAGGAGGTCGTGACCTCACCGATGTCGATGCCGTCGAACAGCACCTCCATGTCGCGGAGGGTGTCGACGGCGACACCCTCCTTTCCGACCTCACCGTCGGAAAGCGGGTCGTCGGAGTCCTTGCCCATGAGGGAGGGCATGTCGAACGCCGTCGAGAGCCCGGTCTGACCGTTCTCGATGAGGTAGTGGAAGCGCTCGTTGGTCTCTTTCGCCGTGCCGAAGCCGGCGAACTGCCGCATGGTCCACGTCCGCCCGCGGAACATCGTTGGGTACACCCCGCGCGTGTACGGGGACTCGCCGGGGAAGCCGAGGTCCGATTCGTAGTCGAGGTCGGCCACGTCGTCGGGGGTGTAGAGGTCCTCGACCTCGTGGTTCGAGACGGTGGCGAACCGGTCTTTGCGCTCGCCGCCCTTCTCCACGAAGGGGTTGCGGGTCTCCGATTCCCACTCGTCGCGCGCCTCGCGGATGGACGCCAAATCTTCCTCGTCGTACATGCTCGTGAATCCGTATGGACGATGATTAAGGATTCGGGTCGAAGTCGCCCCTTCGGTCGGTTCGCCCTCGACCGCGAGGCTTCGACGCACAGACCATCGCGCATATCACCCCCCGAAGACCTAGCCACCGGCATGTACGACCGCTCGACAGGCACGGGGACCCTCGATGCGGCGGCTCACCCCGCCGGGGCCCCCGCATCCGACGGGGTCGAGCGCTGACCGATGGCGCTCGTCACGCCCGAGACGACCCGCTGGGTCGCCGCCGCGACGGCGCTCGTCTTCGTCCTCGCGAGCGTCTCCTTCGTCGTCCCGGCCTCCGGGTCCGTCGCGCCGGTCCCCTTCGACGACACCGTCAAGACCGGCGGCACGTCGGTCGACGTTCGCACGGCCGAAGTCGAGGGCTTCGAAGTCCCGCTCGCACAGGTCCACTTCTCGCGGTACCGCTTCATCATCGGCTACTACGACGTGACCACGGCCGCCGCCGACGTGTCCACGTCCGAGAGCGCCCGCCAGTTCGGCGACCCCCTCGCGGTGTTCGTCACCGACTACGCGACGGTCTCGCCCGCACTCGACGACGACGGCTACCTCCGAACCGAACACAACCGCAACCCCGGCTGGACGAAAGCGTCCGAGGCGTCGTTCGTCGTGGACTCCGGCGCGCGAGTCCCCTCCGGGCCGATTGCCGTCCCGTTTTCCGACGCCGACGCGGCCCGCTCGTTCGCGGAGGCTCACGGCGGCACGGTCGTCGATTGGGCGACGCTCCGCGACCGCGCCGGCGACCCGCTTTCGTCACGGCTCGACGCCTTCGAGTCGTCGGTCGCCGCCCACCACGAGTGGGCGAACCAGACCACCGCTGCGAGTGATGCGCTGTTCGACAGGCCCGTCTCGACCGTCGTCGGCGAGGACGCGCCGACCGTCGAAGCCGCCGTCACGTCGGCCCCCGCGAACACGACCGTCTACGTCCCCGCGGGCACCTACTCGGTCGACGCGGTCGAACTGAACCGCTCGATTACGCTCCTCGGGGCCGGAGCCGAGACGCGACTCGTTGGCGACGGAAACGGGAGCGTCGTCCACCTCCGCGCCGAACGGAGCGCGGTCGGGAACCTCTCCGTGTCCGGCGTCGGCGAGGTTGGAACCCGCCGGGTCCGCGCCAGCAACGAGTCCGTCGACTGGGACACCCGGGTCGAACTCGCCTACGGCCGCGGCGACGCCGGGGTCGTCCTCGACGGCGCGAACGAGTCGGCCGTCCGCGGGGTCGAAATCGACACGCCAGCGAGCGGCATCATCGCCCGCGAGAGCGCCGACAGCGTCGTCGACGATGTGACCGTCCGCGGGGCCGACGAGCCCTCCGAGGGCTTCATGGGCGTCGTCCTCATCGGCGAGCGGTCGGTCGTGCAGGACTCGACGTTCATCGACGGCCGCGACGGCGTCTACACCCACCGCGCCGACGGGAGCGTCGTCCGCGACAACCGCATGGAAGACGGTCGCTACGGCGTCCACCAGATGTACACCTCGGACGCGCTCGTCGCCGACAACGTCGTCCGCGGGGACCGCATCGGCGTCGTCCTCATGACCCGGCCCGTCGGCAACCTCGTCGTCGGAAACGACGTGCGCGAGTCGGAGTTCGGGTTCATGCCCGCCGGGAGCGACACCTACGTCGCTGACAACGTCTTCGCCGGCAACGCCTACGGCATGGACGTGAGCGGCGACCGGCAGGTGTACGTCGGAAACGTCGTTGCCGGAAACGGGGTCGGCATCCGCGGGAGTTCGACGTTCCCGACGAACGTCGTCGTCCGAAACGACATCGTCGACAACGACGTGCGCGTCGAGTCGTCGCTCGGCCCGATGCGGACCTGGACCGCCGGCGGCGAGGGCAACTACTGGGGCGACCTCCCGCTCGAAGACGCCGACGGCGACGGGGTCTACGACCGAGCGTACCAACCCTCCGGGGCGGTCGACGCCGAACTCGGCCGCGAACCCGGCGCGCTCGCGCTCTCGGAGTCGCCCGCGGTGCGCGCGCTCCGCCGCGCCCGCGACGCGGTGTCTGGCCTCCGCGGGTCCGGCGTGGTCGACGCCGCGCCGCGGACCGAACCGGTCCGCCCCGAGACGCTCGCCGCCCTGAACGCGACGGAGGAGACCGATGACTGACCGCGACCGGACGAACCCGGCGACTGACGAAAGCGAGACAGACCCGACGGCCGATGGAACCACGACGCCACCGACGACCGACGGAGACACCACGATGCCGAATCCCGAACCAGCGACGACCGCCGAGACCGCTTCCGACGAATCGACGGGCGAGAGTGCCGCCGC
Organism: Haloferax prahovense; assembly: GCF_000723845.1. Taxonomy (NCBI): domain Archaea; kingdom Methanobacteriati; phylum Methanobacteriota; class Halobacteria; order Halobacteriales; family Haloferacaceae; genus Haloferax; species Haloferax prahovense. The sequence goes on along the minus strand of NZ_LK053000.1, from coordinate 2,136,177 downwards.
CGACGCCGACGCCGCGACCGCCGAGAGCGGCCGACCGGCCATCGCCGCGACCGACCTCAGCCACGCCTTCGGCGACGTGCGCGTCCTCGACGGCGTCTCGCTGTCGGTCGCCCCCGGCGAAATCGTCGCGCTCGTCGGCCCCAACGGCTCGGGGAAGTCCACGCTCCTGCGGTTTCTCGCGCGGGTCCGCGCGCCCGACGAGGGAACGGTCACCATCGGAGCCAGTGACGGGCGCGCCCGCGTGGGCTACCTCCCGCAACAGCCCGGCTTCCGCGCCGGCTTCTCTGCGACCGACACGCTCGACTTCTACGCGCAGTTCGTGGACGACCCCGTGGACGTGGCCGACGCGTTGGAGCGAGTCGGCCTCGCGGGCGCCGCCGACCGCCGGGTCGACGCGCTCTCCGGCGGGATGACGCGGTTGCTCGGCCTCGGGCGGGCGCTCGTCGGCGACCCGGCCGTGGTCGTCCTCGACGAACCGGCCAGCGGCCTCGACCCCGGCATGGTCGAACGGCTGTTCGACATCGTCTCCGACCTCGCCGACGCGGGCGTCGCGGTCGTCCTCTCGTCGCACAACCTCGGCCCCGTCGAGCGGACCGCCGACCGCGTGGTCGTCCTCGACGGCGGGCGGTTCGTCGCCGACGGCGACCCGCGAGCGGTGGTCGAGTCGGTCGGCGCGGCCGACCTCCAGACCGCCTTCGGCGACCTCGTGGCGACCGAGGAGGTGACGGGGAGATGAGCGCCGACGGCCGAGACAGCCTCGGCGACCTGTTCGCCATCGCGGCCCGGGAGCTTCGAACGGTGGTCAGAACCCCGGCTGTCGTCGCGCTCTCGGTCGTCTTCGCGCTGACCGTCGTCGCGGTCGCGGCCGCGGGCTCCGGCGCGCGCGGCGGCTACGTCCCGCTCGTCCTCGACTTGGCCCCGTTCGTGGAGGCGCTCGTCCCGCTTCTCGCCGTCGCGCTCTGCTACCGGGCGGTGCTCTCGGACCGCGAGTCGGGCGAACTCGACGTGCTCAGGACGTTCGACGTGTCTCGCCCGGCCTACGTCGGCGGCGTCTACCTCGGCCGGGGGCTCGCGCTCGTGTTCGTCGTCTTCGGGTCGCTGCTCGCCGCGGGCGCGACCGTCCCCGTCCTCTCGCCGCCGGACCCGACGTTCCTCGCGCTGAACGAGGCCGCCGACTCGCCGGTCGCGTTCCTCCGGTTTTCGGTCCTCGCGGTCCTGTTCGCCCTCGCGGTCGCGGCCGTCGCGCTCGCCGTCTCGGCCGCCGCGCGGACCGCTCGGCAGGCAATCGCGCTCGCCGTCGGCCTGCTCGTCGCCTTCGTCGTCGGCGTCGACGCCGCCGCCGTCGCCGGACTGGCCTCGGGGAACCTCGGCATCGACGCGGTCCCGCTCGTGCTCGCGGCGAGCCCGAACGGCGCGTTTCGGTCGCTCGTTCTCGGCGTCGCCGTCGAGACCGGCGGTTCGACCTCGCCGGTCGCGGCGCTTACGGGCCTCGTCGGGTGGGTCGCCGTCGCGCTCGCGGTCGCGGTGCTGACGGCGTGGCGACCGGTAGAATAGTGCTGGGCAGTGCTGGACAGCGCTGGGCGGGCGAGCAGGCGGTCGAAGCGCCTACCCGAAGTTCTCGACCTTCGCCGCGTCGGCGTCACCGCCGGCCGCTTCGACCGCGTCGGTCGCGCGCTCGACGAAGTCGGCGAAGCCGTAGACGAACACCTGCTCGCCCTCGTCGCCGGTGAGCGCATCGGAGACGGCGTCGGCGAGGTCGGAGTCGTCGCCGGTGACGACGACGCTCGCGCCGTCGTCCCGGATCGCCGCGAGGCGTTCTTCGTGCGCTGGCGCGTCGTCGAGGTAGACCACGGCGGCCTCGTTGCCGTCGGCGACCGCGGCCTCGGCGATGCCGACCGCGGGGCCGACGCCGGGGCCGCCCGCGAGGACGACCACGCGCGACTCGCCGTCGTAGTAGCTCTGACCGAACGGCCCGGAGACCTCGACGTCGTCGCCGGCGACGAGCGAGTCGAGGTGCTGGCTGAACGGCCCGGCCTCCTCGGGGTCGATGCCGACGGTCACCTCGAACGTGTCGCCGACGCCGGGCGACGAGAGCGTGTAGAACCGCGCGTACGACTCGCCGTCGACCTCGGCGGAGAGCTTGACGAACTGGCCCGGTTCGGCCTCGAAGCCGTCGGGCGTCTCGAACTCGATGGCGACCGTTCCGGGGCCGACGTCGCGGACCGCGGCGACGGTGACGATTGCGTCCATGCGAGCGGCTTGGTCGCAGGCTCACAAGGGCCTTGCCTTCCCGGACGCGCGCGCCGGAGAGCAGGACAAACCGTCCCGGCCGTGCACATAGTGTGAACCGGAAAGAATTGCCACGAGAGGGCAAAACACACCTTGATTGGATGTTCGTCCAGTTATTCCCCGTATGTGCGGCCTCTTATTTCATATAACCATCTCAATCAGCGTCTCTAAAACTTGTTCGTTAAATTTCCATATGTTACCGGTACCGTCGTTTAACACCAATTTTCAGAAGGCTTTTGACCCGGCTATGGGTAGATTTCACTCAGCATGCCTGCGGACTTCAACTGGGCCATCGGCGGCGAGGCTGGCGATGGCATCGACTCCACGGGGAAGATTTTCGCTCAGGCGCTATCCCGGGCTGGACGCCACGTGTTCACCTCTAAGGACTTCGCTTCGCGAATCCGGGGCGGATACACCGCGTACAAGGTTCGGACTGCCATCGACCCCGTACAGAGCGTCGTCGACCGACTCGACGTGCTCATCGCACTCACACAACGAACAATCGACGAGAACCTCGACGAACTGCACGAGGGCTCCGTCATCATCTACGACGGCGACCGCTCGACGATGGCGGACGTCGAAATCCCCGAGGGAATGGTCGGGCTGGACATCCCCCTCAAGGCGCTCGCCGAGGAGGCGGGCGGCGCTATCATGCGCAACGTCGTCGCGCTCGGCGCGGCGTGCGCCGTCGCGGACTTCCCCATCGAGAACCTCGACAGCGCACTGCAGAAGCGCTTCGGCGGGAAGGGCGAGGCCATCGTCGAGAACAACAAGAAGGCGGCTCGCGCGGGCCTCGAATACGTCCACGACGAGTACGACCACGAGTTCGACTACGACCTCGAGACGACCGACGAGGACTACGTGCTCATCAACGGCGACCAAGCCATCGGCATGGGCGCCATCGCCGCCGGTTGCCGCTTCTACGCCGGCTACCCCATCACGCCCGCGACGGACGTGATGGAGTATCTCACCGGCCGTATCGAACGCTACGGCGGTCACGTCGTACAGGCGGAAGACGAACTCGCGGCCATCAACCTCGCGCTCGGTGCGGCACGCGCCGGCGCGCGGTCGATGACCGCGACGTCCGGTCCGGGTATCGACCTGATGACCGAGACGTTCGGTCTCGTCGCCACCTCGGAGACGCCGCTCGTCATCGTCGACGTGATGCGCTCGGGCCCCTCGACGGGGATGCCGACCAAGCAGGAACAGGGCGACCTCAACATGATGCTCTACGGCGGCCACGGCGAGATTCCGCGCTTCGTCGTCGCGCCGACGAGCATCGACGAGTGCTTCTGGAAGACCGTCGAAGCGTTCAACTTCGCCGAGAAGTATCAGGTTCCGGTCTACGTCGCGGCCGACCTCGCGATGGCGGTCACGGAACAGACGTTCTCCCCCGAGGCGTTCGACATGGACGAAGTCGAAATCGACCGCGGCAAGGTCGTCGACGACGACTCCATCGACGAGTGGCTCGACGAGGAAGGTCGCTTCCAGCCGCACGCGCTCACTGACGACGGCGTCAGCCCGCGCGCGTTCCCCGGCACGGAACAGGGCGCACACATGTCGACCGGTCTCGAACACGACGAACTCGGTCGGCGGACCGAAGACCGGTCGATGCGCGTCGAGCAGGTCGACAAGCGCGACCGGAAGGTCGAGACCGCAAAGGAGACCGAGGACTTCTCGCCGCGCGAGTTCGGTGACGCCGATTCCGACACGCTCATCCTCTCGTGGGGCTCCAACGAGGGCGCGCTCGTCGAGGCGCTCGACTTCCTCGAAGCGGACGGTATCGACGTTCGGTTCCTGTCGGTCCCGTACATGTTCCCGCGGCCGGACCTCACCGAGGAAATCGAGGCGGCAGACGAGGTCATCGTCGTCGAGTGTAACGCGACGGGGCAGTTCGCCAACGTCGTCGAGCACGACACATTGACCCGTGTCAAGCGCATTAACAAGTACGACGGCGTCCGCTTCAAGGCGGACGAACTCGCAGACGAAATCAAAGCCACCCTCGACGCAGAGGAGGTCTCAGCATGAGCTCAAACGTCCGCTTCACCGACTTCAAGTCAGACAAACAACCGACCTGGTGTCCCGGCTGTGGGGACTTCGGGACGATGAACGGCATCATGAAAGCCCTCGCCAACTCCGGCACCGACCCCGACAACACGTTCATGGTCGCCGGCATCGGCTGTTCCGGGAAAATCGGGACGTACATGCACTCGTACGCCATCCACGGCGTCCACGGGCGCTCGCTCCCGGTCGCCGCCGGCGTCAAGCTGGCGAACCCCGACCTGACCGTCGTCGCCGCCGGCGGCGACGGTGACGGCTACTCCATCGGTGCGGGCCACTTCATCCACGCCGTCCGCCGCAACGTGGACATGGCCTACACCGTCATGGACAACCGCATCTACGGCCTCACGAAGGGTCAGGCCTCGCCGACCTCGCGCGAGGACTTCGAGACCTCGACGACCCCCGAAGGACCGAAGCAGCCCCCGGTCAACCCGCTCGCGCTGTCGCTCGCGGCCGGCGGCACGTTCATCGCGCAGTCGTTCGCGACGGACCACAAGCGCCACGCGGAAATCGTCCAGGAGGCCATCGAGCACGACGGCTTCGGCTTCGTGAACGTGTTCAGTCCGTGTGTCACGTTCAACGACGTGGACACCTACGACTACTTCCGCGACAACCTCGTGGACCTCGCGGACACCGACCACGACCCGACCGACTACGACGCGGCCAAAGAGAAGATTCTCGACTCGTCGAAGGAGTACGAGGGCGTCATCTACAAGGACGAAAGCTCCGTCTCCTACGAGGAGAAGTTCGGCGTCGACCAGAACATGTCGGACATCCCGTCGGGCGCGCCCGACGACGCGATGGACCTCGTCCGCGAGTTCTACTAACGACTCCCGCCGAACTCGCGGTCGACGCCGCGCCGCTCGCTCATCGAACTTCGACCGTTCTTTCGACCGTCCCCGGATGCTCGACAGCGCCCGCGAGCGCCGCGACCGCCTCGGTCTCGTCCACGTCGGCCCCGTGGACCGCGAGAACGACCACCACGTCGCCGTCGTGTTCGACCGTCGCGAGGTGGAGTCTCACTTCGGCCGTCCCGCCCTCGTAGGCGACCGTCTCGCCGTCGACTGCGGTCTCGCCGGCTTCGACTTCGACCGTGCCAGCGTAGGTGACGAGTTCCGTCTCCGACCCGAGCATCGTGACGTTCCGTGCGCCGACCTCGCGGACGCCGTTGACCTCTGGGACGTTTCCGAGCGCCTGCGCGTCGGCCAGCAAGTCGAGACCGGCCGCGACAAGGTCGCGGTTGCCGAGGTTCGAAAGCGGGTTGACCGACTGGCCGGCGACTTCGGCGTTCGGCGACGAGACGACCACGAGGGCCGTGATATCGTCGTCGTCGGTCGTCTTCGAGTATCCGGACACCCAGACGTCCGCGCCGACGGAGCGAGAGGCGGGACCGACGCCGACGTCGTACGAAATCGGGACGACGGTGCTGTTGCCGTGGACGTAACCGTGTGCCTCGTAAGCCGACGCGGGAATCGTCGCGGGCTGGGCCGCGAACGTGGTCGAGCCGCCGAGTCCACCGAGGCATCCCGCGAGCGCGACGACGAGCGCGAGCGCGAGGGCTGTGCGTAGTTGAGGCATGCTACCTAGAGGCGCTCTGAGAGTATGACAGTCTCGCCGCCGCGAAAAAGACCGATTCGGACCGCTCCCGAAAGATTTCCGTCGACCGCTGGTTACTCTACCGACTCGACGTGGAGTCGGTAGCGCGTCCCGCAATCGAGACACCGGGCGTCGTCGGATTCGATGAGTTCCGTCACCAACACCTCGCCGAACTCGCAGTTCGGACACTCGTAGACGAGCGAGTCACCCGCGATGCGGTGTGCGAACGCGTTCGTGTTCTCTTCTGTCAACGGCTCTGATGCGGACGACATTCCTGATCACCGTTCAGATATGCTACCACATGTCACATAAACTATCCGCCGCCAAGCGTCGAGCGGCGTCGGGAGGCATCGGGGAGCGAACATCTGAGACCCCGTGTGACACACTCTCGGGCCATGGGAGCCGGAAATTCGCCCGCCCTTTCGGAACGCCTTTTCAACTCGCGGCCCACGGTCCGACCATGACGGAGAACGCCGCTTCAGCAGACGATGCACCGCGGGCGAACGGGATGCCGATGCTCGGGCTCGGGACGTGGCAAAACACGAACGCCGACGAGTGTCGCAACGCGGTGCAGACGGCGCTGGAGATGGGCTACCGCCACATCGACACCGCCCAAGCGTACGAGAACGAAGCGGAGGTCGGCGAGGGCATCGCTGCCGCCGACGTCGACCGCGACGAGGTGTTCCTCGCGACGAAGGTGTGGGCCGACAAGCTGTCCCACGACGACGTCATCGAAAGCACGGAAGAGAGCCTCGAAAAGCTCGGCGTAGACTACGTCGACCTCCTGTACGTCCACTGGCCGTCCCGCGAGTACGACGCCAAAGAGACTCTCGCGGCGTTCGACGAACTCGTCGAACGCGGGCTGACAAAGCGCGTCGGCATCTCCAACTTCGAGCCCGAACAGGTCCGCGAGGCCGTCGAACTGTCCGAGTCGGGCGCCTTCGCCAACCAAATCGAGATGCACCCGCTCCTCCAGCAGGAAGAGCTCCGCGAGGTCTGCGCCGAGGAGGACATCGAAATCGTCGCGTACTCGCCGCTCGCCCGCGGGAACGTTTTCGACGTCGACGTGCTGTCCGACATCGCCGAGAAGCACGACGCGAGCGAGGCGCAGGTGTCCTTGGCGTGGCTCCGCGAGAAAGGCGTCACCGCGATTCCGAAGGCGACGAGCGAGGGCCACATCCGCGACAACTGGGAGTCGCTCGCGCTCGACCTCGACGACGAAGACGTGGCCGCCATCGACGCCATCCAGACCGAAGAGCGCTGCATCGACCCCGACTTCGCGCCCTGGTAAGCGACTGAACCCGCGTTTTTCCGGTTCGCCTCTCGATTCGCCGTCGGAAGACGCAACGGATTTGTCGAACGGGTCCCGACAGAATCGCATGGAGTTCGACCTCCCCAAGACAGTCGCGTTGCTCGTCGCGCTCGTCGTCGTCGGAACCGCGGCCCTCGTCGGGATGGGCGTCATGGCCACGAGTACCGTACTGATGATGGTGACGCCCGCGATGCTCGTCTTCGGGGCCGTCTGTCTCGCCATCGGCGTCAAGCACGGCGAGTACCGAGCGGCGAACTAACGGCGCGGAACGAAGCGAAAAAGCGGCACGGAAGACCGCAACTCTCGTTTTCTCACGGCGTGTCGACCACGTCTTCGAGCGCGTCGTCCGAGACGCTCGCCGAGATGCGGACGCCCACGACGCTCACGACGATGCCGGCGACGATGAACATCGCCAGCCGCTGGACCGGCGTGAGCGCGAGTCGCCCGAGCAGTTCGAGGTTCGGCAACTCCCCCTGTCGTTCGAGGAGGAAACCGGCGAACCCGCGGACGACCAGCCCGATGGCGACGACGCCGAACGGGAGGTTCATGTACGACGTGGAGACGCGCTCGCTCCCGATGAGTTCGTCCAAGAGACGGCCCGCGCTCGCGGTTAGCGCGGCGAGCGCCAGCCACGGGACGCTGTGGTAGACGAACAGGAGCGACGGGACGAGCACCTCCTCGCTCCCGCCGACGCCCGGCGTCCGGATGGCGAGCGCGCCGAGGAACAGCCCGACGATGGCCAGCCCCGCGGCGACCGCGTAAGTGACGACCGACACCTGTCCGGAGTAGAGGGCGTCGCGAATCTGGTCGGGTGCGTCCGAGAGGAACTCGTCGATAGCGAGCCCCTTGTAGAGGAGCACCGCGCCCATGAGGGCGGCGAGCCCGGCCATCGCGACCGCGGGAGTGAACTGGACGAGAAGCAGCGGGACGAGGAGCAGTCCGACCCCGAGCGGGACGAGTATCGTCGAGCGAAGCTCCTCGTCGCCGAGGAACTGCTTGAGCAGGTAGTACGTCGACTCGATGTCGTGGGCCTGTCGGACCACCACGCGGTCGACCGCGTCGACCCGGAACCGGCTCTCGACGACGGGGACGAGTCGCTCGTCTTCCGCGCTGTCGATGACGACGACCGCGGACTCGACGTCGAACTGCTCGGCGAGGTCGTCGAGCTGTCGTGCGACGGCGCGGTCGGCCCCGACGGGGCTGTCGCTCGTCCCCGAGATAACCGCGATTTCGGCGTCTTCGCGCTCGTCTCTGAGTTCGCGCGTCGTCCGCAACGCCGCGAGAAGGCAGTTGACGCTCGAATCCTCGGGGTCGGCGAGCCCCACGTCGGTGACGAGCGACCGGACCGCTTCCCAGCCGACAACGGGCGTCGAGAGCCCGGTCTTGCGGCCGATGTCGTTCGCCCGGTCGACACAGAGGACGAGCGTTGTCACGTCGAAGACGAACGCGGGCGCGGGCTAAAAAGCCTCCCAGTCGTCAGAACCGAAACGAAAAGCCGTCGTCCGGTTCGACCGACGAGGCGACCCCCGCACCGAAGGCGTACGCCGCCCCCTCGACACCGCCGCGGAGCCGGTCGGTGAGGCCGACCTCGGGGGTGAACTCCCGCACCGAGACCTCGTCGCGGCCGAGGAGTTCGGCGAGTCGGGCCTCCACGTCGTCGCGGGTGCCCAGCGAGTCGACCAGCCCGAGTTCGTGGGCCTCCTCGCCGAGGTAGACGCGGGCCTCAGTATCGCGGACGACCTGCGGGTCCATGTCGCGCCCTTCGGCCACGCGCTCGACGAAGTCGTCGTAGTAGTCGTCGATGAGCCCCTGGAGGTACTCGCGTTCGTCCTCGGTCGGCTCCTTGAGGGCCATCCCCGCGTCCTTGTACTTCCCCGCGGCGAACCGCTCGTAGGAGAGGCCGACCTTGTCGGCCAACTCCGAGGCGTTGACCGACGAGCCGATGACACCGATGGAGCCGACGACGCTCACGTCGTGGGACCACAGTTCGTCACAGCCGCTGGCGATCCAGTAGCCGCCCGAGGCGCAGGTGTCCGTGGCGTACGCGACCGTCGGGCCGTCGAAGTCGGCGGCCGCCCGGCGGATGTCGTCGCTCGGCAGCACCTCGCCGCCGGGCGTGTTCAGTTTGACGAGGAGCGCGTCGACGTTCTCGTCGTCGGCCGCGGCGTCGATCTGTTCGACGATGTCGTCGGCGGGCGTGCCGCCGCCGCGACCCGGAACGGGGCCCCCGCCGCCGTCGCGGGAAATCGGCCCCTCGACGGCGACCTCGGCTACGTCGTAGTCGGGGAAGGCCGAGGCGGCGAGCCTGCCGCCGACGCGGAGCGCGGCGACGACGGTTCCGATGACCAAGAGGAGCCCCGCGAGGTCCGCGAGCGTGTCGGGGACGCGGTAGAACAGGACCCAGCCGACCGCCGCCGCGACGACGGCGAGGACGACCACGATAGTCAGCCGGTAGATGCGCGTGAAGCTGTCGGTCACGGTGAATCACTCATGGCTGTCGCTGGGGCTTCGAACGGGATAAAAATGATACGTCGCAAGCGCGACGAAGAGAGAGAAAGTGACCGGGGTTTAGAGCAGACCGGACTTCTGAAGCTTCATCAGGTCCTCGGTCTCGAGGGTCTCGCCTTCCTTGAACTTCTGGTAGATCTCCTCGGCCTCGGCCTTGGCGGCTTCGCGCTCCTCGGCGCGGGAGTCCTTGCGCTGGCGCTCTTCCTTCTTGTCCAGCTCGCGGAGGCGCTTCTGGACGCGGACGAAGTCCTCGTGGTGACGGTCGGCCGCTTCCTGGGCTTCGACGAAGAGCTCGTGCATCTCGTCGGCCTTGTCGCGGATGTCGTCGGCCTCGCGGTAGGCCTCGATCATCTGGTTGTGGTGTTCCTGGGCGTCGTCGGCCAGCTCTGTCACCTTCTGGTGGTGCTGGGACGCCTCGGAGCGGACCTCTTCTGCCTCTTCGATGAGCGCTTCGAGGTCACCGCTCTCTTCGACCTTGTCCTTTTTTTGGCGAAGTTCTTCGCGCTTGTTCTCGATCTTCTCGATGAGCTCGCGCTCGTCTTCGGTCGAGAGGACTTCGGTCTGCTGGCGGAACTCGAGTTGCTCGATCTCCTCTTTGAGCTCGTCGATGTCCTTGCCGTCGTCGAGCTCGAGGTCGCTTTTCATTTCGTCGACCTCGTCGAACAGCTCGTTGGCTTTCGCGTTGAGCTCGTTGCGGCTCTGCTTGTGTTCCTGCACCTGCGAGTTCATCTCGTCGCGCTTCTCGCGGTGCTTCTGGGCTTCGTCGACCTTCTCGCGAGTCTTCGCGTTGAGGTCGTCGCGCTTGGATGCGCGCTCAGAAGCCATCTGGTTTAGTTCATTGCGGCGGTCACGGAGTTGACCGGCGAGTTTGATGAGTTCGCCTTTCGAGCCGCTCTCGAGCTTTTCGTCTGGGAGATCGATGTTTCGTGCCTCGTCGAGTTCCTGCACGTCGAACTCGCTAAGTACTTCCTGCTTCGTTACCATGCGTAATCAATCCTCGATACCATCACCACTCCGTGCGTGGCGGCTGCTCGTGGGAGTGCGACCGACCGTGGATAAGAATTCCCGATCATTCTGCGTGCGATGCCGCCGGAACGCCGGAGGCGCTCAGGTACATACACATACAGGCGACCAGTTAATAAATACTTCGGTGGAAATTCGGGTGAAAACAGTTACCACACCGCTCGTATCGACCGTATTCACCATGTCAGTGTTTGCCATGGACGTATATAAATGGGATGCGAACCGTGGGGGCTAAACCGAGTCGGGTCGGATGCCACGCCATGAGAGAAGTCATCCGCGCACGCGGCCACGAGCACGTGTGCGCCGAGCACGCGAGCACGTTCGAGGTGACGACAGACGACTGGCTCACCCCCGCGGGCGACTGCATCATCGGCGTCGAGGCCGACCGCACCCCCGCCGACTTCGACCCGTCGTTCGTCGAGGCCTGTCAGTCCCACGACGCCACTATCGACGTGCGCGTCCGCGTGGACGCAGACGGCGACACCTACGAGCAGGCGGTCCGCGCCCGCGGACACCCGGACCTCTCCTTCGAGGGCGACCGCAGCGTCGTCTTCCGCACGAGCGACTACGTGGACGACCGGACGGGCGCGGTCGGCGCGGCCCACGCCGCCGCGGGCTTCGACCGCGACCTCGTCTCGGCGCTCGCCGACGGCGCGGAACTGACGGTCACCATCGAAGTCGAATAGCCCCGCGCAGACGGCGGACCAACGCGAGCCGACCGACGGAATGCGCTTTTCACCGCGCGGTCGTAACCTCCGGGCATGCCCGAAGAACCCTCCGAGAACATCAGCGGCGGCACGAGCGGCGGCGGTCGAGAGACGGCGGTCGACCCCGCCGATCCCGAGACCGCGACGCGCGCCGAGGTCGTCGTTGACCGACTCGGCGAGCGCTACTGGCGGAAGGCCTACGGCGGGCAGGGCGGCTTCGAGTGCCTCGTCCGGACGATTCTGAGTCAGAACACGAGCGACAAGGCGAGCCAACCCGCCCACGACGAACTCATGGCGCAGTACGGCGGCGGCGACCTCGCCGAGTCGCTGGCGGCGGCCGACCGCGAGGGCATCGTCGAGGCCATCCGCTCGGGCGGGCTCTACAACCAGAAGTCGAAGCTCATCCAAGGCGTCGCCGAGGACGTGCTGGCCGACTTCGGGAGCGAGGCCGATTTCGACCGCTACGTCCGCGAGGAAGTGCCCGCGACGGTCCGCGACCGACTCCTGGAGATGAAGGGCGTCGGCCCGAAGACCGCCGACTGCGTCCTCCTCTTTGCGGGCGGCCGCGGCGGCGTCTTCCCGGTTGACACCCACGTCCACCGCATCGCTCGGCGAATCGGACTCGCGCCGGCTGACGCCGACCACGAAGGCGTTCGCGCGGCGCTCGAACGCGACATCCCCGACGAGAAATGCGGCTTCGGCCACACCGCGATGATTCAGTTCGGTCGCGAGTTCTGCACGGCCCGAAAGCCCGCGTGTCTCGACGGACCGGAGGCGTGCCCGATGGCCGACGTGTGCGACATGGTCGGCGTCGACGCGGCGGCGCAGGCCGTCACCGACCCCGCGGCCGCGGACGACTGACTAACAGGACTTCGTTTTGAGTCCGCTCACCGGCGAGCCGTCGTCCTCGTAGCTCGATTCGATACCCGAACCGGCGAACATCGGGAGGTTCATCGAGTAGTCGTAGACGACGCTGAATCGCGAGAAGGGGTTCGAGAGGAACGCCGACGCGGGGCCGACGCCGTCGAACGCGACGCCCGCCCGGAGTTGGACGATGGAGTCGTTGCCGACGGAGCCGCTGGCTTCCATCCCGAAGCCGCCCTCGCCGCCGAGGTTCTCGAAGACCGAGAGGAAGACGACGAGGTCGATGCCCGCGCCCTCGCCGCCGATGTCGAACTGGTGGCCCTCGCCGGGGAAACACGGCGAGGTCGGGCCGGTCGCGGCGGCGACCGGGGCGGTCGCAACGGTGAGAATCACGGCGAGCGTCAAGGACGCGCGGGTCGCGGCGTTCATACCGTCGCCTCCGGCGCGCTGGTAATTAAGGATACGTCGCGATTCTCAGGGGTGATACCACGAGTCGGCGAAAAACGAGACGAGAGACGGGGGTCGCGGCGGGGCGCGGACCCGGCGATTACTCCTCGCCGTCGAGCTGTCTGATGAGTTCGTCGAGGACGGCGTCCGCGCTGGCGAGGTTGGTCGCCAGCGGCGTCTGATGCACGTCGCAGATGCGGAGCAGCGCGGTGATGTCCGGCTCGTGGGGCTGGGCGGTCAGCGGGTCGCGAAGGAAGATGACGCCGTCGCAGGTCTCGCTGGCAATCTCCGCGCCGATCTGCATGTCGCCGCCGAGCGGCCCGGACTGCTTGCGCTCGATGTCGAGGCCCGTGGCGTCGATGAGTCGCTGCCCGGTCGTCCCCGTCGCCATGAGTTCGAAGCGTTCGAGGTCGGCCTGTCGCTCCTCGGCGAACGAGATGAGGTCCGGCTTCTTCTCGTCGTGAGCAATAAGTGCGAGACGCATGGCAAACACTCGTTCGAGCGTCGTGATTAATCTTCGCCCGGAAGCCGTCCGTGAGAAATCGTCGCGCGGCGGCGATTGATACGTCGACGCGGGTCGCCGTGGACGAGAGTCGTTACTTGAAGCGGAACGTCTCGAGGTTCTTCGGCGCGAACGTCCGCATGTTGTAGTCGTGGTAGAGCGCCGACGAGAGGTCCTGCACGGAGCGCTCGTCGCCGTGGACGCACAGCACCTTCTCCGGGCGCGGGTTCATCGTCTTGACGAAGTTCTCGAGGCCCTGCCGGTCGGCGTGACCGGAGAAGCCGTCGACGGTCTCGACGTCCATCTCGAGTTTCAGCGTGTCAGACCGGCCCATGCCGTCGCGGCCGTTGACCGGAATTTCGTCCCAGCCGTTCTGGATGCGGCGACCGAGCGTTCCCTGCGCCTGGTAACCGACGAAGACCAGCCGGGACTTCGGGTCGGGACCGACGTGGCGGAGCCACGACATGATGGGGCCGCCGGTGACCATCCCGGAGGTCGAGAGGATGATGGCCTGGTCGCCGTCGGCGACGTCCTGTCGCTCCTCTTCGCCGCCGTCGATGTGGTTGAACTCCTCGGCGAGGAACGGGTTTTCGTCTTCGTGGAAGATGCGGTCGCGGAGGTCGTCGCGGAGGTACTCGGGGTAGGTCGTGTGGATGGCCGTCGCCTCCCAGATCATCCCGTCGAGGTGGACGGGCATCTCCGGAATCTTGCCGGAGCGCATCGCCTCTTCGAGGACGAGCATGATCTCTTGGGAGCGACCGACGGCGAACGCCGGGATGACGACCTTGCCGCCGCGGTCGTACGTCTCGTTTATGACCTCGATGAGGCGCTTTTCGGAGTCCTGCTGGTCGGTCTGGTAGTCGTTGCGGCCGCCGTAGGTCGATTCGAGGACGAGCGTCTCCACGCGCGGGAAGTCGTTGACCGCGCCGTTGAACAGGCGGGTGTCCTCGTAGTGGATGTCGCCGGAGAACGCGACGTTGTAGAGGCCGTCGCCGATGTGGAAGTGCGAGACTGCGGAGCCGAGGATGTGGCCCGCGTTGTGGAACGTGAGCTTCACGTCGGGCGCGATGTCGGTCACGTCGCCGTACTCCAGCGGGATGGTGTGCTTGATGGCCTCGCGGACCATCTCGGACTCGTACGGCGGGGTGCGACCTTCCTTCGAGGCGACGTCGAGGTAGTCGAGCGTGAGCAAGCCCATGAGGTCGCGGGTCGGCTCGGTCGTGTAGATGGGACCGTCGTAGCCGTACTTGAACAGAAGCGGGACGAGCGCCGAGTGGTCGAGGTGGGCGTGGGTGAGAACGACCGCGTCGAGCGAGTTCGCGCCCGACCCGAGCGCCTCGGGGACCTGCAGATACGGCACGTCGTCGGAGCCGGGCTTGTCGCCGCAGTCGACGAGGATGCGGGTCTCGGGCGTCGAGACGAGGAATGACGCGCGACCGACCTCGCGGCAGCAGCCGAGGGTCGTGATTCGGACCCACTCGTCGTCCGAGAGCTGTTCGCGGTGAATCTGCCGACCGGTCCGTTCGAGGATGCGGCGACGGTCCTCGCGTTCCTGTTTCAGGAAGTTGCGGACGTTCGAGACCGTCGAGGACTCGATGGGCGGGGTGCGGACGACTTCGGGCGTCCAGCCGACTTTCTGTGTAATCTCGCGGAGCGTCGAGCCGTGGCGACCGATGACCATGCCCGGTTTCTCGGCCTCGATAACGACTTCGCCGGTGTCGATGTGGAAGTCGAGGTCGGTGACGCCGGCCTCCTCGGGGATGACGCTCAGAATCTTGGGTTCGGCCTCCCGGGGGTCGGACAGCACGTCCGGGTCCGGGCGAACCGTGATTCGCTTTCGGAGCTTACTCGCGAGTTTCCGGATGAGGTCGCCGTTCTGAGCGAACTTCTTCGGGTCGCGCGTGTAGACGACGAGTTCGGGACCCTCGTACTTGACGTCGGAAACCGAGATGTCGCGGGGGAGTTCGTTCGTAATCTCTGCCTTCAAATTCTCGAGTTGTTTATCTACGGAGCTCATAGTTACGAGCGACCCGTCCGGTCCTGCGCCGGCAGGTCTCGGGAACCCCTACCTCAGGAGCGTCGACACGAGACGGTCCACGTGTACGAGTGCCAGTCTCGGCCAACTGCGGAGAGAGCATAGTGAACTGAATACGGTGGTATCTCGACTGCGGGAAGAGGCAGGGAAAACCCGCTTACCCGACAGTACCATGTCGCCAGTATAAAACCCTTCGCAAAGTCGAAGCGTCTCGGGGCCGACCGACGACCATGGAACTCACACCGGCGGCCGTCTCGGCGGAACACGATTGGGTTCGAGAGCGCGCGGACGTGGTCGTCCCGCTCATCAACGAGACGCGGAGCCGACTCGGCGAGCAGTTCGGCACGCGCGTCGGCGAGGTCGACGACGCGGCCTACTTCGACGCGGTCGACGCGGTGTTCGCCGACGGCGAGGTCGGCGTCAACGTCGCGGCCTACGTGCGCATCCTCAAACAGTTGGACGTGCAGGACGACTATCCCGGGTTCGTCGTGGACGAGGTGCTCGGCCGCGAACTCGCGGCGACCATCGCCGGCGGCGAACCGCTGCGACTGCTCGCGCAGGCGACGTTCCACTTCGCGGACGTGGCCGTCCACACCGACGGTCCCGCCGGACGCGACGACCTCGATGCCGCGCTCGCCGCGGGGTTTCAGACCCGCCTGCCGGGGTGGTCGTGGCGCGAGGGCGACTCACCGTTCGACAGCCGGCGCTGACGACGGGACGGCGTCGCCGGAAAAAACCGTGTTCGGACCGCTTACCACTCGATTCGGACGCGCTCCGACGACTGCTCGGACTCGCGTTCGGCCTGCGAATCGAGGTCGCTGAGACGTCCGCGGAACGCACCGATGCACTCCTCGCACGCGGTCACGTGCGCGAGAACGCCGTCTTCGTACTCCGCCATGACCGCCCGCGGGGTCCGCCGCGTCGGTCGCTCCGGCCCCATCCGGCCGATGCCGCGCACCTCGGGGTCGCCTAACCCCGCCAAGCGCTCGCCGCGCGTCGCCGCCCACCGCGCGTACGACGCGAGTCGGTCGCGGGTGCGGCGCTCGCGCGGACTCAACCTCCCAGAGAGGTCCACGAACCGGTCCCACGTCTCGACCGTGTACTCCGAGACGAGACCGCGTTCGACGACATCGTCCAGTCGCTCGATAACCGGTGTGAACTCCGCGCGTCGCCCGCTCGGAACCCACAGTTCGATTCGGACCGCCTCCTCCCGAGGAGTCGGCCGCTCGTCGCTCACAATTGTGTCCATTGTTAGCACGCCAACCACCACGTTCTGGTAGGACACCCGACGATATGTATCTATGCGTCCGCCGGAGTCGCCGACGGTCGTCGGCGAGAGACGGTCCGCGTGGCGGGGCGGCGCGCCGGCACCTTCGGGGCGTTTAAGGGTTCGCTGCGGCTACCGATGGGCAATGAGCGACGAGCAGGAACTCGGAATCACCGAGTCGAAGCAGTACAGCACCGGCGAGTGG
This sequence comes from Haloferax prahovense, assembly GCF_000723845.1. NCBI lineage: Archaea > Methanobacteriati > Methanobacteriota > Halobacteria > Halobacteriales > Haloferacaceae > Haloferax > Haloferax prahovense. Next base: position 2,119,361 of record NZ_LK053000.1, on the reverse strand, counting down.
TACGCCGAGGTCGTCCAGAAGGCGGGCCTCGCGAACTACGGCCCGGAGGGGATGAGCGGCTTCATCGTGACCCGCCCGCGCGGCTACGCGCTGTGGGAGGCCATCCAGAACTACCTCGACGGCGAGTTCAAGAAGACGGGCGTCCAGAACGCGTACTTCCCGCTGTTTATCCCCGAGAGCTATCTCGAACGCGAGAAGGACATCGTCGAGGGCTTCGACCCCGAGGTCGCGTGGGTCACCCACGGCGGCCACGAGGAACTCGAAGAGCGCCTCGCCGTCCGCCCGACCTCCGAGTCCATCATCGCGCCCTACATGGCCCGGTGGGTCCGTAGCCACCGCGACCTCCCGCTCCGCGTGAACCAGTGGGCCTCCGTCGTGCGCTGGGAGGCCACGGAGACGAAGCCGTTCTTCCGCACCAAAGAGTTCCTCTGGCAGGAGGGCCACACGGCCCACGAGACCCGCGACGGCGCGTGGGACGAGACGATGACTCGCCTCTCGCAGTACCGGTCGCTCTACGAGGACGTGCTCGCCATCCCCGTGCTCCGCGGCGCGAAGCCGGAACACGACAAGTTCCCCGGCGCGGACACGACGACGACCGTCGAGGCGCTCATGCCCGACGGCAAGTCCGTGCAGGCCGGCACCTCCCACTACCTCGGCACCTCCTTCGCCGAGGCGTTCGACCTCACCTACACGACCGAAGACGAGGACGAAGAGCCCGCCCACACGACCTCGTGGGGCCTGTCGTGGCGCTCGCTCGGCGCGCTCATCATGACGCACTCCGACGACCAGGGCCTCGTCCTGCCGCCGACCATCGCACCCGAGCAGGTCGTCATCGTCCCCATCTGGCAGGCCGACACGCAGGAGAAGGTCCTCGAGTACGCCGAGGACATCGCCGACGAGCTCGAAGACGCCGGCGTCCGCGTCGAACTCGACGCCCGCGACGAGCGCAACCCCGGGTTCAAGTTCAACGAGTGGGAGCTCAAGGGCGTCCCCGTCCGCTTCGAAATCGGCCCGAACGAGGTCGACGACGACGTCGTCACCGCCGTCCACCGCCCCGACGGCGAGTCGGTCGAACTCGACCGCGAGAACATCGCCGAGGCCGTCCAAGAGCAGTTCGACGAGGTGTACGCGAAGCTCTACGCCGCCGCCGAGGAGAACCTCGAAGAGAACGTCCGCGAGGCGACCGCTCGCAACGAGATTCTCGGCACCATCGGCCAGCACGGCGGCTACGTGAAAGCGCCGTGGTGCGGTGACGAGGCCTGCGAGGACGAGATTAAAGATCAGATCGCCGCCGAAATCGTCATGGTTCCCCTGAACGACGAAGACGCGGAGATTCACGACGGCGAGGACTGTGCGGTCTGCGGTGACGACGCCGAAGAGACCGCGTACTTCGCGAAGTCCTACTGAGCCGCCCGCCGCGCCGTTCTACACGATTGTTCATATTTTTCGTCGTGCGTCGAATCATCATTAGTCGACATACTATGTATGGATACATCCTTATATGACATTGTAACACCCTTATGGTTTCAGGAAAAGTTGCTTATGGTGGTAGCTGTACCATTGGCGTATGACCAAGCCACACATAGACGCACCCTTCGCTCAGGGCGGGTTAGCCGACCCGACCGACGAGCGGTCGAACTGCGGCGTTGGGGCCGTCGTAGACCTTGAAAACGGCGCCTCGCACCGAGTCGTCGCAGACAGCCTCGAACTCCTCGAGAACCTCGAGCACCGCGGCACCACGGGCGCCGAGGAGAACACCGGAGACGGGGCGGGTATCCTGTTCCAGCGACCGGACGAATTCTTCGAAGCAGTCCTCGAAACCGAGCTTCCGGACCGTTACGCGGCTGGTTCGGTGTTCATGCCGACCGACGACGAGGTCCGCGAGCGCGTTTCGGCGGTTGTCGAGGATTCGCTGGCCGACCACGGGCTGTCCGTGTTCGACTGGCGCGACGTGCCGACCGACAACGCCGAACTCGGCGCGACCGCGCTCGAATCGGAACCCGACGTCTGGCAACTGTTCGTCGAGCCGGCCGGCGAGATGACCGCAGACGAGTTCGACCGGGCGCTCTACCTCGCCCGTCGCGCCGCCGAGAAGGCGGTCGATACCCTCGCCATCGAGGGCGCAGGCCGGTTCTACGTCTGCTCACTCGACCGCAAGACCATCGTCTACAAGGGGCTGCTCACGGCCGAACAGCTCCCGAACTACTACCCCGACCTCGGCGACGAGCGGATGGTGACCGAACTCGCGCTCGTTCACGCGCGCTTCTCCACCAACACGCTGGGCGCGTGGCACCTCGCCCACCCGTACCGCCAGGTCATCCACAACGGCGAGATAAACACCATCCGCGGTAACGTCAACTGGATGCGCGCCCGCGAGACGGACCTCCAGCACGAGGCCTTCGGTGACGACATCGAGACGCTCAGGCCCATCACGAAGGCCGACCAGTCAGACACCGCGAGCGTCGACAACGCGGTCGAACTGCTCCTCAAGGGCGGCCGCGAACTCCCGCACGTCCTGCGGATGCTCATCCCCGAGGCGTACCGCAACGACGACGCGATGGACCAGGCGCGCCGCGACTGGTACGACTTCCACGCCTCGCTGGTCGAGCCGTGGGACGGCCCCGCGCTCGTCGCGGCGACCGACGGTGACCGCATCGCCGCCGTCCTCGACCGCAACGGACTCCGACCGTGCCGCTACGAGGTGACGACCGACGGTCGCCTCATCGTCGCCAGCGAGGTCGGCGCGCTCGACACCGACCCCGCGGAAATCGAGTCCCGCGGCCGCCTCCAACCCGGCGAGATTTTCATGGCCGACCCCGACGAGGGTCGCGTCATCCCCGACGCCGAGGTGTTCGACTCCCTCACGGACGAGAAGTACGGCGAGTGGCTCGACGAACAGCAGCGCCACCTCGACGAGCTCGCCGGCGACGCGGACTCAACCTCGCGCGGACAGGTCGAGTCGCTTCGGGCGACGCAGGCGGCGTTCGGCTACACGCACGACCAGCTCAACCACATGATAGAGCCGATGGCCCGCGACGGCAAGGACCCCGTCGGCTCGATGGGCGACGACACGCCGCTTTCGGTGCTGTCGGACCTCAACCGCCCGCTGTTTACCTACTTCAAGCAGCTGTTCGCGCAGGTGTCGAACCCGCCTATCGACTACATCCGCGAGAAGCTCGTGACGAGCCTGGAGTCGCGGCTCGGCTTCCAGCGTAACCTGCTCGACGAGTCGGCCGACCACGCGCGCCAACTCGTCCTCGACTCGCCGGTCCTCACGGACGCCGAGACGGCGGCCATCAAGGACCTCGACGACGACATGCGCAGCGCCGTCGTCGACATCACCTACGAGCAGGGCGGCGACCTCCGCGAGGCCATCGAGGCCGTCCGCGACGAGGCCAAGGCGGTCATCGAAGACGGCGCGGATATCGTCGTCCTCTCCGACCGCAACGTCGGCTCCGACCGGGTTGCCATTCCGAGCCTGCTCGCGACGGGCGCGGTCCACCACAGCCTCGTCCGCAACGGCCTGCGGAACCACGCCGGCCTCGTCGTCGAGTCCGGCGACCCCCGTGAAGTCCACCACCTCGCCACGCTCGTCGGCTACGGCGCGGGCGCGGTGAATCCCTACCTCGCCTACCAGACCATCGAGGACGTCGTCGCCGGCCCCGACGGGGCCGACGAGGGCGAGGCCATCGACGCGTACGTCCACGCGCTCGAAGACGGCCTGCTCAAGACGATGGCCAAGATGGGTATCTCGACGGTCGAGAGTTACCGCGGCGCGCAGATCTTCGAAGCCGTGGGCCTCGCCTCCGACTTCGTCGCCGAGTACTTCGAGGGCACCGAAATCCGCACCGAGGGAATCGGACTCGACGTCATCGAAGAGGACCTGCTGACCCGCCACGCCGCCGCCTTCGGCGCGGACCCGAAGCTCGAACGACAGGGCGAGTACGAGAACCGCTCGGCCGGCATCCACCACGGCTGGAACCCCCAGACCGTCGGCACGCTCCAGCAGTCGGTCCGCGCCGGCGACTACGAGAAGTACAAGGAGTTCGCCGAGCTGGTCAACGACCAGTCGGAGCAGCTGAAGGCGCTCCGCGGCCTGCTCGAGTTCGACTCCGACCGCGAGCCCGTGGACATCGACGAGGTCGAACCCGTCGAGGACATCGTCAAGCGCTTCTCGACGGCCGCGATGTCGCTCGGCAGCCTCTCGCCGGAGGCCCACGAGAACAACTCCATCGCGATGAACCGCATCGGCGGCAAGTCCAACTCCGGCGAGGGCGGCGAACCGCCGGAGCGCTTCGGCACCGAAAAGGAGTGTAACGTCAAGCAGGTCGCCTCCGGCCGCTTCGGCGTCACCTCGCATTACCTCTCGTCGGCCGACGAGATTCAGATCAAGATGGCGCAGGGCTCGAAGCCCGGCGAGGGCGGCCACCTCCCCGGCAAGAAGGTCAACGAGATGATCGCCCACGTCCGCTATGCGACGCCGGGCGTCGGCCTCATCTCGCCGCCGCCGCTGCACGACATCTACTCCATCGAGGACCTCAAGCAGCTCATCTTCGACCTGAAGTCGGCCAACTCCGACGCCGACATCAACGTCAAGCTCGTCTCCGAGGCCGGTATCGGCACCATCGCCGCCGGCGTCTCGAAGGCGAAAGCCGACGTGGTCCACATCTCCGGTCACGACGGCGGCACCGGCGCGTCGCCGAAGACCTCCATCAAGAACGCGGGCCTCCCGTGGGAACTCGGCCTCGCCGAGGCCAACCAGATGCTCCGCGCGACGGGGCTTCGCTCCCGCATCCGCGTCTCCGTCGACGGCGGCATGAAGACCGGCCGCGACGTGGCCATGGCCGCCCTCCTCGGCGGCGAGGAGTACATCTTCGGGACCGCGTCGCTCGTCACCTCGGGTTGCGTGATGGCCCGCCAGTGCCACGAGAACACCTGTCCGGTCGGCGTCGCCACGCAGGACGAGAACCTGCGCCGCCGCTTCCCCGGCGAGCCCGACCACGTCATCAACTACATGACGTTCATCGCGCAGGAACTCCGCGAGATTATGGCCGACCTCGGCTTCACCTCGCTCGACGAGATGATCGGCCGTCCCTCCCTGCTCCGGCAGGTCGAGACGGACCACGAGAAGGCCAAGCACCTCGACCTCTCGTCGGTGCTGGCCGAGCCCAAGACGGGCGCGCGCCGCAAGACCGAAGACCAGGTCCACGCGGACATCGGGACGCACGTCGACCACAAGCTCATCGACGAGGCCGCGGAGGCAATCGAGGACCGCGAGCCGGTCGTCATCCGCCGCGACCTCTCGAACGTCGACCGCGCGGTCGGCGCGATGCTCTCGAACCGCATCTCCAACGCCCACGGCGGCGAGGGCCTTCCGGACGACACCATCCGCTGCGAGTTCGACGGTATCGCCGGCCAGACGTTCGGCGGCTTCCTCGCCCGCGGCGTCACGATGCGGCTCACCGGGGCCGCGAACGACTACGTCGGCAAGGGCCTCTCCGGCGGCCGCGTCATCGTCAACACGCCCGCCGAGGCCAACTACGAGGCCGCAGAGAACATCCTCATCGGCAACGTCGCCCTCTACGGCGCGACGCAGGGCGAGTGTTACGTCAACGGTCTCGCCGGCGAGCGCTTCGGCGTCCGCAACTCCGGCGTGAAGGCGGTCGTCGAGGGCGTCGGCGACCACGGCTGCGAGTACATGACCGGCGGCGTCGTCGCCGTGCTCGGCGAGACGGGCCGCAACTTCGCCGCGGGCATGTCCGGCGGCGTGGCGTACGTCTACGACCCCGACGACGAGTTCGCCGCGAAGGCGAACACCGAGATGGTGACGCTCGAAGACCACCTCGACGACAAGGACGAGGCGATGCTCACCCGCCTCGTCGAGAACCACCTCGCGTACACCGACTCCGACCGCGCGGCCGAACTGCTCGACGACTGGCAGTCGGTGCTCGGCGACTTCGTGAAGGTGATGCCCGACGCGTACGCCGAGGTCATCGCCGAGGACGGCCGCGAGGACGTCCGCAACGAACTCCCGGCGAAGGCGGGCGCAATCGTCGACGCCGGTACCGACAGAGTCGGCGCAGCGACGACGAGCGACGACTGAGGACCGACTCGACCGTCAGCGACTGACGGTTCGGTCGCCGTCCCGCGTTTTCTTGCTGTTCGGCGTGTTTTTTCGGACTGTTTCGTATCACTTACCGAACAGATAATGATGTGCCGTCCGGGGCCATGTCGGCGTGGACATGACCCGAGATTACTCGCGGCGGACAGTCCTCGCCACGCTCGGTGCACTCACGGCATCCGGCGTGGCCGGCACCTCGCTCGCGGACAGTCACTCGACGCCAGACTCGGACACGGTCACGACCGAGGATTGGTCGCAGTCTCGTGCCGAACCGGGACGCACCGGCGCAGTCGCTCCCGAATCGGCGCCCGACGACGAGTACGCCGCCCTGTCGTGGCTGGACGGAACGTGGCATAAGACCAGCGCGAACGAGGTACTCGTCGACGACGAGGCCGTCTTCCAGACGTTCTACACCAACGACAGTACGTTCCGCGGGGGCGTCGTCGCCTACGAGGCCGACACCGGTGAGGAACGCTGGAAATACATCGCGCCGGAGTACGGAGCGTCAGAACCCGGAATCGGCCGGGTAACCGACACACCAGCAGTGGCAGAAGGGACGCTCTTCGTGACGAGCGAGGCAGGATACACCGATTCTGACGTCAAATACGGTGGTCTCCACGCGCTCGACCTGGATACCGGCGAAATTAATTGGCAGAAGACACCAGCGGACTACGAGAGTCCGGACGCCAAGTGGCTCGGGACGCCGCTCATCGCCGACGGCTCCCTCTACGTCCAACACCTGACAAACGCCAGCGCAGACCCGGACCAACAGGAGTCGGTCGTCGCGGAACTCGACCCCGAAAGCGGCGAAGTCGTGTGGCGCTCCGACGCGTCGTACCGGTCCTATCCCTACATTGGCGACGACGAGACGCTCTACGGGATGGCGACGTACACCGACGCGGCGAACGAACTCGTCGCGTGGAACTCGAACGACGGGAGCAGGCGGTGGACGGCGGTGCTGGAAGACGGTGTGAACTTCGTCGACTCGGCCCACAAAAACGGTCGCATCTACCGTTCCTCCGGGAACCGGTTCCGAACGGACGAGATAAACCGAGTCGTCGCACACAGCGACGAGGACGGGAGCATCGAGTGGGAGACGAGACTCACACCCGACGGCGAGGAGTCGGCGCGGTTCATCAGCGCACCGGCCGTCGCCGACGGAACCGTCTACGTCACCACCGCGCTCGACGTGGATTCGGTGGCCGAGGAGGGTATCCTCTCGACGGTCTACGCGCTCGACGCCGACACCGGTGACATGCTGTGGACACACGACACCTCGACGGAACTCCACGGCGACCCGAGCGTCGCCGGCGACACCGTCTACCTCGGCGGGAGCGCCATCCCCAAGGCTATCGGAGACCTCGAACGCGAACGCCGACACCCCACGATACACGCGCTCTCGACCGAAGACGGGTCCCAGCAGTGGTCCTATCTGGTTCGACACGAGCAGGACGCACCGTCCCGAAAAGCATCGACGCCGGCGCTCGCGGGCGGACGAATCCTCACGGGCTATCTGGAAGAAGAGTCCACCGAGCAAGCCGGGGTGTTCGCCCTCGAAGGGAGTCCGGAGGCCCCCGATTCGAGGAATCTCCCGCGCTCCTCGGACGCTCCGGTCGCCCGCATCGTCACCGACCCCGAAGACGCCGACTCGACGAACCTCGATTCCGGGACCACCGTCGGCCTCGACGGAACCGCCTCGACGGGTGAGGTGGCGACCTACGAGTGGCAACTCGGCGACGGAGCGCAGTTCAGTGAGGAGGGAGCGACCACCGAAGTCACGCTCGACTTCTGTGGCACCCTCAACGTGACGCTCCGCGTGACCGGCACGGATGGGAACCAGAGTACGGATACCGTCAGCCTCTCTACCGACTGATTCCATCCGGTAGCGTCGTCATCTCCGAGAGGACTGACCGTTCCCGAACGAACTGTTTCACATCACTTACCTAACATATAATGATGGGTCGGTCGGGGATACGTCGGTGTAGAGATGTTCGAAGACCACTCTCGACGAACGTTCCTCTCGACGCTCGGTGCCCTCACGGCATCCGGCGTCGCGGGCACGGCGCTCGCGGACAGTCACTCGGCGACAGACGACGGTACTACCACGGCCGGGTGGTCGCAGTTCCGTGCAGGACCGGAGCGAACTGGCACCGTCGCTGGCGAAGCAGCACCCGACGGACCGGAAGTCACCGAGTCGTGGGTCGCCAACACCGGTGCAACGCTCATCGGTGAGAGCGTTGACGTAGACGAATCCATCGTCGCGCACGGAACCGTCTACCGCCCGTATCTGAGAGAGGGGACGACGTCCGAGGCGGGTGTTACCGCGTTCGATGCCGAGACAGGTGACGAACGGTGGGACGGCCCCGAAGAGAGTCACATCGGGCGCGTGGCCACCGAACCGGTTGTCCACGATGGCCGACTCTACCTGATAAGTGAGACACATCACTCGTCCAACTGGGAGACAGAACTCACTGGTCTGCACGCGCTCGACACGGAGACGGGCGAAGTCGTCTGGGAGACGACGCACACAGACTGGGAGTGGTCACCAGACGAGTTATGGACCGGGCCACTGCTCGCTGCCGACGGCACGGTGTACGTCTCCCACGTCACCAACGCGAGTGCAGGCGGGCAGGCGTCGACGACGATAGAGGCAGTTGACCCGGAGACTGGAGACGTGCGGTGGCGAACGGCGGCGGCCTACCGGGTGAACGTGGCCGCGTACAGCGACGGAGTCCTCTACGGTGTCGAGACGAACCTCGACGCGGCGAACGAACTCGTTGCGTGGGACACGACCGATGGGTCGGAACTCTGGTCGGCTCCCCTCGACGGCGGCGGGACGGAACTCGACATGGCAGTCGAAGGCGACACGATATACCGAACACCCGACGACTACTACTACGACGGCCCCAACCGCGTGTACGCCCACGACACTGCCGACGGGAGTGTCCGATGGCAGACTACGCTCTCGAGAGAGTACGAACCGACGTATCTCAGCGCACCGGCCGTCGCCGACGGCACTGTCTACGTCACCACCGCGAGGATAGACGCCTCGGTCGAAGACGACGGCTTGTTGTCGACGGTTTATGGCCTCGATGCGACGAGTGGAGACGTTCTGTGGTCACAGAACGTTGCGACGGAACTCCGTGGTGACCCGAGTGTCGCCGGAGACACCGTCTACGTCGGCGGTAACGCCCTCCCAGCGAACGAGGACGACCCAGCGTACCGCTACCCCGCCGTCCACGCCTTTTCGGGGACAGATGGAGCCGAAAAGTGGAGCTACCTCGTCAGAAAGACCGACGATTTGGGGACGTACCCCTACGAGGTCATCAGCGCCGAGACACCGACAGTCGCCGACGGGAAAGTGTACGTGAACCGACGGACGCAAGACGAGTATCCGTATCAATACGACGAGTTCCCCGATGGGATGGTCGCTCTCGAGGCGAGCGACACCGCGCCAGACGATGCGAACCAACCACGCACCGTCGACGGGCCCATCGCCCGCATCCTCCCTGACCCGTTAGAGGCAGACAACAGGGACTTCGACTCCGGGGTGACGGTCCACCTCGACGGGTCCGTCTCGACTGGTGACATAGAGACCTACGAGTGGCAGTTCGGAGACGGAGCACAGTTCAGTGAGACGGGTGCGACTACCGAGGTGACACTCGACTTCTGTGGCACACTCGACGTGACACTTCGCGTCACCGGCCCCGACGGCAACCAGAGTACGGTCAGCATCAGCCTCTCCACCGAGAGATAGTGGAGACAGTCAGTACCGAGACTGGTAGCTGACGGTCTATTTTTCCACCGGCCGTCCGAATTCGCCGATATGCCCCGCGAGTACGACAAACTCGTCCGCGACGACATTCCCCGAATCGTCCGCGAGTCGGGCGAGATGCCGGTCGTCCACGCCGCCGACGACGAGGAGTTCGACCGCCGACTGCGCGAGAAACTGGTCGAAGAGGCCGAAGAGTTCGCCGAGTCCGGACGCGTCGAAGAACTCGCAGACGTGTACGCCGTCGTCGACGCGGTCCTCGCCCGACGCGACGAGGATTGGGAGACGGTCCAGACGACAGCACGAGAGAAAGCGGCCGAGCGCGGTGGATTCGAAGACGGCATCGTGCTCGAACGGGTGGAGTGAGGTCCGCGCCGGCTACGCCGACGCGTGGTTAGACACAGTCGTCGGCACCGTCGCCAGCGTTTCCGTCGTCAGTCGACCCGCTTCCGTCGTCGGTCGAATCGTCGCTATCGGCGGGTGCGACGAAGACGTTAATCTGCGCATGCGCCTGCCGGCCGTAGATGTCTTCGACGTCCACTTCGACGAGTTCGTACTCGCTGTAGTCGTAGACGACTGTCTCGCTTCTGTCGTCTCCGTCGCCGTCCACGATGGTCGTCGGCCCCTGGAACTCCCAGTTGTACGAGTCGAACTTGCCCTCTCCGGTGACTTCGAAGGTTATCGGCTCCTCCGCTGTCGGGTCTTCGGTGCGGAGTTCGATGCTCGGGTCCAGTTCGCCCTCGCACTCGACGACGCTGAACGTCGTCGTCGCCTCCGCGGTCTGGTTGTACCCGTTCCGAACGACGAGTCTAGCGGTGTACTCTCCGATTTCGTACTCGTGTTCGGCGCGGACGAACCCACCCCCGGATTCCCGAACGTCGACTGTCCCGTCACCGTCGAAGTCCCACTCGTAGAGGAGGTCCGCGCGTTCCTCGTCGGTGAGGTCTTCGTCGAAATCGACTGCGAACGTCGTCGGCACACAGGCACCGGGCGTCGTCTGTTCGGGTTCGATGCTCGGCGTCGGTGCCGCGGGGGGGTCGGGGTGCGTCTCGATTGCCTCCCCCTGCGTGAAGAGCGTATCACCGCCGTGGGCCATCGCGTATTCGCCGCCCACGTCGGGTCTCCAGTTCTGCAACGCTCCGGACTGTGCGTCGAAGACGACGAGACCGCCAGCGACGTCCATATCGAGGTTGACGTAGAGGTTGTCGTCGGCAATCAACGGCGGTGCGTTGAAAGACACGTCGTATTCGGGGAGCGTCTTGCCGGGTTCGCTCCACCGTTCTTCGCCGGTCGCGGCGTCCAGTGAGACGAGAGTCCCTTCGGTAGTTGTCGCGGCGACCGTCCCCGCACCGACGGCGAGCGTCAGGGCGGGGTCGTACCCGCCGACGTCCGGAATCTCGTGTCGCCACGCCGTCTCCCCGGTGTTCGAATCGATGGCGTAGACGGACGTCGTCTCGGCGGTTCCGACGACGAACACGGTCCCGTCGTGGACGCTCACCGACGAGACACACGTCGCGTCACTCGCTGACGACCACACCGTCGACCCATCAGACGGATTCAAGGCGAGAACGCCGGACACCGTGGGGACGTAGAGCGTCCCGTCCGCCACCGCAGGCGACGTCGAACTCTGGATGTTGCTCAGCACCCGGTCGTCTTCGAAGCGGCGGAACGTCACGTCACGACGCCACAGTTCGGTCCCGTCCGAGACGTCGGAGGCGACGACGCTGTCGGGGTCCCCGTCGCCCGTCGTATCTTCGCCGACGAAGACGGTCCCGTCCGCGACGACGGCGGTGGTGAAAGTGGGGTTGCTCGTTCGCCACTGGACCTCGTAGGAACTCGTGTCCAACGCCACGAGTCCTTCGTCCGTCGGTACGAGGAGCGTCCCATCCGCGACCGCGGGCGTCAATTTGTAGTTGCCGCCCATAGTGCTGCTTCCAATCTCGACTAACGAGCCGTCGGTGGTGAACGCACCAAACAGGCCATCGCCCAATCGCAACCCCATGTAGACGACGCCGTCCGCGACGACGATGCCCGTGGACCCCTCGGGAGTGACCTCGAATTCGACATCTGCCCACGCATCTCGCAACGCCGCCGTTCCGAGCGAGTCGGTCGCCCTCGACCCGGTGTGCGCCGCGTCGCCCTGCAACTGCGGCCAGGCACCGGAAGCGTCCGCGACATCGGAGCCGTCAGCCGCGAGCACCTCGCTGCCGACGAGAGACCCGCCAGCAAGGAGCGCCGTCGATGAAAGCACAGTGCGTCTGGTCAGCGAGTTTTGGTCGTTTGTCACGGCTTACGGTGCACACCCGTGATGGTTCATTACACACCCGATAAACCGACTGCAACAGTCGGACGCGAGGCGCGCAATCCGCCGCGGTCGAGCGTTTCGCTGCGTGTCCCCTCGAACCGGCACCCGCCACCGATTCTCCCACGTTTTTCACCGCGCGCGCCCTCGACCGAGACATGGACAACGCACTCGTCATCGGCGGCACGCGGTTCATCGGCCGCCACCTCGTCTCGGAACTCCTCGACGGCGGCTACGCCGTGACCATCTTCAACCGCGGCAACCACGACAACCCCTTCGAGGACGACCCGCGCGTCCAGCACGTCCAGGGCGACCGAACGGACGACGAGGCGCTCCGGACCGCGAAGCTGACCGTCGACCCCGACGCCATCTTCGACTGCGTGGCGTACAAGCCCGCCGAGGTCGCCTCCGCGGTCGACATCTTCGCCGACGTGGACGCCTACGTCTACATCTCCAGCGGCGCGGCCTACGGACGCGAGGTCATTCCGAAGCGCGAAAACGAGACGCCGCTTTGCGACTGCACCGACGAGCAGGCGGCGGACGACTCGGGCGCGAGCTACGGCCCGCGGAAGGCCGAGGGCGACCGGGTCGTCTTCGAGGCGGCCTCGCGGGGTATCAACGCGATGTCCGTCCGCCCCTGTATCGTCTACGGCCCGGAGGACTACACAGAGCGCCTCGACTACTGGATCGACCGCGTGCTGAACTACGACCGCGTCGTCGTCCCCGGCGACGGGACGAACGTCTGGCACCGCGCCTACGTCGAGGACGTGGCGAGCGCGATGCGCGTCGTCGCCGAGGAGGGCGAGGCCGGCGAGGCCTACAACGTCGGCGACAGGCGGCTCGTCACGCTCGAAGAGATGGTTCAGGTCATCGCCGACGCCGCGGGCACCGACGTCGAAGTCGTCCACGCGGGCGAGCGCGAACTCGCCGCGACGGACCTCTCGATGGACGATTTCATCCTCTACCGCGGCTACCCGCACGTCCTCGCGACGGAGAAACTCGCCCGCCTCGGCTGGGAGTCGACCCCCGTCGAGGAGGCGATGCGCCGGTCGGTCGCCGACCACCGCGACAGCGACCGCGACGGCTCCGAACACGACCCCGGCCGCGACGCCGAAGAACGCGTGCTGTCGATTCTCGACACGCTCTGAGGAGGGTCGGAAAACCGGGACCGCGGTCGCGACGGGGTTTCGTTCAGCCGCTGAACTGGCCGTCGTGGTCCATCTCGGGGACCTCGTCTTCGAGCCACTCGCGGAACCACTTGACGCGCTTGAGCCGCTGGTGGGCGAAGCTCTGGGCCGTGTCGGTCTCGAGACGCGCGGACGCGTCGCGGCCGCGCTCGAAGACGCGCTCGACCATTTCGGCGGCGTCCATGTGCGTCCGCGCCTCGTAGCCCATCCGCAGGAGCATCAGCGCGGTGCCGTTCGCGCCGATTTTGTCGAGGATGTCGGCCTCGATGAGACAGCGCGTCTCCAGCGACACGTCCGTCAGCGGCCCCTGATACGAATGGTCGGAGACGACCTGACACACCTGGTCGACGAAGGACTCTGGGTAGTCGCCGTGGGTGCTGAGGAACTCGCGGGCGACGCGAGCGCCCTCCTCGGCGTGGACCTCCTGGTCGGCTTCGAGCTTCGAGATGTCGTGAAAGAGCGCGGCGACGCGGACGACGTCGACGTCAGCGCCCTCGCGGTCGGCGATGCGCGTCGCGAGGTCGACGACGTTGAGGATGTGATTGAACCGGTACTCCGCGGAGTGCCACGGGTACCAGCGCATCCGTCCGCCGTCGTCTTCGTTTTCGACGCTCGCAGAGAGATAGTCCGAGACGAAACGCTTCATATCCTCGAACTCCGCGTCGGAGACGGCCGACTCTTTGATTTCAACGCCCACGGCAGAACCTCCGTAGGTGTTGGCACGTGCGTATTCTCATTACACGGAATGAGGGTCGTTCCACTCTTAGGCGTTACGACCACCCTGAGTCGCGCGAACCGGGCTCTCGGGCGACCAGACCGGGTCTCGTGGCCGGCGGTGTGACTCGGTGCCACATCGGCGGGAGTTAACTCGACCGACCGCGTCGTCCCCGCCGTGACCGAAGCACGATACCTCGACGACGCGACGACACACGAGTTCGAGGCGACCGTCGAGACGGTCCGCGGAAGCGACCGCGTCGTCCTCGACCGGACCTATTTCTACCCGACCGGCGGCGGCCAACCGAACGACACGGGCACCCTATCGAGAGACAGCGAGAACGGCGACGGCGAGACGTGGGACGTGACGGACGTGCGGAAACGCGACCGAATCGAACACGTCGTCGCGGGCGACGCCCCCGAGCCGGGAACGACCGTCTCCGGACGCGTCGACGCGGCGCGGCGGCGGGCACACAGCCGCTACCACACGGCCCAGCATCTCCTCTCTGCGGTCCTCCTCGACGAGTTCGACGCCGAGACGACCGGTAACCAGCTGTACGCCGACCACGCGCACCTCGACTGCGCCTACGACCGCTTCGACGGCGACGACCTCCGGACCATCGAGACGCGCCTGAACGACCTCGTCGCGTCCGACCTCCCCGTTCGGTGGTACAGCCTCGACCGCGACGAGGCCGAGGCGACGCTCGACCCCGAGCGCACCCGACTGCACCTGCTCCCGGACTCGATTCGAGAAGTCCGAATCGTCGAAATCGGCGACTCGGACGACCCCTTCGACCGGACCGCCTGCGCGGGGACGCACGTCTCGGCGACGGGCGACATCGGCACGGTTTCCGTCACCGGGCGGACCACCCAAGGCTCGACTCACGAGCGCGTGAACTTCGTCCTCGAATAGCCGATTCGACCCCGACTGAACCCGACTGACCGCCCGCGACTACGCCGACTGGGCCGCCTCGGTCCGCGCCCGTGGCTCGCACACCCAACCTTCCTTGACCGGGACCAGTTCGTAGCCCGCCTCCCGGAGCAGGGCCTTCGCCGCCGCCTCGTCGTGGCTCCCGCGGGCGTCGTGCAGTTCGAAATACACCGTCGGCCGGTGCTCGCGGAGGACCGTTTCCGCCCCCCGGAGCACGTTCAGGCCGAACCCCTCTACGTCCACCTTCAGGTGGTTCGGCGGCGGGACCGTCCCGGAATCGACGAGCGAGTCG
Source organism: Haloferax prahovense (assembly GCF_000723845.1). Classification (NCBI taxonomy): domain Archaea; kingdom Methanobacteriati; phylum Methanobacteriota; class Halobacteria; order Halobacteriales; family Haloferacaceae; genus Haloferax; species Haloferax prahovense. The sequence goes on along the minus strand of NZ_LK053000.1, from coordinate 2,104,042 downwards.
AGCCGCCGCATCGACACCGACGCCGTGTCGACGACCTGCGCTTCCCACGCGCTCGCGTGGTCCCGCGAGAACGAACCCAACTCGTCGTAACTCGACAGGTGGAACTCCCGCGACTCGTCGGCCTCGCCGAGGCCGCACTCGAGAAGGTCCACCCGGTCGCCGAAGTCATTGACCTCGACGTTCGCCCGCAACTGGTCGGCGACGTCAGGGTGCGGTTCGACGGCGACGACCCGCGCGGGGGACTCGCTGGCCGCGGTTGCGAGCGTGTAGGTTCCCGTGTTCGCGCCCACGTCGACCACGACGTCGCCGTCGTCGAGACCGAGCAACAGCGCCTGCAGGAGCACGTCGTTGCCGTGGCGGTTGTACAGTTCGTAGCTCCTGAAACTCGTGCGCCCGACGTGCTTCTTCGTGGCGACGAGCCGTCGTTCGTAGTTCGCCCGAACGACCGCGTAGTGGAGGGAGTACGCGAGGTGGCGAGCGGCCGATACCGGGTGCAGCAGAGACACGTTAGTATACTGTCATTGTCCGGTATTAAAAATCGCTCGGCAGCGAAGCGACTCGGCGTGTCGTGTTTTCGAAGGTTCGGTGGGATCGAATTTCGACGAGACGACGCGCTCTTCGCGTCGGTTCGTCGGAGAAGTTTGAGTAGTCCCGGGCGGATTCGAACCGCCGTCAGCGGCTGTCTTCTCGGCACGCATTGAACCGTACCAATCCAAAGGCCGCTATGATTGGCCACTACACCACGGGACTTCGGTCACGGTGTCCACTCGTCGGTTGTCCGCTGGTAAATGAAAACGCTTCGGTTCCGGCCGGTCGGCGGCGGCGATTAATCGGCGACTTCCGTCTCCGTCTCGGGCTCCGCGCCGCACACCTCGAGATACTCGCAGGCGTCCGTCTCGGGGTCGAAACAGTCCGGACACTCGGAGTTGCGGTCGATGATGGTGTCGAGTCGCTCCGCGATCATCCCGTCGATGACGGGTTCGAGTTCGCGGGCCTCCGCGCGGAACTCCTCGACGTCGAGGACGTTCGAGAGGAAGCGCTCGATGATGCAGTAGGTCTGGAGCGCGTCGCGAGCGCGGACGATACCCTCGTCGGTGAGGGTGACGCCCTTGTACTTCTCGTGTTCGGCGAGGCCGCGGGATTCGAGTTTGCCGATCATCTCGTTCGCGCTCGCCGGGCTCACCTCCATCATGTCCGCGAGCGCGCCGGTGGCTGCCGGGCCGTTCTCCATCTCCTGCAGCAGGTAAATCGCCTTGACGTATTGGTCTGCCGTGTTCATCGTTTCACTCGCGGTCTTCCATGATTCGCGTTACTTCTTCTACGCCCTCGGCCTCCTCCTCGCGAATCGCCGACAGCGTCGCGACGAGTTCCTCGCGGTCGATAGAGAACTGTGCGTCGCTCGCCTCGATGGCCTCGATGACGTCGTCGTAGAACTTGTAGGCGGTCTCCTCGTTACAGAGTTGGTCGTAGAGAACGCCGTCGAAGTCCTCGGGTTTCGTCTGGCCGTACTGGGCTTCGACCAGCGCCTCTATCTCCTCGAAGGGGACGCTGTCGACCTCCAGCCGGTCGATGACGGCTTCGAGGCGTTCGCGGTGGTCGGCAGACTCCTCGGCGGCGTGCGAAAGAAGGGCTCGAACCTCCTCGTCGAGCGCGTCTTCGCCGAGTTCCTCGTGGTGGTGGTAGGCGCGTGCCTCCACGACCTCTTCGAGGACGATACCGATCTGGAGGAGTCGGGCGAGCTGGTGGTCCGAGGTGACCTGATACCCGACGCTCACGGACTCGTCCCCCTCGACGTTCGAAGACACGGTCCCACGACGTACATACACACCTCTCCGGGAGTAACCGACTTAAGCGGTTCCCTCGCGGGTCGGCGGGACGAGAAAAACGGTCGTCGAAGCCGCGCCGCGGAGCGGTCTGCCTACCGCAGGCGGGCCGCGATGAGTTCTTCGAGGTCGTCGCGGAACTCGTCGACTGCAATCTCTTCGAGGACGGGCACGAAGAAGCCCTCCACGAGCATGTTACGGGCCTGTTCTTCCGGGATGGACCGAGAGACCATGTAGAAGAGGTCCTCGGCGTCGACCTGCCCGACGGAGGCGGCGTGAGACGCCTCGGTGTCGTGGTTGTTGATGATGAGCTTCGGCGACGCGTCGGCCTCGGACTGGTCCGAGAGCATCAGCGTGTTCTCGCGCTGGTAGGAGTTCGTACTCCACGCGTCGCGGCCGACGTCCTGGACACCCTCGTACACCGAGCGCGCCTCGTCGTCGAGGACGCCGCGGGTCACGAGGTCGGCCGTCGTGTTCTCGGCCTTGTGCCAGACGCGGGCGTTGACGTCGAGATGCTGGTCGTCGTGACCGAAGAACGCGCCGACGATTTTCGTCTCCGACGCTTCGCCGTTGAGTTCGGTCTCGACGTCGCTGCGGGTGAGCCGCGAGCCGAGGTTCCCCTCGATCCAGTTGACGGTCGAGTAGGTGTCGGCGTCGGCGCGCTTGAGCGAGTACGTGTACGTCTCCTCGTCGAGGTTCTGCAGGGAGCCGTACTGGACGTACGAGTTCTCGCCCGCGTCGATTTCGACGAGGTTCGAGAAGTACCGCGCGTCGTCGACGCTGTCGCCGGATTCGACGGCTTCGAGGATGGTGACCGACGAGGACTTCTCGGTGACGACGAGCGTGTGGCTGAACAGCGACCGAGAGTTCATCTCGGCGCGAATCTTCACGTCCTCGGCGTCGACGCCCTCGGGGACGTAGATGAACGTGCCCGTCGTGAACAGCGCCGCCGAAAGGGCGGTGAGGTAGTTCGACTGGGGGTCGACGACGGAGCCGAACCGCTCCTCGATGAGGTCGCCGTACTCGGAGAGCGCCTCCGTGAAGGGGAGGACGACGACGCCTTCGGGCGACTCGCGGGTCGTCTCGTCGGCCTGGTTCAGCGGGTCGACGAGCGACTCGAAGTCGAGCGCTTCGAGGTTCGTCCAGCGGCGACCGGGCGTCTGGATGACGTCCGGTAGTTCGAGCTCGTCGAGTGCTTCGAGGGCCTCGAGTCGGGTCTCGAGGAGCCACTCCGGCTCGTCCCGTGCGTCCGAAATCTCTCGTACCGTCTCTGCGGACAGGTTCGCGGGAAGTTGCGCACTCATTGGTTATCCGAGGCTACCCTCCATCTCGAGTTCGACGAGTCGGTTGAGTTCGACCGCGTACTCGATGGGCAGTTCCTCCGTGATGGGTTCGATGAACCCGGAGACGATCATCTGCTTCGCGTCGTCGTCGTCGAGACCGCGCGACTGGAGGTAGAAGATGTCCTCGTCGCCGATCTTGCCGACGGTCGCCTCGTGGGCGACGTCCACCGTGGACTCGTTGATCTCCATGTACGGCATCGTGTCCGAGGTGGACTCGTTGTCGAACATGAGCGCGTCACACTCGACCGCGGTCGAGGAGTTCTTCGCGCCGTTGGCGATGTGGACGAGACCGCGGTAGTTCGTGCGGCCGCCGTCCTTCGAGATGGACTTCGACTCGATGGTCGACTTCGTCTCGGGGGCGTTGTGGTACACCTTCGCGCCGGTGTCGATGTTCTGGCCCTCGCCCGCGAAGGCGATGGTGATGTGGTTGTCGGAGGCGCCGCGGCCCTTCAGAATCGAGGCCGGGTACAGCATGGTGGCCTTCGAGCCCATCGAGCCCGAAATCCACTCCATGCGACCGCCCTTCTCGACGATAGCGCGCTTGGTGTTGAGGTTGTAGGTGTTCTTCGACCAGTTCTGAACGGTCGAGTACTGGACGTGGGCGTCCTCGCCGACGAACACTTCGACGCCGCCGGAGTGGAGGTTGAACGCGGAGTACTTGGGAGCCGAACAGCCCTCGATGTAGTGGACTTCGGAGCCCTTCTCCGCGACGATGAGCGTGTGCTCGAACTGGCCCATGCCCTCGGAGTTCATGCGGAAGTACGCCTGGACCGGCATCTCGACCGTCACGTCCTCGGGGACGTAGACGAACGAGCCGCCGGACCAGATAGCGCCGTGAAGCGCCGCGAACTTGTTGTCGCTCGGGGGGACGCACTTCGTCATGAAGTACTCCTTGACGATGTCTTCGTGCTCCTGGACCGCCTGGTCCATGTTCATGAAGACGACGCCTTTCTCCTCCCAGCGCTCCTGCATGTTCTGGTAGACGACTTCGGACTCGTACTGGGCGCCGACGCCAGAGAGGGCGTTCTTCTCGGCTTCCGGGATACCCAGTTTGTCGAAGGTGTCCTTGATGTCGTCCGGCAGGTCGCGCCAGTCGTCGACGCCGCCGCGGACTTCCACGTCGGGTCGGATGTACGGGACGATTTCGTCCACGTTGACCTCGGAGAGGTCAGGCTGGCCGGGCCAGTCGGTCGGCATCGGCATCTTCTGGTACTGCTTGAGCGCGCGAAGGCGGCGCTCGAGCATCCATTCGGGCTCGTCTTTGTCCTCCGAGATGACGCGGATGGTCTCTTCGGTGAGACCCTTCTCGGCCACGAACGCGGCCTTCTGCTCCTTCTTGAACTCGAAGCGAGCTTCCGTGTCTGTCTCTTTGAGGTGGTCTTGGTCGGAACTCATGATGTTGGGGGATTACGCGGCTTCGTACACTTCCTCACGGACCCAGTCGTAGCCCTTGTCTTCGAGTTCGGACGCGAGCGAGGCGTCGCCGCTCTTGACGACCTTGCCGTCCAGCATGATGTGGACGTGGTCCGGCTCGACGTATTCGAGGATACGCTGGTAGTGAGTGATCTGGAGGATACCGGTGCCCTGCTCGTCGCGCAGCGCGTTGATACCCTTCGAGACGTCCTGCAGGCGGTCGATGTCGAGACCGGAGTCGATCTCGTCGAGAACCGCAATCGACGGTTCGAGAATCGCGGCCTGAAGGACCTCGTTTTGTTTCTTCTCGCCGCCGGAGAACCCGGCGTTGAGGTAGCGCTGCATGAACTTCTCGTCCATGTCGAGGAGGTCCATCTTCTCCTTGAGGAGCTTCTGGAACTCGGCGACGCCGACTTCGCCGTCGTCGACGTTACCCTCCATCGGGGAGGTGTCGTAGCCGGCTTCCTCTTCTTCTTCCTCGTCGTCCTCGCCGAAGAGGAGCTCCTCGCGCTCGTCGATCTTCGCGTTGAGCGCGGTGCGGAGGAAGTTCGTCATGGTGACGCCCTCGATTTCCGCGGGGTACTGGAAGCCGAGGAAGATGCCGAGCGCGGCGCGCTCGTTCGGCTCCAGTTCCAGAAGGTTCCACGTGCGGGCGTCGTCCGGAATTTCGAGGTCGCCGAAGTCGTCGTCCTCCAGGCGGAGGAGGATTTCGCCGTCGGTTACCTCGTAGGCGGGGTGCCCGGCGATGATTTTAGAAGTCGTAGACTTGCCGGACCCGTTGGGACCCATCAGTGCGTGGATCTCGCCGGATTTGACTTCCAGGTCGACACCTCGCAGAATCTGCTCACCGTCTTCCTCCGCGACACGTGCGTGGAGGTTCTTGATCTCGAGAGTTGCCATCGTTGGTTCGTTGCCTCGTACTCGAAGGGTGGGGAGTATCGCCCATAATGCTTGCGCATTCACCCCCGCCACCTTTTGTAGAAAGAAAATTTGTTTTCAAAACCGCAAAGAATCACGGCAGTTCGGAACGCTCGTCCGGGTTTTGGACAGCCGAACAACGTTACGGTTCCGTCGTCTATGTAACCGAATATAGTTTCATTACTCGGTGATACGGCCGGTCACATGAAACTCCCGAGGCCGGTCTGTTCCTGTCCGCTTTTCACCTCGTCCCACGACATCCCGAGCGCCTCGATGACGCGGGAGATGGGCCCTTCGAGCGTCTTGGTGAGCATCGTGTCCCAGTCGACCTCGAACGCCTCTGGAATCTGGTCGGCGTACTCGAAGCAGATGACGTCGGGGTCGCGCTTGAACTCGCGGTAGAGGTCGTCGACCTGCGGGTCGAACTCGCCGGTCTCCATCTCGCGGAACCACGACGGGTGGACCTTCTTGAGGTAGACCCGCTTCGGCTTCGAGCCCCGCCCGAAGTTCGTCCCGAGGAAGGCGTTGGCGTACTGCGCGCCCCGGACGTGCGCGGTCGGTGTCTCGTACGCCGAGAGGCGCTTGCCGATTCCGCCGGGGATACCGGCCTGTTCGAGCGGCAGGTTCCCCGACTCGAAGTCGGTGATGATGTCGTGGAGGTAGTCTTTGATGACTTCCGTCTCCTCGCCGTGGACGATCATGTCGATGACGTTCTTCTGGACCTCTTTCGTTATCTGCGCGATGTCCGAGCGCTTGTACTCGAAGCCCGTGATGTCGATGTCGTCGACGTCCTTGCCCTCCTTCCAGACGATGTGGCCCGCATAGCGCTTCTTCTTCCCCGCCTGGAAGAACCGCCGGTACAGCTTCTCGAACTCGATTTGGAAGCGGTGTTCGTCCGCGCCCAACTCGTCGCGCGCGAAGTCGTCGTAGGCGGCGTTGATGTGCTCCTCGATGTCGAACGACTGCTCGATGGCCTCCTGTTTCGACACGTCGGGGCCGAGTTCGAGCATGACGCTGTCGGTGTTGTGAAGGACAATACCTCCAACACCGTCGACGAAGTTTTCGTTTTCTTCGACGCTCAGGTCGTACACGTAGCCGTCGTGGTCGGCTTCGGTCAGCACGGGGTCTCGGCCTTCCCGGTAGGTGCTACACGTCCGAATAGTGTACGAGTCTTTACTGTCCCGATACTTGAGCGAGTGTTTTTGCCCCCGTTGCGTGAGCAACATCGAGAGACCGGCAGCAAGTTCTCGGCTCGTCGTCTCGAAGTCGAAGTTTCGCTGTGCGTACGCTTCGGTGTATCGTGGGAATTCGCGAGATCCATCGCCTTCGACGAGCAACGTCAGGAACAAGTCTTGCTTCTCCTCAGGAAGGTGGAAGACGAATGAGGGGATCCGTTTACCACGCGACGTCTGCCCTGCGAACTCGCGGAAGAACACAGCAGCGAGTTCGTTCATCATCTGCAGTTTCAGCGTCTCGTCATTGTACGTGACCGACGCACCGCCTGTGTCCGTTTGATACTCGACGGTTCGCTCCGCTCGTCGGTCGCTCGTAATGATACCGGCGGTCGTGTTCTCGAACAGTCGAGAGTAATCTCGCTGGAGTTGGGCTAGCCACTCACGGTCGGATTCAGCGATACTTGCCCCGAATTTCGACGTCGCCGTCTCGCCAGTGGATGCGCTTCCTTCAGGGACGTACGCACCGAGGAGCCGAATGAGTGCTGCACCATCTTCGCTGTCGATATCGACGAATCGTTTGACTTTGACGGTCGAGTCGACGTCTCGGTGGTGCTCGTGGCCGAACCAGACATACTCGTCGTCCGCATGGATTTGTTTCCGCTTCGTTATCGAATTATCGCTCCCGACGCTCCGTCCGTCCTCGTACTCGCGTTCGTACCCACGAAGGACCTCGTAGACGTCGACCTGCTCGACAGGCTCGACATCGGGTACCCCGGAGACGCGATACGGCTCCGCCACGTCGTCCGGAGAGACAGTTGTGAGGCCGTCTTCACCGGGGACGACGTACGAGTGGTCTCTCGTCGTCGTCGACTCACCGAACTTGTGTTGGAGGTTCACCACCGGTTTGTCTGTGTTATGGCGAATCGCCTGCGCAATCGGTTGCCACTCCGCCTCTCCATCTTCGTTCACAGAGAGGGCGTCCCACCCGTCGAGCGCTCGGCGAGTCTTCCCGGGAGTGGCACTTGCGACGACGTCCCCGTCGGCAGCGATGAGTACCTCAGATTCAGTCGTTCCGCGGGCAAACAAGTCCTCGATAGGAAGGATTCGAACAGTCCCACCGGGGTCTCTGACGACGACCGGGCGATCTCCCGTCACGCTGTCGCCGTAGGCCACGTCGTAGCCGATTTGGTTCGCGGCCTGCTCCGTGAACTCGATGACCTTCCGACCGGTCGCCGTCACCGCCGCGCCCATCTCCTTGTCGTAGAGTCGGAAGCGGTCCCAGCCCAGCACGCCGTACAGCGAGTTCATGATGACCTTCACCGCGGCCTGCTGGCGGTCGAACTGCTCGTACTCCGAGGAGCCGGGGTCGTGGGAGTTCCGCAGCGACTTCTTTTCCTCCCGCTCGGTGAGGAGTTCGTCGACCATCTCCCGAATCATGCCGTCCGGCTCCTGCTGGAAGTGCGTCCCGTTGGGCGCGCGGAACATCTCCCCATCGTAGCGCTCGGGGTCGACTTTCGTCTCCGGCGACGCGTTGATGGTCACCATGCACATCGGGTACAGCGACTTCAAGTCGAGCACCGTGACGTTCTCCTTGACGCCGGTAATGGGGTCGAAGACGGCTCCGCCCTCGTAGTCTTCCGACTCCTGTTTGCCCTTCGAGGGGAGCGCGAACTCACCGTGGACCTTGTGGAGCACGTAGATGTCGACGGTGTCGCCGGGCGTCGGCGCGTCTTCGAGCTTACAGCCGACGAACGTCCGCACCTCGTCCCAGAAGGCGATGATGTCCTGTTTCCGGTCGATTTCGACGCACAGCTCCACGTCACGGAGGTTGTATTCGAGCAGGCGCTCGGGGTCTTCCTCCCAGAGGTCGCCGATGTCGCCCGAGTAGCGCTCCTTGCCCGCGTCGAGTTCGAGTTCGCCGACCGCGTCGAGACGGTAGGATTCGAGTTCGGTGAACTGGGTGCGCTTGTAGGCGTACAGCAGGTCGAAGACGACGCGCCCTTTGATGTCCGGGCCGCCCCAGCCGCCGCGCCAGACCTCGCCGAGCCGCGACATGCGGTTGTAGTCGAGGTTCAGGTCGGTCCTCCTGTCGACCTCCTCCAACCGGTCGAGGAAGTACGGCGCGTCGAAGTCCTCGAAGTTCCACCCGGTGAGGATGTCGGGGTCGGTCTCCTCGATGTACGAGAGGAAGGCGTCGAGCATCGTCGCCTCCTCGTCGAACGTCCTGACCTCCACGTCCGCGTCCTCCCCGAGGAACTCGTAGTTCGGCAGCGAGTCGGGGCGCTTGCCGAGACCCTCCTCGGCGACGGCGTGCCAGACGACGTACTCGTCGCGGTAGGAGTCGTGGCTGGTGAGGCAGATAATCGGCTCTTCGCCATCCTCGGGGAAGCCGTTCCGGTCGTTGACCTCGATGTCGAAGGTGTTCACCCGAAGGCTCGCGTCGACCTCCGCGGGCGCGACCTCCTGGTGGGGTATCTGAATCGACCCGTCGTCGAGGCGGCGCTCGGGGACGCGGACGCCGCTCTTGATGTCCTTGTCGATGAGCAGGCGGTTCGGAAAGAGGATGTCCGCCTCGTAGTGGTCGAACTCGTCGCGAATCTGGCCGACGTCGCGGGGGGTGCGACCGTAAATCTTCGTTAGCTCCTCGCCACGGATGCTCTCGTAGCCGTCCTCGGTGCCGGTGATGACGTCCTTGTCGAGCGCGTCGTCGTCGAGGCTGGCGGTGGGCGCGTAGAAGTACGGCCGGAACCCGAGCACGCGGACGTGTTCGGTCTCGTCGTCCGCCGTCCGACCGAAGATGTGAATCACCGGGTACTCGTCGCGGCCCGCGCCCTCGATGGTGTAGTCGACCTGCGTGACGGCCAGTTCGACCGTCCCGTCCGGGTCGGGAAACCGCACCTCGTCCGTGTCGATGACGTCGGAGACGTGCTGGCCGGCGTCGCCGGCGACGATGGCGGCCTCCTCGTCAGGCCGCGCGTCGCCCGCGCCGTCGGCGTCGTTCCCCCCGAAGTCGGTCAGACCCGTCTGCGTCATGCCAGTCGCTTCGATGGCGCGGCTAAAAACCCCGGCGTTTCCGCGTACTGCACCCCGAACCACGGAAAGACATATATCCATGTGTGACATTCCTTGTCACACGATATGACCGACCACGCAACTCCGGAGCGGTGGGATGGCACGATCGACGGCGACGGACCGGCTGGTCCGACTGGAGCCGAGACGGTCGAATCCTACGACATCGACGGTGGCGTGGTGTTCTATGACGCGGAGAACCCACTCGCGTGGGTCGAGGCATCGCGGTCGATGCGCCTCGACGACTGCGCCTGACTCGGCCGAAACGGACACTTTTTCTCGGCACGGCGTCTCGACGCGAGCGTGACGGACGACGAGCGACGCGAGGGAACGCCCGCCGCTGGCGCGGAAGACGAAGGCGACGAGGCGGAGCGTCCGTCGGCGGACATGGCCTCGAAAATCGACCCCGAAACGCGATGGGGCGACCCCGAGGCCCGCTGGGGAGACCCGGAAGCCCGCTGGGGGAACCCCGAGAAGGAACTCCCGACGATTCCCCGCGTTCGCATCCCCGGCGAGGACGCCGACGACGAGGACCCGGACGGCGAGAGCCACGGCGACGACGCACCGGAGTTCTCCCCCGACGTGAATCCCGAGGTAGCCCGTCTGTTCTGGGCGAGCGTCGTCCTCGCGAACGTCGGCCTCGCGGGGGTCACGGTCGGCCCGATGCTCGCCTACTTCCGCGGCGACACGCTCCTCGGCGCAGGCCTGTTTCTGTTCGGTACGGTCGTGCTCGTCCGCGTCTACTCCATCTACCGAGAGTTCAAGCGAGGGGAGTGGCGGGACGACGGGGACGATGCGGACGACGGTGATGTAAGCGACACCGACGAAGACGCTCCCGAGCGCAACCGCTAACAGTCGCCGCGCCCTTCGCCGAGACATATGCGAACCGTCCGCGGGCCAGACGGCCGGACGTACCTCCTCGTCAAGCAGTCGAGCGACGCCAGCCGCGTCCGCGACCCGGAGACCGGCGAGGAGCGATACCTGCCGAACGACGACCTCGAAGCCGTGAGCGGCGAGTCCCCGCTCGAAACCGCCGCGCGCGCCGTTCCCGAACCGGTCCGGAAGATACTCGTCGCGGTCCCGACCGAGCGCGGACTGGGCTTGCTCGTCGACCTCGTCGACCGCGGGCCGCTCCCCGTGGTCGACCTCCTCGGGGCCTACGACCTCTGCGAGAGCGACCTCCACGGCCTCCTGACCGAGTTCCGGGTCGCCGGCCTCGTCGCCGAGACCACGGTCTACGGGGAGCGCGGCTACGAGGCGACCGACGCCGCAAAAGAAGGGGTCGAACTACTCCGGGCGAGCGCATAAGGCACTCGCGGCGGAACCGACCCGCACTCAGTCGTCCGCGAGCGCGCTCTCGACTATCGGCGCGTCGGTCCGCTCGACCGTCGAGCGGTTCGTCGTCGGGTTCTTCTCCACGCGGACGAGGTCGTCGGCCGCGCCGACCAGTTCGTCGTCGTGACTGACGATGAGAATCTGCTTGACGCCGCGGCTCTGCATGTCCCCGACGAGGTCGACCAACCGCGAGACGTGGCCGTCGTCGAGGAAGACCGTCGGTTCGTCGAGGATGAGCGGCGGAAGCGGGGCCGCGCCGTCGATTCCCTCGGCGAGGAGCCGGTAGATTGCACACCGGAGGCTGAGGTTGAACAGGGCGCGCTCGCCGCCCGAGAGCTGTTCGGGTTCGAGCGCGGTGCCGTCCTTCTGGAACACCGTCAGCCCGTACTCGCCGTCGAGTCGGATGCGCGAGTAGGCGTCGTTGGCGTAGACGAGGTCGAACGTCTCGTTGAGCATCCGTTCGAGCACCTCGACGTTGCGCTGTCGAAGCTCCGCCCGGAGGTCGCCGTAGGTCGATTCGAGCGTCGACACCTCCTCGTGGACCGATTCGAGGGCGCCGACGCGCTCGGCGAGGTGTTCGCGGCGCTCCCGGAGGTCGTCCAACTGTTCGAGTTCGGCCTCGACGCCGCCGACGCGGCTCTGGAGTTCGTCGCGCTTGTCTCGCAGTTCGGGGAGCACTTCGTCCTCGACCCGTTCGAGATACGTCGCGGCGTTCTCCTTGCGCTGTCTCGCTCCCTCGACCGCCTCCTCGTCGACCGTCTCGCGGAGTTCGTCGCGGCGCTCGCGACGCTCTCGGAGGTGTTCGCGGCGCTCGCGATTCACGTCTGCGAGCGTCTCGCGCTTCTCGCGGAGCCGGTCCCGCACGTCGATTTTCTCGGCCCGCGCGTCGACCAGCGACTCGACGCGGTCGAGTCGGTCGCGCCGCTCGTCGAGTGCTTCGAGGTCCGCTTCGAGCGACTCGACCGTCTCCGCGACCTCCTCGGCCCGCTCGGCCTGCGTCGTCGCGGCCTCGCGTTTCTCCTCGGCCTCGGCTTCGAGTTCCGCGGCCACTTCGCGTTTCTCCGCGGCGGCCTCGCGGCGGCTCTCGACGGTCCCCTCGCGGTCGGCGATACGTTCTTCGACGAGGTCGAGTTTGTCGCGCTGAGAGCTCGCGCGGTTCTCGATTTCGACCAGTGCCTCGGCCGCCTCGACGGCCGCCGAGCGCGACTCGACGTCCGATTCGAGCGAGTCGAGGTCGGCCTCCAGCGATTCGACCGCGGCCTCGCGCTCGCTGATGGCGTCGACGTGGGGCGAGCCCTCGACCGGCTGTCCGCACTCGGGACACTTGCCCGCGTCGCGGAGGCGCTCGGCCTCGGCGAGGCGCTCGCGCGCGTTCTTCAGTTCGGTCTCCGTCTCCGCGAGCGACTCGCGGGCGTCGGACCGCGTCTCACGCCGTTTTTCGAGGAGGTCGGCGGCCTCGCCAAGTTCGACGGGGGCGTCTTCGAACCGCGCTTCGGCGTCGTCGAGCGACGACCGAAGCTCCGCGCGCGTCTCGCGGAACGATTCGAGTTCCCGTTCGGCCTCGGCGGCGGTCTCCGCGTCGGCCTCGGCGGCCTCGCGTTTCTCCTCGGCGCGCGATTCGAGGTCGGCGGCGCGCTCGGCGAGCCGCTCGGCCTGCGTCTCGAACGCCTGCGCCCGCGTCCGCGCCTCGGAGAGGTCGTCGCGCAGCTCGGATTCGCGCTCCGAAAGCGCCTCCCGCGCGCCGGCAATCGCCTCGTCGCTCGCGTCGTCGAGGTCGGACCGGTCGAGGGCGTCGTCGATGTCGGATTCGAGGTCGTCGGCGGCGGCGTCGAGTTCGCGGACGCGCTCCGAGAGGTCGTCGCGCTTCGTCTCGTCCGCGGAGATTTTCGCGGTCAGGTCCTCGATTGCCGCCTCGACTTCGTCGAGTCGCTCCCGCTTTTCTGCGTGCTCGTCGAGCGTCGCCTCGGCGGCGTCGAGCGCCGCCTTCGCCTTGTCGCGCTGGCCCTCGTAGTTCGAAATCTCCTCGTCGAGGGAGTCGAGTTCGGATTCGAGCGCGTTGAGCGTCGCGTGGAGGTCCGCCTCCTCTTTCGTCTCGATTTGCGACTCGACGTCTTCGAGGACGCTCCGCTTTCTCGTCAGCACGTCTTCGACCCCGAGCCGGGCGTTGCCGGCGCGCTCGCGGTACGTTTCGAGCGTTCCGAGTTGCAGGAGGTCGTCTATCATGTCCTGGCGCTGGCTCGGCGTCGCGTTGATGAGCTTGTTGACCTCGCCCTGCTGGACGTACGCGCAGTTCACGAACGCCTCGGCGTCCATGCGCAGGAGCGACGCGACGTGCCGGCGAACGTCGCGCGCGCCTTCGACGGTCCCCTCGGGACCTTCGAGGACGCACTTCGCGGTGGTCGCGCGGTCGCCGGAGACGCGAACCCGACGCTCGATGCGGTACTCGCCGCCGTCGTGGACGAATTCGAGCGCGATTTCGGCGTCGGCGGCGCCCGTCGTCACCACGTCTTCGAGCGTCCCCGCGAGCGCCTTCGAGCCGTAGAGCGCGAAGAAACACGCTTCGAGGAGCGACGACTTTCCGCTGCCGTTGACGCCGTGGATGACCGTAACGCCGTCTCGGAGGTCGAGTTCGGCGTCCTCGTAGGGTTTGAAGTTCCGGATGGCGATGCGGGTGAACCTCACGCGAAATCACCCAGCGAACTGTCGCGGCTCGCCGCCGGTTCCGCGGCGGCCTCCGAATCGGATTCGGTCGTCGTTTCAGCGGTGGTCTCGGTCGTCGGCTCTGTGTCGGCCTCGGCCGCGTCTTCGGGGGCTTCCGCGTCCTCGACGGTCTCCGACTCCCCGGCCTCGACGCCGTCGTCGCTCTCGATGTCATCCTCGCTCTCGGCGGCGACAAAGGCTCCGGGGTCGTCGGAGAGCAGCGATTCGACGCGCTCGCGGACCTCGTCGCGGACGTTCGAGTCGGCGACCTTGCTCGCGCGGACCGTCTCGTCCACGTCGAGGGCGGCGCTCGACAGGCCCATCTCGCGGACCCGCTCGCGCACCGCGTCGTCGGGGTCGGCGAAGCTCACGTCGGCCGCCAGTTCGGCGTCGTCGGCGATATCGCGCTTGTCGTTGACGCGGGCGACGAGCGCGCCCTCCTCCACGGCGAACGACTCGACCGCCGCGGGCGTGACGGTCTCGCCCTCGCCTCGCAGTTCGACGATGACGACCGCGTCTTCGAGGTCGAACTCGCGGACCCGCTGGCGGACGCGCTCGATGCCCTCGTCGCCGGCGAGGTCGACCTCGACGAAGGCGAACGGGCGCGTTTCGAGGGTGCGCCGGCGGATGTCGACCTCGCCGGGCGCGAACTGAACGAGGTTGTACCCGCGCGGGTCGCGCTCGGTCGCGCTCGCGCGCTCGGTCGACCCGCAGTAGGTCACCCACGTCCCGTCGAGTTCGGCGGTGTCGGGGACGTGGTTGTCACCGAGGAGGACCGCGTCGAAGTCGACGTTCGACTCGGCGAGGACGGTTTCGGTCTCCCAGTCGGCGTGCGCGAAGGGGGTGAACAGACCGTGGGCGACGAGCACCGCGCGCTCGGCGTCGTGCGGTTCGAACTGGTAGTCAAGTTCGTCTCGGCGCGAGCGCGGGACGTGGTCGAGACCGTAGAAGGCCACGTCGCCGACGACGTGGGGGTCGCGTCCGAGTCTCGTCGCCAGTCCGAGGCGCTCGAAGAGGTCGAGCCACTGGCCCCCGCGGGTCGACTCGTGGTTGCCGACGATGGCGAGGAAGGGTATCCCGGCGTCGTCGAGGCGGCGGAGCGCGGCGAGCGTCCCGAGGAGGTCGGGGAGTTCGGGACGGCGGTCGTGGTAGAGGTCGCCGGCGTGGACGACGGCGTCCACGTCTCCGTCGAGCGCGTCCGCGACGACCCGCTCGAAGGCGTCGAGGAAGTCCTGTCGGCGCTCCGGCGAGTGGTACTGCTGATACCCGATGTGGGTGTCGCCGGTGTGTATCACCCGTGTCATCTATCAACCGGTTCGCCACCGCCGCTGAAAACGGTTGTGCGACCGGAGCGGAAGTGGTCGGCGTCCCGCGGTCGCCGCTGAGCGGTTCGGGAACACCGATTCGACACCTCGGTCGCGCCCGCGTCGACGAGCGCGCCGCGCAGGCGGTCGAGGTCCGTGAGGAGCGTCCGTCCGGTGCGCGCGCACTCGTGGTGTCCGCGCCGGTCGGCCTCGCCGACCGCTCGGCGGAGCGTTAGTTCGCCTCCGTCGGAGAGAAACCGGGCGGCAGAGTGGAGCGACTCGAAGGCGGTTCGCGCCTCGGCGACGACTTCGGCGGACGGGCGCGACTCGTAGTCAGGGATACCGGTGTCGGCGTCGGCGAGCGCGGAGAGCGCGCGGCCGACGTCGTCGGGAGCGGGCGAAGACATGCGGCGACGTGGCCGCGCGTTCGGATTTAAATGTTGAGCGTGTAGAGGCGCTTGCGCGCGTCGGAGAACGAAAATCGGGAGTCGACCGCGCCCTCGTCTTCCAGCCGGGAGAGCGCGTAGCGGACGGTACGCGGGGGCAGAAGCGATTCCTCGGCGATTTGGCTCTGGGTGAGCGTGTCCTCGTAGTCGAGAATCTTCGCGACCAACTTCGCGCTCGGGGGCATGTCCCGAACCGATTCCCACCGGTCGTCTGACTGGGGCTCGGACTCGCGTTCGACTGCTTCCGTGGTGCTCATCGTACGAGACACCATGCAATGCTATTAGATAATATTTGCTATCCAGATTTATTACTATGGGGAATTTATGTGACGCACGTCAGACTCGTCATCCGGGCGGCAGACGGCCCCTAGGCGGCGAATCCCTCACACACCCGAAGCCTCTTATGAACCTGCACCCTATGCCGGATGATGACCGATACTGTGGACGACGTCGACCTCCCCTACGATAAGGACTCGGCGTCGCAGCAGGAGAAGATCACCGCCCTTCAAGAGCGGCTCGAAGTTCTCGAAACGCAGAACGAGGAGATGCGCGACAAGCTCCTCGACACGAACGCCGAGAACAACAAGTATCAACAGAAGCTCGAGCGGCTTACCCACGAGAACAAGAAGCTCAAGCAGTCGCCGCTCTTCGTTGCGACGGTTCAGGAAATCACCGACGAGGGGGTCATCATCAAGCAGCACGGTAACAACCAAGAGGCCCTCACCGAAGTGACAGACGAGATGCGCGAGGAGCTCGAACCCGACGCGCGCGTCGCCGTGAACAACTCCCTCTCTATCGTCAAGCGACTCGACAAGGAGACGGACGTCCGGGCTCGCGTGATGCAGGTCGAACACAGCCCCGACGTGACCTACGAGGACATCGGCGGACTCGAAGAGCAGATGCAGGAGGTCCGCGAGACGGTCGAGATGCCGCTCGACCGCCCCGAGATGTTCGAGAAGGTCGGCATCGACCCGCCGTCCGGCGTGCTCCTGTACGGCCCGCCGGGGACCGGCAAGACGATGCTCGCGAAGGCCGTCGCCAACCAGACGAACGCCTCGTTCATCAAGATGGCCGGCTCCGAGCTGGTGCACAAGTTCATCGGCGAGGGCGCGAAGCTCGTCCGCGACCTGTTCGAGGTCGCCCGCGAGAACGAGCCCGCCGTCATCTTCATCGACGAGATAGACGCCATCGCCTCGAAGCGCACGGATTCGAAGACCTCCGGCGACGCCGAGGTCCAGCGCACGATGATGCAGCTGCTCGCCGAGATGGACGGCTTCGACGAGCGCGGCAACATCCGCATCATCGCGGCGACCAACCGCTTCGACATGCTCGACCCCGCGATTCTCCGGCCGGGTCGGTTCGACCGCCTCATCGAGGTGCCCAAGCCGAACGAGGACGGCCGCGAGATAATCTTCCAGATTCACACCCGGAAGATGAACGTCTCCGACGACGTGGACTTCGTCGAACTCGCCGAGATGGCCGACAACGCCTCCGGTGCCGACATCAAGGCCGTCTGTACGGAGGCGGGGATGTTCGCCATCCGCGACGACCGCACGGAGATATACATGCAGGACTTCCTCGACGCCTGGGAGAAGATTCAGCAGGAAGCCTCGGACGAGACGGAAGTCTCCCGCGCGTTCGCGTAACCGACGCGAGTCGCGTTTCGTTTCGGCTTTCGATTCTACCTTCGCTTTTCGCGCGATTGCGACCGTTGAGTGGCTACGCGGCGAACGCGAAGTACGGCAGGACGAACAGCGCGAGGAACATCGCGGCGAGGATGAGACCGTACCCGCCGAGCGTCGCGGCCGCGGTCAACCACGATTCGCGCCGGCTGGGGAGTTCGAGCGCGGACATACTCGGTCGGTCGCGGTCGTGAATGATAAATCGTCGGTATTCACGCGGCCGAATCGGTGGTGTCAGCGGGAGCCGTCTCCGACGCGGACCCCATCAGGTAGCCGCCGAACCCGATGAACCACAGGAGCACCGGGTAGGCGACGTAGCGCTCGATACCACCCGCGCCGAGGAACGAAAGCGGGTGCGGGAGGCCGAGGAGGCCGAACGCGAAGATGCTCGCCAGGAGGGCGAGGACGAACCCGCCCACCGCGACCGAGAGATACCGGAACGGGGTCTCGATGACCCGCGCGGCGACGACCGCGGAGAGGCCGCCGGCGAAGAACGTCAAGAGCGCGAACAGCCCGTGCATCGGGGCTTCGCTCCCGTCGAAGACGCCCACGCCGAGGATGCCTATGCCGAGCATCGCGACGGCGGTGGTGACGACGCGGTCGCGGAGCGCCCGGTGCGCGAAGTAGCTCGCGCCGAGGACCAACAGCCCCGAAAGCACCATCGTCGCGTTGAAAATCGTCGCCGACGGCTGAAGGATGATGCTGTTGGGCGGCCTGGTCGCGCCGAGGTCGCTGATCTCCTGTACGCCCGCGTTGTAGCCGGGGTAGAACGCCTCGGCGGTAATGATTCCCATGAACGCGAGCAGGCCGAACGCGAACAGCATCGCGCCGGCGACGAACCGGTCGCGCCGGTGGTCGTGTGCGCCCGGCGTCTCGGCGATTCGTTCGGGTCGCGTCTCGGTCGGCGGACTGCCGTCCCGTCGGGAGTCGGTGGTTGGTGTCATCGTGCTCACTCCGTCCGTCTAGACGGCTGACGCGTCGATAACACCGACCGATGGCTCTTAAACCGCGAGAATCCGGACGGTCAGGAATCCGCACCCCTCGCCCCAACCCGAACGACTGAAACCGACCGGGTCGCACCCACAGGTATGGGCACGCCACTCGAAAGCCGCGAGGCGCAAGCCGAGGAGGTCCTCGACCGACTGTACGAGGAGTACCCCGACACCACCATCTCGCTTTCCTACTCGAACCGCCTCGAACTGCTCATCGCCGTCATGCTCTCGGCGCAGTGTACCGACGAGCGCGTCAACAAGGTCACCGCGGAACTGTTCGAGAAGTACGACGACGCCGCGGACTACGCCGCCGCCGACCAAGAGGAGCTGGCCGACGACATCAGCTCCATCACCTACTACAACAACAAGGCGAAGTACATCCGCTCCGCGTGCGCGGACATCATCGAGAAGCACGACGGCGAGGTCCCGGACACCATGTCCGCGCTGACCGACCTCGCCGGCGTCGGCCGGAAGACCGCGAACGTCGTCCTCCAGCACGGCCACGACATCGTGGAGGGAATCGTCGTCGATACCCACGTCCAGCGGCTCTCGCGCCGCCTCGGCCTGACCGAAGAGGAGTACCCCGAGCGAATCGAGGAGGACCTGATGCCGGTGGTCCCCGAGCGCGACTGGCAGCAGTTCACCCACCTGTTCATCAGCCACGGCCGGGCCGTCTGCGACGCGCGCAACCCTGACTGCGACGCCTGCGTGCTCGAAGACGTCTGCCCCTCGTCGAAGCTCGACCACGAGGTCGACCTCGCCAGCGGCGAGGCGTGGTGAACGCTCAGACGAACACGTAACCGCTCAGGTAGCGGTAGATGCCGAGCAGCCACGCGAACACCCAGAAGATGACGTAGCCGAAGACGCCGACGCGGAGGCGGCCGCGCCACGCGCCCATGTTCTCGTGGAGGTCGTCGAGCGACACGTCCTGGTCCGGGTCGCGGTAGAGGTCGGCCTCCCACTTGGCCTGGAAGATGCGGACGATTCCCGTGAGCGCGAAGATGAGCATCGCGTACGCCTGCAGGCCGAGAATCGCGTGGAGGGCGCTGAGCCCGTTGAGCTGCTGAAAGAGCCGGGGGAGCATCCACGTGACGACCGGGACCGTGTTCAACACGAGCCCGGGGAAGATGATTTTGAGGTGGTAGACGAGCACGTCCCACGACACCGTCTCGGCGTCGATCATTATCCACGCGCCGTAGAGGTAAAACGGGAAGCTGGCCGTGACGGTAATCGCGGCGAGCGTGGCGAGCGTCGTCTCGTCTGCCATCGCACGGCGTTAGAACCCGGTCGGCCTAAAGGGACCGATGCGCCGCGTCCCGTTCGAGCGCTAGACCACGCGACAGGGGCTAAACGTCGGCCGCGACCGCCAGGATTCGAGCGCCGGACCACCTCCATTCGAGCGCCGGACCAGCGGGCGGTCGCTTCCGATGGGCGGCTCGTGGCCGACCGCCCGCGACGAACGCGGTTCGGGGTCGGAACACGTTTACCGGCGTGGACCCTACTCCGTGGCGATGTCAGACTCGTCTTCCGCCCCGGCCGACGACGGCTCGTCACCGGACGCGGACGCCGACGCCGCGATGTCCGACGCGGAGCTCGCGGCCCTCCGCGAGGAGGTCGAAGCCAAGTACGACTTCGAGAACTTCGGCCCGGCCGACATGGCGAAGATGACCCCCGAAGAGTGGGACGCCGCGTTCGACCCCGATTCGTGGGTCGTCGGCGAGGAGTTGCTCGACCGCGTCGAACAGGAACTCCGCTACCGCGTCGCGATTCGCGAGGTGTTCGCCGTCCTCGAACGCGTGACGGAAAACGGCGAGCCACGGATTCTCGCGTACTCCGACGAGGGCTACGCCGTCGTCTACCCGGACGGGAGCGTCGAGGGCGAGGGGACCGTCCTCCGCGACGTGAAACCGACCGTCGCGCTCTGTTCGATGGAGGACTTCGAAGTGAACGACGCGCCCGAGACCGTCAGGCTCCCCGAACCCGAAGAGGTCGCACAGGGGACCGGCGACTTCGGCAACCGAATGCTCCAAATCGTCGCGTTCGGGCAGCTACTCGGTGGGTTCGCGCTCATCGGCGCGTGGCTCGTCCTCCCCGACCTCGATTCGATTATCGCGCCGCTGGCCGGTCTGGGCTTTCTCGTCATCGGCTTTTTCCTCTTCGTCGTCGTGGCGAACGCCCGGCTCTCGGACCGCTTCCGCGCCGAGGAGTACCGAGACAGGCTCCGCGTCATGGGTCTCGAAGGCGGGTCGCGCCCCGAGTTCGTCCCGACGTTCGACGGGGACGAGAACGTCGCGTCCTTGGTCGAGGCCCCCGAGAGAGACGCCCTCAGTTCTGAGGGCTGAGACCGGCGCGCACTCACCTCGCAAACACCCTCCGTGACGGCATAGTCGGTGGGTTTAAGCGCGTCCCATCCTGACGAACGACCGTATGAAAAGGCGGGAGTTTCTCCGAACGGCTGGCGGTGCGACAGCCGCCGCGACCGCTGCCGCCGGGACCGCTGCTGCGCAGGAAGGCGGCGGTGGAGCGCAGGTTCAACCCGACTTCGGTGGCTACCTCGACGGCGTCGACGGAGGCTACGAAGACCTCCGCGGTCAGAGCGAAGTCACCATCGAGGTCGGCGCGTCCGGCAACGGAGGTAACCTTGCGTTCGCACCGGCTGGCATCTGGATCGACCCCGGCACGACCGTGACGTGGGAGTGGACCGGCGAAGGCGGCGGCCACAACGTCGTCGCGAGCGAGGGCGCGTCGCTCGACTCCGGCGCGGCCGTCTCCGAGGCCGGAACGACCTACGAGTTCACCTTCGAGAGCGGTGGTATCACGAAGTACCACTGCGTGCCCCACGAGGCGCTCGGTATGCTCGGCGCGGTCGCCGTCGGCGACGACGTGGCGACTATCAGCACCGGCGGTGGCGGCGAGAAGGAACTGCACGAACTCGGCGTCCCGATTCAGGCCCACTGGGTCGGCTCGGCGACGATTCTGGGCATCCTCGTCACCATCATCTACACGTTCTTCATCTTGAAGTACGGCGAGTCCCCAAATACGGGTAACACCGGAGGTGGCGAATAATGTCTTCGACCGGCAGCACATACGGCGATATTCACCGATACGAACCGGCGCGAGAGAGCACCGCAGCGGCCATCGCAATCGTCCTCCTGACGATTATCGAGGTCGTGTTCGTGTTCCTCTTCACCTACGGCTTCGTCTCCGGGTGGGGCCTGACGGACACGGGGAACATGTTCCTCGGCGGCGTCCTCGCCGTCATCTTCGTGGACCTCGCGTTCATCCTCGCGCTGTACCGCAAGGAGTTCCTCCCCGACGTGATGATCGTGAAAAAGCGGCGTCGCAAGTGGGAAGACCTCTACGTCCGCGAGGAGGACGTCGACGGTGTCACCTTCAGCAGCGACGACGCGTGGGAACAGGTCAAACGCGCGGTGTACCCCTACTACAAGCGATAAACCATGAGTCTCGAACGCAAAGACGACTACGACCACAAGGCCTGGATGAAAAAGAAGGACCTCACCCCGGTCGAGGCCACCTTCCTCACCACGCTCATCTGGCTGGATAAGCGACTCCGCATCGTCGATTATCTGGAACTTCTGGAGACGCTCTACTACCGAGTCAACCTCCAGATGCCGAAGAGCCACACCGAGCAGTACAACCTCGACAACAAGTTCTGGTACTGGTACCCCCTGTACACGCTCGGCTTGTTCTCGACGCTCGCGTACGTCGTCGCGGCGATAAGTGGTGCCCTTCTCGGGTTCTACTACTCCCCGGCGACGACCGGTGACCCCACGACGGCCTACAGCAGTATCGAATTCATCATGCGCGACCTGCAGTTCGGCTTCATGCTCCGCTCCGTCCACCGCTGGGCGGCGCAGGTCATGGTCGCGGCCGTGTTCCTGCACATGCTCCGTGTCTACTTCACGGGGTCGTACAAGGAACCCCGCGAGCTGAACTGGCTTCTCGGCATCGTCCTGATCAGCCTGACGATGGTGTTCGGGTACACCGGATACCTCCTTCCGTGGGACCAGCTAGCCTACTGGGCGGGGCAGATCGGCGTCGAGATGTCGCTGTCGGTCCCGCTCGCCGGTGAGTGGGTCGCACAGCTCCTGTTCGGCGGCTTCTCGCTGAGCCAGTCGACGCTACAGCGCATGTACATCATCCACGTGTTCCTGCTCCCGTTCGTCGTGACGACGCTCATCGCGATCCACATCGGCATCGTGTGGGTGCAGGGCATCGCGGAGCCGCACTGAGGTGACAATCATGAGCGACAACGAACCCGAAAACGAGGAGATTCGATCCGACGGCGCGGGCATCGTAGCCCCCGACGACGAGACGCCCACTTGGAGCGAGCGCAAGGCTCGTAAGACGGGGCTCTCCCGGCTCACCTACGAGTACTTCGAACGCGCACGCCGCGAAGACCAGGACCTCCGCACGGAGTCCGACTACGTCGAACGCGACGTCCTGGCGTTCCCAACTTGGCCCCACGAGACCGTCCGCAACCTCTCTATCGCGTCGTTCTTCGTCGGGATGATCCTGTTCCTCTCGGCGACCATGCCGCCTCACATCGGCAACCCCGCGAATCCGTCGAGCACCCCGGCGATTATCCTGCCCGACTGGTACCTCTACTGGTCGTTCGGCCTGCTCAAGCTCAACCCGCTGAACCCCGAGCTGGCCATCCTCGGCGGGCAGAAGCTGATGGCCGACCGCACCTACGGCGTGCTGGCGAACGGTGTCGTCGTCGGCTTCATCGCCATCGTGCCCTTCCTCAACAAGGGCTCGGCCCGGCGACCCGTCGAGCAGCCGTTCTGGTCCGCGGTCGGCGTCTTCGGCGTCGTGTTCGCGATGACCATCTCGCTTCTGGCCATCAAGAACCTCATGCCGATGAACGTCGACCTGCTGTTCGACCTGACGTTCCTGCTCCCGTTCGTCTTCGGGACCATCACCTACGCGGTGCTGAAGACGATGCGCGAGGGGTACATGTACAACCTCAACCGCCGCTACTACCGGCTTCGCCCGCCGAAATAGAGCGGAACCACTACCAACCGTCCCTTCTTAGCGTCACTGATGACAGACAGCGACGCAACCGGCCGAACCGGCGACGCCGACGAGACGCGGCGCGGACGCCGCGGCCGGCGCGACATCGTCGTTCCCATGCGGCTCTACAAGACGATCACCGTCTTCTCGACGCTCATCGCCGTCGTCAGCGTGGTCCTCGGCTTCGTCTTCCTCGACGCCGCGACGCTGCAGGTGAGCGCGCTCCGCGCGGTCATCGCGGGCGCGCTCGGCGCGCTCGGAATCGGCGTCGGGGACGGTCTGCTGAGCACGGCCCTCGCGGTCTTCGGACTCGGTATCATCGCGTTCGGCGCGGTCGTCTACACGCTCGGGACCCGATTTCGCGCCCAAGGAATGGGAAAGTCTCAAGAGGACTCCGGCGAAGACTCGAACAATGGCTGACGAATTCATCAAGGGTCTGGGTATCCTGACCGGGTCCGGACTCGCGTGGCTGGTGCTCGCGTCGTGGTACCGGACGAGCAGTTTCGAGAGCACACAACAGCTCATCGAGCCGCTGTCGTCCGGTGCGACCGAGGGACTGTTCAACATCATCGCCGTCACCCTGATGGACGTGTTCCTCTGGTTCGCGCTTCTCGGCGCACTCACCTTCTGGGTGCTCATCCCGGCGGGTCACCAGATTATGTCCGCGCTCGAAGAGCGCCGCAACGCGCAGTAAGCCGACACCGCGCTCCGTTCTCCTCTCATCTCGCTTCGAGTCGACGAAGACCCCCCACAATAGCGGTCGCCCTCCCCGCCGCTCCCGCGTCGGATTGGAAAAACTCTAATGAGTCTCGCTCCGACGGTCCTGTATGCACCCACTACAGTTCCTCGTCCCGCTCGACCAGTTGGCGGCGGTCGAACCGGTTGTCCCGCACGTGGCGCTCGTGCTCGTGCTTGCGAACTTCGCGACGCGCTTCCTCGGTCACCGGTCGCACGTCCGACAGGCCAAGGAGGGTGGAGAGGAGGCCATCTCCCGGTACCTCCCGCATTCGATTAGTTCGGGTGCGCTCGTCTTGACCTCGTTCCTCTACCTGCTCGTCGAGCCGCACGGTGGCATGGTGCTGACCGTGCTGGTCGTCGGGATGTTCGTCACCGACTTCTTCGAGTTCGAAGCGCGCAAGGTCGAAGCCCGCACCGACAAGCCGCTCGAACGCCCGAACGGCTCGCTCGTCGCCGCGACGCTCGTGCTCCTGTACGCGGCGTTCCAGAGCCTCTTCTTCCTCGTCGCGGACTACTGGAACCTCATCGTCTAACTCCGCGACGCACTCTTCTCGGCGTCGTCACGCTCGCACCGCTCACGAGGAACACGTATTTTCGCCGCGCCGAGCGCCGCCGCTCGGTGTCTGAATCACGGCCGAGTGAGACGCTACTCGACGAGAAGCGGAACGCTCCCGTCGCGGTCGATGACCACCGATTCGGACGGGAGAACCTCCCGGACGACCTCGTCGTCGGCGACGAGCGACACGGGCGCGTCGTCGCGTTCGACCGACAGCCGGACGGGCGGTTGGAGGACCCACGAGTCCGTCTGCGTCGCGTACGGTGAGACGGGGACGACGGCGAGCCCGGCGGCCGGACCGACGACCGCGCCGCCCGCGGCGCGCGCGTAGCCGGAACTCCCGAGCGGAGTGGCGACGACGACGCCGTCGGCGCGGAACTCGTCGACCGGCGTCCAGCGCGCCGCCGCGTGCGACTCACCGGTCGGGTCCGACGAGAAGGGGACCGCCGCCTCCGCGTGGGTGACGCCGTACTCGGAGATGTGCGCCGGCTCGCTCGTGACGAGCATCGCGTCGAAGAGCGCGCGGGTCGCAGGGTCGCCGCCGACGCGGAGCGAGAGCGTCGGGTGGTCGACGACTCGGCCGTCACCCGCCGCGACCGCGGACAGCCGCGATTCGAGTCCGCGCCGCGGGGTCGACCACGGCGCGCCGCAGTCGACGGGGACGACCGGACACGACCACTCGGAGCCGAGCGCGACCGTCGAGAGCGCTGACTCGCCGACCGCGACGACGGCGTCCGCCTCGGCCGACGTCGGTTCGACCGACGCACCGACCGCTCTGACGGCGGTGGCGACCGAGTCGTCACCGACGATACCGAATCTCATCGTCGTCCACCCGCGGCGAGCCCCCGTAGCATCGTCCCGTGCTACGCCGCCGCGAATAAAAGCCCTCGTGGTTCGGTTGCGCGAGGTTCGGCGCGACCCGAGCGGGACGGCCGCGTCGCCGACCGCCTCAGAACGGCCAGTCGCCGGTGACTTTCATGCCCTCGGCCTGGTCTTCGGCTTCGAGCGCCGCCGCGATGTCCGCGGGGTCGGCGTGGGGAATCTCGCGGTCGGCGTCGGCGAGTTCGACGGTCAGTTCCGTCAGGAGAATCGCCTGCTCGCGGAGCGTCCGCGACTCCAGTTTCTCGATGGTGTCGGCGTGGGTGTGACCCCACCCGCGGCCGCGACCCTCCTTTTCGCTTCCGACCATGTACGCCGGGACGCCGTGGGCGACGAACGGCCAGTGGTCGCTGTGAGGGAGCTGTTCGGGGAGCGTCGAGATATCGTGGTCGAACCGCTCGGCGACGGCGTCGGCGACGGTTTCGAGCTCGCCGAAGCCGTGGGTCGTGAGCTTGAGCGTCCGCCCGGCGACGACGCCGTCGTTGTTGACGATGGCCTTTACGTCCGCCCGGTCGTCGCCGAGGCGGTCGGCCTCGTACTCGGAGCCGACGAGCCCGACTTCCTCCGCGCCGAAGCAGAGGAAGCGGACGCGCGTATCGAGTTCGTCCTCGCGGGCGGCGAGCGCGCGGGCGACCTCGACCACCATCGCGGTGCCCGCGCCGTTGTCCATCGCGCCCTCGGCGATGTCGTGGGCGTCGAGGTGGCTCGTGACGAGCACCTCCTCGTCGGTGTCGGGGCCGAGTTCGGCGTGGACGTTCCCGCTTTCGGCCGCGGGCGTCTCGCAGGTCACGTCGACGGTCACCTCATCGCCGTCGAACCGGCGGCGGAGGCGCGCGCCGACCTCCTTGCTCACGCCGACGGCGGGGATGTCGCCGATGGGCGCTTCGGCGGTGCCGACGCTGCCCGTGGGCGGGAGTTGGCCGGGGACGTGGTTGGCGAAGACGAACGCGGCCGCGCCGGCCTCGACGGCGTAGTAGTACTTCTCGCGACGGTGGATGAAGCGGTCGTAGTGGTCGGGAACCGTCGTGGAGACGACGACGACCTTCCCCGAGAGGTCGCGGTCGAAGTCCTCGGGCAACCCGTAGCCGAGGTCGACCAGTTCGCCGCTCGCTGTTCCGGCGGGACTGCGCGGGAGCGCGATGCAGTCCTGCGTGGTGTCGGCGGCGTAGACGGCGCTGTCGCCGCGCTCCCAGCCCTGAATCTCGAATGGGTCGATGCGGGCGTTCCGCGCGCCGACGCGTTCGAGGGCGTCTCGCGTCGCCTCCATCGCCTCGCGCTCGCCGGGCGAACCGGTCATCCGGTTGCCGATGTCGACGAGCGTCTCGAGGTGGTTCCAGCCGACCTCGCTGGTGAACGTGTCGCCTATCCAGTCACTCATAGTGGACCGTCTCGCGGGGCCGTGGTAACCGTTGCGATGGGTCGAAAACGCGGCGGTGGTCAGGTGGAAAAACCGACCGACACCGGCGAGACGCTCGCTTCAAGGCGTCGCGGCCGCGACGGCGAGCGAACGGGGCCGAACCGCGACTCGACCCACGGGCGAACGGCAGGTTCAAGGACCATCTATCACGTACGTTCATTCATGACTGACGTGCGAATCGCCGGGGTCGGACTGACGAAGTTCGGCAGTCACCCCGAGCGAACCGGCCGCGACCTGTTCGCGGAGGCCGCCCTCGCCGCCCGCGAGGACGCCGGCGTCTCCCGCGACGACTACGAGGAAATCTTCTACGGCAACTTCATGGGCGAACTCGCCGAGAAGCAGGGCCACCAGGGGCCGGTCATGGCCGAGGCGGCCGGTCTCGACTGCCCCGCGACCCGCTACGAGCAGGCCTGCGCCTCCGCGGGCGTCGCCTTCCGACAGGCCGTCGCCGCGATTCGGAGCGGCGCGGCCGACGTGGTCCTCGCCGGCGGCATGGAGCGCATGAACAACCTCGGGACCGCCGAGGTGACCCAGTCGCTCGCCATCGCCGCGGACGAACTGTTCGAGGTCCGCGCGGGCGTCACGTTCCCCGGCGCGTACGCGCTCATGGCTCGCGCGTACTTCGACGCCTTCGGCGGCGACAGCGAGGACCTCGCGCACATCGCGGTGAAGAACCACGCCAACGCGATGCACAACGACTACGCGCAGTTCCACCGCGAAATCACCGTCGACGACGCCCTCGAAAGCCCCGTCGTCGCCGACCCGCTCACCCTCTACGACGCCTGTCCCATCACCGACGGCGCGAGCGCGGTCGTCCTCGTCAGCGACGACTACGCCGAGCGACACCGCCTCGACGCGCCCGTCTCCGTCACCGGATCGGGGCAGGGCGGCGACAAGGCCGCGCTCCAAGACAGGCCCCACCTCGCGCGGACGCCCGCCGCGACGAAAGCGGCCGACGCGGCCTACGCGGACGCCGGCATCGCCCCCGACGACGTGGACGTGGCCGAGGTCCACGACTGCTTTACCATCGCCGAGGTGCTCGCGCTCGAATCGCTCGGCCTCTACGACCACGGCGAGGGAGTCGGCGCGGCCGCCCGCGGCGAGACGACCCGCGACGGCGACCTCCCGGTGAACCTCTCGGGCGGCCTCAAGGCCAAGGGCCATCCCGTCGGCGCGACGGGAACCGCCCAAATCGTCGAGATGACGAAGCTCCTGCGCGGCGACCACGGCAACAGCGACGCCGTCCCGGACGCTCGGGTCGGCATCACCCACAACGCGGGCGGAACCGTCGCCAGCGCGGTCGTCCACGTCTTGGAGGTGGACCGATGAGCGACACCGGCTACGACGAGTGGCTGGCCGCAATCGCCGATGGCGAGGGCTACTACCTCGCGTGTCCGGACGGTCACGGCTCGCTCCCGCCGCGGCGCTCTTGTCCGCACTGCGGCGCGGCCGAGTTGACCGAAGAACCGCTCCCGGAGACGGGCGAGATACTCACGTTCACCGAAGTGCACGTCCCCGCACCGAACTTCGCCGACGAAGCGCCCTACGTGACGGCTATCGCGTCGTTCGGCCCCGTCAAACTCACGGGCGTCGTCCGCGAGCTCCCCGCCGACGAGGTCGACCTCGGCGCGACCGTCTCGGCAGCCGTGGGCACGAACGCGACCACCGACGAGCAGTTGCTCGTGTTCCGGCCCGCGAGCGAGTAGCGCCGCACCCGCCGCACGTTATTTCTCACGCGCCTCGACGGCCTCCAGCGGCGAGCGCCAGCCGAAGACGTACGAACCGAGGAGCCACGCCCAGAAGCCGGCCGCGAGGAGCGCGATGGCACCGTACAGAAACAGCGATAGGGAGTCGAGCATCGGTTCAGTTCGGGTGGCTGGTTCGGATTGGGGAGTCGAATTCGGGTCGCGGAGCGGTTCCCCTCAGTCGAGGGCGTCGCGGACGGTGTCGACGAAGGCGTTCGGGAACTCGACGTGCGGGAGCAACATCGCGTCGTCGAAGACGACGAGCGTGCAGTCCGCCGCGTCCGCGAGGTCGCGGCCCCGCTTCAGCGGCGTGATGTCGCTCTCGCGGCCCCAGACGAGCGTCGTCGGGACGTCGAGGGCCGACAGCGTCTCGCCGAGGTCGGTGTCGGTGTTGAGGTAGCCGGAGATGAACGACGCCGGCGCGAAGCGCGCGCCCTCCTGATGGGCGGTGCGCCACTCGTACTCCTGCCACTCCTCGCCCGCCTTCTCGGGGTCGTAGTAGCCGTGGTCGGCGTTGAAGTAACGAATCGAGGGTCGGGAGGCGACGACGTTGAACAGCGCCTCGCCGACGACCGGCGCGCGGACGAGTTCGCGGAGCCACTCCTTGGGGTCCGGGCCGCCGCGCGACGTGGGACAGACGAGGACGAACCGCGAGACCGACACGTCGCCTCGCTCCGCGGCGGCGACGGCGTAGGCCGCGGTGAGCGACGAGGCGACGACTGCGGGGTCGTCGTACTCGGCGAGGAAGTCGCCGACGAAGTCCTCGTAGAGCGCGGGCGAGTAGTACAGCGCCGGCCGGTCCGAAAGCCCGAATCCGGGGAGGTCGGGCGCGACGACGTGGTAGTCCTCGGCGAGGGTCGAAAACACCTCGCGGAACTCCCCGGACGACCCCGCGGCGTTGATGCCGTGGAGGAGGACGAGCGTCGGGTCGTCCTCGTCGCCGGCTTCGACGTACGAGACGTCCATACCGCGCCAGCGGTACGTCCCGTGGTTTCCGGAGAGCGGCGGTTCGAGGGGACCCACGCGTTTCGAGAGGGCGGCGTTGGTCGCGGCGGCGAGACCGACGCCCGCTGCGGCCAGTCCGATGGCTCGTCGGAGTTTCATGTCACGTAGATGGTGCGCGGTGGCCTTAATTCGCCCGCCCGTGGCGGGGTGACGGGTGACGGGCAACGGGCGGAACGCGGCGAGCGTCCCGCCCGAATCGCGGCCGTCTCGGTCGTCTCGGCGTCAGCCGTCTCAGCGTCAGTCGTCTCGACCGTCCAGACACTCCCGGAACGGTTCGAGCACGTCTTCTGCGACCGCGTAGGGGTCGGTCTCCTTTTCGACGACCGCCTCGGCGAACGCGTCGACCCCGCCGCGGCGGTCGAGCTCGGCTTCGAGGAGCCGGTTCACGTCGCTTCGGAGGAGCTGTCGAATCTCCTCTCCCGCGCGCTTGCGGGCCTTCTCCGCCAACTCGCCGGAGGCGTCGAGGTAGTCGCGGTGGTCGTCCAGCGTCTCGACCAACTCGTCGATTCCCTCGCCGGTCGTGGCGACGGTCTCGAGGACCTGTGGCGTCCAGACGGGCGGTTTGTCGCCGTCGGAAGGGTCATCCTCGGCGTCGACGTCGGCTTCGGCATCGCTCGCGTCCGCGTGCCCGCCGTGTCCGTGGCCGGCGTCGTCGAACGCCTCGGCCCCGTGGTGGCCCGTATCGAGGTTCGCCCGCGGGTCGTCGCGGAGGTGGATCATCTCCTGTAGTTCGGCGACGGTGCGCGACGCGCCCTCCATGTCGGCCTTGTTGACGACGAACAGGTCGCCGATTTCGAGGATGCCCGCCTTGAGCATCTGCACGTCGTCGCCGCTGCCGGGTTGGACGAGGACGACGACCGTGTCCGCGGTCTTCACCACGTCCACCTCGTTTTGCCCCGCGCCGACGGTCTCGATGATGATGCGGTCTTTCCCGAAGGCGTCGAGCGCCTTCACGGCGTCCGCGGTGGCGGTCGAGAGGCCGCCGAGTTGGCCGCGGGCGCTCATCGACCGGAAGAACACGTCCATGTCGCCGACGTTCGAGGCCATGCGGATGCGGTCGCCGAGGACGGCCCCGCCGGTGTACGGCGAGGAAGGGTCCACGGCGATGACGCCGACCGTTTCCCCTTGGTCGCGGTAGTACTTCGCAAGCTTGTCGACGAGCGTCGACTTGCCGGCACCCGGACTGCCCGTGATGCCGACGACGGAGGCGTCGCCCGTGTGGGCGTGGAGTTCCGAGACGATGTCCCGGTACCCCGGCGACTGCGATTCGATTTTGGTGATGGCCCGCGCGAGCGCCCGGTGTTCGCCGTCGAGGAGTCGCTCGACGAGGTCGGATTCGACCGCCCGGCTCATCGTCACGCTCGCTCGGGCGCGTTTTCCTTCACGAAGTCGATGGTCTCCTGCATCGGCGTGCCGGGACCGAAGATGGCGTCGACGCCCTGTTCGAGGAGTCCTGGCCGGTCTTCTTCGGGGATGATGCCGCCGACGATGACGAGCGTGTCGTCGAGCGCGCCGTACTCTTCGAGGCCGGCCATCACCTTCGGGACGAGCGTGTTGTGCGCGCCGGAGAGGATGGAGATACCCAGTACGTCCACGTCCTCTTGGACCGTCGCCTGAATAATCTCGTCCGGAGCGCGATGCAGTCCGGAGTAGATGACTTCGAATCCCGCGTCGCGGAAGGCGCGAGAGATGACGTGTGCACCGCGGTCGTGGCCGTCCAGTCCCACCTTCGCGATGAGACACCGGATCGTTCGCTGTTCGGAGTCCGCGCTCATAGACGGGGATTCGATGTCCCGCGCTTTGACTCTAACGGAAAATAAGGCAGGTCCGATTCAGTCGTCCGCGGCGGGCGCGCTCCGGACGTACTCGTCGAGGAAGTCGGCTATCTGGGAGTACGCCTCGATGCGGTTCTCCAACTTCGAGAAGCCGTGGCCCTCGTCGTCGAAGATGAGTTCGCGGACGTGGGCGTGTTCTCTGGCCTCCTCGACGAGTTGGTGGGCCTCGCTGACCGGTACCCGCGGGTCGTTCTCGCCGTGGAGGACGAAAAGCGGCGCGCGAATCTTCTCGACGTTGTTGATGGGCGAGATGGATTCGAGGAACTCGCGGTCGTCTTCGAGCGACCCGTACTCCGCCTCGCGGAGTTCGCGCCGCCAGTCGCCCGTGTTTTCGAGGAACGTCACGAAGTTGGCGATGCCGACGATGTCGACGCCGGCGGCCCACAGGTCCGGGTACTCGGTCATCGCCGCGAGCACCATGAACCCGCCGTACGAGCCGCCCATGGCGACGATTTTGTCGGGGTCGACGGCCGGGTGGTCGTGGAGCCACTCGACGGCGGCCTCGATGTCGGCGACGGAGTCCATCCGCTTTTCCACGTCGTCGAGGTGGCCGTAGGCCTTCCCGTAGCCCGCGGAGCCGCGGACGTTCGGCTCGAAGTAGGCGTAGCCCCGAGAGAGGAAGTACTGTTTGACCGACGAGAACGACGGCCTACGTTGGGACTCCGGCCCGCCGTGGATGTCCACGATGACGGGCGTCTCGCCCTCGGGTGACTCCTCGGGGAGCGTGAAGAACGCCGGGATGTCGCGGCCGTCGAACGTCGGGTACCGGACGAGTTCGGGCGAGACGAACGTATCGCGCGGGATGCCCGCCGTCGCCGCGAGCGTCCAGCGCTCGGCGTCGCCCGTGGCTAACTCGACCACGTAGACGTTCGCGGTGTCGGCGCTGGCGGTGACGGTGACCGCGGCGCGCTCGCCGTCCGGCGAGAACGAGACGCCGCCGGCGACGCCGTTCGGCAGGTCGGGCTGGGGGAGCAAGTCGATTCGGTCGGGCGCGGTGAGTTCTCCGAAGGTGAGTTCCGTGTACCCCTCGACGTTCCGGGAGTAGACGAGCCGGCGCGAGTCGTGGTCGATGCTGATGCCCTCGAGTTCGTGGTCGCCGCCGGTATCGACGGTGGTAAACTCCCCGGAGGCGAGCTCGTAGCGGACGAGTTCGAGCGTGTCGCTCCCGCGGTCGGTCACCATGTAGACGTTCTCGCCGTCCGGCCCCCACTCGGGGCTCTGGAAGCGGACCGTCCCCTGATGCGGCGTGATGTGGGTCAGTTCCCCCGTGGCGAGGTCGAGGACGGACACGTCCTGGTCGAAGTTCGAGTACGCCTCTTGGACGATGAGCTTCGAGTCGTCGGGCGACCATCCGCCGACGGTGAGCCAGCCGTCGCCCTCGTGGACGAGTTCGGCGTCGGTGCCGCTCCCGTTTCGGGCCTGCACGTACACGTCGAAGACGGCGTTGTCGCGGCGGTTGGAGGTGAACGCGAACCGCTCGCCGTCGCGGCTCCAGCCGCCCCAGCGGTGCTTGGCGTCGGGGTGTTCGGTCAGGTTCTCGATGACGCCGGTGTCGGGTTCGAGCCGGAACAACTGCGCGCGCTCGTTGCCGCCTTTGTCCATGCCGAAGGCCAGTTCGGGGCGTTCGGGCGACCACGAGGCGAAGGTGACGCGCTCCTCGTAGAACGTCCGCTGTTCGGGCCACGCGCCGGGCGAATCGACCGTCCAGACCTGCGGGACGCCCGTCGTGTCCATGAGGAACGACAGGCGCTCGCCGTCGGCCGAGAAGGACGCGCCGTAGGCGCTCCTGATGTTCAGGTAGCGCTCGATGTCGTACGTTCGCATACCTCGAATTGTCCCGGCGACGAGAAATCGGTTTGGGTGTCAGAAGTCCGAGAGCCGCGTGTCCTCGCGGTCGGTCCACCCGCGCATCTTCGCGTACGCCTCCGGGTTCGTCGGCACGCCCTCGGTGTTGAGCAGGCGCTCCGGGTACAGTTCGAAGGCGATGCCGATGAGTTGGTACTCCAGTTCTTCGAGGTAGGGTCGCGTGTCGGGGTACGGTCCCTCGGTGCCGACCGCCCACGGCTCGACCCAGAAGTACACCGGTTCGCGGAGCCGCGGCGGGTCTGTCGAGGCGAACAGCGCGTCCACCCAGCGGTCGTACTTCCCCGGCCCGTCGCCGCGGAAGACGGCCGACGAGAGGTCGCCAAAGTGGTAGTAGTTCCCGTAGCCCCAACGCGCGAGCTTTCCGTCGTTGGTGTCGACGTTTCGCAGGTTGCTGTTGAGGTCGGTGCCGGACGCGCCGAACTTCCCGCACTTGCCGAGGTATCGGGGGACCACCTCGTCGCCGTCGAGGGTGTACATCATGTAGACGAGCCCCTCGTAGCGGCCCTCGCGTCGGTCGTAGTCGGCGACGACGCGGCCGCCGGCCTCGCGGAGTCGCCGCTCCATGCGCTCGCCGCGGCGGAGTGTCCGCCGGCCGGAACGGCCGTACGCGATGGTCTCGACGGTCCCGTCGGCGGCCGTCTCGAAAAGTGAAATCGGGTCCGCGGCGTCGACGAAGCGGTCGACGAAGCGGTCCCAGAGCGCACGTTTCGTCTCGGTCACGCGACGACCGAACTCAGATCATGTCTTCGGCCTTGAGGCCGGCGATGATGTCGTCGACGAGGCTCTCGGCGTCCTCGTACGGGAAGTCCTGGTGCTTGCCGAGCTTCGCGGCCAGCTCCATCGCCGTGATGGTCACGTCGTCGGCCTTGAACTTCGTGCCCGGACCGTTCGGGAGCGCGGGGACGAGAGACATCTGGTTCTTCACGGGGAAGTCGGCGTTCGCGAAGGCGTCCATGAACTGCTCGCGGAGCTGAGATTCGGTGTCGGACATACCGTGTACCTACGTAGAGAGGTGGAAAAGGGTTCCGGAACAATAATGAATATATTTAGAGTTCTTTGCGAGACGGCGCGGCGGCCCGTCGAGTGTCGGCACGCTCGCCCGGGACTGATGGACTTATCTACAACGGCAATTCATGCACTCGCATGGACTTCGACTTCGACCGTCTGAAGCAACTCACCGAGACCAGCGGTGTCCCCGGCTACGAGGACCGAATCCGCGCGCTCGTCCGCGAGGACCTCGAAGCGACGACCGATTCCGTCCGCGTCGACGCGATGGGGAACGTCGTCGGCACCATCGAGGGCGAAGGCGACTACGAGGTCGCCGTCGCCGCCCACATGGACGAGATCGGCTTCATGGTCCGCCACGTCAACGACGAGGGCTTCCTGCAGCTCGACGCCCTCGGCGGCTGGGACCCCCGCGTTCTGAAGGCCCAGCGCGTGACGGTTCACACCGAAGACGAGGACCTCACCGGCGTCATCGGCTCGGTTCCCCCGCACACGCTGACTGAGGAACAGAAGAAGAAAGAGCCGAAGGTCGAGGACGTGTACGTCGACCTCGGCCTCCCCGCCGAGACCGTCGAGGAGACCGTCTCCGTCGGCGACCTCGTGACGATGGAGCAGACGACCGTCCGCATGGGGAACCACGTGACGGGCAAGGCCATCGACGACCGTGTCTGCCTGTTCGCCATGCTGGAGGCCGCCCGGCGCATCGAGAACCCCGAGGTGACGGTCCACTTCGCCGCGACGGTCCAGGAGGAAGTCGGCCTCCGCGGCGCGCAGGCGCTCGGCGTCGACCTCGACCCCGACCTCGCGCTCGGCCTCGACACCACCGTCGCCAACGACGTGCCCGGCTTCGACCCCGCCGACCACGTCACGAAACTCGGCGAGGGCGCGGGCATCAAACTCAAGGACTCCAGCGCCATCGCCAACCCGAAGGTCCACCGTCGCCTCCGGAGCGTGGCCGAGGACAACGACATCGCCTACCAGATGGAACTGCTCCCCGCGGGCGGCACCGACACCGGCGGCTTCCAGAACAGCTACGGCGCGAAGCCCGTCGGCGCGATTTCGATGCCGACGCGCTACCTCCACACCGTCACCGAGAGCGTCCACGAGGACGACGTGGTCGCCTACATCGACCTCCTGACGGCCTTCTTGGAGAGCGAGACGGGCGAGTTCGACTACACGCTGTAGGCAACCCCGCGAGGCGGTCCCTGTGGCGACCCCCGTTGTCGCGCCCGGCACCGCGGGGATACCCCCCTATATCGAGGCGCGGCACCCCCGACCGGCGGACGAGAACCAAAGTATTCACTACAGGCCCACACCAAGCGGCGGACATGACCGACGGCAACGTGGATATGTCTCGGCGGGCGTTCCTCGGGGCGGCCGCTGGCGGCGCGGCGGTCGCCGCCACTTCCGGCACGGCCGCGGCGCAGACGGAAGAACCAGACTTCGGTGGCTACCTCGACGGCATCGACGGAGGCTACGAAGACCTCCGCGGCCAGAGCGAGGTCACCATCGAAGTGGGCGCGGAAGGTAACGGCGGCGCACTCGCGTTCGCGCCCGCCGGCGTCTGGATAGACACCGGAACGACCGTGACGTGGGAGTGGACCGGCGAGGGCGGCGGCCACAACGTCGTCGCGAGCGAGGGCGCGTCGCTCGACTCCGGCGCGGCCGTCTCCGAGGCCGGAAGCACCTACGAATACACCTTCGAAGAGGGCGACGCGGGCATCACCAAGTACCACTGCGTGCCCCACGAGGCGCTCGGCATGCTCGGCGCGGTCGCCGTCGGCGGCGACGTGCCGACCGTCAGCACCGGCGGTGGCGGCGGACCGAGTCTCCCGCAGGTCCCGGACAGCGCGAAGTCCCTCGGCGTGGCCACGACGTTCGCGATGGTCGCGACGCTCGGCCTCGCGTACTTCTTCATGAAGTACGGTGGCGACTACGACGTTCAGGACTGACGCGGTCGTCACTCCTCTCGATTTTCAGCAGTCCCGAGCGGCCGCACTCGCTCGGGTTCGGTCGCCGCCGCGACAGCCGCCGGCACGGTGGCCGAGTCAGAAGAAGCCGTAGTCGTCGCGCTCGGCCTCGTAGACCGACTCGTACTGCTCGATGACCCGCCGGTAGTCGTAGCGCGCGAAGTCGTCGTCGACCGTCTCGTGATCGTACCGACGGGCGGCGACGATTTCGTCCGCGAGTTCCTGCGGACTCGTGACGAGCGACCCGCGCTCGCGGCCCTCGACGAGTTCGTGGGCCGACGAGCGGGCCTGATACTCGACGATGGACACACAGCCGCAGGCGAGCGCCCACAGCAGGTTCGTGGCGAAGGGTTCGACCGTCGCGGTCTGCGCGAAGACGTGCGCGCCCTTCATGATGGGAACCGCCTCGTCCGCGGGGAGGTCGCCGAGGAACTCCACACGGTCGTCGATGCGGAGGTCGCGGGCGGTCTGTTCGGCCGTCGAGCGCTCGGGGCCGTCGCCGATGACGGCGGCGGACCAGCCCTTGTCGCGGAGTTCCGCGAGCGCGAGGAGGAAGCTCTCGACGTTCGCGTGCTCGTCGAGGTCGCGGGCGTACACCACGTCCGCGCGCTCCTCGGCGTCGGCGCTCCGGACGAGGTCCATGCTGATGGGTTCGGGGACGAGGTGGGTCGCGTCGACCGACGCGCCGAGTTCGCGGACCTGCGTGCGGACCATCTCCGAGGGGACCAAGACGGCGTTCGGGGCCTTCGCCGCCCGCCGGTAGGCCCGCGAGCCGCCGCGGTCGTCGCGGGTCCACCAGTCGGCGACGACCGGCGTCCGGAGGAACCGCGCCGCGGTCTTGACCGCCGCGATGTGCGACGGCGGGTAGCTCGCGACCTGAATCACGTCGGGAGACACCTCGCGGAGGGCGAAGGGAACGCGGGAGGCGAAGCCGCCGACGGAGGGCGCGTCGGTCACGCGGTGATAGGTCACCCCGTCCTGTTTGAACTCGACGACCTCGCCGTCCCACCACTTCGCACAGAGCACCGTCACCTCGTGGTCGCGCTCGGCGAGGAGTTCGGCCGTCCGTCGGAGCCGTCTGGTCGCTCCCGTCTCCTCGTGGTGCGTCGTGTACATCGAGACGAGCGCGACTCGCATATTCGCCGCCACTACGCCGCGCAATAAAAATCCACAGTTTTCGAGGGCGCGACACGAGCGACCGCCGGAGCGCCGCCAGAACGGAGCGCGGTCCGGCGACGCGCCTCAGAGCCCGACGGCGGGTGCGACGAGCGCGCCCGCTGACTCGACGGCGGTGACCGTGTACTCCCAGCTGTAGATGTGGTTGAGAAGCAGGTACGTCACGACGCCGAGGGCGAGCGAGACGAGCCACGCGCCGGCCGCGATGCGGCCGACTTTCCGGTGGGGCGTCTCGGCCCGGAGTTCGCGTTCTGAGTGGGTTATCCCGAGGATGAGCGCGTAGAGGACGACCGGCACCGAGACGATAGAGAGGATGATGTGAATCGCCAGCATCGCCAGATACGGATAGTACGCGAACGCGGGGCCGACGAACTCCTTGGTGCCGCCGCCGCCGATTTTCGCGAGGTACATCACGAGGAAGACGAGGATGAGGCCGAACGACGTGACCATCGCGGCCGCGTGCTTCTTGACCTCGTCGCGGCGAATCCAGCGCCAGCCCGCCGCGATGACGAGGACGTTCACCGTGTTCACGACGGCGATGGCGTCGGAGAGGAGGTTCACCTGTGGGAGCGACAGGTCGGGAAAGACCCTCCCGGGGACGACGCCGAGGAAGGTCCCGATGACGAGGGCGTACCCGACGACCGAGAGGACGGCGGTCGCGGCCGCGGGGTGTTCCTTCAGCGGGTTGTCTGCACTCGCAGTTGCCATGGCCGGGGGTTGGGAAGACGGCGTATTGCGTCTTCGGGTTCCGGACGGCGTTTGAGAGCGGAACCACCAAGACTCGACTCAATCGAGTGACCGTGCGAAGTCGACTTGCTTCGGTCGGAACTCCGTGCCACGGAGTCCCGAGCGCACCACGTCGTGTAACACGAACGTGCTGTCCCACGAGCGAGGCCGGAGGCCGAGTCTCGTGGCTTTTTCCCGCCAGGTTTTTGCGCCGGGTGGTCGCCCCGCGACCCGGGGCGTAAAAAGGTGGGTTTAGATGACGCCGGTGATGGTCGCGGCCTCGATGGCCGCCTCCTCGCTCACGCCGTTGCCGAGAATCGTGTAGCGGTCGCGAATCTCGTGGGCGGTCGTGAGCGCCTCGATAATCGTCTCGTCGTCGATGCCGAGTTCGTCCGCGGTCGTCGGCGCGCCCATCGTCGACAGGGCGTCGCGGATGTCGGTCCACTCGCCGCGTGCGCCGCTGTGGAAGTACTCGGTCATGATGGAGCCGACGCCGACCTGATGGCCGTGGAGGGCGCTCCCGGGCGCGATGCGGTCGAGCTGGTGCGAAAAGAGGTGCTCCGCGCCCGACGCGGGCCGCGAGGAGCCGGCGATGGACATGGCGACGCCCGAGGAGACGAGCGCCTTCGTCACTATCCACGCGGACTCTTCGAGCCCCGGCTTAATCGAGTCGGCGCTGCCGACGAGCATCTCGGCGGTCATCTGCGAGAGCGCGCCCGCGTATTCGGAGTACTCCACGTTCTTCAGGCGGTGGGCGAGTTCCCAGTCTTTGACCGCGGTGTAGTTCGAGATGATGTCGGCGCAGCCGGCGGTCGTGAGCTCCCACGGGGCCTCCGCGAGCAGCTCCGTGTCGGCGACGACCGCGAGCGGTGGGTCGGCGGCGACCGAGTGGCGGGTGTCGCCCTCGGGAATCGACGACCGACCCGAGACGATGCCGTCGTGGCTCGCCGCCGTCGGGACCGAGATGAACCCGCAGTCGAGACGGTCGGAGGCCATCTTCGCCACGTCGATGGGCTTGCCGCCGCCGAGGGCGATGAGGTAGCCCGCGTCGGCCTCGCGCGCCGCGTCGACGACGCGCTCGACCGACTCGAAGCTCGCGCGGTCCAAGGAGACGGACGAGATGCCGTCGAACTGCTCGCGAACCCGGTCGCCGGCGATGCGGTTCGGCGACGGACTCGTGACGAGAAACGGCTCGCCCGAGAGGTACAACTCGTCGACCGCGGCCGAGAGGTCGTCGAGCACGCCGTGGCCCTGAAGGACGCTCCGGGGCAGCTTTATCCACGTCGATTTGTCGAACATACGCGGAAATCGGCCACGGCGGTTCATAGTGTTTCTCGTCTCGACGGCCGGCCCCCCGTCGGTTCTACCACCCCGACTACGACACGGGAGCGAGGTTTCGCCCGACTGTTGGGACAGTATCTCAACGTACCGAACCGTAGTTTGATTTATCACGTTTCGCTTCGCACGAAAGACACCCGCAGACGCGCGGGTAGACAACCCATGGCACACAGACGGCAGTTCCTCGCGACGACAGCAGCAGCGCTCTCCGGACTCGCGGCCCTCGGAAGCGGTCCCACGGCCGCCGCGTCGGTCCCCCACGTCTCGACGCGCGACCACTTCGACGACGACGGCTCGCTCGCGTCCGGTCACACCGCCCGCGGCTACGACACCTCCGGCGACGTGCCCGGCGTCGACGCCGGTTGCGCCTCCGACCTGACCGTGTTCGTCCACGGCTGGGACAAGGACGGCGACGACCCCGAGGCGGCCGCCCTCGACAAGATAGCGACGGCCGACGCCGAACTCTCCGCCGCCGGCTACGGCGGGACGGTCGTCGGCTACACGTGGGACAACGACAAGGGCGGCGGCTGGGACTACGGCTGGGCCGAGTCGCAGGACATCGCCCAAGCGAACGGCCGCAAACTCGCGCAGTTCGCCGTCGACCTCAAGGCGGCCTGCCCGGGCGCGACCCTCCGGTTCGCCAGCCACTCGCTCGGCGCGCAGGTCGTCTTCAGCGCGCTCCGAACCCTCGACGGCCGAAGCGACTGGACCGACCCGGGCCACGAGGTGGCGACCGTCCACCCGTTCGGGGCCGCGACCGACAACGAGGTTCCCAGCGAGGAAGAAGGGCGAGCTACCTACGAGGCCATCCGCGACCGGACCGGCCACGTTCACAACTACTACAACGAGGCCGACGACGTGCTCCAGTGGGTGTACAACACCATCGAGTTCGACCAGGCCCTCGGCGAGACGGGCCTCGAAGACGGCGACACGCCGCCCGCGAACTACACCGACCACGACGTGGAGGGACAGGTCGGCGACGACCACAGCAACTACCTGAACACGATTGCCGACGACATCGTCGGCGACATGTAGCGGCTCAGAAACACATTTTTCCGCGCTTCAGAGCGCGAGCGACCGCACTGCGCCCCAGATGAGCGACCGCACCGCGTCCCAGATGAAGACGAGCGACTGCACCGCATCCCAGATGAAGACGACGCCGAACCCGCCGAGAACGACGGCGCTGACGGCGGCGACGGCCGGCGCGAAGGAGTCGACGCGCTGTTCGGCCGCGACGAGCGCCGCGGGGAACCCGGTCACCCAGAGCGCGATACCGCCGAAGAAGCCGAGGATGAGCGCCGGGCTGCCCGTCTCGACGATGAGCAGGTTCGACAGCGACGCGCCGAGATAGGGCGTGTGGGCGAGCACGTCGACGGTCCCGGTTTCGAGCAGGCCGACGCCGATGGTGAGCCAGAACAGAATCTGGTAGGGGTTCGTCAGCGCGAGCACGAACGCCTTCGTGAACCCGGCGCTGTCCTCGTCGGGGTCGGCGGCCTCGCGGAACGTGGTGTCCATCTCCTGTGCCGCGCCGTAGGCGAAGTAGAGCATGAGGACGCCCCCGGCACCGACCATGACGGCCTGCACCGTCGGGAACTGCTCGACGAACGCGACGAGGCCGAGCGCCGCGAGGACGAAAAACAGCGCGTCGGCGCTCATCGCGCCGAGCCCGGCCCGAGCGCCCGCGGTCCACCCGCGGACGACGCTCTCCTCGGCGATGACGGCGTTCATCGGGCCGGGCGGCGCGGCGAGGGCCAGCCCGAACACCAACCCGGCACCCAAGGACGGAAGGAGGGTAGACATGGCTCTCTCTTGGGCGCGATGCCGTGAAAAATGGCGCGGAAGCGACGGCGCGGAGGAGTTAGACGCCCCGCGGCAGGTGGGGCTGACCGGGGGATTCAGGACGTCTACCGTCCGGTCAGACCAGCGCGAGGACGGCGTCGCTGACGGTGCCGACGAGCGTCTCCCAGACGGAGAAGCCGGTGGCGATGGCGAGCAGGGTGTCGACGGCGAAGAAGCCGAACAGGGCGGCCGCGCCGAGGTACGCCTTGCGCGTGTCGACCCGGCCCGAGAAGCGGTGGAAGAAGTACGCGTTGGCGATGCTCACGGGGATGATGGCGAGCATCTCACCCACCCAGATGGCCGAGGTCGCGCCGTACTGCAGGGCCAGTCCGATGGTG
Organism: Haloferax prahovense; assembly: GCF_000723845.1. Taxonomy (NCBI): domain Archaea; kingdom Methanobacteriati; phylum Methanobacteriota; class Halobacteria; order Halobacteriales; family Haloferacaceae; genus Haloferax; species Haloferax prahovense. Next base: position 2,062,372 of record NZ_LK053000.1, on the reverse strand, counting down.
ACGACTTGGGTCTTGTCACCGAACTCGCCCGCGGCCATCATGGCGAAGATGGGCAGAAAGCCGCCGAAGCCCTGCGTCGACAGTTCGCGGCCGAACACCGTCGGCGCGTCGTCGAACCCGGAGACGCCGCCGTCGGTGGTCGCGACCTCGCTCCCCGCGGACGCGTCGGGCGCGGAACGGTAGAGCAACACCGCGAACGTGGCGAACAGGACGGCGGTGATGGCGTCGAGCGCGGCCGGCGGGAGCGCGCTCTTGAGCGCCTGCCCGAGCATGATTTCGAGGGCCGTCCAGAGTGCGAACGCCGACCCCGCGGCCGCGACGACGACCTTCGGGTCGAAGCGGGTCGAGAGGCCCGCGATGATGAACTGGACCTTCTCGCCCGGCAGGACCGCAAGTTGGGAGACGAGGGCGATGACGAGAATCTCCCACCAGCCGGTCACGCAGGCGACACCTCCTCGCTACTCGGCTCGTCGGGCGGTCGGACGCGAATCGTTCGGGCCACGGACTCCGGGAGACTCTGCTCGCGACCGTCGTCGCCGACGCGCACCGTCACCATCCCGAAGGGGGCGATGTCGGTCACTTCGATGGTCGTGCCGGGTGTGACGCCGGCCTCGGAGAGGTACTCCAACTCCGCGGGGTCGCGGTCGCTGACGCGGGCGACCACGAGGCGGTCGCCGACCTCGCACTCGGAAAGCGCCGACAGCCCCGAGGAGTCCGGCGGCGTGAGGTCGGCGCTCGGGATGGGGTCGCCGTGGGGGTCGACCTCGGGTTCGCCGAGGGCGGCCGCGACCCGCTTTTCGAACTCCTCGCTGATGTGGTGTTCGAGCGCGTCTGCCTCGTCGTGGACCTCGCTCCACGAGTAGTCGAGGTGCTCCGTGAGATACGCCTCCAAGAGGCGGTGGTGGCGGAGGACTTCCAGCGCGACGGTCTCGCCTTCCGTGGTCAGTTCGACGCCTTTGTACTTCTCGCGGTCGACCAGCCCGCGGTCTTCGAGCTTTCCGACCATGCTCGTCACGGTCGGCGGCGTCTTCCCGAGGTACTCCGCGATGTCGGAGGTCGAAACCGGCGGCCCCTGCTCCATCTGGAGCGTGTAGATTGCCTTCAGGTAGTCCTCCATCACGTCGCTCAACATACCACGGATTAGATGCGTCTAAAGTAAAAGTCTGATGGAGGTAACGTGGGCGTTCGAACGGGGAACCAGCCGGCCGAAGCGGTCCTCAGACGCCCTGTCCCATCAGGTGACTGCGGAGGATGTCGGCGTTCTTCGTCCCGGACTCGGTGTTGACGACGACGACCGTGTCGTCCTCGTCGAACTCGTCCGCGAGTTCCCACGCGCCGGCGAGCGCGACGCCGCCCGCGGGGCCGACCTCGACGCCGGCGGACTGAGCGGCAGTAACGGCGGATTCGAGCGCGTCGTCGTCGCTGACGGCGACGGCCACACCGCCGGACTCGCGGACGGCGCGGAGCGCGAGCGACCCGCCCGCAGGGTCGGGGATTTCCAGTTCGCCGACGATGGTGTCCGGGTGGTTCCACGCCTCGTGGGCGTCGCTGTCGGCCTCCCACGCGGTGGTGACCGGCGAGCACCCGACGGACTGCGCGGCGACGAGTTTGGGGACCGACTCGACCAGTCCGAGTCCGACGAGGTCGGAAAAGCCCTTGTAGACGCCGTAGGCGAGTTCGCCGGTCGAGACGGGGACGACGACCCAGTCGGGCACCGACCAGTCGAGGCGCTCTGCGACCTCGTAGGCGATGGTCTTCGCGCCGTCGTGGCGGTAGGGATTGTCGAACTCCTGCAGGGTGTACCAGTCGCTTTTGAGCTGTTCGTGAAGCGCCGAGAGGGCGGCGGGGTAGCGCCCGCCGACGACCTTCATCTGGCCGCCGTGGACGTTCACCATGGCCTTGTTCGGGAACGGCGTCCGCGAGGGGACGAAGCCGTAGGAGCGAGCGTCCACGAGGCCCGCGTAGGAGGCCGCCGACTGCGCGCCGTTGCCGGGCGAGGCGTGCGCGACGACCTCGGCGTCGGCCTCACGCGCGGCGGTGACGGCGAGCGAGAAGCCGCGGTCGAGAAACGTCCCGGTCGGGTTTCGGCCCTCGTCCTTGATGAGGAGCGAACCGACCTCGGCCTCCTCGCCGAGCGCGTCGGCCGAAACAAGCGGCGTCGCGCCCTCGTTGGCCGTCACCGGCTCCGCGAAGGGGAGCAGTTCGCGGTAGCGCCACATCGTATCGAAGGGGCGCTCGGCGAGCGTCTCGGCGTCCCACTCGACCGCGTCGAGGTCGTAGGTGGGGTCAAGCGGCGCGCCGGCGTCGCTCGCGCCGGTCGCGTCCGCGTCGTACTCGTCGCCGGTCTCCGTGCACACCAGCCCGGAGAAGGTGTCGGACGTCTGCATGGGCGGGGCTTACGGGGGGAGGGACTAAGCCCTTCCCGTCGGTCGATGGTCGCCACCCGTAGCGGCTTTGTGTCGCCCGTCCGAGAGACGAGGTATGGACGATAGCCACATCGCGGTCGTCGGCGCGGGCCTCGCTGGCCTCGTCGCCGCGCGACACCTCGCCGCCGCCGGGGCCGACGTGACCGTCGTGGAGCGGCGCGACGGCGTCGGCGGACGGGTCCGCACCCGGACGAAAGACGGCTTCACGCTCGACCGCGGGTTCCAGGTCCTCATCACCGACTACCCCGCGGTCCGACGGGAACTCGACCTCGACGCCCTCGACCTCCGGCGGTTCACGCCCGGCGCGACCATCTGCCGACCGAGCAGACGCGCGGTCCTCTCGGACCCCTTCCGCGACATCGGGAGCCTGTTCGAGTCCGTCCGCAACCCGGAGGTGACGACGAGCGACAAGCTCCGGACGCTGGCGCTCAGACAGGACGTGAGCACCCGCGACGAGGAGGGAATCTTCGCCTCGGCGGACCGGAGCATCCGGTCGTATCTCCGCGACTGGGGCTTCTCCGAAGACTACATCGAGCACTTCGTCGCGCCCTTCTACGGCGGCATCACGCTCGACCGCTCGCTCTCCTCGTCGAAGCGGGTGTTCGAGTACACCTTCAAGATGCTCTCGACGGGGAGCACCGCGGTCCCCGCGGCGGGGATGCAGGCGGTTCCCGAGCAACTCGCCGACGCCGCCCGCGACGAGGGCGCGACCGTCCGCCTCGGCAAGCGCGTCGAGTCGGTCGAGTCCGACGGCGACGGCGCGGTCGTCACCACGGGCCGCGAGTCGCTCGAAGCCGACGCGGTCGTCGTCGCCACCGACCCCAAGGAGGCGCGCCGACTGACCGGGGTCGGGTCGATTCCGACCGAGGCTCACGGCTGTGTCACCCAGTACTACACGCTCCCGAGCGGGAGCGGCCTCGACGCGGGCAAGCGCATCATGCTCAACGCGCCGAGTCCCGACCCCAACACGGTCGTCCCGCTGTCGACCGTCGCGCCGGAGTACGCCCCGCCGGGCGCTGAACTCCTGAACGCGACGTTCCTCGGCGCGGCCGCACAGGACAACTCCGAGGAAGAACTGTTCGAGAAGACTCGGCGGACGCTCGAAGCGTGGTACCCCGATCGCTACTTCGACGACCTCGAACTCCTCCACACCGACTACATCTCCTTCGCGCAGTTCACCCAACCGCCGGGCGTCCACGAGTCGCTTCCGGACGCCCGCGACGCCCCCGGCCGGGCGTACCTCGCCGGCGACTACACCGCGTGGTCGTCGATTCAGGGCGCGATGCGGAGCGGGAAAGAGGCGGCCGACGCCGTCCGCGACGACCTCTCCTGAGCCGGTGCGCGCCTTTCGGAGCGGTCTGCCTACCTTCTGTGGCGGTCAGTCGAGTGACCGCGCGGGACCGTCTTCGCGCGGCAGTTCGGCCTTGCGAGTGCGCTCGCCCGCGAACGAGAGCCCGTTCGTCGGGAGCGGCTTCGAAGACAGGCGCGCCGCGCCGTATCGGTAGACGAGCACGCCGACGAACAGCCACGCGGCCGCGGCCAGAGCGGCCTCGGCGGGGAGCAGGCCGTCACCACTAATTCCCGTCGAGAGGAAGACCGAGGTCGCGTTCCAGACCGAGTGGAACGCGACGGGGACAAGGACGCGCCCGCCGGACTCGTTGTAGAGCCAGGTCGTGACGACGCTGATTCCGACGACCGACACGAGGTAGAAGGCGAACGACGTGCCCGCCTGCGAACTCCCGGGCATGGCGAAAAGCGGCGCGTGCCACGCGGCCCAGACGACGCCGATGACGAGGGACGCGCGGAACGCGCCGAGTCGCCGCTGGAGGACCGGCAGTCCGAATCCACGCCAGCCCGGTTCTTCGAGTCCGCCCCTGATGAACGACGAGACGAGGAGCGCCGCGAACAGGGTCGCCGGACCGAGCGCCGCGGACTCGAACGTCCACCCGAGCGCGACGGTGAACGCGAGGGTCGCGCCGAACAGGACCGGGGGGAGGACCGCGGCGGCGACCCAGACGAACGGCGGCGCGCGGGGACTCACGACGTGACGAAGCCACGGGCGAAGGTCGCCGGTGGCCGCGGCGACGACGATGGCGGCGAGGAACGGCCCGAACCCGCCCGCGAGGACGAGCAACGACACGGGAACGATGCGCTCGGCGCTGACGAGGAGCGCCGCCGGGACCCACGCGAGCCACGTGAAGAGGAACGTCAGCGCGACGAAACTGACGAATCGGTGCGTTCGAACGGCGGTGGCGATGGCGGGCATGACGACTAGCAGTACGTCGCCGCGAGCCAAAGCCACCAATCTCGGTTCTCGTCGGGCGAGAAGCAGAAGTCGGTCTCTGCGGGCTAAAACGCCCGGAACCGACGGCTCAGAGCAACCGACGGAGCTTCCCCAGCGGCGGGAACGTGAGCGTCTCGCCCGCCTCCGCGTCGCGGACGAGCGGCCTGAAGTCGTCCGCGTCGCGCACCAGCGGCGAGTCGAAGTCGGCCCCGCGCATCCGGTTGACTTCGACGCCCGCGGCGAGGCGGGTGAACGCCGGGAGCATCAGCACGTCGCCGCCGCGGTAGGCGTCGGGGCCGTAGAGGACGCAGGGCCGTCGCCGACCCTCGATAGCGAGCGTCGGGTGGTCGTGTCCGACGACGTACCGGTCGGCGTCGCCGTCGGGCTCGCGGTGGCCGTGGCAGACGACCGTCTCGTCGGCGAGGCGGTACTCGTCGTGTACGTCTCCCGACCAGCCCTCCGCGAGCATCGTGTCGTGGTTGCCGGCGACGAACACCGGGTCGGAACCCGCGTCGACGCACGTCTCTGCGAGGACTTCGAGGGCCGCGACGTGGCGCTCCGAGACGCGGTCGAACCGGTGGAGCACGTCGCCGGCGAAGACGACCTCGCCGGGGGCGAACTCGGCGCAGTAGGCTTGCAGGCGCTCCGCGAGGTCGGTCCCCTCGCCGAGCGGAAAATCGACCGCCGACGCGTCGGCTCGGCCGACGTGGAGGTCCGAGAGGACGAGCGCGTCGGCGTCGGGAAAGAAGACGGCGCGCTCGCGGACGGAGACGCGGGTCACGACCGAGTGGAAGGGCGTCGGAGACAAATCTCCACCGGCAGCGCGCGACGAGGCGAACGCTCGCGGGAGGCCGGCGAAGTTGGGGGCAGAGCCAGCGTCGGAGCAGGGGCCTTTTTAGTCGGTGCGTCCCACGTTCGGCACATGAGCGGCGCACTGGAGGACAAGCGCACCGCGACCCGCTTTCGCATCCTCGCCGAGATAGCCGACCGGCAACCGGCCGTGAGTCAGGGCGAAATCGCCGAGGCGGTCGGGGTGACGAGCCAGGCGGTCTCCGAGTACATCCGCGACCTCGTCGAAGACGGGCTCGTCGAAAAGCAGGGCCGGTCGCGCTACCGCGTGACGAAAGAGGGCGTCGACTGGCTGTTTCAGGAGGCGCGCGCCCTCCAGCGGTTCGCCGAGCACGTCACCGACGACGTGCTGGAGAGCGTCAACGAGGACGCCGCAATCGTCACCGACGACGTCGCGGCCGGCGATACGGTGACCCTGTCGCTCCGCGACGGTCTGCTACACGCCACGCCCGGCGACGACGGGCCGGCCATCGGGGTCGCCACCACCGACGCCGAGGCGGGCGACGCGGCCAGCGTCACCGGCTTCGAGGGCGTCATCGAGATGGAACCCGGCTCGGTCCGCGTGCTGCAGGTGCCGCCGGCGCGAGTCGCCGAGTCCGACGCGGTCGACGCGGACGCGCTCGCGGCGGCGTGCGACGAGGCCGACATCGTCGTCGCCGCGGGCGTCGAGGCGGTCGTCGCCTGCCGCCACGCGGAAGTCGATGTCAGAACGTGGTTCGCGCCGGGCGAAGTCGCCGCCGACGCCGCGGCCCGCGGACTCGACGCCGCGGTCGTCGCCAGCACCGACACCGCCGGGCGCGTGACCGACGCGCTCCGCGACGCGGGCGTGCTGTTTGAAGTGACGGAGCCGTAGCTCCGCGCCGGTTTCGGGTTTTCTCGACCTCGAATTCGCCGCTTAACTCTCCGCGTGTTCCCGCGCCATCGTGTACGCCTCCCGTAGCTCCCGGAACCGCTCTCGGTCGCCCCCGTGGTCGGGGTGTACGTCTTTCACCCGCGCGCGATAGGCGTCTCTGACGGCGTCCGAAGAGGCGTTCGCGGGGAGGTCGAGCCGGTCGAACGCGGCCGACACGGGGTCGTCGAGGTCGGCCAGTTCGGGCTCGATGTCCGGCACGTCGAAGGGGAGCCGCCGGCCGAGTTGGCCGCCGGGCATCTCGTGTTCGCAGAGGACGGCGTAGACGCCGGCGCGTTCGAGGCGGAAGAACGCCTGCGCGTCGAAGGTGATGGCGACGCCGCGGTCGGGGAGGAAGAACGCCACCGTCTCGCCGCGGACCGGGCGGTCCTCGACGAACCGCTCGTCGATGGCGGTGAGGTAGTCGCGGATTTCGTGGCGGCGGCGGCCCGTCCCGTCGACGCGGGGGCCGCGGGAGACCCGCCGCTCCGGGAAGACACGACCGCCGACGACGAAGACGCCGGCGACGACGACGGAGGCGACCGCACCCGCGGCGAGGCCGACGAGGAGCCACGGCGGGAGCAGAAAGACCCACTCCGGAAGCACGCTAGAAATCACGGGACGAGCGATTATGAACCCCTCGCTGCCCGTACCGATTTGCCGCCGGCGGCCCACGCGTTGGTATGCGACCGATTCGCTTCGAGGAGGCCGACAGCGCGGAGCGCACGCAAATCGGCGAGGGACTGACGCGACCGGCCGTCGCCGCCGGGCGACTGGAGACGGGCCGCGCCGAGGGGAAGTACTTCCTCCGACACGACGACGGCTGTGCGGTCTGCGGGAAGCCGGTCGAAGCGGGGTCGCCGTTCTATCTCGACCCGGACGCCGGCGAAATCCTCTGCGAAGAACACGGACGGGCGCGCCGAGAGTCATGAGAACGGCCGTTTCCGGGTCGACGCCGCAATTTCATACTCGCCTTCGAGTGAGTTTTCATTCATACTTGTTTCGTTCGCAAACTTCTTTATCGGGGTGCGGGACCATACGAACATCACATGGCTGTAGTCTGGCTGGACGACGTACGGGCTGACGACCTCGACCTGGTCGGCGGGAAAGGCGCGTCGCTGGGCGAACTAACCGGTGCGGGGCTTCCCGTCCCGCCGGGATTCGTCGTGACGGCGGGCACGTACCGCGCGTTCATCGAGGACGCGGGCATCGACGACGAGCTGTTCGCCGCGGTCGAGGTCGACCACGAGGACTCCGAGGCGCTGCAGGCGGCCCACGAGACGGCGCACGACCTCATCATGGAGACGCCGATGCCGGACGACGTGCGGGAGGAAATCCTCGACGCCTACCGGAGCGTCGGCGAGGGCGACGCCTTCGTCGCCGTCCGGTCGTCCGCGACGGCCGAGGACCTGCCGGACGCCTCCTTCGCGGGCCAACAGGAGACGTTCCTGAACGTCACCGAGGAGGACCTCCTCGACCGCGTCAAGGAGTGTTGGGCCTCGCTGTTCTCCGAGCGCGCCATCTACTACCGCAACCGCAAGGGCTTCCCCCACGACAAGGTCGACATCGCGGTGGTCGTCCAGCAGATGGTCGACGCCGAGAAGTCCGGCGTGATGTTCACCCGACACCCCTCGACCGGCAAGAAGGAGATTATCATCGAGGCCGCGTGGGGCCTCGGCGAAGCCGTCGTCTCCGGCACCGTCTCGCCCGACAACTACGTCATCAGCCGCGAGACCGGCGAGGTCGAGACGGCGACCATCGCGGACAAGAAGACGATGTGCGTCCGCGACGAGGAGAGCGGCGAGACCGTGATGCGCGACGTGCCGAACGACCGCCGCCACGAGCGCGTCCTCACCGACGACGAGGTCTCCCGCCTGCTCGAACTCGGCGAACTGGTCGAAGACCACTACGAGACGCCGCAGGACGTGGAGTGGGCCGTCTACGAGGGCGAGGTCTACATGCTCCAGTCGCGCCCGATTACGACTATCGCCGAGGCTGACGACGGCGAGGAAGACGAGAGCGACAGCGGACGTTCGCGGGCGGCCGCGACCGGCGACGACGTGCTCATCCGCGGCCTCGGCGCGAGCCCCGGCATCGCCTCCGGTCGCGCCCGCATCGTCACCAAGCTCGACCACCTCGACCAGGTCGCCGAGGGCGACATCATCGTCACCGAGATGACCATGCCCGACATGGTGCCCGCGATGAAGCGCGCCGCCGGCATCGTCACCGACGAGGGCGGCATGACCTCCCACGCGGCCATCGTCTCCCGCGAACTCGGCGAGCCCGCGGTCGTCGGCACCGGCGACGGGACGAAGACCCTCGAAGACGGCGAGGTCGTCACCATCGACGGCGACAAGGGAACCGTCCGCGAGGGCGAAGAGCCCGAGGAGAAACAGCGCCAGCCCGTCGAGGAGGCCCGCCCCAAGACGCCCGTCAAGCCGATGACCGCGACCGAGGTCAAGGTCAACGTCTCCATCCCCGAGGCGGCCGAGCGCGCCGCCGCAACGGGCGCTGACGGCGTCGGCCTGCTCCGCATCGAACACATGGTCCTGACGCTCGGCAAGACCCCCGAGCGGTTCATCGAGCAGAACGGCGAGCGCGCCTACGTGGACGAAATCGTCTCGGGCGTCCGCGAGGCCGCAGAGGAGTTCTACCCGCGACCGGTCCGCGTCCGCACCCTCGACGCGCCGACAGACGAGTTCCGACAGCTCGAAGGCGGCGAGAACGAGCCGCGCGAGCACAACCCGATGCTCGGCTACCGCGGCATCCGCCGCGGCCTCGACAACCCGAGCGTCTTCCGCCTCGAACTGCAGGCGTTCCGCCGCCTGTTCGACATGGGCTACGACAACCTCGAAGTCATGTTCCCGCTCGTCAACGACGCCGAGGACGTGCTGCGGGCGAAAGAGCACATGCGCGAGGCCGGCATCGACCCCGAAAAGCGCGAGTGGGGCGTCATGATAGAGACGCCGGCCGCGGCGCTCTGCATCGAAGAACTCGCCGACGCCGGCATCGACTTCGCCTCGTTCGGCACGAACGACCTGACGCAGTACACCCTCGCGGTGGACCGCAACAACGAGCACGTCGCCGACATCTACGACGAACTGCACCCGGCGGTGCTCAAACTCATCGGCGACACCGTCGAGACGTGCCGCGAGGTCGGCGTGAAGACGAGCATCTGCGGGCAGGCCGGCTCGAAGCCCAAGATGGTTCAGTTCCTCGTCGACAAGGGCGTCAGCTCCATCTCGGCCAACATCGACGCCGTCCGCGACGTGCAACACGAGGTCAAGCGCGTCGAACAGCGACTCCTCCTCGATTCGGTTCGCTGACCCCGGCGAACGTCGAGGGCCGACCACCCGCGTTCCGTCTTTTCTCGTCCCCGTAGCGGTGGCCGTCGGCTGGGCGACGCGGCGCAATGGAGCGGAACCGATATACTGGGTGTGGTTATAGTGGGATGCATGCAGCGCGCGGCACCGCAGGAGTTCGACCGCGTCCTCTCTTCGATGTGCACCCGACCGCACCCGGCCGCCCGGAAGGCCGCAGAGCGGTTCTTTGCCACCAATCCCGGCGACCCGGCGACCTATCAGGCCGTCGCCGCCCTCGAAGAAGACGCACTCTCGTACCTCGGCGACATCACCGGCCTCTCGGCCCCCCACGGCTACGTGACGAGCGGCGGGACCGAAGCCAACATCCAGGCCATCCGAGCCGCGCGCAACCACGCCCGCGACGACGACCCGAACGTCGTCGCCCCCGAGAGCATCCACTTCAGTTTCCAGAAGGCCGCCGACGTGCTCGACGTGGAACTCCGAATCGTCCCCGTCGACGACGACTACCGCGCGAACGTCGCGGCCGTCCGCGAGGCCGTCGACGACCACACCGTCCTCGTCGCCGGCGTCGCCGGCACGACCGAGTTCGGCCGCGTCGACCCGATACCCGAGCTGACCGCGGTCGCCCACGACGCCGGCGCGCTGATGCACGTCGACGCCGCGTGGGGCGGGTTCATCCTCCCCTTCACCGACCACGAGTGGTCGTTCGCTCACGCGCCAATCGACTCGATGACCATCGACCCCCACAAGTACGGGCAGGCGGTCGTCCCCGCCGGCGGCCTGTTGTTCCGCGACAAGTCGGTCGTCGACTCGCTGGCGGTCGACACGCCGTACCTCGAATCCGCGTCGCAGGCGAGCCTCACCGGGACTCGAAGCGGCGCGGGCGTCGCCTCCGCGGCCGCCGCGATGCGCGAACTCTGGCCCGACGGCTACCGCGACGCCTACGAGCGCCAGCAGGCGAACGCCGAGTGGTTCTACGACGAACTCCGCTCTCGGGGCTACGACGCGGTCGAACCGGACCTCCCGCTGGTCGCCGCGAGCGTCCCCGACGAGCAGTTCGAGTCGCTCCGGGACCTCGGCTGGCGCATCTCGCGGACCGCGAGCGGCGAACTCCGCATCGTCTGCATGCCGCACGTCTCCCGCGAGTCGCTCCGGGCGTTCCTCTCGGACCTCGACGACCTCCGGTCGACCCCGACGCGCAACTGAGCCGGTCCGAACCTGAAAACTTACAACCGACTGGCTTCGACCCTCTCGTGTGTCTCTCACCGCGTTCGCATCGCTCGCAGACCTGACGCTCAGTCTGTACCCCGACTTTTCGTGGCTCTCGTCGCTCGTCGAGACGGCCACGGGCTGGGTCGGGTTGGTCATCATCTTCGCGTACTCGTTTCTCATCGCCTTCGCCCTCCCCGGCGTAAGCGAAATCGTCCTCGCCGCGCCGCTCGACCTCGGGCTCCCCTACGGCGCGAAGCTGGCGGTCATCATCCTCGTCAGCGGCGCGGGCAAGGCCGCAGGAAGCGTCTTCGCGTTCCACATCGGCCGCCAGACGAAGGAGTCGGGCTACGTCGAGCGGGCGCTCGAACGGCTCCCGGTCGACGTGATGGGCTGGACCGAGCGCAAGGCCGTCCAAATCGCACAGAACTGGGGCTTCGCCGGCCTCGCGGCCGCGCTCTGCGTGCCGGGCTTTCCCGACACGCTCTCGATTTACGCGTTTTCGGTCCTCGAAGACGACTACCTCAAGTTCGCGGCCGCGACGTTCGTCGGCTCCTGCGGTCGACTCGTCGTGACGGTCATCGGAATCGAGGCCGCGCTGGCGTTCCTCTGAGCGGAGCGCACGCGCGGGTCGGTCACCCCGCCGTCGTTGTCGCGTCGCCGTCAGTACCGCTGTCAGCCGCTCGTTTCTGCCCCCGTCGCTGTCTCCGAGGTCGCTTCGAACGACTCGACGGACGCGTAGTTGACGACGACGAACGCGACGAAGAGGATGGCTGCGAGCGCCGCGAACGACAGCGACAGCGTCCGGCACGTGGCCGCGGACAGGCCGAGGCGTCGGCCGACCGACTCGATCGCGAAGAGTCCGGCGAGCGCGAGCGAGACGCCGATAGCGAGAATCCAGCCGCCACCGAGGGGCGACTGCGGGACGAGGAGGAGGCCGTAGCCGGAGACGAACAGGCCGAGGAGCACGGCGAACACGGCGGCGAAGCCGACGCTCCGTGCGGGTTGGGAGGCGGTAGTCGTAGTCACGACGGAGAGAGCGTCGGTCGACGAGATAGCGGTTGCGTGACTCGTGTTGGCGCGTCGCCGACGCGTTCGGTCGTGACCGGTCGAGTGCGGCGGTCCCGAGCGCTCCCAACGATTTATACGCCTGCTCGGCTTCAGTACCGGTGTGACCGGGACGGGTCTCCCCGACAACATGCGTATGCGCGCGTTCTTTTAGCCGTGGGTGGACCCGCCTCCGGCCGTCGACTCGGTAACGTGAGACGACGGTCGGGTCCGGCGAACCTCGGGGCGATATCGCACCGCCAGACAGACGCATCCGAAGCGGCGGGCTTTAGGCCCGCTTCCGAGATACACGACACATATGAGTCACGAGGACTTCCCCACGGAGAAGCCAGCGGTGGTGACGTGTGGACTGCCGTACGCCAACGGCGACCTCCACATCGGCCACCTCAGAACGTACGTCGGCGGCGACATCTACAGTCGCTCGCTGCGAACACTCGGCCAAAAGACGGCCTTCGTCAGCGGGTCGGACATGCACGGCACGCCCGTCGCCGTCAACGCCGAGAAGGAGGGCGTCACGCCCGAGGAGTTCGCGCTCCGCCACCACGAGAAGTACGAGGCGACGTTCCCCCGCTTCAACATCGAGTTCGACAACTACGGCCACACCCACGACGAGACGAACACCGAACTGACCCAGGAAATCGTCCGCACGCTCGAAGCCGAGGGCTACGTCTACGAGAAGGAGATTCCGGTCGCCTACGACCCCGAAGCGGACCAGTGGCTCCCCGACCGCTTCGTCGAGGGCGCCTGTCCGTACTGCGGCGCGCACGCCCGCGGCGACGAGTGCGACGAGGGCTGCGGTCGCCACCTCGAACCCGGCGAAATCGAAGCCCCGACCTCGACGCTCACTGGCAACGCCGCGGAGTACCGCGAGCGCGAGCACAAGTTCTTCGCGGTCTCCGACCTCCAAGACTACCTTCAGGAGTTCATCGACCGCCTCGAAGGCACCTCGAACGCCCAGAACCAGCCCCGCGAGTGGATCGAGGGCGAACTGCAGGACTGGTGTATCACCCGGGACATGGACTGGGGCATCGACTACCCCGGAGAGGAGGGTGACGACCTCGTGCTGTACGTCTGGGTCGACGCGCCCATCGAGTACGTCTCTTCCACCAAGCAGTACACGGAGCGCGTCGGAGCCGACACGTTCGACTGGGAGGCCGCGTGGAAGGAGTCCGGCGACATCGTCCACATCATCGGCCGCGACATCATCCAGCACCACACCGTGTTCTGGCCGGCGATGCTCCGCGGCGCGGGCTACGTCGAACCGCGCGCGGTCATGGCCTCCGGCTTCATCACGCTCAACGGCAAGGGCTTTTCCACCTCGCGCAACCGCGCCGTCTGGGCCGACGAGTACCTCGACGAGGGCTTCCATCCCGACCTGCTTCGGTACTACCTCGCCACCAACGGCGGGTTCCAGCAGGACGTGGACTTCTCGTGGTCGAAGTTCAAAGACCGCGTGAACAGCGAACTCGTCGGTACGGTCGGCAACTTCCTCTACCGGTCGATGCTCTTCGCGTACCGCAACTTCGAGGGGACGCCGGATGTCTCCGAGTTACACTCGGAGGCCAGTGAGACGGAGTCTCGCGCTGCGGAGGTGTCCGAGGAAGTCGAAGCCCGCATTCAGGAGGCCATCGACGAGTTCGAAGCCGGCATCAACGACTACTCGGTCCGGAAGTCCGGCAACGCCGCCGTCCGCCTCGCGCAGTTCGGCAACGAGTACATCCAGCGCAACGAGCCGTGGAAGCTCACCGACGAGGACCCCGAGGCCGCGGCGCAGGTCATCCGCGACTGCGTGCAGATTGCGAAGGCCATCGCCGTGCTGTTCTTCCCCGTCGCGCCGGACAAGATGCAGGCGCTCTGGGAGCAACTCGGCGAGGACGGGTCGGTGGCCGACACCGGCGTCGACGCCGCCTTCGAGGCCCCGCCGGCGTCCTTCGGCGAGCCCGAGGCGCTGTTCGAGAAAATCGAAGACGAGCGCGTCGAGGAGCTCAACGAGAAGCTCGAAGCGCGCGTGGCCGAGACGGAATCCGAAAGCGACGAGTCCGACGAGGACGCGGAGGAGAACATGGACGCAGACTCCGACGCTGACGCCGACATCGACTTCGAACCCCTCGCCGACGACCGCATCAGCTTCGAGGACTTCCAGGGCCTCGACATCCGCGTGGGCGAAATCGTCGCCGCCGAGGGCATCGACGGCGCGGACAAGCTCGCCAAACTCACCGTCGACATCGGCGTCGAAGAGCGTCAAATCGTCGCCGGCATCAAACAGCTCCACGACCTCGACTCGCTCGCCGGGTCGAAGGTCATCATCGTCGCCAACCTCGAGAAGGCCGAACTGTTCGGCGTCGAGTCCAACGGGATGCTGTTAGCCGCGGGCGACGAGGCCGACATCCTGACCACCCACGGCGACGCCGTCCCCGGCACGAAGGTCCAGTAAGCGACCGTCCGCGACCCGATACGCGACCGCTCGCGACCCGTTTTTTCGACGCGCCGTCTCGACCGCGCCACCGCCCTCGTATCAGGCGTGGACCACAGCGCCTAACTGCGCCGACTCCCGAGCGTCGTCCATGCGAATCGGAAGACGGGAAGCGGTCGGAATCGTCGTCGCGCTCGCGGTGTTCGCGGGCGTCGTCGCCGCGGTCACGGGCGGCGGCGCTGGCACCCTGACCGTCGAGCGCGTGGACGAACTCCCGCAGGGACAGGGCGCGGTGGCCTTCGGCAACCTCGACCCCGACCAGCGCGAGACGTTCGAGGAGGCAGTCTCGACCGGCGAACCGGCGGCGATACCGAACGAGGCCGCGAGAAACGAGTTCGCCGACCCCGGCTACGTCCGGTACGACGGCGACATCTACCGGACGACCGTCTCCGGCTGAGTCGGCGTTCGACGCTCGAATCCCGCGCCACAATCGGAGCCGATTTGAGCGGCGACGATGGAGCGCCGCCATGCGACTCAGCGTGTTACTCGCCGTGGCGCTCGTCGTCTCGACGGGCTGTCTCGGCGGCACGAGCGGGACCGCGAGACTGAGCGTCGCCCGGGTCGACGACCTCCCGCAGGGCGAGGGCGCCGTCTCGTACCAGAACCTCGCGCCGGCCCAGCAGTCGGCGTTTCGCGAGGCGCTCGGAGGCGAGACCGTGACCCTCCGAGAGGGAACGGACAGAAACGAGTTCCGCGACCCCGGCTACGTCAGATACGACGAGAGAATTTACCGAACGACCATTATAGTTTCGTGAGGGCGACCGAGCGGTCAGTTCGATAGGCGAACTATAGAGAGTACGTATGCGAACCCGTTACTCGACACCGAGTTCATCATCGGGCTTTTTTATCAGTCACTCGTAGGCGACGCCATGAGAAACGCAAAAATCGTCTGCACCCTCGGTCCCGCGTCCTTCGACCGGGAGACGATTCGCGGGCTCGCCGACGCCGGCATGAGCGTCGCCCGGATGAACGCGAGCCACGGCAACGTCGAACACCGGTCCGACGTCATCGACAGCATCCGCGCCGTCGACGACGCGACCGACGAACCGCTCGCGGCCATGCTCGACCTGCAGGGCCCCGAGGTACGAACCGCCGACATCGACGAGGACATCTACCTCGAAACCGGAAGCGAGGTCCGCTTCTACGAGGGCGACGACGCCACGCCTGAGGCCGTCGGCCTGTCGTACTCCATCACCGCCGCGGAGTCCGGCGACACCATCCTCCTCGACGACGGCCGCATCGAAGCCACCGTCGAGCGCGTCGAGGACGACTCGGTCCACGCGACCATCGTCTCCGGCGGGAAGCTCAGTTCGCGTAAGGGCGTGAACGTCCCCGGCGTCGACCTCGACATCGACCTCATCACCGACTCCGACTACGAGAACCTGAAGCTCGCCGCCAAGAAGGAAGTCGACTACGTCGCCGCCTCGTTCATCCGCGACGCGGAGGACGTTTACACCATCAGCGACACCCTCGAGAACCTCGGCGCGGAGATTCCCATCATCGCCAAAATCGAGCGCGCCGGCGCGGTCGAGAATCTCGACGAAATCATCCAGGCGGCCCACGGCGTGATGGTCGCTCGGGGCGACCTCGGCGTCGAGTGCCCTCTCGAAGAGGTTCCCATCATCCAGAAGCGCACCATCCGCAAAGCGCAGGCCGCGGGCGCGCCGGTCATCACCGCGACCGAGATGCTCGACTCGATGGTCCGCTCGCGCCGCCCGACCCGCGCGGAGGCGTCCGACGTGGCCAACGCCGTCCTCGACGGCACCGACGCCGTGATGCTCTCCGGCGAGACCGCCGTCGGCGACCACCCCGTCCGCGTCGTCGAGACGATGTCCCGCATCGTCGAGGAAGTCGAAGAGAGCCCCGAGTACGACGAGAGCCAAGAACAGCGCGTCCCGACCGCCGACGAGGGCTCCCGCACCGAGGCGCTGGCTCGCTCGGCGCGCTACCTCGCCCGCGACGTGAACGCCGCGGCCGTCGTCGCCGTCTCCGAGTCCGGTTACACCGCCCGGAAGACCGCGAAGTTCCGCCCCGGCGTCCCCGTCGTCGCCGTCACGCCGAACGACCGGACGCGCCGTCAGCTCGCCGTCTCGTGGGGCGTCTCGGCGCAGTACGCCGACTACAGCCCGAGCGTGGAGGGCGTCATGGACGACGCCGTCACCGCCGCGCTCGACGCCGGCGTCGCGGAGTCCGGCGACACCATCGTCGTCCTCTCCGGCATGATGACGGAGCTCGAAGGAACGAACACGACGAACATGCTCAAGGTCCACGTCGCCGCCGAGCCCGTCGCCACGGGTCGGAAAATCGTCAGCGGCCGGGTCGCCGGTCCCCTCTACCGCACCGAGGACGGCGACCTCACGGACGTGCCCGAGGGCGCGATTCTCGCGCTGTCCGCCGAGTTCGACGGCGAGTTCAACGGCGACGCCGACAAGCTCGCCGGCATCGTCGACGCCCGCGCGGGCATGACCGGCTACCCGGCGCTCGTCGCGCGCGAACTCGACATCCCGATGGTGTCGGGCGCGCCGCTCCCGAAGACCATCAAACAGGGCGCGACCGTCACGCTCCACGCCGAACGCGGCATCGTCTACGAGGGCGACGTCATCAGCCACGACCGCGGCAACCGGAAGTAGTGCGGTAGCCCTTTCCGGCCGCGACGCCTACCCACGATTCGATGTCCCGCGCACCCTCTCCCGAGGCCGAAGACGACCGCGACGGCGACGGCGAGTGGCGCTTCGGCGTCGACGACGTCGGCCCCGACGGCATCGTCGACGACGAACCCGAGATCGAACAGCTCCCCATCGAGCCCGGGTCACCGCGGGCCGAAAACGTCGCGTTCGTTTTCCTCGGCGTCCTCCTCGCTGTCGGGCTCATCGTCATCACCGTGTTCCCGGGCGCGGTCTGACCGCCCCACGGCGCGCCGGTCGCGAGCCGCCGCGAGGTCCGGGCTTCGACCATCCGACTTTCCGTTTTGATAATCGGGACTGTTGATTTATGTGACCCCGAGGGGAACCACCGTCAACCCCCCCGACCGGGACACACCAAATGAGTTACGCAGTCCGCGCACCCTCCGTGTTGGTCGCCGCGTTGATTCTCCTCGCGGCGCTCTGGGTTCCGACGCCCGCAGTCGCCGCCGACGAGCCGACCGCGTCGTTCGGCGAGGACGTTACCACCGTCACCCGCGGCGACGTCGTCGAGATACGCGTCCAGCACTCCCAGCCGGGCACGCTCCACATCGGCGGCGACGGCTACGGCTACCACCTGACCGTCGCCCTCGTCGGGTCGGGAACGACCACCCTGACCATCGACACCTACAACTCGACTGGCGCGCCCG
This sequence comes from Haloferax prahovense, assembly GCF_000723845.1. NCBI lineage: Archaea > Methanobacteriati > Methanobacteriota > Halobacteria > Halobacteriales > Haloferacaceae > Haloferax > Haloferax prahovense. The sequence goes on along the minus strand of NZ_LK053000.1, from coordinate 2,044,520 downwards.
AGACGTACGTCTCCGGTGGCGGCAACAAGACGCTCCACACCGGCCACCTCAGCGAGCCGATCGAGCCGGCGACGTACATGATGAACGTCACCATCGACGGCGTCGAACGCGCCATCGGCCAACTCGACGTCACGGAGCGCGGGAACACGTCGGCAACGACCAACGTCGCGCCCGCGAGCCTGAACGACTCCGACTCGTCGGTGTCGCCCGGGGACGTTCGGGGCGTGATGACCGAGCGGACAACCGTCGCCAAGGGCGACCTCGCGGTCGTCCGCCTCAACGAGAGCGGACTCGAGTCGGCGCTGAACCCGGACGACGTGACCGGCGGCGCGAACGCACGCGGCATCGAAATCACGCTGAATCAGCTCGAAGTCCGGCCGAACCGAGAACAACAGACGTTCCTCGCGACGCCGGAAAACGGGACGACGGTCGTCACCGACTTCGAAAACGACGAGGTGTTCGTCGTCTGGGACACCTCGGAACTCCCGCTGGAAGGTGACACCGAGGAGTACGAACTGCAGGTGACGCTCCGCGGCGACCACAGCGACTTCGTCGACGAGGACACCATCACGGCGCGCTCGCGGGTGCGACTCGTCGAACCGACCGTCTCCATCGAGGTGCGAAACGAGACGGTGTACCCGTGGGAGTCACTGCGGGTGAACGTCACCGGCGAGACCACCCTCGCGCCGAACAGCGTCGTCGAACTCCGGGCGCGCGCCCCCGGGCAGCCGTTCTTGAAGCTCGTGCCGATGACGGTCACGGCGAACCGGACCGTCTCGCAGAACCTCACGTTCGCGCCCGATGACCGCGGGCTCACGTTCCCGCTTTGGGTGCGCGACTACCGTGACGAGACCGAACACACGATGCGCATCCTCGACTCCGAGGCGAACCTCCGGTTCGTCGACCAGGAGACCGACGGGACGTTCGTCACCATCAGCCGGGTGAACCTCTCGGTCGGCGGATTCGTCGCCGTCGAGACCGCCGACGAGGAGCCGCTGGGGACGAGCGCGTATCTCCCGCCGGGGACGCACCAGAACGTCGTCGTGGAGTTCGACCGTCGGCAGTTGGTCGACGCGGAGTTGCTCGCCATCGCCTACGCGGACCGCGACCGCGACGGGAACTTCTCGGTCGCGGTCGACGCGCCGTACCGGACCGCTACCGACGGTAATGGTACCGACGGCAACGCGACCGCGGACGACAACGAGACGGTCGGCACCATCGTCGCCGACGACGCGATGGTCCGGCTCGAACCCGGCGCGAAGACGCCGACACCGACGGCCACGCCGACCGCGACGCCAACAGAAGCGACCGCAGAAACGACAACTGAGACGCCGTTCCCGGTCGTCGAACGGACGCCGCTGGAACCGGCCGCCGCCGGAACGAACACTGGAATCCCGTTCTCGCCGGGGCTGACGGTCGTCGCGCTCGTCCTCACCGGACTGGCCGCGCGGCGACTGCGACGCTGACGAACACCGAGGCGATAAGATGACACACGACCGACGCGGACACGACCGACGACCCGCCCCCGACGGACCGGAGGGACGCGAACAGTGACGAGACTCGTCGAACTCGAACCGACGAAGTTCGTCCACTTCCTCTCGGACCTCTGGACCCAACGGAACTGGCAGACGAACGCCCAGCCCCGAGGCGAAGGTCGATACCTCGTACAGGGGCAGCGCGGCGACGGCACGAAAGGGCTCATGCTCGTGCTCCCGTCCGTCGAGACGACGGTGGGAACGGGGCACGTCAAGGGGTTCGTCGCGCACGCGAAAAAACGCGGCATCGACACCGTCGTCGTCGCCACGCAGGGCGAGTTCGACGACTCGGTCCGCGGGTTCGCCACGAACCACGACGTGACGCTGCTCGACCGCGAGGAACTCGGCGAGACCGTCGCCGACGAGGGGCTCGAACAGACCGTCAAACAGTACACGGACGGCGACGTGTTCGAGACGGCAGAGGTCGAGTTCGGCCTGCCGTTCGACCTGCCCGAACCGGTCGAGGAGGCGTTGGCGTCGCTCCCGATAGCCGCTCTCCGCGAACGGCTCGCCGGACTCACCGGCGGCGGGGGCGACGGCGGCGATTCTTCGGGCGACTCGCTCCGCGACAGGCTGCCGTCGTCGGTCGACGACCTGAAATCGGGGTCGCCGCCGAGCGTCCGCGTGGTCGTCGTCGCCGTCCTGTTGCTCGTCCTCGCGCTCGGCTCTGTGGCCGCGCTCGGGCCGATGGTGGACGGACTCGGCGGGTCGAGCGGCGGCGGAAGCGGCGTCGCCGTCTCCGCGCTCTCGGGCGCGAGCACCGACTCGGCCGACCTGGTCGCCCGGTGGAACGCGCGGACGGCAGACTCGCTTCAGGTGGGTAACCAAACGTACGCCGCGCCGGAGGGAGAGCGGTTCGTCGTCGTCGGACTCAATGCGACGGCCGCGAGCGGCTCACCCGGGAACCTACCGCAGTCGGCGCTCGTGTTCGAGTCTGACGGCGTCAGCTACGGTCACCAGCCGCTGTCGAACGCGACCGGCTTCGACAACGGCGCGCTGTTCGCTCCCGGCGAGAGCACGCACGTCTGGACCGTCTTCGCCGTGCCGACGAACGCGACCACCGGGACCGTCCTCGTCCAGCCGACGAACGAGGACACCGTGGCGTTCGTCCACGACGACACCGTCTCGACCGACCCGAACGGCGACGACTGAGCGCGGGCGAGTCCGACCCGCCACGGGAATCGCGCACCGACCGCGGCCGCCGCGACGAATTCGACCCTCAATCCTTAATCGGACGACGACCCTAGAGCCGGTATGGCATACCTGCCGTTCCCGTTACAGACCGGTCTCATCACCCCCGAGACGCTTCCGCTGTTGCTCGTGCTCGCGGGTCTCGGCCTGTCACTCGCGGAGGCCATCGCCCCCGGCGCACACTTCGTCGTCCTCGGCGTCGCCCTCCTCGCGGCGGGGCTGGCCGGCCTCCTCATCGCGCCGCTCTCGGGCCCGCTCGCGCTCGCCTTCCTCGTGTTGGTCTTCGGCGCGCTCGCACTCTACGGCTATCGAGAGCTCGATTTCTACGGCGGGAAAGGAGAGGGAAAGACGAGCGACTCGGACGCGTTAACGGGGAAGATGGGGCGCGTCACGGAGCGCGTCACGCCGACCAGCGGCGAGGTCAAACTCGACGAGGGCGGCTTTAACCCCTACTACGCCGCCCGCTCCGTCCACGGCGAACTGGAGGAGGGAACCGAAGTCATCGTCGTCGACCCCGGCGGCGGCAACGTCGTGACCGTCGAGGGAGTCGGCCCCGGCGAAGACGAAATCGACCGCGAACTCGCCCGCGAGCGGGCGCGGCAGCGACGCGAGGAGTCCGCGGAGCGGGAAGAAGAACTCGAACGAGAGGGCACCGAAGGCGTCTGATCGGCGGCCGCCGCACGCCAACCGGCGCGGTTCGGGCCGACTACGCCCTCGTCGCCGCCGAAATCGTCCGACGTGACGGCCGCACCACACGAATACTTATCATTCGTCCAACCCAACACGGGCGTATGGACTTACTTGCCCTCCAGGCGGGACTGGGCATCGGAGGCGTCGTCGTCGGCCTCCTCGTGCTCGTCCTCGCCATCGTGACGGTGTATCAGATGGTCGAAATCGTGGACGCCTACGAGAAGAAGGCGCTCACGGTGTTCGGGGAGTACCGACGCCTCCTCGAACCGGGTATCAACTTCATCCCGCCGTTCGTCTCTCGGACCTACGCGTTCGACATGCGGACCCAGACGCTCGACGTGCCCCGACAGGAAGCCATCACGCGCGACAACTCGCCGGTGACCGCCGACGCCGTCGTCTACATCAAGGTGATGGACGCGAAGAAGGCGTTCCTCGAGGTCGACAACTACAAGCGCGCCGTCTCCAACCTCGCCCAGACGACCCTCCGGGCCGTCCTCGGCGACATGGAACTCGACGACACGCTCAACAAGCGCCAGGAGATCAACGCGCGCATCCGCAAGGAACTCGACGAGCCGACCGACGAGTGGGGCGTCCGCGTGGAGTCCGTCGAAGTCCGCGAGGTCAACCCCAGCGCCGACGTGCAGCAGGCGATGGAACAACAGACCTCCGCCGAGCGCCGCCGCCGCGCCATGATTCTCGAAGCGCAGGGTGAGCGACGCTCCGCCGTCGAGACCGCGGAGGGTGAAAAGCAGTCGAACATCATCCGCGCGCAGGGTGAAAAGCAGTCGCAGATTCTCGAAGCGCAGGGTGACGCAATCTCGACGGTCCTCCGCGCGAAATCCGCCGAGTCGATGGGCGAGCGCGCCATCATCGACAAGGGCATGGAGACGCTCGAACGCATCGGACAGGGCGAGTCGACGACGTTCGTCCTCCCGCAGGAGCTCACGTCGCTCGTCGGCCGCTACGGCAAACAGCTCACCGGCTCCGACGTGCAGGACATGGAAGGCCTCTCCAGCAAGCAGTTCGACGAGGAGACCCGCGAACTCATCGGGCTCGACGACATCGAGGAGATTCTCGGCCAGATAGACCAGGCCGCCGAGATGGACGTCGAACAGCTCGAACAGGAAGCCGAAGCCATCAAGGCGGGCGCGGAGGTCAACGACATCAAGTCGCCCGACGAGGTCATCGCCGAGGCCGACGAGGAAGAAGAACCCATCAAGTCGTCCGACGAGGTCGTCGCCGAAAGCGAGGGCGCCGACGGCGCGGCCGCGACCGGCGGGTCGTCGGACACGGAGACCGCGAGCAACGGGCAACCGGCCGCCGAAGAGGACGGCGACGACGACGAAAGCGAGATGTCCTTCGAGAAGGACCTCGAATAGTCGCGTCGGCCGACCGTCCCGGATTCGGACGGGTGTAAATGCCGAAGCCCTTTTCTTCGCGCCGTCTCGTATGTGGGAGTAGATGTCGAACCGCCGGGTAGACGAAGACAAGCGCGCGACCCTCCGTCGGTTCGCCGCGCTCGGGGCCGCCACGCCGCTCGTGGGCCTCGGGGGTGGCGACGACAGCGAGGACGACTCGTCCGGGTCGAGCGACGCGCGGGACGCTATCGTCGGCTACGTCGCGTCCACGCCCGGCGCGCACTTCTCGAAGGTCCGCGACGACCTCAAGTTGGGAACCGGAGAGACGCAGTACCACCTCCGAAACCTCGTCGACGACGACACGCTCGAAGTGCGCCGCGACGGCGACTACAAGCGATTTTTCCCCGCGAGTCGGTTCTCCGAGTTCGAGCAGGTCGCGCTCGGCTATCTCCGCCGTGACACGCCGCGCGGGATGCTCGTTCACCTGCTTCGCGACCCCGACGCGACGGGGAGCGAACTCGCCGACCGCCTCGGCGTCTCGCGGGCGACGGTGAGCACGTACGCGAAGAAACTCGACGCCGTGGGGCTCCTCTCGCGCGAGGACGGCTACGCGGTCCGCAACCCCGAGACGGTCATCACGCTCCTGATTCGCTACGCCGACTCCTTCGGCTCCGACGCCGCGGCGTTCGCCGACGACGCGGCCGAACTCATCCGGTTCGACCCCTGACGAGATCGGACGAGTCGAGGCCGGCAGTCGAGACGGGCGATTGACGCTGTACCGTGTGACGGTTCCGTGTCCGTTCCGACTCGTAGCGGCGGCGCTGGGACGCGAGAAAACCCGAAAAAACGGGGATGGAACGACGTGTGGGTGGGAGACGACGGCGTTCCGGGTGGGGTGGCGCGATGGAGGACGCGCCGGGGTGCACGCCGAGGACGGCGTGCGGCGGGGCCTGAGTGAAACGTCAGCGGGGACTCAGACGGTCACCTTCCACGTGGTGCCCGAGGAGTAGCCCCACTTCTCGACGCTCACGTCGAAGTCGCCGTCGAGGATGGGGCGCATGTTCGCGCCGACCTCCTTCGCCGAGAGGTCGAGGTCGTCGGCGATGAGGCGGGACTTGAAGTACGTCTTCGCCCCGGCGTTGGAGCGGAGGTAGTCGAGGATGCGGCGCTGTTTCTCCGAGAGACTGCGGTTGGCGTCGAGGACCTCGCCCTCGACTGCGGTCGCGGAGGCGGTCGTGCTCATACCTACACAGAGAGACGAGACGCCTATCAGGGGTTTGGTACGGGAGCTTAACACGGCGTTGTCTTGCGATTTCAACCGAAAACGAGCCGTCCGGACGGCTCCACCGAGCCGTCGCAGGTACAGTCGCCTAACACCCACGCGGCCCGGACACACCAACGAGGGAACAGGCCGGACGCATCGGAGCGCGTCGGGGCGGGGGCGCGCCGGGGCGCATCGAAGCGGCCGTCGAACACCCGAACGTTCCGAACTGTCCGTCTCACGGACCGTATCTGTTCCAAGACAGAAAATTCATACGCGGATAGCGGCCATACGACGACAATGGGTCGCCCGACAGAACGACGCCCGGCCGCCGCGACCGCGGCCGGCGTCGAAGTGAGCGTCGTCCTCCCCGCCTACAACGAGGCGCGGACCATCGAGAACACGGTCCGCGTCACCGTCGAGACGCTCGAATCGTTCCTCCCCGCCGACGCCTTCGAAGTCATCGTGGCCGAAGACGGCTGCGACGACGAGACGCCGGAGATAGCCGACCGGTTGGCCGCCGAGGACGACCGGATTCGCCACTACCACAGCGACGACCGCCTCGGTCGCGGCGGCGCGCTCGAACGCGCCTTCGAGGCCGCACGCGGCGACACGCTCGTCTACTTCGACACGGACCTCGCCACGGACATGCGACACCTCGAAGAGCTGGTCGAGCGCGTCCGCTCCGGCGAGTACGACGCCGCGACCGGGTCGCGCTGGATGCCCGACCGCGTCGCCGACCGTCCGCGGAAACGCGGCGTGCCGAGTCGCGCCTACAACGGCCTCGTCCGCCTGTTTCTCCGCTCGGACCTCCGCGACCACCAGTGCGGCTTCAAGGCGTTCAGCCGCGAGGCGTTCGAGGCGCTCCGCGACGACGTAGAGGACAACCACTGGTTTTGGGACACGGAGATGCTCGTCCGCGCCCAGCGCGCGGGCTTTCGGGTCGCCGAGTTCCCCGTCGACTGGGAGCCGAAAGGCGACACGAAAGTCGACCTCGTCCGCGACATCCTCGGGATGGGAAGCCAGATTCTCCGGACGTGGTGGCAGCTCACGGTCCGGCCCCGCATCACCCGCCGGGTGACCATCGTCGCCGGCCTGCTTTTGACCGTCCTCGCGCTCGCGCTGATGACGCTCTACATCGACCCCTCGGAAGTCATCACGGTCCTCGGCGACGCCGACCCCGCGCTCGTCGCGGCGGCCGCGATAATCTACGTCGTCTCGTGGCCGCTCCGGGGGATTCGCTACCGCGACATCCTCGCCGAACTCGGCTACCGCGAGAAGGCGGGGTTCCTCACGGGGGCGATATTCATCAGTCAGACCGGGAACCTCGTGTTCCCCGCCCGCGCGGGCGACGCCGTGCGCGCCTACGTCGTGAAGGCGCGCCGGAACATCCCGTATCCCTCGGGCTTCGCGTCGCTCGCGGTCGAGCGCGTCTTCGACCTGCTCACCATCGCGGGGCTCGCGGGCGTCGTCCTCGTCGGCCTCGCGGCCACCGGCGGCCTCGATGACATCGCCACGGTGCTGGCGACCGGCGTGAGCGGCGGCTCGGTCGACGTGTCCGCCGACGACGTGCGCACCGTCGCCTACGTCGCCACCGGCGTCGGCGTCGTCGCCATCCTCGGCGTCATCGGTATCGCGCTGTCGGCCCGCGCGGACCGGAACGTCGTCCGGGCGTTCGTCGGCCGGTTCTCGTCGGACTCCTACGTCGAACTCGTCGCGGGCGTCATCGAGCAGTTCGTCTCCGACCTGCAGGCGGTCGCCGGCAACCGCGCCGCCTTCGGCCGCGTCGGCCTGACGAGCCTCGCCATCTGGACCGTCGACGTGGTGACAGCCGTCGTCGTCCTGCTCGCGCTCGGCGTCGACATCGACCCCGTCGTCCTCGTCGGCGTCTCGTTTTTCGCCGTGAGCGTCGGCAACCTCGCGAAGGTGCTTCCGCTCTCGCCCGGCGGCGTCGGCCTCTACGAAATCGCCTTCACGGTGTTCATGGCCGCCCTCGCGCCGATTACGCCCGCCGCCGCGCTCGCCGCGGCGGTCCTCGACCACGCCGTCAAAAACGCCGTCACCATCGTCGGCGGCGTCGCGTCGATGCTGTCGCTCAACGTCTCGTTGACGACCGCGGTCGAAGAGAGCGCCGACGTGCGCGACCGCGAGCACGAACTCGCCGAGTCGGAGTAACGGAGCGACTCAGTACAGTTCACACCGGAAGGGCGCGAACGCGCCCGTCACGGCCGATTCGAGCGCGTCGGTTCGGGTGAGCCGGCCGCCGGTGAACACGCCGGCCGCGCCCTCGTTTTTCGCGATGTCGTCGGTGCCGAGCACGTCGTCCATCACCGGCCCGAGTTCCTCGCCCGCGTCGATGCGGTCCGCGATGCGGTCGGGGAGCGCAAGGCTCGGGCCCGCCGCGCGACCGACGCGCTCGCCGTCGGTCACGGCCGCCCACATCACGAGATACGTGTCCCGCCCGTCGGTGCCGTCGCCGGCCGGGAAGGTCGCGACGCCGCCTTCGATGCCGACGCCGAAGTCGTAGTCGCCCGCGTCGAGGGCTCGTTTCGCGCGGGTGACCGCGCCCGCGATGGTCTCGTCGTTTCCCGTCGGCTGTTCGGAGACGCCGGAGTCGACGGCGACCGCCGCCACGGAGGCGTCGGGGCAGGTTCGTTCGACCGCGCGCCGCTTCACCGGGTTGCCGCTTCCGACCGCGATGTCCATGTCGATAGCGCGTCGCCCGGTTATTTCCCTTCGTCGGATTCGGTCGCGGTCGTGCCCGCCCACGGCTCGGGGAGGTCGGCGTCGGGGTGCAGCAGTCTCGCGAGGCGGTCGACGCCGGAGACGACGGCGGGGCTCGGCTGATTGAGAAGCGAGTCGTCGACGGCGTGGACCGCGGCGTCGAGGTTCCACCCGCGGGCCTCGAACGCCTCGGGGTCGCCGCGTTCGCCCTTCCCGCAGGGGTGGAGAACCACGTGGTCGGGGTCGGCGGCCGCGACGGTCTCGGGGTCGACTTCGGCGGACCGCTCGCCGGGCGCAACGAACGGGGCAGAGCCGCCGGCGGCGCGGACGAGGTCGGGGACCCAGTTGCCGGCGGCCATCGGCGGGTCGGCCCACTCCTCGCAGTAGACGGTCGAGTGGTCGCGGTCGGCGACCGCGTCGGCGACGCGGGCGAGGTGGTCGCGGCAGTCCTCGGCGAGCGTCGCGCCGGCGCTGGCGTCGCCCGCGGCGTCGCAGACGACGGGAAACGAGTCGAACACCTCGGCGAGCGTCGCGGGCGCGACGTGGAACACGTCGTAGCCGCGGTCGCGGGCCGCCGCCGCGACGTCCGACTGGAGGTCGTCGCAGGTGCAGACGGCGTCGGCGTCGAGTTCGTCGACTCGGTCGAAATCTGGGTTCAGCCAGCCGCCGACGACCGGCTTGTCGGTCGGCGAGTGAACGGTCGCCCCGACGACGTGAGCGTCGAGACCGGCGGCATCGAGGATGGCCGTCGCGCTCGGCGCGAGCGAGACGACGCGGGGGTGGGCGGCCATGCGTAGTCGTGGCAACGCCCCTTCGAGAAAAGTATGTATCGCGTCACGGTCGGCGAGAAGCCGCCGCTGAGTGACCGGTGAATCGCCGAATCCCTCACGAACCTCAATTGTCCGTGTGACCGTCTCACACGTACAAACGACGCCGCTGGCCGAAAGCGATACCAAACCATTTATGCGGTCGTCTGCGGTTGCTGGTGTTACGGACAGCATCCGGGTTCTAGCCGCCTCTAACCACCCCCTCCCGGAGCACCCGCCGTCGTATCCATGAGTGAACGAATCTGGACCCGAAACCCCGGCGCACAGGAGCAGGAACGAAACACGCAGAACGGCCGACAGGAGGCCGAAACCGAACAGGAAGACACGAAGGGCGACACGCTGCAGTGTCCCGAGTGTGGCGGTCACGTCGTCACCGACGACGAACACGGTGAGACCGTCTGTAACGACTGCGGCCTCGTCGTGACCGCGGACTCCGTCGACCGCGGCCCCGAGTGGCGCGCGTTCGACGCCCGCGAGAAAGACGAGAAGTCCCGCGTCGGCGCGCCGACGACCAACACGATGCACGACAAGGGCCTGTCGACGAACATCGACTGGCGCGACCGCGACGCGTACGGGAACTCCCTCGGCGCGCGCCAGCGCCAGAAGATGCAGCGGCTCCGTAAGTGGAACGAGCGGTTCCGCACCCGCGACTCCAAAGAGCGCAACCTCAAGCAGGCGCTCGGCGAAATCGACCGCATGGCCTCCGCGCTCGGCCTGCCCGAGAACGTCCGCGAGACGGCGTCGGTCATCTACCGCCGCGCGCTCGACGACGACCTCCTGCCCGGCCGCTCCATCGAGGGCGTCGCCACGTCGTGTACCTACGCCGCCGCCCGCATGGCCGGCGTCCCGCGCTCGCTCGACGAAATCGCAGAGGTCTCGCGCGTCGAGAAGAGCGAGGTCGCCCGCACCTACCGCTACATCGCCCGCGAACTCTCGCTGGAGGTCAAGCCCGCCGACCCCGAGCAGTACGTCCCGCGGTTCGCCAGCGAACTCGGCCTCTCCGACGAGTCGAAGATGCGCGCGCGCCAACTCCTGAAGAACGCCAAGGAAAAGGGCGTCCACTCGGGTAAGTCGCCGGTCGGCCTGGCCGCCGCCGCCGTCTACGCCGCCGCCCTCCTCACCAACGAGAAGACCACGCAGGCCGCCGTCAGCGACGTGGCCGACATCTCCGAGGTCACCATCCGCAACCGCTACCACGAGCTCCTCGAAGCCGAGGAGAACCTCGGCCTCGTCTGAGCACGCGCCGGACGACCGCGCCGGACGGCGGTTCGAATCGGACGAGACGACTCGATTTTCGGTTATTCGCTCATCAGCGGCGGCGCTGGTCGGGACGAGTGGCCGGCCGGAGCTTCGAACCGCGCGGACCGCGACGCGGGACCGACCGGCTCCGTACCGAGGCGAAGGGTTTTGTTTCGGGGCGAACACGTCCGTACGATGCGCACGACTCACGCCCTCACGGTGGGCGACGCCGCCGACACCGGACTCGCCGACGAGAGCGTGAACCTCGTCGTCACGTCGCCGCCGTACCCCATGATAGAGATGTGGGACGACCTCTTTTCGGCGCGCGACGACGCCATCGCGGCGGCGCTCGACGAGGGCGACGGCGACGCGGCGTTCGAGGCGATGCACGAGCAGCTCGACGCCGTCTGGGACGAGGTGGCCCGCGTGCTCGCCCCCGGCGGGCTGGCTTGCGTGAACGTCGGCGACGCGACCCGGAGCCTCGACGGGTCGTTTCGCCAGTACCCCAACCACGCCCGCGTGCTCACCGCGCTCGGCGAGCGCGGGCTGACGCCGCTTCCGGACGCCGTCTGGCGCAAGCCGACCAACAGTCTGACGAAGTTCATGGGGTCGGGAACGCTTCCGACGAACGCCTACGTCACGCTCGAACACGAGTACGTGCTTGTGGTCCGCAAGGGCGAAGCGCGGTCGTTCCCGCCGGGCGACGACCGGCGCTACGAGAGCGCCTTCTTCTGGGAGGAGCGAAACCGCTGGTTCTCCGACCTCTGGGAGTTCGGCGGAACCGACCAGCGCCTCGATTCGGGCACTAGAGAGCGCTCGGCGGCGTTCCCCGTCGAGCTTCCGCTCCGGCTGATTCGGATGTACTCCGTCTACGGCGACACCGTCTTCGACCCCTTCGCCGGGACCGGGACGACGACGCTCGCGGCCATGCTCGCGGGCCGAAACTCGGTCGGCTACGACCTCGACGCCGACCTCGTCTCCGGGTTCGAAACGCGGCTCGACGACCTCCCGGAACGCTCGCGCGCGGAGGTCGAACGCCGGCTCGACGACCACCGGGAGTTCGTCGCCGACCGCGACGAGCGCCCCGGCCACGACGCCGAGCACTACGACTTCCCGGTCGTGACGAAACAGGAGCGTCGCATCCGTCTGTACCGCGTGTCGTCGGTCGAGGCGTCGGCCGACGGGTCGGACCGCGAGTTCGTCGTCGAACACGAACCGCACGACGGACCCGGGGCAGCCAACGCCGCGGGAACGCCGCCGACTTCGGAAGACGCGCAGACGACCGACTAACCTCGAAACGCTCTAATCAGGGGTGTTCGAACGCGTACGGTCAGGATTCGGTTCGGTTGACTGACTATCCGATAATCCAGACGTTTAAGAGTGCGGACGACGACGCCAACGAACAATGCCCGATGCTCGTCGTCGCGCGTTCGTCGCAGCCCTCGTCGGCGTGGTTGGTGCCTCGCTCGGAATCGCCGGGGCGGGCCACGTCTACCTCCGCGAGTGGCGACGTGCGATTGCGTGGTTCACCTTCGTCGTCGGCGCGGGGCTGGTGTTGCTCTCGACGTTCGCCGACCCGGCGACCGTGACCGTGGACTCGGTTCCGAGAGAGGTGCTGATTCCCGTCCTCGGACTGCTGTTCCTGAGCGCGCTCGACGCCTACCGCGTCGGGATTCGCCCCCGCGGCCGCAACGCGAACGGCGAGCCGACCTGTCCGGTCTGCGGCGGCGAACTCGACCGAAACCTCGACTTCTGTCCGTGGTGTGCGACGGAACTCGAATGGTACACGGTCGAAACATAAAGGCGCTCCCGTCGGCGGCCCGCCTCGAAAAAACGGTTCTCCGGAATTACTTCTCGATGATGCTCTCTTCGACGGCCTCGCCGAAGTGGCGAGCCGTGTCCTCGTAGTAGATGAGCATCTCGTCGCCGGGTTCGAGGTCCGTGACCGCGGTTCGTCCCTCGCGGGTGTGAACCTTGATGGTCTCGGCGTTCTGCAGGAGCGTGGTGACGCGGTCGCCCTCGTAGTCGGCGGAGATTCGGAACATCGGTCGCTTTTCTATCTTCACGCGCCCGACGATGGCCTCGCGGGTGTTCCCGTTCGTGTCGATGAGCTGCACCTCGTCGCCGCTTTCGAGTTCGGAGAGGTAGACGGTGCCGCCGTCGGGAGTCCGCGCGTAGGCGTGGACCGCGCCGGCGTTGACCCTGAACGGCCGAGACGCGACGTACGGGGATTTCGCCGTCTCGGCGTGGACAAAGAAAAGGCCGCGAGCCATCGAGCCGACGAGCATCCCCTCGTCGTGGTCCATGATGGTGCCCGTGTCGACGCAGACGCGGTCGGCCATGCCCGTGCGTTCGACCTCCGTGACCTCGGCCCAGACGAGGTCGAGCGACTCGCGTTCGGCCTCGTCGCGGACCTCGACGGTCTTTCGAATCTCGTCGGGGTCGTCGCTGTCGAGGAGGACGCCGTCGGAGCCGAGTTCGAGCGTCTCGAAGGCGGTTTTGGCCTCCTCGGCGGTCGTGACGCCAGCGATAAGGTCGGTCTCGTCGCCGATGCGGGCGATGAGGTTCTCCAGCGGGATGATGGTCCAGTCCTCACCGATGACGATAGTGTAGTCGCCGTCGCGAGCGGCCTCCTCGGCGAACGCCTCGTAGTCCTTACTCAGGATGCGGACGTACGACCCGTTTGCGAGGTCGTCGCCGCGGCGGAGCGTCGTCAAGTCGGCAGAACCGGAGAAGTCGGAGGGGAGTTCGACGGTCGCGTCGCCCTCGCCGTCCTTGCCGACGATGTAGGCGTCGGCGAGCGCCTCGGGGTCCGCGTCGTCTTCTTCCGCTTCCATCACGTGGACGTCGGCGTCGGTCCGAAACGCGGCGATGTTGACGTCGCCGAGTTCGCGCACCTTCTCGACGTCGGCCTCGTCGACGAGAACCCAGTCGACGCCGGCTTCCAGTCCGGCCGTGATGCGTCGCTTCCGCGTCTCCCAGTCGCCGACCGCGTCGTCGGCTTTGAGCCAGACGCTTCGTGTCATTATCGACTTCACTCGGTGGGTGGGCTTGAACGTGGCGAATGAATCAACGGACGGCGAACGGGTCCCGGCGGGTCGGTGCGGCCGCACCCCGCCAATTCTATATCGCGCTATACGATTTATTTTAGGTATCCGGTCCCAACTTCGAGGTTGAACGACCGATTCGAACGCGCTGACGCGAACCCGAGACTTCGGGCTGTTGGGTCCGGAAAACGGGTTCGTAGAGCACACGGTGGTTACGGCCGAGTTCGGAGGGTAACTCCCGCGGTCGAATCGAAGACTTCGACCGGGGGTGTCGAGTCCAAAACCCGCTCTGATAGGACGATGACTGAGACGCAGTTCGGAACGAAATTTCGCGGTCAAACCGATTGTGATGCCCGAACCTCCGACGGGTTGGGAGACGAGTTCGACCGGGCTGTCGCGGTACTGACTCACAGACACAGAATAGGTCGGAACCGTACACGCACCACCCGACATTCCGCACGAAACTCCGGGGGTAAGTGGGAAAGACGCACGTCCGTCGTCCGTCGCCGTCATCGACAGAGGACCGGTGACGCAGGTCGCGTTTCGGGAACGGTACGCCGTCGCCGACGCAGAAAGACGGAGCAATCGAATGCGGGCCCGAATCCGTTGGACCGTTCGGCGAGCGCCGGGGAAGTCGAACTGTGTTGGGTTCGACCGAGAGTCGTCGAGAAATACTACCCGCGCGCGGCGTTTCCCGACCAAATCGAAGCCCGATAAACCAGTTACGGCGATATAAAATCAGTCAGAACGCGTCAAGCCCCGTCTGGACTGCGCCGCGCTCGTGGTCGAGGAGCGCGCGCTTCAGTTCGACGCCGCCAGCGGCGGAGAAGCCGCCGAGGGAGTCCGCTCCGACGACGCGGTGACACGGGACGACGAGCGGGACCGGGTTCCGCCCGCAGGCCTGGCCGACGGCGACCGCGTGGCTGTCGAGTTCGGCCGCGACCTCGCCGTAGGTTCGCGTCTCGCCGTACGGAATCGACGCCATGACGCGCATCACCTCGCCGGTGAACGAGTCGGGAAACCGAACGTCCGCGTCGAACTCGCGGCGCTCCCCGCGTTCGTACTCGGCGAGCTGTGTTCGGAGCGAGTCGGTCGAACATCCGAGAAGTCGTTCGTCCACGGCGACCGCGAACTCCCACATCGTGACGCGCATGCTCGGGGTTCGCGCTCGGCGGGTATCTATCTGTAGGCTGGATGCCGAAGGAAGCCGAAAACAGAAACGTCGTCCGAAGAGGGCCGCGTTACGCTTCGATACCGAGGCCGGCGCGTTCGAGGGCCGTATCGGCGTCGGCGTCGTCGTGGATGACGGCGCTCACGGCGCGGGTGATGGCTCCGGGGTTCTCGTGTTGGAAGATGGAACGGCCCATCGAGACGCCGGCCGCGCCGGCGTCCATCGTGCCGCGGACCATCTCGACCGTCTCGCGGTCGGTACCGCGGCTCCCGCCGGCGATGACGACCGGCAGGCGCGTGGCCTCGACGACGCGGCCGAAGGAGTCTGCGTCGCCGCTGTAGGCCGTCTTCACCACGTCGGCACCGACTTCCTCGGCGAGGCGAACGGCGTGGGCGAGCGCCTCGGGGTCCTGTTCGTCGATGCCGGGGCCGCGGGCGTAGGACATCGCGAGGACGGGCACGCCGAAGTCGGCGGCGCGGGAACAGAGGTCGGCGAGCTGGGTCATCTGGTCGGGCTCGTAGTTCGAGCCGACGTTGATGTGGAAGGAGACGGCGTCGGCACCGACGCGGAGGGCGTCTTCGACGGTACCGGTGAGTCGCTTGTCGTTTTCGTCCGGGCCGATGACGGTCGAGCCGTTGACGTGGACGATGTATCCTTTGCCGTTTTTGTTCGGGTGGACGCGCGGGGCCGTGCCCTTGTGCGTGAGGACGGCGTCAGCGCCGCCGCGCGTGATGCCGTCGATGGTGGATTCGATGTCGACGAGGCCCGTGACCGGGCCGAGGGTGATGCCGTGGTCCATCGGGACGATGAGGTATCGCCCGTCTGTGGAGATGCGTTCGAGTCGTGCGGAGAGTCCGATGTCTGTGTTCATGTATGAGAAAGGGTGGCAGAGCAGTTATGTGCGTTCCGGATGCGGTGGGCGTTGCGAGGCGCCAGCCACTGCACCTTCTTTCAACTCGCGGGCGAGCGTTTCGAGGCGGTCGGCGACCGTCTCGGCGTCGTCGCCGTTCTCGTGGCCGTCGGCGACGTCGTCAGACGCAGTCTGACGGGCTGCCGAAGTTCCTTCGGCAACGATGTCCACGAGCGCGCTGCCGACGATGATGCCGTCAGCGCCGCTCGCGACGATGCGCTCTGCGTGGTCGCCGCTGCTGATACCGAAGCCGACCGCCTTGGGCACGTCGTAGTCGGCGAGTCGTTCGAGCGACGAGCCGGTCTGGTCGGAGACGCTCGACTGCGCGCCCGTCGTGCCGAGGCGCGCCTGCACGTAGACGTAGCCCGAGACCTGTTCCATCATGCGGTCGAGGCGCTCGCCGCGGGTCGTCGGCGCGACGATGAAGACGAGGTCGAGGCCGAACTCGTCGCAGGCCTCGCGGAGCGGGCCGGCCTCCTCGGCCGGCAGGTCGGGAACGACGAAGCCCTCGATTCCAACCTCGGCCGCCTTCTCGACGAACGGCCGCGGGCCGGGGTCATCTCCGTAGCGGTAGATGAGGTTGTAGTAGGTCATGCAGACCAGCGGCACCGACACGTCGAGGTCCTCGACGAACTCGAAGAAGCGCGTCGGCGTCATGCCGCCTTCGAGCGACCGAACGACCGCGTTCTGGATAGTCGGTCCCTCAGCGATGGGCTCCGAGAACGGAAGCCCGAGTTCGATGATATCCGCGCCGCCGCGTTCGAGCGCCTCGACGTATTTCAGCGAGGACTCGTAGTCGGGGTCGCCGGCGGCGAGGTACGGGATGAACGCCGGTCCGTCGGCGAAGGCGTCTTCGAGCGACATCACAGGCCCCCCGTGAACTCGTCCATGTTCGGCGCGATGTCGATGTCGCGCTCGTAGGTCTCCTCGATGGCCGATTCGAGGTCCTTGTCGCCGCGGCCGGAGACGTTGACGACGACGTACTCGCCGAGGGCGTCCGCCTCCGCCGAGTCGGGCGCGTCGGGACCGACGACCGATTCGAGGTAGCCGAACGCGTGGGCCGACTCCAGCGCGGGGATGATGCCCTCCATCTGCGAGAGCCGGTGGAACGCGGTCAGCGCCTCGTCGTCGTCGACGTTGACGGCGGTGACGCGACCGGTGTCCACGAGATACGCGAGTTCGGGACCGACGCCGGCGTAGTCGAGGCCGGACGACACCGAGTGCGACTCCATAATCTGGCCGTCGCGGTCCTGTAGGAGCCGAGTGCGAGCGCCGTGGAGAATCCCCTCCGACCCGGTCGTGAGCGACGCCGAGTTGGGCGCGACGCCGGCTTCCTCGTCGACTTCGAGCGTCGAGCCGCCGGCCTCGACGGCGTAGAGCGCGGTCTCCTCGTCGTCGACGAACTCGGCGAACGCGCCCATCGTGTTCGAGCCGCCGCCCGCGCAGGCGACGACGGCGTCGGGGAGCCGACCCAACTTCTCTCTGGCCTGCGTGCGGGCCTCCTCGGAGATGACCGACTGGAAGTCTCGGACCATGCTCGGGAACGGGTGCGGGCCGACCACGGAGCCGATGACGTAGTGGGTGTCTTCGACGTTGGTCGCCCAGTCGCGCATCGTCTCGGAGATGGCCTCCTTGAGCGTGCCGCGGCCGACGGTGACGGGGTTCACCTCCGAGCCGTTGAGTTTCATCCGGAAGACGTTGGGTCGCTGGCGGTTGATGTCGCGCTCGCCCATGTAAATCTCGCAGGGCATATCGAGGTGGGCGCAGGCCATCGCCGTGGCGGTGCCGTGCTGGCCCGCGCCGGTCTCTGCGATGATGCGTTCTTTGCCC
The DNA here is from genome assembly GCF_000723845.1 of Haloferax prahovense. NCBI lineage: Archaea > Methanobacteriati > Methanobacteriota > Halobacteria > Halobacteriales > Haloferacaceae > Haloferax > Haloferax prahovense. Next base: position 2,026,737 of record NZ_LK053000.1, on the reverse strand, counting down.
ATGTACTTCGCCAGTAGGACCTGCCCGAGCGCGTTGTTGAGCTTGTGCGCGCCGCCGTGCAGGAGGTCCTCGCGCTTGAGGTAGACCTCGCGGTCGTAGCGCTCGGAGAGTCGGTCCGCGCGCTGGAGGGGCGTCGGCCGCCCGCCGAAGTCCCGCAGTCGCGCGCGGAAGTCGTCCATGAAGCCGTCCTCGTTGTCGAGGACGTACCGCTCGTACGCGTCGGTCAGTTCCTCGATGGCCGGCATGAGGGCCTCGGGAACGTACTGTCCGCCGTAGTCGCCGAACTTGCCGTCTGCGCTCATTGTGTGAGTGTCTCCGTGTTCTGTCGTACGTCGCCGTCCATGATGGCGGTCCCGACGAGGAGGGCGTCGGCACCGGCCTCGCGCATCCGCCGCGCGTCTTCGACCGACTTCACGCCGCTTTCGGCCACGAGGAGCACGTCGTCGGGCGCTTCCGGCGCGAGTTCCTCGAACGTGCCGAGGTCGACTTCGAGTTTCCCGAGGTCGCGGTTGTTGATGCCGATGATGTCGGCTCCGGCCGCGAGCGCCGCCGTCAGTTCCTCGCGGGTGTGGACCTCCACGAGCGGCTGGAAGCCGCGGTCGCGGGCGGCCTCAACGAGGTCGGAGAGGTCCTCGCCGACGAACCGCGCGATGAGGAGCACGAGGTCGGATTCCACGACATCCAGTTGGGCCTCGTTCATGATGAAGTCCTTGCGGAGGACGGGCACGTCGACGGCCTCCCGGATGCGCCGCAGCGACTCGGCCGAGCCGCCGAAGTGCTCGGGCTCTGTGAGGACCGACAGCGCCGTCGCGCCGCCGGCGACCATCTCGCGGGCCAGTTCGACCGGGTCGTCCTCGCGGACGCCCTCGGTCGTCGGACTCGTGGGCTTCACCTCGGCGATGACCGGGACCCGGCCCGCGGCCTCCGTTTCGGCCACGGCCTCGGGGAACGACTGCGCGTCGACCGACACGCGCGTCTCCCCACCGGGTCGCTCCCGCGCGGCCTCCAAGATGGCGCGCACGTCGGGAGCTAATTCGTCTCCACTAGCGTTCATTGATGTACACTAACGCACGTATATGTACATAAGACTTGCGCCGGCGGGGACACTCACCGTCTCTCGCGTGCACGCGGGCGAGCGGCGCGCGGAGACGGACCCGAAACCCCGCGCCGTCGCCGGAAGGGTCAAGCGTCCGGCGACGGGAGCCGAACGTATGCCCGTCTCGGGAATCTACGCGCGCGAATCGTCCACGCTCGGCCGCCCGGTTCAGGTCGGCGTGGTCAGCGGAAAGGTCATCAACGTCTCGTTTCCGGACTCGCTGCCGACGGACGCCGAGTCGGACCACGAGCATCTCGACGCCGTGTTGGCCGCCATCGACCGGGGCGAGACGGACCTCTCGTCGGTCCCTATCGGTCTGACCGTCCCGACCGACCAGCGGAGCGTGCTGGAGTCGCTTCGGAACGTCCCGCAGGGCGAGACGGTCGATGTGGCCCTGCTCGTCCGCATGGCCGGCCTCGACCCCGAGGACGACGACTCGAAGCGCGTCGTGCGCGAGGCGCTCGCGGCCAATCCCGTTCCGGTCGTCGTCCCCGACCACCGCGTGAAAGACGGCCCGAGCGCCGCCCCCGACGACGTGGTCGAAGCGCTCCGGAAGTCGGAAGGAATCTAGTTTTCGCTCGTTGTCGCGGTCGCGGTCACCGCCGCCATCGTCACGGTCATCGTCGCAGTCGCCGGAGTTCAGAAGGGCATCGCGTCGGTCTCCCGGCGGAGCGCGAGGTAGCCGAGCAGGCCGCCGAGGAGGAACAGCGTGCTCGCGAGGCCGACGGACCCGACGCCGGTCGCGAGTTCGGCGAACTGTGAGATGCCCGCGAGGACGAAGCCGCCGCCGGCGACGTACTTGAGTCGGCTGTCGACCGGAATCCTGAGCGTGACGACGCCGAGGAGAATCGCCGTCAGTCCGAAGGCAGCGTCGGCGGCGAGCCGGAGCGTCGGGTTCCCCGTGGCGAACGCCGCGACGACGAGCGCCAGATAGCCGATGAGCCCCGCCTGCGTCAACTGCCGCGTGTCGATATCCATACTGGCTACGCGTGATGCGGGCACTTGAACGCATCCCCGCGTCGCCGCCGCGACGGCGAGCGGTTCGGCGGGACTCGACGGCGCGTCCGACGCACGCTACCAGCCGAACAGTTCGTGGCCGGCGAACTCCAGCGCGTTCACGAGGTAGTGGGCGACGACCACGACCAGCAGGCTCTCGGTGAGGACGAACGCCGCCGCGAGGACGAACCCGAGGAGGCCGGTGACGATGATGCCGAGTCGGCCCTGCGCGCCGTGACCCGCGCCGAAGGCGGCCGACGACACTGCCGCCATGAGCCACGGCGACACGTCGAAACCGGCGGCGACCGCCCCCACGAGCGCGCCCCGAAAGAGCAGTTCCTCGAAGCCGGCGATGAGCGGAAGTGCGACCGCGAACAGGAACACCCAGCCCGCGGTCGTCCGCGGCGTCAACGACTCGCGGACCGCCTCGTCGGGCGCGACGCCGAACCGCTCGCTGACCGTCGAACCGACACGGTTGGCCCCGTAGAGCGCGAGTCCGAGTCCGACGCCGACGGCGAGTTGCGTCGGGAGGTCGGCGGCGGAGAGGCCGAGCGCCGCGGCCGGCACGCCCGCGTACCACGCGCCGAGGCCGAGAAAGCCGCCGAGAAAGGCCTGCGAGAGCGCGACGTTGGCGAGCAGGAGATGCGGCGGGAGGTCCTCGGCGGACGCCGAGCGCTCCGAGACGGCCGAAACGGGGGCCGCGGTGACGCCGGGCGGCGTCGCCCGGTCGGAGTCGGCGTCGAACTCAGGTTCGGAGTCGGACTCGGGGCCAGCGTCAACGTCAGCGTGGGCGTCGCCCGCAACGTCGGCCTCCGCGGGCGTCGACGGCTCGGGACGCGGTGACGCGCCGGTCGAGTCGACCGAGAAGGAAGCCAGAGAGACGGTGTCGAGTTCGGCCGACCAGTCGGTCTCGTCCGACTCGGCAGCGGTCGGAACGGAGTCGTCCGCGGCAGTCGCTCGGGAGTCGGAATCGGAAGCGCCGTCGCCCGGAGCGGCGGGCGCGTCGAGTGCGTCGGAGCCGGTCCCCTCCGCGTGCGGGACGCCGCGAGAAAAGTGTGCGAGAGAGAGTAAGACGGCGAGGACGAGGCCGGTGAAGCCCGCGAACGCCGCCCAGTCGGTCATCCGGCGTTACTGCGGGCTGGGGCTGGAGGGGCCCTTGACGCCCTGGCCCTTGTTGAGGGCGGAGCCGGTGATGCTCTTGAGGCGGTCCACGAGCGAGTCCTTCTCGGGTTCGCCTTCGAGGGCGACGTCGAGGACCTCGCTGATGTGCGAGACGGGGATGATGTCGACCATCTCCTTGTACTCGTCTTCGATCATCACGTCCTGCTCGTTGGCGGCGGGGATGATGACCGTCGAACAGCCGGCCTTCGCGGCGGCTTCGATTTTGTGGGTGACACCACCGACCGGGAGCACGTCGCCGCGCACCGACAGCGAGCCGGTCATGGCGACCGACTGGTCGATGGGGATGTCCTCCAGCGCGGAGATGACGGCGGTCGCGACCGTGATGGACGCGGAGTCGCCGTCGACGCCCTGCTGGCCGGTCTGGACGAACTGCACGTGCACGTCCATCTCCGAGAGGTCCTGGTTGGAGAACTTCTTGATGATGGCCGAGACGTTCTGGACGGACTCTTCGGCCATCTCCTTGAGCTGGCCGGTCGCGATGACCTGGCCGGGACCCTGCGAGGGCGTGACTTCGGCCATCACGGGGAGCATGATACCAGAGTCTTCGCCCATGACGGCGAGGCCGTTGACGCGGCCGGTGACGAAGCCGTCGTTGACCGAGAGCTCGTAGTCCTTGCGGCGCTCGATGTACTGGTCCGCGATCTGCTGTTCGATGGAGCGCGCACGGCGCTTGGCCTGCAGCACGTGGTCACGGGTGGTCAGCTCGGCGTTCTCGCCGCGGGCGATGTCGCCAGCGACGCGGACGAGGCCGCCGAGGTTACGGAATTCGAGGGTGAGGTGGCCCTTGCGGCCGGCGCGGCGGCGGGCTTCGAGGATGAGCTCCTCGACCGCCTCCTCGGTGAAGTGCGGGAGCCGCCCGTCGTTGGTGACCTCTTGGGCCACGAAGCGCGCGTACTTGCGGCGCATCTCGGGGGTGTCCTCGATGGTGTCGTCCATGTACACCTCGTACCCGTACCCCTTAATACGGGAGCGGAGCGCGGGGTGCATGTTCTCCATCGCGTCGAGGTTACCCGCGGCGATCATGATGAAGTCCGTCGGGACGGGTTCGGTCTGGACCATCGCGCCCGAGGAGCGCTCGGACTGGCCCGTGATGGAGAACTCGCCCTCCTGGATGGCAGTCATCAGGTGCTGCTGGCTGCGCACGTCGAGCGTGTTGATCTCGTCGACGAACAAGACGCCCTTGTTCGACTTGTGAATCGCGCCGGGTTCGACGCGGTCGTGGCTGGGCGTTTCCATGCCGCCGGACTGGAACGGGTCGTGACGGACGTCGCCGAGGAGCGCACCCGCGTGGGCACCCGTCGCGTCCTGGAAGGGCGCGGACTTCTGGTCCGCGTTGTTCACGATGAGGTTCGGAATCATCGCGTCGCTGCCGCGCGAGCCGTAGCGGAACGCGAGGTAGATGATACCCGCGGCGAGGATGCCGAGCAGGACCTGCTGGGCGATGATGAGCGAGTAGCCCAGCACGACCGCGATAATGATCCACATGAGGAACGAGCGCATCTGGTTGCGCTTGCGTGCCTCCTCTTTGTGCGCCTCGACGATTTGGTCACCCTTGCCCGCGGGGACCGTGCGGACCTTGGGGCGATTGCCGTCGTCGGGGTTGTGGTAGACGAGCACGTCCTGCAGCTCCTCGCGGGGGAGAAGCTCGGACATCGCCTTGGCGAGCATCGACTTCCCCGTCCCCGGGGAGCCGATCATCATGACGTGGCGGCGCTGCTTGGCCGCCTTCATGATGACGTCGCGGGCGTGCTCCTGCCCGATGACTTGGTCGACGAGGCGGTCCGGAACGGGAATCTCGTCGGTCGTCTCTATCCGGAGACCACCGAGGAGGTCGTTCTCGTCCACGTTCTCGGCCACGTCGGCGTCGATTTCGACATCGCTCCCGAGGTCGTCGATCGTCTTCTTGTCGACCTCTTCGGCCTCGTCGTGCTGGAGCGTCCCCCCGTCGTCGATGCCCTCTTCGGAGGGCGCGTCGTCGGGTGAATCCTCCCGCTCGTGGAGGCTGTCGTCGGTGTTCGTATCGTTACTCATAGAACTGTCGTCGCTACTTCTAACGTAGGCCCTGCGACTGATATACTTTCTCCCCGGTTGCATCCGGCGTACCTTGCCGTAACCTCGCGTTTCGACGGCCCTACCACCAGAATACCGGAATTCTCGTGACTCGGCGTATTTATAAGTAATCCGGACTAACGCCCGATGCATGCGGGGGTTCTACATCGGCCGGTTCCAGCCGTACCACAACGGCCACCACCGAATGGTCGAAGAGATTGCCACCGAGGTCGACGAGCTCGTCCTCGGCATCGGGTCCGCGGGCGACTCGCACTCGCCGCGGAACCCGTTCACCGCGGGCGAACGAATCATGATGGTCAACAAGGCCGTCTCGGATTTCGACATCACGACCTACGCGGTCCCCATCGAGGACCTCGACCGCAACTCGGTGTGGGTCAGCCACGTCCAGTCGATGTCCCCCGCCTTCGAGGTGGCGTACTCCAACAACCCGCTCGTCATCCAACTGTTCAAAGAGGCGGGCGTCGAGGTCCACCAGTCGCCCATGTTCAACCGCGAGGTGCTGGAGGGCACGGAGGTCCGCCAGCGCATGATCGAAGACCGCGACTGGGAGTCGCTCGTCCCCGACGAGGTGGCGGACGTGGTCCGAGAAATCGACGGTATCGAGCGCCTCCAGCGCGTCACGGCCACCGACGGGTCGGAGCGCGTCGGCGACGACGGGAGCCGCGACCCGAACCCCTGTTGAGATGATTACGCTCGCGTCCGACTTCGGGCTGGCGTACCCGGCCGCGATGAAGGGCGTCGTCCTCTCGCGGACCGACGCGCGACTCGTGGACGTGGCCCACGACCTCCCACGGCAGGACGTTCGCGCGGCCGCCTTCTGGCTCCGCGAGACGCTTCCGTACTTCCCGCCCGCGGTCCACCTCGTCGTGGTCGACCCCGGCGTCGGGACCGACCGCCGCGCGGTCATCTTCCGCGTCGGCGACCACGTTCTCGTCGGCCCTGACAACGGCGTTCTCCGCCCCCCGGCGAGACGCGTGATCGACGCCCTCGGCGACGCCGACGCATCGGTCGAAGCCTACGAAATCGACGTTCCGAACCCCGATTCGACGACCTTCCACGGACGGGACGTGTTCGCGCCCGCGGCCGCCGACGCCCACGTCGCGGGCGCGTCGGCGCTCGGGTCGGTCGACCGCTTCGAACCGATTCCCGTCGACTCGCTCGCCGAGTGCCGCCTCCCCGAGGCGACCGTCTCGGCCGACGGCCGCGAGGCGACGGGCGAGGTGCTCGTCGTCGACGACTTCGGCAACTGCATCACCAACGTCCCGGGCGAGTTCGTCCGCGACGCGGCCGGCAGCCGCGCGACGGTAAACGGCGAGTCGGTCTCGGTCGGTCGCACCTTCGAGGCCGTCCCGCGCGGCGAGCGACTGCTCACCGTCGGCAGCCACGGCAACGTCGAGTGCGACGTGAACCACGGCCGCGGCGACGAGGCGTTCGGCCTCGCGCCCGGCGACCGCGTCGAACTCCGGGTCGACTGATGGGCGTTCTCGTCTCCGTCCCTGGCCTCAGTTCCGCCGCCGTCCCCGTCACCGTCGTCGTCCCCGAGGTCGACCCCTTCGCGGTGATGAACGTCGTCGGCCTCCTCGCGTTCGCGGTCGCCGGGGCACTCAAGGCCGCCGAGGCCGGTCTCGACGTGTTCGGCGTCTCCGTGCTCGGCGTCGTGACCGCCCTCGGCGGCGGGACGACCCGCGACGTGCTGGTCGACCGACTGCCAGCCTCGCTCGCGGCGACGTGGGACATGAGCGTCGCGCTCGTCGGCGTCGGCCTCGCAATCGTTCTCATCCACTCGATAGAGGGCCGCGTGCGCGACCACCCGGCGTTCCTGACCACCGACGCGGTCGGGCTGTCGGCGTTCGCGGCGACCGGCGCGCTCGTCGGCGTCGACGCCGGCGTCACGTCGTTCGGCGTCGTCATCCTCGCGACCATCACGGCCGTCGGCGGGGGCTCCATCGCCGACATCCTCATCGGGCGCGTCCCGGTCGTCCTCCGCGACGACTTCTATGCGACCCCCGCGGTCGTCGGCGGCCTCGGCTTCCTCGCCGCCCGTGCGGTCGGCGCGCCGACCGGCGTCCCCTCGGGGCTGTGCGCCGCGCTCGTCTTCTCGGTTCGGCTGCTCGCGCTCCGCTACGACTGGCGGTTACCGCGGGTCTGAGTGGTGAACCCGAGGCCACGCACCAGACGTTACAGTTCGTTTTCCACGCGCCGCTCCGCGGACTGGACCTCGTCCGCGATGGTCTCGCGCTCGAAGTAGAGCACCTCGACGCCGACGACGACTACCGCGAGCGCGAGGACGGTCCAGAACGTCCCCCGCTCGGCGTCGAACAGGTGCCACAGGAGCGCGACCGCGGAGCCGAGCGCGCCGACGGTTCCGACGGCGGGAATCACGGTCGTTTGGAGGTTCTCGCGCTCCCGGAACGCGAGAAGCGAGAGGCCGCCGAAAATGCTGATGAACGCGAGCGACGCGAACGAACTGATGGCGTCCAGACTTCCGAGGAAGGCGAACCCGGCGGCGAGCACCCCGAGCGTCAAGAGCGGACGAATCGGTTCGTCGGTGGACTCGTCGCGGAGCCGACTCGGGAGCAGGTCGTCGGCGACGAGGCGCTTCGAGAGCCGCGCGGAGCTGAACAGCGTGGCGTTGATGGCGCTCCCCGTGGAGAACAGCGCCGCGACCGAGATGAGGACGTACCCGGCCTGTCCGAGGAACGGCTGGGCCGCGACCGCGAGCGCGGTCTCGGCGTGCTGCTGGATGGCGTCGATTCCGGCGAGGTTGGTCGTGACGAGCGCGACGAGGATGTACAGAGCGGTCGCGCCCGCGATGGAGATGTAAATCGCTTTTCTGACCGTCTCCCGGGGGTCGGCGATGTTCTCTTGGTCGAACAGCAGGAGCTCCCACCCCTCGAAGGCGACGAAGGAGACGGCGGCCGCGACGAGCGGGCCGATACCGAAGTTCGACAGGCCGAACCCGAGGCCGCCGTGGGTCGCGCCGTAGGCGACGCCGCCGAGACCGAACAGGAGCAGGATGGCGACCTTGAGTCCGACGAGGAGGTCTTCGGCCCGCCCGGAGGCGTGCGCGCCGAAGACGTTGAGGCCTACGAACGCGGCGACGGTGAGCGCGGAGACGAACGGCTGTATCGAGACCGACGCGACCGTCGAGACGCCAGTGAGTTCGACGAAGTAGCCGCCGAACGCGTAGGCGTACATCGCCATCGTCCCGACGTAGCCGAAGACGAACGTCCATCCCACGACGCCCGAGAGCGTGGTGTTGTCGGTGAACTTCCCGACGTATCCGACGGGTGACCGAGGCGACTCGCACAGACTGTTCAGTCGGAGGAGCGAGTACCCGGCACAGGCCGCGAGCGTGCCGGCGACGACGAACGCCGCCCACGCGAGGGTCCCGGCCGCGCCGGCGACGACGCCGAGCACGGCGAAGATACCCCCACCGACCATTCCACCAATCGCCATCGACACGGCTTCCGGAAGTCCGACTTCGTCGGACATGGGGTGCAGTTCGACGCTCGCGACGGAAGAACGTAGCGACCAGTTGATAGGTGCTCGCGCAGCGGCAGCGGTACGGCTCTGGAGCGGCCGTTCGAGAGCGGACAGACGGAAAAAGCGACACGAAGTGGCCCGGCGGCGGAACGCGCCGCCGGTGGGGGAGCGTGTCTGCGAGCGGTTCGGTTACTTGGCGGCGATGACGTCGTCGATGCGGACGATCATCGTCGCGGCCTCGGTCGCGGACTCGATGGCTTCGCGCTTGACCGCGACGGGGTCGATGACGCCGAGTTCGACGGGGTCGCCGATTTCGCCGGTGCGGCCCGAGGAGATGATACCGGCGATGCCTTCGTTCTCGTAGCGGGCGCGGAGGTCGACGAGCGCGTCGATGGGGTCCATACCGGTGTTCTCGGCGAGGGTGCGCGGGAGCGCCTCGATGGCGTCGGCGTAGGCCTCGACGGCCAGTTGCTTGCGGCCCTCGATGCCGGCGGCCTCCGAGCGGATGCGGTCGGCGATGGCGATTTCAGTCGCGCCCGCGCCGGGGACGACTCCGCCCTTGTCGATGGCGGCGACGACCACGTCGACCGCGTCTTGGATGGCGCGTTCGAGTTCGTCGACGACGTGTTCGGTGCCGCCGCGGAGGAACAGCGTGACGGCCTTCGCCGCCGAGCCGCCCTCGACGAACGCGAGGTCGTCGTCGCCGAAGGTGCGGATGCTCACGGAGTCGACGTGACCGAGGTCGGACTCGTCGAGGTCGGACAGCGAGCCGAGGCGCTTCGCGCCGGTCGCGCGGGCGAGGGCGCGAGCGTCGGACTTCTTCACGCTCTTGAACGCGAGGATGCCCGCGTCGGCGAGGTAGCCCGCAACGCGGTCGTCGATGGACTTGGTGCAGAACACCACGTCGACGCCGGCGTCCTTGAGGGCCTTCGCGTAGCCGCGGAGTTCATTGTCCTCGGCGTCGATGGCCGCGGTGAGCTGGTCGACGGAGGTGATGTTGTACTCGGTGTCGACCTCGCCTTTGCGCACGTCGAGTTTCATGTCGAGGACCGCGACGGTCGCGTCGGAGACGGCGCGGGGCATGTTCTCGTTGACGGGTTCCTTGTCGAGGACGACGCCCTCGACGAGTTCGGTCGCCGAGGAGGACGCGCCCGTTCGGGTGAGCACGCGAACGTCGTCGCGGTGGAAGGCCCCGTCGGCGTCACCGTGGACCATCTGGACCGCCTTGACGACGTGTTTGGCGAGCACGTCGGCGGTCACATCGCCGGTGCCCTTGCCGGTCATGGAGGACTCGGCGACCTTGCGGAGCAGGTCGTCGTCGAGCGTCACGTCGAGGACCATGTCGTCGATGGCGTCCTGGGCGATGCGGGCGGCCTCGGTGTAGCCCTCGACGATGACGGTCGGGTGGAGGTCGTCGTCGAGGAGGTCCTCGGCGTGCGCGAGGAGTTCGCCGGTGAGGACGGCCGCGGTGGTCGTGCCGTCGCCGACTTCCTCCTCTTGAGTCTGGGAGACTTCGACGATCATCTGCGCGGCGGGGTGCTCGATGTCCATCTTCTCGAGGATGGTCGCACCGTCGTTCGTGATGACGACCTCGCCCGAGGAGTCGACGAGCATCTTGTCCATGCCGCGCGGGCCGAGTGTGGTCCGTACGGCTTCGGCGACCGCCTTTCCGGCGCGGATGTTGGAGTCCTGCGCGGAGCGGCCGTGCGTTCGGTTCGTCCCCTCTGCGAGAATGTATAACGGTTGCTGCATTCGTGAAGCCATGTTGAAACCTCAACCGCTATCAACGATTGCAGTTCTATAAATACGTTTCGGCGAGAGCGAGCTACGAAATCGCACGACAGGGCGACGGTTTTCGAATTCGAGCGCGGGGCGGGCGTCGCAGGGGTTCGGAGGGGGCCGCTCCGGGGTTCGGGCCGCGGTCGGCGGCCGGTTCGCGCCTCGCTACTCGTCGAGCGTGTCGACGGTGAGCGTTCCGTCGCCGAACAAGGAGACGAGATAGCCCGCGTACTGAAACGAGAACCTTCGAGACGGGTCGTGAGAGAGGCGAAAGAGAACGTCGAGCGCTTCGGGGTCGACACCGATGTCCGAGAGCGGCGGGAGTTCGAGTGGGCTGAGTTCCGTGGCAGTCGCGACCGCCGAAGCGATGGCGACCGCCACCTCGTCGTAGCGGTCGACGGAGGTGGTTACCACGGACCCGGCTCCATCTTCGAGCGGGTCGTCCATACAGTCCGAATGGGTAGTCGGGTACCTATTGGTGTGCGTTGATTATGTAACCCGTTATTGTGGGGGTCGCTCGTCGCGAATCCGCTCTGCGAGCGTTCGGTAGGCGCGTTTGAGGCGGGCCGCGACCGCCTGCCGCGAGATTCCGAGCTCCGTGCCGAGCTCGTCGAGCGACGTGTCCCGTCGCTCGTCGAAGTAACCGCGTTCGAGCGCGAGGAGCAGGGCTTCGAGTTGTGTGTCGGTCAGTCCCTCGCTCGCCGGCGCTTCCTCGGCCGCGACGGACGTGATGCGGTCGAACTCGGCGTCGATGCCGTGGGCCGCCCACTCGCGTCTGAGCTCGGTCAGCACGCGGTGCGAGGAGACGCGGAGTTTGAGCCACCACGAGTCACCGGTCGAGAGACACTCTAAGAGAACCGCGTCTCTGGACACTAACGCGTCGAAAATCGGAGCCTGAGAGACGTCCCACGAGACGCCGTAGAGCGCCCGGTCCGAGACGGATTCGACGAGCGTGAGGTCGTCGACGCTCGGAAGCGACCGCGCCGACTCTCCGAACGCCCCCGCGTCGGGACCGCGGACCCAGACGAACGACGCCGCCTGCGAGGCGGTCGGGACGGACCGTTCCAGCTCCAGTTCGACGTCGTGTTCCTCGGCCGCGGGACCGAACGGGAGCGCGGACAGCGGGGCGACGACCTCGACGATGAGGCACACGCGTGGACGATAGGTGGAGTAGGCCAAAAAACTGCGTTTCAGCGTCTCTCCCTACCGTCGTGAAGGAATGAACGTCACGCGGCGCTGAACGAACGAGTCGGTACTGTGTACTCGATGAAACGACTACGGCGGATTCTGCAACCTATTTGGCGGACACCGATGAGTGACTCGACAATGCTGGAGTTGGAACACGGGTTCAGGGTCGTGGACGTGAACGCCCGCCTCGACCCCGACGAGCAGTCGATTGCGGCGCGCGGGCGGGAGATAAGCCCCGAGCGGCTGGAGCGCGAACTGCATCAGGCGGGCGTCGTCCGCGCCGTCGTCTCGCCGGGCGCACAGCGGGTCAAGGGGAGCTACCTCCGTCCGAACAACGCGGTCGCGCGGATGAGCGTCGACCGGCCGTTTCTGGCGTTCGCCCGCATCAACGGCCCGCGCGACCCGAGCAGTCGGGCCTCGGCGCGGCTCCGGAACCTCACGTCGTCGCGGACAGACCAGCACGCCGACCCCGACGACATCGAGCAGTACGCCTACGACGACCGCTTCCACGGGTTCTCGCTCGCGCCGGCGGTCGACGGGCTCCCCGACGACGAGACGCTCGCGATGCTGGAGGACGTCGGGCTTCCCGTCTTCGTCGAGGGCGGGAAGGTCTTCGAGCCGAGCGCCGTCGCCGAGTCGCTGCTCGGTCGGTTCCCCGTCATCCTGTCGAGCTTCGGCGGCTTCCCGCTCGACCGCGGGCTGATGGACGAAGCTATCGACCTCCTCGACGACCACGACGACCTCTACCTCGACACGAGTTTCGTCCGCTATCGGAGCGTGCTCGAACGCGCGCTGCTCGAACACCCGGACCGCGTGCTGTTCGGCAGCGGCGCGCCCGAGACCCACCCGAACGTGGGCGTCATGGAGATTCTGACGCTCGACGTGTCGGAGGACGCGCTGGCGAAGGCGTTCTCGAAGAACGCGGCGCGGGTCATCGAGGCGCTCGGCCCCGGAGAGCGGTAAAACGAGTCAGCGCCAGTCGTACCGGGCGACGGCGCGGTCGGCGCGCTTCGACCGGCCGTGGGGGTTGCGGGCGCGGGTTCGGTCGCGGGCGCGGGCTACCAATCCGTCCGAGACGCCCGTGGCGATACCACCGACCACGTCGCGGCCGGTGCCGGCCCACCCGGAGGGTGTCACGTCCCCTTTCACGACGCCGAGCGCGGCGTCGACGCCGTCCGAAATCGCGTGTTTCGCCGTCCGCTTGACGGTCCCGGGTCTGACGCCGTAGTTCTTCACGAGTCGGTAGGTCAGAGAGCGGTACTTCCAGCCCCAGTCGCGTTCGGAGATGCCGCCGTCGGCCTCGAACTCGCGGCGGACGCACATCTCGGGAGCCCACGCGACGGAGCGGTCGAAGCCGGCGAGTCGGTGCGCCGCGTCGCGCGCGCCACCCGTCTGGAGGTACTCGTCGAAGCCGTCGAGGGCGTCGATGATCTCGCGGCGGAACGCGACGTTGCCGCCGTTGAAGTACGTCACCGTGCGGCCGCCGATGGCGTTCCGTTCGAGGGATTCGGTCGTCATGCCGTTGCGGAGCGTCTGGTGCATCGGCCCGGTGACCACGTCGGCGTCGGCGATGCCGTCTTCGAGCGCCGACAGCCACGACGACTCCACGGAGAGGTCGTATCGGAGGAGCGCGACCACGTCGCCGCCGGCGACTTCGAGGCCGGCGTTGCGGGCGACGTTGAGGTTGCGGTCGGAGATTTCGACCAGCACGTCCACGTCGTCGCGCTCTCTCACCATCCCGGTCGTGCCGTCGGCGGAGGGGCCGTTGACGACGACGACTTCCGCGTCGGGGGCGTGCTCGGCCAGCGCGTCGAGGCTGGTGGCGAGCCGGTCCCGACCGTTGAGCGTCGGGAGCACAACCGAGAGATCCATACCCGACAGTTGCGGTGGACGTACTTAAATGTGAATCGAGAATCGTGTTAAATTCTGCCGTGAGAACGCCTCACTCGGCGTCGCTCGCCCGAGTCGCCGCGCGGGACTGCTCGTCGGCCGACTCGACCCGCGCGTTCCAGTACGACACGGACGCGAGGTCGTCGCCGACCGGCGAGTCGCCGACGGCGAGGTCGAGCGAGCGGAAGGGCTGTGCGACGCCGTTGGGAACCTTCCGGTAGAAGCCGAACGGGATGACGAAGTCGTGTTTCGCGTCGGCGAGGTCGAGTCCGGCGTCGCCGAGCAGCCGCCGCACGTCGCCTTCCGAGTAGAGCCGCGACCCCATCGGGAGCAGCCAGTTGTAGGCCACTCGGAGGCTCCCGTCGTTGAACGTGTCGAAGAACACCTGCTGTTTCGAGACGCGAGCCATTTCGGCTAAGAACTTCGCCGGGGTGTCCGCGAGGTGGAAAAACCGCATCGCGAACACCGCGTCGAAGTGGTCGTCCGGGAAGGGCAGCCGCGCGGCGTCGCCGCGGAGGAACTCGATGCGGTCGGCGACGCCCGCTCTGCGGGCCTTCTCCCGCCCCTGTACCATCATCGCCCGCGAAATGTCCAGTCCGACGACGTTCGCCCCCTCCTGGGCGAGCATCACGGTGAACCGGCCGGTCCCGCAGGCGATTTCGAGGACGTTCTTGTCCTCGACGGGGCCGAGCGCCGCGAGGACCGCCTCCTTCTCTCGCCGGTCGATGAGGCGACCGCCCTTGGAGAACCGCTTCGAGTCGTACTCCTGGGCGACCTCGTCGGCCTGGTACCACTCCTTTCCTTTCACGCTACGCATACTCGCGGGGGGGAGCCTAAAACGGTACTGGATACGCGGTGCGGAAGCGGGGTTCGGCGAGCGACGACAGAGAGGTTTTCCCCCGCTGAGCGCGTATCGTGCCATATGCCAACATGCAGAAACTGCGGGGAGACCTGTGATGCGGCTGAACTGACGCGCCACGTCAGCGAGGGGTGGCTCGTCGTCCACTGCCCGGCGTGTCACGCGCCGCTCGGGAGCTATCGACTCGGCACTCCTTCGGTCGATAGAATTCGAAACACGGAGTGAGACACCTACTCGCGGGCGATTTTCCAACAAACGCACGATATTAATATGTGTATTATGTGTCTGGATTCTTTTCACACACTTGTAGCTAACCCTTAACACGGAGCAACCGACTGTGTCGGGTATGAGCACCACCACTGCAGAGCCAGATACTGAAGACCTGCTCTCGGAAGCCGAGTTCCGAGAGCGCCTCCGCGAGCTTCCCCCGAGCGCGAAGCTCGTCGCAAAAGTCCTCGAAAGCGACGCGCCCCTCTCGCAGGGCCAGCTCGCGGAGGAGTCGCTGCTGCCGGACCGCACCGTCCGCTACGCGCTCAACCGTCTCGAAGAGTCTGACCTCGTCGGCTCGCGTTACTCCTTCAAGGACGCGCGAAAGCAGGTCTACTTCCTCAACACGTAAGCGCGCGGTCCCACGATAGCGCGACAGAACACGCCCGCGGGGGCGCACTCCCGCAGACCAAGCCACCACTTCTCTCGAACCACCTAACCCGTCGGCGAGCGTAGCCGCCGGCATGCACGTCACGCGCGTCTCCGTCCCCGTCGCCACTCGCGCGCCGACCGGCGCGACGAACGCCTATCTCGTCGCCGACGGCGGCGACACGCTGCTCGTGGACCCCGCGGCCCGCACCGACGAACTGGACTCCCTCGTCGCGCGCGAGAGCGTCGACCACATCGCGGTCACCCACACCCACGCGGACCACGTCGGCGCGGTCGCCGCCTACGCCCGCGAGACGGGCGCGACGGTCTGGTGTCGTCACGGCCGCGAGCGCGCCTTCTCGGACGCGACCGGCGTCGAACCGGACCGAACGTTCGCAGAGGGGTCGGTTCTCTCCGTCGGCGCGGGCGTCGAAGTGCTCGACACGCCGGGGCACGCCCGCGACCACGTGAGCTTCGTCGCCGGCGACGACGTGCTCTGTGGCGACCTCGCGGTGGCCGAGGGGAGCGTCGTCGTGGGCGCGCCCGAGGGTGACGTGCGCGCCTACCTCGTCGCGCTCAGGCGACTCCACGCGCGGGGTCCCGAGCGACTGCTTCCGGGTCACGGCCCCGAAATCACGGACCCGCGGGCGACGCTGGCACGGCTCGTCGCGCACCGAAACGACCGCGAACGGGCCGTCCTCAACGCGGTGCTGGCCGGGAACGCGACGCCGGACGCCGTGACCGACGCCGCCTACGACAAGGACGTGTCCGCCGTGCGCGACCTCGCCCGCGCGACGGTCGTCGCGCACATCGAGAAACTCGCCGCCGAGCGTCGAGTCCGGTGGAACCCGGAGGCGGAGCGGGTCGAACCGCGGTAGGTCGCGCGTCGTCGGCGTCCGGGTCCGCGGGTAGCCGAGGCTCGCGCTCCGGCGAAAAACCGCGCCCCTCTTTGGGCTCGCGCCCGCATCGCGGGTATGGACCTCGACGCCGAACTGGACCGCGCCCGCGACCTCGACGTGTCGGAACTCGCCGACGCCATCGAGTCCATCGGCTTCGAGTGCACGCGCTGCGGGGCCTGCTGCAAGGGCTACGAGGGCGACGACGGCCCCGAACCGCACACCGCGACCGTCTTCCCCGACGAGGTGCGCGCCCTGCAGGAGGCCGGACCGGAACCGATGGAGTGGCGGGACGTGGCCCGCCCGATGCCCTACGGCCTCGCCGAGGGCGACGACGGCCCCGAGGGCGAGACGTTCGAATGGGCGCTCCAGACGAGCGCCTGCGGCGACTGCCGGTTCTACGAGGAACACGACGACGGGCAGGGGGCCTGTCAGGTCCACGAGGATCGCCCCCTGATCTGCGAGACCTACCCGTTCAGCGTCGCCCTCGGCGGGACGAGCCAGCCGATGGGCGAGGCCGTCGACGAGGAGGGCGTCGTCCGCGCCCACGAGTGCGAGGGGCTCGGACGAGACATCTCCCGGGAGGACGCGGAGGAACTGGCGCGGGCGCTGAAAGAACGGGCGGTCCGAGAGCTACGCGAGGCGCGGGGCGTCACCGAGGCCTACGAGCCGGTCGAGACCGGAACGGGCGAGGTCGTCGTCCACGACTCGGAGGGCGCGAAACGGCCCGACGGGACGCGGGTTCAGTAGTCGAATCCCGATGACTGCGGTACATCTTTAACACTCCGGCCTGACCACATATTGGAGGTCTTACGGTGGAAATCTCAGATAAACTCCTGTGTCTGTTCAATGCTGACGTTCGCACCGAGGACGACCGATACGTCGTCGAAATTCCGCGCCGCGAAGTCGAGACCGGAACCGTCGAACCCGGCGAGACCTACCGCGTCGCGCTCATCTCCCGCGAGTCGAACGAGCCCGCCGAGTCCGAATCGAACGCCGGACCGACGCCCTCGGCCGAACCGCAACCGCCCGTCGAAGCCGGTGAACTCCGCTACGTCGAAATCGAGGACATCGGCAAGCAGGGCGACGGTATCGCCCGCGTCGAACGCGGCTACGTCATCATCGTCCCCGGCACCGAAGTCGGCGAGCGCGTGAAGGTCGAAATCACCGAGGTCAAGTCTAACTTCGCCGTCGGCGAAGTCGTCGAAGACGACTTCTGACGGCGCTGTTTTCGCGGTTCGACGCCGTTCGTCTCGACGGGACGTTTCTCCCGCCGCCGACAGACCACGTCTGCAAGTGAATCACGCACCACGCTTGCGAGTGAACAGAGAGGTATTCCGGACGCCTAGAGAGAGCACGATTGCACGTGAAGAATTAGTTTCTGAGTCCCGAGACGGCTACTGAACGTACTTCGTCACATCGGCGTCGACGCCCACGTCGGCCGCGTCGGCGTAGGGTCGATTCACCACGATGTCGCCGGCGGTCGAGCGACCGATGCCGGGGATGGCGGTGAGTTCGTCCATCGACGCCTCGTTGAAGTCGAGCGGGTAGGGAACGCCGGTGACGGAGCGGTAGCCGTGGTCGACGACGGCCACGTCGATGGTCTTCCCGAGTTCGCGCTCGCCCGGAATCCCGACCAAAAGCGGGTAGGTTCCGAGCTGGCGGCCGAACGTCCGGCCGTCCTGGTGGTATTCGAGGTGGACGTTCGGGAGGACCGTGCCCGCGGGCGCGACCCGGCGGAGCATCGGCTGGTCGATTTCCTCGCGGACCTCCTTTTTGTACGTCTTGAACAGCTGTTTGTGGTCGCGGGCGATGTCGGCACCCGTATCGGACATGTCGGTGCCGTCGAACGCCATCACCTGCCGGATGTTGATGCGGCGGACCATGAGGCCCTCGTCGTAGACGCGCTGGAGGAACCGCTTGTTGTGCTCGAACGTCTCCTCGCGCTCGCCTTTCAGCCCGTGGAGGAGGTTGATGCCGGGGAGGAGCTTCGGCAGGCGGTTCGCGGCGTCCGGGCCGTGGGTCGGCGCGTCCGCCGGGTCGTCGCCGGGCCGCCAGCCGGCGACCTCGTTGACGATTTTGACCGCCTCGAAGCACTCGTCGGCGGAGACGTTGAGGTTGTTCTCCTCTTGGACCACGGGGTCGGCGGATTCGAGGCCGAACGCCGCGGTGTCGCCGGCCGTGTTGTGCTCGGCGATGATGCGGAGCGCCTCGCGGGACTTCTCGGGCCAGCCGACGATAGTGATGGGGTTGACGTTGTCGAGGTGGAGCGTGCCGAGGTCGGGGGCGACCTCGCGGATACCGCCGTAGAGTCGGCGGAGCGCGTCGGGGTTCGGGGCCTCGCCGTCGCCGCCGAACGCGAGGATGTCGGCCTGTCGGCCGAGCCGGAAGTGCCGCGCGCCGCGGTTATAGAGGTTCTCGACTTCCTTGACGACGGAGTCGGCGGTGCGGAACGCGGGGTTGCCGTACAGCGGTTCGGTACAGAACGAACAGCGGTAGGCACAGCCCCGCGAGGTCTCCATCTCGCAGATGAGGTGGTCGGGGTGGTTCGGGTGCTGTTCGACGACGAACGCGCCCGTGGCGGCCCAGCGGTCGAGTTCCTCGTTGTCGCGCATGCGGTTGCCGAAGCCTTCGAGCCCGGAGTCGACGAGGTCGTAGGCGGCCGCCTCGATGTCGCCCTTGGCGACGAAGTCGTAGTCGAGGTTCTTGCGCTCCATGTCCTGGCCGCCGGCGTTCTCGTCGCCGACGCCGAAGCGAATCGGCCCGCCCATGAGCGCGGTCCCCTCGGCGACCCACGCGAGTTCGCGGACCTCGTCGGGTTCGGCGGGCGTCCCGCCGACGTACTTGCCGGGGACGGTCATGCCGCCGATGTAAATCATGAGGTCGGCGTCGGCCACGTCGCGCCACTTCTGTCTGTCCTCGCGGAGTTCGTCGATGGTGTGGTAGACGACGTTGGACTCGGGGACGCCCGCGTCGACCACCGCACCCGCGGTGAACCTGGGATACGTCGAGATGTACGGCGGCACGCCGAAGTGCGCCGGCTCGTCGACGTATCCGTCGACGATAGTCACGGTGAGGTCGGCGGGGTCGGTCATCGGTCGCGGTTCGGGTTCGACGCGGAAAACGCAACCGGTCGGCGGTCGAAGACGGGGGTAGTCGTGCGAGGGCGAGCGCAGGTGTCGGCGATGGTGCGGCCCGCGGGTCGCTTCCGCCTCCCGCGCGTTTATCAGCGTGGGAGCGTAACTGACGGCCATGCCCGCGACCCTCGAAGTCAAGTGCGCCAACGAGGACTGCGAACTCGACATGTTCGAGCTGCACTACACCTACGATATGCCCGACGACGTGACGGTGGCGGACTTCTCCTGTCCGTACTGCGGCGAGTCCCGCTTCCTGGAGGAGATTCAGCTATGAGCGACCTGCGGAAGTTCGGCGAGTCGGCGGCGAACGCCGTCCTCGAACGGGTCGGCCGCGGCGTCAGCCAGATGCAAGAGCGCAAGCCCCTCGCCCACGACCTGCTCGAATCCGAGGACGCCTACCTCGTCGTCTTCGATGCGCCCGGTGCCCGCGCCGAGGACGTGCAGGTCCGCTTCCTCGACGGCGAGGTCGAGATTCGCATCGACCGCTTCCGCGACTTCCACGAGGGCTACGAGATGCGCTTCCCCGGCCGCGGCCTCACGCTCTCGGGGAAGGCGACCATCCCCTCCGACGCCTCGGTCGAGGCCGCCGAGGGGACCGCCACGGTCGGCAAGAACGGCACGCTCCAGATTCGGATTCCCAAGGACGAGCGCGCGAGCGACATCGCCGTGACCGAGGAGGAAGACGAAGGCGAGGCCGACACTGAGTCCGAGTCCGAGTCCGAGTCCGAGGCCGGCGACGAAGCCGACGACTTCGGTGACGTGGACGACCAAGACGCCTGAAGTGCAGTTTCGGGCGCGACGCGGTGACCGCCCCCTTTTCCCGTTCTTTCACTCCCCGTCGAGCGTCATCCCCTCGACCACCGCGAACTCCTCGTCGCCGTCGAAGCGCCGAGGGTCGAACGCGTCCGGTATCGACGCCTGACCGTCGTCGAGCACCGCCTCGGCGAGTCGCTCACCGATTGCCGGCGACCACATGAAGCCGTGGCCGTGCCAGCCGGCGGCGACGTAGACGCCCTCGGCGACCGCGCCGACGAGCGGGTTCCGGTCGGGGGTCGCCCCGCAGAGGCCGGCCCACGCGCGGTCGAGTTCCGGGTCCGTCGCGTCCGCAGGCACCGGGTCGCCCGCATCGCCGACCGTCGTCCGGTGTCGAACCGCGTCGAGCGCGTCGGCGACGAACCAGTCGTCCGCGGTCGGGTCCCAGTCGTCGGGGTCGGGTTCGACAGGTTCGACGCCGTCGCCGGCGAGGACGCCACCGGGGTGCGGCCGAAGGTACGACTCGTCGGTCGCGTCGTAGACGGTCGGTCCGCGGTAGTCGCAGTCGGCGACGAGCGCCTGCGCCCGGTAGGGCTTGAGCGCGATGGGGAGACCGGCGTCGACCAGCAGGCGGCGCGAGTGGACGCCGGCCGCGACGACGACGGCGTCGAAGCGGGCGGTCACCACGTCGTCGACGGCGACGCCCGGTGGGTCCGTTCGGAGCGACACCGCGTCGCCGACGCGGAACTCGACGCCCGCGGACTCGCACTTCTCGACGAACAGGTCCGCGTAGGCCGCCGGGTCGGCCCAGCCGGCGTTCTCGGCCAGGCCCGCGAGGAGCACGTCGTCGGTCCGAATCGGGAACCGGTCGGCCAGTTCGTCGGCTCCGACGAGCGACACCGCGCGGTCGTGGACCCGCATTCGCTCGACCGACTCTTCGAGGGCCGCGGCCGCCGCGTCGTCGCCCTCGCGAGCGAGAAAGACGTAGGGTGTCTCGTGGAAGGTGAACGCTCCCTCGCCCGAGAGGCACCGGAACCGGGCCATCGCGTGGTCGGCGACGGCCACGTCGATGTCCTCCGCGTAGGCGTCGTAGCAGATGCCGGCGGCGCGGCCCGTCGACCCGCCGCCGGGGGCGTCGCGTTCGAACAGCGTGACTCGCGCCCCGCGCTCGGCGAGGTCGAAGGCGGTCGTCAGGCCGACCGCGCCCGCGCCGACGACGGCGACGCGCGCTGATTCGTTCATACCCCGTCTGCGTCGGCGAGCGACTTGAATGGCCGCCGCTCGCGGTCGTAACGTCGGTCGAGACCCGCGCGGCGCGGTCGCTCAGGATGTGTAGAGAGACGGGGTAGGTCGGCCGGCCGTGGCCCACGTGGAAACCACGTGGGTCCGAAAGGAGCCACCCGACCGTGCCGTCACCTGTCCTCTCCGGCGACCGCGTAAAAGGCCTCCGGTGCGAGTTCGGAGACAGGGCGGGCGGCGCGCGAGCGGCGCGCCGGACTACTCGGCGAACTCGTCGACGCCGCGGGCGGGATAGCCGACCACCAGGTCGATGCCGGCGTCGCGGAGGTCGTCGATTCGCCGGCGCACGTCGGCCACGGAGCCGATGAGCGCGTAGTCGCGCGAGGCCTTCAGGAGCACCTCGCGGGCGCGACCCTCGGCCGAGGCGTCGGTCGCGGCGTCGTCGGGGAGCGCGCGAGCAACGGGACGGCGACGGGAGACGTACGCGCCGACGGCGTCGAGAATCTCGTCGTCGTCGTCGGTGAGGGCGGTCGGGGCGTAGACCGCGATTTCGCCGTCGAAGCCGGCGGCCCGGAGCGCGCGAACGTCCCTGCAGGTCGACCGCGAGAGGAGTTCGTACTGGGTGCCGCCGGCGGCGAGGGCGATTCGTTCGATACCCTCGGTGCCGACCCACGCGTCGGGCGCGCGCTCTCTCGCGGCGCGGAGTCGGGGGGCGACCGCGCGACCAACCTCGTCGTCGGTCAGATACGCGCCGTGGCCGGCCACGAGCACCTGCCGAATTCCGTCGGGGAGCCACTCGTACAGCGAGTCGTCGCCGAGCGGGTCGAAGCCGTCGGCGCGGACCGGCGTAGTCAGTCGAACTTCCTTTTCGGCCGTGAGTTCGCGCAGCACGTCCTCGTCGGGGAGTCGCTCGCGGCCCTCGTAGTCGATAGCCACGATGTCGAGCGGGACCGACAGCGCCTCGCGCACGTCGCACTCGGCGGGCTTGAGTGCGACAGCGTCCAGACCGGCTTTCGAGACCGCACGCTCGGCGGTCAACATACTATCACCACAGAAATTTCAGTACCGTCGCGGAACGCGATCCATCGTCTGTGCGACCATGTGAGAACGGATAGCGCGGAGGAGGGCAAAACCCTGTCGGTGACGGCGATGCTGGCTCTCCCGGCGTCGTTTATATACCCCGTTTCGAAGCGGCGACGAGCGGCGTCGAAGCGCGTGACGACTCGTCTCACGGCGGAATACCGATGGTTCGTCCGTCGTACCGCCACGATTGTATTCAGGACGCAATTCTAAATTCGAAGTAGTAGTCGAAACTGAATCGTGACAGCCTCAGACGCCCGTTTTCGGTGATTCCCAGTTCTATAGATTCGGAAATCGCGTCGCCGTTATATGGGGTTCGCGGCCGACGATTCAGATGTAAGGTGAACCGAGATGAGCGCTAACGCACAAATCGAGATGCTGGGGAACAGGATGGACTTCGACTACTCGCGGGGCGTCACGGGCTACGTGCTCGTGTTGACCCGCCTCATCACCGGGTACTGGTTCCTCCACGCGGGCTGGGGGAAGATAACCGGTGAAGCGTTCAACGCCGGCGGCTACCTCGCGAACGCCCCCGCCGCCTCGCCGCTGCAGGGCTTCTTCGCGTGGGCCGCCGCGACTCCGTGGCTCCTCGACCTCACGAACATCATGGTTCCGTGGGGTGAGTTCCTCATCGGCCTCGGGCTCATCGTGGGTGCACTCGTCCGGCTCGCCGCCTTCTTCGGCGGCGTCCTGATGGTGTTCTTCTACCTCGGGAACGCCGACTGGGCCCACGGCGTGGTCAACGGTGACCTGTTCGGGCTGATGATGTTCGCCATCGTCGGCACCCTCGCCGCGGGCCGCATCCTCGGCCTCGACGCCATCATCGAGAAGATGGAGTTCGTCCGCCAGCGCCCCGCGCTCAAGTACCTCCTCGGCTGAGGGGGTACTCGGGGGGGCAGAAAGGGAGTTGCCGTGGGGACGACGACACGCTGACGCTGTTTTGTTTTTCGGAACCGACTCAGACACCGCGAGCGGGCGCGCTGGGGGCAGTGAGCCGAGGAGAACGAGACGTCGAGTGGGGACGCTACACCGGGTAGTCCGCGTCGGGGTCGACCACGCGGTCGACCTCCTCGGGGGCCCGCCAGTCGGTCGTGAGTTCGAGCAGTTGCACGAGCATCCGCCCGGTCGCGCCCCAGACGGTGTAGCCGTCGACGTGGAAGAAGTGGAGTCGAATCTCGCCGTACTGCGGGTGGTCGCGGCGCTCCGACTCGTAGTTCGCGCGGTCGGTCAGGTCGTCGACCGCGAGCACCGCGATTTCGGCCACCTCGCGCTGGTCGGGTTCGTACTCGCGGTCGGGCACCGTGGCGACGAACGGGGAGACGGCGTAGTCGGTCACGGTGAGGATATCGTCGAGTCGGCCGTGGAAAGCCGCCTCCTCGGGCCGGAGCCCGATTTCCTCGTTGGACTCGCGGAGCGCGGTCGCCCGCAGGTCGGCGTCGCTCGGCTCGCGCCCGCCGCCGGGAAAACTCATCTGGCCCGGATGCTCGCCGAGGTGGTCGGCGCGCTTGGTAAACAGGATGTGCGGCCGCTCGTCGCGGAACACGACGGGGGCGATGACGGCCGCCCGCCGGCCCGCGTCGACGGTCACCGGTTCGTGTCGGGTGACGCCCGCGAGGTCCATCGTCACGATTCGTAAAGAGATGCCGAGACTTAGGCCTGCCCCTCCGCGTCCAGCGCGGCGTCGAGGCGCTCGCGAATCGACCCGACGTCGGTGTCGGCCCACGCTTCGAGGTCGTACGTCACGTCCAGCAAGCGGGCGATTTCGTCGTCGTCGCCCGTCTGCACCGCGCTCGCGGCCGCCGCGCGGAGACGGCTTTCGACCTGCGTCGCCAGTTCGTCCCGCGGCACCTCGCGGGTGGGGTAATCGAGGATGTGCGGCAGGTCCTCCGCCCGGTCGGGGAGCGTCGGAAACGCCATCGGCCCGACCGTCAGGAGTTCCGCGTCTGTCTCGTCGTCCTCGTAGGGGACGAGGTAGTAGGCGTCGACCGCGTCGGAAATCGCGCCCGAGAGGGCGTTGCCGTCGGTTTCGCGGCCCTGCTTGAACGCGAGTTCGTCCAGCGCGGTCTCCAGTTCCTCGCGGGTGAGCGCCCCGAAGAGGTCGACGACGCCAGCGAGGTCGTCGTAGGTCGCCTCGCTCATCGGCCCGCAGCCTCCCGCACGTCGTCGAGGTCGTCGCTCGCGGCGGCAAGCACCTCGTCGGGCGACAGCGACGTGTCCCGCCACGCCGGGAGCCGCGTGTCCTCGCCGGGCTTCGAGATGGCCTCGGCGTAGGTGGCGACCTGCTCGCGCTCGTCTGTCCGGTCGTAGTCGAAGCCGTTGAACGCCGCGTCGGCCGCGTACTGCTCGACCAGTCTGTTCCCGGCCTCGCGGTAGCGCTCCGCGAGCGTGTCGAACTCGACGGTTCCGCCGTGTTCCACGACAGCCCGGAGGAGCGTCCGCCCGACCGACTCGCTCATGTCCGAGAGGCCGGTCGGCCCGCTCACGGAGCGGTGGTCGTGTTCGTACTCGCCGAGGTCGACCTGCGCGCTCCGGTCGAAGCCGGCGTGGGCGAAGGCGTCCCCGAGGGTGCCGACTTCGAGGCCCCACTTCCGCGGCGACCGCATCCGCAACGCGAGGTCCGAGGTGGCCGCGAACTCCCCCGCGAGGGCGTACCGGAACGAGTCGAGATACCGGACGATGGGCGCGTTAGTCTCGTCCTCGAGCGCCCGGACGAGCGGGGCGTAAAACAGCCTGAACAGCCGGCCGTAGAGCCGCCCCTCCTCGACGCGGGCGTAGTAGCCCTTCGAGAAGTCGTGGCCGTGCGCGAGCGGGAACAGGAGCCGCGGGACGTAGCGCTCGTCGTAGGTCTTCGTGTCCGCGTCGTGGACGACGACGCGCTCCTCGCGGGCGGCGCAGCCGAGCGCGAGCCACACGTCGCGGCCCTTGCCCCGCTCGCCGTCGAGGCCGTGGGAGTCGAGGAGGTCGGCGACGCGGGGGCCGTCGCACCACAGCACGTCGAGCGGTAGGTCGTACTCGTCGAGCCAGTCGGCGAACGGGGCCACCCGGTCGGCGGGCGCACGGAGGGGGACGACGACCCGCGCCGGCGAGAGCGACTCCAGCGTCGAGAGCACCCGCTCGGCGGCGAGGCCGGCGTACTCTCGCTCCGTCATCGGCACGACCACGGCGGCGCGGTCGGTCGGGGCGTCGGGGACCGCGCCGGAGAGGTCGTGGAGCGTCGTGACCCGCTCTTGTACGTACTCCATCGTGTCGGTCGTGGGACCGGGCGAGCAAAAGTGCGGCGAGAGCCGAGCCGGCTGCCGGCTTCGCTCCGGGAGCGGACGGGCGGTCAGGGGAGTCAGTTCGGGATGCGCCCGGCGCGCTGGAAGACGATGAGGCCCGTGACGACGACCGCCAGCCCGACCGAGAACCAGAAGAACACCTCGTCGAACGCGTAGCCGAAGTCGGTCAGGGTGCCGACCACGCCCGACCCGCTGGCCTGGAATATCATCATGCCGAACGAGTACACCGAGTAGGCGCTCCCGCGGCTCTCGTCGGGCAGCGTGTCGAGCAGGTAGGCGTCGAGCGCCGGAAAGAGGCTGTGGATGACGTAGCCGACGACCGCGGTGACGACGACGAGGCCGACGAGGCTCGTCGTCACGGTCAGGACGAACACCGAGACGACGAAGGAGACGAGCACGCCGAGGATGTACGGGATGCGCGGCAGCTTGTCGGCGAGCCGCCCCGAGAGGAAGAACGCCGGCACGCCCGCGCCGAAGATGACCGTCAGCATGTTGCGCGCCGTCGTCGCCGGCAGACCCTTCGACACCATGTACAGCTCGTAGAAGTTGAACAGGCCCTGCCAGACGAAGCCGGTGAAGCCGAGAATGACGATGCCGGTGAGGATGACGCGCCACTCGCTCCGGGCCGCGCCGAGGAGGTCGCGGTCGGCCGCGCCCGCGTCGGGGAGGTCGGTCGAGCGGGCCGTGAAAAAGAGCGCGAGGGTCACGACGGCGGCCGCGAGGCCGACGCAGACGAAGACGAGTTGCCACGCCGCGGAGACGAACGGGAGCCGGGGGACGAGGTCAGGACCGACCGCGAGGACCAGCGTGACGAAGGGCGCGACGCCGACGGCCGCGAGCTGGCTGGCGGTGCCGTGGATACCCATCGCGCGGCCGACGCGGTCGGGGAACAGCTCGCTCACGAGCGGGTTGGCGGCGACGAAGTACGCGCCCGAGGCGAGACCCATCGAGACCGCGCCGACCATCAGCGTCTCGACGGTGGTCGCGCTGGCGGTCACGCCCGAGGCGACGACGAGGACGACGCCGGTCCCGAGCACCACGCGGTGTCTCGGAACGCGGGTGAGGAGCCAACCGGTCGGGACGCGGAGGACGGCGCTCCCGAGCCAGACGAGGGTGGCGACGATGCCGACGGTGGCGCGGTCGACCGCGAAGAACGTGATGAACTCCCCGAGAAGCGGTGCGAAGACGACCCGCGCGAGGTTGACGAGCAGCACCATCCCGCAGAGCGTTCCGAAGAGGCGGCCACGTGACACGGACGGAACCGCGCGCCGCGGGGTCACAACACTTTCGACTGAGCGGGGTCGTCGGCGTGTCGTGCGGGCGAAAACGGGGGTCGTCGTCGGGTTTTTATGTTCGTTGCACAAACGGACACCTATGAAGACAACGCGGAAGGGGCTTCGAGACGGGGAGTTGGAGAAGGATACCTACGGGCGACTGACCTGTTCCGAGTGCGGCGAGTCGCTGAAGAAGAAAAACGACCCGGACGAGGTGTTTTCCCTCCGCATCTGCGCCGACTGCGGACGGGAGTGGAAAGAGCTCAGATAAGACGAACCGACCGACAGCGGACGCCCGACGGGAATCGGCGGCCGCTCACTCGAACACCGAATCGAACGTCCGCGCCCCGAGGGGGTCGAACGTGCCGGCCGCGATGTTCTCCGCGACGTGTGCTACCGACGACGCACCGACGAGCGCCGCGGTCACGCCGGGCGCGCTCCGCGAGAAGTTGAGCGCCCGCTGAGCCGCCGTGTCGCCGGCGAGCACCGAGTTCACCGACGCCGGAATCTCCGCCGCGAGGTCGCCCTGCGCGAGGCTGGCGCTCGTGAAGGCGTGCAGGCCGTGTTCGTGGGCGTACCAGAGCGCGCTCATCGCCTCGCCCGCGTCGGTGTCGTGGGCCTCGACGGTGAACGCGTCGGCCATCACGACGTTGAACGGGAGCTGAATCGCTTCGAGCGAGTGCTCGTCGTTGCCGACAGTGTCGGCCGCGCGCTCGGCCCGACGGACGAGTTCTGGGAGCGACAGGTACGCGTCGTGGTCGGGCGCGACCCGGAGCGCCTCCCACGTGGCGACGCCGTAGCGGCCGATGTCGTCAGCGGCGACCCGGCGTTCGAGGACCTCGAAGGCGGCCTCGATTCGGTCGTACACCGTCTCGCGGTCGGCGACGGCCAGTTGCGTCTCGGGGTTGTGCAGGTAGTAGCAGTCGACGTGGTCCAGTCCCGTCAGGTCGAGCGACCGGTCGACCATCTCGTCGACGAACGCGGGCGCGATGGTGTGGCTGCCGTGGGCGAGTTCGTCCGGTTCGGCGAGACCGGCGTCGAGGACCGTCTCGCGGACGTACGCGCCGGGGTCGTCGGGGCGCTCGCGGTCGAAGGGGACGAACCCGGCCTTCGAGGCGACGACGACGGCGTCGCGGTCGACGTCGGCCCCGCGGACCGCGTCGCCGACGACCCGCTCGGCGCGGCTGTGGCGGTAGTTCGACGCGGTATCGACGAGGTTGACGCCATGTTCGAGCGCGGAGACGAGCGACTCGCGGTAGCGGTCGTCGACCGCGTCGGTCGGCTCGCCGAGGTAGGTTCCGATGCCGATACTGGAGACGACGCCGGGGCCGAACCGGCGGTAGAAGGTGCGGCCGAAACTGTCACCGAACCGGTCGCGGTAGGCCCACGTCGCCCGTCCTGTAGCCATGGCCGGGGCTACGGCGGCCGACGGTTAAGGGCCACCGGTCCGGGTTCGGAGAGGGCCGCCAGCGAGTCAGATATCGCCCGACAGCGCCTCGAACACGTGTTCGATGAGTTCGTCGCGGGCGATGGACTCGCCGTTGCCGCCGTCGGTGACGGCGTCGGGGCGGATTATCTGGCCGCCGCCCATCCGGGCGTGGCCGCCGGCGCTCGACCCGCGGTAGTGGTTGAGGGCGGCCTCCAGCGTCCGACCCATATGAACCCGGTCGTCGCGGGAGCGACCCGAGAGGTAGACGTTGCTCTCGCGCTCGCCGCAGACGACCGCCGCGGTGACGCCCTCGAGTTGGATGAGTTCGTCGGCCGCCTGCGGGATGGCGTCGACGTTCGAGATGGTGCCGATGTCGGCGACCGCGAAGGGACCGCGCACGTCGCGGCCGGCGATGGCCCGCGCCTTCGCCTCCAGCACCTCGCGGGAGACCTCGGGATTGGCGATGCGGTCGAGGTGGTCCTCGTTGACGCCGGGGAAGAGGAAGCCGGCGGCGTCGAAGTCGGCGGCCGAACAGCCCGCAGTGAGGTGTTTGGTGTCCGTGAGAATCCCGTAGACGAGGCCCGTCGCGACCTGCGAGGGGACGGTGTACGAGGCGTTCACCTCGCTGGCGTGCATGTCCGGCGGGACGGGTTTCGCGCCCACGTCGCGGAAGTACTCGGCGACGATGCTCGAACACGCGCCGTAGTCGGTGCGCACGTCGGTGAACATCTCACCGGTCCCGTCGCCGGGGTGGTGGTCGACGACGGCGTAGGGGAGGACGCCCTCTGCCCCCGCGAAGCCGCGAGGCGCGTTGTGATCGACGAGGACGACCGCCTCGGCGGCGAGGTCGCTCACGTGGTCGATAGGGTCTAAGTCGAGGTCGAGAACGGTACGAAACGCGCGATTTTCCTGGTGTCGAATCTGGCCGGCGAACTGGATGGTCGGTGTGGTACCGACCTGTTCTGCGAGACAGGCTACGCCGATCGCCGCGGCCATGGCGTCGGGGTCCGGGTTCGGGTGCATGAGGACGGCGACCTCGTCGACGTCCTCCAGCGCCTCGGCGAAGCGCGTGCCCATCGGCCGCTTGAAGCGAATCGCGGCGTAGACGACGAGCGAGAGGGCACCGAGCGCGACGACGAGCGCCGCCGCGATTTCGGGGTGCGCGCGCACGAACGAGTCGATAGACTCGAAGATAGCACCCGTATCGAACTGCCCCACCGGACCGAACATACACAACACGACCGGGGCCTACCGTATGAATATTCCCCCTAATCGAGTTGTCCTGATTGACAGAATTTCGGGGAGTCGAACCTGTCGCCCCCCGAATACGCTCAGTCGTCGCCGGCCCGGTAGGCGTCGATTGCCGCCCGGTAACCCTCGCGATACGTCGGATACGCGAACGAATAGCCGAGGTCGCGGAGGCGGTCGTTCGAACAGCGCTTGCTCGTCAGGATGCGGCGACGGGCGGCCTCCGAGAGGTCGCCGACGTCGAGGCGTTCTTCTTTCGTGCGCTTCTCCGGACGCGGAACGCCGCACTCGTCGGCCAGCCAGTCCGCGAACTCGTGTTTCGAGACGGGTTCGTCGTCGACGACGAGGACGGTGTCGTCGCGGGCGCGGTCGGTTTCGAGGAGGTACGCGACGACGCCCGCGGCGTCGTCCCGGTGGACCATGTTGAGGTAACCCGCGGTGACCGGGCCGTTCAGGTAGCGTTCGAGCCGGTAGCGGTCGGGGCCGTAGAGCCCGGCGAACCGGGTGACCGTTCCCTCGACTCCACGCTCGGCGGCGTACTCGCGGGCGACGCGCTCGGCCTCCGCGAGGACGCGCGTCTTGTCGGTCGTCGGGTCGAGCGGCGTCGATTCGTCGACGAAGTCGCCGCCGTGGTCGCCGTAGACGCCCGTGCTCGACGTGTAGACGAGGCGCTCTGGCGGCGAGTCGCGCGCGGCGAACTGGTCGATTGCCGTTCGGAGACCCTCGACGAAGACGGCCCGGGCGGCGTCGGCTCCGCGGCCGCCGGAACTCGCGGCGAAGACGACGTGGTCTACGTCGGGGACCGACGCCAGCGAGTCGGCGTCAGTCACGTCGGCGCGGACCGCTTCCGCACCGGTCGCTTCGACGGCGGCGAGGCCGTCGTCGGAGCGGCGGACGCCCCACACGTCGTGGTCGTCGGCGACGAGCGTGCGTGCGAGTTCGAGGCCGACGTAGCCGCAGCCGAGGATGGCGACTCTCATCGTTCGTTTCGGACGGCGATGACGTGGTGGATGGCGGCCAGTTCGTTCAGCGTGGCGGCCGTGCGGCCCTCGATTGCCTGTTGAATCTCCTGTCCGGAGAGGTCGAGGTCGACCTCGGCGGCGAGCGAGTCAACGTCGAGGATGCCGCTCGTCATGCCCATGAGGAGGTGGTCGCGGAACTCCCAGATGATGGCGTCGGCGTCGGGGTTGCCGTCGGCGAGTTCGAGAACCGCGGCGGCCTGTTCGAGCGTGAGGTCTAACACGCCGTTCGAGAGCGCGGCTTCCGAGACGCCGGCGGCCTCGGCGGCCGTCTCCGACCCGGCGGCGGCGACTGCGCGGCGAATCTCGTCCTCGTAGGCGGCTCGTAACTCGTCTGCCGAGAGGGTTCCGGGCTCCGCGGCGGCGTCGTGCAACATACACCGCGATTCGGCGTTCCGGCGGCAAAACGGTTGCCACTCGGGTCGTATTGGCGGCTACCCGTCCGCATGGCAGTCGGCCGCGACGGTGCATCCCGGTCCGCCCTGCCACCCCTCGGAGCGCTCGTCCGCGTCGCCGTCGATGTCGCCGACGCCGACGCCCGACGGAGGAACTGCGACGACGATTGTCGTCTCAGCGTCGAACGTGACGCGGTCGCCGTGGCCGACCGTCTCCCCGACGCCGTCGCCGTCCCAGTCGAGAGCGACGGTCGAGCCGTCGCGGGCGTACGTGAGGGATTCGGTGTCCCCGCGGGCGTGGACGCGGAACTGCGCGAACTCGCCGGCGACTTCCACGTCCCAGACGTTGACCGTCGCGTACCAGTAGCCGGGGACGGGCGCGACCGGCATCCCGGCGGGGACGCGCTTGAACGACGTATCGAAGCGGGAGTCGAGCGTGTCGTTCACGCGGTCGGTGACTGCCTTCTCGGTGGCGCTCATCGCCGCGTCGGTCGCCATGTCGGCGACGGCCTGCTGACGGGCGGTCCGCGTCGTCTCGACGGTCCGGTTCGTGAGCCGCTGTGAGACCGTCGTCGAGCGGTTCCGGCGGACGGTTCGGAACGCCTCGTCGAGGCGGCGTTCGAGAAGGTCGGCCTCGACGGTTCCCGCGCCGGCGGCCTCGACGGCGATTGCGCGGCCCGCGGAGCCGTTCGTCACCGCCAAGGCCCGGTGGGCCGGGTCGTCCCACTCGCCGAGCGCGCGCTCCAGAATCCGCTGGCGCTCCGTCACCGAGCGGTCGGTGTGCGCGCGCAGCACGTCCTTGGCGGCCTCTTCGGCGGGAACCGTCGACCGGTCGACCGCGATTTCGAGCCTGTCGCGCCGGTCGGCGAGCGTCTCGTTCGTGCCGTTCGTCGCCGCGAGCGTCGAGTCGGCGGCGAGGAGCGCGCGGGCCGCGACGCGGAGCGGGACGCGGCGGTTCGCGCCGAACACCGGTTCGAGGACGGTGTCGACGGCGTCGCCGTAGGGGAGCGTGAACAGGTTGGTGTTGCGGGCGACGAGCGGGTGGTAGGTGCCGCCGCGGGAGACGGTCGGCACCGCGGACCCCGAGAGGCCGCCGAGCGAGAGATACATCGGGTCCGCGTCGGGGACGAACCGAACGCCGGTTTCGTTGCCGGTTCCGTTTCCGGTTCCGTTCGCGCCGTCCGCTCGGGTCTCGCCGAGCGTCGCGCGAGCGACCTCCTCGGCGCGGACCGCCTCCGAGAGCGACCCGAGGTTCGCGTCCGTACTCGCGTCGTCGGCCGCGCCGGTCGCCGCCGCGGTCCGGTTCGCCCGGCGGTCGAGCGCCGCCAGCACGCGGTCGAGGTACGCGACGCGGACCGCGACGCGCGCCCGGTCGGAGACGCCGTCGTAGGCGGCCGGGGCACCGACGAGTTCGAGACGGTCGGCGCGGAGGTCGGACGCGAGTTCCGCGGCGGGGTTCACCTCGCCCGCGGCGACCCGCCGAGCCGACACCGTCACACTGCGGTTTTTGACGCGGTCGGCGAGCGCGACGAGGTCGGAACGAATCCAGCGGTCGAGGCCGGGAGCCATCGGTACGGTCGTCTGCTGTCGGGCGGGCGCGTCGCCGTCGGCGACGTCGCGGGCGAGGTCATCGAAGCCGCCGCGGGTCGCAACCGCGTCTTCGACCGCGTCAGCGGCCGCGGCGAAGTTCTCGCCGTCGAGCGCGCCGCCGGGTTCGACCGCCGGGTCGAGAGGTCGTTCCGGGGCGGAAACGGCGGCCGGGTCGACGACGGCCGCGAGGTCGACGCGCGTCTTCGTCTCCGTCGTTTCTTCGGTGTGGAACGTCTCGTTGCCCCGACGCCACGTCCGAGTGGTCGTCTCGCTCGTCGTCACGATTCGGGAGCCGGCGTCGACGACGACGGCATCGGCTTCGAGCGCCGGCGTTCGCGTCGCCACCGTCTCGACCGACGACGACGTCTCGGTCGCGGTGTCGACGAGTTCCCATTCGGTTCCGAGGTCGACCGGCGGGTCGTCGCTGTGGGCGATGACGGTCGCGTCGGCTTCGATTGCGGTGGTGGCGCGATGGGCGTCCGCGACCACGTCGTCGGAGGCGGGCGCGTCACCGTGGCCGTCGATGAGGCCGACCAGCGCGTGGTCGGCCGCAGAGCCGACGGAGGCGTTGATGGTCCGGTTCGTCGGAATCTCGTTCGCGACCGACTCGGCGGACGGGTTCGGTGCGGGAAGCGCGTTCGCCAGTTCGGGCGCGGCCGGAACGCCGGTCTGCGAGAGCAGGCTCCGGGCACCGGCGCGGACGGCGGCGCGCCCGGTCGCCCCGCGAGCATCGGCGTCGGTGGTTCCGAACGCCTGCTGTTCGGCGAGCAGGACGCCGGCGTTCGTCGCCAGCGCGGCGTGGTCGTTCGAGACGACGTTGTCCACGGGCGCGCCGGCGTACTGGCTCCAGCCGCGGGTCCACGCCGAGGCCCACAGCGCGGTCGTCACCGTCGCGTCGAGCGTCCCGCCGTCCAGCGCGTTCGCGTCGAGGCGGCGCTCGAAGGCCTCGGTTCGGTCGTGGAGCGCGAGGACGGGCGTCCGGACGCCGGCCGTCACGGTGACGGACTCGGCGGCGACCGTGCG
Source organism: Haloferax prahovense (assembly GCF_000723845.1). Taxonomy (NCBI): domain Archaea; kingdom Methanobacteriati; phylum Methanobacteriota; class Halobacteria; order Halobacteriales; family Haloferacaceae; genus Haloferax; species Haloferax prahovense. Next base: position 1,993,194 of record NZ_LK053000.1, on the reverse strand, counting down.
ACCGCCGCGAGCGACCTCGACCGAGACGTTCTCGACGGTCGCGACGAGGACGGTCCCGTTCTCGCGGCCCGAAATCGAGACGCGGTCCATCGCGTCGCGCAGACTCGACTCGTTCGTCGGTCGCGGCAGGGTCACAGTCGCGTTCACGTCGCCGCGGGCGACCGAGACGGCCCGAAGCCGCTCGCTCGCGGCGAGAGCGATGCGGAGTCTGAGGTAGTCGCGGAAGGGGCGCTCCTCCGAGAGCAGTCGCCCGGCGGTCGTATTGGCGGGCGAGATGACGGGGTTCGCCGCGGCCTCGCGCGCCGCGTTGCCGACGGCCGCGCGAACGGCGGCGTCGGCCTGTGCGGTCGCGCGGTCCATCGCGTCGTCGACGCGGCGGTCGGCAACGGGGTCGTGAGCCGAGAGCGCGCCGGAGAACGTCGCGCTCCCGACGAGGAGCAACACGCCGAGCAGGGCGAAGGGAACCCGACCGCGGTCGTCGTCGGCGAGTCTCACGCCGACCACGTCCTGACGACGATAGTGACGCGTCCGACCGAGACGGCCTCGGCGGCGGCGCGCGGGGTGTCGTACCGGGCGCGCATCGCGTCGGCGAAGCGCGGGGCCAGCGCCGCCGCGAGGTCAGCGTTGGCGGCGCGGGTCTCCTCGCGGGCGACTTCGGGCGCGACGGAGGCGTTCACCAGCGCGCCGGCTCGTTCGTACCGGTGGGTCATCAGCGTCGAAACCGGCTCGTCGCCACGGAGCGCGAGGCGGGCGAGCGCGGGCGGGAACAGCCCGGCGACGGTCCGGTTCGCAGCGACGCGAGCGACGGCGTCGAAGCCGTCGTCGCTGGCGGCCACAGCGTCTTCGCGCGCCGCGGGGAACCCGCTCGGCACGTCGAGCGTCGCGGAGTGAACCGTCGACGACGACGGCGGTTCGGGTCCGAGGGAATCGGTCGCGCGGACCGGCGCACCGGGGAACGGCGTCCACGCGACGGCGACAGAGACGCCGCGAGTCGGAAGTTCGGAGGCGGCGCGGGCGGCGGTCCGGTCCCGGAAGTCGTCGCGGGCGCGGGTCAGGCGAACGCCGTCGACGGTGACCGCACCGAGCGTCGCGCGGGCGAGGAGGCCGGCGAGGCTGCCGTGCGCGGTTCGGTCGAGTTCGCGGGCGTCGACGCCGCCAGCATCGAGGAGCGACGGGTCCGCGGCCTCGACGCCGGGGGCGAGCGAGTAGGTGACCGTGGCGGTGCTCGTCGCCAGCGACGAGGCGACCCCGTCGGCGTCGATCGCGGCGGTGTCACGGTCGATTCCGGTGTCTGCGCCGGCGTCCGCAGTGACGACGAGACCGATGCTCGCGCTCACGAGCAGCAGGCAGACGGTCACGTCGAAGACGAGGTCGGTCATCGCCACACCTCGACGCGGAGCGTCCCGAAGCCGACGCGACCGGGTTCGACGCGAACGCTGACCCGAGTCGAATCGGTGTCGGCGTCGGTAGGCGCGTCGGGGCCGACGGCGCGGCGGTCGCCGTCGACCGCGACGACGACGCGGCAGGAAAACCCGTCCGGACAGGCGTCGAACGCGTCCGAGAGCCGGGAGCTGACGACCACGCCGGAGTCGTCGGTGAGGGCGGACTCGACGTTCGACAGCGTCGCCGGCGCGAGGTCGCGTTCGGCGGTCGGCAGCGAGTCGTCGAGGACCGTCGCGTAGCCCGAAATCGCCGCGCAGACGACGAACAGCGCGGTGAGCGCGGCGACCGGCGAGGTCTGTGCCCTACGCCGAGACGACGGTGACATCGGTTCCCTCCCAGATGACGTGGCGGACGACGAGCGGTTCGCTGGCGGGCCGCCACGAGGCGTTCCGGTCGCGCGCGGTCTCTGCCGCGGCGGCGAACGCGGCGGGCGAGTCGAAGACGGCGCTCGGGGACGCGCCGGCGGCGACCGACCCGAGTCGGGAGTCGGGCGTCGCCGGTGTCACCGGGCCAAAGACGAACGCGGCGTGCGCCGCGCCGCCGTCGTTGCGGAGGCCGATTCGGTGCGAGCCGAGACGGATGGCGTCGGCGTCGAGTTCGTGTTCGGCGGTCGCGTCGTACTCGGCGACGGCCACGGCGTCGACGGCGTCGGCGACTCCCGAGGCGTCGGGCGCGGGCGTCGTCGGGAGGCCGGCGACCGCCCCGACGAGGACGGTCGCGGCCACGGAGAGCGCGGCCCACGTGTAGAGCGTATCGAGCGGTGCGTCGAGCATAGACCGGGGTGGCCCCGTCCGGGTATATAAACCTCAGCACGGGACGGCGACGGAACCGGAGCCGGTGACGAGCGTCCCGAGGACCGCGACTTAGACGAGCGTTCCCGCGGCGGCGAATGCGACTGCGAACGTCGTCGTCGCCGAGACGAGCGCGCGGCCGACCCGTGAGGCCACGAGATGGCGGTCGAGGCCGTGTTCGACGCCGACCGAGAGCGTCGTCAGGATAACCGCCGAGAGGAGGACGTACGCGCCGACGGCCAACCCGAGGTCGGCGGTCGAAAGCGGCGTCGCGACGGCCGTCTGGTCGAGCGTCTTCGCAGGGGCCATCCCGTCGGCGAGCGCGACGGTCGCACCGGCGACGAGCGGCCCGAAGACGGCGGCCGTGTTCGACAGCGTCTCCGTGACCGAGGCGAGTTCGCGGCGGGCCTCGGCGTCGAGTCGGGAGAGCGCCGAAAGTTGGTCTGCCATCGAGACGATTGCGCGACCGGCGGGGCGACCCTCGCTGGCGGCGAGGCCGAGGAGCGTCGCCACGCCCGCGACGCGGGGGCTCGGCGTCGATTCGAGAACGCCGTACTCGCCGCGGAACGACTCGACGACTCCCACGCGGAGGCGACGCTGGACGCCGACAGCCTCGTCGAGCAGGTCGCCGGTTTCGCCCGGGATGGAGGTCGCTGCACGGGCAAGCGCGGATTCGACGGCCTCGCCCTCGCCGACGGCGCGACCGACGAGGTAGAGCGCGTCGGAGAGGCCGTCTTCGACCGCGCGGACGCGGGCTCTGAGCGCCACGACCGGGCGGGCCGCGACGAAAAGCCCGGTTCCGGTCCCAAGGCCGATGGCGGCGAGCGGCGCGAGCCACGGCGCGACGAGCGCGTCGGCGGCGACGAAGCCGGTGATTCCAGCGACTGCGCCACCGGCGACGCCGAGAGCACGGTGGTCGTCGACCGCGGGGTGAGACGCGTCGACCGAGAGCGGTGCGAACGCGACCGGCCGCCGAACGAGCACCCATCCGACCGCGGCGAGGAGACAGGCGGGAAGCGCCACGTCGTAGACGAAGGCGACGTGCCCGGCGGTGACGCCGACGCCGGCGACGCGGGCGGCCGGGAGCGCGCCGACCAGCGCGAGCGGGAGCAGGACGCCGAAGGCGTAGACCGCCGTCACCGGCCCGCGGACGGAGCCGACGAAGTCGGCGAGGCGGTCGCGGGTCCCCTCGCGGACGACCTCGTGGGCCCGGTCGAGCGCCCGGTCGCGCTCGCCGGCGGGAACGTCGGCGGCGGTCTGCAGGAGCGCGGTCGAGCGGTCGAGCGCCGGGAACCACGTGCGCCACGCGTCGGCGAACTCGGAGAGCCCCGCCGTCGGTGTCCCGCGGGCGCGGTCGACGTGTGCGGCGAGCGAGGCCGAAAGCGGGTCGTCGCCGCCGTGCGCGGCGAACGCGCTGGCCCGCTCGACCGAGGGCTCGATGCGCATCCGGAGCGCGATACGGCCGACGAGTTCCGGCGCGTTCCCGAGCGCCCGCGTCCGGCGGAGCGTCGCCAGCCAGACCGGGAGCGTGTGAATCGCGTGGGCCGCACCGAGCGCGGCCGCGAGCGCGACGAAGACGACCGTGACGGCCGGGAGTCGAGCGAGATGGGCGACCAGTCCGCCGAGTAGTCCGGCGGGAAGCGACGAGCCGTAGCCCGCGGCGACGACCGTCTCGGGGGCGAGATTCGAGCCGAGAAACGCGAGCGACCGACGAAGGTCGTCGCTCGGCTCGGCGTCGATTGAGTCGGGCGAGAGCCGCGCGAGCGTCGTCGCGCCCGAGTGAAGTATCCGGGTCGAAGCGGAGTCCGCTCCCGCTCCCGTGCTCGTGGTCGTGTCCGGAGTCAGCATCCCGAACCACGCTCCGTGCGGGCGGCGGCGATGTCGTCCGGCGTCGTTCGTCCCGTGTCAGCCAGCGATTCGAGACGCGCAGCGCGAGCGTCGAGCACGTCGAGTACGTCTGCGTACGACTCGCCGGGACGGGCCACGGATTCGACCGCGAGACTGTCACCGCGCGCGACCGACCCCGTCGGTTCGAGAGTGCGTCCGTCGTGTTCGAACAGCGTCTCGAACGTCGCGTCGTCGCCGACGGGCCGGACCTCCTCGACGCGTGCGACTCGGTGGGCGTTCGCGCGCTCGCAGGTGACGACGAGGTCGGTCGCGGCGAACGACGACGCCGGGACGTCGAGGTCGGAGACGACGCGCTCGCGCACGTCGGCGGCCCCGTCACCGTGAATCGTTCCCAGGACCGCGTTGGCGCTCGCCCCGACGCGCATCGCCTCGTAGAGGACGGCGGCTTCCTCGCCCCTGACTTCGCCGAGGGCGAGCGCGCCATCACCCAGCCGGAGCGCCGCGTGAAGCGCCTCCTGTGGCGTCGGTTCGGGGCCGCCGGTCGTGTCGGTTCGGAGCGTCTGGACGTCGCGGTCGGCGTCCAACAGGCTCGACGCCGGAAGCTCCGGCGTGTCCTCGATGAGCACCGTGCGAACGTCGCGCGGGAGTTCCCACAGGAGCGAGCCGAGGAACGTCGTCTTGCCGGCCCCGCGCGACCCGGCCACGAGGACCGAGGCACCGCGTTCGACCGCGAGCGAGCAGAGCGCCGCGGCCTCGGCCGATAGCGTTCCGTTGGCGACGAGCGCGGGGAGCGTCAGCGGCGTCTCGTCGTGGCGGCGGAACGCGAAGCCGAGGCCGTCGCTGGCGGGCGCGGTCACGCCCGCGACCCGAACGGTCGCGCCGCCTGCCTCGACCACGGTATCGAGCGTCGGGTCGGCGCGGGAGAACGACGCGCCGCTCACGCGACGCAGGCGGGAGGCGAGCGACTCCGCCCCGCCGGGAGCGAGGCGGACGTTCGTCGGCATCGAGACGCCGTCGGCGACGACGCGAATCGGATTCTCGTCGGCGGGCGTCGAGACGTACACGTCCGAGACCGCGGGGTCGGAAAACAGGTCGTCGAGGACGCCGTGTCCCGCGGTGTGCTTCGCCAGTATCGCCGCGAGCGTCTCGACCGGGTCGTCCGGGTCGGCGACGAGTCTGACGGCGCGGCCCGGCGCGCGCGGGCCGGCGTCGACGGCACCGCTGGCGAGTCTGTCGTGGGCGGCTTCGAGGGTCCGCGCCGCGCGCTGGTCGAGCGTCGATTCGGGCGGCGTAAGGTGGTAGACGGGTCCGCGAGCGCTCTCGTACCGGCGGGCGACCGCGCCGGTGTCGAGGTCGGTCGCTCCGACGAGTCGCCCGTCGGTCGGCGGTCGCGGGTCGACGCGGGAGCGCGCGAGCGTCGGGCCGACGACCGCCCGGAGCGCGTCACCGTAGTCGGCGCTTCGAGACGTGCCCTCTGCGAGTCCGGTCTCGATGGCCGCGCGGCGGACCGGTCCCGCGCGACCCGTCGCCTCGTGGGCGGCCCCGAGCGGATCTTCACGGACGCGGTCGGCGAGGCGGTCGTCGCGGAAGCGGACGCGTTCTGCGAACCGGCCGGCGGCGACGAGCAGGCCGGTCGCGGCGTCGTCGTACCGTCGTTCCAGTCCGTCGGCGCGGACGACGAGTCGGTCGGCGTCGCGGGTTTCGAGCGCCTCGACGACCGCCGCGCGGCAGGCGGGTGAGGTCGGGAGCGACCCGCGGTGCGGGCAGGTTCCGGCATCGACCACGAGTGTCACGGTGTCGTCGTCGGGGCGGTCGGCGGGCGTCGAGAACGCGGTCACGCAACCGCACTCCGCGGCGGAATCGACCGACGTGCCGCGCCCACCGGTCGCGTCGGTGAGGCGGTCACCGAGCGCGTCCGGGAGCGCCGCGGCGACGGTTTCGGAGAGGGAACCGGTGGAAGAGGAGTCGAGGGGCATACGGGGGCGTGGTCTCGTCCGGGTATTTGAACCTACGCCGCCGGCGGGTCGGCCGTCGCGGGGGCGATGACGACGACCGAACCGCCCGCGTCAGCTTCGAGTGTCAGTCTGAGGCGGTGTTCGCCCGGTCCGAGGACGAGTCGGTCGCCGACGACGCGAATCCGGGGACCGCCGACGCGACGGACGACGGTTGGGCCGGCGGCGACGCTCGCCGAGAGTTTGACGCCGTCGCCGCCGCGAACCGCGAGTTCGGAGACGCCGGCGGCCCGCCACGACCCGACGGGAACGTCGAGGACGACGTGACGCCGCGCGCCCGCGACACCCGCCGGTGTCGGGTCTTCGGCGGCCGCGAGCGCCGTCGCGGCGTGCGCGATGTCGTCGGCCATCGAGCCGATTTTCACGGTCGTCGCGTCCGCCCGCGCCGCGTCGGCCGCCGGGAAGACGACGCCGGCGATGGCGACCGCGAGGAGACACGCGAGGACGACGCGAATCACAGCGCGTCGCGGAGGCGGGCGGCCAGTCCGCGGCCGGCGGCATCATTCCGGGAGTCGGTGGCACGGGTGCCGGATTTGCGCCTGGAAGTACCGCCGCGCCCGTCGGCGGGTCGTTCGGCGTGCGAGGCCGCCTCCGCGGCGAGCGTGTCGGCCGACTGCGACGGCGCGGGAGACGCCGTCTCGTCGACGAGGTCGGCTTCGAGCGATTCGGCCTTGGCGAGCGCGGCGTTCGCCCGGCGCTCGACGTCCTCGTTGACCGCGCGGACGCCGCCGAGATAGCCGCGCATCGCCTGCGTCGCGGCGTCCATCTCGTCGAGGCGCTCGGTGAGCGACCCGACCGCCGATTCGAGTTCGGAGACCCGACGCTCGACGGACGCGAGGTCCTCCAGCGACGAGAAGTCGGCGTCGCCGTCGGTGATGGTTCGCTCGACCGCGTCGAGTCGTGCGGCGAGGTCGGCAGTGCGGTCGGAGGTGTGGTCCACCGCGACCGGTTCGCGGGAAGCGGGCGTTCCGGTGTCTGTGTCACCGTCAGCGTCGAAGTGGACTGAGTCGGCTGTCATGGGGCGGTCTGGTCCCGTTATCCCTGATAAAGCTCCGGGGCCGAACGGGGTTCGACCGGCCGAACAGTTCTCCCGTGGGGAACGTTCAAGACGAGCGACGGAGTGGACTGTGGTATGAAAACCGTCCTGATTGGTGTGGGCCAAGCGGGTGGGAAGCTCACCACCGCACTCCAGTCGTTCGACCGACAGATGGGGTTCGGCGCGGTACTCGACGCCGTCGCGGTGAACACCGCGAAAGCGGACCTCCAGCCGCTTCCGGTCGAGACCGTGCTCATCGGCCAAGACCGCGTCAACGGTCACGGCGTCGGCGGCGACAACGAACTCGGAGCCGAGGTCATGGAGTCGGACCAGACCGAGGTCATGTCCGCCCTCGACGGCCGCGTCACGGCCGAAGCGGAGTCGATTTTCGTCGTCGCCGGACTCGGCGGCGGCTCCGGTTCCGGCGGCGCGCCCGTCCTCACGAAGGCACTTCGCCGCGTCTACGACGTGCCGGTGTACGTCCTCGGAATCCTGCCCGGACAAGACGAAGGAGCGATGTATCAGGTGAACGCCGGCCGCTCGCTCAAGACCATCGCCCGCGAGTCCGACGCCGTCCTCCTCGTCGACAACGACGCCTTCCGCTCCTCCGGCGAGTCGATGAGCGAGGGCTACGACGCCATCAACGACGCCATCGCCCGGCGGGTCGGCCTGCTCTTGGCGGCCGGCGAGGCGACCGAGGGCGTCGGCGAGAGCGTCGTCGACACCTCCGAGGTCATCAACACCCTTCGTTCCGGGGGCATCGCCGCGCTCGGCTACGCGAGCGCCGAGGCCTCCCCCGACGCCGAGGATAACATCAACACCGTCATGAGCACGACCCGCCGCGCCGTCCTGACGGGAACGAGCCTGCCGGACGCGAGCGACGCGGACTCCGCGCTCGTCATCGTCGCCGGCGAACCCGACACCATCCCGCGGAAGGGCGTCGAGCGAGCGCGCCGCTGGGTCGAAGAGGAGACCGGCAGCTTGCAGGTCCGCGGCGGCGACTTCCCGCTGGAGAGCGGCCGTCTCGCGTCGCTCGTCCTCCTCGGCGGCGTCGAGCGCTCCGAGCGGGTCGAGTCGTTCATGGAACGCGCCCGCGAGGCCATCGACCAGGCGAAGACCGAGACGCGAGAGGACCCCAAAGAGATGTGGCACAACGACGACCTCGACGACCTGCTGTGATGACGACCGGCCACTGACGCGACCAACGACCACATAATTCCACTTTTTCAAGACGTTCGTCCACCGAATGACAGACTTCTCTCCCCGATCTGCGAATGACTTTTCCGTCATGCCCCCAATCCGTGCTATGCGTTAACAATAATTTGGAGTGAGTGGAACGAAACGATGAGCGTAGGAGCCGTCTCGGCGCGACGCCGGGGTCGCCATGTCTGAGTCGACGGTCGACCCGCTCCGGCGAAGTGTCGAAGTCGAGTACTGGGTCACCGACGGCGACGGGTCGCTCACCGACCCGGGCGAACTCGTCGACGCCTCGCCGGGGGCCGAACGGGAGTTCGTCGAGCCGGTGTTGGAGGTGAAGACGACACCGTGCGACTCGGCGGCCGAGTTGCGCGAGGAGCTGTACGAGCGGCTCGGCGACGTCCTCTCGCGGGCGGAGGAAGTCGGAAAGCGACTCGTCCCGCTCGCCACGCCGATTAGCACCGAGACGGTGACGGAGCGTCAGAGCGACCGAACCCGCATCCAGAACCGCGTCATCGGGTCGAACTTCCAGTACGCGCGACACTGCGTGGGGACGCACGTCCACGTCGAACAGCGCCCCGGCCGCGAAATCGACCAGTACAACGCGCTCGTGGCGCTGGACCCCGCGCTGGCGCTGGTGAACTCCTCGCCGTACTACGACGGGCGGCGGTTGGCGGCGGGCGCACGGTCGAAGCTGTACCGTCGGATGGCCTACGACGACGTGCCCCACCAAGGCCGGCTGTGGCGCTACGCCGACGACACGCGGGAGTGGTCGCGCCGCCTCGAACGCCGGTTCGAGGAGTTCGTCGTGCGCGCCGAGGAGGAGGGCGTCGACCGGGCGACCATCGAGGCGAACTTCGACCCGGAGAGCGCGGTCTGGACGCCGGTGCAACTCAGAGCCGAGTTCGGCACGGTCGAGTGGCGCTCGCCGGACTGCGCACTCCCGAGCGACGTACTCAGGCTGGCGAACAGCGTCGCGGACGTGGTGAACCGCCTCGACGACGCGGAACTCAGAATCGAGGGTGACAGGGGGCGCGTGACGGACGACCGGGTCGTCCTCCCCGAGTTCGACGCGGTTCTCGGCTACGTCGACGCCGCCATCGAGGACGGCCTCGACTCCGAGGCGGTGCGGTCGTACCTCGACCGGATGGGGTTCGATGTGGACGCGTACAGCCCTGTGTCGCACGAGGTAGCCGACCGCGAGACGGTCACGGCCGCCGAGGCGCGGGAGGTGCGACTGGCCCACGCCGACCGTCTCGACCGGGACGTGTGGAGCGCGGTCCGGCAGTAAGTCGTCGCGGGCGTCTCCTCAGGGGACTGGGGGCGTCACGCGGCGCTCGCGCGGGCGGACGCGACTGCGAAAAACGGAACCGGAAGCCGAAGCGGTCGCTTACTGCTGAATGAGGCTCGCGCCGTCGAGTTCAGTGCGGCTGTACTCGATGTCCATGAGGTCGAGGATGGTCGGCGCGATGTCGTAGAGGTCGGCGTCCTCGATGACCGCACCGGGGTCGTCGACGTAGAGCGTCGCGTTGTCGAACGAGTGCATGCCGTTGCGGGGGCCGACGCCGAACACGTCGTCGTGGCCTTTGAACCCGGACTTCAGGTCGAAGCCGTGGTTCGGGATGACGACGAGGTCGGGGGCGATGTCGTCGTGGTCGCCGCGGAAGGCGTCTTCCTTGACGACGACGCGGTCTGCGACCTTGTTGCCGTCGGGGCCTTCGAGGGCTTCGAGTTCGGCCTTGAGCTCGTCGCGGACGTCCTCGTACTCCGACTGCGGGACCGATCCGCGGGGCTCGCGCCCTTCGAGGTTGATGAAGAACCGACCGGGGATGAGCGAGTACGCCTTCGAGTCCTCGTCGATGTCCGAAAGCGAGTCGTGGTCGTCGTCCTCGTAGGAGAGCCAGCCGTTCTCCTCGAGCCACGTGTTGCAGTGGACCTCGTAGTCGAGGGAGGTAAAGCCGTGGTCGGACGCGACGATGAGCGTCACGTCCTCGGGGAGGGCGTCGCGGATGCGGCCGAGGTAGTCGTCGACGGTGCGGTAGAACTCCATGAAGGCGTCCTTGTTCTTCCCGTCGCGCTCGTAGTCCTTGAACAGGAAGTGGTTGACGCGGTCGGTCGTCATGAAGACGCCGAAAAAGAGGTCCCAGTCGTCCTGATCGATGTAGCGCTCGAACGCCTCGTAGCGCCGGTCGAGCGTCTTGCGGGCGTCCTCCATGAACGCGGTCTTGTCCTCGTCGTGACCGAGCTTCGCGTTCACGTCGATCTTGTAGTTCATCTCGGAGAGCGCGTCGCGGAAGTCGTCGGGGTAGGCGGCCTTGTCGACGCCGGGCGAAAGGAAGCCCGAGACCATGCGCTGGACGTTGCGCTGGGGCGGGAACGTCACGGGGACGTTCATCACGGTGGCCTTGCGGCCGGCGTCGGTGACGCGGTCCCAGACGCGGGTGGCCTGCACGTCCCGACCCATCGGGACGTAGGTGTCGTAGGAGCCGACCTCACGGTCCTGGAAGCCGTAGACGCCGGTCTCGCCGGGGTTGACGCCGGTCGTGAGCGCCGGCCAACACGCCGAGGACTCGGGCGGGACGATGCTGTCGATGTCGCCCGCCGAGCCCGCGTCGGCCAGCGCCGCGAAGTTGGGGAACTCGTCGGGGTGCTCAGAGAGGAGAGTGAACGGAACCCCGTCGATGCCGATGAAGGCGACGCGGGGGTGGTCTTTGCCGCGGAGTCGGTCGAACAAACCCATACCTCACGGTATCCAAGAGAACCATAAGAAGGTTCGTCTCTCCGCCGGAGTTTGCGACGAGAGACGACGGATACGGAGCCGCTGTCGGAGAAAGCGGCGAATCTCACCGGGCGAGACGGGGCGCTAACACCGCCGACGACGTGTCAAACTCGAATCAGGCTATCTCGACCGGCCGGACAGCGCGCGTGCGGGACGTCCGCGCAGCCTAGACCCGCGGCTGTCCGGGCATCGAGAACGGGCGCTCCTGAGCGACAGCGGTCCGGCCGCTGACCCGAAGTTCGCTCGCGACGACGAACGCCAGCCCCCACACGACGAGCGCGACGGCCCACATCGTCCCCACGCTGGACACCTGCGTCGGGAAGACGAGTGAGACCGCGCCGAAGTAGACGGCGAGGCCGCCGGTCAGCCACGCGACGAAGCGGTGTCCGGGCGCGCCCGCGGCCGCGACGAGACCGAGCAAGAGGAGTCCGATTGCCATCGTCGTCATCTCCATGTAGTGGCCGGCGACGGCGTGAATGTCGCCGGTCGCTTGCAGACCGAACTGGTTGACTGCGAACGCGAGCACCGGGAGCGCCGCGACCGCGACGAGGCCGAGGAGCGCCGGACTGTAGTCGTCGCCGACCGAGATGACGTCCCGTCCCGCGGGGTGGAACAGTCCCATCAGGCCGGTGAGCACGAAGAAGGGAACGACCTCCTCGACCGGCCCGCCGCCGACGATAGTGCCGACGAGGACGAGCGTCGTCACGGCGAAGGCGACCTGCATGAGCGCGACCCGCTTCAGCGGGCGGTACAGTTGGCTCGCCACGCCGAGGATGATTATCCAGACGTTCGCCGCGATGACCATCAGGTGCAGGCGGTGTTCGGCGAGCACGTCGCCACCCGCACCCCAGCCGACGATGGCGAACGAAAGCAGTTCGCTGATGAAGACTGCCGCCATCCCCAGCGTCACGACCGCGAGCAAGTAAAAGGCGTACAGCCGAGCCTGACCGAACGTGGTCGACGAGTCCGCGGCGGCGTCCGGAGCGTCGTTACTACTGTGTGATTTGGTGTCAATTGACATGGTCCAGCAGAGAGTACGACGGCCGAGAGAATAACCGTTATTCGGGGGTTTCGGACCTGTTTCTCCGCCGGACGCTCAGTTTGCCGTGGGGGTTACGCCGGGTCGGGCGAAGGAGCGAAGTGCCGCGCGGGACAACGACCGGACGTGAAGGAGTTCGAGCGTAAACAGCTCTTGGAGCGCGTCAATCGGGAGGGTGCGACCGTCGGCACGCAGATTCCCGACCGCATCGAGGTCCAAGGCGAGGAGATAGACCTCAGAGAGTTCGTCTTCGAGATAAAGCGCCGCGACACCATTCCGTCGGGCGAGCGGGAGCGCGTCGACCAGGCGAAGCGGAACCTCCGCCGCGAGCGCCTCGAACGGCTCCAGCGAATCGAGGACAACGAGGTGAGCTACGACGAGGGTCGGCGGCTGGTCGAGGACATCGTCGGCATCGACCGGGCGCTGAACGCCCTCGAACAGCTTCGGCCGGTCGACCTCGAACAGGAAGAGACCCTCCAGAACGCCGCGGACCAGAAGCGCTGGATGAACTTCCTGAAGAAGGCGCTGGGCCGCGACGGCGGCAAGGGCAAACGGGGCGGCCGATGAGCCGAAACGACGAGATAGCGAGCCTGCTGGAGGAGTTCGCCGACCTGCTGGAGGCGAAGGACGTGGCCTACAAGCCGTCGAGCTACCGCCGCGCCGCCGAGAACGTCCGCGAGCATCCGAAGCCCGTCGAGGAACTCGCCGCGGAGGGCGAAGACGCGGTCCAAGAGATAGACCGCGTCGGCGACGCCATCGCCTCGAAAATCGTCGAGTACGTCGAGACGGGCCGCATCGAGGAATTGGAGGAGCTCCGCGCGGACCTCCCGGTTGACATGGCTGGGCTGACGAGCGTCGAGGGCGTCGGCCCGAAGACGGTCGGCAAACTGTACGAGGCACTCGGCGTCGCCGACCTCGACGACCTCGAAGCGGCCGCCCGCGACGGCAAGATACAGGAGGTCAAGGGGTTCGGCGCGAAGACCGAGGCGAACATCCTCGACGGCATCGAGTTCGCCCGCGAAGCGACCGGCCGCGAACTGCTGGGGAAGGCGCGACCCGTCGCCGACGACCTGCTCGCGTACCTCGGCGGCCACGACGCCGTCGGGAGGGTCGAACCCGCGGGGTCGATGCGGCGGTGGCGCGAGACGGTCGGCGACATCGACGTGCTCGCTGAGAGCGCCGACGCCGAGGCGGTCATCGACCGCTTCCTCGCGTGGGACCTCGTCGGCGACACCATCGAGGCGGGCGAGCAGAAGGCGAGCGTCCGGGTGAACGGGATGCGGGTCGACCTCCGCGTCGTCGACCCCGCGGAGTACGGCGCGGCGCTCCAGTATTTCACCGGGAGCAAGGACCACAACGTCCACCTCCGCAACATCGCCATCGACCGCGGCCTCAAGATGAACGAGTACGGGATGTTCGACATCTCCGACGTGGACGACTCCGATGACGGCCCGCGGGCCGGAGCCCGCGTCGCCGGCGACACCGAGGAGTCGATGTACGCCGCGCTCGACCTCCCGCTCGTCCCGCCGGAGATGCGCGAGGACACCGGCGAAATCGAGCGCGCCGCCGACGGCGACCTGCCCGACCTCGTCGCGGAGGGCGACCTCCGCGGCGACCTCCACACCCACACCGACTGGTCCGACGGCGACAACACGGTCGCGGAGATGGTCGCGGCCGCCGAGGAACGCGGGTACGACTACCACGCCGTCACCGACCACGCCACCGGCCCCGGCATGGTCGGCGGCGTCGGCGTCGAGGACGACGACCTGCTCGACCAGATTGACGAGGTCCGTGCCGTCGCCGACGACGCCGACATCGCGGTGTTCACCGGCGTCGAGGCCAACATCGACGCCGAGGGCGGCATCTCCGTCGCCGACGACGTGCTTGACCAACTCGACGTAGTGGTCGCCTCGCCCCACAGCGCGCTCGACCAGGACCGCGAGACGGCCACCGAACGGCTCGTCACCGCGATGGAGCACCCCGGGGTGGACATTCTCGGCCACCCGACCGGCCGGCTCATCAATCAGCGCCCCGGCCTGCCCCTCGACTACGAGCGACTCGCCGAGGCCGCCGTCGAAAACGGAGTCGCGCTCGAACTCAACGCCAGCCCGTACCGCCTCGACCTGAACGGCGAGGCGCTCAAAATCGCCGTCGAGGCGGGTGCAACGGTCGTCATCGACACCGACGCCCACCGACCGGCCGAACTCGACCACGCCCGCTACGGGGTCCACACGGCCCGCCGCGGCTGGGTCGAGACCGCGGACGTGTTGAACGCGCGGTCGGTCGAGGGACTGTCCGACTTCCTCGAGTGACCGACGACATCGGGTCAGACCACCCCGGCACGGTCGCCTCGGGCGTCGATAGGGCGGCACCCGGCGACACCGCGCTCCTCTTGGACGTGATGCTCGGCAAACTCGCCACCTACCTGCGGATGTGCGGCTACGACGCCGAATATGCGCTCGACAGCGAGGACGAGGCGGGTGATTCTGAAGGTAACCGCGACCCCCGAACCGACCCCGGCGACGACAGCCTGCTCGCACGAGCGGACGCCGAGAGGCGTGTTCTTCTCACACGCGACGTGCGACTGGCCGAGCGAGCCTCCCGGAGCGTCCTCCTCGCCGAACGGGAACCAATCGCGCAACTCCGCGAACTCGAATCGGTCGGCTTCGCGGTTTCGCTGGACGAGGAGCCGTCGCGGTGCGGCGCCTGTAACGGCCGCGTGGAGGCCGTCGGCCGCGACGAACCGGTCCCCGACTACGCGCCCGACCCGAAGGAGACGGCGCTGTGGCGGTGTCGCGACTGCGGGCAGGTGTTCTGGTGCGGGAGCCACTGGCGCGACGTGGAAGCGAGATTGGACGGCGGAGAACAGTAAGCGGTACGCAGTCGTCGGGTCGTCCGGGTTCGGCGGCGGGGGTCGTCCGGGTTCGGCGGCGGGACTACTCGCGGCGGCGCGGGAACCACTCGTCGCAGGCTTCCATGTCCCGCATCATCTCGTCGTGGGCCGCACAGTAGGGCTTGAGTCCGTCGGAGGTGCGGACGTACTCGAAGTACGTGCAGTTGCCGCAGTAGCGGTCGCCGACCGTAGCGTTCGCCGGGCGGTCCGCGGCGGGGTGGTCGGCCGCGCCCGCCGGCGAGCGCTCCGATTCCGCCGACTGGACGGTGTCGACGCCGGACCGGCCCGTCGACGAGGCGTCGGGGGCGGGGGCGTTCGACCCGTCCGACGACGTCGAGGCCGAGGCCGATGGTTCGACGTCAAGCGGGGTGATGTCCTGCGTCGACGCGCCGCCGTCGGTCGCGCCGGCGTTCGGGTTGGCTCCGGCGGTCGACTGGTTCGTCTGCGTCTGGACGTCACCGTCGGGCGTGCCGCCGAGGAAACCGATGCCGCCGAGTCCGCCGCCGGACTTCTCGACTTCGACGACGCGGGTTTCTCCCTTCTTCGTCACCTGAACCGTGGCCGTGCCGCCGGGGTCGTTCCGCGTCTTGAAGTTGGCGACGCCGACGAACAGACACCAGAACGTCGTGAGCGTGCCGAAGAAGTAGACGGCGACGGTTTCGAGGGTGAGATCGGTGAGCCCGGCCCCGCAGGTCGCGCCGGTCCACTGACAGGGGTACGCGTGCGAGAAGAGCGCGACGCCGAGAACGGCGATGCTCGCTCCGATGAGCGACGCGGCGCGGGTTCGACGGCTCGCGGGGAGGACCGCGAGGACGCCGAGGAAGACGGCGGGGACGCCGATGCCTCCGAGGATGCCCCCGAGTTCGCGCGCTTCGCCGAGGGTCGCTCCACCAGACGTGTACACGTCGGTGGTCGCGACGACGATGCCCGCGACGACGAGCAACACGCCGAGGAGGAACCCCCCGAAGCCCAGGGACAGCCGTCGGAGACTCGGCCCGCCCCGGCCGCCGTGGTACGCCTCCGAAAGACTGGTCATGGCCCCGACTACGAAAGCAGCCCCTAAAACGATGCGTCAGACGATTGTCTGTTTCTCGACACGTCGCGGGCTGTCGATATCCGTGCGGCGGCTCGTTCGCCGCGCCGCGAGTGCGTCACGGTCGCATGCGAATCTCGAAGGGATTATCATGCGCGGTGGCTAACCCTCGCGCATGGCTGACGAGGAAGCAGACGAGGCACCCGCCGTCGAACTCGGTACGGGCGCGTCCGTCGAAGGTGCGCCTCTCGCGCGCGTCGCCTCCCGACTGACGTGGCCGCAAGAAAAGAGCAGCATCCTGAACAAAGAAGGCGACGCGGTCCTCCGCACGCCCGACGGTCCCCAGAGCCTCGAAGACGTGCTCGCCGAGGCCGACGAGACCTACTTCGAGACGCGACAGACCTTCGTCGACGACGTGCTCGACATCGTCGGCCGCGACCCCGTTCAGACGGAATAACGGTGTTGCGCCGCCGGCTCGCCCGCCTCCCGTGGCTCTACCGCGCCCTCATCGTCGGGGGCATCGTCGGGGCCGCGTGGAGTCTCTGGCCGCTTCCCGCCGGCGACCTCACCTACCGCGCGGTCCACGACGCCCTCCTGTTCATCCTCGTACCCGGAGCGCTCGCGCTCGCCCACGGTCGCAACCTCGGCTGGAACGTCGACCGGGCGGCGCTCCGCAACACGGTTCTCCTCGCGCTGTTCGTTCTCCCGTTTTACCTCGTCGGGTCGAGCCTCCCGTCGATTCGGGCCTACTATCCGATGTGGCACACCTCGACCGCCCTCGCCGACTTCCTCCCGCACGCGGCCCAGCAGTTGCTCGTCGTCGTCGCGGCCGAGACGTACTACCGCGGCCTGCTCTGCGTCGGCGTCCGCGAAATCGGCCGGAAGAGCGCGCTCATCAGCCCGGTGCTCTACGCGTTTCACCACGTCGGTAAGCCCCCGATAGAGATTCTCCTGTCGGCACCGACGGACGTGCTGTTCGGCCTCGTCGACTACGAGAGCGACTCGATTCTGCCCTCCATCGTCGCCCACGGCGGCGGGCTCATCCTCTTGGACTGGCTCGTGCTCCACCCGCCGCTGTTGCCGCCCGAGCAGGTCGCTTCGGCGCTCCAGTGGCTCCCGATTCCGCTATGAGCGACGGCGACGACCGCAAGGACGGGTCCGCGGCCGACGACGACGAGCCGTATCCGTCGCTCGGCCTCGCCCGCGGCACCGTGGAACTCGTCGCGCACGCCTCGCGCTGGCGCGAGGCGTACGAGCGCGAGGTCGAGCGCCTGCGACCACGACTCTGTGCCGCCGACGAGAACGGCGTCCGGTTCGAACACGTCGGAAGCACCGCAGTTCCGGGATTAGCCGCAAAGCCCATCCTCGACCTGCTCGTCCTCGTCTCCGACCTCGACGACGCCGGCGACGTTGCGCGGGCGCTCGAAGCCGCGGGCTACGAAGAACGACCCGACGACGACGTTCCCGACCGCCGGTTTTTCGTCCGCGGCCCGCCCGAGCGACGGACGCACTATCTCTCCGTGACTGAAGCCGGGAGCGACTGCCACCGCGAGCAGGTCACCTTCCGCGACGTCCTTCGCGCAGACGGCGACCTCGCGGCCGAGTACGAGCGACACAAGCGCAGGCTCGCCGAGGCGCACCCGGACGGCCGGAGTCGATACACGAACGCGAAGGCGTCGTTCGTCGAATCCGTGCTCGACGACGCCGCGTCGTGGGAAGGCGACGACTCGCTCGTGTAGGTCAAGCACACTACCATACCTTTTCCCCGACGGGGAGTCAACGGTGGGTCATGGCACTCCCAATCGACCCCAGCGCCATCAAACCGGAAGACATCGGCGAGGAGCGCGTCGTCCTCGAAATGGAACACGAGGCCGCAATCGAGCGCGTCCGCGAGGCCTTCACCGACGCCGGGTTCGGTGTCGCCACCGAATTTTCGCCCTCCGAGATGCTCAACGAGAAGGTCGACGCCGGCCGCGACCCCTACTACGTCCTCGGCGCGTGTAACCCGAACATGGCGGACCGCGCGCTCGACGCCACCGACAAGAAGATGGGCGGGCTCTTCCCGTGCAACGTGGTCATCTGGGAGGAGGAACCGGGCAAGCAGGTCGTCTACCACCTGAGCATCATGCGCGTCGCCCGGCTCATCGGTATCGCGCCCGACAACGACGAGATGGCAGACATCATCGCCGACACGGGCGAACTCGTCGAACAGGCGCTCGCCAACCTCGACGCGGCCGAGGCATAATCGAGGTCACCGAGCGTACCCAGCCGTCTCGAGTTATAACCCGTCTCGCGCGTCGACCGCGTCCGCGATGCGCTTGACGTCGCTTCGAATCTTGTACAGCAGGTAGAGCGCGACGAGCGCCGCGACCACGGGGAGGAGCGCGAAGATGCCGTAGATGAGGATGATGATGAGCAGTTCGGGACCGCCGGGTACCTGTAACGGGACCATGCAGGAACGTATTATCCGACTGTCAAAATACGTTGCTCACGTGAAGTCGAAGATGTCGGTCTGGAGGCCGGCGGCCATCGTGGACTTCCGCCGGAGGTCCGCGAGCGAGACGGGGAGGTACTCCGTCACGTCGCGGACGGCGTCGCCGAACGTCTCGGCGTCGGCCGTCTCGCCTTCGAAGGCGTGGCGGATGGACTCGCGTATCTGCCAGACGCCGACGGGTCCCCAGTAGTCGTCGGAGACGTGCCTGATGACGAGCGCCTTCGCCTGTCGGCCGCGCTCCTGGAGGTGTTCGAGAACGCCGAGTCGGGAGGCGTGGTACGCGCCGGCCGTCTCGTTCACGTAGCCGGTCCGGCCCTCGTAGCCCTCGCGGTCTGCCGCGAGGTACATCCCGGCCTCGGGGTCGGGGTTCCAGACGCTCCCCGGGGCTTTCAGCTCTATCAGTTCGAACTCCCAGCGCCCCGGTGCGAGGATGACCCAGAAGGCGTTGCCGATGAACTCGTTGCGGTAGATTTCGACGCCGTCGACGCTGTCAGCGTGTTTGACCTGTCCGCGGAGATACTGGCCGAGCGTGTCGTCGACGGCGGTGATGGACCACCGCGTCGGGACGAGTCGGCGCTGTTCGGTCTGGCCGAGCGCGCCCGCAGAGAGGATGGTGTTGATGTCGTACACGTCGAACCCGCGGCGGTAGAGGTACGTCATCGCGCCCTCGGCGTTCCAGTCGTCGTCTTCGAGCGTCTTTTTCACCAGTTTGGGAACGTGGGGGTTCTCCGCGAGGTCGGCGGAGCGGGCGCGGGCCCGCGGGCCGACGGGGGTCGCCACGTCGTCGGCGCTGGCGTCGAGGTCGAGCGACGGCTTCCCGTCGAGGCCGATTTCGACCGTCACGGGGCGGTCGGCGATGGCGACCTCGCGTTGCGTCCCGAGGAAGCCGTCCCACGAGTCGGCGACGTTCGTCACCTTCGTCCCGCGATTTGAGTTCAAAAGCGAGGTGCGCCGCTGGAACACGTCGTCGATGCTCACGCCCTCGTCGTACCACGCGGCGCTCGTCTCGAACGACGCCGCGTCCTCGTCGTGGCCGACCGGCGAGAGGATGCCCGTCGAGACGTTCGGGTAGTTCGACCGCCCGACGAAGATAGACGGGGAGACGCCGCCGTACAGCGAGTCTCCCTGCACCGTCTCCTCGAACCGGTCTTGGAACGTCTCGAGGTGGTCGAGGATGCCGTAGGACTTCTCCTCGGCGAGTCGCCGCCGCTCGGCGCGCTCGTCCCGCTCGATGTCCATGTACTCGTCGAGCCGCATTCACCGGACGTGGGTCGCCCGCGGGTATGAACCTTCGGCGACGCGTCCGGGGTCAGAAAGGGATGCGACTCGCGCGGGCGGGGCTCAGGTGTGGATGCCCATCGCTTCGATCTGCTCTTGGTAGCGGTTCCGGATGGTGACTTCCGTCACCTGCGCGACCTCGGCGACCTCGCGCTGGGTCTTCTTCTCGTTGCAGAGAAGCGAGGCGGCGTAGATTGCGGCGGCGGCGAAGCCGGTCGGCGACTTCCCGGAGAGAAGCCCCTGTTCCGCGGTCGTCTCGATAATCTCGTTCGCCTTCGACTGGACCTCCTTCGAGAGGTCGAGTTCGGACGAAAACCGCGGGACGTACTTCTTCGGGTCCACCGGCCGCATCTCTAGGCCGAGCTCCTGGGAGATGTAGCGGTACGTGCGCCCGATTTCCTTGCGCTCGACGCGAGACACCTCGGAAATCTCTTCGAGGGAACGAGGAATGCCCTCCTTCCGACAGGCGGCGTAGAGCGCCGAGGTGGCGACGCCCTCGATGGAGCGCCCGCGAATCAGGTCCTCGCTGAGCGCGCGGCGGTAGATGACCGAAGCGACCTCGCGGACCGACCGCGGGACGCCGAGCGCCGAGGCCATGCGGTCGATTTCGCTGAGGGCGAACTGGAGGTTACGCTCGCCGGCGTCCTTGGTCCGGATGCGCTCTTGCCACTTGCGCAGGCGGTGCATCTGCGACCGCTTCTTCGAGGAGATAGAGCGGCCGTAGGCGTCTTTGTCCTTCCAGTCGATGGTCGTCGTCAGCCCCTTGTCGTGCATCGTCTGCGTGGTCGGCGCGCCCACGCGAGACTTGGACTGCCGCTCGGAGTGGTTGAACGCCCGCCACTCCGGGCCGGGGTCGATGCGCTCTTCTTCGATGATGATGCCGGTCTCTTCGTGAATCAATTCGCCGTCGCCGGTCCGAACGACCTCCTCGGGGTCGAGGTCGTCGAGGTCCAACTCCTCTTCTGATGTCTCGTCGTCCTGTGACTCGTCTCCCCATCGAGTCCGGTCGTGCTCACGCTCCCGCTGGCGGGTAGGCCGTTTCATCGCATTTATATATTGTCTATTTCCTTGCACTTCAACCTTTGGCGGGGTTCGTCGGAGTGTCGTCGTGCCCGCAGCGACGAACGGAGCGCCTTTACCGAATCACCGGTGAGGTGACGGTATGCCGACCGTCGAGTGCGACCCCGACGAAGCCCGAGGACGACTCGAAGCCGCGGGCGTGTCCGTCTCGCCCGGAAACACCGACCACGAGCGGTGGCGCGCCGAACGCGGCGACGCCAGCGCCGTCGCCTACGACGGGAAAGTCGTCGTACAGGGGTCGAGGCCGACGGACCTGCTCGCGCTCATCCAGCCGAAAGGCGGCCGCGCGCACGTCTACTTCGACGGCGCGAGCCGCGGGAACCCCGGCCCCGCGGCCATCGGGTGGGCTATCGTGACCAGCAACGGTATCGTCGCCGAGGGCTCGAAGCGAATCGGCGAGACGACCAACAACCGCGCGGAGTACGAGGCGCTCGTGGAGGCGCTGTCGGTCGCCGAGGAGTACGGGTACGACGAGGTCGACGTGCGCGGCGACTCCCAACTGGTCGTCAAGCAGGTCCGCGGCGAGTGGAAGACCAACGACCCCGGTCTGAGAGAGCGCCGCGTGAAGGCCCGAGAGCACCTGTCGACGTTCGACCGCTGGTCGCTGGAGCACGTACCGCGAGAGATAAACGACCGCGCCGACTCCCTAGCCAACGAGGCCCTCGACGATGCCTGAGTCAGAACTCCCCGAAGACGTGCTCTCTGAAGCAGAACGGCTGACGCGGCTGGCCCGCGACGCCGTGGACCCCGACGAGGCGGCGACGTACCGGTCCGTCCGCGACGAACTCGTGAGCGAACACGAGTTCCGCGCGCGACACCGCGAGGAAGACGACGTGTTGGTGCTCCACCCCGACGAGTGGGTCGACGACGACGGAATCGTCGACCCGGCGGAGATAGACGACGTCGACCGCGGAATCGAACGTGCACTGTCGGGGACTGGTGAGGACCACGAGTGGAGCGCGGTCGAAGAGCACAACGCGGCGTGCGTCGCGACCGTCGACGAGGAACACGGCGCGGACCACGCGGCGAACGCGCGGGCGTTCGCGGACTTCCTCGGAAACCACTACGTCCGACGAATCGAGACGGCCGGCGCTCCCGAAGTGCGCGAGTTCGTCGAAGAATATTATCCACGCAATGCGTGGACGACCGCGGAACAGCGGTCGTTGTTGCCGGAGTCGCTCGAGTTGCTCTTCGACGCCGCAGACGCCGAAGTGCCCGAATACAACTGAGCGAACCCCGCGGTTCGTGCGGTGTGTTCGGCCGATTACAGCTTGGCTTCGACGAGCTCCGAGACCATCTCGGCGCGCTCGTCGTCGGTGACGAACTTCGAGAGCATCCAGTCGAAGCGGTCGAGGACCGCCTGGAGGCCGTCGTCGGTCAGTTCGTACTGGTTCGTCCGCTTGTCGAGTTCGCTCTTTTCGACCAGCCCCATCTCGACGAGGTCGTCGAGGTTGGGGTACAGACGCCCGTGGTTGACCTCGGTGTCGTAGTACGATTCGAGGTGACGCTTGATAGCCAGGCCGTACATCGGTTCCTCGGCGAGAATGACGAGGATATTCTGTTGGAACGCGGTGAGGTCCCGAGCCGCACCGGATTTGTTGCCAATTGTTTGTGCCTCTGACATGCATATGGAAATGTCACCTTCCTATTTAAACTTTGTCAACGAGCAGTCTGTTTCGCCGTCATACGGAGGCCCATTATTCAAAGAAATTGGGGCGGAGCGCACACGAGTGCCGGGTATTGCACAGAGTCGGGTCACGGCGATAAAGCGAAGACGACGGAGAGTCGCCGAGCGGGCATACCCGGGGAATATCTCAGACGCATAGGGGTAGCGTCGTGGGATTCTGTGAGGAATACCTCTACATGTAGAGGGGTTCGAAGCGGCCGACGGAACCCGGATGACAGCGATACGAGACCAATCCCGAAAGGACTTTTGCCCGCATCGAGGATGGGTTCGGTATGGTGAACCTCTGGGAAGACATGGAGACCGGCCCCGACGCGCCGGACGAAATCTACGCAGTTGTCGAGTGTCTCAAAGGCGAGCGCAACAAGTACGAGTACGACAAGGACATCCCCGGCGTCGTCCTCGACCGCGTGCTCCACTCCAACGTCCACTACCCGTCGGACTACGGCTTCATCCCGCAGACGTACTACGACGACGAGGACCCCTTCGACGTGCTCGTCCTCGTCGAGGACCAGACGTTCCCCGGCTGCGTCATCGAGGCCCGCCCGGTCGCGCTCATGAAGATGGACGACGACGGCGAGCAGGACGACAAGGTCATCGCCGTCCCCATCGAGGACCCCCGCTACGACCACATCGAGGACCTCGAAGACATCCCGCAGCAGACGCTCGACGAGATTGACGAGTTCTTCGCGACCTACAAGAACCTCGAGGCCGGCAAGGAAGTCGAGACGCTGGGCTGGGAGGACAAGCAGGCCGCAAAGGACGCCATCGAACACGCGATGGACCTCTACGAAGAGAACTTCGCGTAAGCGACTCCACCGCGCGCTTTTTTCGACACCGCCGTCGAGCGAGAGCGTTGCCGCCGGTCGCGGCGTCGACTCCCGAGACGCGTCCGACGGAAACCGACCAGTGTCGGCGACGCGGATACCCGACAGTTATCGCCGGCGCATCGACCGATAAATTATGCACATGGGTAATCTTTAGTTCCTGTGCCGGGTACGTCGAGACGAGTATGGCAGCCAAGCAACCCCGTCTCGGGCTTCAGCACCCGACCGTCGTCCCCACGAACTTCACGCCCGCCGACGAGGCGGACGAAGACGCCGAGGAAGCGTCCTCCGAAGACGCGTAACCCCGAATTTCCCGCGCAACGACCGCCGAGCGCGACACGATGTCTACGCCGACGACAGCCACGCGGCCGCCTCTGACAGATGGGGCGACCCACCGACCGAAGCGACGAAACACCTGAATCTATCACTCGTTCGCTGTATGTTCACACTCCACATCCATGAGGGAACCCCTTTTTATCTCGCCGCTGTAAGGCGTTGGTAATGCCTATCTGCGACGTGTGCGGCAAGGACGAGAGTCTGCCGTACCGCTGTTCACGGTGTGGCGGGACGTTCTGTTCCGAACACCGCCTCCCCGAGAACCACGATTGCGCGGGGCTCTCCGACTGGGACGACCCCGCTGGCGTCTTCGATAGCTCTTTCGACGATTCCGTAAACAACGAAGGCGGCCGCAGCGGCGGACTGTTGAGTTCGCTCACGGGCGCCAGCGGCGTGCTCGGCTACTTCCGCGGGAACGTCACGTACCTGTTCCTCGCGCTGATGTGGCTCACGTTCTTCGCCCAGCTCGTCTTGGAGCAGTTCCTCGGCCTCCCCTCCCTCTCGATTAACGCGTTCTACCTCACGAGCATTCACCCCGAGTACGTCTGGACGTGGGTCACCTCGATATTCGCCCACGGCGGCTTCTACCACATCGTCGGCAACTCCATCGTGCTGTTCTTCTTCGGCCCGCTGGTGGAGCGCTACGTCGGGTCGCGGAAGTTCGCGGCGCTGTTCCTCGTCAGCGGGATGCTCGCCGGACTCGCGCAGGTCGGCTCGTCGATGCTCCTGTCGCCGGGAAGCGTGAGCGCCGTCGTCGGCGCGAGCGGTGCCATCATGGCCGTCCTCGGCGTCCTGACGGTCCTCAACCCGGGGCTGAAGATTTACCTGTACTTCATCATCCCGGTGCCGCTGTGGCTGTTCACGCTCGGGTTCGCCGGCATCTCGGTGTTCTTCTTCGTCAGCCAGAGCGCCGACGGCATCGCCCACTTCGCGCACCTCATCGGTCTCGTCATCGGCCTCGCCTACGGCCAGCGGGTGAAGGGCCAACGGAAGGTCCCCTCGCAGCTCTCGCTCGGCGGGCGCGGTCCCGGCGGTCCCGGCGGTCCCGGCGGTCCCGGCGGTCCCGGCGGCCCCGGCCGCGGCCGGTTCTGAGATGCGTCCGGCCCGCCCCGAACTCGCGCCGCGCCCCGGCCTCTCGCGCGACGAGATGGAGTCGCTCCAGCGCCGCGTCGCCGAGGCCGCCGTCTTCGAGGACGACCTCCCGTTCGACCCGACGCGCGTCTCGCTCGCCACCCCGGAGACGGAAAACGAGACGCTCACGGACGCGATAGTACCCGGCGGTGACGCCGACTCGCCACCGCCGCTCGTCGCCGGCATCGACCAGTCGTTTCTGGACGACCGCGCGCTGAGCGCCGTCGTCGTCCTCCGCGGCGGCGAGGTGGTCGAGCGCGTCCACGCCGTCTCCGACCTCGATTTGCCCTACATCCCCGGCCTGCTCTCGTTCCGCGAGGGCGGCCCCATCCTCGACGCACTCGCCGAACTCGACTGCGACCCAGACCTGCTCGTCTTCGACGGGTCGGGGCGAATCCACTTCCGACAGGCCGGCCTCGCCACCCACCTCGGCGTCGTCTGCGACGCGCCGAGCATCGGCGTCGCCAAGTCTCTCCTCTGCGGGACGCCGGACGAAGACGTGGACGGCCGGCCGGAGGGCTGGCGAACGCCGATTCGCGCCGACGACTCGGTCGACCCCGTCGGCGGCCACCCCGCCGGCCCCGAGACGACCATCGGCTACGCCTTCCAGTCGCGGCAGTACGACTCGCGGCCCATCGTGAACCCGCTGTACGTCAGCCCCGGCCACCGCCTCTCTGCGGCCACGACCGTCGACCTCGTCTCCCGGCTCTCGGGGCAGTACAAGCTCCCCGAACCGACTCGGTTGGCCGACGCCTACGCCGACGAGGCGAAGGCGCAGTACGAAGACTGAGCGGAGGCCAATCGTGGCGAACCGCGAACACTTAACAGCGCGCGGTTCGACCTACCGACGTGCATCAAAAGACGGTCCTCATCACCGGTTGCTCCTCGGGAATCGGGCGCGCGACGGCGCTCGACTTCCTCGACGAGGAGTGGGAGGTTTACGCCACCGCCCGGAACCCGGCCGACATCGAGACGCTGGGGGAGCGCGGCGCGAACATCGCGACGCTCGACGTGACCGACCAGGGGGACGTCGACCGCGTGGTCGACCGCATCACCGACGAGCAGGGCCGAATCGACTGCCTCGTCAACAACGCCGGCTACGGCCAGATGGGCCCCGTCGAGGACGTGCCGACCGAGAAGGTCCACGACCAGTTCGACGTGAACGTCTACGGCCCCCACCGGCTCATCCGCGCCGTGTTGCCTCACATGCGCTCGCAGGGCGACGGCACCATCGTCAACGTCTCCAGCGTCGTCGGCCGCGTCGCCTTCCCCGGCACCGGCGTCTACGCCGGCTCGAAGTTCGCCGTCGAGGCGATGACCGACGCGCTCCGCACCGAGGTCGAGGAGTACGGTATCGACGCCGTCCTCATCGAACCCGGTCCGGTCGAGACGCAGTTTTCGAACCGCGTGGACGACGAGGTCAACGGCAACGGAGAGGACGCCGACGGCCTCGACCGCTCCGGCGCGTACGAGAAGCTCTACAAGCTGTTCGACGACTCGCAGGCGCTCGGCGGCGACGGTCCCGGCGCGATTCCGCCCGAGCGCGTCGCAGAAGACATCGTCAACGCCGCGAGTTCGACCAAGCCGCGGGCGCGCTACCAGCCCGGAACCGTCGCCCGCGTCGGCGTCCTCGCGCGCTTCCTGCCCGACGCGTGGCGCGACGCGCTCTACGGCTTCGCTCGCAAGCTTCCCTGAACCCGTCGCGGTCGGCCCGCGAAGGCGTTCTTCTCGGCGTTACTTCAGACAGGTCGCGACGACCCGGAGGGCGTCTTCGCCCTGTACCTGTTCTGCGAGCAGCGGCACCCGCTTCACGTCGCGGCCGCGGAAGAGGTTCGTCGCCGAGCGGAGCGCGTCCTGTTGGACCTGCCAGCGGCGCTGACAGAAGCCGCAGTTCTCCAAGTCGGGCGATTCTATCCACTTGGGGTCCACGTCGGCCACGTCCTCGACGGACTCCATCACGCGGTTGACGACGAGCGTCTGGACGGGGATGCCGAACTCGTCGAGCCGCGAGACGAGGCGCTTCGACTCCACGACGCTCATCTCCTCGGGAATCATGACGACACGGAAATCGGTCCGCGTCGGGTCGCGGAGGACCGCGCGCAGGCGCTCGATGCGCTCGCGGAGGTCGTCGAGGTCCGCCATCCCGGCCTGCGGGTCGTCGGGGCCGCCGCCGAACATCCCCTTGAGGTTGTCCATCATGCCGGAGAAACGCTGGCGCATGCGGGCGATGCGACCGAGCATGGAGTCCATCAGTTCGGGGAGTTCGAGCAGGCGGAGCGTGTGGCCCGTGGGCGCGGTGTCGACGACGACGCGGTCGAACCGCGGGTCGTCCATGTATTCGAGGAGCTGCTGCATCGCCGCGGCCTCGTCCGCGCCGGGCATCGGGCCGCCCATCCCCATCGGGCCGTCGCCGCCGAGGAGGTCCTCGAAGCCGCCCATTCCACCGCCCATCCCACCGAACGGGGAGTCCGAGTCGCCGCCGGCGAAGGGGTTGTCGTCGTCGTACTCGCCGGTCTCGAAGTCGGTCTCGTCGTCGAAGTCCTCGCTCGAGCCGTCGCCGCCGGCGAACGGCCCTTCCATGACCGCGTCGGGGTCGATTTCGGCCGCGTAGAGGGGAATCTCCTCGCGGATCCGAGTCGGCTTGTCGGGGACCGGCACGCCGAGCGTGTCGGACAGAGAGTGCGCGGGGTCCGTGGAGACGACGAGCGTCGCGGTGCCGTCGGCCGCGCTGGCGAGCGCCGTCGCCGCGGCCATCGTGGTCTTTCCGACGCCGCCCTTGCCGCCGTAGAGGACGTAATCCGGGGCGTCGATGCCCTCGGGGAGGTCTTCGGTGTCGGTCGAGGTGACCTCGTCTGGGTCGGTGACTTCCACCTCGATTTCGGCCGGCTCGTCATCGCCGGCGTCGTCGTCTTCGTCGGCGTCGGGTCGCTCCGTCGGCTCAACGTCGATGTCCATGTCGGACCCGACACCGCGGGGCTTTGTGTACTTCTCGGTCTCGGAACCGCCGGTGGACTTTTGTCCCGCCGCATCGGTTCCGACCGCGACGCCAGCCCCGGCGGTGACCTCCCCGACCGCTTTTTGTCCCGACCGCCCGTCGTCGGTCGTATGCGCGAGTTCGCATCCGACCCGCCCGAGGAGGTCCGCGTCGGCGACGCCCTCCGCGAGGCGGACCACACCGTCGCGGTCGCGGAGTCCTGTACGGGCGGCCTCGTCGGGTCGCTCCTGACCGACGTGCCCGGCTCCAGCGACTACTTCGACCGCTCGCTCGTCACCTACTCCTACGACGCCAAGCGCCACGAACTGGCGGTCTCGCGGGAGTCGCTCGACGAACACGGCGCCGTCTCCGAGCCCGTCGCCCGCGGGATGGCCGCCGGCGTCCGCGACGTGGCCGACGCGACGTGGGGGCTCGCAACGACGGGTATCGCCGGGCCGGAGGGCGGACTCCCCGGCAAGCCGGTCGGGACCGTCTTCGTCGGCGTCGCCTTCGCCGCGCCGTGGGGCTCCGGCGACTCGTACGCCCGCGTCGAGCGCTTCGAGTACGACGGGTCGCGGACGCAGGTGAAAGAACAGATTGCGCGCGGGGCGCTGGCGCTCCTCCGCGAAGAAATCGAGTCCGCCACGACCGACTGAGTCGGTCGCACGGCCGCTGTCGGTCGGTT
Organism: Haloferax prahovense; assembly: GCF_000723845.1. Classification (NCBI taxonomy): domain Archaea; kingdom Methanobacteriati; phylum Methanobacteriota; class Halobacteria; order Halobacteriales; family Haloferacaceae; genus Haloferax; species Haloferax prahovense. The sequence goes on along the minus strand of NZ_LK053000.1, from coordinate 1,964,634 downwards.
CCGTGGGAAAGCTTTGTATCCCGCCAGACCAGTCTGCATCCATGAACAAGAAGGGACACGTGCTCAACGCCATTCTGTTGGCGCTCGGGCTCGGCGTCATCCTCACCGTGGACCCGCGGTCGTTCGAACCGACGGTCGACTCGGCGTTCCTCCTCGCCCAGAAAATCGGCCAGTTGTCGCTGCCAGTCGTCCTCGGGGCGCTGTTCCCCGACGTGGACACCGCCTTCGGCAAGCACCGCAAGACGCTCCACAACCTCCCGGTGCTGGCGATATTCCTCGCGTTCCCGCTCGTCTTCGGCAACCTCCACTTCGTCTGGATCGGCGTCGCCACCCACTACGTCCTCGACATGGTCGGCTCGAAGCGCGGCATCGCGCTGTTCTACCCGCTGTCGCCGCAGGAGTACGACCTGCCGACCGGCGTGGCGACGAGTTCGAAACACGCCGACGCGGTGACCGTCGTCGTCACGGTCGCCGAACTCGGCGTCCTCGCGGGCGTCCACTACTACCTCTTTTCGCTCGACGTGTCCCTCGCGGACGCCGCGGCGACGTTCACCGCGGTGGTCTGAGGGCGGGGCGGCCGCGATGCTGGCGCGTTCGGACGCGCTCGAAAAACTATTTTGCGAGACTCAGTAGACGCTCACGTCGTCGAACCGACCGTCGTAGGCGATGTGGCTCGGATGCGTCGGCTCCATCCCCGAAAGCAGGAGTCGGTCGACTTTCCCCCACGAGTTCTCGTAGCCGAGGTGGGCGAACTCGGCCGCGCCGCGGAGCGCGTGGGAGACTCCTGTGCGGCGGACGACCCGGCGTTCCGCCCCCTCGCGGAGCGCGGTGACGAGGTCGGCCTCGGAGTCGATGTCGCGGTCGAACTCGGTCCACGCCTCGCCGACGGTGCCGTGGAGGTGCGCGTAGGACGACGCGAACCCCGGCAGCCCCGTCTCGCGGGCGATGTCGCGCCCGCGGCGGTTGTCCCGCGGCAAGGACTTCGTGTTGTACGTCTCGACGGCGTCGATGTCGTCGCGGCGGGCGGCCACGTCCTCGGCGGTGAGGCTCACCGTCAGGAACTCGGGGTGCGGGACGAGCGTCGCCGCGTCCTGCCGGTCGAACTCGGCGAAGGCCCCGTCGAGGGTGATGAAGTCGGGCACGGGGTCCGAGAGGCCGACCGCGAGGACGTGTTTCCGGTCGCGCCACGACCCCGTGAACACCTCGCGGGCGGGGACGACGAGCAGGTCGTCGTCCGAAAAGCGCGCCGCGCGGGCGCGGATGTCTGGCAGGCGAACGAAGTGCGGCGCGTAGACGAGCACGTCGATACCGCGGGCTTTCGCGCGCGAGACGACCCGCTCGTCGAGAATCTTCACGTGCATATCGACCCGCGTCGTCGTGGTCGCGCTCACACGATACGGTCGGGTCAGCCACCAGTTAGTGGTTGCTATTTGTCGAACGCCGGGCGGTCGAAGAAACGGTTTTGTCGCTCACGTCCGTCGGTGGGAACATGTCCCGGTGGAAGTGCGGAATCGAAGGGTGTGACGGTCGGTTCGAAGACGCGGAAAGCGCGGTCATCCACCAGACGGTGGAACACGAGCGCCACGAGTGCAAGGTGTGCGGGACCATCGTGCCCGAGGGCTACTTCGCGATTCGACACGCCTTCGACGAGCACACCCGCGCCGAGTTCGTCCGCGCGTACGACGCCGACTCCTCCGCGGTCCGCATCCGCGAGGACGTGAAAGACGCCGTCGAGGCGGACGCAGACCTCAACAGCGTCGTCGAGACGCTCCGCGAGCAGGGCGCGCTGTAGACAGAGCGACGAAACGTCGGAGGTCGCGGTGGGACGCGACACGGTCGCGCGAGACGGTCTCGTCGGTGACTGTCGGGGGACATGGGAGTCGCCGGGAGGGTGGATGTCGCCGGGGGACGCGGCGCTCGTCGCGCGCGGTGAGTCGAGCCGAAACTGAGAGAGAAAAGAGCCCTCGTCGGGGCGGACGCTTACCGCTCTTCGGAGTCGAGGACGCGAATCTGGTCCCCGCGGACGGTGACCGGAATCGGGACCGTCGCCTCGTACAGTTCGACGGTGACCTGGTCTTTCGTCTCGTCGATGCGCTGGACGCGCGCCTTCTCGCCTTTGAACGGGCCGGCGATGAGTTCGACGATGTCGCCCTCCGCGATACCCTCCACGTCCGGCGTCGGCGAGAGGAAGTGTTCGACTTCGGCCATGCTGGAGGTGCCGACCGCGCCGCCGCTCTCGACGAGACCTCGGGCGTGCGGAATCTCCTCGAGGACGCGCGTGACAATACCGTCGTCGTCGGCCTCGACCATCACGTAACTCGTGAGCGAGTCGGGCGCGAGGACGGCGTGAATCTGTTCGAATTCCTTCGTCGCAATCATGTCCGCGACCGTTTGCTCCTGACGAGCGGTGGTCTTTACCGCGAAGATGGGCATCTCAGACCCCTCCGGGGAGGAAGCTCATGACCGCGAAGATGATGAAACCGAGCAGTCCGACGAGGAAGATACCCGCGCCAGCGATTTTGGAGATCTGGGAGAACTCCTGCCAGGACGGGGTGCTCGCGAGTTTCAACACGCGAACGTAGCTGTTCAGGTCGTACTTAACGTCCATGTTGCTGGGGCCTAAGGCGTCGGGCTTTTTCTATCTATTGATGCACCGTCGAGCCGAATTCGGTCTCGAAGGCGAGTGAGAACGCCGAATCCGGCGGAGTGACGCCACTACGCGGAACGCGAGGGGAGGAGAACGGAGGGCATCCGGACCGCGAGAGCGGTGGACGCGTTCCCGGCCGCGTCGCCGACGACGGCGACTACTCGACGTAGTCGATGTCTTCGAGACGGCCTTCGGCCTGCGCCTGCACCTCGCCGTTTCGGCCGTAGATTTGGGGCGACTCGACGCCGGTGACGACGATCATCGTCCGCATCATGCCTTCGAGTTCGTCGTCGACGGAGGTCCCCCAGATGATGCGCGCGTCGGGGTCGATGCGGTCGTAAATCTCCTCGACGACGCCCTCGGCCTCCTCGATGCTCATGTCGGAGCCGCCGGTGACGTTGACGAGCGCGGAGTTCGCGCCGGAGATGTCCACGTCGAGAAGCGGCGAGCGGAGGGCAGACTTGACGGACTCTTGGGCCTTGGACTCGGAGTCGGACTCGCCGAGACCGATCATGGCGACGCCGCCGCGCTCCATGACCGTCTTCACGTCGGCGAAGTCGAGGTTGACGAGACCGGGCTTGGTGATGAGTTCGGTGATACCCTTGACCGAGCGCATCAGCACCTCGTCGGAGACCTTGAACGCCTGACGGACCGGGAGCTTCCCCACGGCGTCGAGCAGGCGGTCGTTCGGGACGACGATGACCGTGTCAGAAACGTCGCGGAGGCGTTCGAGACCGGCTTCGGCGTTGGTTCGTCGCACCTCGCCTTCGGCCGTGAACGGCGTCGTGACGATGGCGATGGTGAGCGCGCCCGACTCGCGGGCCGCCTTGGCGACCACGGGGGCCGAACCGGTGCCGGTGCCGCCGCCGAGCCCGGCGGTGACGAACACCATGTCGGAGCCCTCGATGGCGTCGTAAATCTCCTCTTGGGATTCGAGAGCGGCTTCCTCGCCGACCTGCGGGAGCGAGCCCGCGCCGCGACCCTGGGTCTTCTGTTCGCCCATGAGAATCTTCGTGTCGGCACCGATTTCCACGAGGTGCTGCACGTCGGTGTTAGCGGCGACGAGCTTCGCCCCCTTGATTCCCTCCTCGTGCATCCGGTTGACGGTGTTCCCGCCGGCACCGCCGCACCCGACCACCGTGATGTTGGTCTGGAGGTCTTTGAGAACCGCTTTCAGTTCGTCGTCAGTCATCGTCCCGGACCGGTTGATGTTGGTCGAGTCGTCGACCTGAACCGACTCATCCCCCATGTCCTCGGCCTCGGCCTCGTCAATTGCGTCGCCGACGATAGAGTCCATATTTATGGAGACGGTTTACGGAGGACGACTAATTATCTTTCCCCCTTCCGTCAGACATCTGTCCGACGAGCCGCCGATTCGTGCCGAAACGTGACATGAGAGCCCGCGGCACAGGACGGTTCACGGGGCGAATCGGCCGGCCGCGCTCCGCCGGGGCTCACACGACGAACTCGATGAGTCGTTCTTTCGATACCTCTTCGGGCGCGACGGTCTCGCCGTCGATTTCGACCGGCTGCCCGGCCGAGAGCTTGCCGAACGCCGGCCCTTCGGGGACGCCAAACTCGCGTGCGGCGGCGGGGTCGAACGCCCGAACCGTCGCCGTGACCGCCCCGTCTTCGCGGACCACGCTGTCGTATTTCTCGCGCAGCACGTCGCAGAGCCGCGACGCGAGTTCGTCGTAGCCGTCGCCCGCGACGGCGGCGCGACCCACCGCGCGCGCGCCGCCCTCGGTCGTGTGGAAGGCGACGGTGGTCTCGCGGACGGCGTCGAGCGCGGCGTCGAGGTCGATGCCCTGCGCCTCGCCGAGCAGGCCGTCGGGGAGCGAGACGACCTCGTAGTCGTCGGCGTCGATTCGCGCGCCGAACCGGAGCCCCTCCTCGACGGTCGTGACGTCGGCTTCGAGGGCGGCAACGCGGTCGAGGGGGACGCCCGCGGTCTCGCGGACCCACGTCTCGGAGACGACCCGGAACCCCTCGGCTTCGAGGGCGGCCGCGAGGTCGTCGCGGTCGCCGTCGACCAGCGCGAGGTCGGCCGCGGAGGCCTCGAACGCCCGGCGGAGCACGTCGCGGTTGTTCTCGGGCGCGCCCATCGCCTTGAGCTGCCAGTCGGCGGCGATGTGGCCGACGCGCCAGTCGGTCTCGCGGAGGACGCGCTCGAACCGCGGGGCGTAGTGGCCGCCGCCGAAGCCGACGAGCTGGCGGTCCGCGTCGGGCGCGACGCCTTCGATGTCGAGAACGGCCGCCGCGACGGCGCGGGCTCCCTCGGGGTCACCCCACTGCTCTTCGTCGCTCCCGAGCTCGACGAACATCGAGGGGACCGTCGGCTCGGTCGGGCCGTGGTGGGTCGCCTCGATGCCGACCTCGTAGTCGTCGGGCGCACGCTCGCGGAGCGCCTCGATGACGGCGCGCTGGGCGTTGGGGCACGCGCGGGCGAACCGCCCCGGCTCGCCGCCGTAGTCGGCGGGGCCGAAGTTCCCGGTGAAGTGCGCGGTCAGGAGCGCGCCGGTCTCGCCGGCGTGCCGGGAGACGACGACGACGAGGTCGAGGTCGGCGTCGAACGCCTCGGCAGGGTCGTCGAGGTCGATGTGTAGGTCGTCGAACTCCCGGAGTTCGAAGCCGTCCCGGGAGAAGACGGTGCCGCCGCCGTCGGCGTCGGGTCGGTCCCCGTCGGTCCGTTCGTCCCAGTCGGCGAGTTCGAGCAGGTGCTCGCCGATGTGAACCGATGCGCTGTCGGCGCGGCTGACGACGATTCCAATCACGATACGAGGGTCGCCGAGGTCGGCGAAAAGGGCGTCGGAAGCGGCGAGGGGAACCGGTCAGTCTTCGACCGCGGCCGGAATCTCGTTCGCGCCGTAGTCGCCGCGAACGCGTCGAACGGAGAGCTTTGCCACCGCGGCGAGTTGCTCGCGCCGCCGGACGAAAAGCGTTGTTCCGACGACCAGATAGACGACGGAGAAGCCGATGAGCGAGGTTGCGCCGTCGAAGGTGACCGCGCCGAGTCCCGGAATCGGGAGCGTGAGCGCCAGTCCGGTGACGGAGTAGACGAACTGTGCCAAGAAGAGCCCGAGCAGGGCGACCGCCTCGCGGAGGCTGATGGAGAACGTGATGAGGATGGCGATGGCGAAGTAGCTCTGGGCGGCCGTCAGCCAGAGTTCGCCCATCTGGTGGGTGTCGAGCGGAAGCGGCCCGTAGTAGCCGAGCGAGAGGCTGTAGACGAGCACGAGCGTCCCGATGAGGAGCGTCCACTGGTTGAGCTTCGAGGAGATGAGCGCGTTGAAGCCGGCGGTCGACCGCGCCTTGTTGACGAGGTAGGCCACGACGATGAGTTCGGGGCTCTCGCTCGCCAGCGGCGCGACCCACTGAATCATCAGGAACGACGGGATGCCGACCGACTTCCCGAGGGCTTCGAGGCCGTGAGCGAACGGCTCGACGGCGACGAGGATGACGATGCCCGAGAAGACGAACAGCGAGAGGGTCGTGGCGATGCGCTTGGGTTTCCGGTACGACTGGAGGTACGCGGGCACGCCGATTTGCTCTTCGTCCTCGTGCGGCGAGTTCATCGCCACGAAGATGTACGCGACGTAGAGTCCGACGAGGACGAACATGTCGACCGCGCCGATTCCCGCCCCGAGCGGGACGAAGAAGGCGAACACGGTCGCGGCGAAGAGAAACAGAATCTCCGTCGCGATGCCGTGGTCGAGTCGGACCACGTCCGCGAGGAAGCCGGGACGAGACTCGACCGCCTCGTCGCCGGTGTCACGGGCGCGATAGACGGTGAAGAGCGCGATTGCGGACCAGCCGATGCCGATGAGGATGCGGTTCGCGCCGGTCATGTTGGCGACCGCGAGGCTCGCGGCCTCGGCCGATTCGGGGGAGCCGGGGTTGATGCCGGCTTCCCACGCGTAGAGGGCGTCAACGGCGTATTCGGGGGCGACCGCGAGCACCGCGAGGATGGCGAGAGCGAACGCCCGCGGCACGTCGGCCTCGGCGGTCTCCGCGCCCCACGCGAGGAGGAACGAGGCCCCGAGAACGGCGATACCGCTGAGGGCGACGGTGACGCCGGTCGCGAGGTCAACGCCGAACACCGTGTGGAGGCCCAGCCACGGGACCGTCAGAAGTGCGGCTCCGAACACCGCGGTCAGCGGATGGCTGAGTCGTCGTCGTCCCATCGTGGCTACAAGACCGAAGCCGAAGCCGGTAGCTCTTGTGTTTCAAAATCGGCCCGAGACGGGCGCGAGAGACGGTCGAAATCGCCCGTTTGGGACGTCAGGGAAGGATGAGCCAGAAGAACACGAGGTAGCCGACGACGAGGATGCCGCCGTCGAGGCGGGACACGTCGCGGTTGCGGAGCATCAGCGCGATGACCCCGAAGGTGAACACGAGGAGCGCCGGGAAGTCCAGCGAGATGGTGCTCGGGGGGACGTTCACGGGAACCATGATGGCGAGGATGCCGAGGACGGCGACGACGTTGTAGATGTTGGAACCGACGACGTTGCCGATGCTGAACTCCGACTCGCCGCGAACCGCGCTGATGACGGACGCCGCGAGTTCCGGCAGCGACGTGCCGAACGCGAGGACGGTCAGCCCGATGAACCGCGGGCCGAACCCAAAGGATTCGAGCAGTCCCTGTCCGCCCTGAATGAGCCAGTTCGAGCCGACGAACAGGAGGAGCAGGCCGAGGCCGAGATAGACCACGTCCTTGAACTGCGCGGAGACCTCGTCTTCGTCCTCGATGTCGATTTCGTCCGCGCCGATGGCGTCTGCTGTCGCCGACCGGGCGCGGTAGAGCAGGTAGCCCGTGAACGCGACGAGGATGAGCAGGAGGACGCCGCCGTCGACGGCGCTGAGGTTCCCGTCCATCCCGAGCGCGACGAGCGCGACCGCCGCGGCAATCATGAACGGGACGTGCCGGCGGAGCGTCGCGGTCGAGACGCCCATCGGCTGGATGAGCGCCGAGATTCCGAGGACGAGACCGATGTTGGCGATGTTCGAGCCGACGATAGCGCCGAGTCCGAGGTCGGAGCTGTAGCCCAGGCCGCTCAGGACCGCGACGAAGAGTTCGGGGGTGGTCGTCGCGAACGCGACGATGGTCACACCGACGATGGCCGCCCGGAGACCGAGGCCGATGGCGAGTCGAGACGCGCCCTCGACGAGCGCCTCGGCCCCGAGGTAGAGCGCGACGATACCCGCCACGAGGAGCGCGGTATCGAAGGAAAGCAGGGTTGCGAGTGCCGACATACGCGGGAGTAGACCAACGGGAGACTAAAAGCGCGCCGGTACACCGTGGATCCGCGACAATCTATCACGGGAGAGCGAACGGGTGGAAATCCGCGCTGTGAGGGCCGTCGGGTCCCGGCGGAATCCGACGCGGGCGGGCGAGTTATATCGTCGGCAGGACACCTCCCGCCCATGCAAGTCTACGGTCTCGTCGGCAACCCGGTCGGCCACTCGCTGTCGCCGCCGATGCACGAGGCGGCCTACGAGGAAACCGGCCTCGACGCTCGGTACGTCACGTTCGAACCCGCCCGCGACGATATCGCGGCGGCCGTCGAGGGCGCGGACGCCCTCGGCGTCTCGGGGCTGAACGTCACCATCCCGTTCAAACAGGACGTGCTCGAACTGGTCGACCCCGACCCGCTTGCCGAGCGAATCGGCGCGGTCAACACGGTCGATTTCGGCGGGGAGACGCCGAAGGGGTACAACACCGACGCGGCGGGCGTCACGCGGTCGTTCGAGCGCCACGGCGTGGGCCTCGCCGGGAACTCGGCCGTAGTCGTCGGTGCCGGCGGCGCGGGGCGGGCCGCCGCGTTCGCCCTCTCCGATGCGGACGCGTCGGTCCACGTCGCCAACCGAACCGCCGAGACCGCGGTCGAACTCGCCGAGGCCGTCCCCGGCGCGACCGGCGGCGGACTGGACACGCTCGACCGGATTCGAGAGGCGGACGTCCTCGTCAACGCGACGAGCGTCGGGATGGAGTCGCCCGACGAGACGCCCGTTCCCGCAGAGTACCTCCACGGGGACCTCGCGGTGCTCGACGCGGTCTACACCCCGCTCGAGACCCAACTCATCCGCGATGCGGCCGCGGCAGGTGCGGTCACCATCGACGGCGCGTGGATGCTCCTCCTGCAGGGCGTCGAGGCCTTCGAGCGGTGGACCGGGCGCGACGCGCCGGTCGACGCGATGAACGCCGCGCTCCGGAGCCACCTCGAGAGCGACTGAGGCCGCTGGTTTTTAAATAACGGGATTGCATAGGAGAAGGTAACATGGGCTTGCTTGACACTATTTCGTCGCTCTGGAAATCCCTCGTTGGTGGCGACTCGTCGTCTTCCTCGAAGGAGGGACGTGACGACACAGCGACCGTTACGGTCGAACGCGACACCAGAACCGAACGCGAGGAAGCGAACGTCGAGACCGAGGCCGCGGTGAAGGAACCGGTCGAAGAGACGGAATCGGCGGACGAAGAGACCGACGACGCGGTCGAAGACGAGGCCGACGCGGCGTCTGAGGCCGACGACGAAGCCGCCGAAGACGCCCGCGACGACGCGGAGGTCGCGGCCGACGCCATTGAGGAGGCCGAACCGAAGGACGAAGACGCCGAAGCGGAGCCTGAGTCCGAGTCCGAATCCGAGGTCGAAGCCGACGGCGAACCCGAACTCGAAGATGAGGACGGGTCTGAATCCGCCGACTCCGACGAAGCCGACACCGAGGAATCGGACGAAGAAGCGGTCGACGAAGGTGACGAGGAAGCGGTCGACGAAGGTGACGAAGAAGCGGAGGCCGAAGACGAAGCAGACGACGAGGAAACTGCAGACGACGAACCGGCCGACGAGTCTGCCGCCGACCCCGACGCGCCGACCGTGGACACGATTCGCGGCATCGGCCCGGCGTACGCCGAGCGACTCTCCGAAATCGGCATCGAGACCGTCGCGGACCTCGCCGCGGCCGACGCCGACGAGGTCGGCGACGAAATCGACGTGTCGCCGAAGCGCGTCCAGCGCTGGATAGACCGCGCCGGCGACGCGTAACCGACGCGCGTTCCGGCCGACCGAGACTATTTTTTCACCCGCCGGCCGCTCACGCTCCCTCGCAGACACGTCGCGAAACCGTTTACCCGACGGGCGGACTGGTGTGGGTAATGACCGCACCGACCGTCGTCACCGACCGCGACGACTTTCGCGCGACCGCCGAGGTCGCACCCGCCGGCGCGCGCGTCCCCGTCGAGGCCCGCATCGCCGTCTCGGACCCCTTCGACGCCTATCGACGCGCCCGCCGGAACGCCGGCGGCTTCTTCTACGAGACGACCGGCGGGCAACCCGGCTGGGGTGCCTTCGGCGTCTCCCCCGCGGAGCGCCTGACCGTCGACGACCCGACCGACGACTGGGGCGAGCCCGGCGTCGACACCGCACCGAGCCTCGCCGCGCTCGAATCGCTCGTCGACTCGGAGACGCTCGTCCGCGGCGACTGCGACGTGCCGTACCCCTGCGGACTGTTCGGGTGGCTCTCGTACGACGCGGCCCGCGAACTCGAATCGCTCCCCGAGCACACGACCGACGACCGGGGATTACCCCACCTCCAACTCGGCCTCTACGACCTCGTGGCGTCGTGGGAGGAACCACGTCCTGACGACGGAAAGACGACGCTCCGTGTCACCTGCTGTCCAGTCGTCGACGACGACGCCGACCTCGATGCCGTCTACGACGAGGCGCGAACGCGGGCGACCGACTTCGCCACCGAAGCGGTCGAAGGTGAACCGGAACCCGTCTCCGCGCCCGTTGAATCCGACGAGGCGACGTTCGAGAGCGCCTGCGGTCGCGAGGCGTTCGCCGACCGCGTTCGCGCCGCGAAGCGGTACATCCGCGACGGCGACACGTTTCAGGCGAACCTCTCCCAGCGACTCGTCGCGCCCGCCGCGGTCCACCCGGTGGACGCCTACGCGGCGCTCCGAGAGGTCAACCCCGCGCCGTACTCGGGGCTGCTCGAACTCCCCGGCGTCGACCTCGTGAGCGCCAGCCCGGAACTCCTCTTGCGCGTCGAGGGCGACCGCCTCGTCACCGAACCCATCGCCGGCACCCGCCCGCGGGGGGGGACGACCGAGGAAGACGAGGCGCTGGAGGCCGACCTGACGACCGATGAGAAAGAGCGCGCCGAACACGCGATGCTCGTCGACCTCGAACGCAACGACCTCGGAAAGGTCTCGGAGTACGGGTCGGTCGAGGTGACGGAGTACCGCCGGGTGGACCGCTACTCGGAGGTGATGCATCTCGTCTCCCTAGTCGAGGGGACCCGGCGCGAGGGAACCAGCCTCGCCGACGCCGTCGCCGCGGTGTTCCCCGGCGGGACCATCACGGGCGCGCCGAAGCCCCGGACGATGGAGATTATCGACGAACTCGAAGCCACCCGTCGCGGCCCCTACACCGGGAGCATGTTCGCCGTCGGCTTCGACGACCGCGCGGTGCTGAACATCGTCATCCGGACGCTCGTCCGCTTCGGAGACGAGTACCACCTCCGCGTGGGTGCGGGCATCGTCCACGACTCCGACCCCGACAGCGAGTACGACGAGACCCTGGCGAAGGCGCGGGCGCTCATCACCGCCATCGACGAGGCGCTCGGCGAGCGCGCGGACATGACCGTGGGGGGCGAGCGATGACGCGTATCCTCGTCGTCGACAACTACGACTCGTTCGCCTACAACCTCGTGCAGTACGTCGGCGAGGCGGTCGCGGAGGCCGGGGACGGGGACGGTTCGAACGCTTCGAACGACGTGCTCGTCTACCGCAACGACGCGCTCTCGGCCGACGACATCCGCGACATCGACCCGGACGGCATCGTCGTCTCGCCCGGCCCCGGCACCCCCGCGGACGCCGGCGTCTCGGTCTCGGTCTTCCGCGACCTCGACTACCCGACGCTCGGCGTCTGTCTCGGCCACCAGTCGCTCTGTGCCGCCCTCGGGAGCCGCGTCGGCCACGCTCCTCACGTCGTCCACGGGAAACCCTCGCTGGTCGAACACGACGGCGCAGGCGTCTTTTCCGGCCTGCCCGACCGAATCGAAGTCGGCCGCTATCACTCGCTCGCGGTCGAACACGACGACGTCCCCCCCGAGTTGGCGGTGACCGCCCACACCGTCGCAGCAGGGTCCGAAACCGGCGGTTCCGACACTGAGGAGGGCGACGAACCGTCAGTCGTGATGGGCGTTCGCCACCGCGAGAAGCCACACGTCGGCGTGCAGTTCCACCCCGAGAGCATCCTCACCGACTCTGGGAAGGACATCGTCCGCAACTTCGTCGCGCTCGCGGCCGGCGACGGCCCGGCGGCCGACGCGTGGGAGGTGGAGCGATGAGCGGTGACGGCGACGCCGGTGGGCGTTCGCTTCGCTACCACGTCGGCGGCGAACTCGTCCCCGCCGAGTCGGCGTCGATTCCGGTCACCGACCGCGGCTTCCTCTACGGCGACGCGGCCTTCGAGACGCTCCGTGCCTACGGCGGCGAGGTGTTCCATTGGGACGCCCACGCCGACCGCCTCGCCGAGACGTGCGACGCGCTCGGGATGGACCACGGCCTGTCCGACGACGACCTGCACGCGCGAGTCGACGAGACGCTCGCGGCGAACGACCTCGACGAGGCGTACGTCAGGCTCTCTGTCACCCGCGGCAGTCAGGGCGGCCGCCTCACGCCGGCCGAGGAGGTCGACCCCCGCGTCGTCGTCATCGTGGAACCACTCGCCCGCGGCGGCCGCGGCTCCAACCCCGTGTGGGACGGCCCCGCGTCGGTCCAGACCGTCAAGACCCGGCGCATTCCCGACCGGTCGCTCCCTTCGCGGGCGAAGACGCACAACTACCTCAACGGCATCCTCGCCCGCGTCGAACTCCGCGTCACCGGCGCGGACGAGGCGCTCATGCTCGACGCCGACGGCTACGTCACCGAGGGCGCGACGAGCAACCTCTTTTTCGTCGAGGACGACGCGCTCTGCACGCCGAGCCTCGACGGCCCGGTCCTCCCGGGAATCACCCGCCGCGTCGTCCTCGACCTCGCTCGACAGGAGGGCATCCCGATTCGGGAGCGGCGCTTCACGCCGGACGACGTGCGCGGCGCGAACGAGGCGTTCCTCACGAACTCGACGTGGGAACTCCGACCCGTGGAGACGGTCGACGGCATCCAAGTAGGCGACGGACCAGTGACGAAACTCATCTCGCGGCTCTACGACGACTACGTGGAGCGACGCCACTACGGCGGCGACAGCGACAGCGACAACGATGGCGGCGACGAGAACTGAGTCACTTCGCCGCGCTCAGCCTCAGAACTCGACGTTCGAACTCGAACTCCGGTCGGCGGGGTCGGTCTCGATTTCGCCCGCACCGACGTAGTCGAACTCCGCGTCCGAGAGGAAGACGTGGTCGCCGTCGACCGTGATTTCGAGGTCGTCGAGCACCGCGCCCTCGCAGGGCCCGTAGTTGCAGTAGCCCGTGTCGGCCTCGAAGTACGCGCCGTGGTTCTGACAGATGACCTCGCCGTTGCGCATCGGCGCCCCGGAGCCCTTGTCGAGTTTGATGTGCGTCAGGTGCATGCAGTAGTTCAGCCACCCTTGGATGCCGTCGTCGGTGCGCACGAGGATGGCCTCGCGCTCCTCGGCGTCGTCTTCATCGGCCGCGCGGACGCGAAAGAGAAAGGTCGTGTCGTCGGGCACGTCGCCGACCGCGCAGATTCGTTCGAGGTCACTCATTGTGCTCTCGTTGAGTCGGGGTCGAAAATCTCCTTCGGAAGCGGTCGATTGGGGCGACGGCGCGAAGCCTCGTCTCGCGATCACTCTTCGAGGCCCGTTCGAAAGAGGTCGAGGAGCCAGTATCCAGCACCCACGAACAGGAGGACTCCGAAACTTCCCACGAGGAGATTGCCAGTTCCCAGTTGCTGTGCCCAGCCGAACCCGAGTATCGCGACGATGGCGAGGAGTCCGCCGAGTATCGCTCGCTGGGTCGCAGACCAAAGCTCCGTTCCCGAATCTGTGGAGGACATACTCGAGTCGTACTCGTGGAGTAGTTAGTAATTCGTGTCACAAATTTGAGAAGAAGTGAGGTTCTCTGGTTCAAACTACCTGTCACAATTACCACGGAAAACGGGTCGCTGCAGCGCGATAAACCGCGCTGCTTGGGGTGTAGTTTTCAGGAGAATAGCGGGAGGTAGATTTGAACCCCGGTCGCTGACGCTCTCCGGTTCAAATCTACTGAGCTATGTGGCTGACCTCGTGGGTCGCGCCGAGCCAAGACTCGGCGCTCAGGAGTTGAGGTCAGCAAAACCATAGCGGGAGGTAGATTTGAACTACCGATCTCCGGGTTATGAGCCCGGCGGAATCTCCTGGCTATCCCATCCCGCTGAATCAACAAACGAGTCTGCTATTGTTAAGACTTCTGTTTCGACCGCTGTGTGTCAATTTTCACCGTGAGTCGCGCTGACTCGAACGGGTCGCGATGCGCCACGTGAACAGGCTTTCTGCGACGTAGTTCAGGAGCATCGACGCGCCGATAGCGAGGGGCAGCGGGATGAGTTCCCAGAGGTCGATGCCGGCGACCGGAATCGACAGCGGAACCTCGCCGAGCGCCCGAACGACGAGCACCTGCACGAGGAGGCCGCCGCTCCTGACGAGGTTCGACTTCACGAAGCGCCGGACCTTCGCGGTGAGCAGGTCCGAGCCGGCCCCCGCGAACGTCCAGCGGTCGTTGATGACGAACATAATGACGATTGCGAGCTCCGCGCCGGCGAGCTTCGCGAGTTCGTTGGCGACGCCGAAAAAGACGATGAGGAGACTGCTCAACGAGAGGTCGAACACCGCGCCGACCGCGCCGACGGAGGCGAACTTGCCGAATCGGGTGCCGGAGACGAGCGCCGAGAGCCGGTCAGTCATCCGTGACCTCCGCCGAGAACTGCTCGACGAGGGTCCGCTCGTCGTTCCGAGCGTCGATGAGTTCGTGGAGGCGGTCCTCGCGAATCGTCCGGGCGCGGTGGCGCGACCGGAGCAGGCCGCGGGCCATCTTGAGCGTCGTGTCGACCGGCGAGACCGTCGAGTTCGGCTGGTCCTCCCAGACGACCGGCACCTCGGCCACGCGGTGGCCGAACGCGCCCGAGACGGCGATGAGTTCGATGTCCCACGCGAATCCGGGCTCGTACAGGTGGGTCCGAACGTCGTTCCACGCCGCGGCGGTGATGGCCTTCGCGCCGCACTGGTAGTCGTACAGCGGGACTTCGGTCAGGTGGCGGGCCAGCCACGCGAAGCCGTCGCCGAGGTAGCGCCGGGCGACCGTCTGGTGGGAGGCGACGGTCGCGTTCGGATGACGGCGCGATCCCACGGCGAGGTCGGACCCCTCGCGGACGGCGGCGACGACGTTCGCCATCGACGCGGCCGGGGTGCTCCCGTCGGCGTCGGCGAACGAGAGGATGTCCGTGCGGAGCGACTCGAACCCGGCGGTGATGGCCGCGCCCTTGCCGCGACGGGCGTCGACCGGGTTCACGTGAGCGACGGCGGGGAGGGCGTCGAGGGCGTCGAGCGTCTCGGGCCGCGGCGCGTCGAGTTCGACCCGGACCACCTCGGGGTCCAGTTCCTCGACGAGAGCGTGGACGTAGGGGACCAGACGCTCTGGGTCGGGTCGATAGGCGGGGACCACCACCCCGACAGACTTCGACATGCACGACCATTCACTCAACGGGGTAAAAAGCGAACCGCTCTGTTTCGCACCGGCCATCACAAAACGTATTGCATCCGCGGCGCAGTCATCGGACAGATGGAGTACGCCCTCGTTGTCCGGTGGTTGCTGCTGTTCGCGGCCCTCTGGGCGGTCGGTCTTCCCCTCGCGGCCCGCCTGTTCCGACGCCTTCCCGGTCGCGGTGCCGGACTCGCCCTCCCCGTCTCGCTCGTCGTCTTGACTCTCCCCGCCTACTACGTCGGCCACCTCTCGTTCGGCCCCATTGCCCTCGTCGCCGGCGTCGGGACGCTCCTCGTCGCGTCCGCGGTCGCGGGCCTCGACCTCGGCGCGCTCCGCCGCGGCGACCTCCGACTCGCGTCCGACATCGACCGTCGCGCCGTCGCCGACGCGGCCGCGGTGTTCCTCGTCGCCTTCCTGTTCGCGGTCTCGCTCCGGGCGCTCGACCCGTCGGTCCACGCCGGCGGCGGCGAGAAGTTCCTCGACTTCGGCCTCCTCCAGTCGCTCGCCCGCGCGTCGGTCCTCCCGCCGGAAGACATGTGGTTCGCCGGCGAGCCGGTCCGCTACTACTACGGCGGCCACCTCGTCTCGATTCTCCTCGCGCGGCTCACCGCCACCGACCCGTCGTTCGCCTACAATCTCGCGCTCGCCGGCTTCTTCGGCTTCCTCGTCACCGCGGCGTTCGAACTCGGGCGCGGGGTCGCGGCCGCCTCGGGGGCGAACGGTCGGCTCGCCGGCCTGCTTTCGGCGTTCTTCGTCGGCTTCGCCAGCAACCTCGTCACCGCGGGGCGGGTCGCCCTCGCCGCGCTCCCCGAGGGGCTCCGCCGACCCGTCGCGCGAGCCGTCGCCGAGCGCTCGCAGTACACCGTCGAGCAGGTACTCGCCGGAACCTCGAGCTTCTCGTACTGGAGCGCGAGCCGCGTGATTCCGGGCACCATCAACGAGTTCCCGCTTTTCGCGTGGCTCAACGGCGACCTCCACGCCCACATGATGGGCACGCCGTTTCTGCTCCTCGCGGCCGGCCTCGCCTTCGCGTACTTCCGGACGCCGGAGGAGGCGGTCGGCGAGCGCCGACTCCTCGTCGCCGCGACGACGCTCGTCGGCGCGCTCCAGGTCGTCGTCGACACGTGGAGTTTCCCGTCGGTGTTCGGCGTGCTGTTCCTCGGGATGGTCTTCGCGCCCGCGCGGCCGTGGACGCTGTTTCCCGGTCGGGAGCGCGTCCGCTCGGTCGTCGGTGACGACCCACTTACCGGCGAGTTAGCCCGACTCGTTGGGACGGTCGCGGCGGTCGGACTCGCCGGCGTCGTCGCCGCCGTGCTCGCGAGTCCGTTCCTCCTCGGCGCGGTCGCGGGGGGTGGAAGCGCCCGGACGGTCGAGATTCTCGCGCCCGACCAGCGAAGCGGGTTCGGCGCGCTGGCGCTCGTCCACGGGGCGTTCCTCGCGGCGTTCGCGGGCTACTACGTCCGTCGCCTCGGGGCGCAGGACGGCCTCGGCGGCCACGAGTGGGCCGCGCTCCTCGGGAGCTTCGCGGTGCTGACCGTCGTCGCTGCCGTCCACTCGTTCGCCGCGCTCGCGCTCGTCGTGCCCCTCGTCGCCGTCGGCTGGGTGCTCCTCCGGTTCGCCGACGACCCGCGATTCGAGGCGGTGCTCGTCGTCGCCGGCGCGGGCCTCGTGACGCTCGTCGAGCTCATCTACGTGAACGAGCAGGCGGGGCCGGGCCGGATGAACACGGTGTTCAAGACGTACATGCAGGTCTGGGTGCTCTGGGGGAGTGCGATGGGTGCCGTGCTGGCCGGCTTCGTCGGCGACGCGGTCGCCGCGAGCGACGTGTCGCTTCCGAGGGTCGACCTCAGCGTCCGCGGGGGGGCAGTCAGCGCCGTCGGGGTCGCGTTCGTCGTCCTCCTCGTCGCGTCCACGTCGGTCTACGGCGGACTGGCCGTCGCCGACCACGCGGACTCCCCCCGGCAGGAGGAGACGCTGGACGCGACGGCCTTCGCGGAGTGGTGGCACGAAAACGAATCGACCGCCATCACGTGGCTCGACGAGAACGTCGAGGGCAACCCGACGATGCTCACCGCGCCGGGGACGACGTGGTCGGCGACCGTGAGCGACGAGCGCGAGACCGTCATGTACGGTTGGCGCGGGAATCCCGAATCGAGCCTGACCGGCGTGCCGACGGTCGCCGGCTGGGCGCACGAGGTCGGCTACCGCGGGCCCGACGCCTACTACGACCGCGTGCGCGACGTGGACGCGATGTACGTCGGCAACGAGTCGACGCGGGCGCGGCTCGTCGAGCAGTACGAGGTGCGGTACGTGTGGGTCGGACCGGGCGAGCGCGCCCGCTACGGGGAGCTAGAGACGGACGTGGCGTGGCTGACGCCGGTCCACCGGTCGGGGTCGGTCGTGGTCTACGAGGTAGAAGAAGCGAGACTACCTTAGGCCGCGCCGCGCTCGCGGACGACCTCGACGGCCTCGGCGTCGACGCCCTCGGTCTCGAGCCAGTGCGGGACGAACTCGCGCTTTTCGAACGCCTCGCGCTCGTCTTCGGTGCCGACGGTGCACCACAGCTGGACGCGGTCGGGACCGTGCCAGTCGCCCTGTCGGTCGACGGAAAAGAGGACGTACTCCTCGCCGTCGTACTCGATGACGCCGTCGCGGCGGACGCCGGGGTCGCCGTGGATGATGAGCTTCTTCATGTGCCGGGATTGGCACAGTCACCGCTTAATCGCTTCGGCTTCGGGCGTGCGGCGTGCGGCGGGGGAACCGCGGACGGTGCAGTCACCGTGGGCTGCCCACACGTGACACGGTGAACGCCCGGTCGCGGCGAGTTCAGGGGCCGCGTCGAACCAAACGGGTTTTAACGGGCCACACCAAAACCCAGCACAAGGTCGATATCTATGCAGATGCCACGCCGTTTCAACACGTACTGCCCGAACTGCAAGGGTCACCACGAACACGAAGTGGAGAAGGTCCGGAAGGGACGCCCGACCGGCATGAAGTGGAACGCCCGTCAGACGCGACGCGGCAAGGCCACGATCGGTAACGCCGGTAAGTTCTCCAAGGTTCCCGGTGGCGACAAGCCGACGAAGAAGACCCACCTGAAGTACATCTGCTCCGACTGTGGCAAGGCCCACATGCGCGAGGGCTGGCGCGCCGGTCGCCTGGAGTTCCAGGAGTAAATCATGGCAGGAAACTTCTACAAAGTCGCGTGCAGCGACTGCGAGAACGAACAGGTCGTCTTCGGAAAGGCCTCCTCGGTCGTCAACTGCGCCGTCTGCGGGACGACCCTCGCCACGCCGACCGGCGGCAACGCCGAATTCCACGGCGAGGTTGTCGAGACGGTCGAGCGTCGCGACAGCGACGAACTTGAGGCGTAACTCCCTGGAGGACCTCGTATGAAGTACAGCGGATGGCCTGACCCCGGCGAACTCGTCGTCGGAAAGGTAGACGACATCGCGGACTTCGGCGTCTTCGTCGACCTCGAAGAGTACGAAGACAAACGCGGCCTCTGCCACATCAGCGAGGTCGCCAGCGGATGGATCAAGAACGTTCGCGACCACGTCCGCGAGGGACAGACAGTCGTCGCTAAAGTGCTCGAAGTCAACGAGAGTTCCCAGCAGATCGACCTCTCGATAAAGGACGTCAACGAGCACCAGCGCAAAGAGAAGATTCAGGAGTGGAAAAACGAGCAGAAGGCGGATAAGTGGATGGCGCTGGCGTTCGGCGAGGATATCGCCGACGACCGCTACCAGTCCATCGCCAACGCCCTGCTCGCCGAGTTCGAATCGCTCTACGACGGCTTCGAGCAGGCCGCGATTCACGGTCTCGAGGCGCTCGAAGACGTCGAACTCGACGACGACGAGCTCGAAGCCATCGTCGAGACCGCGCGCCAGAACGTGTCGGTCCCCTTCGTCAACGTCACCGGCTACGTCGACCTGCGCTCGCCCGCGGGCGACGGCGTCGACGACGTGAAGGAGGCCCTCAAAGCCGCCGAGGGCGACGACGAAATCGGCGACGAAATCGAACTGTCGGTCACGTACGTCGGCGCGCCCGAGTACCGCGTGAAGGTCAAAGCGCCCGACTACAAGACCGCCGAGACGGAACTCGAATCGAGCGTCGCTCGGGCCCGCGAGGTCATCGAGGCCGCGGGCGGAACCGCGGAGTACCACCGCGAACGCAGCGGCGACGAAGAGTAATCGCATGAAGTCAGACATCCGGGTGTGCAGCGCGTGGCGCGACCGCCACGACCGCCCGGTGTACTCACTTTCTGAGACCTGTCCGGAGTGCGGCGCAACCACACAGAACAGCGCGCCCGCCCCCTACAACCCAGAAGACCCCTACGGCGAGTACCGCCGCGCTCGGAAGCGCCGGCTCGCCGAGGAATAGCCGTCTTCGGCTACCGACGCTCTCTTAACCGGCGCGTCCGCCACTACGTGCATGGACGACATCGAAATCGAGGCTGTCGAGGAGGTCGACCTCACCGACCCGGTCCTCATCGAGGGACTGCCGGGCGTCGGGAACGTCGGCAAACTCGCCGTCGAGCACCTGCTGGAGGAGTTCGAGGAGGCCACGCTGGTCCGCCGCGTCTACGCCGACGTGTTCCCGCCGCAGGTGAGCATCGACGAGGGCGTCGCCGAGCTGACCCACGCCGCGATTCACGCCGTCGAGACGCCCGGCGAGGGGCCGGACCTGCTCCTCCTGACGGGCGACCACCAGGCGCAGTCCAACGAGGGTCACTACCACCTCACCGACGCCTTCCTCGACGTGGCCGAAGAGTTCGGCGTCGAGCGACTGTTCGCGCTTGGGGGCGTCCCGACCGGCGAACTCGTCGACGAGCCGTCGGTCCTCGGGGCCGTCGCCGACGAGTCCCGCCTCGACGAACTCGAAGCCGCGGGCATCGAGTTCCGAGAGGACGAGCCCGCCGGCGGCGTCGTCGGCGTCTCGGGACTGCTTCTCGGTCTCGGTAGTCGCCGCGGCCTCGACGCGACGTGCCTGATGGGCGAGACGAGCGGCTACCTCGTCGACCCCCAGAGCGCGCAGGTCGTCATCGAGGTCCTGCAGGACCTCCTCGAGTTCAGCGTCGACTTCGAGTCGCTCGAAGAGCGCGCCGAGGAGATGAAGGAGGTCGCCGCGAAGATTCAGGAGATGCAACAACAACAGCAGGGCGGCATCGCCAGCGACGACGACCTCCGGTACATCGGCTGAGGTCGCGTCGACCGGCGCGGCCCCGACTCGTTTTCGAACGGAGTTTAGGCTTCGATGATGTCGTCGTCTGCGAACTCCGGGACGACGACCTCGCCGTCGAGCGACTGCACCGCGCGGCCGCCGACGCGTATCTCCGCGCCGACCCGCACGCGAACGGTGCCCGGCCGGTCCACGAAGTGGCCCTGTTCGAAGCGGAGTTCGTCCGGCATGGAGTCGAACGCGCCGACCTGCCGGAGGTACGCGCCGCACGCACCCGCAGCGGTGCCGGTCGCGGGGTCCTCGGAGATGCCGATACCGGGCGCGAAACACCGCGCGTGGAGCGTGGAGTCGCCGTCGATAGCGTCGAAGGTGAAGGCGTAGACGCCCGCCGCGTCGTGTTCGGCGGCGAGGTCGGCGATGGCGGCGTCGTCGGGGTCGGCACCCGAGAGATGTTCGAGGAAGTTGACCGGGACGACGAGGAAGGGAAGACCCGTGGAGGCGACCGCGACGGGGAGGTCCGCGCCCACGTCGCGGAGGGCGGCATCGTCGACGCCGAGCGCCGCCGCGAGGCGGTCGTAGTCGACTTCCAGGGGACGCACCGTCGGCGCGTTCTGCGTCATCCACACCTCGCCGAGGTCGCCGAGTTCGATGTCGAGGGTACCGACGTTCGTCTCCAGCGTGTGGGTCCCCGGTTCGAGTTCGCGGTCGGCCGCGAGGTGGGCGTGGGCCGCGATAGTCGCGTGTCCGCAGAGGTCGACTTCCTGCTTCGGCGTGAAATAGCGGATGCGGCGGTCCGCGGCGGCCGACGAGCAGACGAACGCCGTCTCGCTCGCGCCGAGTTCGGCGGCGACGGCGCGCATCTGTTCCGCGTCGAGTCCGTCGGCGTCGGGGACGACCCCGGCCGCGTTACCGGACAGCGGTTCGGTCGTGAAAGCGTCGACGAGGAGGGCGCGTCGGCTATCCATGGAAAGGCGCACTACACGGCGATGTATCAAACCAGCGGGTCGGCGGTCACGTCACGAGAGAGAAGGGAAGAACGCGATACGAGCGCGGGTCGGTCGGTGTCGACCGATTCACGCGCGGGTCCACCGGACGCGGCCGCTCGTTTGAGCTGCGCCGTCGCCCTGCATCACTTCGCGCATGTTCATACAGGCTGGGCACCCGACGACCTCGTCCATGTCGTTGCCGAAGACGCGGACGAAGTCGCGGGAGACGAACTCACCACAGTTACCACACGTGTGCATTCTGTTTCACCTACAAATCCGCATACTCCGGCACTCGACATAACTATGCCCCTTGTTAACATGCGTTAGTGTCCGCCTGAACGACGGGTTCACCGGTTAGTCACCGAATAACGCCGGTTCGAGCGGTTTTGATACGGCGACACACGGGCGGAGCGAGTCGTACAGATTAAAGGGCGTCAGGCGCGGCAGTACGCACGGTGAACGGAAGATATGGGCGACCTCCCCGACGAGTTTAACTGTACTATCACGAACTGGGAGTACATCTACGGCCTCTGCCGCGACGTTTCGGACGAGGTCAAGACATCCGAGTTCGAACCCGACGTCATCGTCGCGTTGGCCCGCGGCGGCTGGTTCGCCGGCCGCTGCATCTGTGACTTCCTCGGGTTGGACGACCTGACGAGCCTGAAGATGGAACACTACGTCGGGACGGCCCAGAAATCGAACGAGCCGGAGGTGCGCTACCCGATGCCGGAAGGCAGCGTCGAGGGCAAGGACGTGCTCATCATCGACGACATCGCCGACACCGGCGGCTCCATCAAGCGCGCACACGAGTACGTCAACGAGCGCAACGCGGGCGAGGTCCGGACCGCGACGCTCCAACTCCTCCAGACCAGCGAGTTCGAACCCGACTACGTCGGCGAGCGCCTCGAAGCGTGGGCGTGGGTCGTCTACCCGTGGAACTTCATCGAGGACATGATAGACCTCACCTCGGGCGTCATGGCGAAGGCCGACGACGACACCTTCGAACTCGAAGACGTCCGCCACTACCTCGCGGAGTTCCACGACGTGGACCGTATCGAGATGGAAATCGCTCAACCCGACCGGATGCCGGAAGTCATGTCCGAGATGGAGCGCCGCGGCTACGTCGAATCCACCGGCGACGGCGCGTGGCGGCTCCTCGAAAACGACGGCGTCGGGGCCTGAGCGCGGATTCTCTCGGCCCACCCGGCTTCGTTCGACTGCTTCGGCGCTGTTGAATCCCCTTGAGTTTGATAGGACTGGTGACACAGACAGAGGATGTCGTCAGCACGGCCGCTATCTCCTGTAGCGACGCCGTCACGGCTCAAGAGTGAAGATAGGACCGATTAGTCGGGTGAAACGGCCATCGAATCGGACGGGCGTCCGGTGGTCGGTCGCTCAGGCACCCATGTTCGCCACTTTCTCGGCGAACTCGGCGTGGAGGTCGGCGTGGTGATGGACGATTTTCCACTCGTCTTTCTCCTTCCGGTAGACGTTGGTCGTCCGGCCCTCCAGAGACATGGGTTCACCCGCAAAAGTCCACGACACCGACTCGGTGCAGAGTTCGTACGCAGCGTCGCCCATGACGCGGATTGCCTGGTCCGCTCGGGTGACCGTGCCATCCGTGCTCGCCGATGCGACTCCGGCGAAGGACCCAGAGACCGCCTCCCAACCCTCTTCCCGTCCACCGATTGGGTGCATGGTCGTCACGTCGTCCTCGTGTGACCAGACGTCCGCCATGGAGTCGGCATTCCCGTTCGCCATCGCTTCCAGCGCCCCGTAGAACTGGTCGGATGCGGCTCGGACGTCGTCTTCAGCTGCTACGCGTTTTGTAGACATTACAAACCTCACGGTGATGACGGCTCCAGAGCACATATACTAAATCTATGATATTTCGTACGGTCATCTATTTCGGACGTTTCGCCGGTAGGAGGCCTGACTGCTCGTTTCGACTAGAGTGAGTAAGGGACTGTACACGTCGGTATCGGACTGTTCGAACCGACACTGGATGCGAGACTCGCACCCCGTAGTTAGCACGGTCTCGACAAACTATCACCAGTCGAGAATTTCAACAGAGCCGCGTCTCCGACTGCTTCGACCGTCGGCTTCACCGTCTCTCCGACCGCTCACACTCGACCGCCGCCCGGACTCGCCCGAAGCGAAACGTTCGTTTGCGTGACGGACCTCGGCACGCGCATGTCGCTGTTTTCTATCTTCGTCACCGCGCTCCTGCCGATTCTCGCCATCGGCGCGGTGGGGTTCGCCCTCGGTCGCGTCCGCGACGTGGACCCCGAGCCGCTCAACACGGTCACGGTGTACGTCCTCGCGCCGGTCCTCGTGTTCTACAGCCTCGCGACGACCGAACTCGCCGGCGAGACGCTGGCGACTATCACCGCCGGCGTCGTCGTCTACCACGTCGCCATGCTCCTCGTCGCGGGGGGCGTCGCCCGACTCGCCGGCGTCTCCGAACCCCTCCTCGGCGCGCTCGTCCTCGTCGCCGCCTTTCCGAACTCGGGGAACTACGGCATCCCCGTCAGTTCGTTCGCCTTCGGCGACACCGGCCGCTCGACGGCTGTCGTCTACCTCGCCGTCCAGAGCGTCCTCATCTACACGCTGGGCGTCTACATCGCCGGACGGGGGACCGACCGCGACGACGGCGCGCCGGGGTGGCGCGTCGGCCTCGAACGCATCGTCCGCATCCCGCTCGTCTACGCGGTCGTCGCCGCGCTCGCGGCCCGGTGGCTCGGCGTCGTCCCGCCGACGGGC
Source organism: Haloferax prahovense (assembly GCF_000723845.1). Classification (NCBI taxonomy): domain Archaea; kingdom Methanobacteriati; phylum Methanobacteriota; class Halobacteria; order Halobacteriales; family Haloferacaceae; genus Haloferax; species Haloferax prahovense. Next base: position 1,940,355 of record NZ_LK053000.1, on the reverse strand, counting down.
GTCCCCGCGATGGAGACGCTCAGGCTCGTCGGCGACTCGTCGATTCCGATGATGCTCCTCATCCTCGGCATCCAACTCGCGGGGGCCGACCTCGGCTCGACGCTCTCGGAGGTCGGCGTCGTCGCCGCGCTCAAGACAGTCGTCGCCCCCGCGGTCGCCATCGCCGTCGCGCTCGTCGCCGGTTTCGGCGACCCGACGGTCGCGCGGACGTTCGTCCTCGAATCCGCGATGCCCGCCGCGGTCACACCGCTCATCCTCGTCGCGGAGTTCGGCGACGCCACCGGAACCGGCTCGGCCACCTCGCTCGCCGAGTTCGTCTCCGCGGCCGTCTTCGTGACGACCCTCCTCAGCGTGCCCGCGCTCTCGGTGCTCATCTACCTCTTGAACCACGGCTTCGTGGTGTAGGCCCCGTTTCGCCACGATTTTGTGCGCTCTCTCCCACCTCCGAGTATGAAGATCGGATTCATCGGTGGCAGCGGTATCTACGAGGCGCTCCCGCTGGAGAACACCCGCGAGGAACCCGTCGAGACGCCCTTCGGCGAGCCCTCGACGACGCCCGTCGTCGGCGAGTTCGGCGACACCGGACGCGAGGTCGTCTTCCTCCCGCGACACGGCCCGGACCACCAGCACTCGCCGACGACGCTCCCCTACCGCGCGAACATCTTCGCGCTGAAGCAACTCGGCGTCACCCACGTCCTCGCCAGCAACGCCGTCGGCAGTCTCAAAGAGGACCTGCCGCCGCAGACGCTCGTCGTCCCCGACCAGATTTACGACCGCACGAAACACCGCCCGCTTACGTTCTTCGACGAGGGCATCGTCGTCCACCAACCCTTCGCGATGCCGTACGACGAGGAGCTCGTCTCCATCCTCGCCGAGGCCGCCGAGGAGGCGACCGACGCGCAGGTCCAAGCGGGCGGCACCTACGTCTGCATCGAAGGCCCCTCGTACTCCACGAAGGCCGAAAGCGAACACTACCGCGCACAGGGCTGGGACGTCATCGGCATGACGACCATCCCCGAGGCCAAACTCGCCCGGGAGGCCGAGATGGCCTACGCGACCATCACCGGCGTCACCGACTACGACGTCTGGAAGGAAGACAGCGAAGTCACGCTCGACGAGGTGCTGAAAAACGCCGCCGCCAACGAGGAGGCCATCAAGGAGACCGTCGAGGCCGCCATCCGCAAGATTCCCGACGGCCACGAGACCGACAGCCACTCCGCACTCGAAGGGACCATCAACACGCCCGACGAGGCCATCCCCGCCGAGACGAAACAAAAGCTCGCGCCGCTCATCGACGAGTACGTCGACTGAGCCGGCCTCAGTCGTTCAGTTCTGCGGATTCTGGCGAGTTGCCCTCCGGCTCCGGGGCCTCGCCTTCGCCGCGCGCCGCCTCGTCGTCCGGCGAGAACTCGACCGCGTGACAGCGCGCGCAGTACGCGTTTTCGCCGCGGTCGGTCGTCGCGAGCGGGATGCCGGCCGCCACGAGTTGCGTGCTGAACTCCCGAGCGACGCCGCTTTCGTCCGACTCGCCGCAGACGACGCACTCGCGGACCGCCCGCGGCGACGTGACCACCTCGCGGACGCGACCGAACGAGGTCGGACTGTACGAGACGTAGCCGGGAAAATAGCAGTGCAACCAGAATATGGGCAAGAAAAACAGGAGCGCCCACGTCCAGATGGCAGACTGGGGAAACAGGATAGCCGCCGCGAGCGCCGCGAACAGCGTCGACGTGACGAGCGAAACCGCGACCGTCAACCGCCGGAGCGTGCTGGAGAGCAGGGTCGGATGGGGCACGCCTGAGAGTGACGACGGGCCCGATAAAATAGCTAGTCGTCCGCGATAGCCTCGGCTTCGAGTTCGGGGTCGTCGCCGTCCTCATCAGCACCGTCGGAGCCGTCGGCGACCGCCTCGGCTTCCGGCGCATCAGTTCCGTCGGCGGTCGAGTCGACCCCCGACCCCGCGCCGGGGTCGGCGTCGAACACCTCGGGGTTCCGAATCCAGAGGTCGCCGAACAGGTCGTCCTGCTTGAGGTAGACCGTGCTCCGGTGGGACAGAAACAGGAGCGCGAGGTAGGTCGTCATCACGGTGTCGGCCACGTCGCGAACCTCGGCGAACAGCACCTCGTCGCGGCCCTTCTCGTAGTGCGTCGCGAGCACGTCGCCGACGGCTTCGACGACCGCCTCGATGTCTTCGTTGTGGGCGGTTCCCGTCACGTCGTCCTCCGTGGGCTCGCCCGCGCCGCGCATCTCGCCGGGCGTGTGGTAGTCGAGCGTCTGCGTCCCGCGGGAGAAGCCGCGCGGCGACTCGGAGGTGTCGTACTCGCGGCGGCGCTTCCACCACGACCCGCGTTCGACCTCCCGGAGTTCGCGGACGAGTTCGTCCAGCGTCTCCGGCGACCCGCGGGCGTGCTTGCGTTCGAGCCGACGGTCCATCTCGTCTTCCAGCGCGTCGATGGGGTCGAAGCCGGGCGGGCCGTCGCCGTCGTCGCCCGGATGGCCCTCATCGCCACCGCCCTGTAAGGCGAGTTCCCACGGTTCGAGTTCCTCCTCGTCGGGTTCGTCCGGCGCGAGGAGTTCGTCGGACTTCATGCGCAGGAGGACGCTCGCGTAGAACAGCGCCCGCCCGGTCGTCCGGAGGTCCATCGCGTCGAGGCGGTTCAGGAAGGCGTCTGTGACCTCCACGATGTCGATGTCCCACGGGTCGATGGTGCCCTCCTTTGCGAGTTGGACGAGGAGTTCGACCGGTTCGACCTCGTCGTCGTCGGTCTCCGAGACGTCCTCCGGGAGGACGTCGTCCATCGCGTCGGGTTCGGTGGGGCCGGTGGAGTCAGCGGCGTCCGGAGTGGTGTCGACCGCGGAGCCCGACTCGGCGTCGTCGCCGCCGAACGAGAAGACCGCGTCGTCATCGTCATCCTCGTCGCTCGCGTCGCGCTCGCCGCGCCCGCGAGAGAGATTCAGTTCGGGGATGTCGTCAGTCATCCGCCGGAACCTCCGCTTCCACGTCCGCGTCGGCTCCGCCGCCGTCACCACCGTCGGCGTCGTCGCCGTCGTCGCTTCCGCTGTCGTCGCCGCCGAACCCGTCCGCGTCGCCTCCGTCGCCTCCGTCGCTTCCGGGCCCGCCGTCGCCGCCGAACTGGATACCCGTGACGGCGCTGACGTTGTCGCCCTGCATCGTCACGCCGATGGCGCGCTCGGCGCGTTCGAGGAGCGCGGAGCGGTGCGAGACGACGACGAACTGGGCGTCGCCCGCGAGGTCGTCGACCATCTGGCCGACGCGCTCGGCGTTCGCGGCGTCGAGGAAGGCGTCCACCTCGTCGAGCGCGTAGAACGGCGCGGGGTTGTGCCGCTGGATTGCGAAGATGAACGCGAGCGCCGTCAGCGACTTCTCGCCGCCAGACATGGCGTCGAGGCGCTGGATGGGTTTGTCGCCCGGTTGGGCCTTCATCGTCAGGCCCTCCTCGAAGGGGTCCTCGGGATTCTCCAACTGGAGGTGACCCGTCCCGTTCGACAGGCGCTCGAAGATGTCGGTGAAGTTCTCGGCGATGGCGTCGAACGACTCCATGAACGTCGCCTTCTTCTGGGACTCGTACTGGTCGATGCGGTCGGCGATGGCGTCCCGCTCTTCGACCAGCACGTCGCGGCGCTCTTGGAGGTCTTCGAGGTCGGCCTTCACGTCGTCGTACTCGTCGATGGCGAGCATGTTGACCGGTTCGAGCTCTTCCATCTCCTCGGTGAGGCGCTCGATTTCGGACTCGACCGTGTCGTGGTCGGGAATCTCGTCGGGGTCGTAGTCGCCGACCTGCGATTCGAGTTCGTCGATTTCCCACTCGAGGCGCTCCGCGGCCGAGCGCATGCTTTCGAGCTTCGATTCGACCGCGTTCACCCGGTCTTTCTTCTCGTCGCGGGCGCTCCGAGCCTCCCGGAGGTCGCCCTGGAGCTCCGTGCGGTCCTCCTTGAGGTCGACCAGTTCCTCCTCGAGTTCGGCGACCGCCTCGCGCTTGGCCTCGAGGTCGTCCTCGCGGTCCTCGATTTTCGACTCCGACTCGGAGATGGACTTACGGGCCTCTGCCTTGCGGTTCTGGGCGGCCTCGACCGTGTCGTGGAGGTCGTCGACCGCGTCCTCGGCGTACTGCTTTTCGAGCTGAATCTCGTTGAGTCGGCCGTCGAGCGTGGACATCCGGTCTTCGAGGTCGTCGATGTCCGCGCGAATCTCGTCGGCGCGGGCGGTGAGTTCCGGGATCTCGGAGTCCGCGAGTTCGGCTTCGATGTCCTCGATTGCGGCTTCGACCGTCTCGATTTCGTCGTCGAGGTCGGCGATTTCGTCGTCGAGGTCGGACATCTGTTCGTCCACCGACTCGCGTTCGGACTGGAGTTCGTCGAGGCGGTCGTCGAGGCGGTCGATTTCGGCTTCGGCGTCCTCGATGTCCTCCTCGGCGTCCTCGATTTCGCGCTCGATGGTCCGGACGCGGTCGGCGGCGTCGGAGGCCCGGCCGCGGGCGTCGTCGAGGTCGTCGTCGATGTCTCGAATCTCCTCGTTGAGCGAGCGACGGCGGTCTTCGAGCTTCGTAATCTCCTTCGCGAGGCGGTCGAGTTTGCCCTCGCCGGACTTCGAAAAGGAGTAGCGAGAGCCGCCGCCGGAGCCGCCGGTCATCGCGCCGGAGCGCTCGACGAGGTCGCCGTCGAGGGTGACCATGCGGTAGTCGCCCATCAGGTCGCGGGCGGTCCCCATGTCCTCGACGACGAGCGTCGAGCCGAGGACGTACGAGAAGACGGACTCGTACTGCGAATCGTAGTCGACGAGGTTTCGCGCGAAGTCCACGACGCCGGGGTTGTTGGGCTTGCGCGGCAGGCTCCGGTTGTCCATCTTCGTGATGGGCAGGAACGTCGCGCGACCCGCGTTTCGGGACTTCAGGTGGTCGATACAGGACGAGCCCACGCCGTCGTCGTCGACGACGACGTTGGCGAGGCGGCCGCCGGCGGCCGTCTCACACGCCTTGGCGTACTCGCCGTCGACGGAGCCGAGTTGGCCGACCGCGCCGTGAACGCCGGAGATGCCGGCGTTGAGGATGGTCGTGACGGCTCGGGGCCACGAGTTGTCGCCGTCCTTCCCGGCGCGGGCTTCGAGGCGGGCGTACTCGGACTGCTTGGTCTGGAGTTCGTCCGTGACCTCCGAGAGTTCGTCGTTCAGTTCGGCCTTCTCGGCCTGCAGGTCCTCGATGACGCCGTCTATCTTCGCTTTGTTCTTCTCGGCGGTGTCGAGTTCGCTGTGCAGGTCGGAGACCGTCGCCTTCAGTTCGGGGATGCGCTCGCGGGCGCGTTCGAGTTCGTCCCGCGTCTCCGAAATCTGGTTCGAGCGGCGGCGCGCGTCGTCGAGCAGGCGGTCCTTGGCGCGCTGGCGGTCGTTTTTCTCGTCTTTGAGCTCGTCGAGCGTCTCCTTTCTCGCCGCGAGTTCGGACTTCAGCTCGTCGAACTCGGTGTCGACCGAGTCGATTTCGGCCTGCACCTCGGAGAGTTCGACCCGCTTGGACTGGATATCGCTTTTGACCGACGCCTTCTCGACTTTGACCTCGCGGATGTCGTCTTCGAGGTCGTCGATCTGTTCTTGCTTGCGGTCGATGTCGACGAACGCCTTCCGGCGCTCGGCCTCGGCGTCGTCGCGCTTTTCCTCGGCGGCCTCGATGGCGTTTTCGAGCCGGGAGATGTCGCCCTTTATCTCCTCCATCTCCGACTTGATGCGGAGCTGTTCGTCCTCTCCCTTGCGCTCTATCTCGCGGGTGAGGTCTTCGAGGTCCGCTTCGAGACGGGTGACCTTGCCCTGTCGCTCGTCGAGTTCGGCCTGCAGGTCTTCGAGGTCTGCCTCGGTGGACTCGATGCGCGATTCGGTCCGCGAGAGGTCGTCGCGCTTGTCTTCGAGCTCCGCAGCCTTCAGGTAGCCCTCGTACTCCTCTTTCTCTTCGCGGAGTCCCTTGTAGGTGAGCGCGGTCTCGCGCTCGTCGGCGAGTTGGTCGAGGCGCGTCTCCTTTTCCTCGATGCGGAGGTCCGCCTCGTCGACGCGCTCTTCGACCGCCTCCAACTCCTCGAAGGCGGCGTCTTTCTTCTCGTCGAACTCGGCGACGCCCGCGATTTCGTCGATGATGCCCCGCCGCTGGTAGGGCGTCATGTTGATTATCTCGGTCACGTCGCCCTGCATGACGACGTTGTAGCCCTCGGGGGTGATTCCCGCCTGGGCGAGCAGGTCCTTGATGTCCGAGAGGTTGACGGAGCGCTCGTTGAGGTAGTAGTACGAGTAGTAGTTGTCCGGCGTCTCCTTGACGCGGCGCTTGATGGTTATCTCCTCGACGTCGCCGACCTTGTCGGTGCCGGCGGCGTTGACGACCTGCGACCGGTCGAGCGTCCCCTCGGAGTTGTCGAGGACGACCGTGACGCTGGCCTCCTTGGGCTGTTTCGCGGCCTCGTCGCTCCCGTCGGCGTGACCGGGGTTGTAGATGAGGTCCGTCAGCTTCTCGGCGCGAATCCCGCGAGTGCGGGCGAGACCGAGCGCGAAGAGGACGCCGTCGATGATGTTCGATTTGCCGGAACCGTTCGGGCCCGTAACGACCGTGAAATCCTCGTAGAACGGGATGCGAGTCGGCCGCCCGAAGCTCTTGAAACCGTCAAGGACGAGCTCTTTGATGTGCATGGGTTGGTGTTCACGCGGGCGACGCCCGCAGGTGGAGCGCGCCGCATGAACACGGGGCGCGCTCGCGTCGGACGGCGCGCCCGATTACGCGACGATGATGTCGTCGTCGGGGGTCTCGCCGTCGCCTTCGTCAGTCTCGTCGGTCTCGTCCGGTTTAGTCTCATCGCCGTCGGCCGGCGCCGCCTCGTCGGCTTCGCCGGGCTCCGCGGCGGACTCGGCTTCGGTCTCCCAGTCGCCGCGACGGGTCGCGGCCCGCGAGGGGACGTCCACGTCGTTGGCGTCTTCGAGCTGGCGAAGCCGTTCTTTGGTCTCGACGAGTTCCTCGGTGAGTCCGTTCACGGCGGCCTGCAGTTCTGCGACTTTGGATTCGAGTTCCTCCACCCGGTTACTCATGGGTAACATAGCCCCTCGCGTGAGACATAAATGTGCGTCAGACAATCACCGAAAATGTGATACGTGTGCGGGCGACCCCGCCCTCGAACGCTCGCCGCCGGCCCCTCAGTCTCGGTACGACTCGGTCGTCGTCTTCCGGAGCGAGCGGACCGCCTCGAGGTACTCCTCCCGACTGCGCTTTTCTGCTTTCGCCGCGCGGACCTCGGCCATCGCCTCGGGGCTGGTGAGCAGGTCGACCAGCGTGCAGGCGGTGAGTTTCGCCGGGATGACGTACGCCATCTCCTCGTCGACGACCCGGAAGTCCCGGGCGTGAATCGCGCCCTCGAAGCCGCCGGTCCACGGGTGGATTCCGGGGACGAGCTGCGTGATGTCGCCCATGTCCGTCGAGCCCGAGAGGTGGGCGTGGCCCTCGTCGACGGCGTCGGGGCCGACGATGTCGCGGGCGTTCTCGTCGTAGAACGCGACCATCGTCTCGTCGGTCCGAAGCGGCATGTAACCGGGGTAGTCCTCGATTTCCACGTCGCCGCCGACGCCCATCGCGCCGGAGGCGAGCGCCCGGTTGACCGACTCGTTCGCCTCGGAGACGGCCTCGACGGAGGCCGCGCGGACGTACGACTCCATCGTCACCTCTGCGGGGACGACGTTGACGCCGTCGCCGCCGCGGGTGATGATGGGGTGGACGCGGACGTGGTCCTCGTCGCGGAAGCGCTCGCGCTGGGCGTGGACCGCGTTCATCCCCAGCATCGCGGCGTTGAGCGCGTTGACGCCCTCGTCGGGAGCCGCGCCGGCGTGCGCCTCGGCCCCGCGGTAGGTGACGAACTTGCCGACGAACCCGTTCGTCGAGAAGTCGCTCGTAATCGTCCGCTCGGGCGTGTCGCTGCCGGCGTGCATCATCGCGGCGGCGTCCCAGTCGTCGACGTAGCCGCGGCGGATGAGCTCCTGTTTGCCGCCGAAGAACTCGATGTCGCCCGCTTCGAGCAGGTCGCGGCGGTAGTCGAGGTCGAGGTACTCCTCCGCCGGGACGGCGACGAACTCGACCGCACCGTCGAGGTCGTCGACGACGCCGCTGCCGACGAGGCCGAAGGCGGCCCCGACGAGGTGCGCGAGTTGGGCGTTGTGGCCGCAGGCGTGGACCGCGCCGGTCTCGGGGTCCGCCATCGGGTGGTCCGGGTTGACGAGCGCGTCGAGTTCACCGAGGACGGCCGCGACGAAGTCGCCCGAGCCGGCTCTGGCCCGCGCGCCGGTAATCGCCAGTTCCGTCTCCACGTCGAGGTCGAGGTCCTCGAAGAGAGAGACGACCTTCTCGGTCGTCTTGACCTCCTTGTAGCCGAGTTCCGGTTCGGCTTGCACGTCCTTCGCGAAGGCGATGATTTCGTCGGCGCGGTCGTCGATAGCGTCGCAGACGCGGGCTTTGAGGGCCGCGACGCGGTCGTCGTCGGTCATCGCGTCTCACTCCTGCGGGCGGAGCGGTCGTCGGTGGCGGTCGTCATCAGATAATCCCCTGTGCGGAGAGCACGGCCTGCGAGATGAGCGCGGAGCCGAAGAACGTCCCGAAGAAGACGAACACCGCCACGAGGACGAGCTTCCAGCTGACTTCCTTCATCTTCCCGGTCTGGAGGCCGATAGAGAGCCCCGCGTAGGCGAGAATCGGCGTCGTCGTCGCGAGGAAGTCGACCTTCCCGACGGCGGCCAGAAACGGCGCTTGGACCGGCGAAAACGGGAGCGCCAGGGCGAACGCGAGAATCATCGCGTAGGCGAACGCCGGCAGGTCGAGCGGAACCAGCCGGCCCATGAGCAGGGCGACGAGCCCGATGAGGACGATGAGCGCCATGCCGGGGAGCGCGGCGAGGAAGCCGGTGCCGGTGGCGAGGAGGTTCGCCGTCAGCGTCAGGAACGCCACCACGAGCAGCATCTTCAGCGACTCGACGGAGAACTCCGGGGTCGACATCGACATCTCACTCACCTCCGTCGGTCGCGGCGGTACCGCGGCCGAGTACGGGTGCGAGGACCGCGTAGAGGCGCGTGATGACCGGGAGGCCGACGAGGATGACCATGTAGAGCCCCGTGATGCCGGTCAGGAGGTTGCTCGTCGCGGCGAAGCTCAGAATCTGGTCTTCGGCGACGCCCGCGCCGCCGACGGCCGCCGCCAGCGACGTGGAACAGGCGGTCATCATACTCGCGGAGCCCATGCCGCAGGCCATCGAGAGCGCGAGCGGGTGGAGCCCCGTCGCGGGGGCGAAACCGCCGAGCAGACCGAAGAAGACGGTTCCGAGGACCGTTCCCGTCATGTAGGTACCGAGGACGCCGCGCCCCTCGGGCGACTCGATGCCATACTTGTCGGTGATGACGCCGAGGGTCGGTTCGCGGGCGATGCTGACCGCGGCCCCGATGGACTCGCGCTTGAGGCCCAAAAGCAGGGCGAGCGGGAGGGCGACGAGAATCGTGCCGAGGTTACCGAACTCCTGCAGGACGAACGCCGGGCCGGCCGCCACGAGGTCGTAGAACGACGGCGCGACGAGCGTTCCGTACTTGACGCCGAGCGGCATCAGCGCGATGACCAGAAGCGGCGAAGCGATGCGGCTCACGTCCTCGTCGACGACCCGCCGGAGCGGTTCGAAGAGCGACCCGAGGACGCTGTAACTGAGGACGAGACCGAGGACGACGGCGTACAGGAGCGGCAGGAGCACGACCTGCCCCGGCCCGAGCGGGAACGTTATCGTGCCGACGAGTTCCGCGACGACGACGATGAAAAGAACCGTCAGGTGCGTCCGGAGGTGCGCCGAGAGTCGGCCGCCGGTGCGAATCGGTGCCCATCTATCCGAGGTGGTATCGTTTGTCATATGTGAACGACGTCTGTGAATCGTGGAGATGAAACGCCAGTATATAAAACCTCGTTAGTGATTGTCTGCCGGTTGTGGCAGGGGTCGGTGCCGGGGCCAGCGACCCACGAACGGGCTCCGCTGCGACCAGTCCCGTTAGTCTTTAGCCCACCGCCGTCGAAGCGCGGCCAATGACTGCGCAAGCGCTCGAACAGCGCGAACTCGCGGTCGTCATCGGGTTGGAGGTCCACGTTCAACTCGAGACGGCCACGAAGATTTTCTGTAGCTGTTCGACCGAGCCTGCCGAGGACGAGGAGCCGAACACCCGCGTGTGCCCCGTCTGTCTCGGGCTGCCGGGCGCGCTCCCGGTGCTCAACGAGGCGGCGGTGGAGTCGGCGGTCAAAATCGGCAAGGCGCTGAACGCCGATATCGCTGAGGACACCCGCTTCCACCGGAAGAACTACTACTACCCCGACCTGCCCAAGAACTTCCAAATCACCCAGTACGACGCGCCCATCTGCGCCGACGGGACGCTGGAGGTGTCCGTCGAGGGCACCCGCCGAGACATCGGCATCACGCGCGCCCACCTCGAAGAGGACCCCGGCAGCCTCCAGCACAAAGGCGGCAGCATCGACACGGCGGACTACACCCTCGTCAACTACAACCGCGCCGGTACGCCGCTGGTCGAAATCGTCACCGAGCCCGACTTCCGGAGCCCGCAGGAGACTCGCGCGTTCCTCGCGAAGCTCGAAGAGGTGCTCGAATACCTCGGCGTGTTCGACGCCACCCGCGACGGCTCGCTCCGCATCGACGCCAACATCTCGCTCGTCCCCGCCGACGAGGTCGACGACGACGGCTCGATTTCCGACGAGGCGCTCGAGGCGGCCAACCGCACCGAGGTCAAGAACATCTCCAGCCACAAGGGCGCAGAGAAGGCGCTGGCCTACGAGGTCACCCGCCAGAAGAACGCCATCAAGCGCGGCCGCGCCGTCGAGCAGGAGACGCGCCACTGGGACGAGTCCCGCGGCATCACCGTCTCGATGCGCTCGAAGGAAGAAGAAAAGGACTACCGCTACTTCCGCGAGGCCGACCTCCCGCCGCTCCAGGTCGCCCACTGGAAGGAGGAGATTCCGATTCCGGAACTCCCCGACGCCCGCCGCGAGCGCTTCCACACCGAGTACGGCATCGACGAGGAGTCCGCCTCGAAGCTCACCTCGACCAAGGAGGTCGCCGACTTCTTCGAGGACGTGGCCGCCGAGTTCGACGCCGACCTCGCCGCGACGTGGGTCGCCGACAACCTGCTCGGCGAACTCAACTACCGCGACATGCACATCACGGACGTGTCGGACCGCCTCGACGAGTTCACGCGGCTCGTCGAACTCGTCGACGCCGACGAGGTGACGACGAAGAACGCCGAGGAAATCGTCCTCCGCGAGATGCTCGACGAGGGCAAAGACCCCGACACCATCGTCGACGAAGCAGGACTCGGCAAGGCCGACGACGACGAAATCGGCGGCTTCGTGCAGGAAGCCATCGACGAGAACCCCGACGCCGTCGAGGACTACCACGACGGCGAGGGCGGCGCGCTGAACTTCCTCGTCGGACAGGTCATGCAGAAGTCCAAGGGGAGCGCCGACCCCGGCACCGTGAACCAGTTGCTCCGCGAGCGACTGGACGAGTAACCGACCGTCTTCGGTTTCGCTTCTCCGCGACGAGCGGTCGTTTCCTGTTAGGGTCGGCGTGCGTGGCTACGACCAGTCATCGTCATCATCGTCGCGCCCGAACAGCATCGCCGACCCGAGGACGACCGCGAACCACGTCAGCGCCTCCTCCGTTGCCGGGGAAGACGGAAGCGGACGCTCCACGCCGGTCCGGTAGACGAGGAAGTAGTCGCCGTCGACCTCGAACACTCTCGCGCCCGCGTCCGCAGACCAGAGTTCGCGGTCCGTCGTCGCCGACCCGTCTTCGATAACCGTCCACGCGGTCGGGTACCGGTCGGGAGGTCGAGCGACCCCATCCAGCGCCGCCGCGGCCGAGACGCGCGCCGTCGAGAGGACGTACCGGCCGTCCTCCCACGTCGATTCGCGCTCGAAGACCCGGCCGTCGTAGTACGCGAGGTACGGTTCGTCGGCGTCGAGATGCCCGGACGAACTGAATTTCACGTCCGGGTGGTCCACCGCGAGCGTCCCGTTCAGGGTCGCGGCCTCCAGCGCGCAGTAGCGAGTCACCGACGACCCGACCGAGCAGGCGAATCCGTCGATGCCGTGCCACAACTCCGAGCGAGCGTCGCGGTCGGGGACGACGAGTCGGTTGTCCTCGACCCCGATATCGGCTGACTCGTAGGTGTACGTCGGTCCGGTGAGCCCGAGCGCAGGTCCCCAGAGCGGCGTGAAAATCAGCAGGACCGCGAGGCCGAGACGAAGGTGTTCGGTGGAGGGCTGTCGCATGGCGCTCCCTTCCGACCCGTCGAGGAAAGTCGTTCTGCTGTCAGGTCAGTCGGGAGGGGTCGAAGGTGGTCGAGATTAATCGTCGCCCGCCGCCGGCGTCGCCCCGCGGTCGAGGACGCCCTCGCGCCACGTGCCGAGCCGGAACCACGCGACGGCGACCGCAAAGGAGGCGACGGCACCGACGACGTACGCCCACCAGAGGCCTTCGACGCCCCACGCGAGTCCCGAGACGGGGCCGACGACCGGGAGAGAGACGGTCCACGCGAACGCGACCGCGAGGGCGACCGGGACGCGGAAAATCCACCGCGAGAGGAACGACAGCGCCATCGCGGCCTTGGTGACGCCCGCGCCGCGGAACGCCCCCTGAATCACCATCACGCCGCCGAAGAACGCCCACGACGGGGCGACGATTCGGAGGAACGTCACGCCCGCATCGATGACCGGCTGTTCGTCGATAAAGAGACGCATCGCCTCGGCCGGGAAGGCCACCACGAGCCCCGCGGCGGCGAAGAGCAGCCCCATCGTCCCCGCCATCGCGGTCCACGCGACCGAGGCGGCCCGGTCGGGCGTCCGCGCGCCGAGGTTCTGGCCGACGCCGGTCGCCGTCGCCTGCCCGACCGCGCCGGAGACGGTCCACGAGACAGACATGAGTCGGACGCCGATACCGTAGGCCGCGGTCGCGGTCGGCCCGAACCGGGCGACGAACGCGGCCATCACGACCGCAGAGAAGCTCCGTGCCCAGCCATCGAGAGTGGCCGGGGAGCCGATATCGACCAGCTTTCTGAGGCGCTCCGGGTCGGGGCGGAGGTCGGTGGGGCGGAGTCTGACTCCCCAGTCGCCGCGCAGGAGGATGTAGACGCCGGCGGCCGTCGCGAACAGTCGGGCGATGAGCGTCGCAATCGCCGCGCCGCGGGTTCCCATCCCCGCGATTGGGCCCCAGCCGATGATGAGAATCGGGTCGAGGACGACGTTGAGGCCGGCGGAGGCGACCATGAGCCACATCGCGGTCTTCGTGTCGCCCGCGCCCTGTAGCGCCGCCCGGAACGCGAAAAACAGGAACGTGAGCGGGAGCGAGAGGAAGATGACTTCGATGTAGGCGAGCGCCGCGGTGAAGACGGCTCCCTCCGCGCCGATGAGTTCCAAAAGCGGATGTCTGAACGCGAAGCCGGCGACGGCGAGGACGACCGACACGGCGAGGGTGAGAAGCACCGTCTGGCCGACGACGCGGTCGGCCTCGCGGTCCTCGCCCGCGCCGACGTGTTGCGAGACGAGGGCGATGGTCGCCGCGGTGATGCCCATCGCAGTCGAGACGAACATCCAGCTCGTCGGGAACATGAGCGAGACGGCGGCGACGGCGTCCGCACCGACGCGGCCGACCCAGAACACGTCCGCGAGGTTGTACAGCGTCTGGAGGAGGTTCCCCGCGACGAGCGGCCACGAGAGCGAGAGCAGTTTGGGGGCGATTCGCCCCTCGGTCATGTCGATTCGCGAATCACCCGACACGGTCTCAGGTTCGGCGGGGAGGATGTCAACGCTTCTGGTGTCGCGGGCGCGCTCGGTGTCGAGCCGGGTGGCAAGGCGAGTCGGTGAAATCCGACGGGAGACGCGGCGTGTGGTGGACCGTCGGCAGACACACACCTTCGCGCGCGAAGCGCGCTCACCCGCACGCTCGTATCCGCGCGCGTTGAGGCCGCTACGCTCCGAATTCGGCACGAAAGGTTTAGGACAACCCCCGACATATCGCCGCTCAATGAGTAGGGGTCCGGAACTCATCATCACCGAGAAGGACAACGCCGCGAGGCGCATCGCCGACATCCTGAGCGGCGAGACCGCCTCCGCGGAGCGAATGAACGGCGTGAACGTCTACAAGTGGGGCGGCAAGCGTTGTATCGGCCTGTCGGGCCACGTCGTCGGCGTGGACTTCCCGCCGGAGTACAACGACTGGCGCGACGTGGAGCCGGTCGAGCTCATCGGCGCGCCCGTCGAGAAACACCCCACGCAGGAGAACATCGTCGCCGCGCTCCGCCGGCTCGCTCGCCGCGCGGGGACGGTCACCATCGCGACCGACTACGACCGTGAGGGCGAACTCATCGGGAAAGAGGCCTACGAGCTCGTCCGCGACGTGAACGAGGATGTGCCCGTCGACCGCGTGCGGTTTTCCTCCATCACGAAGCGCGAGGTGACCGAGGCGTTCGATAATCCCGACGACCTCGACTTCAACCTCGCCGCCGCGGGCGAGGCCCGACAGATTATCGACCTCGTCTGGGGGGCCGCGCTCACGCGCTTCCTCTCGCTTTCGGCCCGCCAGCTCGGCAACGACTTCATCTCGGTCGGCCGCGTGCAGGGACCGACGCTGAAGCTCATCGTCGACCGCGAGCGCGAAATCGAGGCGTTCGACCCCGAGGACTACTGGGAGCTGTTCTCCAAGCTGACGAAGGACGCCGACGGTGACGCCGAGTCCTTCGAGGCGCAGTACTTCTACCTCGACGACGACGGCACCGAAGCCGAGCGCATCTGGGACGAGGAGTCCGCGGAGTCGGCCTACCAGACGCTCCTCGGCGTCGAGGCCGCAGAAGTCGCGTCGGTCAATCGCCGCACGCGAACCGACACGCCGCCCGCACCGTTCAATACCACGCAGTTCATCCGCGCCGCCGGCTCTATCGGCTACTCCGCACAGCGGGCGATGAGCATCGCCGAGGACCTCTACACGGCCGGCTACATCACCTATCCGCGGACCGACAACACGGTGTACCCCGACGACCTCGACCCGCGCGAACTGCTCGGCGCGTTCGAGGGCGACCGCCGGTTCAAGGAGGACGCCGAATCCCTCCTCGAACAGGAGGAAATCGAGCCCACCGAGGGCGACAACGAGACGACCGACCACCCGCCGATTCACCCGACCGGCGAACTCCCCTCGGCGTCCGACCTCACCGAAGACGAGTGGGACGTGTACGAACTCGTCGTCCGGCGCTTCTTCGCAACCGTCGCCGAGGACGCCGTCTGGGAGCACCTCCGCGTCGTCGCCGAGGTCGAGGGGCTCTCGCTGAAGGCCAACGGCAAGCGCCTGCTCGAAGCCGGCTACCACGACGTCTACCCGTACTTCAACTCCAGCGAGTCGTTCGTGCCGGACGTCGAGGAAGGCGAGTCGCTCGTGCTGTCCGACACGCACCTCGACGCCAAGCAGACCCAGCCCCCGCGGCGCTACGGCCAGTCGCGGCTCATCGAGACGATGGAACAGATGGGCATCGGGACGAAGGCGACCCGCCACGACGTGATTCAGAAGCTCTACGACCGCGGCTACATCGAGAGCGACCCACCGCGGCCGACACGCCTCGCGCGGGCCGTCGTGGAGGCCTCCGAGGACTTCGCGAAACTCATCGTCAGCGAGGAGATGACCTCGCAACTCGAATCCGACATGCTGGCCATCGCCCGCGGCGAGGCCACCCTCGAAGACGTGACCGAGGAGTCCAAAGAGATGCTCCAGGACGTGTTCGAGGGGCTAATGGAGTCCCGCGAGGAACTCGGCAAGCAACTGCAGGACTCACTGAAAGCCGACAAGACGGTCGGCACCTGCCCCGACTGCGGCGGCGACCTCGTCGTCAGAAAGAGCCGCCGCGGCTCGTACTTCATCGGCTGTGACTCCTACCCCGACTGTACCTACACGCTCCCGCTTCCCTCCACGGGCAAGCCGCTCATCATGGAGGACTCCTGCGAAGAACACGACCTCCACCACATCAAGATGCTCGCCGGGCGCAAGACGTTCGTCCACGGCTGTCCGCTCTGTAAGGCCGAGGAGGCCGACGAGGAAGACGACCTCGTCATCGGGACGTGTCCGGAGTGCGGTGAGGAAGAAGGGGGAGAGCTAGCTATCAAGCGCCTCCGCTCCGGCTCTCGGCTCGTCGGCTGTACCCGCTACCCCGACTGTGACTACTCGTTGCCGCTGCCTCGTCGCGGCGACATCGAGGTGACAGACGAGTCCTGCGAGGAACACGACCTGCCAGAGCTCCGGATTACGTACGAAGGCGACCGCGAGCCGTGGGAGCTCGGCTGTCCCATCTGCAACTACCGCGAGTATCAGGCCCAGCAGAACGGCGAGGGCGGCTCGGACTTAGAGAGCATCAGCGGCATCGGCGCGAAGACCGCCGAGAAGCTGAAAGACGCCGGCATCGAGGACGTGAAGACGCTGAAGGCGTCCGAACCCGACGACATCGCGGCGAAAGTCGAAGGCGTTGGTGCGGATACGGTTCGGAAGTGGCAGACGGCGGCGGATTAATTCCCGTTCCAAACGTATCGTTTTCCCCGGCCGTTTTCGACCGAGACTTCGGGGAGTCGGGCGAGCCAAACGCCGACTGAACTCGCCCGGCGTTTCGCGCTACTCCGCGATAGCTCTGACTCGGATTCGACGAAGTCAACGAGCTCGCTGTGTCCGAACGACTCCGACTCCGAGAGCGGGTGTGCGAGTCGTTCGATTATCTCTGCGTTTCGAATCCCGTCGAGAAGGAGGGGTTCGGCCTCGGCGTTGAGGCCCGCTGTTCGATAGGCGATGTACCGAGCGCCGCTTCGGGTGAGCGACCAGCGGCGCTGTCTGTGGGTCTCCTCGTCGGGCCACTCTTGGTGAACGAACCCGAGAATCCAGCCCGCACCCGCGTACAGGTCCGCGTGGCGGGGCGATACGCCCGCGGACGAGACAATGTCGTCTTTGGTTCCGCGGGTGTCGCCGATAGCCGAGAGAACAGCGTCGAGGGTTTCGAACGAGTTGGCGAGCGGAATTCGTTTCGACGGAACCGTGCTCGTCTCGTCGGTCTCTCCGAACAGGTTCCAGAAACCCTCGTCGGGTTCGAACTGTCCGCCGCCTCGCCGAACGCCGACGCGAAGGTCGACCATCGACTCGAACAGCGCGGAACCGTTCACCAAGTGGATACCCGCCCGCTCGGCGCTTTCGGCGGCTGGTGTGGTAAACGAACTCGTCGTGATGACCGTCCCGGTGTCGCATCCCGTATCGGCTAGCGCGCCCTGAAATCGCTGTATTGCGGGCGAACCGACCGTGTTGCTCGGGTCGTACTGCTTCGCCTGAACGCCGAGCGAAACGTCCAGAAGCGGATTACTGACGCGACCGTCGATGTCGATGCCGCCGTCCTGTCGAAAAGCGGTTACCGAGAACCGCGCCGGGGGAAGCGACTCCGTGAGCACCGACTCGCAGAGTAGTTCGAACTCCGCCGCGGACAGGGACATCGCTCTGTGTTCGACGTATTCGGTCGCGGCGGCAGCGTCCATCGTACACTGGATTTGGTGACAGGTGGGTTAAAATTCACTCCCGACTATGCGTGTGACCCATTTCATCCGCACGCTTTTTACGCCCCCTCAAGCATAGAGCGACCAATGAGCTATCCGTGGGAAGACTGGGACCATATCACCAAAATCGACCCGGACAAGGACCTCGTCGACGGCGAGACGTTCGAAGACGTGTGTGAGACGGGCACCGACGCCCTCGAAATTGGCGGCACGCTCGACATCACAGAGGAGAAGATGGAACGCGTCATCGAGGCCACCTCGAAGTACGACGTGCCAATCTACCAGGAGCCGTCGAACCCCGGCGTCGTCATCGACGACGACGCGCTGGACGGTTACCTCATCCCGACGGTGTTCAACGCGAGCGACTCGTTTTGGATCACCGGCGCGCACAAGGAGTGGGTCCGCATCGAAGACGGCCTCGACTGGGACCGCACCCACACCGAGGCGTACATCGTGTTGAACCCCGAGTCGTCGGTCGCCGAGTACACCGACGCCGACACCGACCAGTCCGCCGAGGACGTGGCCTCGTTCGCTCGCGTCGCCGAGAAGATGTTCGGCCAGAAGATCATCTACGTCGAGTACTCCGGCACCTACGGCGACCCCGAGAAGGTCGGCGCGGCGCACGACGCGCTCGACGAGGCGACGCTGTTCTACGGCGGCGGCATCCACGACTACGACACCGCCTATGAGATGGGCCAGCACGCGGACGCGGTCGTCGTCGGCAACCTCCTGCACGACGAGGGCGTCGACGCGGTGCGCGAGACGGTCGAGGGCGCGAAAGACGCGACGGCCGAACTCGTCGCGGAGTAATCCCCACGGGCACGGGTTCCTCTTCTACGCCGACTCCATCGACTCGGCCGACCCCGAGCTCACGCCGCCAGCGTGTGACTGCCGAGACGCATCGACGTCGAGCACCGACGCGTTCGGCGCGCCGCGACCGAGGAGCGTCGCCGACGCGACGAGTGAGTAGAACGACGCGGTCGCGGCGAGCGCGGTACCGACGGCCGGCACCGCGGCGCAGAGGGCGACGAGCAGGCCGGCCACGAAGCCGACGAGCGCGACGCCAGAGGCGACGCCGATAAACGAGCGGTCGAACGCGAGGTCACGCGTGACTGGAATTGCCGCGACGAGCGACCCCTCGCGGGCGATGGCGACCGTGGCGGCCACCGAGAGATACGAACCCATCAGTGCCGCGAGGCCGGCCGCGACGAGACCGACGGTTTCGAGCGCGGAGAGGCCGAGGAGCCCGAGCATCGCCGGATTGGTCGCATACGTGAGCGTCGCAAGCGAGAGTCCGGAACCCGGAAGCGCGGCGGTCGCGAGGCCGACTGCGGGGAGTTGAAGCGCGACGAGCGCGGCCGAGAGACGAGCGCCGTCGGCGACCATGTCGGTGTAGTCGTCGAACGACGGGAGCGCGGTCGCGTCGCGGTCGCCGGCGCGAACGAGGCGGACCACGTAGCCCGCAAGGAGAACGCCCGCGAGCGGCGTGGCGAACGACGCGAGCGTCGCGAGGACGCCGACGAGCGTCGTATCGAACGAAGTGTCTTCGGCGAGCGGGAGGGCGAACGCGGCTTCGAGGTCTGAAACGTCCATGTCCGAGGCGAGGTGGCCGCGGGTTCGGATATAAACCTCAGCGACGGGTGCGTCGCAGTCGAAGCGAGAGGTACGTCACTCCTCGTCGGTCGGTTCACCCTCCCAGTAGCCGACGGCGGCGTCTCGGGGGAAATAATCGTTGAGCGTCCGGGCGTTCTCGTCGCCGCCCGGCGGCGCACCGCAGAACACTCCGACTTTGCCGGAGTCCGGATAGACCGTCACGTCGGGGTGGTTCATCGTCGAGAGCGCGAGGTACCGGAGCGGTTCGTCGCCGTCGTTCTCGATTTGTCTCGCGTAGTCGGCCCCGGCGGGGAGTGCGACGTAGGTATCCGCTTCGAGGTCGAGGTCGGCCGCGCCCTCTCGTGTCCGGAGCGTGCCCGTTCCGGAGAGCACGTACAGCGCCTCTTCGTTGCCTTCGTGGTAGTGGGTCGGCCACGGGCGCCTCCCCGGCGGGACCTCGTAGAGCGAGCAGCCGAGGTCGCGGCCGCCGGCGCGTTCGGCGAGTCGCTTCCGGCGGAACGCGAATCGGTCGCCCCGCTCGCTCTCGGACCAGTCGAGGTCGGCGACGCGGGCGGCGTTGGGTGCCGGGCCGGACTCCGGGGAAGCGTCCGCGTCGGTTCGCGGTTCGTCCGCCGGCGCGTCCGGTGAGTCGGGAGCCATACCGGGTGGACACGCGCAGCGAACTAAGTACCACGGTACCACAGACCCCGTCAACGCGTGCCTCGTATCGTCCCGCTTCTCGGTGGGTTCGACACTCGAACGCGTCCGAGCGAGGCGAAGACACGATGTTTAAGACGAACGGTCCGGAACCACGTCGTATGCGAAACCGAACGTACACGGCCGACGCCGAACCCGGTGACACGGTCACCGTCGCCGGCTGGGTCCACGAAGTTCGTGACCTCGGCGGCATCGCGTTTCTGATTCTCCGGGACACCTCCGGCAAGATTCAGGTCAAGTTCGAGAAAGACGAGATGGACGACGACCTCGTCGAGACGGGTCTCGGCGTCCACCGCGAGAGCGTCATCTCCGTGACCGGCGAGGTCGCAGAGGAGCCCCGCGCGCCGACGGGCGTCGAAGTCACGCCCGAGAGCCTCGACGTCATCGCCGAGGCCGAAGCGCAGCTCCCGCTCGACCCCTCCGGCAAGGTCGACGCCGAACTCTCGACGCGCCTCGACAACCGCACGCTCGACCTCCGCAAGGACGAGGTCAAGGCCATCTTCGAGATTCGCGCCGAGGTCCAGCGCGCCGTCCGCGAGCAGTTCCGCGACCTCCGCGCCACCGAGATCAACACGCCGAAAATCGTCGCCACGGGGACCGAGGGCGGCACCGAGCTCTTCCCCATCACGTACTTCGGCAAGGAAGCGTTCATGAACCAGTCGCCGCAGCTGTTCAAGCAGCTGATGGTCGGTTCCGGACTCGAACGCGTCTTCGAGGTCGGCCCCATCTTCCGCGCCGAAGAGCACAACACGCCCCGCCACCTCAACGAGGCGACCTCCATCGACTTCGAATCGGCGTTCATCGACCACACCGAGGCGATGGACGTGTGCGAGGCCGTCGTCAAGGCCGGCTACGAGGCCGTCGAAGAGAACTGCCAGGACGAACTCGAAGCGCTCGGTCTCGAAGACGAGTTCGAAGCGCCGTCCGGCGAGTTCCCGCGGCTCAGCTACGAGGAGGCCATCCAGCGCATCAACGCCACGGGCAAGCTCGACGAGCAGCTCGTCTGGGGCGACGACCTCCCCACCGAGGGCGAGAAGGCGCTCGGCGAGGACGTCGGCGAGCACTACTTCATCACCGACTGGCCCAGCGAGATCAAGCCGTTCTACATCAAGGACCACGACGACGACGAGACGCTCTCGACGGGCTTCGACATGATGCACCCGAGCATGGAGCTCGTCTCGGGCGGGCAGCGTGAACACCGCTTCGACCACCTCGTCGCCGGCTTCGAACAGCAGGGCCTCGACCCCGACGCGTTCGAGTACTACACGAAGATGTTCAAGTACGGCATGCCCCCGCACGCCGGCTTCGGACTCGGCGGCGAGCGACTCATCATGACGATGCTCGGACTGGAGAACATCCGGGAAGCGGTGCTGTTCCCACGAGACAGACAACGCCTGAGTCCGTAGACGAAGGCGTTTCTGCGAGTGGGTGCTCGTCGGACGAACGACGTGAGTCCGACGGTGTTCCCGCGCGACCGGCAGCGCCTGTCGCCCGAGGCGACGGCGCAACACGAGCGCGGGAACAGGGAGCAACGCCACGCGTTGCGAGTGAACTCCCGCGCGACTGCCACCATCTGAGCCCATAAGGGCGAAGACGCACCCATCGACGCGACCCATTTTTTGCGAAACAGTCGTTATCTCCCGGACACGTTAGAACACCATGCACGAACGTCGTCGTCGCGGAGGAGACCGATGACCGACCCGAAGCGAATCGTCGACGACGCCATCGACGACGCGGGCGACGACGAGGACTCGGCGCTCGAAGAACTGGTCGCCGGCGTCGTCATGGGGCTCATCTTTCTGGTCGGATTCGGCCTACTCGCGCTCGGAGTGTCGTGGTTCTGGGTCGTCTTCCCGGTCGGCTTCGCGGGCGTGCTCCCCGCCGCGATAGCCCTCGCTCGCATCTACGAGTCCCGTCGCGGCGACGACGCGGCCGAGTCGATGACGACCGAGACCGAAGACGCGCTCGAAACGCTCCGGCGGCGCTACGCGACCGGCGAACTCTCCGAAGAGGAGTTCGAGGCGAAAGTCGAGCGGCTGTTGGAGACGGAGACGGTCGCGGACGCTCGCAAAACGGCGGAATCGCGGCGAACGACCCGTGAGGACGAAGCGACCGAATACGAGCGTTCCTGAGTCAGACTCGGTATGAACGCGGACGCGACGAAACGCAACACCGTTAACCGACCCCCGTCGTAGAACGACCGATGAGCGACGACGCGACGGCGTTCGTGCCCGGCCACGTCACGGGCTTTTTCAGCGCCCACCCCGCCGACGACCCGGCGGTCGCCGGTTCCCGCGGCGCGGGGCTGACACTCTCCCACGGCGTCACCGTGACGGTCGAACCGGCACCGGAGACCACCGTCAGTCTCGACGGCGAGGCGGTCGAGATGCCGCCCGTCGCGGACGTGCTTCGGTCGCTCGGCGTGACGGCCGCCGTCGACGCGGAAAGCGACCTCCCACTCGGCGCGGGCTTCGGCGTCTCGGGCGCGATGGCGCTCGGGACGGCGCTCGCGGCGAACGCGGTGTTCGCCTGCGGCCGGTCGGAGAACGAACTCGTCACCCTCGCCCACGTGGCCGAGGTCCGCGCGGGGACCGGCCTCGGCGACGTGGTCGCGCAGGCCCGCGGCGGGATGCCCGTTCGGGTCGAACCCGGCGCGCCGGCCCACGGCCGGATGGACGGCGTCCCCGCGCGCCCCGAAATCGAGTACGTCGCGTTCGGCGGGCTCTCGACGGCCGACGTGCTGTCCGGGGACACCACCACACTCACCGCCGCCGGGGAGACGGCCCTCGAAGCACTCCGCGCCGAGCCCACGCTCGACCGATTCGTCGCCGAGTCGCGGCGGTTCGCCCGCGACGCCGGCCTCCTGACCGGCGGCCGGGTGGAGACCGCCATCGACGACGTGCGCGCGGCCGGTGGCGACGGCTCGATGGCGATGCTCGGCGAGACGGTGTTCGCGGTCGGGACGGGGCTGTCGGACGCCGGCTACGACCCAGAGCGCTGCCGCGTCCACCCCGCCGGCGCGACGCTGCGGAGCGAGTAGGCGGCCGCGAGGCCTCACCGAGCGGTCGGGGGCGTTGCGGAATCCCGCCCGCCCCGATGAGAAAACGTGTTACTGTCGCGGCGACGACCCACCACCAATGAGCGACATCGAGATTCCCGAGAGCCACCCGAGATACCAGTCGCTTCTCACCCGCCACCGCATCGAGGAGGGCGTCGAGAAGGGTATCACGAGCCGGCAGGGACTCATCGCGCAGGGGCGCGGCGAGGCGTTCGATTACCTCCTCGGCGAGCGGACGATTCCGAGCGCGGACGAGGCCGCGCGGGCGGCCGCGGCGCACCTCCTACGCGCCGACCAGCCGGTTATCTCGGTCAACGGGAACGTCGCGGCGCTCTGCCCCGGCGAAATCGTCGAACTCGCGGCGGCCGTCGACGCCGACATCGAAGTCAATCTGTTCAACCGAACCGACGAGCGCATGCGAGCCATCGTCGAGCACCTGCGCGACCACGGCGCGGACGAGGTGAAGGGACTCACCGCCGACGGGCGGATTCCGGGCATCGACCACGAGCGCGCGAAAGTCGACGCCGACGGTATCGGGAGCGCCGACGTGGTCGTCGTCCCGCTGGAGGACGGCGACCGAGCCGAGGCGCTCGGCGCGATGGATAAAGTCGAAATCGTCGTCGACCTCAACCCGATGTCGCGGTCGGCGCAGGTCGCCACGGTCCCCATCGTGGACAACATCGTGCGCGCCGTGCCGAACATCACCGCTCACGCCCGCGACCTGCGGGACGCCGGTGCGACGCGCGAGGAACTGGAAGCCATCGTCGCCGAGTTCGACGCCGACGCTGCTCTCGACGCCGCCGAGCAGGCGATTCGAAGCGGAAGCGACGAGTGAGAACAGGGAGCAAGATTATTTCTGGGTGACACGAGACGTGTCGATATGGACCGTCAACGAATTCTCGCGGTCGTGATGGCAGTCGCTGGCTTCGGAGCCGTGGTCGCCGGCATTCACCAGGAACTGCTCCACGTCGCACCCGGATACGACGGGACGATAACGACGGGATGGGACGGTCAACTCAACCACGAGGAGAACCTGCTAGCGCGACTCGGGGGCCTCGGTGTCGTCGGGGCGCTGGCCGCACTCCGGTGGAAGTACGCCGCGGCCCTCCCCGTAGCAGTCGGTGGGGTCGAAATCGGCTATTCGCTCGTAGCCGTGTCCCACTACGTCCGGGACCCGGGGCTCTACACCACGGTCCAAACGTTCGACGGGACGACGCGATTTGTCCTCGGGGCGGAACCGTTCTTACTCGTCGTCGGCGGCCTCCTGTTCCTCGGTGCCGGCTTCGTCGCGTGGCGAACTCACGGTGAGCGCGCCGCGACTGTACGAGCGTTCACCGACGCGGGACGAAAACAGCATCTCGCGGGATTCCGCGATGAGTGATGACCAGCGACCCCGCCCACAGAAAGTATTTCCACGTTGACAAGCATAGCGACGAGCATGCCCTCCACCGATTCGAGCGCACCCGACGAAGTCGGGGTGACGAACGTACAGGATGCGTCGCCCGACGACGCGACCGACGAGGACGACGAGACTGAGAAGACGATTCTGGACCGCCTCGTCGACGTGCTGTGGATTCTCCCGTGGTGAGCGCCGCTATCCGAATCCGCTCACCAGCACCGCGAGCCACTGCGCCGGGTCGCGTCGCCGGCGCACCTCGACCGCATCGACCCACTTGACCCACTGGAAGCCGCGTCGGTTCGGCGCGACCAGTCGGAGCGGCGCGCCGTGGCCGTGCGAGAGCGGTTCGCCGCCGACCCGGGTCGCCAACAGCATCTCTCGAGCCTCCGCGATGGGGAAGGACCACCGAAAGCCCGTCACCGACCGGACCGTCACCCACCGCGCTGACGAGTGAACACCGGCGCTATCGAGCGCGTCGCCGAGTCTCACGCCGGTCCAGTTCTGCTCGGTGTACCACCCGCTCGTGCAGTCCAAGAGGACCGACCGCGTCTCGTCGGGCGCGAGGTCCGCCCGGTCGAGTTCGAGGGGGCGGTCAACTAACCCCGCGACCGAAAGGGACCACGAGTCGGGGTCGACGGGGTCGGGGTCGTCGGCGACCCAACTCGTCACCGGAAAGGCGTCGTTGCCCTCGCCGGGCGGGAGCGGCCGCGACCCGGTGAATCGGCGACCGACGCCGCGGAGCGCCCCAACCGTCTCGGTCGCCCGGTAGCTCGCCGCGCCGAAGACGAGTATCGCGCCGTACTGGAGCGCCCGGCGTCGCTCCGCGAAGTCGACCGCGCGGGGCGCGCGGAAGCGCGACCGGAGGTGGACGAGAAGGACTGGAATGACGAGCAGGCCGAAGCCGATGTGGACGTTGAGAAGCGTCCAGAAGGCGATTCGGACCTCGACGCCGAGCACCCACGCGATGCCGGTTCCGAGTGCCGCGAGCGCGACGACCGCGAGGAGAATCGAGACGGCTGTGTGGCGGTCCCGGAGCCGCGAGTCGATGACGCGGTGGCGGACCCGATAGAGTTTGAAGCCGACGAGCGCGACCAGCGAGAGGCCGGCGACGCCGTGGACGACGAACAGGAGACCGTTGGCCGGGTGGCCGGCCCCGAGGCTCAGCACGCCCGAGAGCGTCTCGAAGACGACGAGCGCGAAGATGGACCAGTCGACCGCCCGCGGCGGCGGTTCGAATCGCCGGAGCGCGCGGGTCGCGCGGCTTGCCATGAGAAGTGATAGCGTTTCGAACGGGAATAGGGTGTCGAGAGAGGCGGCGAGAACGGAGCCGAGTGCGAAACGGAGACGGAGACGGAGACGAGCGCGAAAACCGAGCGACGGCTCAGTTGTCGGCCGTCAGCGCCGCGGGAAGGTCCGCCGGGAGGCGGTCGCGGTCGTGTTCCGCCTCGAAGTCGAGGTCGGGACCGACGCCGTAGATGCGCTTGGGGTTGATGTCGCCGTGGCTGACGAAGTAGTGCCGGACGATGTGGTCCATGTTGACCGTCTTTGCGACCCCCGGAAGCTGGTAGAGTTCCTTCGTGTAGTTCCAGAGGTTGTCGTACTCGTGGATGGCCTTCTTGTTACATTTGAAGTGCGTGTGGTAGACGTGGTCGAAGCGAATCAGCGTCGCGAACATCGCGATGTCCGCCTCGGTGAGCACGTCGCCGGCGAGGAACCGCTGGTCGTCGAGGACCTCGTCCCAGTGGTCCAGCGCGTCGAACAGTTCCTCGACGGCCTCCTCGTAGGCTTCTTGGGTCGTCGCGAATCCGGCGCGGTAGACGCCGTTGTTGACCGGCTCGTAAATCTCGTCGATGAGGCGGTCGACCTCCTCCTCGTAGCCGTCGGGGTTGAGGTCCGCGTCGTGCTCGGCGAGGGGGTCGAACGCCTCGTCGAGCATCCGCATGATTTCGCGTGACTCGTTGTTGACGATGGTCTCGCGCTCTTTGTCCCACAGCACGGGCACGGTGACGCGTCCGGTGAACTCGTCGTCGGCGCGGAGGTAGATGTCGCGGAGGAACTCCTTGCCGTACAGCGGGTCCGGGAGGTCCTCGGAGAACTCCCAGCCGTCGTCGATGCGGACGGGTTCGACGAGCGACAGCGAAATCGCGTCTTCGAGGCCCTTCAGCGCGCGCGTCATCGCGGTGCGGTGTGCCCACGGGCACGCCCGGCAGATGTAGAGGTGGTATCGCCCGGCCTCGACCGGGAACCGCTCGTCCTCGCCGACCCAGTTGCGGAAGTCGGTCGTCTGGCGCTCGAACTCGCCGTCTTCGTTGTTGGCGACGAACTTGTCGGTTCGCCACTCGCCTTCGTAGAGCATGTTCATGCTACCACGACCTGGAGTGCTTGCATGTCCGTTCGTTGGGACGTGAACACCAAAAGTTGGGAGGCGACATCGGTGTAACCGGCCGGCGATGGAGGACTAGAGACGCGCGCGCCACCTCGTGTAAGAAAGTCGTCAAAATCGACACAGCCCCGTGTGATTCGATTATACAGTCTCTTTCCCACGACTAACCCGATGACTGTCAGTTTGAGAAAAAGTCATCATAGATTATGGCAATTGTTGGTACGTCACATGGTGGTACTAGACATTGAGACGGAGGATGGACAGCGCGAGGCGCTTCGCCGGATGCTCACGATACGGGCGTTCGACACGAAGGCGGCCGACCTATTCAGCGACGGCGAACTCCCCGGGTTCGTCCACCTCTACGTCGGTGAAGAAGCGGTCGGGGTCGGCGCGTGTTCGGCCCTCGAATCGGACGACTACATCACGAGCACCCACAGGGGACACGGCCACTGTATCGCCAAGGGACTCGACCCGGACCTGATGATGGCCGAACTGTTCGGGAAGGCCAACGGCTACTGTAACGGCAAAGGCGGGTCGATGCACATCGCGGACGTCGACGCGGGGATGCTCGGGGCGAACGGCATCGTCGGCGCGGGGCCGCCACTGGCGACAGGTGCCGCGCTCACGTCGCACCTGAAAGGAGAAGACACCGTCGCGCTGGCGTTTTTCGGCGACGGCGCGGTCGCACAGGGACAGGTCCACGAGGCCATCAACCTCGCGGCGACGTGGAGCCTCCCGGCGGTGTTCCTCGTCGAGAACAACCAGTACGGCGAGGCGACGCCCGTCGAGAAACAGCACAACGTCCAGAACCTCAGCGAGACCGCGGAGGCGTACAACATCCCCGGCTTCACCGTCGACGGGATGGACATCACCGCGGTCTACGAGGCCGTCAAGGAGGCGCGCAAGCGGGCCGCCGACGGCGAGGGACCGACGTTCATCGAGGCCGAGACGTATCGGTACCACGGCCACTTCGAGGGCGACCAACAGCCGTACCGGACCGAAGAAGACGTGGCGATTTGGAAGGACCGCGACGCCATCGAGTCGTTCAAGCGACGACTCGTGGACGCGGGGGCGATTACCGAAGCCGAGTTCGACGAGATGAAAGCCGAAATCCACCAGCAGATCGAAGACGCCGTGGGGAAGGCGAAGGAGGCGGCGTACCCGGACCCCAGCGAGGCGTACGAAGACATGTTCAACGCGGCCGTCCCGGAGATTAGCGACTTCTCCAGCGGGATGCGGGCCGACGGAGGTGAGAACCGATGAGCACCGAGACCAGCAGCGGAACCGGCCCGGACCAGACGAAGGAGATGACCATCCGCGAGGCGATTCGACTCGCCCTCCGCGAGGAACTCGAACGCGACGACGACGTGTTCGTCATGGGCGAGGACGTCGGCAAGTTCGGCGGCGTCTACGAGGTCACGGGCGACCTCGTCGAGCAGTTCGGCGAGACGCGCGTCCGCGACACGCCCATCAGCGAGGCCGGCTTCATGGGCGCGGCGGTCGGCGCGGCGGCGACCGGGACGCGGCCGGTCGTCGAAATCATGTTCTCGGACTTCATCGGCGTCTGCTCCGAGCAGATAATCAACCAGATGGCGAAGAACCGCTACATGTTCGGCGGTAAAACGGAGATGCCCGTCACCGTCAGAACGACCGAGGGCGGCGGGAGCGGCGCGGCCAGCCAGCACTCCGGGACGATTCACACGTGGTTTGCCCAC
The DNA here is from genome assembly GCF_000723845.1 of Haloferax prahovense. Taxonomy (NCBI): domain Archaea; kingdom Methanobacteriati; phylum Methanobacteriota; class Halobacteria; order Halobacteriales; family Haloferacaceae; genus Haloferax; species Haloferax prahovense. Next base: position 1,911,860 of record NZ_LK053000.1, on the reverse strand, counting down.
TTCCCGGGCGTGATGGCCGTCGCGCCCGCGACGCCGGCGTCCGCAAAGGGCCTGTTGAAGTCGGCCATCCGGTCGGACGACCCAGTCATCGTCTTCGAGAACAAGCAGATATACGAACAGAAAGGCGAGGTACCGCTCGACGAGGACTTCACCATCCCAATCGGCACCGCGAGCGTCGAGCGCGAGGGCGAGGACGTGACCGTCGTCGCCACCCAACGCATGGTCGGCGAGTCGCTCGAACTCGCCGAGGAACTCGCGGGCCAGACGAGCGTCGAGGTCATCGACCTCCGGTCGCTCTACCCGATGGACACCGACACGCTGGTCGAGAGCGTCGGAAAGACCGGCCGCCTCGTCATCGCCGACGAGAGCCCGCTGTCGTACGGAACTCACGCCGAGGTGGCGACGCGCGTCATGGAAAACGCGTTCTACAGCCTCGACGCCCCCATCCAGCGGGTCGGCGTCGCCGACGTTCACATCCCCTTCAGCCCCGCGCTCGAAGAGGAAGTGCTCCCCAGCGGCTCCGACGTGGAGGCCGCAATCAACCGCATCGTGTAAGTGACGACCACTATCGGGCTCGTCGTCAACCCCGCCGCGGGCCGCGACATCCGCAGACTCACCGGCGGCGCGAGCGTCAGTAACAACTACGCGAAACGCCGCACCGCGGGCTGCGTCCTCGCGGGACTGACGCTCGTCGACGACGTGGAGGTGCTCGTCATGCCCGACAGCACGGGGCTCGCCGACCGCATCGTCGACGACGCGCCCGACGACCTCGGCGTCGAGTTCGTGGACATGACGGTCACCGCGTCGGGACGGGACAGCCGAGCGGCCGCGGCCCACTTCGCGGACCACGCCGACGCCGTCGTCGTCCTCGGCGGCGACGGCACGACGCGAGACGTGGCCCAGACCATCGGCGACGTGCCGGTCGTGAGCATCTCGACGGGGACGAACAACGTCGTCCCGACGCCCGTCGACGGCACCGTTGCGGGCGCGGCCGCCGGCCTCGTCGGAAGCGGGGCCGTCCCCACCGCGGAGGCGACGACGCGCCACGGAACCATCGAGGTCGACGTCGTCCGGTCTGAAGAGACGACGGTCATCCGCGGACTCGCGACCGTCGGCGTGCTCGACCGACCCTTCGTCGGTACACGGGCGATTCTCGACCCGAGCGACATCGTCGGCGGCGTCGTCTCGCGCTCGTCGCCCGCGGAAATCGGGCTCTCGGGCATCGCCGGCGGCCTCGTTACGCACCGACCGGACGACCCCGGCGGCGTCGGCTTCCGACTGGCCCGTGCGGGCGAGAACGAAGCGACCGCCCCAACGACGGTCAGGGCGATTACCGTCCCCGGAACCCTCTCGACGGTCGACGTGGCCGAACACCGCGTCCTCGACGACCGTGAGGACTACGCGTTCGAGGTGGACCGCGGGGTCATAAGCGTCGACGGCGAGCGAGAACACGAGGTTCGGGACGGGACCGTCCGCCTCCGGCCGGTGAGCGACGGCCCGCGACTGGTCGACGTCGAGTCGGTCCTCGAACGGGCTGCCGACGAGGGACGCTTCAGGCTCGGGTGAGCCTCTTTCACCGCCCGCCGGCGGCGATGACGAGCGACCACGGGTTCTCGACGTGTTCGACGAGCGTGCCGAGCATGCGGGCGGCGTCCGCCCCGTCGACGATGCGGTGGTCGAACGACAGCGAAAAGGAGATGACCCGCCGGACGGTCACGTCGCCGTCGTCGGTCGGCACGGCCTCCCGGCGAATCGTGTTGACGCCGAGGATGGCGACCTGCGGCGGGTTGATGACCGGGTCGAACGACTCGACGCCGAGGACGCCGAGGTTCGAGACGGTGAACGTGCCCCCGGAGAGGTCGTCCATCGTGAAGTCACCCGACAGCGCCCGCTGGGTGACCTCGGCGCGAGTCTCGGCGAGTTCGGCGAGCGACAGCGAGGCCACGTCGCGGACGACCGGTGCGATGAGTCCCTCGTCGATGTCGACCGCGACGCAGACGTTGTGTTCCCCGTGGAGCCTGTGGACGCCGTCCTCGAAGGTCGCGTTGAACGCGGGGTGTTCGTCGAGCGACGCCGAGAGCGCGAGCAGCAGCACGTCCGTTATCGACACGTCCACGCCGAGGGCGTCGTCGGCGGCGTTCGCCGCGGCGAGCAGTTCCTCCGCGTCGGCGCGCCGGTCGACCGTGACGTGGACCGCCTCGCGGTAGCTCTCGCCGAGGCGGTCGGCGATGGTGCGGCGCATCCCCGACAGCGGCCGCTCCGTCTCGACCGGTTCGCTCGCGGCGGTCGCGTCGGTCGCGTCGTCGCCGGCGGCCGCGGAGTCGGTTGCCGCCGCGCTCGCGCCGCCCGCCGCCCGCACGTCGGACTCGGTGATGCGGCCGTTCTGTCCCGTGCCTTCGACCGCTGCGATGTCGACGCCGAGTTCGCGGGCGAGGCGACGGGCGCTCGGCGGGGCGAACACGCGCTTTTCGGCCGCCGCGACCGTCGCTCCGGCGTCGTCGGTCTCGGCGGGCGTCGCGGAGTCCGCGGCGGCCTCCACATCGCTCTCGGTGATTGCCCCCTGCGGACCGGTGCCCTCGACGGCCGTGAGGTCGACACCGAGGTCGTCCGCGAGTCGCTTCGCACGCGGCGACGCGCGGACCTCGCCGTTCCCCGACGCCCCGTCCGACCCGCTCGACCCTTGCTTCGTGACCGACGAGGCGTCGCCGGTCGCCGCCGCCGTCTCAGTCGTCTCGGTCGCGCCCGAGTCCGCCACCGCGTCGTCGGTCCCGGCGGATTCGTCGCCGCCCTCACCGACGCCCGCGTCCGCCTCCAACTGGGAGATGTCCTCGTCCGCGCCGGCGACGATGGCTAACGCGCCGCCGGGCGCTGTCGACTCGCCCTCAGCGAGAACGACACGCCGCAGGACGCCGTCTTCCTTGGCGTCAATCTCCGCCGTCGTCTTCTCCGACTCGATTTCGGCGATTGGCTCGCCCTCGGTGACCTCGTCGCCCTCCGAGACGAGCCACGCCGAGAGCTCGCCTGACTTCATCTCCAACCCCAGTTTGGGCATCTTGACTACGTACGCCATGGTAGTGACATACACAATAGAACATGATATACCTAGGTCGCCGCGGCCGCAGTCAACAGCTTTTACTACTAGGTGGTATCACTAGGTGATATGTCGTTCGACGGATTCACCGACGCGACAGAAGCACAGGTCACACGCGCGATTTCGGACTCGTGGATGGAGGAGTTCCGCGAGCGCACGGACACCGAAGTCATCGTCGTGGGCGGCGGGCCCTCCGGGCTCGTCGCGGCCAAGGAACTCGCCGAGCGCGGCGTCGACGTGACCATCGTGGAGAAGAACAACTACCTCGGCGGCGGCTTCTGGCTGGGCGGCTTCCTCATGAACAAGGTGACCGTCCGCGACCCGGCCCAGCGCGTCCTCGACGAGCTCGGCGTCCCCTACGAGGAGAGCGACGAGGCCGAGGGGCTGTACGTCGCCGACGGCCCGCACGCCTGTTCCGCACTCATCAAGGCCGCCTGCGACGCCGGCGCGAAAATCCAGAACATGACGGAGTTCACCGACGTCGTCCTCCGCGAGGAAGACCGCGTCGGCGGCATCGTCATGAACTGGACGCCGGTCCACGCGCTCCCGCGGGAACTCACCTGCGTCGACCCCATCGCGGTCGAGTCCGACCTCGTGCTCGACGCGACGGGCCACGACGCGGTCGTCCTCTCGAAGCTCTCCGAGCGCGGCGTCCTCGACGTGAACGGCATCGAACACGCCAAGGAACACAACACGGGCATGGACAAGACCGCCGACGGCGAGTACGGCGCGCCCGGCCACGACTCGCCCGGCCACGACTCGATGTGGGTCTCCGAGAGCGAAGACAGCATCGTCGACGCGACGGGTGTCGTCCACCCCGGCGTCGTCGCCTCCGGCATGGCCGTCGCCACCGCCCACCACCTGCCGCGTATGGGGCCGACCTTCGGTGCCATGCTGCTGTCCGGCCGACAGGCGGCGCAGTCCTGTCTCGACGAACTCGGCCGCGACGCGCCCGAAGTGAGCATCTCCGGGCCCGCTCCGGCCGACGACTGACCGTCTCCCGACGGTCCGATTGTCGGTTCCCCCGACGCCTCTGACACTTGTTTCGGGTCGCTCCCGACCCGTTTTCGACGTATCGCAGACTCCCCGAAAGTGACGACAGCGCGGCGCTCGGAACGCTTCTCACTCCACGACGCCCGCACGAACCCGCGCGAAGCCGAGGGCGTGGGTCGTCTCGTGAGTCACCCGACACCGCGATTCGAGCGCCCGATGGGCCGCGACGAGCCGCCGATTCAGCAGCTTCGTCGGCGAGGCGCGCATGGTGCGCGACCCCGGCGGCGCGGTGGCGCGGACGAGCGCCCGAAACACCGGGTTGAGCGGCCGCCAGCGCGGGTCGGTCGTCTCCGCGAGGTCCACGAGACAGAGTCGCCCGCCGGAGCCGACGAGGTCCGCCCACGACGAGACGACGGCCGCGGAGTCGTCGAACATCCCCGAGACGAAGGTGGCGAGGAGAGCGTCCGGGGCGTGGGGGACGCCGGCGGCGTCGGTCGGTCGAATCGGCGGGCGGGTCGCGTCGGCGCGGACGAGGTGGACCTGCGGGAACTCGCGGGTCCGCTCGCGGGCCACGTCGAGGACGCCGGGGGAGAAATCGACGCCGACGACAGTTCCCTCGGGACCGACGCGCTCGGCGAGGTACGGGAGGTTCGCGCCCGTCCCGCAGCCCATCTCGACGACCGTCTCGCCGGGGTCGAGCGCGAGCGCGTCGGCGGCTTCGGTTCTGACGCTCCCGACGCCGGGCGCGCGGCGGGCGAGCGCGTCGTACAGCGTCGCCCAGCGGGTGTAGAACGACTGGGCGACCGACGACGGGGAACGGGACTGTTCGGCTGTCATGGGACGGACCTCAGAGCAGGACGCGGACCACGTCGGCGACGGCGGGCGCGTCGGGGCCGAGGATGTACGTGATGGGTTCGATGCCGTAGCCGCCGCTCTGGTAGACGACGAACGTCTCCGGCAGGTCGCGGCCGGTGAGGTGTTCGCGGACCGGGTCGGTCGGCGCGTCCGGGTCGAACTCGATGCACTCGTAGCCCGCGGCTTCGAGGTCCTCGATGACGCCCGCGTCGTAGACGATGTTGAGCGCGGCGTTCACGTCGGCACCGGCGGCGCGAGCCGAAAGCAGGACGCCCGCGACGTGGCCGCTGACGCCGAACTCGGGTTCGCCGGGGACGGTCGCCTGCCCCTTCACGTCGAAGATGCGGCCGGGGATGGCGGCCACGTCGTCGACGCTGTCGGCGTCCGGGAGCGACTCCACGAGGTTGGAGCCGACGTTCGGGATGAGCCCCGCGAAGCCGGAGGTGTTCGTGAGCATGCGGAGGCCGCGGCGGACCGACGAGCGGACCTGCTCGACGGTTCGGAGGCGACCCTCGGGGTCGTGGATGCTCCGGAAGCCGTCGTGGGAGGCGAGTTCGGGCATCTCCGCTTCGTGGAGATCGGACAGGAGGTCGCCCTCTTCGAGTTGACGGATGAGGACCTCGGCCTCGACGAGCGCCTGCACGGGCGTCATGTCGCCGGTGGCGAGGCCGTCGCCGACGCGGGAGACGAGGTCGACGACGCGGGGGTCGGTGGCGACCCGCTCGTTCGTGGCGACCTCGCCGTGGGCGTACTTCGAGACGGCGCTCTGGCTGATGCCGAGCGCCTCGGCGACCTCCGACTGGGTGAACCCGCGGTCGCGGAGGTCCTCCGCGAGGAGCGCGCGGAACGTCGGGAGGAACGCGTCCACGACGATTTCTTCGATGAACTTCATTCGTCGCCACCGAACTCGGGGTCCGAGCTGAGCCGCGACGCCTGCGGCCCGCGCTGGCCCTGATACTTCGAGCCGCGTTCGACCCCGTAGGGGCGGTCGGCGGGCGACTTCATCTCCGTGAACACGAGCTGTGAGATGCGCATCCCGGGTGTGAGCGCGACCGGCGCGGTGCCGAGGTTCGACAGTTCGAGCGTGATTTGGCCCTCGTAGCCGGGGTCGACGATGCCGGCGGTCGCGTGGATGACGACCGCGAGGCGACCGAGGGAAGAGCGCCCCTCGACGGTCGCCAGCAGGTCGTCCGGAATCGCCACGCGCTCTTTGGTCGTGCCGAGGACGAAGTCACCGGGGTGGAGGATGAAGTCGTCGCCCTCCGGGACGTGCGTTTCGCGGACGTACTCAGAGACTTCGTGCTCTCGGTTCGGGTGGATACAGGAGATGTTCGTGCGCTGGAACTCCAGGAATTCGGTGCCGAGGCGGAGGTCGACGCTCGCGGGCTGGACCTGCATGTCCACGTCGTCTATCGGGTCGACCACGAGGTCACCCTCGGCGAGGCGCGAAAGGATGTCCGAGTCGGAGAGTATCATACTCGAAGGGAGCGCGTCGCGGACAAGTAAATCCACCTTTCGACGGGAGACACCGCCGCGTCTCGGCGCGGAGGCGACACCCCGCTCGGCGCGGCTCAGACGAGTTCGAACAGGAGGCCGACGAGGCTCAGGCCGACAGTGACGACCGCGGCCGACTCGACGTCAAGGTCGCGGGCGCGGGCCATCCCGTAGGTCCGGACGTACGTCGCCCACGCGACCGTGACGACCACGACGACCCCGCTGACGAGGCCGAACCCGGACAGCGCGGACTGCATCGCGGTGACCGCGGCCTCGGGAGTCGACGGGAGGTCGATTCGCGGGAGGGCGTAGGCGAGGTAGCCGGCGAGCGCGACGGCGCGGGCCGCGCTCGGGACCATGCCCCACGCGGCGACCGTCAGGGACTCGGCGAAGCCGCCCTCGCCGCCGACGAGCGACGTTCCGAGGTGGAGCATCGCCCCCTCGAAGAGCCAGAACAGCGGCACGCCGACGAGCATCGCCCACGGGACCCACGAGATTTCGTCCCAGACGAGGTCGCCGAGGCGCTCGTCGAGCTGTTCGGGGACCGAGGAGTCACAGCCCGCCGGCGCGTCCATGTCGGCGAACGGACCGCCCGCTTCGTAGTTTTCGCACATCCACTCGGGGGCGTGCGCGGGATTGTCGACGCTGACCTGCTGGTCGAGCTGTTGGGTGAACGTGACGAGGATGCCGCCGGTGGCGGCCGCGACGACGAGCGTCACGAGCGCGACGACGGCGAGCGCCCGCTTGGTGCCGAGCGGTCGCGTCCGCGACGCGAAGTACTCGCGCGGCTTGAGGAGGGGCGTTCGGGGACCTGCCATCAGTCGAACCACGGAGATGTCGGTGAAATGTCTTCTGCCCCGCACGCGACGCCCGCGATGGGAGGACATTTACCGCGTCGGCGGGGAGTAGCGGGCATGAAACAGGCCATCGTCGCACGCGCCGACCTCGGCATGGGCCGGGGGAAGCTCGCCGCGCAGGTCGCCCACGCCTCGCTGTCCGCCTACGAGGACACCGACTCGCAGACCCGGAAGCGCTGGAAGGGCGAGGGACAGAAGAAAGTCGTCCTCAAGGCCAACGGCGAGTCCGAACTGTTCCAACTCGCCGACAAGGCCGAGCGGGCGGGCATCCCCCACGCCATCATCCGCGACGCGGGGCACACGCAGCTCGACCCCGGCACGGTGACGGCGCTGGCGGTCGGCCCCGCCGACGACGAATCGGTCGACCGCGTGACCGGCGACCTCTCGCTGTACTGATGCGCGAGGCACACCCGCTGGAGCGCGCGGTCGGCATCGACAGCTACGTGAGCGACGCCGACGGCGTCGGCGGCCGCCTTCGCGTCGCTCCCGAGGACTTCCGCGTGCGCGAACTCGAACTCGACTCGCTGAACGTCCGCCCACCGGACGCGCCGACCGGCGACTTCCCGAACCTCGTGCTCCGCGTCACTCTCCGCGGCTGGGACACCAATGACTTCGCGGGGCGGCTCTCGGACGAACTCGACGCGAGTAGAGAGCGCGTCTCGTGGGCCGGCACGAAGGACAAACACGCCGTGACGACCCAACTGTTCACCGTCAACGGCGGCGACGCCGACGACGTGCCCGAGATTCCGAACGCCGACATCGAGGTCGTCGGCCGCCTCGGCCGCACGCTGAACTTCGGCGACCTCGCGGGCAACGGCTTCCGCATCCGCGTCCGCGACCCCGAACACCCCGAAAACGCCGCGGCCGTCACCGACGCTCTCGCCGAGTTCGGCGGCCGCGACGAGCGCGTCGGCGTCCCGAACTTCTTCGGCCACCAGCGGTTCGGCAGCATCCGCCCCATCACCCACAAAGTCGGCCTGCACGTCGTTCGCGGCGAGTGGCGGGAGGCCGTGTTGGCGTACTGCGGCGGACCGACCGAAGACGAACCCGAGGAAACACAGGCGGGCCGCGCCGTCGTCGACGAGGAAGCCGCGTCGGCCGACCCCGACTGGCACCGCGCGCTCGACCGGATTCCGGGCTACCTCGGCTACGAGCGCGGCATGCTCCACCGACTCGCCGAGGACGGCGCGGAGACCGACGAGGACTGGCGCAACGCGCTCGAATCGGTCCCGTCGAACCTCCAGCGATTGTTCGTCAACGCCGCGCAGTCCTACGCGTTCAACCGGATGCTCTCGGAGCGCCTCGACCGCGGCCTCCCGTTCGACGAACCCGTCGAGGGCGACGTGGTCTGCTTCGCCGACCGCGACGCGCCCGAGGGGCTGGAGCTCCCCGACGTGAGCCGGCTCCAGACCGCGACGGGCCGCCGCGTCGAGGTCATGGGCCGACACATCGAACGCGGCCGCGCGTTCGTCACGGCCCCGCTCGTCGGCACCGACACCGAACTCGCCGAGGGCGAACAGGGCGACATCGAGCGGGCCGTCCTCGACGACCTCGACCTCGAACCGGGCGACTTCGACCTCCCGGGCAACTTCCGGTCGACCGGGACGCGCCGGGCGATTCTCGTCCGCACCGACCTCGACGTGGACCGCGAGGGCGGCGACGGCGATGGCGACGCTGGCGACGACCTCGTCTTCGACTTCGCGCTCCCCCACGGCTCGTACGCGACGGCCGTGATGCGCGAGTACCTGAAGGCCGGCCCGCTCGACCTCTGAAACGGAAATCGAGACGCGAACCTCGAAGCTACTGTTTTGCGGCGCTCGCGGCGGGGGTCGTATCTGTCCGTCGCTCGGCGTCCGCGGTGCGCGTGGTCGCGTAGCCGATCGCAGCGAACGGAAGCGAAAAGAGCGTCGCGGTGACCGCGAATCCGACCGCGAGGCCGACGGTCTCCAACCGGAAGCCGGCAGCCTCCGCGGCCGGCGGGAAGTACGACCACGCGGGGATTGCGAACGCGAGCGCCGAGACCGTCGCGCCGAGGCGGAACCGGCCGCGGGCGCTGGCGACGCCGAGCGCGTAGCCGACCGCCAGCGGGAGCGCCAGCGTCGCGGTTCGGGCCACCGAGGGGCCGGCGACGAGCGACGCGACGACACCGCCGAGCGCCACGGGGGCCATCGCGTACAGCGACCCGGTGACGACGCCCTCGGCGTTCGAGCGACCGGCGAAGACGGCACCGCCGGCGGCGAGGAGTGCGACGCCCGCGCCGGCGACGACGACGGGTCTGTCGCGGGCGAAGACGACGACGAGCGGGACGGCCGCGGAGGCGACGAGCGCGAACGCGAGTTCGGCGGTCGTCCGCGTGTCCGAGGGGTCGCGGTGGGCGACGAACGCGCGGAAGCTCCCGGCGGCGACCCACGCGAGAACGGCGAAGAGCGCCGTCGAGAGGGGCGCCGCCCGGCGGAGGTACGAGGCGACAGCGAGACCCGTGTCGAGCGCCGACTGGCCCAGTTGCGTGGCGAGGCGGACGGTCGTCTCGGGGTCGAGCGCGAGCGCGACCAGTCCGACGAAACCGGCGAGCGCGAGCGGCGACAGCGACGCGAGAAGGGCGCGGCGGCGCATACGGAGTGGACTCTCGGACACGGGGACGAATATGTTTCGCTGGGCGAACCGCGCGCCGGGGACCGCGGCGCGGCCGCCCCGACCCGCATAAACGGCCTTTTGTACGCGCACGCCCGACACGTCGATATGCACTGTCGGCGGTGTGGAAACCCGTTAGAGAAGCCGGGAGACTACTGTCTCACCTGCAATACCGCCAACTGCGACGCCGTCGTGGCCGTCTTCGAGGCCGACCGCGCGACGCTGACGTTTCTCGACGAGGAAGACGTAGTCGGCGAGACGACGGTCACGACGATTCCCGAGTCGGACGACGAGACGAAGGTCGTCCAACTCCGCAACTTCGCCGGCCTCGTCGCCGACGAGATTCGGCGCAAGCGCCCCGGGACCGTGTACGCCGCGGGCGAGCGCGACCCGCTCCGCGAGACGCGCGCCCAACTCCACCACGAGTTCTACCGCGTCTCCGACGACGACCCGGTCCGGCGCGTCCTCGACACCCGCGGCGAGCGGACGCTGGAGGTCGTCGACATCCCGCCCGCGGAGAAGTTGGGCGGGAGCCACAGCACGCTCATCGGCGGGCGACGGGGTCGCCGGGCAATCGGCGTCGTCGCCGGCCACCCGCACGTCAAGAAGGTCATTCCGGGCCCCATCGACGCCGGGGGCACCGGGTCGCGGACGGGGCTCCGGGCAAAGGTCACCCGCGCCGACGACAACGGCAACGTCAGACTCCTCCTGCGAGACGGGTCGAGCGTCCAGGAGAACCGCATCGTCACGACGGCGATGAACCGCGAGACGGGCGAGCGCGTCCGCGACGACCTGAACGAGGCGCTGCGAGAAGACGAGTTACAAGACACGTAGCGGAGGAAAACACGCCGAGTCGGCGTCGGCGTCGGCGTCGGCGTCGGAGTCGGAGTCGAGTGGCCGACTCAGGCCGACTCGGCGGTCCCCTCCGAAACCGTCTCGATGTGAATCGGCTCGGCTTCGGCCGCTGTTTCTTCCCGTTGCGTTTCGTACCACGCGACCGTCTCGGCGATGGCGTCTTGCAGCGGCGTCGCCTCGACGGCGTCGCCGAACGTCTCGCGGAACTTCGCGTCACGGACGACGTACGGCTCCTCGAAGGCGTAGCGCATCTCCGAGAGTTCCTTCAGCGGCGCGCTCAGGTAGCCGCCGAGGGTCAGTGCGAGCCCCGGCGCGGCGATGATGTGCGGAAAGCCCGGGTCGACGTCGGCGGCCTCGTAGACGAGGTCGACGAAGCGGCGCGTCGAAACCGTCTCGGGGTTTGGGACGTGCCAGACCTCGCCGAGGGCCTCGTCGCGCTCGCCGAGGAGGACGAGCGCCCGCGCGAAGTCAGGGACGTAGGTGTAGGTGTGGGCGAGTCGCGGGTCGCCGAACACCTTCGCGCGCTTACCCGCGACGGCGGCCCCGAACACCTGCTCGCCGACGGCCGACTCGCGGACGCGCGGGCCGAAGAAATCGCTGGCGCGGCCGATGGTGGCCTCGATGCGACCCGCCTCGTGGGCGTCGAGGACGATATCGGCGCACTCGGCTCTGGTCTGGCCCTTCGGGCCGGTGGCGGCGTACGGGAGGTCCTCGGTGAGACGGGCCTGCACCGGGCCGTACATGTAGAGATTCTCGGCGACGACGAGACGCGCGCCGGCGGCTTCGACGCCCGCGACGATGCCGCGGGTGAGGTCGGGAAACAGTTCGGGCCACTCGTCGTACGGCGGTTGAGCGCAGTGGTAGACGACATCCGCACCCGCGAACGCGGCGACGGCGCGGTCGGGGTAGAGCACGTCGGCGAGGCGGCTCTCGACGCCCTCGGGGAGGAAGTCGGGTTCGTGGCGCGTCACCGCGGCCACGTCCGCCCCGCGCTCCCTGAGCTGTTCCATCACCGCGAGTCCGACCGGGCCGGCACCAACCACCACGTGTTGTGTCATGGTCTCCCGTACGCGCGCCGGCGACAAAGCGGTGTCTAGGCCCGTCACATGCCGAGACGACTCGTAGGGTTTATCCATACCGGCGAGGTAGTTCGCGGTACTATGGCCGACAAGAAGGCTCGATCCGTCGGTAGTTCCGGGCGCTTCGGCGCGCGGTACGGCCGCGTCGCTCGACGCCGCGTCAAGGAAATCGAAGCAGAGATGCGCAACTCCAAAGTCGACGGCGACGACGTCACCCGCGTCGGAACCGGCATCTGGAAGAACGAAGAGACCGGTGAGGTCTTCACCGGCGGTACCTACCGCCCGCAGACCCCCGCAGGCAAGCAGGTTCGCCGTTCCATCCGCGCCGCGCTCACCGGCGAGGACGAATAACTCCCAAGTAGCCTCGACTCTTCACATCTCACAATGAGCTACAAGTGTTCCCGGTGCAAGCGCGATGTCGAACTGGACGAGTTCGGTGGCGTCCGCTGTCCGTACTGCGGGCACCGCGTCCTGCTGAAGGAGCGGTCCCCCAACGTCAAAGAAGTCGCCGTCGAGTAGCGTGCGTCCAGCGCACAGCGCTTCGCTCGAATTCGACTATTCTGAGGAGCGGCGCGCACGCGTCGTCGAGCGGAGCGTCGCCGTCGAGGAAGGCGAGATAGACGACGCCCGGTCCGGTGCCCGCGTCGACCGCGAGGGACGGACCGTCGTCGTCACCGTCGAGGCCGACGACCTCGTCGCGCTCCGCGCGGGCGTGAACTCGTGGATACGCCTCGTCGAGACCGCAGAGCGCGTCGCGGACGTCGGCGAGCCACTGTCCGGGTCCGCGTAGGAGACCGCGGGTGTTTTAGGGCCGGCGTCCCGTCGGTTCGGGTATGCAGGGAAGTCTGCCGCCGGAAGCCCAAGAGAAGCTCGAAGAACTGCAGAACCTTCAGGAGACCGCCCAGAACGTCTCCGAGCAGAAGCAGTCCTCCGAGACCGCGCTCAACGAAGCACAGACGGCGCTCACCACGCTCGAGGAAATCGACGCTGACTCCAAGATGTACCGCGAGGTCGGCGAACTCCTCATCGAGACCGACTACGAAGCAGCCAAGGACGACCTCGAAGAGAAGGTCGAGAGCCTCGAAGTGCGCGTCGAACAGCTCACGAAGCAGGAGACGCGCGTGCAGGAGAAGTTCGAGAGCCTGCAGGAAGAACTCCAGCAGATGCTCCAGGGCGGCGCGGGCGGCGCGGGTCCGATGGGCCCCGGCGGCGCGTAAATGCCACAGCCGACGGACGAAGAAGTGGTCCAGACCGCCGCGGAGGCGGCTGAGGGCCTCATCTTCGCCCGCTTCAAGCAGTCTCGCGTCAAGGACTTCGACGTCACCGTGACGTTCGAAGACGGCGTCCTCGACGTTGACGTGTACGTCAACGCGCCCGACGACGCCGACGACGCGGAAGCCGTCGCCGAGGAGGCGGCGCTGACGGCGCAGGAGGCCGTGGACGAACTGTTCGCGGCCGCCGACGAAGAGTAAGGGACGTTCTCGCGGGCACCCCCCGCACTCGCTTTCTCCCGGTGAGCGACGGCGCTGTCCCGAGCGACGCTGTGCCGGTCGGCGCACGGGCCGACCGCGAAATATTCGGGCGATGATTTTTGGATTCCGTAAGTATCACCGCAGTTCGGTGTGCGATCCCCCGACACAATTAAACGTGATAGTGGTGTATGTTATCGTATGTCAATTAGACGGACGCCGAGAGGAACGACTGCGTTGGACCGGTTACGAGAGCGATACACCGAAGCCGACCTGACCTGTTCGAAGTGCGGCTTCACCGACGACGACGGCGAGTGGTCGGCAAAGACGTCCGGGTCGAGCGTGTTCTACCGGCGCGTCTGCCCCAGTTGCGGCGCTATCGAGACGCGAACCCTCTCGCTGAAGTAGTTCGACGGGCTGGTTGCTCGTCGCTCGAACCGAGTCGTGAGTGGCGACGCGAGCGGCAGGAGAACAGGAGTAGGCGACGGGTGACGGTGAATCGTCCGTCTATCCGTCTAGGCGAGGAAGAACACGAGCAGGCTGACGGCCATCGCCGCGAGGATGAGCGCGAGCGCGAGCGCCCCGCCCATCGAGACGACGACGTTGGCGTGGCTGGCGAGCGTCTCGGTGCGATCGTTGCCGAAGATCGTCACCTCGGCGCGCTCGGTCGCCATGCCGGCGACGACGGGTTCGCTGTCCGCGAGCGCCTCGTCGACGAGGCGGTCGATGGTCTCGCGGAGTTCGTCGGGGTCGATGGCCGCGCCGACCTGGTTTTCCGCCTCGACGGTGTTGACGATGTGCGTGTCGGTCGTCATCACCTCGGCCACGTCGGCTTTCGCGTTCGGCCCGGTCGTGAGTCCCTCGACGATGCGGTCGCGCAGGCCCGGTTCCATGTTGTTCCCGTCGATGAGAACGTACGCGGTCGTCTGGTCGCCGACGGTGGTCGCGGCCACGCGGATGCCCAGCGGGCCGATACCCTCCCGGGGCGTCCAGTCGGTCGGGTCGAACGCCGTCCCCAAGGTGAGCGAGGCGTGCGACGACGCGGAGAGTTCCTCGCCCGCGAGGCCGGCGGCGGTAATCATGTCGAACGATCGTTTGCTCCCCGGGGTGACGTGGCCGAGGTCGGCTCCTTGGAGTCCGTTGTTACAGTTGTGGGCGTCGACGAGAAGCACGTCCCGGAGGCCGCTTGTGCGGGCCTCGGCGGACGCCGAGAGGCCGACCGCGTACTCGACGTCGTCGGCGAACTGCGGGGCGTACGTCGACACGAGGAGCGCGTCGTCGCCGAAACGCTGGCCGAGCATCTTCGCGTCGCCGGACTGCACGCGGACGCTTTCTGTCACGTCGGGGCTGTACTCGATGTTCTCGTAGGCGTCGTCGGCCGCGTCGAGGACCACGTCGACCTCGCGCTCGGTCACGAGGTTGAAGTCGTGTCCGGCGGTCGCGTGCGGCGGGAACGCGAGCCCCTCGGAGCGTCGGGCGACGCGTTCGGGGAAGTTGCCGCCGCCGATTTCGCCCATCGGTCCGGGGTGAATCATCGGCAGGACGAAGCGGGCCTTCTCGGTGCCGTCCTCGCGCTCGAACGAGAGCACGGTGACGGGGACGATTGCCTCCTGGCCGAGCTGTTCGAAGAAGTCCTCCAGCTCGCGGGTCCCCTCGGCGATGTGGCCGATGAAGCCGCGGATGAAGTCGAGGACGGACACCCCGAGGCTCCGACGCCACGGGCGGTCGACGATGCGGAGGAAGACGTAGACGCCGAGGGCGTACACGACGCAGGTGATAGCGAGGAGTTGGAAGTGGCTCAGGGCGATAGCCGACAGCTCCGGGGGTGCCCGGTCGGGACGGGCGAGATACGGCATCAGATAGGCGTCGAGGATGGGACCGCCGACCTCGAAGAAGCGGAGTGTCCCGCTGTAGACGAACAGGAGCGCGGCGGACGTGAGCGTCTGGATGCTCGCCGGGACCGCCGCGATGAGCAGCGACGACCGCGAGACGGCCATCACGATGAGCAGGCGGAAGGCGAACACCGACGCGAGGGCGACCACGAGCGCGTCGAAGATGAACGTCTGGCCGAGGCCGGTGAAGACGGAGACGATGGCGGCTCCGGTGAGGAACGTGACGATGATTACCTCGCCGGCGAGCGCGAGGAGCGACGAGCGGTTGTGCGTCAGCTTCCCGCCGACGAACCGGTCGACGCCGGTGGTCCCGAACGCCGCGACGACGGTCGGAATCCCGATGAAGAAGATGCCTTCCCAAGCGTCTCTCCCGAGGAAGAAGATGCCCCGCCACGAGCCGGCGAGGTCCCCGGAGTCGAACGCCCCGATACCCGCCATCGCGGCGACGAGCAGGGCGAACCCGAGACTCGTGTACCAGCTGGGCGCGCGGAAGATGAACCGCGAGAGCCCGGCGAGGTCGCTCTGGGTGGAGGTCATTTCCCGAACAGACAGAACGGAGGCCGGTAAATGTCTCGGCTTGCTTCCGAGGAACGACTGTGAGAGACCGCGTCGTGTCGCCGGGATGCGATTTTCTCCCGCGGCGGCGGAGGGAAAGCGGGGCGTCGCCGCGGGTCGGGTGACGGTTTACTGCTCGCAGATGTCGATGAAGTTCTCGAAGACTTCCTCGCCCTCGGCGGTGTGGGCGACCTCGGGGTGCCACTGGACGCCGTAGAGGTCGCGGTCGGCGTCGCTCATGGCCTCGATGGTACACACGTCGCTCGTGGCGGTGTGGGTGAAGCCCTCGGGAACCTCCTTGACCTCGTCGGCGTGGCTGGCCCAGACGCGGGTCTCGGGGGCGAGCGAGCCGATGAGCGGGTCGTCCTCGTCGAGGATTTCCACGTCCACGTCGGCGTAGCCGCCGTAGTCGCCGGAGCCGACGCGACCGTCGAGTTCTTCGGCGAGAATCTGCATGCCAAGACAGATGCCGAGGACGGGGACGTCGAGGTCGAGGTAGTCGGGACAGCGGCCGATGCGGTCCATGTCGGGGCCGCCGGAGAGGACGATGCCGTCCGCGTCGATGTCCGCGGGGTCGGTGTCGTTGTCGACGAGTTCGGTGTCGACGCCGAGGTCGCGGAGCGCGCGCCGTTCGAGGTGGGTGAACTGCCCGTGGTTGTCGATGACGACGATGCGGGTCATGTCCCGGATTGGACCACCGTGCCTAAAAGTCAATCGAAGAGTGGTCGAGATACGCGTATCCGTGCATCAGATTGGCACATCGGGGGCGGTTGGGGGGCGAGGCTCGCCACGGCGACTCACCCGTCGCCGGCGCGGTCCCGGGCCGTCTGAAACCCGAGTTCGTCGAGTTCCTTCGTCCGGCGGCCCTCCCGCTCGGCGAGTGCCTCGACGTCGGGCGAGGCGTCGTCGTCGATGCGGGCGAACGACTTGTGGACCTTCGTGTGACACCACCGACACAGCGCGACCGTAATCTCGTGGGAGGGTTCGTCGCCGTCGCGGCCGCCGTACGAGAGGTGGTGTTCTTCGAGTAACGGGCGGGCGGCTGAGTCGTGGGCCATGCGAACCTCTTCGAGGCCGCAGCGGACGCACTCGCGGCCGCTCGTCGTCGACGCGTAGTGCGGGCAGTCGCGGAAGTCACAGCCCTCCGTGGCCGCGACACATTCGTAGTCCGCTCGGGCGCGTTCGCGGGCGAACGCCGGGTCGCGGTCGGCGTACTCGCGGGCGAGGCGACACGCGCCGTCGCTCGTGAGGTGGTCGCAGCGACCGGCGTGGTCGTAGGGGTCGTCGACTCCCACGGGCGTCCCTGTCGGCGTCCGCTCCATGGGGCGCGTTCGGAGCGGGGCGGGCCTAAACGTTGCTCTCGACGGCGGGCGAACCGTCGTCCCGGCGGTGGATTCATCACGCGCGCCGTCGAAGCCGGCGTCGTGAGACTCGTCCACCGACAGAACGGAACCCAATCGACACTCGCGTCGGACGTCGAGACGGCCGACTCGTTTCTCTCGCAGGCGCGCGGGCTGATGTTCCGCGGCTCCGTGCCGGACGACTACGCCCTCGTGTTCCGGTTCGACGACGCCGACCGCCACAGCCTCCACATGGTGTTCGTCCCGTTCGACATCGACGCGCTCTGGCTCGTCGGCGACGAGGTGACGAAGAAAAAGCGACTGTCGGCGTGGACGGGTATCGGCTTCGGCATGGCCGACACCATCATCGAACTCCCCGCGGGCGCGGCCGACGACGTGGAACCCGGCGATTTGGTCGAACTCTCGCAGTGAGGGGCAGCCCAAACGACCGGCCGCGACGCCGACACCGCTGCCGACCCCCGCGCCGCCAAGTGAACGCGCTTCCAACGACACCCCCGCCGAGACACCAATTACTGTCGGAACCATCTCTTTTATACACTCGACGACATATGTGTTCAACTACTATGTCGGGACCTACCACACCGACGGAGGATAGAGTAAGTCGTCGCGAGACGGCTGGCTGTGAAATTCGACGGTTCTAACCTACAAGGACACGATTCTACCGTGAACGAACGATTCGGGAAGACCCCCGAGCTACGCACTTCTGATTCAGTACAGCTCTTAGACACCACGCTCCGCGACGGCGAGCAGGCCCCCGGCGTCTCGCTGACGCCGGCCGAGAAGGCCGATATCGCCCACGCGCTCGACCGCGCGGAGGTCGATTACATCGAAGCCGGGAGCGCCTGCACCGGCCCCGGCGAGCGCGAGACGATAAAGCGCGTCACGTCGCTCGGCCTCGACGCGACGGTGACGAGTTTCGCCCGCGGCGTCAAGAACGACGTCGACCTCGCGCTCGACTGCGACGTGGACGGCATCACGCTCGTCGTGCCGGCGAGCGACCGACACGTCGAGTCGAAAGTCGGGACGACCCGCGAGGGTGTCGTCGAGACGACCGACGAACTCGTCGCCTACGCCAAGGACCACGGCCTCTGGGTCGAGGTCATCGGTGAAGACGGCTCGCGGGCCGCCCCGGAGTTCCTCGAATCGCTCGCGCGCGCCAGCCACGACGCCGGTGCCGACCGCTTCTGTTTCGCCGACACGGTCGGCCACACGAGCCCCGAACACACCTACGAGGTCGTCTCCCGGCTCGCCGAACTGGGGCCGACCTCGACGCACACCCACGACGACCTCGGCCTCGCGATGGCGAACGTCCACGCCAGCCTCGCCGCGGGCGCGGACCTCGTCCACACCACGGTCAACGGCATCGGCGAGCGCGCCGGCAACGTGGCGCTCGAAGAGGTCGCCATCGCGCTCGACCACTGCTACGACGTGGAGTCGGTGAAGCTCGACGAACTCTACGCACTCGCCCAGAAGGTCGCACAGGCCACGGGCGTCGCGCTCCCGCCGAACAAGGCGGTCGTCGGCCAGAACGCCTTCACCCACGAGAGCGGCATCCACACCGACGGGACGCTCAAGGACGACGCGATGTACGAGCCGTACCCGCCGGAGACGGTCGGCCGCGAGCGCCGGCTCGTCCTCGGGAAGCACGCCGGTCGCGCCGGCGTCAAGGCCGCCCTCGACGAACACGGCGTCGACGCCACCGATGAGGAAGTCGCGGCCGTCGTCGAGCGCGTGAAGGAACTCGGCGACCGCGGCAAGCGCGTCACCGACGCCGACCTCCTCGCGTTCGCAGAAGACGTCCAGGGCCGCGAGCGCGCCAGACAGGTCGAACTGCTCGACCTCACGGCCGCCTCGGGCGGCGGCACGCCGACCGCGAGCGTTCGCCTCCGCGTCGAGGGCGAAGAGCGCGTCGCCTCCGGCACCGGTTCCGGGCCGGTCGACGCCGCGGTGAAGGCGGTCCGCGAGGCGCTCGGCCCCGACGCCGACGCCCAACTCGACGAGTACCACGTCGACGCCATCACCGGCGGTACCGACGCCGTCGTGACCGTCGAGGTGACGATGTCGCTCGGCGACCGAAGCGTCACCGTCGCGGCGTCGCACGCCGACATCACGCGGGCGAGCGTCCAGGCGATGGTGAACGCGCTGGACCGACTGCTCGCGCCGAATCACACGTCGCCGACGCCCGCGTCGGCCGACGACTGAGAAAACGACCCTATCGCGTCCGCGTCCGCGTTCGCTCCCGCTCCCACTTCCCTTCTCGCGGCCGACCGATTTCGCTCAGAGACCGCAGTCGACCCCGAGTTACTGCGTGTCTTTGGCGACGAGGTAGGTCCAGCCGCCCCGGCGCTCGAACCCGATAGCGGCGTCGCCGAGTTCCGTCTCCGCGAAGTCGGCGACGCGGCCGGTCCGGACCGTCGTCACGTCGATGCGTCGCGTCCCGTCCCGTTCGCCCGTGTCCGCGCTTGCTACGTTCGCACTCATACTTGCGCTGATGCGGGCAGGGGATATGTATCGCATCCTAGTAGAGTGAAAGTGAAATCGAGGGACTGCGCGGGGGAGGCGCTCACGCGGGGAGAGCGCGACTCAGGTCGAACTCGGCTTCGAGCCCAGTCCGAAGGTGATGAGAGTGGCCACGATGACGAACGCGACGCCGAAGTAGCCGGCAAGTCGGTAGACCTCGATGGTGAGCAACAGGAACAGGAGGGCGATGATGACTTCGAGTCTGTGTTCGAGTGTGGCGTCCATACGGTCCACCATTCGTGTCTGATTAGTAACTATTTCGGCAGGCGAAGCGTGAGCCGTCTGGCGTATCAGAACCGATTTGCAAGCCAGTCTGGACTATCGAAACGATGGTTGGATTCACGGAGTCCGAGCGGGCGGGCGTGTACAAGTCGATATACGCGCGGCGGGACATTCGGCGGTTCAGCGACGACCCGGTGTCCGAGGAGACGCTGGCTCGACTGCTCGACGCCGCGCATCACGCCCCGAGCGTCGGCTTCTCGCAACCGTGGGACTTCGTCGTCGTCGAGGACGACGAGACGAAGACGGCCGTCGCGTCCATCGCGGAGCGGGCGATTGCAGCGGCCCGCGAGGGCTATCGAGAGCCCCGGAAGTCAGAGTTCGGTCGGCTGAAGTTGGAGGGCATCACCGACGCGCCGGTGAACATCTGCGTCACGTGCGACCCGACGCGGGACGCCCCGCACGTCCTCGGACGTAACACGATGCAGGCGATGGACACCTACTCGACGTGTCTCGCCGTGCAGAACCTCTGGCTGGCCGCGCGGGCCGAGGGCGTCGGCGTCGGCTGGGTGTCGTTTCTCTATCCGCACGAGGTCCGCGAGGTGCTCGGGATTCCGCACCACGTCGCGCCGATTGCGTATCTCTGTGTCGGCTATCCCGAGGACGGATTTCCCGAGGAGCCGGTGCTTCAGCGGGAGGGCTGGCGCGAGCGCATCGACACGAGCGAACTCGTCCATCGAGAGCAGTGGGACTGCGGGTCTGTCTAAGAGAATCGGAGCCGCGGCGCGACGAGACGCGCCGCTCGGAACGTTGTGGCCGCGAGAAGCGCCGAGGGTGAGATTTGAACCTCACTCGCTCACTGCGTTCGCTCGCTGGTTCAAATCTCGGGTCGTCGCACAGCCTCGTCACGCAGGGCGAGAGACACGAGCGTCTCTCGGGGGGTGACGTTCGGAAGAAGCGCCGAGGGTGAGATTTGAACTCACGTGTCCGAATGGACAGTAGATTTCGAATCTACCGCCTTGGCCGGGCTAGGCTACCTCGGCTTCCATCGTTGTCTCTCTCGCGGATAGTTTAATCCGTTTCGATTTCCGAGGGCCGCGGCGAGGACTCACACGGACGCAGTCGGCGAGTCTGTGGCCCAACTGCGTCCGGGCGGAGCGGGCGGTGTCGCCGACGGGCGAGCGAGCGCCGGCGACCAATGGGAATAAGTCGCACGCAGACCCGGGAGGTGTATGGACATCGACACGGCCAGCGAGACGTGCGCCGAGGTGCTCGACGCCATCTCGGAGGCCGTCATCGCCGACCGAGCCTTCCTCGAAACCGTCCTGACGGGCGTCCTCGCCCGCGGTCACGTCCTCCTCGAAGACGTCCCGGGAACCGGAAAGACACTCACCGCGCGGAGCGTCGCCACCGCGCTCGGACTGTCGTTTTCCCGCGTGCAGTTCACCCCGGACCTGCTTCCCGCCGACGTGACCGGGACGAACATCTACGACGAACGCGAGCGGACCTTCGAGTTCTCGCCGGGTCCTATCTTCGCCAACGTCGTCCTCGCCGACGAAATCAACCGCGCGCCGCCGAAGACCCAAGCCGCCCTCCTCGAAGCGATGGAGGAGGGACAGGTGACCGTCGACGGCGAGACCCACCAGCTCCCGAGGCCCTTTTTCGTCATCGCCACGCAGAACCCCGTCGAGCAGGAGGGGACGTTCACCCTCCCCGAGGCGCAGGTCGACCGGTTCGTCGTGAAGTCGGCCATCGGCTACCCCGACCTCGACGGCGAGGTCGAACTCCTCCACCGGCGCGCCGGCCGGAGCGAACAGAGCCCGAGCGTCGAGCGAGTCCTCGACCGCGACACCGTCGCCGCCATCCGCCGCGCGCCCGAGTCGGTCCGCGTCGAGGACGACCTGCTCGAATACATGGCAAAACTCGCGCGGGAGACGCGCACCGACCGCCGAGTCCGCATCGGCGTCTCGCCCCGCGGGACCCAACGGCTGTTCGAGGCGACCCGCGCCCGCGCCGTCATCGAGGGCCGCGAGTTCGTCACGCCCGACGACGTGAAACGCGTCTCGCAGTCCGTACTCGCCCACCGGCTCGTTCTGACACCGGACGCGCGGGTCGAAGACGTGCAGAAATCGGACGTCGTCGACGACGTGCTCGGCCGGGTGACCGTGCCGACGCTGGAGTGAGGCGGGAATCGAGGAGAATCGAGAAGACAGCGAGAGACCGCTCAGCGCGTGACGACCGTCACGAGCGCGACCACCCCGACCAAGAGTAAGACGACGGCCGTGATGGGCTGGCCGCCGGCGGCCGCCCGGTCCGCGCCGTAGACGACCGCTGCCCCGACCGCGAGCACGACGAGCGTCGCCGCCGCGTGGACGAGTTCGAGCCGGAGCGTATCGGTTTCGCGGCCGAGGTGTTCGCCGACCGAGTGCGCGTTCTCGGCGAGGTCCCACGCGAGTATCGAGCCGAGCGCGGCGAGGAGGAGCGCCTCCGTTCCGGCCCCGGTCGCGCCCGCGAAGAGGAGCGAGAGGAAGAACAGCCCGCCCGCGGCGTCGACGATGCGCCGCGAGCCCCGGAACAGCCCCGCGGCGAGCGCGACCGTCGCGACGAGGCCGCCGACCGCCGCGGTGGACGTGGTAAACCCGAGTGTGAACGTCGTGAGTCCGGCGACCGACAGCGCCATCGCGGTCCCCGTGCGGGTCGGCTTGCGGGTGATTTCGCTCACCGCGACCACCCCGCTTCGGCCCGCGCGAGCGCGACCCCGAGCGGTTCGTCACCCCAGTCGAGGACGCGGACGCCGCTCCGTCGGAGTTCGCGGAGCCGCAGGTCGCGCTCGATGCGCGCGAGCCGCGCGCCGATGGTCGCGGTCGTCGTCGGGTCGGGCGAGACGACCGTCACGGCGTGGCCGTAGGCCTCCAACCTGCGGGCGACCGACACGCCGTAGTCGTCCACGAGCGGCGAGCAGAAGATGACCTGCGCGTCGCTGGCGAGCCGACGCCGGAGCCGGCGGACCGCGACGGACGGGAAAAAGGCCCCGTCCGGCGGCGTCGGCGCGAACGCCGGGTGGGTCGCGAACAGCCGACGGGCGCGGGCGCGGTGGTCGGCGCCCGACGAGGGGGCGAGCCAGCACTCGTCGGGGCCGAACGCCGCGACGCCGACGCTGTCGCCGCTGTCGAGGAGCGCCGAGAAGGCGACGCTCGCGGCGTCGACGGAGCGCTCGACCGCGGTCTCCGCCTCGTCGTCGGGGGCGACGTGCGCCTCCGGGCGGGTGTCGACGACGAGGACGACGGATGCGGCGCGCTCCTCTCTGAACTCCACGGTGGCGAGTTCGCCCGTGCGAGCGCGGCGGTTCCAGTCGATGCGCCGAATCGGGTCGCCGTGGCGGTACTCGCGGATTGAGGCGAACTCCAGTCCCGACCCCGGCACGTCGGTCTCGACGCGGCCGGCGTACTTCGAGGTGAGGCCGCGAAGCGGCAGGTCGGCGGTCGCGGCGAGTTCGGGTTCACACCGGAGCGTCGTCTCGGCGCTGACCGTCTCGCGGGACTCGACGGCCCCGCTCGGGTCGCGGACGACGACGACCGTCTCGTCCCACGCGTGCTCGCCGCGGACGGCCGTGACCGTGTAGGTCGCGGTCGCGGTCGCTCCCGGTCGGAGCGCCGTTCCCAGTCGGGCAGGGCCGTCCGCGACGCCGAGCGCCGGCGGGACGCCGTCGACGACGCGGAGGTCGAACAGCGTCCCTGACCCCTCGTTGGTGACCCGGAGCGTCACCTCGACCTCGTCGTCGGGGTCGGGCGTCGCGTCCGAGAGGTCGCGCTCGATTCGGAGCGACACCTCGGGAATCGCCGCGACCCGGACGTAGCCGAGCACGACGACGCCGAGGCCGGCCGCGAGGAGCAGCGACGCCTCGCGGGTGAACACGCCCGCGCCGGCCGCGACGAGAACGAGGCCGTCGAGACCGGTCCAGCGTTCGGTGTCGAACCCGCGGCTCATCGGCGCTCACCCGTGGAGTCGTCGTCGGTGCCGATTCGCTCTATCGCGGCGACGGTTCGCCCGGCACGGTCGGTGAGCGACGACTGTCCCGACAGGAAGAGCCGGACGCGCTGTCGGAGCGGAATCGAGACGGACGCGCCGAGAAAGCGCGCGGCGACCGGGTCGTCGGTCCAGCCGCCGGTGTCGAGGAGCGCGGCCGCTTCCTCGGGGGCGCGACCGTCGCGGGCGACGAGCGCCTGTGTCGCCCGCGATTCGAGTCGGTCGACGACTCGCTTGCGGGCGGCCCAGTGGGTGTGCCGACCCATCGCCGACACGAGGTCGTCGTCGAAGTCGGAGCCGGGTATCGGGACCGCGACTCTCGCTTCCGGGTCTCCGGTGACCGTGGTGTTCATCGGGGTTTCGCGGCGGCGCTGGACGTACCGAAGCCCCTGAAGCGCCGCGAGCGCTGCGACGAGACCGAGAAAGACGTCCGTCAGTTCGAGGCCGAGCGAGACGCCGGCGACGACCGCGAAGCCCGCGGCCGTGGCGACGACGCCGACGAGCAAGAACAGCCGACGCGCGAGCGTCATCGGTCGTCCCCCGTCGCGTCGGCGTAGGTGTCTTCGATGTTCCTGAGCGCGTCGACCGCGCGGCGCTCGCGCTCCGGCGTCGCCTCGAAGCCGCCGTAGCGGACTTCCTCGAACAGCGTCGTCAGGTCACCCACGTCGTCGCGGTCCATGCCCGCGTCGACGGCCGAATCCGCGAACTCGGCGGGCGTCGCGGCGCGGCGGTTCGGCACGTCGAGGAGCGCCGTCATCTCACCCCACGCGCGGAACACTTCGTTTTCCACGTCGGCGTCACCGTCTTCGATGCGCTGGGCCGCGGCCCCGGCGGCCCGTCCGACGGCGGCGACGTTCGGCCCCTCGTCCTCGTCGATGGGCGCGACTTCATCGTCGGCCTCGGGCGAGTCGCCGGTCCCGGTGACGAGCAGGAAGACAGCGACGACGAGCGCGGTCGCGAGCAGGAGACCGAACACGAGCGTCGGCGGCGAGACGGCCTGTGCCGCGCCGCCGTCGCCGAGGCTACCGCCACCACCGGCGGGGAGAAACGAGACGTTTCGCGCGGCGGCCGCGGCGCGAGACGAAAACGAGAACTCGCGGCGACACGCCGTGAGGAGGGCGAAAAGCAAGACGACCGGCGGGCCGAGCGCCACGAAAATGGCAAGCGGCGGGAGCAACGAACCGGTCTCTCGATAGGCGTACGCGCCGAGGAGGACGAAGACGAGGGCGACCCCGGCGAGGATTCCGGGCGAGAGCAGCCACGGGAGACACGGCGTCGGAATGCTGAGACCGTCGAACGACCCCGAGGGTTGCACGCCGGTCCCGTTCGTGTCACCAGCGACTGCGCCCCCGGTCTCACCGCCACCGAAGCCGACTGGACCGCCGCTACTGACGACGGTCGAATCGATGGTGGCGGCGACGACCGAGAGGGCGACGACCGCGAGGAGGGCGAGCGCGAGTGCGCGGAGGGCGGAACGGTCCACGATGGTAGGTAACAGTATCCGGGGTAAAGACATTTCGAGGGACGAAGCGGTCGTCGGAGGAGCGAACGACGTTCGGCCGACCGACCGAATCAAGCGGGCGTCCTATCGTTCGGCCCGCAGACGACGCGGCTGGACAGACCACCATTACAAGTGAACCACCCGCGGGTACGGCGGACGAAAGCCGAGGCACGACACCCACACACCACGTTTGCAAGTGAATTGGCGGTGGGAAGGAGGGGCTGGGGAGACACACAGACACCACCGTTGCACGTGAAGCGTGGTAACGCCGAGAGGGGGTGCCATCGGCGGGCACTCGGAGAGAGCACGGGTGCAAGTGAACCTCGGTCGCGACTCGAACGTCGTCACCCACCACCGTTGCAGGTGATTTCTCCCGAACTGGACCGTTTACGGGCCGTTCACGACAGAAACGTTTGACTGCAAACTGCACCGCGGGCACCGAGACATGTCAACGCTTTAGTTGAACTCGCGCTCTGTTGTTCTACTAGCTACTCTCGTATCCTCCTATTCACTTGCAAAAGTGGTGTGTGTCTGTTCAAACGAGTTCACACGAACCACGCTATGTGGTACCAAGAGTTGGTTGGGAGGCGACGATTCCGACCCGAACACGCCACCCACCACCCGACGACACCGCCGCCGCAATTCACATGAATCAGATGAAATCGGGGTTTTAAATAAGGGGACGCCACAACGGACCGACGCTAATGCGCCGGTTCGAGCGAAAACAAAACGTCTTCACCAACAAGGACGCCCTCGGGGAGTCCTACAAGCCCGAGCGCATCGAGGAGCGCGACGACGAGATTTCGGAGTACATGGACGCGCTCCAACCGGTCGTCGACGGCTGGGAGCCGAACAACGTCTTCCTGTACGGAAACACCGGCGTGGGGAAGACCGCGGTCACCGAATTCCTCCTCGAGATGCTCCTCGAAGACGTCTCGCAGTACGACGACGTGGACCTCAGCGTCATCTCCATCAACTGCAAGACGCTCAACTCCTCGTATCAGGTGGCGGTCGAACTCGTCAACGAGCTTCGACCACCGGGCGCGGAGATTAGCTCGACCGGCTACCCCCAACAGACCGTCTTCAAGAAACTGTTTCAGGAGTTGGACGACGTGGGCGGGACGGTTCTCATCGTTCTCGACGAGGTGGATTCCATCGGCGACCGCGACGAACTCCTCTACGAACTCCCGCGAGCGCGCTCGAACGGCAAGCTCGAAGACGCCAAGGTCGGCCTCATCGGCATCTCGAACGATTTCAAGTTCCACGACCAACTCGACCCGCGCGTGCAGGATACCCTCTGCGAGCGCGAACTGCACTTTCCGCCGTACCAAGCGCCCGAACTGCAGAACATCCTTGAATCGCGCGCTGAGGTCGCCATCGCCGAAGACGCCTGCGAGGAGGGCGTGCTCAACCTCTGTGCGGCGCTCGCCGCCCGCGACAGCGGGAGCGCGAGACAGGCGCTCGACCTCCTCCGACTGGCCGGCGAACACGCCGAGAACAAAGACGACGAGCGAATCACGCTCGACCACGTCGACATCGCCCGGCAGAAGCTCGAACAGGAGCGCGTCGTCGAGGGGATGCGCGAGCTCACCGAAAACGGTCACTTCGCGCTCCTCGCGGTCGTCTCGAAGGCCGCCCACGACGAGACGCCGTGTCGGATGCGCGACCTCTATCAGGAGTACCTCCGGCTGTGCAACTCCGCCGGCATCGACCCGCTGGCCCAGCGGTCGGTCCACAACCACCTCTCTGACCTCCGGATGCTCGGCATCCTCTCGGCCGAGGAGAACCGCACCGGCTCGCGCGGGAACTACTACAGCTACGCGCTCGACGTCCCCTTCGCCAGCGCGATGGAAGCGCTCTCGGACGTGCTCGCTCTCGACTCCGTCCTCGACGAGATTCGGAAGACCGCGAAACAGGCCGAGGCAGTCTGAACCCCACCGGACGCCGCGCCTCTCCCGAGACCTTTTTCTGAGACTGTTGTTCTGAGGCGTGGCACGCCGAGACGGTGGTAGTTTCTTGGTGTGCCGGCGAGACGTGAGTAGCATGACGGATCTCTCCCCGCGGCTCTCCACGGGAATCGATGGACTCGATTCGGTACTGGACGGTGGGCTCATGCCGAACCGGACGTACATGGTCCGTGGAGCGTCCGGGGCGGGAAAGACAATCGTCGGCTACCACTTCCTGTCGGCTGGGGTCGAACGCGGCGAAGGCGTCCTTTTCGTCTCCTTCGAGGAGTCGGCGGCCGACCTCCGAGCGAACGCCGAGACGCTCGGGTTCGACCTCGCCGCGGTACCGATTCTCGACCTGAGCCCGTCGCCCGAGGCGTTCCTCGACGACGAGGCGTACACGATGCTGTCGCCGAGCGAGGTCGAAGGGAAATCGACGACGACCGAACTGAAAGCGGCAATCGAGGAACGCGACCCCGACAGGGTGGTCATCGACCCGCTGAGCCAATTCGGCCGGCTCTCGTCGGACAAATACCAGTTCCGTCGACTCGTCTCGTCACTCCTGAGCTACCTCAAGCAGTCGGGGACGACGACGATGTTTACGAGCCAGCCGTCGAGCGACGACACCGACGAGACGCTCGCGTACCTCTGTGACGGGTCGCTGTCGCTCCTGCGGTCCGAGGAGGGACGGTCGGTTCGCGTCGAGAAGTTCCGCGGGTCGGACTCCCAGACGGGGCCGCACGCCATGCGAATCGACGGCAACCGCGGCATACGCGTCTTCCCGCGGCTCGTCCCCGGGTCGCACCACCGCGAATTCGCCATCGAACCGCTCTCGTCCGGCATCGACGACCTCGACGCCCTGCTCGGCGGCGGCATCGAGCGCGGGAGCATCACGCTCATCAGCGGTCCGAGCGGCGTCGGAAAATCGACCACCGGGGCCGCGTTCGCGCGGGCGACCGCCGACCGCGGCGAGCGCGCCGCAGTCTACCTCTTCGAAGAAAGCAAAGCGAGCTTCCGGCACCGCTCCGAGTCCATCGGTATCCCGATAGACGACCTCGTCGAGTCGGGGACCCTCCGGGTCGACGCCGTCGAACCGCTCTCGATTTCGACCGACGAGTTCGCCCACCGAGTCCGCGCCGAGGTCGAGGCGAACGGCACGGAGTTCGTGCTGATAGACGGCACGGCCGGCTACCAACTCAGCCTCACCGACGAGCGAAGCGACATCCGCCGCGAACTCCACGCGCTGGCGCGGTACCTCAAGAACATGGGCGTCACCGTCGTGCTGACCGAGGAGGTACAGCAGGTCACCGGCGCGTTCTACGCCTCCGACAACCACGTGAGCTACCTCGCGGACAACATCCTGTTCATCCGGTACATCGAGGTGCGCGGCGAGATTCGCAAGGCCATCGGCGTCCTGAAAAAGCGATTCGGTTCCTTCGAGCCGACGCTCCGGTCGTTCGAAATCGGGAGCGACGGCATCGTCGTCGGCGAACCGCTGGACGAACTCCGAGGCATCCTCACGGGGACGCCGACGTGGAACGAGGCTGAGTAACCGTGGGCGAAGACGCGTCCCGGAACGGAGCACGTTCCGCGCGAGACGCGTCCGGGGACGAGCGGATACTCCTCGCGCTCCACGGCGCTCGCGACCGCGAGCTACTGGCTGAACTCCTCGACGCGTACGAGGTCATCGTCTGGGAACGCGGCCGCGAAGGCGAAGACGGAGGTGCAGGCGAAGGCGAAGACGGAGACGAAGGTGCAGGCGAGGACCCGCTCCCGGAGTTCGACCTCTGTATCGTCGATATGGAGACCTACTCGACGGTCGCAGACGCGCTCGCCGAGCGCAAAGCCGACGCCGGTGACCGGTTCGTCCCGGTGTTGTTGACGGTCGCGCAGGACCAACAGGTCGTCGCCGCGCGACGACTCGACGACGTTCCCGACGACGTGCTCGCGGTGCCCGCACCGAAGGCGGTCATCCGGTCGCGGGTCGAATCGCTCCTCCAGACCCGACGGCAGTCGCTCCAACTCGCGTTGTACCGCCGCGCGATGGACAGCGCGACCGTCGGCATCACCATCACCGAGGCCGACGACGACCAGCCGCTCACGTACATCAACGACGCTTTCGAAGAGATGACCGGCTACGACCGCTCGGAGGTACTCGGTCGGAACTGTCGGTTTCTGCAGGGCGAAGAGACCGACTCCGAGCCGGTCGAGAAACTCCACGAGGCAATCGAAGCCGGCGAGAGCGTCGCCGTCAGTCTCACGAACTACCGGAAGGACGGGACGCCCTTCTGGAACGAACTGAAGATATCGCCGGTGTACGAGGACGGCGAGCTCACCCACTTCGTCGGGTTCCAGACCGACGCGACCGTCCGCCACGCGCTCAAGAACCAACTCGTCCACGAGACCCAAACGCTCAAACAGCTCTTCGAGACGAGTCCGGTCGGCATCGCGGTCCTCAACGACGACGGGATTATCGTGCGCGCCAACGAGGCGGCCCAGGCGGTCCTCGGTCTGCGGCGGTCGGTCGTGCTCGGACAGTCGTACGACGCCCCCGAGTGGGACCTCGTCGACGCACGCGGAGAGCCGCTCGACCACGAGGACCTCCCCTTCGACCGGGTGAGAGACACCGGCGAGACGGTCACGAACTTCGAACACGGTATCGGCGTCGACGGCGAGCGGCGGTGGCTCGTCGTCCACGCCGCTCCGCTGACCCGAAGCGACGGGGAGCACGTCGGCGTGATTGCCGCCATCGAGGACGTGACAGCACAGAAGCGACAGGAGCGCGAGCGCGAACGATTACTCGACCTGTTCGACCAGAGCCAGAAGATCGCCTCGGTCGGCGCGTGGGAGGTCAACGCGGAGAGCGGAGCGGTTCTGTTCACGAGCGGGCTCGCGGAGCTCCTCGGCGTCGACCCGGGAACGGTGTTCGACCTCTCGGAGGCGTTTTCGTTCTACCACCCCGAAGACGAACCCCTGGTCCGAGCGGCGTTCGAACGGCTCGTCGAAACCGGCGAAGAACAGTCAGTCGAATGTCGCCTCGAGATGGCTGGCGGCGAGATGCGCTGGGTGAACGTCCGCGGCGTCGCGACGCGGGAGACCGACGCCCCCGTCTTCCGCGGAACCGTCCAAGACATCACCGAGCGAAAGGCCCGGTCGGGAGAGTTAGAGCGCTACGAGCGCATCGTCGAGACGACCGCGGACCCGATTTACACGCTGGACGACAATCTCCGGTTCGTCCTCGCGAACAGCGCGACCGCCGACCTGCTGGGTCGCGACCCCGACGACCTCGTCGGCGAACACGTCTCGACGGTGTTCGGCGAGCACCACTCGCAAGCGCTGTTAGAGTCCATCGCGTCGCTCCTCGCGGGCGACAGCGACAAAGAGACCATGGAGACGGTCGTCGTCGACCGAGACGGTGCCGAGCGACAGTTTCAGACGACCATCGCGGCGAAGTCTTCGGAGGACGAGTTCGAGGGCATCGTCTGTGTCGGCCGCGACGTGACCGAGCTCCAAGAGCGCGAACGGCGGCTGTCCGTCCTCGACCGCGTCATCAGACACAACCTCCGGAACAAGATGAACATCGCGCAGGCGCACGCGGCGATGCTGCTCGAACACACCGACGACGACGTGCTCGAGTCGGCGGCGGCCATCGAGCGAGCGACCAGCGAACTCCTCTCGCTCGCCGAGACGGCCCGGAAGTTCAGCTCCGCGCTCGACCCCAACGTGGCGGAGCGAGTGCAACCACAGAACGTCGCCGACTGCGTTCGCAACGTGGTCGAGGGCGCGCAGCTCAGCTACCCCGACGCGACCATCACCGTCGACGCGCCGGACGTCGCGAACGCGCGAGCCCACACGACGTTCGAACTCGCGGTGAACGAACTCATCGACAACGCCGTCGTTTACGGCGGTGACGAGGTCGAAATCCATCTCTCGGTCACCGACGACGACGGCCCGGAGCAGGTTGTCATCCGCGTCGCCGACAACGGACCGGGAATCCCACCACTCGAACGCGAATCGCTCAACTCCGGACGAGAGTCACCGCTCCAGCACACGAACGGGCTCGGTCTCTGGTTCGTCCGCTGGGCGGTGACGAACAGCAACGGCTCGATGGAAATCACGGACAACCAACCGAACGGGACGGTCATCGAACTCCGACTGCCGAGAGCCTAACGCCGAGGCGTCGCTCGGCGGACTTAGGCGACGGCAGAGACGGCCGTACCGACCGTCGTCGCCCCGAGCATCACGCCGAGTCCGAACCCGAGAATCCGGGCCATCGCCCGCCGAGCGTCCGCTTCCGTCCACCCCGTGCCGGTGTCGAGGTGGGTCTGCATCGACTCGATACCGCGGCCGAGCGCGACCGCCCCGGACCAGCCGAGGAGGCCGAACCCGAACGCGAGCGAGCCGAGCGCGAACGTCGTCTCGACGCTCCCTGCGAAATCACCGACGACCAGCGTGGCGACCAGCCAGACGGCGGCGATGAGCGCGCCCGCGAGGGCCGCGGTGCCGACGAGACGGAGCCGAACCGCCGCCCGTTCGAGGGCTGGGGGCGCGTCCGCGTCCGCCGGCTCCGGTGGCGCTGACACGGTCGGTCAGTCGACCGCTTCGCGCATCCGCGGGTCGAGCGCGTCGCGCATGCCGTCGCCGAGGAGATTGAACCCCAGCACGGTGAGCGCGAGGAAGAACCCGGGGAAGAACGACCACCACCAGACGCCCGTGAGCAGGCCCTGACTCACGCCGTTCGAGAGCATGAGCCCCCACGAGGGCGTGCCGGCCTCGGCACCGAAGCCGAGGAACGACAGCGCCGCGAGGTCGATGATGGCCAGCCCGAAGTTGAGCGTGCTCTGGACCGTGATGGGCGCGAGGCAGTTCGGCAGGACGTGCCGAATCAGCACCCGCGGGTCGGCCGCGCCGAGCGCGACCGTCGCGTCGATGTACTCGTTTTCGAGCACGGTCAACGCGGCCCCGCGGACGACCCGGGCGAACCGCGGCGTGTAGACGAGCGTCAAGGCGGCGACCGCCCGCCACAGCCCGAGTTCGTCGGGGAAGATGGCGACGAGCGCCAGCGCCAACAGCAGCGACGGGAACGCGAGCAGCACGTCCATCGTCCGCATGATGACGTTGTCGGTCACGTCGCTGTAGTAGGCCGCGACGATGCCGAGGCCGACGCCGAGGACGGTCGAGGCGGCGACCGTGACGGTGCCGAACAGCATCGCGTACCACGCGCCGTAGGCAACCCGCGGCAGGAGACTACGGGCCTGTCCGTCGGTGCCGAACGGGAAGTCGAGACTCGGCGCGGCGCGGTTCGGGTTCGTCCCGAGTTGCGACTGCGTGATGACCTCGAGGTCCAAGAACAGCCGCGCGTACAGCGCGGCGACCACCATCGCGACGATGATGGCGATGCCGGCGAGCGCGAGGCGGTTCGACAGCAGTCGGGAGACGAACGGCGACGCAGTCAAGCGGTCGATGAGCCCGCGCTGGTTGACGTCCGCCGCCGTCTCGTTCGTGGTCGTGGTTTCCGTGCTCATTGTTCGATCCTCGGGTCAAGGACGGAGTAGGTGATGTCGACGCCGAGGTTGACCAGCGTGAACAGGAACGCGAAGGTCAGGACCGTCCCCTGAACGATGGGGTAGTCGCCGACCTTGATGGCCTCGACCAGAAGCGTCCCGATGCCGCCGATGGCGAACACCGTCTCCGTGAGTACTGCGCCGCCGAGCAGGCCACCGAACTGGATGCCGATGACCGTGATGACGGGAATCATCGCGTTGCGGAAGCCGTGTTTCAGGACCGTTATCTTCGCGCCTTGGCCCTTCGCGCGGGCGGTCCGCATGTAGTCCTGCCGGATGACCTCCAGCATCGACGAACGCATCATCCGGGAGATGAGCGCCATCGAGTAAACCCCGATGACCGACGCCGGGAGAATCATGTGGCGGACCGCGGAGACGAACATCTCCCAGTTGCCCGCGATGAGGGTGTCGACCGTGACGAGCCCCGTCACCCGGATGGCCTCGACGTTGTAGAGGACCGAGATGCGGCCGCTCGTCGGGAGCCACCCGAGCACCTGCGCGAACAGCAAGATGAGAAGCGGGCCGCTCCAAAAGATGGGCACGCTGATGCCGGCGAGCGCGCCGATGCGCGTCAGGTGGTCCGTGATGCTGTCCTGCTTGACGGCGCTCAGGATGCCGAGCGGGATGCCCAGCGAGATACCGATGAGCTGGCCGTAGATGGCGAGTTCGAGCGTGACCGGCAGCTTGTTGGCGAGCACCTCGCGGACCGCGGTGTTCCGCTGGATGATGAACGACTCGCCGAACTGGAACTGCGCGGCATCGACGAGGAACCGCCCGTACTGCACCCAGATGGGGTCGTTCAGGCCGAGGCTCTCTTCGATCTGCCGGACGAACTCCTCGCTGGCGCGCTCGCCCGCGATGGTGAGCGCCGGGTCACCCGGCGAGAGGTGCAGAATGGAAAAGACGAGCGACGCCACTCCCACCAGCACGGGGACGAGCAACAGCAGCCGCTTGAGTACGAATCGTGTGGAAATCATGAAAGTCGAAGGCGCGGTCAGTGCCTCAGTTCAGGCTGACCAGGTTGAGGTACGGACCGCTGATGGCGGCGATCTGGAACCCGCTGACGCGGTTGGAGACGCCGCGAAGCTCGTCGGCGTAGTCGAGGTAGACCCACGGGGCTTCGTCGTGTGCGATCTGGTTCGCCTCGTTGTACAGCGACTCGCGCTCGGCCTCGTCGTAGGTGCTCTGGCCCTGTTCGACGAGGTCCATGTAGTCGCGGTTCGCCCACGCCGAGCGGTTACTGGTGTTGTAGCCTTCGGCGTCGAAGCTGACCCAGTCCTGTCCCTCCGTGAGTTCGCCTTCCTCTACCTGCGGGTGCAGGAGGACGTACATGAAGTTGTCCGGGTCGGCGTTGTCGGTGTACCAGCCGAGGAAACACGCGTCGTGGCGGCCCTGGGCGGTGTATTCGAGGAACGGCCCGAACGACTGCTGGTTGATGTCGACCTCGATGCCGATTTCGCCGAGGTTGGACGCGACGGTCTCGGCGGTCTGAATCGGCGACGGGTTGTAGCCGCGGGGGTTCTGGAACGTCGCCAGTTCGAACGAGAAGCCGTCACCGTAGCCGGCCTCTTCGAGGAGGCGCTGGGCCTCCTCGGGGTCGTACGGGTACGGGTCGATGTCGTCGTTGTGACCGAGGACGTTCGGCGGGAGCGGCTGGCTCGCCTGCGTCGCGAAGCCCGAGTAAATCTCGTTGACGATGGCCTCGGTGTTGATGGCGTGGCTGACGGCCTGCCGGACGCGGCGGTCGCGGAACTCCTCGCGGCTCGCCATGTTGAACGCCATGTAGCCGATGTTGATACCCTCGGTGCGGACGAGGTTCGCGTTGCTGGCGTTTTCGACCTGGACGGACGACTGCGCGCCGAGTCCGTCGATGATGTCGAGTTCGCCCGACGCGAGCGACTGGGCGCGCGTCGAGTTCTGTCCGATGGTGACGAAGACGACCTCGTCCACGTTCGGCCCCTCGCCCCAGTACTCGGAGTTAGCTTCGAGGCGGATGCGCTCGTTCGCGTCGTCGAGGTTGCTCAGCTGGAACGGGCCCGTGCCGACGGGGTTCGAACTGAGGTCCGTGCCGTACTCCTCGATTGCGGCGAGAGAGTGCACCGACGCCGCGAACATCGCCAGGTTACGCAGGAACGGCGCGTACGACTGGGTCAGCTGAATCGTCATCGAGTAGTCGCCGTCGACCTGAATCTCGTCGATCCACGAGCCGAGGGTGAACGGCCCATACGCCGAGACGTAGTCGTCGCCGGCGTAGTACTCGTAGTCGCTGTCGACGAAGCGGCGATACGTCGCCACGAAGTCCTCCGCCGTGAACTCCTCGCCGTTGTGGAACATCACGCCCTCGCGGAGCGTGATGGAGGCCGACTGGCCCTCCAGGGAGTACTCGGTGGCGAGCCCCTGCGTCAGCGTCGACTGGCCCGGCTCGAAGTTGATGAGCGTGTCGTAGAGCTGTTCGGTCACCTTCGCGACCTCGCCGCTCGTGCTGTTCTGGAAGTCGAGCGTCGGCGAGTGGCTGCCGCGACCGTAGCGGAGGACCGACGTCGACCCGCCGTCTTCGGTCTCCGTCTCGGTCTGGTCCGTCTCGCCCTCACCGGTCGTCTCACCGGATTCGGTGGTGGTGTCCTCACCGCCGCCGCCGGAACAGCCCGCGAGTCCGGCCGTCGCTGCAGCAGCTCCTGCGGCCGTCAGGAACCGACGCCGCGAAACATCATTGCCATCTTGTGACATACGTGTACCTATCAATGACTCCCTATAAAAATAACGAAGCGCTGAAGGACGGAACGAGAGACACCGCCGACCTGTTCCGGTAAAAATACGAGACAATCAAAAAACGTCGAATGCGTGACGAGAGGCCGCATAGGCCCCGATGCGCGGTCTATTCGTCTACGAGGTGACACGCCGCGGGGTGGGTCTGTTCGCCCAGTTCGGGCGCGTCGCGCTCGCAGACGCTCTCGAATCGGTCGCGCAGAATCTCGCTCGCCTCGTCCCAGTCGTCGGCGACGACGCGTTCGAGCGCGCGGTCGACGACGCCCCGGAGTTCGGGCGACAGCGTGTGTGACAGGTGCGACTCGCGGAGTTTGTCCACGACGGCGTCGGCGTCGGCGGTGCCGCCGTCGGCGCTCACCGTCGCTTCGGCGCTCGGGTCGCCCGCATCGAGTGCCGCGTCGCGAGCGGTCTCCACGTCCAGCGACTCGCGCTCGACGCGCTGGCGGAGGTCCATCACCTCGCGGTAGGCCGCCTGCTCGATGTCGAGGTCCGCGGGCGGGATGACCTGCGGACACCGCGTCCGGAAGTGACAGCCCGACGGCGGGTTGATGGGGCTCGGCACGTCGCCTTCGAGGATGATGCGGTCGTCGGTCTCGGCGGCCGGGTCGGGCTCCGGAATCGCCGACAGCAACGCCTGCGTGTAGGGGTGCCGCGGGTCGTCGAACAGCTCGTCGGTCGCCGCGACCTCCACGATTTCGCCGAGGTACATCACGGCCACGCGGTCGGAGATGTGGCGAACCACAGAGAGGTCGTGGGCGATAAAGAGGTACGTCAGCCCGAAGCGCTCCTGGAGGTCTTCGAGGAGGTTGAGAATCTGCGCCTGCACGGACACGTCGAGCGCCGACACCGGCTCGTCGGCGACGATGAAATCGGGGTCGACCGCGAGCGCCCGGGCGATGCCGACGCGCTGGCGCTGGCCGCCGGAGAGTTCGTGCGGGTAACGGTCGTACTGGCCGACTTCGAGGCCGACCGCGTCGAGCAGTTGGTGGACCCGGCGACGTCGACGCTCGCTGGTCGAGTCGCCCGGCGTGACGCGGACGGTGACGCCCGAGACGACGTCACCTTCGCGCTCGACTTCGACCTCGGCGCGGAGGCGCTCTTCGACGGCCACGTCGACCTCGCCGTCGGCGACCGTGACGGTCACGGTGGCGGTGGCGACGCCGTTCGAGGAGCCGACGATGGCGTCGATCTCGTCGCTCGCGGTGACCGAGACGCGCTCGGCATCGATGCCGGTCACGGTGACGTCGGCCTCGCCGCGCACGTCCGGGTCGGACACGGGGAGGTCGTGGACGTCGAGGGGCTCGCGGATGGTCTGTCCGACGGTCATCCGCGGGTCCAGCGACGACAGCGGGTCCTGGAAGATCATCTGCATGTCGCGGCGCATCGCGCGGAGTTCGTCGCTGTCGAGCCCGGAGAGGTCCGTCCCCGAGAAGACGACGCGCCCGCCGGTCGGCGGCGTCAGATGCAGGAGGCTCCGCCCGGCGGTGGACTTCCCACAGCCCGACTCGCCGACTAAGCCGAGCGTCTCGCCCTCGTAGACGGTGAAGTCGATGCCGTCGACCGCCTTCACGCTCCGGTCGTCCGCCCCGAGGAAGCGGTCGAGGAGGCCGTCGGCCTGCTCGTAGTACTTCTGCATGCCGTCGACTTCGAGCAGCGGCGTGTCGGAGGGCTCGGTACCCGTCGACGATTCGATGGCGTCGCCGCCGTACTCGTCGGTGTCGAAGTCGTCGAGGATGCACTTCGAGCGGTGGTCCACGGCGTCGTCGCCGTGTTGCTTGTACGGTATCTCACCCGATGTACACTCCGGCTGGGCCCACGGACACCGGGGGGCGAAGTGGCACCCTTCGGGCATGTCGATGAGGTCCGGCACGTTGCCCTCGATGGGCGTCAAGCGCTCTTTTTCCTCGCTCGGGAGCGATTCGAGGAGCGTGTACGTGTAGGGGTGCGAGGGGTTGTGGAAGATTTCCTCGACCGGTCCTTCCTCGACGATTTCGCCGGCGTACATGACCGCCACCCGGTCGCACGTCTCGGCGACGACGCCGAGGTCGTGGGTGATCATGAGCACGGACATGCCGAGGTCCTCCTGCAGGTCGTCGATGAGGTCGAGAATCTGCGCCTGAATGGTCACGTCGAGCGCGGTCGTCGGCTCGTCGGCGACGAGCACGCGCGGCTGGCAGGCGAGCGCGATGGCGATGAGAACGCGCTGGCGCATCCCCCCGGAGAACTCGTGGGGGTACTCGTCGACCCGCGCGCCGGGTTCGGGGATGCCGACCGACTCGAGCACGTCGATGGTCCGCTCGACGACTTCGTCGTCGATGTCGCGGCTGATGCGGGGGAGCAGTTCGCGGACCGCGTTGAACCACGAGTCCTTGCGTCGGCCGCCGTACTGGTGGAGTCGCAGGCTCTCTGCGACCTGCTCGCCGACCGTCAGCGAGGGGTTCAGCGAGGTCATCGGGTCCTGGAAGATCATCCCGAGTTCGCGCCCGCGGACGGCCCGCAGCGCCTCCTCGGGGGCGTCGACCAGATTGACCACGTCGCCGTCGACGAAGCCGGGGTTGTTGTACTCCTCGCGGAACTCCTCGGCGAGTCGGGCGCTCTCGAGTTCGACCGACCCGGAGACGATTTCGCCGGGGTCGTCGACGAGTCCCATCGCCGACAACGCCGTCACACTCTTTCCGGACCCGGATTCGCCGACCAGTCCGACCGTCTCGCCCTCGCCGACCGTGAGGTCGAGGCCGTCGACGGCCTTGACCCGACCCCGGCCGGTCGAGAACTGGGTTCGAAGGTCCGAAAGAGAGAGTAGATTCCTCATTGAATGGGAATGACCTGCATGGCGTGAAATACCTTTTCAATTTTTGCCAATTGATACGTGGGAAACATAATGCTGAATCGCCTGCGGTCGCCCGCGTGACGCGCGAAAGCGCGCGACTGCGGCGGGAGAAGCCAAAGTTTAGGTAGCGGACTCCGACACCATGCCGCATGGAAGAACATCCGCTCTCGGACGAGTCGGGCACGTGGGAGACCGTGGTCGAAGAGTGCGAGGCGCTCGCCGACGACTATCGGGAGCGAGACTGGACGGTCGTCGTCGCCCTGCCGGGGGACGTGGTCCCGGTTCCCGGAACGGGCGACGAAGTCGTCGACCACGTCGGCCTCGACGTGGTCGTTGGCGACGACGTGTACCCCGACCTCGAAGCCGCCGTCGAGGGCGCGGCGTTCGACGAGTACGAGGCGTTCCGCGCGGTCACCGGCGGCCTCGTCTACCTCGCGCTCGTCGTCCGCGCCACCGACGACGAAGTCGCCGTCTGCCTCCCGCTATACTACCGCCTCGCGGAGTCCGAACGCATGTTCTCGCTCCTCAACGCCGGCGAGACGATGCGGACGAAGGTCCACCCGCTGGACCCCGACAAGGGCGTCGAGTTCGTCCACGAGGACCCCGACCCGCTGCTCCCGCCGGACTGGGACGCCGACCTCTCTGACGAGTTCGCCTAATCGTCGCGTCGCCGACGGTCGAAGACGCGTTTTGGCGCTGCTGGAATTCGGCGCTGTCAGGCTCGCGGCGCGATATTCTGATTTACACGGAACCGGTTCTCCGGGTCGTACCGGCGTTTCAGTTCGACCAGTCGGCCGTAATTGTCTCCGAAGGCGGCGCGAACGCGTCCGAGCCGAGACAGCGGAGCGTCCGAGCCGGACTATCGCCGTGCTGTGCTATTGTCGCCGAGGAGGCACCTAGAAGCCGTTCGACCAGTCTGGACCGTTCCGTCACGTCCGCGACCAGTCTGCGTTCGATACGCCATTGTGTCGTGTCCAAGAGGCAGTCATGACAGACGACGTGATTCTCGTACATCCGATACTCCAGGTGTCCCCACCGAAGGTCTCGCTCCGCGAGCGTGTGTGCGACGACGCCCATCACGACCGCACTCGCACCGACGGCCGCCCACGTCGCCCCGGCAAGGACGTACCCGAGAAAGGCCGCGATGGCGACCGTGGCGAAGCGTCGAGGGCTCAGCACGCCGAAGAGTCCGTCGACAACCGCGCTGCCCCACACCGCACGGCGGTTCGTGTGGTACACATCTCTCGGAGCCCCATCCGGGATACCGATTGGTGCCCATTCATCGTCGTCTGCGGCCTCAAAATCAGCCTCGGTCGGGTCACGCGGGGCGAACCGGTTGCGATTCTCGACCACGCTGTACGCGTCGAACCCGACGCGAGCGAGATAAACGAGTACGAAGAGAAATCCTGTGCGTTCGGTCGGTGACGGCCCGAATGCAACGCCCCAGACGACGACTCCCGCAAGAACGATGACCCCGAGAGTGGACCGCGGGGTGAGCACCGACAGGGGGACGAGGTCGCGGTAGTCGCGTGATTTGACGTGGCGCACGAGTGTCGCCGCCTCGCGGGCGAGCGTCGTCACGCCCGCCACGAGGAGACTCTCGACAAACATGCCGCTCCCGACGGTTGCGAACCAGAGTCCACCGCCGCTGACGAGCGAGAGACCGATGACCACTCGTCCGAGTTCGAACACACGCGGAAACGACCGTGGATAAAGCGGCGGTAGTGACGCGTGGAGGTGGACACTCCCACGCTTTTCTCGGAGCGAGCGAAACGGCGACCGCCAGCCCCACCGCGAGTCCGCGGCCACCCAGTTTTCTGCGGCACCGCGTTGGCCTGCGAACGTCGCTTCCAGCATCCGCCGGAGCGCCCCACCGGCTATCTCGACCCAGTAGACGACGAGAAGATTGACCAGACGCCAGTCGAACAAGAGGATTCCGACGAGCGGAAGCGCGTTGGCCACAGTCAGTCCAGCCAACGTGCGTCGTCCCGTCCGGCGCCGGTGCTCCGTCATCTCTCGAAGAGTTGTCAGGAACTGATTAATTCGTTATGAATTTCACTTCGGGTCGTCGGACGGACCAGCCGCTCTGCGACGGACTCGACGGTCAAAGCATCTCAGGACGTGGTGAACGTCGTTCCCGTCGTCTATTCCTCGTACTCCTCGTCATCCGCCTCGCTGACCGAAATCTCCGTCTCGTGTTCCCGGTCCGCCTCGCGCTGTAACTCCTCGGCCCGGAGTTCGGCGCGGGTGTAGGCGTCGTACACCGAGTAGAGCCACACGGCAGGCGCGAGGAGGAAACCGATGAAGACCATCACCGAGACGGAGGCGACGATGAAGCCGACCGCGAAGACGAGGCCGCGTTCGAGTTCGCGGTTGTACAGCTGTCCGAGGCCGGGGAAAATCGCCGACAGCACCGCCGCGACGAAGGGGTTGCCGCCTTCGAGGAGGTCGTCGAGCGCCGAGTCGACCGACGACTTCGGCGGGTCGCGCTGACGGACCCCACATTCGGGACAGATTTCGGCGCGCGCGTCGATGACCGCGCCACAGTCGCGGCAGAACACCTCGTCCGGGCCGCGTTCGCGAGTCGAGTCGTCCGCGGAGGGCGATGACATACCGGTTATCTGTCGGCGGGGGACGTTAGTCCTGCGGCGGTCGGACATGGGGGAATTCGCGGTCACGGCCGATGAGACCGACCACGCAGACGCCCCGCTCACAGACAGAACAGAAACGGCTTCATCAGCGCGACGCGGTCGCCGTCTTCGAGCCGCGTGTCGAAGCCGTCGAGGTTCTCGTTGAACACGCCGTTGACGAGGACGCGAGCGTAGGGGCGCGTCTGCTCTCCTTCGGGGTTCTTTCGCCACGTGCCCGGGGGTCGCTCCACTCGCGCCCACCCCCGCGTCGTCGCGTCCGCCTCGCGCTCCGCGATGACGAGGTCGCGCACGTCGTACGCCGCGAAGAACGCGTCGAGGAACGCCCGGAGCGTCTCGCCCTCGAAGGTGAACTCCACCTGATGGGTGTCCGCGGCCGACCTGACGTGCCCGGTCAGTTTGACCTCGACCGTCGTCGTCACCGCCTCGGCCGTCGCTGACGCCGCATCTGTCGCTCCCGTCTCACCTGTCGCTCCCGTCTCACCTGTCGCTCCCGTCTCCGTCCGCTCGGCTGTCCCTGTCTCCATGCGTCCCGCTACGCGCCGAAGCCGAATGAGCGAGGCCCCGAACACGTTCGACCGCGAGCGCAAACCGAGCAACCGGAACGAACTGTTGTCTGGCGCACAACTAATCCACTCGCGGCACGACACGAAGGCGCAATGCGAATCGTCCCACCCCGCCTGTACGGTGCAGTCGTCCACAGCTCAGTATTCCTCGGCGCGGCGACCATCGCCGAAGTGTTCGTCGCGTCCGCGCTCGCCGGAATCACCCCGAACGCCGCCCTCGCCGTCGGCTTTCTCATCACCGTCGGCGTGTACAACTTCGACAAGCTTGCCGACCTCGACGCCGACGCCGAGAACTACGCGGAGCGGACCGCCTTCGTGGCGTCCCATCCGCGGGTGTACGCCGCGTGCTCGGTGGTCGCCGTCGCCGTCGCGATCTGGCTCGCCGTCCGGCACGGCGGCGTTTACGCCCTCGGGCTGACGCTGTTTCCGGGCGTCGTCGCGGCGTTCTACAGCGTCCCGCTCGTCCCGCTGTCGTCTGTCGACCGACTCAAGGACGTCTTTCTCGTCAACACCGCGACGGTGTCGCTCGCGTGGGCGGTCCCCGTCGCGTTCATCCCGCTCGCGGTCGCCGCGACGGCACCCGAGTACGCCGCCGGCGCGGCCGGCGCGGCCGTCGCGGCGCTGTGGTTCTTCTTCCGCTCGGCCATCTCGGTCGAAGTCCACAACGTCCGTGACGTGACGGGGGACGCCCGGAACGGCGTCGAGACCCTGCCGACGGTCGTCGGCGTCCGCCGCACGCAACTGGGCCTCTACGGACTGGAACTCGTCTCGCTCGGACTCGTCTGGGTGGCGTCGTGGGTCGGCGTCGTCCCCGTGTGGGCTCCGGTCGCGCTCCTTCCTTCGGTCGCCTATTCGACGTGGATTACCCACGCGCTCACCGGGTCGGACCGGTCGGTCGAACGACTCTGTACGCTCCGTGACGGCGAGGGCGTACTGATGGCCGTCGGCGTCGCGGTCGTCGCTTCGGTTGCCGGTCCCGCCGGTGCGTTCGTGTGACGCACACCGGACCGAGCGCCCGTGCGGAGTGACGCCGGCGTAGCTGTCGACCCGAGGCGGCCACCCCGAATTCTCGAATACCCTTTTGTCACTCGATGAATAACTATCTGGATAGTGATTCCGAACATCGGGTGGGCCACGTTCGAGCAGTTGGTGTTCGGGGGAACCGCCGGTGCGAATTTCCTCACGCAACCGGTGCCGCTCGTCGTCGTCATCGTGGGGCTGATGATACTCACCGCAGTGATAAGTGGCTACGTCGTCCTGTTCGCGTGGCGGCGACGGCCGACGCCCGGTTCGACCGGGCTGGTCGCGTTCGGCCTCGCC
Source organism: Haloferax prahovense (assembly GCF_000723845.1). NCBI lineage: Archaea > Methanobacteriati > Methanobacteriota > Halobacteria > Halobacteriales > Haloferacaceae > Haloferax > Haloferax prahovense. The sequence continues at coordinate 1,868,822 of NZ_LK053000.1, read as the reverse complement.
AGCGGGTGGTGGTCGGCAGGCTACCTCTTGGAACTCCTCGTCGAGGACCTGACGCTCAAGCTCGCGCTCGCGAACCTCCAGTGGATCGGCGTCCTCGCGGCCCCGCTGGCGTGGTTTCTCTTTTCGTGTTCCTACGCCGGTCGAGACCGCTACACCGCACCAGCGTCGCTCCTCGCGCTCTCTGTGCTCCCGCTAGCCAGCCTCGTCGCCGTGTGGACCAACCCCCTGCACCACCTGATGTGGGGCAGCGTGACGGTCGTCCCCGCCGTCGGCCGGACGATTACCGTCCTCCAGACCGAGTGGGGGCCGCTGTACTGGGTCGTGTTGGGGTACAGCTACTTGCTGTGGCTCGCCGGCTCGGCCGCCATCTTGCGGACGGCGCTCGACATGCCGACGATTTACCGACTGCAGGCGGCGACCCTCATCGTCGGGGCGCTGATGCCCGTCCTCGGAAACGCCGCCACGACGCTCCTCGAACTCTACGGCCCGGCCATCGACATGACTCCCGCGGCGTTCGCGTTCGCGGGACTCGCCTGTACCGTCGCCATCAGCCGCTACGAACTCCTCGAAGCCCGACCGGTCCCTCGGTGGGTCGCCCGCGAACGCGTGGTCGAGACGATGGCCGACGCGGTGCTCATCACCGACACGAAGTGGCGCGTCACCGACGTGAACCAGTCGGCCGCGCGGATTCTCGGCGACGACAACGCCGAACTCAAGGGCCGGCCCATCGGCGACGTCATCGAGGAATTCTCGCCCGACCAGCGGGACACAGACCAGATTACGGTCAGACTCGGGTCGGGCCAGCGGTACTTCGAACTTCGGACGAGCGCCTTCACCGACCACCACGGTCGCGACATCGGCCACGCGCTCGTCTTCCGCGACGTGACCGACCGCCGACTGAACCTCCAGCAACTCGAGGTGATGAACCGCGTCCTCCGGCACAACCTCCGGACTGAGGCGAACCTCCTCGAAGGCTACGCAAACCTCGTCTTGGACGACATCGACGACAGCGAACTCGCCGACGCGCGGGACCACGCCCAAATCCTCCACGACCACGCATCGACGCTCGTCAACATCAGCCAGAAGGCGCGGAAACTCGGCGCGGCCCTCGGGAGCGATGGGAACGGCGATATCCGCCTGCTCCCCGCGGCCGTTCAGATACGGGCCGCCGCCGACGCCGTCCGAGCCGACTCCCCCGGTGCGAACGTCCGCGTTATCGACCTTCCAGACCACGAAATCGTCTGTGCGCCCACGCTCGAACCAATCGTCCGCGAACTCGTCGAAAACGGCGTCCAGCACAACCCGGTGGCGACGCCTGTCGTCTCGGTGACGACGACCCGCGAGGGCGACGAACTCGTGATTCGCGTCGAAGACGACGGCCCCGGCATCAACGCGAGCGAACTCGCCGCCATCAACGCCCACGGCGAGACGCAACTCAGACACGCCAGCGGCCTCGGCCTGTGGCTGGTGAAGTGGGGCGTCGACCAACTCGGTGGCACCGTCGCGTTCCACTCCCACGACGTAGGTGGGACGGAAGTGGTGCTTCGGATTCCGGCGTTGCGGGGTGAGTAGTGTGCGTCCGGACAAACCGTGACCGGTCGCGCTCGATTCCAAGTTTGATAATTTCCGAGGGCATTATTAGTCAAATTTTCAATTATTAATGAGGCATCTGTAATGCTCGAATCGGCATATATGCCCGGAGAGTCTCGAATTCGTCGGTTTCTGCGAATCCAACATCGGTGGTCGGACGCAGTAAATTCTTAAATATGAATACTCGGCAAGCCACGGTGTATGCCTACCCAAGGCGATAACAACGGGTCGGAGCGGCCCACTCCGACCCTCGAATTCGGTGCCGCCTCGGCTCCCGCGGCGGCGGGCGCGGTCCCAGCGCCCGTCCCCCCGGACGACCCGAACGCGTGGTACGCGCCGACCGTCCGGTCGCAGTACGAAGTGGCCCCGGACACCGTCGTCACCATCAGCGACGCGGACCACGGCTTCGACTACGCGGTCCGAGAGCCGACGCTCGGCGCGCGTGAAGCCGATGCGTTGGCGACCGTCCGCGACCACTTCTCGACCGTCGTCCGCCGACGGCCGCTCACTCGCGAGGGCGCGGCCGCTCGCGCGGAGACCGGCCTCTCGCCGAAGTACCGCCGCATCTTCGACCGCCTGCTCGACCTGACGCCGAGCGCCCGCAGACGCGTCGAACACCACGCGCTGTCCGAGCTACGGCTCCTCGGCGAAGTCACGCCGCTGGCGCTCGACGAGCGAATCGAGGTCGTCGACGCCGGCCGCGGCGACGGCTCCGAGCGGTTGGTCGTCCACACCGAGGCCTTCGCACCGGCGGCGACCGACTTCGACTCCGACGTGAGGTTCGCGGACCGCATCGCCGCCGAGCGGGTCGCTCACTACACCGTCCCGTTCGCAGGCTACGACGTGGACGTGGTCGTCTACCGGGACCGGCTCCTCGGCGACGACCACTTCGCCACGAAGTACGCCGTCCTCGAACCGGACCTCGTGCCCGGCGACGCCGAACTCATCGAGGAGTGCAAGGAGCGAATCTGGGAGGCGAACGTCGACGACGTGGTCGCAGACCGCATCGACTTCGTCCGCGACCGCGCCCGCGAGTTCCTCTCGCGGCGACTCACCGCTCGCAACACCCGCGCGTGGGTCGACGCGACGCGATTCCGCGTCCGCGCCGCGCTCTCGGAGTACGGCCTCGCGCTCCCGCCGGTCGACCGCCGGTTCGCCGAGGACCGCCTCGACGACCTCGTCTACTACGTCCTCCGCGACTACGTCGGCGAGGGCGTCCTCACCGTTCCCATCCGCGACCCCCACCTCGAAGACGTAGAGGCCAACCGGGTCGGCGAACGGGTCAAAGTCATTCCGCGGGCGGACGTGACTGGCCGCGGCGGCCTGCGGGTGCCGACGAACCTCGTCTTCGAAGACGAGACCGAGTTCACGAACGTCGTCACCCAACTCGCCGCCGCCGACGGCGTGGAGTTGAACGCCTCGAACCCGAGCGCGAAGGTGAACCTCCGACCCGGAGCGGTCGGCGGCGACCCCGCGTCGGCCGACACCGACGAGACGATTCGCTGCGCCGTCGCCCTCCCCGTCATCTCCGAGGGCGGCCCGCACGTCTCGATTCGGAAACAGACTGGCGACGTGCTCACGCCGGTCGACCTCGTCGAAAGCGGTTCGGTCTCGACCGAACTCGTCACCCTGCTGTGGCTCTGTTACGAGCACCATCGTGTCGTCCTCTTTTCGGGCTCGACGGGGGTTGGAAAAACGACGTTGATGAACGCGTGCATGCCGTTCGTGCCCTACGACCACCGGCCCATCAGCATCGACGAGGGTTCTCGCGAGGTGCATCTCCCCCACGAGACGGGCATCTCCCTGACGACCCGCGACCACGAGTCCGAGTTCAAGCGCGTCTCGATGGCCGACCTGATGACCGAGGCGAACTACCTCAACCCCGACGTGGAGGTCATCGCCGAAATCAACACGCCCGAGTCGTTCGCCACGTTCGCCGAGACGCTCAACACCGGCCACGGCGTCATCGGCACGACTCACGCCGCCGACGTCGAGACGCTCGTCAATCGCGTCATCGAGCAGGGCCTCCCGCCGTACCTCCTCCGCGAACTCGACCTCGTCGTCTTCCCGCACAAGGTCGACGGCGAGCGGTACGTCTCCGAGGTGGTCGAACTCGTCCCCGAGTCGGAGTACGACGAGACGTGGGGTCGCCGCGGCGTCGTCGAGAAAGACGGGCGGACGCTCCACTGGAACACGGTCGGCCGGCGAACGCCGGACGGTTCGTTCGACCTCTCGTACGAGCACCCGCAGTTGGGCGACGACCGCCGACGCGCCGGCATCCGATTGTTCCACCGCATCGCCGAGGCCACAGACCGCGACGTGGAGGCCGTCGAGCGCGAGTTCCACCGGAAGCACCGCTACGTTGAATACCTCGTCCGCGAGCAGGTGACCGACGTGGACCGGTTGTTCGGCTTCCTCTCGGACCTCCGAACCGACGAAGCCGCAACGGTCGAGCGCGTCCGCCGGCGGATGGCCGAGCGGACCGCTGACGGCAGAGATAGCGCCGACGGCGGAGACAGCGCCGACGACACGCGGGGGGTCGACTCCGACGCTGACGGCGAGGTCGACCCGTGACCGGATTCGACGCCGGACTCGAAGAGCGCCGGGTCGGCCGCGTTCGCTCGCTTTCGGTCCTCGACAGGGCGCTGTACGCGCTGTTCGCCCGCCACGTCGACGCCACCCGACACGACCGAGACCGCCGCCGCTACCGCGGTACCGACATGCGGATGAGCTTCGACCTCTACCTCGCTCGCGCCTACGGCCTCGCGTGGGCGGTCGGACTGTTCGTCGCATTCCCGACGGTGCTCGTCTTCCTCGCGGTACCCGACTCGGCGATAGATGCCGCACTCTCCGTCCTCCGCGCGGCGCTTCCACCTCTCGAATACGTCCCGGTACCCGTCGTTCCCCGACTCCCCGTGGCCGGGCTGTTCGCCCTCGGGGCGGCAGTAGCGACGCGACGCGTCGTTCTCGCCGTCGCCGGGCGGTACCTCGGCTGGCGAGCGACCGCCCGGCGGGAGAACATCGAGCGAACCCTGCCCGGCGCGGTCCGCTACCTGCACGTCCTCTCGTCGGGGAGCGACGGCCCCCGCGAGATGCTCCGGCGCGTCGCCGAGACCGACGCCTACGGCGAGACGGCCGTCGCCTTCCGTGGCGTCCTCAACACCGCCTCGCTGACCGGCAACGTGAACGAGGGCCTGCGGCGCGTCGCCCGCGACACGCCCTCCGAGGGGATGCTCGCGCCCTTCCTCCTGAAGTTCCGCGAGCACGCCGGACAGGGCGACGACGCGCTCCGGAACTACCTGCGGATGGAGAGCCGGATGCTCGGCCACCGGCAGGACCGCGCCCGCGAGCGCGCCGAGGGCTTCCTCGAACTGCTCGCCGAACTGTTCATCGTCCTCCTCGTGCTCCCGTCGCTGCTCGTCATCGTCCTCACGGTGATGAGCGTCATCGCGCCCGGCCTCTCCGCGCCGGTGGTCACGCCGCTCGGACAGACGACCACCCGCGGCATCGTCGTCTACGCGAGCGCCGCGTTCATCCTCGGCGTCGGTCTCGGCGCGAGCGTGCTCGTCGCCGGGCTCCGACCGCCGGACCAATCGGTCGAGTACGACCGGCCGACCGGCGCGTTCCGCGTCCTCGACTCGGCGCTCTGGAACCCGGCCAGCGCGGCCGTCGTCTTCGTCTTTCCGGGGCTCGTCGTGGCCGGCGTCGCGGCCCTCGCCGGCGCTGACGCCGTCGGTGTCGCGCTCGTCGGCTACGTCGCCTACGCGGCCCCGGTCGGACTCGTCGGCGTCCGCCGCGCCCGCCTCGACGACGCGAAGGACCGCGAGTTGAAGGACTTCGTCCACGCCGTCTCGGGACACGTCAGTCTCGGGCGACCCTTCGGTGACGCGGTCGAGCGCGTCGGCCGCGACGTGGACCTCGGCCCGCTCGATTCGGACGTGGCCGACCTCGCGCTCAACCTCCGGTTCACCGCACCGAGTTCCGGGACCGACGTGAACCTCCGAACGGCCGCGTTGGCTCGGTTCGTCGACCGCGTCGGGACGCCCATGGCCGAACAGACCATCGGCCTCGTCGTCGGCGCGCTCGACGGCGGCAGCGACACGGGAACCGTCTTCGACACGCTCCAGACCGAAATCGGCCGCCTCTACCACGAAAAGCGCGCGCTCCGGTCGGGACTGCTCGTCTACGTCGCGGTTGGCTGGACGACCGCGCTCCTCGTCGTCGGCATCACCGTCGCCGTCAACGTCCACGTCTTCGACGGCTTCGCCCAGCTCTCGACGCTTTCGACCGGCGGGTCGTTCGCCATCAACGCCGGCGCGGTGGACCTCGAACGCGACCGCTACCGGATGTACGTCGTCACCCAGGCGACGATGCTCGCGTCGGGGTGGTTCTCCGGGACGGCCAGCCGCGGTCGCTACGAGGCGCTGTTACACTCCGCCGCTCTCGTCGTCGCGTGCTATCTCGTCTACGCCGGGGTGGGACTGATATGACCGCGACCCGCGGGCAGGCGAACGTGGTCGGCGTCGCGCTCCTGCTCGGCATCGGCGTGGTCGCCATCGGCCTCTTGACCGCCAGCGTCGGCGGCCTCGTGGATGCCCAAATCGCGACCGCGGACGCCGACGCCGCCGCGGACGGCTTCTCGTCGCTCCGGGACGGCGTCGCCGCCGGCGCGAACGACAGCTACCCGATTCGCGTCACCGACGGCGACCTCTCGCGAGTGAACAGGTCGGTCCGAATCATCCCGGAGGCGGGAACTAACAGGACCTACGACGCCGACGGCTACGTCGCCGACCTCGGCGGTCAGCGCGTGGCGTTCGTCGGCGGCGCGGTCGTCCGCGGAACCGGCGACCGCGCCGTGCTCGTCACGCCCGTCCCGCTGTCGTTCGCCGGCGACGCGGCGTTTCTCACGGTGCCCGTTCTAACCGCCGACGCCACCGACGGCGGCGGCCTCGGCGGCGGTGCAGCGCTTCGAACGCGAACGACGCGAACCGTGACCGACCTCCCGACAGACGGCTACGCCGTCGCCATCGAGACAGCGACCCCGGTCGCGTGGGAACGCGCGTTCGAGGGCCGCGGGTTCGATACGAGCCGAGCCGACTTCGACGGCGACGGCACCGAGAGCGTCGTCGCCGTCGTCTCCGGCGACCGAACGCTCACCGTCGCTCGATACGACCTCGCCGTGGTGGTCGACCGTGGCTGACGCTCCTCGCCGGCCGACCTCGTCACCGACCGAACCTGCCCGCCGCACCGCCGACCGTGCCGTGGTCCCCGTCGTCGGGAAAGCGCTCGAAGCCGCCATCGCCGTGCTGTTCATCGGACTCTTGACCACCGTGCTCCTCGGCGGCGTCGTTCCCGACCACCGCGCCGCGGTCGGCCACGAGCTCGCCGACCGGACGCTCGCAACGGCCACCGACCGGGTCGAAACCACCGCCGTCGTCCCCGAATCGGCGGTCGTCGGGTCCAGGCGAGCCGACGTTGACCTCCCGCGAACGATTCGCGGGAGTTCCTATCGCGTCGCGTACGTCCCGAACGCCACGTTCGGGGGCGACTCGAACGCGACCGCCCCGGCACTGGTCCTCGACCATCCGAACGACGCGTTCGACCGGCAGGTCCCGGTCACGCTCCCCGAATCGGTGACCGTCTCGGGCACGTGGGACAGCGGAAACGACTGCGTCGTTCGCGTCGTCGTCGGCGACGACGGCGCGACGCTCGAACTCACGAACGAACCTGTGTCGGGAGGGACTGATGAGTGACCGTAACCGGCCCGCAGCGCGCGCACAGACGACGCTCGCCGGACTCGCGGTGGCGCTCGTGCTCGTGACCGCGGTCACGGTCGGGGGCGTCGTCGCCGCCGACCGGGCCCTCGCGGACGCGGCCGGTGAGTCGCTCGAACAACACCGCGCTGAGCGCACCGCCGACGCGCTAGTCACGGAATCCCCGCTGGTCTCATCTGACAATGGGAGCGCGGCCGAGGCAATCGACCTGGCGCTCGCGAACGACACGAACGCCACCGAACTCGCCGCCGCCGTTCCGTCTCTCCGCGGCGTCGCGTTCCGCGTCCGGGTCGATGACCGGACGATAGCCGAGCGGGGCGACCTGTCGGGCGGCCACACGGTCAGCCGCGGTGCGCTCGCCGTCAGTCGACGGAGCGTCGGCGGGACCGTCGACCTCTCGGAGGAGACCACCACGACGCTCGACGGGCGGACGAACCGCGTTCGACTCGACGTGAACCCCGGGTCGAACACGACTGTTCAGACGGTTCGAGTCGGCGACAGGGTCGTCCTCCACCGACCGACCGGAATCGAAGGGGTACGCGTCGTCGAGGTATCGTCTCGCGCGAGCCCCGTGATTCGAGTCGAAACCGCCGAGTCCGACCCGTCCGGGAGCGTCGACGCGTCCGCAACCGCGTTCGATTCGACGGTCGTGCGAATCGAGGTGACCGTCGATGTGTGAGCGTCACGGCGAGCGTTCGCGGCGGTTGAGCTGTCGCCGTACGGACGACGCCTCCGCCCGGACGGAAGACCGAGGACAACTCTCGCTGACGGTCGTCGAAGCGGCCGTCGCGACCCTGCTCGTCCTCGCCGTCGCGGCGGGGTTCGCACTCGCGCCGCCCGCGCCGGCTTCCGAGGCGGACTCGCTGGAGCGACAGGCGGCAGATGCCGCGTCGCTGGTGGCGACCGTGCCGGCGGGCGCGACGGGAACGCTTCTCGGCTCGGCCTGCGCTTCGTCGGGCGACTTCGACGCCCGTGCAGCGCGGCTTCACGAGGTCGCTTCGGCGGGGCTCCCGAGCGGGGCGTTCGTCTCGCTCCGAACCGACGTCGGGTCAGTCGGTAGGCCCCCGCCGGAGACCGCACGAGTCGGGAGTGCGACCGCCGCGGTCCCGCGCTGTACCGCGACGGTGAAGGTGTGGTACCCGTGACTCGTGTCGGGAGTTCGGATGACGACGTCACCACATCGAACGACGACCGCGGGCAGTTGGTGCTCGTCTCCGGTGCGGTCGTCGCCGTGGCCCTGCTCGCGCTCCTCGTCGTTCACGCGCAACTCGGCTTCGCCGGCGTGGTCGAAACCACCGAACCACCGCCGCTGGACGACGTCGTTGAGACGACCGATGGCGGGGTCGAAATGGCGGCCGCCGGCGTCGCGGGTCGGTACGATTGGGCGGCGAGAGACGTCGCAGTCGAGGATTTTCGCTCGCGACTCGACCCCGCGCTGGCGAACGTCGAGCGCGCGCACGCCGGCGAGGGCGGCGTCGCGCTGCGGACGAACGACTCCGCGGCCGCCGGCTGGGCGCTCAGGAACTGTCCCGACGGCCCGTACCGGGAGTTCGGTCCCTGCGTCGTCGACGACGGCGTCGTCGTCCAAGAGCGCGCGGGAGAGACGGCCGTCGTCGCCGTTCTCGTCGACGTTCGAATCGCGACGCCGCGCTCGCGGACGGCCCTGACGGTCGCCGTGCGCCCGAACTGAACGCGGTCGAAAAGGCAGTTAGGCGCTCGGCACGTAGCCGAGGACTTCGTAGGTGTGTTCGGCGTCGTCTTCCGATTTGGGCTCGGTGTAGCGCGCCTCGTGGACTCGGTCCAGTCGGGCGGCGAGGAGCGTCTTGTAGGCGTCCAGAATCGGCACCTCGGTGAGCGGCGCTTCCGGCCCCTCGTCTTGGCCGACGATGTTCGCCATACAGAGCACGCCGTCGGGGGAAAGCAGGCCGGCTACCACGTCGAGAAACCGGTGGAACTCTGGGACGCTCATCGTGTCCCCGAGATAGTAGATGGTCTCGCTCCAGACGATGACGTCGAACTGCTCGTCAAGGGAGTCGAGATACGCGCTCGCCTCGCCGGCGAAGAACGTCGCCCGGTCGCTATCGGTCCGCTCCCGAGCGCGCTCAACGGCAGCCTCGGAGATGTCGATGCCGTGGAGGTCTGCGTCGGGGAAGCGTTCTAAGAGGAGTTCCGAGTGAACGCCCTCGGCGCAGCCGATCTCCAGAATCGACTCCGGCGAGCCGACGTGGCTCTCGACGACGCGGTTCTGGCGGCGGTACTTGCGCTGCTCGTAGGTCGAAGAATCGAAGTCCCACGGGTCCGGTTCGTCGAACTCGTCCTCGAAGTAGTCGGCGTTCCAGCCGTCGTTTGGCACGTTAGTTCACCTCCGTGTCGCTGGTCTCGGCCGGATTGTAAATGCTCTGGATGACCCGAGATTGGAGCGCCGGGTCCTGGAGCCAGAGCTTGCAGAGAGCCCCGTAGGCGAACAGTTGAATCGCCACGAAGAGGATGAGGTCTCGGGCCTCGGGTTCGACGGCGTAGGCGTCGAGTCGGACGAGCCCGTCCCGACCGTACAGCGAGCGCTCGCGGACGGCCTGCTCTGCGGGACCACCGTTCAGCGTGAACGCGATGAGCGGGACCTTCTGGTCGAAGTCCGCAGACTGGAGGACGTTCCAGACGGAAGTTTCGTCGCCGAACAGGACGTCGTTCCACTCGCGGTACGTCGCGGAGCCCTGTTGCGGAATCGCCGTCACGAGGTAGCTCGAACCGCCGTGGAGGACGTTGACCAGGCGGTGGACGATGTTCTGGAGGTTTGTTGCCTCGGCGTGGACGTGGAGGAACTCCGTGAGCTTGAGTTGTGCCTCGTTTCCGAGTCCGCGCTGTGATCCGAGGGCCCCGAAGATGGGGTCGCTCTGGAGGTCGTTGTGTCGCTGTAGCTCTTCGATGGCCGCGAGAATATCGCTTTGGCCGGAGAGGCCGGCGGCGTCGTCGCCCTGTTTGAACTGGCCTTCGACGAACTCGTCGAGCGCCCTGAACCGCGCCTGAAACCGCTGGAGGTCGACGTAGTCGTCGAGGAAGACGACCTGGAGGACGGCGAGCTGGGCGACGAGACTTTTCGTCGCGTAGATGTCGATTCGCTCTTCGACGCTCGGAAGCGGAACGACGTGGTCGGCGCGCTCCGCGAGCGGACTGTCCGGGTCGGTCACGGCGACGACAGTCGCCGGTTGGTTCGAACAGAGGTCGAGTATAGAATCAGTCTTCCCGCTCCGTGAGATGGCGAGGATCGTGTCGTCGGCCGACGAGTGCATCCCGGTGGCTTCGACGCCGCTGCGGACCTGCGACCGGATGCCGCGGTCGCGGAGGCGGTCGGCGAGCCAGTAGCCGACTGACGTCGAGGACCCCTGCCCGGCGATGGTGACGGTGCCGTCGGCGTCGAACACCGGCCGCCGAACCTCCTGTCGGAAGGCGTCGTCGGCGATGGTCTCCCAGACCTGCGCTTCGATGGCCTCGTACACGCCCGTCCGCTCGCCCGTGTCGCGCGCAATCGAACGGAGGTCGTCTTCGAACAGCTTCGGGATGTTGACCGACGCGCTGTCGTCCGTGAGGTTCGCCTTGATGACCGACCGGACGTATTCGGACGTTTTCTTGTTCTTCTGCTGGGCGATCTCGTCCACCTGTCTCTTGACCCGCTTCGAGACGCGGGCCTGGAGTATCTCGTCTTTCGTCATGACCGCCGGTATGTCAAACGGTGAGATAGTTCTTGTCATCGTGTATGTCATACGATTTTGCCCTACTGTATACGCATATAAACTGTATACGAGAGTACAAAAGGCAGCGAATTATGTCACACGCAAGATATTTGTTTACAGTCATACAATCTATTTGTGTGACGCGAAGACGAAAACGAGAACGTCACGAGAACACTCACAAACCCGATACACAACAGATCACGATGACCAACGATTCAACCCAGTCCAGCAAATCGACGGAATCGGATTCAAATACTCTGACTTCAGACATGAACTCGCGGCTCGGACACGGGTGTACCCACCGGGCGTTCGAAGAGACGGAGCGGCGGCCATCCGTGACGACGGTGGTCGTCCGCACCACCCTCGCGGCGTTCGTCGTGCTTTCGCTGTTCGCGGTCGCCGTCCCAGTCGTCACGGCCGACGCGGGGTCGGCGGCGCTGTCCGGACCACCGACCGCTTCGGTGAGCGCGGACGAGGCGCTCGACGCCCGTGAAGCGGCGAAAGACAGACTCGCGGAACTCCGCCGCCTCGACGACCGACCGATGGTCTCGGTCGAGGCGAGCACGCTCCAGACGGTCCAGAACCGCATCGAGACGGGGAACCTGAGCTACACGCGAGCGAACTACGACACCGCGGCCGAACACTGGTCGGTCGCGGAGAAGCAGGCGACCGCGGCCCTCGCCCGCGCCTACGCCGAGGGAACCGCGCGGAACCTCAACGCGACGGTCGGCTTCATCGAAAAGCGCGAGGCGAAGGGCTACGCGACGGCCGATACCGCCGAGTTCACCGAGCGCGCCGCCGAGCTGCGCGCCCAGAACCCGGAGACGCTCTCGGACCACCGGAAGCGCTACCGAGCGGCGCGGCAGCTGAACAGCGACGCCGAGTCGTCGCTTCCCTCGATGAACGTGGTCCGACTGGCGAACCTGCTGTCGCCGACGTGGGTCGCTGGCGGGGTAGTCGTCGTCCTCGGCGCGGTGACGAGCGTCATCGGCTTCGCCCTCGGCCGTCGCGGACAGTCCGAAACGGAGACGAAACGCAAAAAAGGCGAACGCGAGGTCGAGAGGTCCGGACTCAGATAACCACTCACGGAGACACACATGAACCCACTCAACTACGTACGCAACGCGGTTTCGCGGAGCGGCACCGACGATTCGAACGCCGACGACGCGGTCATCACCGACGGCGCGGGCGGCGGCGCGGTCGAGGCGAACGCGGCGGCAGACCGACCGAGTGCCGACGTCGACGACCACGACGAGCACAGCGTGGGCGTGTTCTTCCCGCCGAACACGCTCGCGGACGTGGTGCGGCGCGAGTGGATTTCCCGCGCCGAGGAGATGCTCGGAACGTCGATTCCGACGCGGTTCGTCCAGGACGTCCGACTCGGGCGCAACCCGCTTCGAATCGAGGACGTCACGCCGATGCTCGCCCCGGAAGTCGAGCGCGAACTGCTCAGGCTGTCGTACGACGCGGACCACGCGCTGGTCCCGTCGTCGCTCGGGACCGGCTTTCCGGCCTACAAGTTCGTCGACGTCGGCCTCGTCTTCGAGGAGACGGTCGACGTGGTTGTCCCCTCGCACAAGACCGCGGACGGGCTGTACAAGAACCCGCAGAACGCGCTGTTGGCCGGCCTCGGCGTCGCGGTCATGGACGCGCCGGCGATACTCATCGACCACCGGGCGCAGGAGATCGGAATGGACGAGGTGGCACCGGAGCTGGCGAAGTTCCTCGCGGCGACGACCCACACCGACGTGGCGAACCGGTCGTACGGCTACTGGAGCGCCGCGATGACGACGGTCCCCATCGGCGGCCGCGCCGAGATGGACCTCAACCCCGCGATTCAGCGGGCGGCCAACAGCCTCACGCCGTGGCTGTCGGCCGAGCAGTGGGCCCCGTGGGCGATCGAAAACGGAGACATCGAACCCGACGCGACGGTCCCGACGTTGGCCGAACCGGACCTGATGGTCGTCCTCCCCCACGGCGTCACCCTCGGCCAGCACCACAACCTCCGGACGATTCACGCGGACGTGGCAAACGCCCACGTCGTCGGCTTCTGGCCGCTCGACGCGGCGTGGATTCACACCCACGTCCGCCGAGGCGGCGCGGCGTACGTCGACGCGGAGGTCCACGACGAGTCGTCGCCGCTCCGGCAGGTGTGGGAGGCACACACGGCGAAGTTCGGCGTGAGCGACCCCGTCGACCGCTGGGAGCGCTTCTTCGCCGACCACATCGAGCCGGCGCTCCCGGAGCAGTAAGCCGCACCGCCCGCAGACGACCCACGAACGCGCGTTTTCACCGACCATGACAGACGATATCCAACTCGTAGAACTGAGCGCAGTCATCGAGCCGACCGACGACGACCACGAGCGAGCCGACGAACCGAGCGACAGCGACTCCAGCTCCAGCCGACGCCGCCGCCTCCTTTGGGTCGCACTCGGCGTGACGGCCGCCGTGCTCCTCGGACTGGGCGTGGTCGCGGTCGTCGCTCCGGAATCGGTCGAGGCGGCCATCGCTCCGAACCTCGGTCTCTCGGGGCTGATGCCCGGATTCCGCCCGCGCCTGCGGGCGCTCCGACGGGCCGTTCGGAGGGTGGTCCCGTTCAGGGCGACCCGAGACGAACCACCGGACCGCCAGCCCGAGGGCGCGCCTTCGCTCGATGGGGCGGACGACGCGGACGACGCGAACGCCGAGATGAACCCGGACGGCTCGGGCCTCTCGGACGCGGACGACGCTCGTGGCGCGAGCGACCCGCCGTCGATTTCGGTCAGCCGCCTCTCCGACGAGCGAGCCGTGTCCGTCATCGTCGACCACCTCATGCGCGCGGCGGACTCGCGGCCGCTCCCGGACGCGTTCGGCGTCGTCTCGCCCATCAAGCGCCCGCTGGCGTCGACGCTCGAAGGCATCCCGCAGGAACTCGGCGTTCACTGTCGGGACGTGAGTCCCGTTCTCGTCGGGACCGCCAACAACGAGACGACCGTCGAGCGCCTCGGCCGGACGTACGAGTTACTGCTCGTAGTCACCCCGGACCACGAGGCCGTCCTCTCGGACGTGCTCAGATACCTCCCAGCGCTGATTCGAACCGACGGGGTTGCCGGCGTCGGTTCCGTCCGCACCGTGACGCTCCCGGCGACCGAGCGGCCCGGAACCGAACGCGAGAGTCAGGGGACGCTGAAGGCACTCCGCGGACACAAGGGCGAGCCTCGGCACCCGATGGCCCGGACCGACCCGGACTTCATCGCCGCGTCGGCACCGTCCGAGTGGACCGGGCCCGTCCGGTCGGTGCTGTCCGACTACGCGCCGGTCATCGAGGTCGTCGAGTGGGACCGCCCCGCGATTCACGTCGCGGGGTTCGTGTTCGCGTCGGCGGTCGACCTCCCCGACCACGTGACCGCGTCGGGCGACGACTCGCCGGGGCACGCGCCGTCCGGTGACTCGTCGTCGTCCGGCGCCGACGGGCGGCCGACCGGAAGCGGCGGGTCGACACCGACGAGAAGTTCGGCCCCCGCTGACGAGTCGACGCCCACCTCGCCGCCCGATTCCGACGGGCCGCCGAGTACCGACTCTTCGCCCGAATCGTCGGGTGAGGACCCTCCGCAGTCGCCCGATACAGGCGAGAAGGCGATGCCCCGCGACGGGACGACCCCACAGACCACACCAGACGGCGGCCGCGCGTCGGGCGGGTCCACCCTGCCCCGTTCGTCGCAGTCGCCGCCGCAAACTGGAGGGGATGCGCCCGAGGAGGAGGCACCGCAGACTGGTGCGGAACCAGATGACTCGACGACCGGGGCGAAGCCCGACCAAGACGGACCGAACCGGACGAATCGTGGGTCCGATCCGACCCCGGAAAAAGACGACTCGAGTCCGGACGCTGGTAGTTCGGGTGCCGATTCCGACGACGACCAATCCGACGCAGAGGGTGAGCGAGACACTCGTGGAGCCGAAGCCGACGGCGGCGGCGACGGTGCGGGCGGCGCTGGCGGCGCTCTCGACGCGGGAGACGACGCGCCATCGAGCGAAAGCGCGGCGTCGGACGATGCGAACGCGCCCGCGAGTACGCCCTCGGGGCCTCCGAACGAGTCGGCTCAGCCGACTTCCGGGTCGGACGACTCGGCTCCCGCGTCGGACTCCGCGGAAGCGACGCCCGAGAGCCGGCCGGCCGCCCCAGAGAGCGGAGCGAATCGTTCCTCGACGGGCGGGGCACCGAGCGGTCGGGGTCCGTCCGGTGGCGGGGAGTCCCAGACGGCACCGGAGCCCGAGACGACGCTCCCGGCGGAGTTTCCGGTCCCGGCGGGGACGACCCCGGACGACGGCGCGGGCAGTCCGCCGAGCAGCGGTGGCTCGAAATCGCCTTCGCCGGAACCGACGCCGACCCGGCCCGAGGGGTCGTCAGCGTCGCCGTCGTCGACGCCGGAGACGCCCGCGGACGATATCGACGCCGGCGCGGGAATCGTCCCGTTCGGCGACGCGCCCGCGTCGAGCGACCCCTCGGTCGTCGACGTGACGGAGCACGTGCTGAACGAACTGACGTTTCAGGCCACCGCGACGCCGGGGCGTGAAGTCTACTCGACGGTGTACGCCGACGAGCGCGGCCTGATTCGCCACCACCACGCCATCGACCACCCGGACTTCCTCCGGAGCCGCACGGACTCCATCTCGTTTACCTCGGAGTTCTTCTCGCACCTCCGGCGACTGGCCAGCCTCCACAAGGACATCGACCACCGCCTGGCCGGCGGCGCGCACTCCCATCCGGTGAGCGGGCAACCGCTCCAGAGCGGCGCGGACAAGCGGTTCGTCCGGAAAGTCTGGCGGAACACCCGAAACACCTCGTTCATCGTCGGCGTGACCGAAGGCGAGGGGCCGGACGAGTGGACCATCACGGACGACGGCCGCGAGGTCCGCCGCCAGTCCAACGACCACCTCGTGCGAATCCGCGCCTTCTCGGGGCGAAACGAGCCGAAGCGGATTCGACTCCATCAGAACATGGGTCAGTAGTCGCGCAGAAGGTGTCGAGGAAATATCTATTTTGACACTTTCAAATAAATATATTATTTTAAGTATTTCTCAGCGCTGGAGTCGAATATCCGTGGATTCTCCGAAATCACATTAAGAACACCTAAAGCTGAAGAATACGGCCATATCGGATACTTAGTAACCGACATATTCGTATTCAACGTCAGAGAAAGAGAAATCGGCGTAAAGAGATGTACTGAACGGTCTAACTCGATAGTAGGGTGCGCACCCAACAGGTGAAAATTCAGAAAACGCTGTCTTGGTGACTCAGAGATATCTATCTTCAGTACATAAAATTATTCTGTTAAAATGGGTGCGAACGCATGTGGCACTGTGTGTTCGCACGTGCGCCGAACGACGCCACTGGTCGATTCAACCGATTCAGTACGACAGCGTCCACTCGCGGTCGATGAGCCAGGCGTCGAGCTTTCCGAGCGGGTCCTCGTCGACGTGCGTGCCGTGACTCACGAGGACCCGTTCGACGTCGTAGTCGAACAGTTTGACGAGGTTTCGCTCGGCTTCCTCGTGGCTCAGGTCGTTGAACTGCGCCGCGGGCGGGACGAGGAACCCCGGTGGGAGCCCGCGACGGTCCGACCCCTCCAAGACGTCACCGGCGATGAAGACGCCCTCGTCTTCCAAGAGCAGCCCGCTGTTCGCGACCGTGTGCCCCGGGACCTGTACGATTCGAATCCCGCCGTCGAGCACGTCGTCGTGGCGGAAGTGCCGGTCGGCCTCGACGTCGAGCGCGTCGTAAAAACCCTTCGCGCCGCCGGGGACGAGGAGTTCGGGGTCGAACGCGTCTACCACGGCGGGCGTCCCGCCGAAGTGTCCCTCGTCGCCGTGGGTGATGATGACGCGGTCGACGCCGCCGAACGTCGAGTCCAGCACGGACACCAACTCGTCGCCGTCATCCGGAAACGCGGCGTCAACCAGCGTGGTCGTTCCGGACGGTCGGTCTTCGAGGACGAACACGCGGACGTGGTCGAACTGTACCGTGTACACTCCGTCTGCGACTGCTGTTACCGTCATGTACGGTCGAGGCTACGGGGGGTTGCGATAAAAAAAGGGACGCGCGTTCTCAGGGGCGTGTAACGGGTGTACGGGAAACGGCCCCGAGCGTCGGCGGCCCGCGGAGCGAACGTCCCGGAAAACGGCTATTCCTCCGCGGCGAGCGTCGAGACGACCGGGCACGACGCGTTCAGGAGAATCGACTGAGCGACGCTTCCGAACAGCATCTTTCCCGTACGCGAGCGGCGTCGCGGGCTCACCACAATGTAGCTCGCGTCCTGTTCGTCGGCGTACTCGGTGACCTCGTCGGCCGGGTCGCCGACGAGTCCCACCGTCTCGTACGGGACGGACAGTCCCGACACGGCGTCTTCGGCCATCTCGGCGGCGGCGGACCGAATCTCCGCCATGTCCTTCGGCTTCTCGGCCTGCGCGCTCGTCAGCCCGAGGTCGACGAACTCCGAGCGGGTCAACGCGTGGACGACGTGGACCGGTTCGTCGAACGCCGCCGCCAGCGATGCGGCTTCCGCGACAACGTGTGATGAGCGACCTGACCGGTCAACTGCTGCAACAACGACCATATCAGCGTGTACCACGGAGAGATATAATATCGTTTCGCCGAATCTCGTTCGGAGCAACCGCGTCGACGCGGCTCGCGGTCCCGACGGTCGTCCTCCGCGCACGGGTTCGTCCGGCGAGCAGTATCTGATTTCAACGATGTCGTAATACGGGTCGGAATCGACGAGTTTCGTTACAGTTGTACTGCTGTAATTTCGATGCCGGACGGGAGAAAAATATCCCTGTATTTCAACATCCTCAAAACTGAGGGCGGGCCGAGCGGTACGCTCCGCTCTCGACGAAGGTACGACAGAGAAATGCGGAAGCGAGCGGGCCGAAACGCTGCCAGCCGCGGCAGGGGCTCAGCGAGGCGACGGGAGCGCAGCGCGGTTCGTGGACAGTCGGCGACGCGAGATAGCGCTCGACGGAACGCGCGTGCCGTGAGAAAAGAGGACGAGGTCTGAACGCGGTGCTACGCGCGAATCGAGCGCACGGCGGGCAGCGCGATCGCGCCCAGGCCGAGCAGGATGATGACGAGGGCGATGGGGCTCGTGAGGAAGATGCTCGGCGAGCCGCCCGAGAGGACGAGCGACCGACGGAGGTTCTCCTCCGCGATGGGGGCGAGGATGAGCCCGAGCACCATGGGTGCCAGCGGGTACCCCCGGAGCCGCATCGCGTACCCTAACACGCCCGCGCCGAGCATAATCCACGCGTCGAAGACGTTGCCGCGGAGGGCGATGGCTCCGATGACACACAGCACGAGGATGACGGGCCAGATATGGGACTTCGGGATGTTGATGAGGCGCGCCCAGTAGTTCGCGCCGAGCAGGCCGAAGATGAGGATGAACACGTAGATGAGGAGGAACCCGACGAAGATGGTGTACAGCAACACCGGCTCTTCTTGGTACAGGCCCGGCCCGGGGTTCACGTCGTGGACCAACAGCGCGCCGATGAGGATGGCGGAGACGGAGTCACCCGGGATACCGAGCGTCAGCGTCGGAATCAGCGCGCCGCCGGTGCTCGCGTTGTTCCCGGACTCGGCGGCCGCGACGCCGCGGACGTTCCCCTCACCGAACGACGGGATACTGTCTTTGAGCCAGCGGGTGGCCTCGTTGTACGTGATGAACGCGGCGATGTCGCCGCCAGCGCCGGGAATCGCGCCGATGAACGACCCGAGAACGCCCGAACCGACGCTGACCGGTGCGATGGACCGCAGGTCAGAAAGCGAGGGGAACACGCCGGAAATCTCCTGGTCGACGCGGTCGTTCCCGCTGTTGATGCCCTGCGAGTACTTGCGGAGTCCCTCGGCGATGCCGAAGAGACCGATCATGACGGCGATGAACTCGACGCCCGTGAGCAGTTCGGGGATGTCGAAGGTAAAGCGGTGGAAGCCGGTCACGGGGTCGATACCGACCGTCGCGACGAGCATCCCGAGCAGGCCCGAGACCATCCCCTTCGTGAGCGAGTCGCCGCTCACGCTGGCGATGATTGTCAATCCGAAGAAGGCGAGCGCGAAGAACTCCGGCGACCGGAACCGGAGGGCGGCGTCGGCGATGACCGGCGAGAAGAACATCAGCGCGAAGACGCTGATGACGCCGCCGACGAACGACGCGATGGTGCTCACGCGAATCGCGCGGCCCGCCTCGCCCTTCTGGGAGAGCGGGTGGCCGTCGAAGATGGTCGCCGCCGCCGACGGGGTGCCCGGCGTGCGGATGAGAATCGCCGGAATCGACCCCGCGTAGACCGCGCCGCCGTAGATGCCCAACAGGAGAATCATTCCCTGACTCGGCTCCATCGTGAAGGTAAACGACAGCAGGACCGCGATGGTCATCGTCGCGGTCATCCCCGGAATCGACCCCATGAGGATGCCGAGGAAGATACCCCCGACCATCAGCAGGAGGACGAACGGGTCGGCGAGGTTGACGAGCGCCTGCGAAATGTACTCAAGCACCATCAGAACGTCACCACCAGCGGGAGCTGCGGCAGCAGCCGCGACACCGGGATGACGCCCTCAGGCAGGCGCACGAGGAAAATCCGGCCGAAGATGTAGAATAGCGCGACCGGGAATCCGATCGACAGCGCCACGACGAGGAGCTTCGAGCGGATGTCCGAGTAGTAGAGGACGACCGGCATGAACAGCATGGTCGACACGAGGAACCCGAGAGCCGGCATCAACAGGACGTACCCGACGAGGAAGGCCGCGACGACGGCGGCGGGTCCGAAGTCGAACTCCGACATTTCGAGTTCCGTGTCGGAGCCCGTCAGCACGTCGATAGCGGCGAAGAAGATGATGCCGACCGACACTGCAATCGGGAAGAACGACGGCCCGACGCCGTCGCCCGACGGGAACTGGCTCGCAAAGAAAATGACGACGACCGAAAACAGGATAAACAGGACTGACAGCGGACTTGAACGAACACTCTCCAAGCCGATTCTATCAAGGACGGCCCCGACTTTCTGAATCACCATTATTTTTTCTGCCTCGTGGTATGATACCAAGCAATCGTTCGTAATAAACATATTGGTCTTTACGAGCCCGTTCGGGGCTGAAAGTCACGATTTCGACACGAACGCCGCAGGCGGCCGAGTCGATTGTCCAGTCGAGCCTCGGGCTGGCCGTCGAGAGTGGGCGACTGCACAACGAGAGAGGTTGCGACGGCCGGCCGGTACATTCACCCGTTCGACATGTCTACGGGCGACAACGCTGCGTTTCGCGGCCACCGATAGAATTAACCAGCGTTGCGAACTACCGTTCCACCGGAATGAGTGTTAGCAACGTCACCGAGGGTATCGACCAGATTCAGTTCGAACACGTCCGGGTGCTCGTGTTGAAGGACACGCCGACGGGGAAGACGACGCTCGTGGACACCGGCTTCGACGAGGACGGCGACGAACTCGTCGAGCATCTGGAACGGGAGTACGGCGGCGTCGACCGCGTCATCATCACCCACGGCGACCACGGCCACCACGGCGGTCTCCCGTCGGTGATGGAGGCGTTCGACCCCGAACTCCTCGCGTCGGCCAACGAGTCGAAGCTCCACGAGGCCATCGACTACGAGCCGGACGTGGCGTTCACCGACGGCGACGTGCTCGACGGAAACGTCCGCGTCATCGAGGTGCCGGGCCACACGAAGGCGACCTCGGCGCTCCTGCTCGAAGACCGCGGCATCCTCATCTCCGGGGACGCCCTCGACGGGGCCGACCGTGCGGGGCTCCCGGCGGGCTACCTCCTCCCGCCGCCGGCGCTGTTCAACGACGACCACGAGGCCGCCGAAATCAACCTCTACGACTTGCTCCAGTACGACTTCGAGACGCTGCTCGTCTTCCACGGCTCGCACGTCTTCGAGGACCCGAGGGGCAAACTCGACGACTTCCTCGTCGAGCGCGAGTGGGACCCACGTCCGGAGTGACCCCGACCCGCCGAACCGAGCGGCGTTGACGGCGTCACAGTCCTCGATAGCCGACTCCGCGGCATGCTTTTCCGACCGTCGACCCCGAGCGGCCGCGCCGTAAACGGCGTCCGATCGAGACACGAACGAACGGAGTAGTGAGCGACCTGCGTCTGAGAAAAACCGCGGTTGAGAGATGAATCGCTGAGGAGAGTCGGATACGAACGAGACGGAACTGGTCGGTCAGTCTCGAAGGACCGAAACGTCGAACACCGGCTTGCAGGTCTCGCCGGCCAGG
This sequence comes from Haloferax prahovense, assembly GCF_000723845.1. Classification (NCBI taxonomy): domain Archaea; kingdom Methanobacteriati; phylum Methanobacteriota; class Halobacteria; order Halobacteriales; family Haloferacaceae; genus Haloferax; species Haloferax prahovense. The sequence continues at coordinate 1,847,473 of NZ_LK053000.1, read as the reverse complement.
AACGCCTCGAAGGCGTCTTCGGATTCGGTGAGTCGGAACCGGTCGTCGAGGAACGTGGCGTGGTCCACGTCGCCCGAGCCGATGAGCCGGAACGCCCGCTCGAAGTCCTCGTAGGTCGCGCCGTAGGTACACTGGAGGTCGACCTCGGCGCGGACGAGCGGCGTGAACTCCATCGTGGTCTCGCCGGTCTGGCCGACGAGGACGATTTGACCGCCCTTGCGGACCTGCTCGACCGCCATCGGCAGTCCCGACGGGTGGCCCGTCGTGTCGAACACCACGTCGAAGCCGACGCCGCCGGTCAGGTCACGCTGGGTGGCGGTCAGGTCGTCTTCCTCGATGTTGACCGCGGGGTAGCCGAGTTCCTCCGCGAGCGGCAGTCGGTAGTTCGTGTCTCGACCGACGCCCGCGACGACGACCTCCGCGCCCTGCGAGGCGGCCACCTGCGCGCAGAGCAACCCGATGGGCCCGGGGCCGGCGACGAGCACTCGGTCGCCCGCCTCGACGCGAGAGTTCCGAAGGACCGCGCGCGTGCAAATCGCCGTCGGCTCGACGAGCGCCGCGTGCTTCGGGTCGACGTTCGAGGGTACCGACTGGAGCGCCGACTCGGGAACGGCGATGTACTCGGCGTACGCGCCGTCGTGGTCGATACCGGTCAGTTCTGCGTCCTGACAGATACTCTCCTCGCCGATTTGGCACTGGAAACACTCGCCGCAGCCCCGAATCGGCCGTTCGACCACGCGCTCACCGACGGAAAACCGGGTTGCGTCGTCGCCGCGCTCGACCACGCGACCGGTGTACTCGTGACCGATGATGGTCGGCATGGTCATCCGCTCGAAGGCGGACTTGAACTTGTAGATTCCCGCGTCGCTCCCGCAGAGCCCGGCGTAGTCGATTTCGATGAGGACCTCGTCCGACGCCGGTTCGGGTGTCTCGACGTCGACGAGTTCCATAGCTCCGGGCTCTCGGCTCGTTTTGGCTAACCCGCGCATACATCTCCTTGAATACCGCCGGGGTATAAATCTACGCTCTTGGGGGAGAAGCTTGCGGGCGGAAGCCGGTCCAGACGTACGCGAGCGTCCCGCCACGCGCCCGCTCGCCTCGGCGCTCGCGGGCGCACAGAAGCGAAGCACTGCGCCGACTCCGCTGGCTCCGCGTCATATTCAGAGGGACCGCAATGCTTATTGTATGGATTGTTCAAACATTCGGGTACAATGGGAGACGATACCATTAGCAATCGGAGTGGACGCAGCGCGCTGAACAGACGGAACTTCATCAAGGCAGCCGGCGTCGGCGGCGTGGCGCTATCTGCCGGTTGTCTCGGCAGTCTCTCCGGACAGCAGGAGTGGCCCTCTCGGCCGGTCGAAGTCATCTCCCCGTGGTCGGCCGGAGGCGGGGCCGACCGGACCAGCCGCGCGGTCGCCGACGCGGCCGAGAACCACACCGAGGTCTCGTGGAACGTCAGCAACCAGACCGGCGGCTCCGGCTCGGTCGGGATGAACGCGGCGGCCAACGCCGAGCCCGACGGGCACACTATCGGCTGTACGGCCCCCGAAATCGCGCTGTTCGAGCACCTCGGTATCGCCGACCTCAGCCCCGAAGACATCACGCCCATCATGCAGTACACCGAGTTCCCCGCGGCGCTCGTCGTCAGCGAGGACGCCGAGTTCTCCACGCTCGACGAGTGGATCAACTACGGGAAGGACAACACCCTGCAGATGGCGAACTCCGGCTTCGGCTCGTCGTGGCACATGGCCGCGGCGGGTATCGCCAGCGAGGCCGGCGTCAACGTCGAACACATCTCCTACGAGGGTGCCGCGCCGGCCATGACGGCCGTCGTGAACGGCGAGGTGGACTGTACCGCGGTCGGCGCGGCGGAAGTCGCCCCGCAGGTCCAAGACGGCGGGCTGACCGCCCTCGGCGTGGCGTTCGACCAGCAGGTCGACGCGCTCCCGAACACGCCGACGCTCGCCAACCAGGGCCTCGACATCTCCATCGGCTCGTGGCTCGCGCACTTCGCGCCCGCCGGCATCGACGACGAGCTGAAGCAGGAGCTCGCCGACGTGTACAGCGCCGTCTACGAGGACGACTCGTTCGTGGAGTTCATGGAGAACAACGACTTCATCCGCGTCGAACGCGGTCCCGACGAGCTTCAGGACTTCCTCGACCAGCAGTACGAGTTCTACGGCAACCTCGTCGACGAACTCGGCATCGAAAAGCAGTAACGCCGCAGTCGAATTCCGAGCCCCGCGACCGACTGACTCCCTACGCGACACGTACCTGCGCCCTTCTCCCTTTCGGACCCGCGTCACCGCGAGCGACGGCCGTTCCGACCGGACCGGACCCGCGGCACGCGGCGCGAACCGCACGTTCGACCGACCGATAGTTTAACGTGAATCGTCCGCATCAGGTCCGGTATGCACACGATAGAGCCCGACGTAGAGCGACCGGACCGCGAACTCGTCGAGGCGTTCGAAGAGATTCCGAGCACCATCGTCTCCGACGTGACCGGCAACATCGGACTGACCATGGACGCCGGCCTCCGGCCCGCCTACGAGGGCGTCGAGATGGCGGGCACCGCGGTCACGGTGAAGGCCGCCCCGGGCGACAATCTCATCATCCACAAGGCGATCACGCTGACCGAGCCCGGCGACGTGCTGATTATCGACTGCGACGGCTACACCGACACCGGCCACGTCGGCGAACTGATGTGTACCTCCTGTCAGGCGAACGGCCTCGCCGGGCTGGTCATCGACGGCGCGTACCGCGACAGCCGGGAAATCGCCGAGATGGAGTTCCCGGTGTACGGCCGCGGCGTCAACCCGCAGGGACCGCTCAAGCAGGACCCCGGCTCCATCAACGTCACCGTCTCCGTCGGCGGCGTGAGCGTCGACCCCGGCGACATCGTCATCGGCGACGACGACGGACTGGCGGTCATCCCCCGCGAGGGGGCCGAAGAAGTCCTCGAACGCGCCCACGAGAAGCTCAGCGCCGAAGACTCCGTCCGCGAGGAAGTACTGGACGGCGAGTACCTCTACGAACTCAACGGCTACGACGAACTGTTCGAAAACCTGACCATCGTCGGTCCCGAAGACTCGATTCAGTAACGTCACCGAAGACGCGGCGGACAGCGACCGCGACTGACCCGCGACGTCCGCATCTCGACTGGCATGCCATCCGGCGACCCGCGTTTTTTGCGAGCACCCGACCCGTAGCGAGCGACGCCTCGGCCCGTGACCCCGGTGACCGAAGCGTTCGCCACCTCGAAATCCAACATCGTTGAAACGAATCGGTGCTATTAGGGACGCGGTGGCCAATTGTCGAATCATGACGAACTCCACCGGGTCGGGCTCGCGGCGGATACAGAGCGTCGAACAGGCGTTCGACATCATTCGGTACCTCCGCGAAGTCGACGGCGCGACGCTGTCGGAGACCGCCGAGGACATGGAGATGCCGGTCAGCACGGCGCACATCCACCTGGCGACGCTCGTGGACACCGACTACGTCGTCAAGGTCGGAAGCGAGTACCGCTGTAGTCTCCGCTTTCTCGAGATGGGCGGGGCGATGCGCGACGGGATGGCGCTGTACCGGGTCGCCAAGCCGGAACTCGACGAGCTGAAAGAACAGACCGGCGAGCACACCAACGTGACGGTCGAGCAAAACGGGTTCGCCGTTCAGCTCTACAAGGCCCAGAGCCCGGAGTCCATCGACGACGACGCGCCGCTCGGCGACCACCTCTACCTCCACTCGACGGCGACGGGGAAGGCGATGCTCGCGGAGCGCTCGCGGGACGAGGTCGACCGAATCGTCGACCGCCGCGGTCTCCCCGCCCTGACCGACGACACCATCACCGACCGCGGGGCGCTCCACGAGGAACTCGCGGCGATTCGCGACCGAGGTTACTCCATCAACCGCGGCGAACACTACCCCGGCGTCTGCGCCGTCGGAACCGCCATCGTCTCCGAACCGGACGACGCCGTCGGCGCGATAAGCATCAGCGGTCCGATGAGCCGCATGGAGCCCGAGCGCATCGAGGAGGAACTCGCCCCGTCGCTTCTGAACAAGAAGAACATCATCGAGCTGAAAATAAAGCAGTACTGAGCGGGCGGCCTCACCGCCGTCGGCCGTGGCCGTCGCTCTCGGAGTCGGTCTCTCGTCGGCTCACTCGGGCGGGCTGTCCCACTCGGAGCCGTCGTCGGCCGGTTCGTAGTCGAGGACCGCCTTCGCGTGGTCGATATCGAACCAGCGGGCCTTGTTGCCGCTCACCGCGTAGAACGTGTCGTAGGTGACCGACTCGTCTTCGAGACAGCATTCGAGCAGGTGCGCGAAGTCCCGCTGGGAGGTCCACGTCGCTTTGAGCCGCTTGACCATCTCCTCGTACTCGGGGCTGCCGCGCTCCCACGAACCGGTCTGGGACTGGTCCCACACCTCGCCCTCCTCGACTTTGTGCTCGTCGCCGCGGTCGACGCCGCGCTCCGCGTCACCGTAGGGATGGTCGTACCGCTCGGTCCGGACGCTCGAGATGCGAATCGAGTAGACCTGGCTCGGCGCGCCGTCGCGGCGGGCGTGCGTCCGGCAGATGTGCTCGCCGAACACCTTCGAGGCCCCGTAGTAGCCGTCCGGCTTCGGGAGCGTCTCGTGGGTGAGCCGGAAGGGGTCGTACCTGCTGGGGTAGTCTTCCTCGTAGAGGTCGGGCGCGAGGTCCTCTTCGTACAGGCCCATCACGCGCTGGGAGGAGGCGTAGATGAGCTTCTCGACGCCGGCGTCCTCCATCGCCGTGAGGACGTTGTACGTGCCCGTGATGTTCGGCTCGATGATGTCCTCGAAGGACGCGCCCGCGTCGGACTGCGCGGCGAGGTGGATGACGGCGTCTTGCCCGTCGAACGCCGGGCGAATCGCCTCGTAGTCCGCGATGTCGGCGACAAACGTCTCGTACTCCGGATGTTCGGTCCGGTCGAGATACGTGAACTCGTACTCGTCTCGTTCCGCGAGGTGGTTGAGAATCGCTTCGCCCGCCTCACCGAACGGACCCGTGACTAGGACTTGCTGCGTAACCATCGTTACTGAGGGATACGGAACTCCCCGATTTAAATCTTGGTGGCGTCGGTCAGTTCAGCCCGGTCGAACGAGCGACGATTGGATCCATCTCCTTTCGACATCGTTGAAACAAATTCGGGCTGTAAGACCATGATAATTACAGACATAAGATTGTAATCTATCGCGGGCAAACGGCGTCGTTTCCCGAGATTTCGCGGCTCTCGCGTCGTTACAACATTGTAGAAACGGCGGTGTCAGCGACTGCAACTGGAGTTTCACGGGAACGACAGGAGTCGCCGCGGAGCACTCTCGAGGGAACTACTTTTATACCAGTGCTTGGTATCAAATCTCATGGGTGCGGACGCATACGCGTTAGCCGGAGTGACCGACACGCTGACCGAAGCGACGGCCGCGGAGGGCATCGCGGACTACGTCGAGTTCCGGATGGACGGGGCGGACCGCCCGCTCGCCGCGCTCGGCGAGTACGAGGGAGCACTCCCGCTCGTCGTCTCCAACCGGCCGGAGTGGGCCGGCGGCACCGCCGGTGAGTCCGAGCGACTGGAGACGCTCGCGGCCGCCGCCGCGGTCGACGCCGTCGAGATGGTCGACGTGGAACTGCGGACGATTCGCGAGTGCGAGTGGCTTCGGGACGAACTGCGCGGACACGACGTCGAACTGGTCGTCTCTCACTACGACCGCCGCGAGACACCTCAGAAATCAGAGTTGAACAGAATTATATCAGAGTGTAATACGTACGGGGACGTGGTGAAACTCGTCGTGTTCGCCGAGGAGAGGACGGACTCGCTCTCGCTGTTGCAGTCGTTCAACGCCGCCTCCGAGAGGGGAGTGCGAGTCACCGGATACGCGTTGGGGGATATCGGTCGACACACTCGCGTTATCGGCGTTTTTTACGGTGCGTCCATCGCCTACGCGCCCGTCGTCAGCGACGAGCGCGGCCCGAACGACATCGACCTCAGAAAACTGTCAAACCTGCTTGACTGGGTCGCTTCCGCGCGCTGAGGCCGTACTTCCGGTGTCGAACACGTGGACGCGGACACGCACCGAAGCGACCGGCCTGCCCGGAAAACAGTCCGCGACATCCGGGACCGCAGGGTGAGCGCTTCGAAGACGACGGGCCGGAAGGTTCGAATTAGTATCAGAAATAATGTATTCAAAATTTTTCGAGAGGTTTGATATGGCTCGCTCGCTCGACCGCGCGTCGTCCAGCTATCATCTGGCTCCGCACAACTGAGCGGGCAGTCCCGAGCGCACGCACGCCCTCGGTGTACCTGTACCCAGCACCGACGACCACCTCCGCCAGTCCCGACTCGGGTCAACAGCGAATGGCCGACGATGAGCGACGAACACCGAAGATGTCTCGGGAGCATTCAAACCCGCGCCGATAGAGCGTCGGCTCACGCCGATTATTCTGGATGAACATTCCGGAGAATCCCCCGAAAACGGCGTCTCTCACCGCCTACGAGGAGGTGAGAACTCTTGCACCGACAGCTAACATTTATACGCGGCGGAGTGATAGGCGTTCACATGAAAATCGACGAGTCTGCGCTGGCGGCAACAACAAACGACCTCACACGAGAGGTCGACGCACGAGGGGTGGCAGACCTCATCGAATTCCGGATGGACAAGGCGGACGACCCGCTCGAACAACTCGCCGCGTACGACGGCGAACTCCCGATAATCGCGACTAACCGCGCTCGCTGGTTCGGAGGAAAGGCCAGCGACGCCGGACGGCTGGACGACCTCTTTTCCGCATCTCGATTCGACGCCGTGGAGTTCGTCGACATCGAACTCGAGACCGTTCGCGCCAAAGGGTGGTTGGCCCACGAGTTCCGCGAGAACGACGTCCAGCTCATCATCTCGCACCACGACTTCGACGAGACGCCCGACCGCGAGGTCCTCGACGCCATCATCGAACAGTGCGCGGAGTTCGGCGACATCGCGAAGGTGGCGGTCTTCCCCCAGAACCAAGGTGACACGCTCACCCTCCTCGAGGCCGTCAACGACGCGACCAACCGCGGCATCGACGTGGCCGGCATCTCCATGGGCGAAATCGGGAGCCACACGCGGGTCATCGGCCACCTCTACGGGTCGAAGCTCGGATACGCGCCCCTGCTCGCGGACGACAACGACTACGCACCCGGGCAGATTCCGCTCGAAAAGCTCGCTTCGCTCATCGAACTCACGAAAAACGAGCGCGTCGACGGGCAGGTCATCGACACGCTCCGGAGCGAAGTGTCGGTGCCGAAGGAACTGACGCTCTCGGACTGACGCCGGAAAACCCGAGGGCCGTCCCCCGTCAACAGACTCGTTTCATCTCTTTTCGCCGCGAACTCGTCGCTCGACGTCAGTCGGCGAGTCGCTCGACGTCTGTCAGCACCGCGCTCGCCGTCTCGGGACCGCCGGCGCCTCGGCCGGTGATACCCAGTCGACCGCAGTAGTCGGCTTCGATTTGAACGGCGTTTTCCGTCCCTGACGGGGCGACAGCCCCGTTTTCAGGTACCAGTCGCGGGCCGACACGGACCGCGCCGTCCGCGACCTCGACGATGAGTCGAATCGTCTGGCCGTCTTCCTGTGCCAGGTCGAGCATACTCCCCGAGAGCTCCTGAATCCCCTCGACTTCGGCGTCATCGAGCGTGAACTCCGTCTCACCGTCGGAGAGGACGTTGGCGACGATGACACCCTTGAGGGCCGTGTCCGTCCCGTCGACGTCGAACGTCGGGTCCGCCTCGGCGACGCCGAGGTCCTGGGCCTCCGCGAGCACGTGCTCGTAGTCGAGTCCCTCGGCGGCCATCCGCGAGAGGATGAAGTTCGCCGTCCCGTTCAGCACGCCGTAAACCGCCGACACCCGCGACGGACCCACGTCCTCGATAGTCGAGAGGATGGGAAGCGCGCCGCCGACGGTCGCGCCGAATCGGACGATTCCCTCGCTTTCGGCTTCGAGCGCGCGCAGGTCGGCGTACCGTTCAGCCACGGGCCCTTTGTTCGCGAGCACGACGTGCCGGTCGTCGGCCAGCGCCCGCTCGACGTGCGAGAACCCGGGCTCGGCGTCGCCCAGCGTCGTCGGCGTCGCCTCCACCAACACGTCGTAGTCTGCGTCGAACACCGCACCGGGGTCCGCCTCGCCGACCACGCCGTCGTCTCGTTTCTTCGAGCGCACCGCGTCGGCGTCGACGCCGTCGGCGTCGACGGCGGCGCTCTCGGAGTCCGCGAACGCGGTCACGACGTGGCCGTGCTCCGCGGCCAGTTCGACGACGGCACTCCCGACCGCACCGGCGCCGAGGACACAGAGCCTCACGCGCGACCCCCCACGGTCAGCGGCTCGACGAGTTGCAGGTCCTTTTCGTCGGCGATTTCTCGCATCGCGGCGAGGACCTCTTCAGTCGCCCCCGACGCGGCGGCCAACTGGAAGCGGGCGCTGGAGACGTCGATGGAGCCGGCGGGCGCGGACAGCGAGATGTCGGTGACCGTCGCGTTCCGCGTCGCCTCGATCTGCGTCAGCGTGTCGGAGAGGTCCGTCTCGATGAGGTGACCCGAGAGGATGATGGTCAGGCGCTCGCTGTAGCGCTCGGTTCCGGCCTGAATGACGTTGATGCCGGCGTCGCTCAGGCCCTCGACGATGTTGTCGAAGCGGTCGGGAGTCGCCTCAATATCGACCTCCACCGGGATGTAACCGCGCGGGGTGACGTTGCCGCGCTCGTGGAAAATCGAGAGGAGGTTCCCTCCGTGTTCGGCGATGGGCTGCAGCGAGCGCAGGAGTTCGCCGGGTTCGTCGACGAGTTCGAGCCGGAGCGTGTACGCTTGGACGTCGTTGTGCACCTCACTCATCCGTACAACACCGTACCAACGTGTCGTTCATTGTCGGGAGTCGAGCGAGCACACCCATATACGTATTGCGTTCGAACGGCTCGGACGCCGACTGCGGACGCGGCCGTCGTCCCGCCTGCTGTGAGAGAGTCATCACTGAGGGTTCGCCGTACGCGCGTCGGCCCGAAATGTACTCAGGTTCGCTACAAAGATTACCGCACCGAGGCGACGATTGGGCCCGAGGCAGAACGCAAATATCATACAATACTCTTCATCGAGACAGCACCGGCCACGAGCGATTTCTGAGGCGATATTCGATAAGCGACATATATTAGTAGCTATTCAACCGATTCTCAATAGCTATCAGAATATTTCAGAAGATAGTGTTCGAGTATATCTTATCGGATTAGTTCTCAGATTATCCACACCACCGTTTGTGTATGTTATGAACATAACTATCTCCCCGAACTACACGATTCTAAACAAACAATAGTTAACAGACCACACAGCGTAGATACAGTCGTATCCACCGCCGGCGGCGAGCGAGAACGCGGCCGCACGCGGACGGATACGAGAGGGGAAATTCAGAATGGCATCAGCAAGCACACCGACACCGACGCCGACGGGGAACGAGCGAATCGCCCGACGCTTCCCGGAGGAAGTCGCGAGCGAGGGGAACATCGGGCTCATCGACGAGATTTGTGCCGAGGACATCCTCGACCACAGCCCGCTCGGAGAGGTTCAGGGGCGCGACGAACTCAAAGCGCAGATTTCGGGGCTCCGAGAGTCCTTTTCGGATTTCTCGGCCACGGTCGAAGACGCGATTACGGAGGGCGACACGGTCGCCATGCGCGTCACGCTCCGCGGGACGCACGACGGCGCGTTCATGGGCATCGAACCCACCGGGAAGACGGTCGAGGTCGGCAACATGGTGTTCAGCCGTATCGAAGACGACATGATAGTCGAGCGGTGGGTCCAACCGGACATGCTCGGCATGCTCACGCAACTCGGCGCTGTCGAACTACCTGAGGCGTGACCTGAACAGAGACCGATACTTTTTGTGCGACGGACGCGCCGCTCAGCGACTGAGAAGGAAGTACGGGCGACCGGGCACCCGCCCGCACTCCACGGACACTGGGGAAAAACTCCCCTGTATACGCAACCCAAGTGCAGGTATGTACCTGCAGTAGACGCCTACAACGTCCTCGGTTAAAACATTTTTCAAGTGTCATATGCGACGTGTGGACAGCAATCACCCCTCGGCGACCGGCGAGTCAGCCGTCGAACGCCGAGAGCCGGCGGCGTTCCTGTGCGAGGATTCGCTCCCAGTAGTCGAACAGGACGCTGTCGAGGTCGTACACGTCGGCGATGCGACGGACCCACTCGTCGTCCGAAAACAGCAGTCGCTGGAAGGTCCGCACGTCGGGGTCGAGTTCGGTCCGCCGGCCGGTGTAGTAGGCGACGGTCTGCTCGCGGGTCCGCTCGACCAACAGCGGCGGGACGAAGATGCCCGACTCGCGGGCGACGTAGGTGAACCACTCTAGATGGAGAATCGCGTCGGCGAGGACGAACCGCTCGGCGAAGCCGTCGACGTACGCCGTCGCGGGGCGACCGTCGACGTACACGTCGTCCGGGCGGGAAAACCGTGGCACCGACAGGTGCGGGAGGTCGTCGGCGTAGCGCTCGGCGACCCGCCGAAGCCGGAAGTCGGCGTAGGCACAGGGGGCCGCGAGGCCGAGTTCGTACCACAGCGGCATCCACTGACAGAACGGGTCGCAGAACACCGCGTCGGCCAGCAGGTCGGCGGCGACAGAACGGGCGAGGTCCGGTGGGAGGTCGGTCCGCCCCGCCCGCATGGCGTCCGTCGCGCGGACCACCCGCGACTCGAAATCGCCGACGCGGAGTCCCATGCCCGCGGCCGCGTCGTGGACGTACTCGGCACCGATTCGGTACCAGTCCGCGAAGTCGGCGGGCCGGCGGAGTCGAAGGAGACGCAGAACGGTCACAGGAGAACTACGGACGACGGCGGTTTGGCTCTATCCCCGTGTGGGCGAGGCGAGGACGACACCTACCGTCGGTCGAACGAGAGCGCGAGCGGCGTCGCGTTGGTCAGGTTGTCGCTGACCGGGCAGCGCGATTCCACGGCGGCGAGCCACGCGTCGATGGTCTCTTCGTCGGCGTCCACGTCGGCGGTGACCGCGACGCGAATCTCCTCGTAGCCGGCGCGGCCGTCGTCGCGCTTGCCGATGAATTTCGCGGGATTCAGGTCGCCCTCGATGGAGATTTCGAGGTCTCGTACGTCGAGGTCCATCTCGCGGGCGACCACGTGCCCCGTGACGTTCAGACAGCCGGCGAGCGCCCCGAGGACGTACTCCACGGGGTTCGGCCCGGCGTTCGCCCCACCGAGCGATTCGGGCTCGTCGACGACGAACTCGAAGCCGCGGGTGGAGACGCGGGTCTCGGTCGGGGAGTCCGCGCGGGCGCTGACGTCGAAGGTGAGTTGTTGGGGTTTCTCTGCGGACATAGCCGTACAGACGTGCACGCGGTCGATAACACCAGTCGGCGGTTCTCAGCCCTCGGGAAGCGTGTTAGCGGCTGTCTGTCCCGGGTTCTATCGCGGCCGAGTCGCGCGCGTCGTCCGCCAGCACGTCGTCGAGTCCCCACTCCGACGCCCTCGCGCGAGCCTCCTCGCGGGCCTCGGACCGAATCTCCTCGATTGCGTCGGCGTCGGCGAGGAACGCTTCGACCGCGCTCTGGTCGCGGCCCTCGTCGCGGCGGGCGGCGGGGGCGGCGTCGACGGTCTGTTCTGCCAACCGCTCGTCGCCGGCGAGGACGCGGGCCGGCTCGCCCGGCGGGATGCGGAACGCCTCGACCTCGTGGGCGTCCGCGAGGGCCGCGGTGTCGACGGCGTGGACCGCGGCGCGGGTCGGGCCGGTGACGGCGAACCCCTCCAAGCCGTCGCGGCCGCCGACCTCGCGCTCCGTGTCGTAGGCGAGCACGGGAATCCCGTCTTCGAACGTGACGACGCCGCTGGTGGTCTCGCCGAGGAGGAGCGCGTCTTGCGGCTCGAAGACGACGTAGCCGGTCAGTTCCTCGTCGAGCACCGCCCGAAGGACCGCCGCGGCGTCGTCGACGACGCGCGACCGGCGGAGTTCGCCCCGCGGGATTCTCATATCCGCTCGGGGACGACGGCGCTCTTGAACCGCTCTGCTACGTCGCGGCCGTCGCCGTCGCGCACGTCGAGTCGGGCGGCCGCCTCGCGGAAGGCGTCCGCGGCCGGGTCCTCGGGGGCGTGCGCAAGGAGGGGTTTCCCCTCGCGGCGGGCCGCCCGGACCGCGTCACTCTCGGGAACCGAGGCGAGCGTCTGCCCTCCGAAGTAGCGGCCGGCCTGCTCGGCGATTTTGTCGACGTTCTCGTCGGGTCGCACGCGGTTGAACACCACGCCCGCCGTGTCGGTGCCGTAGGAGTGAGCGTACTCCTGGACTTTCAGCCCGTCGGACAACGACGGCACGGTGGGCTGGAGGACGACGACGATGCGGTCCGCGAGGACGACCGGAAGCACCGCGCTCTTCGAGCCGAGCGCGGCGGGCGAATCAAGGAGGAGCACGTCCGCGTCGGCGGCGAGTTCGGCGACCACGTCCCGGAGGCGACCGGGGTCCGCGGCCTCGAACGCCGCGAGACTCGTCCCGCAGGGGACGACCGACATGCCGAACCGCTCGTAGACCGCGTCGGACACCGCGGCGTCGCGCTCGTCGACGAGTAAGTCGTGGAGCGTCACGTCGGCGTCGTCCAACCCGGCGTGGAACAGCAGGTTTGCCATGCCCGTGTCCGCGTCGATGACGGTCACGTCGTAGTCCTCGGCGAGCGCCATCCCCAGCGCGAGCGTACTCGTCGTCTTCCCCGTGCCGCCCTTCCCGCTGGCGACGGCGAACGCCTCGACCATGCCCCCACGTGTCCGGTGATTTCGCATAAGTGTTCGGAACGGCTGTGGACGCGCGCCGACGAACATCGTGTTAAACGGTGACAAGCATTAATAGTGAGGCCATAATGGTGTAGAACGACCAGCGATGTTCCGAATCGTCATCCAATCGTTCGCTTTCGTCGTCGACGACTCGACGTTCGCGGTGTACGCGACCCTCCTCACCATCGCGTTCATCGTCTATCTGAATCGGTGACTCGGCGTCAGCGAGACGGTCGGTGAACGAGTTCCGCGGCCCCGACGGAGAGAAAGCGAGACGCGACCGCGGCGACTCAGGCCGCCTCGGCGAGCGCGGCGAGCAGACGGTCGTTTTCGTCCGGGCGGCGGACGTTGATTCTGACGTGCGAGTCGAGCCGCTGGTAGTCGCGGGCGTCGCGGACGGCGAAGCCGCGACGCCGGGTCTCGTGAAGAACGCGGTCGACGTCGTCGGCGCGGAACAAGACGAGCGTGCTGTCGGCCGGGTGCGGTTCGTACCCGAGTCGGTCCAAGCCCGCGACCACCCGCGGGCGCTCCCGTTCGACCCGGTCCCGCGTGGCTTCGAGGAAGGCGTCCTGTTTGAGACAGAACGTCGCGACCTCCACCGCGGGGGCCGACAACACCCACGTACACCGCGCCCGCGAGAGCCGGTCGCCGAGGTCACCCGTCGCGGCCGCGAACCCCGCGCGGAGCGAGGGGACGCCGAAGACGTTCGTCACCGAGTGGAGGGCGATGACGCCGTCGAGGCCGGCCGTGCTCGGGAGGCGCGTGAAACCGAGGTACGACTCGTCGACGATGACGGGCGTGTCGGCCCGGCAGCAGGCGTCGATGAACGCCCGAAGCTCGTCTCGCGGGTAGGCCGTCCCGAGCGGGTTCGCGGGGTAGCTGAGAATCACCGCCGCGTGCTCGTCGGGGTCGACGGTTTCGAGCAGTCGGTCGTGGGGAACGTGGACCGGCTCGCCGCCTTGGAGCCGGATTTCGCGGGCGTACTCGCCGCAACAGGGTGCCGGGAGCGCCACGCTGTCGCCCGGCGAGACTGTCACTCCGACGGCGAGTCGCATCGCCTCGATGACGCCCGCCGCGGGGACGACCTCCTCGGGGTGACAGCCCACGAACTCCGCGGCCGCGACGCGAAACCGAGAGTAGTCGTCCAGCGAGTATCGCCGCGAGGTGGAGAGCGCCGACTCGTAGACGCCGGCGATGCCCGCTGGCCGCTCCGGGTTCGACCCGGTGCTGAAATCGACGAGGGAGTGGTCGGCGGTCCCGCCGTGGGTAACGTGGTCGACATCGGGAACGGAACCGGGATCCATACCAACGTGCTAGCCACCGACTATAATCAAGGCTTCTACGGGAACCATTTAGCTACCACCGTGGATTTCACACCCTACGAGCCGTTTTTTCGGTGGTTCTCAAATCGGAGAGACGGTCGCGCGGTCGTCGGCGACGACGCCGTAACTCGCCTCGTCGACGCACCGGGGAATCGGGTCGTCGTCGTACCGCGAATCGAGGCTCGCGAGCACCGCGTCGCGGACGCAGACCCGCGCGGCGTTGCCGACCTCGGTCGCGCTCCCCGAGAACGTCACCGGGTCGCCCGTGGGGTCGCACGCGGCGACCACGGCGTCGGTCGTCGTCCCCGGCGCGCCGCAGCGGTCGAGGAGCGTCGCCGCCTTCGCCTCGGCGGCCACGGCGACGAGGTTCGCGAGCGCACCCGGCTCCAGCGACCGCGTCGTCCCGACGAAGACGTTGACCGTGCCTGTCGGGTCACCGCCGTCGCCGCCGGCCGTCACGTCAGCCGTGTCCGACTCGTCGTCCCGTTCGCTCGGGTCGCCGTCTATCGGGAGTTCCGCCGGGTTCGACACGCCCGCAGTGGCGACGACCCCGACCGGGCCGAACCGGGCGCGTCGGGCGTGTTCCTGCCCCACGCCCGTCAGGAGCGTCGGGCCGCGCTCGTCGAAGCCGGCAGACGAGAGTCGACGTTCGACGTACGCGTCGAGGTCCGTCTCGGGCCAGCCCTCGGGGACGGTGACGTTGAACGCGGCGTCGGCCCGCGACTCGCCGCCGGCGTAGCCCGTCGAGAGCCAGCGCGTGTCCGGACGGCTCAGTCGACAGACGCCGTCGCGGCGCGTCGCCTCAAACATCGTCGGCGACGGCGGCGAGCGCCCGGAGCAGTTCGTCGTTCTCGTCGGGGCGTTTCACCGCGACGCGGACGTGCGAGTCGAGCGTCGGAAACGTCGTCGCGTCCCGGACGGCGACGCCGCGGTCGCGGGCGGTCTCGACCACCGCGTCGACGTCGCGGTCGCCGACGTCGAAGAGGAGAAACGGCGCGTCCGACGGGTACACGTCGAAGGCCTCGGACAGCGTCTCGCGGAGTCGTTCGCGCTCGTCCGCGACGCGCTCTCGCGTGCGCGAGACGAACTCTGCGTCGTCCATGCAGTGCGTGCCGACGGCGGCCGCGGGCGTCGAGAGCGACCACGCTCGTCGGGCCACGGCGAGTCGGTCGCTGAGGTCGTCGGTGGCGACGGCGAACCCGGCGCGGATGCCCGGCAGGCCGAACATCTTCGTCAGCGACCGGGCGACGACGACGCCGGGTTCTCCCGCGAGGCTCGGCTCGTCGGTGAAATCGAGGAACGCCTCGTCGACGACGAGGACCGTGTCGGCCTCGCGGCAGCGCGCCGCGAACGCCCGGAGGTCGGCGGCGGGCGCGAGTTCGCCCGTCGGGTTGTTCGGCGTGCAGACGACCGCGACCGCGTGGCCCGCGGGGTCGGCGTCGAGGAGTTCGTCGTGGGCGACGGGAACCGGCTCCGCGCCCTGCAGGCGAATCTCGCGGTCGTACTCCCCGAAACTCGGTTGGGGGACGAGCGCGGTGTCGCCGGGCGACAGCGTCACCTCGAACGCGAGCCGCAGGGCTTCGAGGCCGCCCGCGGTCGGCACGACCGCGTCGGGGACACAGCCGACGTAGTCGCCGGCGGCCGCCCGGAAGTCGCCGTAGTCGTCGTCGGGGTAGCGGGTCGAAGCGTCGAACGCCTCGCGGTACACCGCCTCGACGCCCGCGGGCCGCTCGGGGTTGGTGTTCGCGCTGAAGTCGAGGACGGTCGGGTCGGTGGTCCCGCCGTGGGGGACGCGGCTCCCCGCCCGGACGGACTCAGGGTCCATCGTCGGTATCGGCGTCGGCCGCCGTGGTCTCGACGGCCTCGGGGTCCAACGTCGAGAGCACGTCGAGCGTGGCCGACTCCACGTCGTCGAGGACGCCCATCCGGTCGGCGAGCATGAGCGCGCCGCCCATCCCCGCGCCCTCCTTGGCCTCGCCCGCGGCGTAGCGGTCCAGCGGGTGCGTCTCGAAGCCGGGGTCGGTGACGGTCAACTCGAGGTCGAGCGCCTCGGCGGCGGCGGCCAACTCGGGCACGTCGTCGGCGAGGTACGAAGTGGTGGCGAGGGTCAGGTCGCCGTTCGCGCCGGCGTGGCGGGCGAGCGCGGCGGCCGCGAGCAGTTGCGTCCCGCCGCCGAGCGTCACGTCGATACCGTTTTCGAGCGCGCCGACGGTGAGTCCGGCAACGACCGGAAGCACCGGGTCGCCGAGGTAGCGGGCGGCGCGCCGGGGCTTGTGGGCCGCGAAGCCGGGTTCGACGTCGCTGGCTTCGAACGCCTCGTCGACGACCTCTTCCTTCAGGCTCGTCGGGTTGTCCGGGAGCGACGACGAGACGGGGAACTCCTCGCCGAGCGCGCGGAACACCGCGAGCGCGGTGGTCGTCCCGCCGGGGACGGTCTCGCCGATGACGAGTTCGTCTTCGGGGAGCGCGAGGCCCATCCGCCGGGCCGCCTCGAACGCGCCGGGCGCGGTCGGGACCGGTTCGCTCTCGCGGATGTCGCGGCCGGGTCGCGCCCCCACGTCGATGGTCGGTGCGGCGCTCGGCTTGGCGAGACCGGCGTCCACGGTGAGCACGTCGAATCCGGTGAGTTGCTTGACGGCGCGGGTGACGGCCGCGGGCGTCGGACAGCCGGTCGGGCTGACCGGCGTCACCGGCGAGCGGACGGGCTCGCCGTACTCGATGATTTCGGCGTCGGCGCTCGGCGTGTGGCCGACGAGCGAGGGGTCCGCGCCGGCGGCGCTGATACCGGGAATCTTCGCCGTCTCGGTCGTCCCGGCGACGAGGACTACTCGCATCGGTCCTCCGCGAGCGCGATGTCTGTCGGGCGGTTCACGTTGAGTGCGAGTCTGGTGTCTGTGGAGAGGTACATGGTCGAATCGGTGTCTGTGTCTGCGTCGGTGTTGGTGTCGGCGTCGGTGCCGGCGTTCGTCTCGGCGTCGGTCTCGGCAGCTGCGTCCGCGGGGCCGACGACGCCCAGTCCGGTCGGGCAGACGGCGGTCCCCTCGTAGTCGAAGACGAGCGCGTCGTCGACGCTGGCGCCGAGTTCTCGCTTCAGTTCGACGGGGACGCACGCGGTGGCGGCCCCGCCATCGGCGGCCGCGACGACGGCGTCGACGTGTTCGGGAGCTACGAGCGGCAGGTCGGAGACGACGGTGACGGCTGGTCGAGAGACGCGGGCCAGCGCGAATCCGAGGTCGGAGACGTAGCCGTCGCCGGGGGCCTCGATGGGGTCGAGACCGAGGTCGGCGGCGCGGTCGCGGGTGTTCGGCGTGTGCGGCGAGGTGACCGCGCGGACGGTCTCGACGCTCGAATCGCGGAGCGCCGCGGCGACTCGGTCGAGCATGGGCCGCCCGCAGATTTCCACGAGCGGCTTTTCGACCGGCGCGTCGAGGCGGGTGCCGCGGCCGCCGCACATCACGAGAGCGTCCATACCACCACCCCCACGTGGACGGCCGCGGCGCGGGCCAGTTCGTTCGTCGCGCCGAGCAGGTCGCCCGAGACGCCGCCGAGTCGGGCGCGACCCCACGAGCGGACGAGGAGCGCGACGACCGGTCCACAGCAGAGCGCCGCGACGACCGCGGGACCGCCCGTGACCGGCGCGAGCGCGACGACCGGGAGACAGGCCACGGCGACGGCGAGCAGCCCCGAGGGACTGTTCTCGCCGACGAGCGCCGATCCGAGCCCCTCGTGGGCGGGCGCGCCGAGACAGACCAGCGTCGCCATGCCGGCTTTCGCGCCGACCTCGGCGGCGAGCGCGATTGCGACGGCGGCCGTGAGGCCGACGCGACCACCCGCGCCTGCGAGTCCGAACGCGCCGAGCGCGAGGACGACGAGCGTCAGGCCGAACGCGAGCAGGCCGCCGACCCCCGTCTGAGAGTCCTTCAGGACCGACAGCCGCCGGCCGGCGTCGCCGTGGACGACCGCGGCGTCGCCGAGGTCCGCGAGGCCGTCGGCGTGGGTGACGCCGGTCACGAGGTACAGCGTCACGAGGTACAGCGCGGCCGCGGTCGGAATCGGCAGCGGGAGCAACAGCGGGAGCGCGGCGAGCGCGCCGACGACGTAGCCGACGAGCGGAAACGCCACGGGCGCGCGCCTGAAGGCGTCCCAGTTCGACTCGTCGCCGCCGACGGGGAGGCGGGTGAGGAAGCCGAGCGCGCCGCGGAGCGCGGTCAGAACCACGCGACCACCCCCGCGACGGCGAACGCGGCGAGGCCCGCCCGCGAGACGAGTCGGACGCCCCGCGCGGCCGTCGCCGCGTCGGGTGCCTCGGGACCCCCGTCGAGCAGGTAGTGGCCGGGCTTTTCGAGTCGCGTTTCCAGCAGGACCGCGAGGGTCGCCATCGGCCACCCCGAGTTGGGCGACGACGGGCGGCGCGCCAGCTCGCCGACCCGGGCCACCGTGGCCGGCGCGCCGGCGACGACGGCCAGTAAGACGGCCGAGGCGCGCGCCGGGAGCCACATCACCGCGTCGTCGAGGCGGGCCGGAACGCGACCGACCGGCTTGTGTCGGTAGCCGAGCATCGAGTCGAGCGTGTTGACGCCTTTCACCCACGCGGCCGCGCCGACCGCGAGCGGGAGCGACGCGGGCGCGAGGAGCGTAAACGCGAGCAACGGGGCGACGAGCCCGTCGGCGAGGTTCTCCGCGGCGCTCTCGACGGCGGCGCTCCGGATGTCGGCCGCCGAGAGCGACGACGGGTCGCGCCCGGCCAGCGCCCGGAGTTCGTCCCGGGCGGCGTCGAGGTCGGACTCGTCCGCCGTGGCCGAGACGACCGTCTCCGCCGCGTCGAGCAACATGCGAAGGCTCGTGGTCGAAAACAGCGCGAGCGCGGCGACGGCA
>NZ_LK053000.1:1671483-1828444 GCF_000723845.1 Haloferax prahovense | reverse complement strand
CGCGCTGTTCGGACGACTCGTCTCCCCCGTCGACCGCGAGTGGGCCCGTCCGACGCTCGTCGTCGCGGTCGACGGGGGAGACGAGTCGTCCGAACAGCGCGACAGGGTGGATGCGCGCCGGCGGTTCGGCGAACCCTCGGTCCAGCGCCGCGGCGGCGACGACGGCGGCCGCGGCGGTCACGGGCACGGGTCCTCCCCGGCGCGTAGCCTCGCCGCGACCGATTCGAGCGTCGTCTCCCGGAGGTTCACGAACCGGCCGCCGACGCCCTCGACGCCGCCGTCGGAGTCCGGGTCGTCGCCGACGTGGACTACCTCGGTCGCCTCGACGCCGAGGCCGCGAGCGGCCGCCTCGAACGCTTGCGGGTGAGGTTTCCGCCAGCCGCAGGCGACGCTCGTCGTGATGTCGTCGAAGCCGCGCCGGTCGAGGTCCGAGCGGATGAGCGTCCGCGCGACGAGTTCGGGAACCGAACAGTTCGAGAGGAGGCCGACCGCGCCGGCCTCCCGGGCAGCCGCGACCGCCTCGACCGCGCCGGGACGGGTGGTCACCTCGGGGTCGAACGCCGTGATGACCGCGCGTCGGGCGGCGTTATCCGGCGAATCGACGCCCCGAGAGCGAAGCGCCGCGGCGACGTGGGCCGGAAGCGGGACCTCCGCGCCCTCGGGCGCGTCGATGTGGACCTCGCGGTAGGCGTCATCCCAGTCGTCGGGGACGGCGACGCCGTACTCGCGGAGCGCGTCTGCGACCGCCGCGCCGGGGTCTGACGGGTACTCGGCGTCGACGAGCGTACCGAAGAGGTCGAACGTGACTGCCACTAGAATTTCATTGGCGAAACTGTACTTGAATATAGCGAAGCGGGGGTTCAGCTGCGGAGACCAATCGAGTTTCTCGCTGGCCGTCAGCGACGACCCTCGGGACCGTCCCCACGGATGCGTCGCCCCCACCGTTCGAGGACGTACCATCCCCCAGCGAGGAGCACGATACCACTCCCGAGCAAGTACCCCGCGTCGTGGAGGTCAGTGCTCATACCCGCGTATCGGGTTGACAGCGGTGGTTGGGTCACGTGGAAGTACCGCCCGTCGTGCGCGACGAGAACGGTGGTCAGGCGTTCGTGTGTGGTGAGTTCCCCCGTTCGAACGAGTTCACGTAGTCGAGGGGTGGCGGCGGAAACCGCGAGTTCGTCGTAGAACGCGTGTAATGTGACTCGCTCGGCGGTAACTCGTACTGTCCCGCCTTCCTCGTATTCGTGGAGGCGGTAGACCTCACTCACGTCTGAGATGGTGCCGCTAGTCCCGACGACGGCATACCGGTGGTCGACGAGCGACCCGGGGAGCGCTGCTTTCGTCCGAGACCCGTTTGCCGCCTCGCGGAGCGCCGCCCGTTCCGGTCGGTCACCGGGACCGTCGCTGGCGATGAACGCCGCCGACGGCCCCGACGGGTCGACCGTGGTGTCGTCTACGACCACCGCTGCGGCGCCCTCGGCGGAGGCAGACAGCTCTCTCACCTCGTAGGTGTACGTCCTGTCGGGGGTCGTCGCGTCGAGCGCAACGGACCCGCCGATGAGCGCGACTCCAACAGCGACTGCGAGGAGGAGCATCTTGCGGGAGGGCACTACTGGGACCGAACGTGTTGGCGGATAAGTATCTTCTGTGGATGGGTGGCAGAGACGCCCGCCGCTGTCGAACTGCAGATGCAGACGAACGATATCGCCGGGTGAGGAGTCCAACGACACCGCCGGCGACGACGTCGCTCTCTCCGAGACGCTGGAGACCGGGACGACCGGACCGACGGAAATTGAGCCCGGTACTTCATCCGCAACGACTGCGACGACGTCTTCGAGAGCTAATCGGCTGTCACGCACCGATAGCCGCTACTGGGGAGCTCCTCACCAGCGATGGTGAACGTGCTCGCGCGCGTACGCGTCGTACGCTTCTTCGACACGTTCAAACTGGGCTGCCGACAGCGGCGGGAGCGACGCCGCGGCGACGTTGTCGCGGATGTGCGCCGGCGTCTTCGACCCGGGGATGATGGTGCTCACGGCGTCGAACGAGAGAATCCAGCGGAGCGTGAACTGCGCGAGCGACACTCCCTCGGGGACGACCTCTGCTATCGAGTCCGCGGCGGCGAGACCGTCTTCGAACGGGATTCCGGCGAACGTCTCGCCCACGTCGAACGCCTCGCCGTTTCGGTTGTAGTTCCGGTGGTCGTCCTCGCCGAACTCGGCGTCTTCGGAGAGCGCGCCCGTGAGTAGGCCCGACGCGAGCGGGACGCGGACGATGACGCCGACGTTCCGGCGCTTCGCCTCCCGGAAGAACAGCTCGGCGGGTCGCTGTCGGAGCGGATTGAAGATTATCTGTACCGTCTCCACACCGTCGTACTCGATGGCCTTGAGGGCGTCTTCGACCTTCTCGACGCTCACGCCGTAGTGGTCTATCTTCCCGGCGTCGCGGAGGTCCGAGAGCGCGTCGAACACCTCCGGCTGGTAGTACACGTCTCGCGGCGGGCAGTGGAGTTGGACGAGGTCCAGCGAGTCCACGCGGAGGTTGTCCCGGCTTCGGTCCACGAACCGTTCGAGGTTCTCGCGGTTGTAGCCGTCCGCCTCGTGGGGGTCGAGTCGTCGCCCCGCCTTGGTGGCGACGGTGACGTCGTCATCGCGGTCGGCGAGTACGTCGCCGATTCGACGTTCGCTGTCGCCGTCGCCGTACACGTCGGCGGTGTCGAGGAAGTTGA
This sequence comes from Haloferax prahovense, assembly GCF_000723845.1. Classification (NCBI taxonomy): domain Archaea; kingdom Methanobacteriati; phylum Methanobacteriota; class Halobacteria; order Halobacteriales; family Haloferacaceae; genus Haloferax; species Haloferax prahovense. Next base: position 1,825,716 of record NZ_LK053000.1, on the reverse strand, counting down.
TGCCCGCGTCCAGCGCGGCTTCGATGGCGTCGTACGCCTCTTCGTCGGTCACCGGGCCCCAGCTACCGCCGAGTTGCCACGTACCCAGTGCGACCTCAGAGACGTCGAATCCAGTCGTACCGAGCGGTCGAGAATCCATGGCGTCCGATTTCGGACAGACGGCAGTAAATGACGGGGTCGCGGCGAGATATACGCCGATTGTTCGTGAAGGTTCGGACGAGGGCAGAATCTGACCGCTCTCTCCGATATGAACTCACTCGCAACACGTTGCGTTGCTCGCTGCTCAAATCGGGTCGAGAAGTCCGTCACATTCAACACCGCTCGCTGCGCTCGCGGGTGTTGAAGTTCAGTCCGCTCTCCCCGATTTGAACGGGGGACAAGCCGATCTACAGTCGGCTGCTCTGCCAGGCTGAGCTAAGAGCGGTCACCGATTGCTATCCGGTCGATGCGTTTAACCATTATCATTCTCGCCGCCGCGTGTGCTGTGTGTCAGACACGTGCGAACATTGATATGCTGCCGAGATAATCCCGGAGTAATGAGTAAAATCACGTTCCGCGCCGACGACGCCCTCGTCGAGCGCTTGGACCGCCTCGACACCTCGAAAAGCGAGGTGATGCGCGAGGCGCTCCGCCAGTACCTCGACGACTTGGAACGTGACGACGCCGCGGACGACGATACGTCCGACACCGACGGCCTCGACGGCGCGCTCTCGGCGCGGGTCGAGGAACTCGTCGACGAGCGGCTCGACGAACGACTCCCGACGCTCGTCGAGGAAGTGGCGGCGGCCCGCGAGTCCGAGCGTCCGACACCCTCGGACCTGAACGTCAACATCAACGTCGATGGTTCGAACGGCGAATCACGCGTAAACGCGGGTGCAGACCGGGAAGAAACCCCGAATACGGTTCGTAAGACACGGGGCGAACTGGACGCTCCGGAGGCGGACTCTCCCGAGATGAACTGTGGCCAATGTGGCGAATCCGTGGGGCAGGACCACGTGTACTGCCCGAACTGCGGCGAGAAAACCTCTCATCGCGTGTTCTGCGAGTGCGGCGACGAACTCCGTTCCGACTGGGCGTTCTGCCCCGACTGCGGTCGCCGGACGCCCGCAGCCGACGTTCTGGAATGAGCATAACCGGCGATTAAAGCGCCCTATACGGGATATTCAGCGCCGTCTTACAATCGCCGTTACATTTATATTCTATCCCTCTGTGGTGATTATCGCGTAAGACGGTTGTCTTACAGCCACCCGACGGCGGCCCGTATCCCGGCGTCGTCCGTCGGTTTTCGGGTGTAAGACACTCGCACACGAGTGCGGCGCGCCGTCTTACCGGGGGAATGTAAACATGGAGCGTGTGACACTACGAATTCCGAAGCAGCAAATCGAGGAGGTCGAGCGGATGGTCGAGACGGGAGAGTTCCCGAACCGATCCGAAGCCATCCGTTCCGCCGTTCGCGATATGCTCAACGAACAGACTACTGACAAGCGACAGCGCGAATCTACCAGCAAGCGCGGCTGGGCAAAGGTGTAATTATGCAGGATATCGTTCGCGAGGCGATGGAACGGGACGAGGCCGAGCGCAAGACGCAGTCGTCGCTCGAAGACAGCGACGACCAGTTCGGTGACCCGCGAATCGTCATCGTCGGCGCTGGTGGTGCCGGCAACAACACCATCAACCGCCTGTACAACATCGGTGTCGAGGGGGCTGACACGGTCGCCATCAACACCGACAAGCAGCACCTGAAGATGATCGAAGCGGACACGAAAATCCTCGTCGGGAAGTCCCTGACGCAGGGTCTCGGCGCCGGTGGTGACCCGTCGATGGGTGAGCGCGCGACCGAGATGGCACAGGGCACGATCAAAGACGTGCTCGGCGACGCCGACCTCGTGTTCGTCACCGCAGGGATGGGCGGTGGCACCGGAACCGGTGCGGCCCCCGTCGTCGCGAAAATCGCAAAGGAGCAGGGCGCAATCGTCGTGGGCATGGTCTCGACCCCGTTCAACGTCGAGCGCGCCCGCACGGTCAAGGCCGAGGAGGGACTCGAAAACCTCCGCAACGAGGCCGACTCCATCATCGTGCTGGACAACAACCGCCTCCTCGATTACGTCCCGAACCTGCCCATCGGCAAGGCGTTCTCGGTCATGGACCAGATTATCGCCGAGACTGTCAAGGGCATCTCGGAGACGATTACCCAACCGTCGCTCATCAACCTCGACTACGCCGACATGTCGACCATCATGAATCAGGGCGGCGTCGCGGTGATGCTCGTCGGCGAGACCCAGGACAAGAACAAGACCCAAGAAGTGGTCAACGACGCGATGAACCACCCGCTTCTCGACGTGGACTACCGCGGTGCGTCCGGCGGTCTCGTCCACATCACGGGCGGCCCCGACCTCACGCTGAAGGAGGCCGAGGGAATCGCGAGCAACATCACCGAACGGCTGGAAGCCGCCGCGAACGTCATCTGGGGCGCTCGCATTCAGGACGAGTACAAGGGGAAAGTCCGCGTCATGGCCATCATGACGGGCGTCCAGTCCGCGCAGGTCCTCGGCCCGACGACGCAGAAGCAGGCCGATAAGTCGCGTCAGAGCATCCAGTCGCGCGAGTCGCAGCAACAACAGCACTCGGGTTCAAGCTCGGAGTTCGATAGCTCGGAACGAGCCCAGACGGCGCAGAGCGGCACGTGGTCCGACGGCGGCCGCGACGAAGTCGAGAAGAACAACGGTCTCGACGTCATCCGGTAACGCCCTGTCTGGCCCGTGCGGACGCCGCCGCGCCCGTCGGGTACACTCGTGGGTTCTTTTTCGCTGACGCGGTTCTCCGACCGTGAGCGTCGACGACGGCTCGGTCGGTGTGACCTCACCCGTCGCTGTCTGACTGTCCGACTCGTAAGACACGACGAAAAACCGGCGTTCCGACCGCTCAGACCGCTTCTATGGACTCGATGAGCCGGCACTTCCGACAGACGTCGCCGGCGGTCTTCGACCCGCAGCGCTCGCAGTCGTTGAGGTCGACGCGGCCCTCGCCGCGGTACTCGCGGGCGGTCAGTTCGGCCAACTCCTCGTAGCCGGCCATGATGGAGTGCCGGGTACCGGGGTGGTTCTCTTCGAGTTTCAACAGCAACTGCTGAATCTCGCCGCGGTAGGCCTCCGAGGAGTGGGGGCACTCGGTGATGTGCGCCGGGAGGTCCTTCAGGTGGGCGTAGAGCGCGACTTCCTTTTCGGGCACGTCGCGCAACGGCTTGGCCCGCGGGATGAACTCGCCGGCGTCGCGGCGCTTTTCGAAGTCGCCGATGCTGGCGTCGAAGTGCTTTGCGACCTGCTTGAGGTCGCCCTCGAAGAAGTTCATGAGCGCCGTCTGCGCCTCGTCGTCGAGGTTGTGTCCCGTGAGCAGTTTGTCCGCCCCGAGCTCGTCGGCGAAGCGTTCGAGCAGGTCGCGACGGAACACCCCGCAGTAGGCGCAGGCGGCCATGTTCTCGGGGTCCTTTTCGACCACGTCGTCCATCTGGACGCCGAACTCGTCTTCGTAGGTGACCAGTTCGTGGTGGATGTCGAGGTCTTCCGCGAGTTCGACGCAGGCGTCGACGGACTTGTCGCGGTAGCCCTCGATGCCCTCGTGGATGGTGAGGGCGACGAGTTCGATGCGGGGGTCGCGCCCGAACGTGTCGTCGAGGATGTGTGTGAGGACGACGCTGTCCTTGCCGCCGGAGAGTCCGATAACCCACGTCTGAGGGTTCTCCGGGCTGGCGTCGCGGGGCAGCATGTTGTCCTCGCGAATGCGGCGGCGCACGCGTTTCTCGACCGAGGCGCAAAAGTGGTCTTCGCAGAGGTGGGCCCCGGAGTAGGCCGCGTGCATCACCGCGTCGCGGCCGCACTTGTCGCACTCCATTGCCGGTCGCTTGCCCGGCGGGAGGGATACGGGTTTCGCCTCGGGGCGGGCGTCGCTCGCTCGACCGACGTCTCCGTCGGACGCGGTCGCAACCGGTTTGACCCTCCGAACCCCACGGACAGTCGATGGACAGAGACGCCGCCCTCGACCGAGTCGACGCCGTCGTCGACGCCGTCGAGTCCGAGACGCTCCCCGTCCCGGTCCGCGAGGTGTGGGTCTACGGCGACGTGGCGCTCGGCCTCGACCCCCTCGACCGACTCGACGTGTACGTGACGAAAGACATCCTCCTCCGCGGCGACCCCGACGCGGCCGAGGCGTTCGAGCGGTCCCACGGCGTGAAGGGCGTCGGCAAGAGCGTCCGCGCCGAGTGGGCGCGCGAGCACCCCGACCTGTTGCGAGCCAACTCGAACGGCTACGCGGCCCCCGAGAAATGTCTCGCCGCTCACCTGCTCCCCGACGACGACGAACCGGTCCACCTCGAAGTGTGCAACGCCTCGTTCGAGGACAACGTCACCCAGCGGCTGAAGGGCGCAGTCGCCCGCGAGGCCTACGAGCAGATTCTCGACCCCCGCGGCGTCTGCCTCTACGCCGACGGTCAGCGCTCGCCCGACGCGATGTCGAAGCTCCGAAACAGCGAGTTCGCCTTCCCGACGCTCTCGGGCGCGCTGGAGATGCTCGGACTGGAAGGCGACGAGGCCGAGACGGCCGTCGAGGCGATGCGAGCCTACCGGGCCGAGCAGACCGGCACGTCGGTCCGCGGCGACGTGGTCTGAGGGCGGAGCCGAGCCGGGCCGACCGGCTACCAGTCGCGGGTGTCGTCGCGGCCGCGGTCGCCGGTGCGCTCGGAGCCCCAGCCAGAGCCGTCATCCCGGTCGCCCTCGTTCGGGCGGCGGTCGGTCCCTCGACCGTGTTTTTCGTTGTACCGCATCCCCTCGTCGCGGGCGCGGCGCTCCGCCTCCTCGCGGCTCATCGTCGGTAAGTCGCTCGTCTCGCCTTGAATCGCGGCGTAGAGGGCGACTGCGGCGGCGATGCTGAGGAGGACGAAGAGGAAGAACACGAGACCACCGGCGGGCATGTGCGTACTCGCGGGCGCGGAACAGGAAATCGTTTTGGAGGTGGTTTTTTCACTGGCGTAGTTCAACTACTCAACATGAGCCCTCCACCAAGTGCCGACCGCGACGGCTGCCCGAAGTGTGGCCACTCCGAGACCGAAATCGACTCCATCGCGACCTCCGGCACCGGTCTCTCGAAGATGTTCGATATCCAGAACCGCCAGTTCACCGTCGTCTCGTGTGCGAACTGCGGCTACTCCGAGCTCTACCGCGGTCAGTCGAGCGGGAACTTCGTCGACCTGTTCCTCGGCTGACTACCGGTCGAACCCGGCTACGACCCCGCGCCGCCGTCCTCTGACATCCATTTTTCGCCCCACTCGGAGATGTCGTCGAACGCCGGAAGCAGCTCTTCGCCCTTCTGGGTGAGCGAGTAGTACACCGCGATTGGACTGCCATCTTCGACCTCCCGCTCGACGTACCCTAGCTCTTGGAGGTCGTCCAACACGCGCGAGAGCGTCTGGGAGTTCGCGCCGCTCGCGCGCTTGAGTTCGTTGAACCGGAGGTCGCCCTCGCGCAGCACGTGGATGACCGTCATCCGCCACCGCGACCCGATTTCTTCGAGCGTCTTGATGACCGGACACTGTTCGTACTTCGTTTCGAGGTTCTGGTGCGGTGACATCGGCGTGACCTACTCACACCGAGGTTCGCTTAGCTATATTAAACTCACTCTCTTTGACCAAGTATGACGATGTGACCGCATCGTCGCGACGAGCCGGACGACGAACACGACTCACGACACTATATCACGCCATCATGAACGTACTTCTCCTCGGTGCGAGCGGACGAATCGGCACTCGAATCGCCAACGAACTCCTGAACCGCGGCCACGCGGTGACCGGCGTCTCCCGAAGCGGCGCGGTCGACGGCGTCGACGACCCCGACTTCTCGGCGGTCGCCGGCGACGCGACCGACGCCGACCAAATCGCGCGACTCGCCGCGGGCCACGACGCGGTCGTCTCCGCGCTCGGCCCGAGCGACGACGAGTCGCCCGAGGTCCTCGTCGAGATGCTCGACGCCGTGGTCGACGGGATGCGCCGCGCCTCGGTCGACCGCCTCGTCTGGACCGGCGGCGCGGGCATCCTGAACGTCGGCCCCGACACGCGGCTCATCGACTCGCCGGAGTTCCCCGACGAGTGGAAGCCAGTCGCCAGCGCCGCCATCGAAGCGTACGGCCTACTGGAAGACGCCGACGACCTGCGGTGGACCTACGTCGCGCCCGCGGCGTTCATCGAACCCGGCGATCGAACCGGCGAGTTCCGGACCGCGCTCGGCGAACTCGTCGCCGACGAAGACGGCGAGAGCCGCATCTCCATGGAGGACTTCGCAATCGCGTTCGCGGACGAACTGGAGAGTGGCGACGCGGTCCACGAACAGCTCGCGGTCGGCTACTGAACAGATAGCCGCTTTTTCGGCCGTCGAGCCGGGTCGCGTTGAATCGGTCGCGACTCCGACCCGACTACACCCGGCCCGTCGTCACGTCGAACGGGACGACCTCGGCCCGGCGGTACTCCTCGTCTCGAATCTGCTGGACGACTTCGCGCCCCATCTCCCGCCACTTCCGGCGGACGGACTCGTAGGGGTCGCCGTCGAGCCCGCGGCGGAGGTCGGCCTCGTGGCGGTCCAGCCCCTCGCCGGTCGCTTTCTTGGCCGCGCTCCGAACATCGTGTTCGTCGTACGGCGGTTCGGTCAGTTTCCGGTGGTGGTACCGGCGAGTCCCGACGACCGAGAGGCCGGCGTCGTCGAACAGCCCGCGGACGCGGTTGCCGAGCGCCACGTCGGTCGCCACGCCGTCGCGGAAGGCGTCTCTGACGCGGCGGTCCAGTGCCGCCTCGGCCTCGACGGTCGAATCGACGCCGACGGCGGCGTTGTCGGGTTCGACCGTCGCCACGAGGTCCGACGAGACGCGGGCGAACTCCGCGAGCGCGGCCGTCGGGTCGGGGAGGTTCACGAGGAGCGCCTGACAGACGACCAAATCGAAGCTGTCGGCGGCGAAGGGAAGCCGAGTCGCGTCGCCGGCGACCGCCTCGATATCGCTGTCGCGGTCGCTGGCGACAGAAAGCAAGTCAGTGTCGGCATCGACGCCGACGACGCGGGCCTCCGAGGCCTCCGCGAGGACGCGCGTGAACTCGCCGGTCCCGCAGCCCACGTCGAGGATGCGGGCCCGGCCGCCGAGGTCGAGGTCGGCGAGGGCCGCGCGGGAGTCGTCCCACATACCCGCTCGCGTCCGCCGGAGGTACGATTCCGAGAAACGTCGCACACGCGGTGTCGGGCGCGGCGACCCAAAAAACAGTCGATACGGGGGCTCAGCGGCCCGCCGCCTGAACGCTCACTCCGCGTCTGCGCGGAGTTCGCGGACGCGGTCGATGTTCCACGCGAAGCCCTTGCCGTCCTCGGTGGGCGTCTCCAAGACGAGCGGCACGTCGTTGTCGACGATGGCGTCGTGGTTGATGAACGCGCGCATGCCCTCCTCGCCGATGAGTCCCTCGCCGATGAGGGCGTGTTCGTCCTTGTTCGTCCCGCACTCGTGTTTCGAGTCGTTGAGGTGGACGCACTTGAGGTGCTCCAGACCGACCTCGGCGTCGAGTTCCTCGAACGTCTCGTCGACGCCCGCCGCCGTCGAGAGGTCGTAGCCCGCGGCGAACGCGTGGGCCGTGTCGAGACAGACGTCGAGGTCCTGTTCGGACTCCTCGAGGACGTAGCCGAGGTGGGCGAAGTCGTCGCCCATCTTCGTGCCCGACCCCGCGTCGGACTCGATGAGGACGGTGACGCCGTCGGGGATGTCGAGGTCGTCGAGGACGGAGACGGCGTTGTCGAGGCCCTGCTGTTCACCCGCGCCGGTGTGGGCTCCGAGGTGGACGTTCACGTACTCGATGCCGAGTTTGTCGGCCATATCGACCTCCGTCTGCATCGAGTCCAGCGACTTCTGTCGGAGGCCGTCTTTGGGCGTACAGAGGTTGACGAGGTACGACGAGTGGATGACCCACGGCCCCGACAGTTCGTCGGCGGTCTCCTCGCGGAACAGTTCGGCCTCCTCGTCGGAGATGTCGGGGTCGCGCCACACCTGCGGCGAGGTGGTGAAAATCTGCCCGCAGTTGCCGCCGAAGGCGACCTGCCGGAAGACGGCGTTGGCGACGTTACCGTGCGGTGGGGTCTCGTCGTCGGAAGAGACCTTCGAACTGGACATCGAGACGTGTGCGCCGACGTGCATGCAGAGTCCGACGGCGTACCCGAACAAAGGGACTTCGGAGTCGGCGGAGTCGGGCGAAGACAGAACGGCTATCGTTCACGCGGCGAATCACGTCACATGACTGGACTTTCCGTCGGGACGACGGCCCCCGACGTGGCGCAGACGCTCGTCGCGCCTGACGGGGACGTGAGCGAGCGCAGCCTCTCGGACCTCGTCGCCGACAAGCCCGTCCTCCTCTGTTTCTACACCGCCGACTTCAGCCCCGACTGCACCGAGGAGTGGTGCGCCCTCCGCGACTTCGACTGGTTCACGAGCGGGAACGCGGTCCGCGTCGTCGGGTCGAGCAAGTCGGGCGTCGGGATGCACCGCCGCTTTATCGACCGGTACGGCCTGCTGTTCCCGCTGTACGCCGACACCGACCTCGAACTCGCCGCGGCGTTCGACGTCGTCTACCGGACCTTCGGCGTCTCGAAGCGCTCCCGACGCTCGTGTTTCCTCATCGACGAGAACCTGACCGTCCGCTACCGCTGGCTGGGCGATCACTGGCTCGACCCCACCCGCGACGTGCCGCCCCTGACGGAGGTCTACGAGGGCGTCACCGAAGCTCTCGACCTCGACGAACCGGAGACGTTCGGCTTCTGAGTCGAGGTCGGCCGCACGACTCGGCGCACGGTTCTCGACCACCCTGTGTTCGGCCGCTCTGTTCTCAGTCGCCCAGTTCTCGACCGCTCACCGCGACCCCGGACGACGGCGTACCCAGTCGTCAGCGCGGTACTTCTCGTCGACCTTCGCGCGCGCCCGGTCGAGTTCGTCGTCGGTCCACGAACCCTCGTCGGCGTCGGCGAATCCCGAGAGCGATTCGGTGAGCGCCGCGACGAACTCCTCGCGGGAGGCATCGCCGAGTTCGTCGATTCCGACGACGCGCTCGCAGAACGCCTCGGGCGTCACGTCGTGGCCCTTGAACACGTCGAGGTGGGTCTCGGCGTCCACCGAGTAGGTGAGAGAGCCGTGCTGGACGACGGCATCGCGGCGGCGGTACTGGGCGTTGCCCGCGACTTTCCGGCCTGCGGCGACCATGTCGTGGGCGGGGTGGAGCGCCCGCAGGTAGCAGGCAGGATGCCAGATGACGGGCATGTCGTCGTCGACGAAGTCCACGTCCACGCCGACCGCGCGAATCGCGTCGAGAATCGGCTCGCACAGGAGGTGATAGCAGTCCATGAGGTCGCCCGGCAACTCCGATTTCGGCGCGGCGATGGAGTAGGCCACGTCGCCGTGGCGGTCGTGGTAGATGCCGCCGCCGCCGGTCTGCCGGCGGGTCACGTCGATTCCCTCGCGTTCGCAGTAGTCCCAATCGACGGTCTCGGGGTCCTGTCCGTAGCCGAGCGAGAGGCAACTCGGCTCCCACGAGTAGACGCGGACAGTCCGAGGGCCGCCCGCGGCGGCCGTCTCGCCCGCGACCTCGTCGAGCGCCATCTGCATCGGCCCCGGTCGGACCTCCTCGCGAATCACACGCCACTCGCGGTCGGCAATCGACCCCTGCGAGTCGTTCATACGTCGGCTTCGTCCATGCGGGAGAAAGCGATTTCGACGCTCGGTCGCGAGCCATCCGGTCTCGCCGCGACGGCCACAAGCCGGCGACCGACCGCCGACGCGGCCGACACGAGCGATTCGATTAAACCGCGCCGCGGCGAGGTGTGACCATGAAGTTCAACCGCGTCGCTCTCGCCGCGACTGACCCCATCTCGCTGTGTGAGTTCTACGTCGAGACGCTCGGGTTCGCGCCGGTCACCGGGTCACAACGCTCTGCGACCGCCGGAGAGACGACCCTGTGGTTCGAACTCGGCGACACCGACCCCGGCCACCTCGCCTTCACCGTCTCCGCCGCGGTCGACTCCGTGGTCGCGTGGTTAGACGAGCGCGCAGGCGTTGACGTGCTCGACACCGACGAGGGGCCGAGCGTCCGGTTCGACTTCCTCGGCTGCGACTCCGTCTACTTCGAGGACCCCGAGGGCAACGTCATCGAGTACGTCTGCTACGACGGCGACGCCACGGGCGAGTTCGACCCGGCGACCGACCTCCGCGGCGCGACCGAGGTCGGGATGGCGGTCCCGAACGTCGAGGAGTTCGTGGCGTCGATGACCGAGGCCCTCGGCATCGAGCCGCTGGAGTCGTTCGAGGGCGGTGACCTCGTGTTCGTCGGCGGCCGAGACGCCCGCTTCGTCGTCTCGCCGGTCGGCCGCGCGTGGTATCCGACCGACAGCGAGGCGACGGTTGGCCCGGTCTCTGCGCAGTGCGACGCCGACGGCGTCTTCGACCCCGAGGGACTTCCGTACCGTGTCAACGTCGAGTGACAACTCGTTTCAGAGAAGCGTTATTACACTCACGAGAGTCAACGAACCGTGAACGTCTCTCGTCTCGTCGGCGCGGGGTCGCTCAGCCTCACCGGGCTGGCCCTGTTCGCCATCGTCTCAACCAGCGTCGCCTCGGTCGCATCCGACCTCGCGGGGCTCGTCGTCGCGGCCTTCGGCCTCATCATCTCGGTGCTCTTCGTCGCCGTCGGCCCCGTCGTCTATCGAAGCGACCTCAAGACCGTCCATATCGCCCGCGTCGCCGGCTGGAACCTCCTCGGCGTCGTCGTCACCGTGTTCGTCCTCGCGCTCATCGGGAGCTACCAGCAGGCCGCGGGCGGGACGGTCAGCGAACCGCTTTTCAGCGCCGCCGTGGTCGTCGGCGTGAGCGCCGTCGCGCACGTCCTCATCGGCCTCAACGACGTGCGCCGGATTCGGACCCGCGAGCTATCGGAGCAGTACAAGCGGTCGGCAGTCATCAACCGACTCGTCCGCCACAATCTCCGGCACACCGCGCAGTTGCTCCTCGGCTGGGGCGACCAACTCGCGACCGACGGCGGCGACGACGAGATCGTCCACATCGGCGAGCGCCTGAAAGCGACCGGTGACGACCTCGGAACGATGAGCGACCAGGTCAAGACCGTCACCCAACTCGTCGACAGCGAACCCGAGGGCGAGACGGTCGACCTCCGCGCGCTCCTCGAATCGCTCGTCGACGACCGCTCGGCGGCCAACCCTGAGGCGACCATCACCATCAGCGGCGACGGCCCCGCGGCGGTCGTCGGCGGGAAGAAGCTGAAAATCGCCTTTCGCGAGGTCGTCGAGAACGCGCTCGAACACGCCGGCCCGGCTCCGACGGTCGAAGTCGCGTACGAGCGCGTCGGAAGCGAGGTCGTCGTGCGAATCGCGGACGACGGGCCGGGCATCCCCGACCACCAGCGCGAACTCATCGAGCAGAACGTCGAAGAGAGCGACCTCGCCCACGGCAACGGGCTGGGGCTCTGGCTCTCGAAGTGGATTGTGGAGGCCTACGGCGGCGAACTCCGCCTCCCGCCGACCGAAGAGGGCGAGGGCGCGGTCGTCGAGTTCCACCTCGACGCGGCCTGAGTCCACAGCCTCGGGGGCGGGAGATAGTGACGTTTCGCGCGGTTTCGTCGATTGAATCGGCAGTGGCCTGTAACAGTCAGGAGAGCGTCTCTGCAGCCGGGGGGGCAGTCAGAGTGGTTATCCGAACTGAGCGAAATCATCTCGTGATGCGCGAGGTCGTTTTCACCATCGAGTACGAGCGAGGGGCCGACTCATTGATGGATGCCTTCATCGAGTACCCCGATTTGTACGCACGATCAATGCAGGTACAAGCGACGAGCGAGGCAGTATGGGGCGTCGAGAAAATCGTCGGCACACCGTCCGCCCTCGGCGAGTACGACAAGCGCCTCGAACCGGCTGCCCGGGATTCGAGTTTGGTCGGCATGTGCGGCGCACCGGTCACCGAGTACAGGTGCCAGATTCTCTCGTCGAACCCGGAATCACGGAAAATCTACTCGCTCCGGCGGGAAGGCGACGGCCCACGGTCACTCCCGATCGCCGCCGCGAACCACCTCGGTGAAGGAGTGATAATGCGGTCGGAACGCCACGGCGACCAGTTCCACTGGCACCTCCTCGTCGACGGCTCGCTCGGAGCCTTACACGACGACATTCGAGCGAATCTCCGCGACGGACTTTCGCTGACGGTCGAACGACTCGGCGAACCTCCCTGCCTGCTCGAAGATGGACGGACACAACACGACCTTACGACAGCACAAAAGACAGCACTGGAAGCCGCGCTCACTCACGGCTACTACGAAGAACCCCGAGAGGCCTCGGTTAGCGAGATCGCCGAGGAGATCGGCGTGCCGAGTTCCACGCTCCAGTACCGACTCAACCGGGCCGAGGCGTGGCTTGCCGAACAGTTCGCCGCCGACTCGATGACCGTCGATATCGACACGTCCCTCGACCTCGGAGACGTTGAATTCATCGAGTAGTTGCCACCACGCTCGAATCGAGGGAGTTGGAATATTTCAGAATAAATCGTAACCAGCCAACTCCCCAAGCAAGGAGTGCATGACAAGCGACTCTGAGATTAGCGTACGACTCGTGCGAAACGCGACGGTACTTGCGACGGTCGGTGACACCACGTTCCTCGTTGACCCCATGTTCACGCCGCAGGGCGAGATGCCGACGGTGACGGACAGTCCGGGGGTACCTGAGTTCCTCACGACGGCGAACCAGAAGCGAAATCCGTTGGTGCCGCTCCCGGACGTCGAGCTTGACTACGACGCCGTGGTCGTTACGCACCGCCACCCCGACCACTGGGACGAGGCAGCCAGAGAGGAACTCGATGCGGACGTGCCGCTGTTCTGCCAGCCAGAGGACGCAGCCGCGTTCAGTGACGAAGGCTTCACCGACGTGCGATCCGTCGAGGATGAGACATCGTTCGGCGGGGTGACGATTCACCGGACACCGGGCCAGCACGGCCACGACGAACTTGCCGAGGGGATGGGTCCTGTCTCCGGATTCGTCTTCGAGGGCGAGAAAGCGCTGTACATCGCCGGGGACACCATCTGGTACGACCCAGTAAAAGGAACGCTCGACCGGTTCGAACCTGAGCTGGTCGTCGTCAACGGTGGGGAAGCACAGTTCGACCAGGGCGAACCAATCACGATGGGCGTCGAGGACGTCGCGGCTGTCCGAGAGGCCACGGGTGCGACCGTGGCAGTTGTCCATATGGAAGCCATCAATCACTGTCTGCTCTCTCGTGAGGAACTGCGAACGGAGACCGAAAACGTCCTCGTCCCCGAAGACGGTGAGCAGATATCCCTATAGCGTTTCCACGGGGCTACTAACCGTACCGGATAGGTAGGACACCGATACGTAGCAACTTCTCCGTTCAGTTCCGACGCGAGACCCCAACACTCACACCACCCTCCGAAACTGCGTGAGCCGTCTTCCAGATTTTGTATCGTCACATGTGATTTATCGCGGGCGACATTCGCCGACTCGCGGGCCTTTTACGCCTCGCCGACGGACGGACGTGCATGGTACGGAACGTCGCCGGCGTCATGGCCGAACTCGAGCCCGAGGACTTCTACCTCCTCTCGGGCGTCGAGCAGGGCATGCGCTTCAGCGAGTGGGTCAACCGGGAGAAGCTCCCGAAGAACTCGGGGCTGACCGCCGAAGAGGTCGACTACCGCATCGACCGCTGTATGACCCGCGAGCTCATCGAGCGCAAGACCATCCAGTACGAGGGGTACAAGCTCACGGTCGAGGGGTACGACGCGCTCGCCCTCCGGACGTTCGCCCAGCGAGACACCATTCAGGGGTTCGGCGCGCCCCTTGGCGTCGGCAAAGAAAGCGACGTGTTCGAGGTGCAGTCGTTCAAGCCGCTCGCGCTCAAGTTCCACCGCGAGGGGTACACCAACTTCCGCGAGGTGCGCCGCGAGCGCGACTACACCTCCGAGAACCACCACGTCTCGTGGCTCTACACCGCCCGCAAGGCGGCCGAACGCGAGTACGAGGCGCTCGAAACCCTCTTTCCGCAGGTGTCGGTCCCGCGCCCCGTCGACCATAACCGCCACGCGATTATCATGGCGAAACTCGACGGCGTCGAACTCGCCAAGGCGAAACTCGAATCCGAGCAGGTGACGGGTGTCCTCGACCTGATTCTCTCCGAGATGGCCGAGGCCTACGAGGCCGGCTACGTCCACGCCGACATGTCCGAGTACAACGTCGCGGTCGGCGAGCGCGGCATCACGGTCTTCGACTGGCCGCAGGCCGTCCCGACCGACCACGACAACGCCCGCGAACTCCTCGCGCGCGACGCGAAGAACATCGTCGGCTACTTCCGCCGCAAGTACCCCGCCGAGATGCCCGATGAAGTTGATATCGACGCGCTGGCGGCCGCCATCGCCGAAAACGAGTTCGAGAGCGTCACTACCTACGCCTGACGGCCGTTCGCTCGGCCACGCCGGTTTTCAGCGACCCCGCGTTTCACCCGTGACGAGCGTCAGCTACCGGTCTCGTTTGCTGGGAGACCGCTCGATGGGAGAAATAAATCACATACTGCGATATGAAATCCCGAATCCGGCGTCTCAGTCCCGGAAGTCGTCCGGGACCGACCCGATGAGCAAGGAGTCTTCGACGAGCGCATCTGTTCCCCGCCTGATTCGCTCGGAGAGCGACTGGTGAGAGACACCCATCTTGTCGGCCAGTTCGGAGAGCGAGATTCGCCGGGGCACTTCGAAGTAGCCCTCTCGGGCCGCCGTCACGAGCGCCTCGAACTGGCTTTCGGTGAGACCGTACCGTCCGGCCGGTTCGGCGTCCATCTCTCGAATCGACTCGACTTCGAATCTCAGCCCGTGTTCGGCAGCGAAGTCGTGTGTCCGCGCGAAGTCGTCGCGAGCCGGGTAGAGTACGCGGAACTGCCACTCGTCGCCCCAGCCGTACGCGTCGAGAATCGTCGCGTGAGAGTTCGTGATCATCTGCAGGAGCAGGTGAACGTGGTCGACCCACGCCATCCGGTAGAGGAACTCGTCGTCGAACTCCGAGAGACAGGTGACTTCGTCGACCGACGGGTCTTCTCGAAGGGCGTCGTCGATGTCCGAGCGGTCGGCGTGACGAATCCACACCAGGGGCATCACGGTTTGGTCACCGCTCTCGATGATACGCTCGCACTCGATTTCGACGTCCGGGAGCGCGGAGAGCGTGTGACCTAACGCGAATTCTTCGGACGGAATCGCGCCCCGTACGATAGTTGCCATAGCGGTGGGTAGGCGAGCGTGGTACATTTGTCTGCGGGCGGCCATCGCCCGCGGAGGTCCCGAGGCACACGCAAGCCCGCCGGTTACATTGCTTCGGATACTCGTTCAGAACGTGATTGGACGCCAACTGCTCGGCTCGAAGTGGACGAGAACGCTGAGCGCGGTACCCTCGGTCGTCGCGGGAGCCAGCGCGCTGGCGAAGGGGCGAACCAAACAGGGAGCTCTGTTGGTGGCTGGCGGTGTGTTCTCGCTCCGGTGGAGTAGCGCCGGATTCGCGGTGCAACTCGCCGCCGAAGCGGTGAACCGTCGCTAAGTCGGAGTCGGCGTCGGCGAAGCACGCCCCCAAGGTGGGCCGAACCTTGCCAATGCAGGGACCGGTCTCATTGTGTGCGGGAGGAAATCACGACCGCGATGAGAGACACAGTTCACGCCGATGAGACCGGAGCCGGAGACGCTCGCGCTCCGAAGCCGCCGAAACCCGTCGCACACGTACGGGAGGTGAAACGCGGGGGCGCGTGGCCCACCGCCGGACGATGACGCTCTCGGGGCTCGGAGTCGCCGTGCTCACGCCGCTGCAGGGTGGCGGCGGGTTCCTCCACTACGCGGTCGTGTTCCTCGTCTTGGCACTGGTCGCCGGGCTCGCCGGCTTCCGTGGAATCGCGGGGCTCTCGATGAAAGTCGCGCGTATCCTCGTCGTCATCTTCCTCGTGCTGGCCGTCGTCACGTTCCTCCTGTAGGACGACTGAACGCTTTTTTCGGACGGCGCGCCCCCGTTAGCGTCGCTCGTCACCCGTCGCCTCGTCGCCGGGATACCAGTCAGCGTCGGCATCGACCCGGTTCGCCAGCACCGCGTTGACGACGACGCCGACGAGCAGGGCCAGCGAGCCGACGTACAGCCACGTCACGATGAGCAAGACCCCGCCCGCGGCACCGTAGAGTTCGATGCTCTGAGAGACGCCGAAGTAGAGGCGAAGCGCCTGGAGCGACGCCGTCCACCCGAGCGCCGCGAGCGCCGCCCCCGGAACCGGTTCCAGCGGAGAGACGTCGACGCCCGGAAACAGCGCGTACATCGGAACGAACAGCACGGTGAGCAACGCCCACAGGAGAACCGGCGCGACGACCGACCACAGCAGTTGTGTCACGCGGAAGGAGACGACGAGACCGGCGGCGGCGATGACGCCGACGCCGACCGCGACCGTCGCCATGACGAGGACGCTGTTGAGGAATCGCCTGAGCGCCGATACCGCTTTCCGCGTGCCGTACACCTCGCTGAAGACGCTGTCCATCCCGCGAAACAGCCGGAGCGAGCTCCAGAGAAAGATACCGAGGGCGAGCACCGCAGCGCGTAATCGCCCGGCAGAGTTCCCACTCACCGCCCTGAGCGTCGATTCGAACTGCGAGAGGTCGACGCCGACGAGCAGTTCGAACGTGGGGAGCAGGGCTTCGACCCGACCGGACGTCGTGACGAGGACGAAAAGCAGGAGCGTCAGCGGGACGAGCGAGTTGAACGCGTAGTACGCGAGACTCGCGGCCGTCACCGTGACGTTCTTCTCGCGGATGACGGCGAGCGTCCGCGCGGCGAGGCGGCGGGCTCCGTCGCGGTCCATGGGCGTCCAACGAGAGACCCACGTAATAGTTCGGTGGCGGGCCTGCGAACGTCCCACATGGCCGCCGATGTGGGCGGTCTCGGAAGAACAGGAACGGACTCGGGGAGGCTACTCGACCGCCGTGAACTCGACGGCGTCGGCCTCGAAGTCTTCGACGAACGCGCCCTGTCCGCCGATGCTGTAGGTCCCCTCGTCCGTCTCGACGACGAAGGCGTTCTCGACCGGGAAGGAGTTGTTCGCGGGTTCGAGGAGGCCCTGTCGGATATCGACCACGCGGCCGTGGAGTTCGGTCGGGCCGTCGGTGTGGACCATCCGCCCGCTGACGCTCACGTCGAGGTCGATGCCCGCGCGGTCGCAGAGCGCCGCTTGGAGGACGGCGTGACGGAAGTTGTGGTACATCGCCGGGAGCGGGTCGGGTTCGGTCGTGTACGCCTCGGCCGCCATCGGCCAGTAGTTCCCGAAGAAAGAGCCGACGATGACCGGGCCGAGGTGCGGTTGGGCGAAGACGATGGCCTGCGACTCGGAGTTCGACCGGGCGACCATCTCACCGGGGGAGATGAGCCCCGCTCGCGAGTCGACGGTGAGCATCGTGGGCATGAGTTCGTGCCAGACGCGCACCAGCGAGGCCACGCCGTCGAGCGCGAGGTCGTCGTGCGGTTCGACCCCGCTGACGACGAGCGAGACGAGCACGCCGCGCTCGCGGGCGGCCCGAAGTTCGTCTTCGACCTCGTCGAGCACGTCGTAGGGGAGCGACAGCGTGATTTCGGACTCGGCGCGGCCGACGAGTTCGCCGATGCGCTTGAGCACCGTCACGCGGGACTTGATGACCTCGAAGCGCTCTTGGTCGCGGGCGGTGGCCGTGTAACGCTCCTCCAGTGCGGGGCGCATGGACTCGACACTCTCGGAGAGCGACTCGATGACCTCCATCGGCGGCAGCGGCCGAATCGTGGTCGGCACGACGTGGTCGTTGACCTCCACGAACCCACGCGATTCCAGTTCCTTGCTCACGCTGTAGACGTAGCGCTTGGAGACGCCCGCCGCGTCGGCGATCTGGCTCGCCTTCGCCTCCCCGAGTTCGAGCAGCGTCAGGTACGTGTCGACGACCTTCTCTGAGAGCCCGAACTGCTCGAGGAGGTCGGCGAGTTCCCGGTCGTCCATGCTCGGACTGTCATCGACCATGATACTTAATGGCTCGAATCGCCGGCGGCGCGGAGGACGACTGCGTCGGCGACGGTGACGCGAGCGCCCCCGTCGCCCCCGGCCGCGCCGCCAGCGTCGACTCGCTCGCCCGTCAGGAGGTCGGTCCCCTCGACTTCCGCGCCGAGTTCGACGGTCGTCGGCGCTCCGGCGAAGTTCAGGACGACGACGAGTCGGTCGGTACCGTCGTCGCGGGCGAACGCGACCACGCGGTCGGACTCGACGCCGCCGTTTCCGGCGGGAGCAACGCTGGCGGGGACGGGTTCGACGTCGCCGACGCGGAGCACTTCGTGGGCGTCGCGGAGACGGGAGAGCCGCCGGTGGAACTCCACGAGGTCGGTGTCGGCGTCGTACCAGCGCATCGTCCCGCGCTGGGCTTCGACGCCGGTCTCCTGCCCGTAGTACATCATCGGCGCGCCGGGGAGTGTGAACGTCGCGGCCGCGGCCGCCCGGAGCGCGTCCTCACCGACTTCGCTCCGGTAGCGCTCCTCGTCGTGATTCTCGATGTACCGGAGTTGCACGGCGTCGTCGGGGAAGCCGTGCCAGCGGGCGTCGGCGACGGCGTCGAGGACGGCCGTCGCCGGCTTCTCGCCCGCGCCGACGTCGCGGAGCGACCCGTACAGCGTCGTGTCGTAGTGGGCGTCGAACTCGGTCTCGTGGTACGCGGGGTCCCGCGGGATGGTCTCGTCGAGGAGCAGGAAGTCGGGGTCGTCGGCTTTCACCCGGTCGCGGACCTCCTTCCAGAAGCCGTGGGGGACGCCCCACGCGACGTCGCAGCGGAAGCCGTCGACGACGGCGGCCCACTCGGAAACCACGTCGAGCATCCACGACCGGACCGCGGGCGAGTCGTAGTCGAGGTTCGGGATGCGCGTCCAGTTGAAGTAGTGTTCCGCCGCGCCGGGGCCGCCCCAGTCGACCTCGGAGGGGTCCTCGGGCTCGGGGACGCGGGCGTAGTGGTCCTCGTAGCCGGGGACGCCGGTCGAGTGGAACTGGAACGCCGGGTGGTCCCGCGACGTGTGGTTGATGACGAGGTCGAAGACGACGCGGATGCCGGCGTCGTGACAGCGGTCGACGAGCGCCTCGAAGTCGCCGCGCGTGCCGAGGTCCGAGGCGGTCTCGAAGTAGTCGGTGACGTGGTAGCCGTGGGTCGTGTGGCTCTCCAGTATCGGCGTGAGCCACAGGCAGTCGACGCCGAGCGATTCGAGGTAGGGAACTCGCCGGGCGAGCTCGTCGAACGTCGGGTCGGGCGTCTCGCCGACGAACGACCGGACGAACACCTCGTAGACGGTCGCGTGGTGCGCCCATTCGGGCGCGTCGCCGGGGCGCGAGACGGCGAGGCCAGCGAGGCCGGAACCGGTTTCGTCGCCCGCACCCCCGGGGTTCACGACCAGCGTGTCGAGAACCGAGTGCCGGACGGACGACTCTCCCGACTCGGTCGTCGTCTGGACCGCGACGGCGTGGACGCGGACCGGCTCCGACGAGTCGAACTCGCGGAGCGTTTCGACCGGGACGCGCAGGCTGTCGCCATCGACCTCGCAGTCGCCCGGTTCGAGCGGGTCGCGGCCGTCGAACAAGAACTCGACGGCGAGCGTCGCCGACCCGGCGTCGGGCGCGGGTTCCGCGTCCGCGACGACGACCAGTTCGTCGCTGCCCGCCTGTTCGGCCCGCGTGTCGAGTCGAACCCGCGGGCGGCCCGGTCCGGGGACTTCGACGTCGCCGCGGACCTGCTCCGCGAGGTCATCGTGCGGGGCGAATCCGAACGGGTGTGTGCCCGGCGGGAGCGCCACGTCGAGGGCGTAGTCGTCGCCGACACGGCGCGGGCGGTCGCGGCCGACGAGGCGGTCGTTGAACGGGCCGATGACGGACACCTCGTCGGGTGACGCGGGTTCGAGGTCGGCCGCGGGGACCGCCATCGTCGCCGGGCGGCGGTCGTCGGGGAAGGCGCGAACGGTCTGTTCGTGGCGGCCGTCGGGCGCGTCGAGTTCGAGACGGTACGTGCCGGGAACGTCGGGGGCGAGGTGGACGACCGGCCCGGAGCCGACCGCGACGGCGCTCTCTTCGGGCGCGTCGAGAACGCGCCAGCGGTACGTTTCGCCGCCGTTCGGGGCTCTCGGGGCAAGTTCGACGGGGCGGCCGATCGTCGTGACTCGCGGCGGACCGGGGTGATGCATACCACCTCTCCGGGGAGGGGGGCCCTTACCGTTTCGAAACGGCATGAAAGTTTGAAGGAACATTACACCAAGATTATTATCTGCGGGGGTCCCACGACTCAGCAATGCAACTACGCGACGCGCTGGCCGACTACAAGCGGCACGCAGACCACCCGACTCGGTTCCCGGGCGAGCGACGGACGACGAGCGGCCTGTTTTCGGGTCTCGAAAGCCGATTAGTCCACGTCGAGACCGACGGCTCGCTCCGCGACTTCGGCTACCCGCTGTCCGGGCTCTGGGGCGTCGAGCGCTCCCGGTTCGGCGTCCGCCCCGTCGGCGACGAGACCGGCGTCCACTGGTTCGACGAGGGCGCGAGCCAGTCGTACGCGGGCGACGGCGCGCTCGTCGTCACCGAACACGAGACGCCCCACGGCGGCGTGACGCAGTACGACCTGGGGGTCGGCGACGGCCACGTCAGCCGGTTCGAGACCGACGCCGACGTGGAGCTCGTCGCCTTCGTCCACTTCCAGCCGGACGGTCGCGACACGCTCGTCGGGCAACTGACCCACGGCGACGCCGTCGAGGCCTACCACGCCGAGGAACACGACTTCCTCGCGTCGTCGCCGGGGTTCGAACACGTCGAGGGGCGCGTGCCCGAGGGCTTCGACGAACTGCTCTCGGAGGGCGAGGTCGAACTGCCGCGACCCCGCACCGACGACTGCTACGAGGAGGGCCAACTGAGCGGCGCGGTCGTCGGGACGGTCCCGTTCGAGGCGGGCGCGGCCGCCGTCGGCCACCTGCTCACCGACGACACCGAGACGGACCGCGAGAACGCGCTGGACCGCGTCCGCGACCTCGTCGCCCGCGACCTCGACGACCTCCGCGAGCGCACCGCAGGACAGGTCGAAGGCGCGGTCCCCGACCACCCCGAATCGGCGGCGATGCACGACGACATTCGCGTGCTCTCGCTGCTTTCGGGCGCGCTCGGTCTCCGTATCGCCGGCCCCGACTTCGACCCCTACTACGCCTACTCGGGCGGCTACGGCTACACGTGGTTCCGCGACGACGCCGAAATCTCGACGTTCCTCTTCGAGTCCGACGAGCGGCTCGACCTCGGCCTCGGCGCGTGGCACGAGCGGAGCGCCCGCGCCTACTGCCGCACCCAGCGCGAGGACGGCTCGTGGCCCCACCGCGTCTGGCCCTTCGACGGCTCGCTCGCGCCCGGCTGGGCGAACGCGCGCCTCGAATCCGGCGACGACGCGGACTATCAGGCCGACCAGACCGGGAGCGTCATCGCCTTCCTCGCGGCCTACCACGACCGCTGTGCCGACGACGACCTCCGCGCCGACATCGAAGAGACGCTCGCGAGCGCCCTCGACAGCCTCGACGACACCCTCGGCGACGACGGCCTCCCGGTCGACTGCCAGAACGCGTGGGAGAACATGACCGGCCGGTTCAGCCACACCGCGGCGACGTTTCTCGAAGCCTACGCCGAACTCGCGCTGTCTGACCTCGACTCGGCGCTGACCGACCGCGCCGCAGCGCGCGCCCGGGAGGTGTACGAGGGCATCGACCACCTCTGGAGCGAGGGCCGCGGCTGTTACGCCCTCCGCGTCGCCGACGGCGAACTCGACGACCGCTACGACTCCGCCGCGCTCGCGCTCGCGTCGGCCCACCGGACCTACGACCGACTCGAAACTGTCGACGACGACCGGCTGGACCGGCTCGTCCGCCACGTCGAGTCCGTCTTCGACGGGCTCTGGCACGACCCCGACGACAGCGACGTGAAGGGACTCGTCCGCTTCGAGGGCGACGACTGGCGGATGCGCGAGCAGTCCTCCGAGAAGATTTGGACCGTCTCGACCGCGTGGGGCGCGAACGCCGGCGTCGAACTCGCCGCCCTGCTGGCCGAACACGGCGACGACCGGGCTGAGGAGTTCGCCGACGAGGGCCGGGCGCTTCTCGCCCTCGTCCTCCCCGACGGCCCGCTGTGCACCGACGAGGGCTACCTCGCGGAGCAGTTCTTCGACGACGGCACGCCCGACAGCGCGACGCCGCTCGGCTGGCCGCACGCGCTCCGGCTGGCGACGCTGGCGACGCTCCGCGCCGACGACGCCTTCGACGGGGAGTAAGTCGGCGGCGACGCGGCTGTCGAACAGCGCGGGACCGCCGCGAGAAAACAGCGAACTACTTCTTCACGCCTGCTGCGTCGGGGCCGCGCGCCGCTTAGACTCGCGGTAGAGGAGCGACTCGCCGGTCCGCGGGTGGAAGACGTGGAGGTCCGACTCGTCGAAGGTGACGCCGACCGTCTCGCCCGTCTCGGGTTCGATGTCCGAGTCGACGCGGGCGATGAAGTCGGGGCCGATGTCAAGGTGGAGGTAGTTGTCCGAGCCGATGGGCTCGACGACGCCGACGGTCGAGTCGACGACGTTCTCGCCGGACGAGGCCGTCACCACGTCCTCCGGGCGGACGCCGACGCGGAGGTCGGCCGCGTCGGTGGCCTCGCGGAGCGTCGCCGAGAACGACTCGGACAGGCGGTAGGAGAAGGGACCGTCGCCGACGAGGACGAGGCGGTCGCCCTCGCGTTCGACCGACACGTCGAGAAAGTTCATCGAGGGCGAACCGACGAAGCCGCCGACGAACTCGTTGGCGGGGTTCTCGTACACGTCCTTCGGGCGGCCGACCTGCTGGAGCTTTCCGTCGTTGAGGATGACGATTTTGTCGCCCATCGTCATCGCCTCCTCCTGGTCGTGCGTGACGTACAGCGAGGTGATGCCGAGCTCGTTCTGGAGGCGCTGAATCTCGGTCCGCATCGTGGTGCGGAGCTTCGCGTCGAGGTTCGAAAGCGGCTCGTCGAAGAGGAACACGTCGGGTTCGCGGACGATGGCGCGGCCGAGCGCGACCCGCTGTTTCTGCCCGCCGGACAGCTCGTCGGGCTTGTCGTCGAGGAGGTTCTCGATGCCCATCATCGCCGCCGTCTCGCGGACGCGCTCGCGGCGCTCGTCCTTCGAGAGGTCGGTGCTCATCCGCAGGCCGAACGCCATGTTCTGCATGACGGTCTTGTGCGGGTACAGCGCGTAGTTCTGGAACACCATCGCCACGTCGCGCTTGCGGGCGTGCTGGTCCGTGACGTCCTCGCCGCCGATTCGAATCGTGCCGCCGGAGGGCGATTCCAGCCCCGCGACCATGCGGAGCGTCGTCGACTTCCCGCAGCCTGACGGGCCGACGACGGTGATGAACTCGCCGTCCTCGACGTCGAGCGAGAGGTCCTCGACGGCGACGACGCGACCCCGGTCGTACTCCTTGCGAAGCGCTTCGAGCGTGAGACGTGCCATTACTCTCTGTCTAGCCCCATCGTCCATAATCGTTTTCCTATTTTCTGAATTTGTGATGCAATAGTTCGTATTATATTTTATCACTTGTTTTTGGCATTCAGAGGTCCTCTCTACCCGATATGGTGAATCGCACCCGACCACTGGAGTGGCAATTTTCTCCGCGAATGCGGCCGTCATTCCGAACTATTAAATATATGAACACATAGTTCATCATAGATTCGTTATGCCAATGAACCGCCGCACAATCCTGAAGCAACTGGCAGGCACGACGGCCGTCGGCGCACTCGCAGGGTGCGTGGGCGTGTCGGAGACCGATTCGACGCAGACGCCCGAACAGAGCGGTGCGGAGGGCGACGACGGTGGCGAAGAGACCACCGCGGGAGCGGAGACCGAGTCCGCGGGCCCGAGCGGGACGTTCACGCTCTGGCACCAGCGCGCGGAAGCCGAGAAGAAGGCGCTCGAAGCCAACGCCGAGACGTTCACCTCGGAGACGGCTCACACGGCCAACCCCGCCGAAATCGCCGACCTCCGGAAGAAGACGACCTCCGCCATCCCCGCCGGGCAGGGCGCGGGCATGTTCGACTGGGCCCACGACTGGACCGGCGAGTACTACCAGAACGGCTTCCTCTCGGACCAGAGCGACCAGCTGGACGTTGACCTCTCGGTCTACACCCGCCCCGCACAGGAGGCGGTCCAGTTCGACGGCGCGACCGTCGCGCTCCCCTACGCGGCCGAGACCGTCGGCCTCATCTACAACAAGGAGATGGTGGACGAAGCGCCCGAGACCATCGCCGACATGAAAGCCATCATGGAGGAGTACCACGACCCCGAAAACGGGATGTACGGCCTCAGCTACCCGCTGAACGCCTACTTCATGAGCGCGTGGGCGCACGCCTTCGGCGGCTACTACTTCGACGAGTCGAACGTCGAACTCGGCCTGTCGAACGAGGCGACCCTCGACGGGTTCCAGTTCATCCTCGACAACTTCGTCCCGTACCAGCCGAAGGACACGGGCTACGACCCGCAGGCGGCCGTCTTCCTCGAGGGCAACGCGCCCTTCGCCATCAACGGGCCGTGGTTCCTCGGCGACGTTCGCTCCAACGACATCGACGCCGGCATCGCCCGGCTCCCCTCGCCCGAGGGCGACGCCGAGCCCAAGCCGTACACGACGGTCAAGCAGCTCTATTTCACCTCGACGCTGGAGGGCGACGAGGCGACGGCGGCGGCGTCCCGCGCGTTCGCCGAGTGGTACACGACGAACACCGACGTGCTCTCGGCGAACGCCGAGGAGTTCGGCTACATCCCGGTCCACAAGGAACTCGCCACGAGCAGCGACCTCCCCGAGGCCGTCCAGGGCTTCTCGGAGTCCGTCTCGCTCGGCACGCCCATCCCGACGCACCCGAACATGGGCGACGTGTGGGGGCCGCTCGAAGACGCCTTCAACAGCGTGAAAAACGGCGACGCGGAACTCGAACCCGCGTTCACGAAGGCCGAAGAAAACATCCGGTCTAACTGGGAGTAAGGACGATGAGCGTCGTCGACAGCGCCGTCGAGCGCGTCGCGGACAGCCCGGTCGTGAGCAAGGACGACCTGCCCTTGCTGTTGGTACTGCCGGGGCTGTTCGTCTTCCTCGCGTTCATGCTCTTTCCCGTCCTGTACCTGGTGTATCTCTCGTTCACCAACGCGGAGCCGGCCACGCTGTTCCAGGGCAAAGAGCAGTGGGTCGGCCTCGCCAACTACGTGACGGTCCTCTCGGACGGTCAGTTCTGGAATTCGATGGGCGTGACGTGGCTGTTCGTCGCCACGTCGGTCGCGCTCAAGGTGCTCGTCGGCCTCGGCATCGGGCTCGTGGTGACCGGCGAGCGCGTCCGCGGCAAGCGGTTCATGCGCGCGCTCATCATCATCCCCCTCGGCCTGCCGGGCATCTTCACCATCACCATCTGGCGCGGCATCTTCAGTTCGGCCGAGTTCGGCCTCGCCAACCAGTTCCTCCGGATGGCCGGCCTCGACTCCATCGCCTGGCTCTCCGAGCGCTGGATGGCTTTCCTCGCCTACAACGTCACCGAGGCGTGGCTGGCGTACCCGTTCATGGTCATCATCACCGTGAGCGCCCTGCAGGACGTTTCCGAGGAGCTCCACGAGGCGGCGATGATAGACGGCGCGGGCTTCTTCGCCCGCTTCCTGCACGTGACGCTTCCCTCTATCAAGCGCCCCGTGCTGTTCGCCTCGATTCTCACGGCCGCGGCGTCGTTCCAGCAGTTCCTCATCCCGTACGTGTTCAATCAGGGCGGGCCGTCGCGGACGAACGAACTGCTCATCGTCTACGGCTACCGCGAGGCGTTCCGCTTCCAGAAGTACGGTGAGGGCGCGGCGATCATGCTCGTCGCCGTGGCCGTCATCGGCGTCTTCATGATGCTGAACGTCAAGAAGGGACAGCTCGCCGACGGGGTGGACGACGCATGAGCGTCATCTCCGACATCGCGGCCGAGCTCGCCGACGACGCGCGGACCGCCGCGATGGCTCCCGTCGAGTCGGTCAAGGACGCCAAGTACACCCTCGAAGGCATCCGCGAGGGGCGCGTCAGCCCCGCGACGGTGCTGAAGACCGCCGGCATCACCCTCGGTGCCGCGGTCGTCGTCGCGCTCCTGTTGTTCCCGCTGTACTGGGTCGCCGTCGGGGCCTTCTCGGGCACCGGCGCGTCGCTGTACTCGTCGAGCGGGATTCGCCTGTGGCCGGCCGACCCGACCATCGAGCCGTTCCTGTGGGTCATCGGCGACCTCATCGTCCCGAGCTACCGCATCAGCCTCGGCCTCGGCGGCTACGAGGTGTTCCTGCAGACGCCCGAACTGACGTTCCTCGACGTGTCGCAGTACGGGGTCACCGAGACCTCCGAGTTCAAACGGTTCTTCGCGAACAGCCTCACCGTGGCGATTCCGACGGTGATACTGGCGATGTGTCTCATCGTCCCCAGCGCGTACGCGCTGTCGCGCCGGCAGTTCATCGGGCGCTCGAAGGTGCTGTACGGCTACGTGCTGTTCACCCAAATCGGCGGCGGGCTTGGCGTCGCGCTCCTCATCGCGCTGTACGCCCTGTTCGTCCAGTTCGGGTTCAACGACAGCAAGCTCGCGCTGTCGGCGTACTACGCCGCCACCGCGGTCCCGTTCAACACGTGGCTGCTGAAGACGTACATGGACGGGATTCCCGTCTCCTACGAGGAGGCCGCGATGATGGACGGCGCGCCGTCGTGGAAAATCGTCACCGAAATCATCCTCCCCCTGTCGAAGGCGGGGCTGGCGACGGTGTTCATCTTCACCTTCCTCACCGGATGGACCGAGTTCGTCGTCGCCCAGACGCTGCTTTCGACGGATAACTACACCCTGCCCGTCGGACTGTACTCGCTCGTCGGCCGGTACTCCATCCCGTGGGCCCGGTTCTCGGCGTTCGCGCTGACGTTCGCCGCGCCGATTATGCTCATCTACCTGTTCGCACAGCGCTACATCGAAGGTGGCCTGTCGTTCGGTGGGATGGAAGGCTAAACGCGGCGACTCGCTCGGATTCTTTTTTCACCGGTCGTCGATTCGGCTGGTACCAACGCGCCGTGAGAGCGACCGGTCTCACAGCCCGCCGCGGAGCTTTCCGGCGACGAGCCTCGGTACCTGTCGAATCACCGTGGGGAACGTCAGTCCGAGTTGTTCCGCCACTTCTCGCATGTCGAAGTACGCGCGGTGTTCGCCGATGTAGTCCCCGTCGAGACGGAGCACCGAGACGACCCGAATGTCAATCGTCCGGCCGGTCGGCGGGAGACCGTCGAGGGGGCCGTCGTGCGTTCCCGTCAACCGGGCTTCGTACATCACGACGCCGTCGCCGGCGAGCAGTTCGAGGACCGTAATCTCGAAATCTGGATAGCCGGTCGTCACTCCCTCGACGAACTGTCGGAGACCGTCGCGCCCGTGGACCTCGCGCTTCGGTCCGGGAATTCCCTCCGCCGGGGCGGCCGGGTCGTACATCACGAACGACTCCGAGACCAGCCGCGGAATTGCGGCGTAGTTCCGGGTGTTCCACAGTTCGACGTATGCGTCCGCGAACTCGGTGGCACTCCCGCCGGGGAGCATCGGTCCCGCGTCTATCGTCTCCTTCCCCCGCGTATCTGCGTCGGTCATGACCCCTCTCCACCGCGAATATTGATGTGTGGTAGCATATGTGTTCCTGTGAGGGTCGCCACGACGCCTCGACGGTATGGAAGGGCAACAGCTGATTCCCCTTCAACAGCCACGAGAACCGCGTGTGTCACTACCGCATGCCAGTTCCCAATCCGAAGTCCTTAACCCTCCCCTGTTGGTAGTTCCGCCAACTCGCTGGCAATGCGGGCACGCCAGAGGGCACCCGTCACGAACGGGACGAAATGTGGTCTCAGGGGAGTACCCCGACGGACTGAATCGCAAGCGCCCGCGGTGATATACAATGGCACGAAGCTTCTATTCCCACATCAAGGAAGCGTGGAAGACCCCGAAGGAAGGCAAGCTGGCCGAACTCCAGTGGCAGCGAAAACAGGAGTGGCGCGAGCAGGGCGCTATCGAGCGCATCGAGCGCCCTACCCGCCTCGACAAGGCCCGTGAGCTCGGCTACAAGGCCAAGCAGGGCATCGTCGTGGTCCGCGTCTCCGTCCGCAAGGGCGGCGCGCGCAAACAGCGCCACAAGGCCGGCCGCCGCACGAAGCGCCAGGGCGTCAACCGCATCGGCCGCCGCAAGTCCATCCCGCGCATCGCGGAGGAGCGCGCCTCTCGCAAGCACCCCAACCTGCGCGTGCTGAACTCCTACGGCGTCGGACAGGACGGCTCCCAGAAGTGGCAGGAAGTCATCCTCGTCGACCCCGAGCACCCGGCCATCCAGAACGACGACGACCTCAACTGGATCTGCGACAACACCCACGACGGCCGCGCCTTCCGCGGTCTCACCAACGCGGGCAAGAAGAACCGCGGTCTCCAGAACCGCGGCAAGGGCACGGAGCACATCCGTCCGTCCATCCGCGCCGGCAACGGCCGCGGCAAGTAACGCCCCGCGCACCGCGCCAATCTTCTCTCTTTATCCACCGCCGAGCAGCGGCTTCGTCTCCGTCGGAATCGACGGCCCGTACGCTTATTTCGGTCGGTCAGAACTACTGACGCGACTGCATGGTCAGTATCGAAATCAGCGGGCCGCTGCTCCTCGCCGCCGCGGTCCTCGGGGCGGCGTGGATATACCGGGACGCGAAGCGCCGCGCGATGGACACGGCGGACATGTGGGCCGTCGGGTTCTTCGTCGCGTTCGTCCTCCTGCCGGTGCTCGGCGGTCTCGCCGTCTTCGTCTTCTACCTCCGAAACCGGAACCGGCGGCGGGGGTCGCCCGTCACGGTTCCCGGGGCGTAGATTCGGGCGTCGCTCTGCGAGTCGAGATGAGCCGTCGTGAAAATCCGTCGGCGACTCAGAACGGCGACGTGGGTCCGAGGTCCGCCTCGCCCTCGGACCCGTCTTCGACCGCGCCGTCCCACGCGTCGAAGCCGCCGCGGAGGCTGGACACGTCGGCGTCGACGTTGTCGTCCAGCACCGAGGCGACCTGCTTCGAACTCTTGCCGACGTAACACGAGACGACGACCTCGGCGGGCCACTCGCGGTCGAACACCTCGGGCTCGAGCGTCGCCGCCGGGAGGTTCTCCGAATCGGGGATGTGTCCGGACGCGTACGACGAGGGGTCTCGGATGTCGACGACGGCGATGTCTTCGTCGTCGGCCAGTCTCTCGCGTAGTTCGTCGGGCGTCGTCTCGGCGACCATACCCGACGTGACGGGCGGAGCGTCAAAGGCGCGTCGCTTCCGGCGATGCCGTCGTCGGAGACGGCGGTCTGAGCGTCGAGGAACGGGGCGCGCCCGTGCCGCGGCTTTATTCGGGGTCGACGCCAACCTCGGGATATGACGCTCTCACTCGACGCCACCCAGTTGGACCGCTACTCGCGGCACATCATCATGGACGAGGTCGGCCCGGAGGGCCAAGAGCGACTGCTCTCGGCGCGGGTCGTCGTCGTCGGCGCGGGCGGATTGGGCGCGCCGGCCATCGAGTACCTCGCGGCGGTCGGCGTCGGCGAACTCGTCGTCGTCGACGACGACGTGGTCGAGCGGAGCAACCTCCAGCGACAGGTCATCCACCGCGACGACGACGTAGGGGTGGCCAAAGCCGAGAGCGCCGCCGCGTTCGTCCGCGGGCTCAACCCCGACGTGTCGGTCGAACCGGTCGAGACGCGGGTCGATAAGTCGAACGTCCACGAGGTCGTCGCGAGCGCGGACGTGGTGGTCGACGCCTCGGACAACTTCCCGACGCGCTACCTCCTCAACGACGTCTGTCGCTTCGAGGGAATCCCGCTGGTCCACGGCGCGATATACAAGTTCGAGGGGCAGGCGACGACGCTCGTCCCCGAGGGGCCGTGTTACCGATGTCTGTTCGCCGAAGCGCCCGAACCGGGGACCGTCCCCGACTGCGCGACGACCGGCGTCCTCGGTGTTCTCCCCGGCACGGTCGGCTGTATTCAGGCGACGGAAGCGATGAAAATCCTCCTCGACGAGGGCGAGGTGCTCGACGGCCGGCTCCTGTTTTACGACGCCATGGATATGACGTTCGAGACGGTCCCGTACCGGAAGAACCCGGACTGCCCCGTCTGCGGCGAGGGCGGCGTCGACTCCATCGAGGACATCGATTACGTCGAGAGCTGCGCAATCAGTCTCGACTGAGAAGAGAACTCCAACGCGGCGTCGTCGAACGCCCCGAGTCGGTCGCGCTACCGGTCGAACTGGAACCCGCCGAACTCGTCCGCAGAGCCGCCGTCGGTCGCCGCGCGGACCGAGTCGGCGTCCGCGCCGTCGACCACCTCGTCGAAGTCCATCGCGTCCAGTTCCTCGACCGCCGCCGCGTCGCCGCCGACGAGGGCGTCCACCCGGTCGGCGAGCGCGTCGAGCGCGACCGTCTGGTCGGCCGTCGCGTCGGTGATGTCGGTCGTCGACGCCTCGGCGGCGGTCGCGTGCTCTTGGGCCACCTGAATCGTGGTCGTGACCTCCTCGATGTTCGTCGCCTGCGAGTCGGTCGCGCGGGCGACCTCGGTGACGCCGTTGGCAGCGGAGTCCGCGGCGTCCGCGATTTCGGAGAGCGAGGCGAGCACGTCCTCGATTTCGCCGGAGGCGACCTGAATCTGCTCGTGGGACTGCTCGGAGGCCAGCACCGTCTCGTCGGCCTGCTCTTGAATCTCGGCGATGCTGTCGGCGATTTCCTCCGTGTGCTCGTGGGTCTGGTTCGCGAGCTGTTTGACCTCGTCGGCGACGACCGAGAAGCCCTCGCCCGCTTCGCCCGCGCGGGCGGCCTCGATGTTCGCGTTGAGCGCGAGCAGGTTCGTCCGGTCTGCGACCTCCGCGATGACCTCGACGACCTCCTCGATGACGACCATGCGCTGTTGGAGTTCGGTCACGCTGTCGAGCAGTTCGTCGGAGATGTCGATGACCTGGTCGGTCGCGCTCCGGATGCTCTGGCCGGCCTCCTGCCCGTTTTCGGCGGCCGCGCGGGCCTGGTTCGCCGCCGACGCGACCTCGTCGGAGGTGGCCGCTATCTCCTCCATGCTGGCCGAGAGGTCCTGCATCTCCTCTGCGCCCGTCGAGAGGAGGTCCGCCTGCTCCGTGACCTGCGACTCGATGTCGGTCGCGGCGGTCGCGGCCCGCTGAATCGCGCCGCCGAGGTCGGCCGTTGTGGCGTCGACCTCGCTGGCGAGGCGGTCGAACCGGGTCGCCATCTCGTTGAGGTCCGAGACGACCGCCAGCGTCTCGTCGTTGAGGACGCCACGGTCGTCCGCGAAGGACGCGCGGGCCGAGAGGTCGCCTGCCGTGAGGCTCCCGATGGTGGTCGAGACCTCGTCGACGAGCGCCTCGGACGCCCGCTGTTTCTCCACGGCGTCGGTCCGGTCGTGGACCGCCTCGACGACGCCGACCAGTTCGTCGCCCTCGAACAGCGGTTGGGCGGTGAAAGCGATGTGGCGGTCCGCGCCGTGTCGGTCGGTCATGGTACTGGTGTCGCGGTAGAGCCGGCTACCCTCGTCGACCACGTCGAGCCCGTGGACCTCGTCGGCGGTCCGCGGGTCGTCGAGCACCTTGTCGGCGAGCGTCTTCGCCCGCCGGCCGTCCGGGTAGAACAGTTCGCTCACGTGTTCCGACCCGAGCGCCTCCGCGGCGGGGACGCCCGTGAGCTTCGTAATCGGGTCGTTCCACGCGATGACGTGGCCGTCGGCGTCGAGGACGAACACCGGCATCCCTACGCCGTCGAGCAGAGCACCCGTGTCCAGTCGCTCCGCCGCCAGCGCGACCGTCCCTCGTTCGTCCGCCTGTGCGCCACCGTCGGTCCGCGTCCGAGCCCCGACCCCCGGGACCAGCGCCGCGAGTCGCGAAAGCAGGTCCATACGTCCACCTCACGCGGATTGCCGGTATAACGCTACGCTCTGAATTATCATATCTGAGATTTGACTGGTACAAAAGCGGTATCTCCTGGTGGACCCGGGTGTGGAAAACGGAACGGTCGAAGAAAGCGGTCGGTGCGTGGGAGAGCCGAACGGGGGAACCAAAGAGGGCCGAACGGGGAATCGGGAAGGGCCGAGTGGGGGACTGGAGAGGACCGAATGGGGGACTGGAGAGGACCGAACGGGGACTAGCGGTTCAGACCGCCGCGAAACCGCGCTCCAGCGGGGCGGTCGTGGCGGTCACGTCGTCAGTCGAGGTCGCCGGGGCGGTCGCCGTCGAGGCCGCCGTCGGTCGCCGGGGCGTCGAGTTCGGCGGTCGACGCGGCGTCGGAGTCGGCGAACGCGCCGTCGCGGTCCGCAGCGTCGTAGTCGACGGTGAACTCGGAGACGAGCGACATCAGCTGCTCGGACTGGGTAGCGAGACGGTCCGCGCCGTCGGAGACCTCGCTGAGCGAGGCGGTCTGTTCTTCGGCCGCGGCCGCGACCGACTCGGCGCGCTCGGCGGTCTCGTCGCTGATATCGGAGACGCGGTCCATCATCGACGCGACCTCCTCGGTCGAGGCGGCCTGCTCGTCCGTGGTCCGGCTGATTTCGTCGACGCCGTCGGTCGTCTCGCGGACGTTCTCGACGATAGTGTCGAGCGAGTCGCGGGCGGTCTGGACCGCGTCGACGCCGGAGTCGACGGCGTCGCGCGTCTCGCGCATCTCGGAGACGGACGCCGCGGACTTCGCTTGGACCTCCTCGATGGTCGCCTCGATTTCCTCGGCCGAGGCCTTGGTCTCGCCGGCGAGTTCCTTGACCTCGTTTGCAACGACCGAGAAGCCCTCGCCGGCCTCGCCGGCGCGGGCGGCCTCGATGTTCGCGTTGAGCGCGAGGATGTTCGTCTGCTCCGCGATGTCGGTGATGAGTTCGACGATGTCGCCGATTTCGGCCATGTCGCCTTCGAGGTCCTCGATGCGGTCGACCGTCCGGCGGGTCTGCGTCTCGACGGTCTCGATGGTGTCGATGGCGTTGGCGGCCGCCTCGTGGCCGTCCTCGCTCGCTTCGAGGGTGTGCTGGGCGGTCCGTTCGAGCTCGCTCGCCGAGGAGGCGACCTCCTCGATGGTCGCAGAGAGGTTGCTCGTCTCGCTCGTCGTCTGCCGGAGGTTCTCGCGCTGTTCGTGCGCGCCCTCGGCCATGACCTGCGTGGACTCGCTGACCTGTCGGCTCGCGCGCTCTATCTCCTGGGAGCTCGCGGTGACCTCCTGGCTGGCCGCGGCGACGGTCTCGGCGAACGCGACGACCTCCGCGACGGTCGCTTCGAGCTCGTCGGCCATGTCGTTGAACGACCGCGCCATCTCGTTCATCGCGTCGTTGTCGGCGTCCTCCGACATCCGGCGCGTGAGGTCGCCGTCGGCGGCGTCCGCCATCGTCTCGCTGAACTCGGCGGCCTTCGCTTCGAGTTCGGTGATGAGGGCTTCGAGTTCCGTGTGCGTCTGGCCCATCGACTCGCCGAACGACCCCGGGATGTCCTCGTCAAGGACGGGGTCGTCGAAGCGCTTGTCG
Source organism: Haloferax prahovense (assembly GCF_000723845.1). NCBI lineage: Archaea > Methanobacteriati > Methanobacteriota > Halobacteria > Halobacteriales > Haloferacaceae > Haloferax > Haloferax prahovense. The sequence goes on along the minus strand of NZ_LK053000.1, from coordinate 1,792,032 downwards.
GCGAGCGCCTCGGCCTGCCCGGCGACGGTCGTGAGGTACGACTGCATCGACTCGAAGGAGTCGTACAGCCGCCCCATCTCGTCGATTCGGACGGTGTTCGGGAGGTCGCCGTCGACCTCGCCGTTGGCGATGTCGTCGGCGTTGCGAGCGACGACCGAGAGGGACCGCGCGGTGCCGCGGCCCATGGTCGCGCCGACGAGGAACAGCGCGCCGACGCCGAACGCGACGAGGAGCATCACGTTCGTCGTCACCTGCGACTGGAGCGCGAACGCCCGGTCGGCCGGCACGTGGTAGGTGAGCACCCAGTCGGTTCCGGTGATGGGCGCGTACGCCATCGCGTACTCGCCGGACTCCATGCCCGTGCGGGCGGAGACGACCTCGTAGCCGGTCTGCCCGGACAGCGCCGCGTCGATGGCCTCGATGGACGAGCCGTCGGCGGCCGCGTACTGGTCGAGGATAGACGCCTTCCGGTTGTCGAAGAGGATGGTTCCCGACTCGGAGACGACCTTGGTGTCACCGGTCGCGTAGGGCGATTCGAACTGGTGGGAGCCCGCTTGGAGCGACGCCGTCAGGACGATTGCGCCGTTGGCCCCGGAGACGGGCGCGGCGAACGCGACGACCGGCTCGCCGCCGGACTCGTACGGCTCGGTGACGGTCACGGACTGGCCCGACGACAGCGACGCGGCGTCGTCGGCCCACGGCGCGGACAGCGAGTCGAGCGACTGCCCGGTCGCGCTGTCGGTCGTGCTCGCGACGACCGCGCCGGTGTCGGCGTCGACGTAGTGGAGCGAACGGACGTCGCCGGAGAGTTGGATGAGCTTCCCTTCGAGCCACCGCTGGTGGTCGGCGGGCGGAGTACCAGCCGGTTGGTCCGCGAGCGACTCGGCGAGGAACGAGACGGTGGACTCCTTCGAGGTCACCCAGTCGGAGACCGACTTGGCCTCCGTCGCCGCCGCGCCGCGAATCTGCGACTCGGTCTGCGACTCGACGACCGACTTGGTGTCGAAGTGGATGTACGCGCCCGCGCCGCCCATGACGAGCGCGATGAGGAGGAGCACGACCCCGAACTTCGCCGCGTAGCGCCGGCGAATCACGTTCGGAAGCGCCCGTTCGAGGAGGCTCGTCAGCCGCGAAAACGGGTTCATTGCGAACCTCCGGACTCGAAGAACTGGCGCTGGAGGAGTTCGACCTGCTCGACCGAGCCGTTGTGGACCCGCTCGACGAGGTACGAACTCAGCGGTTCGAGCGCCTCGGTGAGGTCGACCCCGCTCGACGCGCCCTGATAGTTCAGTTCGCGGCCGGCGTCGACGAGCGTTCGAACCCGGTCGAACTCGCCGACCGAGACGGTGTGTCCGGTTCCGCCCGAGACGGTCTGCAGGGCGTCTGCGATGGCCGGACCCGACGCCTCGCCCGCGTACTCCGCCGCGGTCGCCATGAGGAACAGGGCGTCGTAGGCGTTCGCCGCGTAGGGTTGCAGCGGCGCGATGTCGGAGAGCCGCTGGGAGAGGTGAAAGTAGCCGTCAGTCCGAACCGACGACAGCGAGGCGCTGTAGAAGCCCTCGTAATAGGGCGGAATCTCGCCGTCGAACAGGCCCGCCGAGAAGACCCACGGGGCCTCGTAGTCGGACGCGCCGTAGGCGTCGAGGACGCCCCCCTCCTGTCCGGGGACGCTGACGAAGCCGACCGCGTCGGGCGAGTCGGCGAACACCTCGTCGACGACGCCGCCGAAGTCGTCCGCGGTCGGGTCGTAGCTGACCTCGGTGACGACCTCCGCGTCGAGTTGGTCGCCGAGTGCGGTGCCGAGGTCGGAGCCGAAGGCCCCGTCGACGGTGAGTACGGCGACCCGGTCGGCGTCGGCGTACTGCGGCGCGTCGAGAATCTTCGCCATCGCGGTCGCCTGCAGGCTGTCGCTCGGGACGGTGCGGCCGAAGAACTTCCGACCGTCGGCGCGCCCGGCCTCCGAGAGCCGCGGGTTCGTGCTCGCCGGGCTCATCTCCATGACGGCGTCGTCGGCCGCCTCGGGGGCGAGCGCGAGCGACACGTCGCTGACGAGGCCGCCGACGAAGCCGACGACGCCCGCGTCGGCCAGCGAGGCGTAGCCGTCGGTTGCGACCGACGCGGACCCCTCCGTGTCCACGGTGGTCAGTTCGACCGGCCGCCCGAGCACGCCGCCCGCGCGGTTGATGTCTTCGACCGCCTGCTCGGCGGCGCGCTTGCCGTGCGTTCCCACCTGCTCCAGCGACCCGCTGACGGGCAACATCGCCCCGAATCGAACGGGCTCCCCGGACTCCGTTCCGAACGTCCCCACGCACCCGGACAGCGAGCCGAGCCCCACCGCGCCGGCGGCGGTGCGGAGAAACGTCCGTCTGTCGTACCTTGCTGTCACAGATTTTCCGAGACAACTCCCGTATATAATTTTGGGCCGCCGATTATCATACGCTGTATTTTTGGGACGGCTGTCCAACATCGAACACGAAATATGGATGTGCTACCACGCAACAGCCGAGCGAGTCGTCGCGACGAGGGGTCAGTTTCGGGACGCTCGCACTCCCTCACGACTGGGGCATCGTAGCGTTTTATCCGCCGGCCCACCCACGTGCGGACATGACTACTCAGGGAATCGTCGGACAGTTCCTCTCGCTGAAAGAGGAGACCGACGCCGACCTGCTCGCCATGCAGTGCGGCGACTTCTACGAGTTCTTCGCCGACGACGCCGAGACGGTCGGCCGCGAACTCGACCTCAAGGTCTCCCAGAAGTCCTCGCACGGGTCGTCGTACCCGATGGCGGGCGTGCCGCTGAACGACCTGACGCCCTACCTCAAGGCGCTCGTCGAGCGCGGCTACCGGGTCGCCGTCGCCGACCAGTACGAGACCGAGTCCGGCGACCTTCGCCGAGAAATCAAGCGCGTTGTCACGCCGGGGACGCTTCTCGAAACCTCCCGCGCCGACGCGCAGTTCCTCGCGGCCGTCGTGACCGACGGCGACGGCGTCGGCCTCGCGTTCGCCGACATCACCACCGGCCAGTTCCTCGTCACCGAGGCCGCGACCGTCGACGACGCCGCGGCCGAACTCTACCGCTTCGCCCCCGTCGAAGTCCTCCCCGGCCCGGAACTGCGCGGCGACGACGAGACGCTCTCTCGCCTGCGCGAGGCCACGGACGCCTCCTTCTCGCTTTTCTCCACCGAGGCGTTCGCGCCGGGTCGCGCCCGCCACGCCGTCCGCGAGCAGTTCGGCGCGTCCACGGTCGACAGCGTCGGTCTCGACTCCGACCTCGCGACCCGCGCCGCCGGCGGCGTCCTCGCCTACGTCGAGGAGACGGGCGCGGGCGTCCTCCGGTCGATGACGCGCCTGCAGGTCTACCACCCTTCGGACCTGCTCGAACTCGACGCGACCACCCAGCGCAACCTCGAACTCACCGAGACGATGCACGGCGACCGCTCGGGGTCGCTGTTCGACACGATAGACCACACCGTCACCTCTCCCGGCGGCCGCCTCCTCCGCGAGTGGCTGACCCGCCCGCGGCGCGACCGCGACGAACTCGCCCGCCGACTCGACGCCGTGCAGTCGCTCGCCTCGGCCGCCCTCGCCCGCGAGCGCGTTCGCGAGGTACTCGACGGGGCGTACGACCTCGAACGACTCGCCTCCCGGTCGGCGTCCGGGAGCGCCGGCGCGTCCGACTTGCTCTCGGTTCGGGACACCCTCTCTGTGCTTCCCGCGCTCGCCGACGCCATCGAGGGGACCGAACTCGCGGACTCCCCGCTCGCGGAAGTCGTCTCGCGGCCGGACCGGGACGCCGCGGCCGACCTCCGAGCCGACCTCGCCGACGCGCTCGCCGAGGACCCGCCGAAGACGGTCACGCAGGGCGGGCTGTTCCAGCAGGGCTACGACGACGAACTCGACGACCTCATCGAGCGCCACGAGTCGGCGAAGTCGTGGCTCGACACGCTCGCCGACCGCGAAAAGCGGGACCACGGCCTCTCGCACGTCACCGTCGACCGCAACAAGACCGACGGCTACTACATCCAGGTCGGCAAGTCGGTCGCCGACCAGGTCCCCGACCACTACCGGCAGATAAAGACGCTCAAGAACTCGAAGCGCTTCGTCACCGAGGAGTTAGAGGAGAAAGAACGCGAGATTCTCCGGCTCGAAGAGGCCCGCGGCGACCTCGAGTACGAACTGTTCGAAGAACTCCGCGAGCGCGTGGCCCGGCGCGCCGAACTCCTGCAGGACGTGGGGCGAACCATCGCCGAGGTGGACGCGCTGGCGTCGCTTGCGACCCACGCCGCCGGCAACGGGTGGACCCGACCCGAACTCACGGACGCCGGGGCGCTCGACATCGAGGCCGGTCGCCATCCGGTCGTGGAGACGACGACCGACTTCGTCCCGAACGACCTCCGCATGGACGACGAGCGCGGCTTCCTCATCGTCACCGGGCCGAACATGTCGGGCAAATCGACGTACATGCGGCAGGCGGCGCTCATCACGCTCCTCGCGCAGGTGGGGAGCTTCGTGCCCGCGCGCTCGGCGACCGTCGGCGTCGTCGACGGCATCTACACCCGCGTCGGCGCGCTGGACGAACTCGCGCAGGGTCGCTCGACGTTCATGGTCGAGATGCAGGAACTCTCGAACATCCTCCACTCGGCCACCGAGGACTCGCTCGTCATCCTCGACGAGGTGGGCCGCGGAACCGCCACCTACGACGGCATCTCCATCGCGTGGGCGGCCACCGAGTACCTGCATAATGAGATACGGGCCAAGACGCTCTTCGCCACGCACTACCACGAGCTGACGACCCTCGCGGACCACCTCGACCGCGTCGCCAACGTCCACGTCGCGGCCGACGAGCGCGACGGCGACGTGACCTTCCTCAGGACCGTCGTCGACGGCCCGACCGACCGGAGCTACGGGATTCACGTCGCCGATTTGGCGGGGGTTCCGCGCCCGGTCGTCGACCGCGCCGCCGACGTGCTCGACCGGCTCCGCGAGGAGAAGGCCATCGAGGCGAGGGGGTCCGGAACCTCGGAACCCGTACAGGCCGTCTTCGACGTGGGAAGCGGACAGATGAAAGTCGCGGAGGGCGGCGACTCCGCCGACGATTCGGCGGGCTCCGGTGCGCCCGCGAACGGCGCAACGGGCAACGGGTCGGCCGGGGCGCTCGCCGGGGCGAGCGCCGAGGCGGCCGACGCCGAGACAGAGACCGAGTCCGGGGCCGCGCCGGACCCGGAAACCGAAGCCGTCCTCGACGAACTCCGGGCGACCGACGTGAACGACACGTCGCCGCTGGACCTGATGGCGAAGGTGCAGGCGTGGCAGTCGAAGCTGGACGGCGGTGACGGCGAATGAGCGACATCAAACAGCTCGACGAGAAGACCATCCAGCGCATCGCTGCCGGCGAGGTGGTCGAACGGCCCGCCTCGGTCGTCAAGGAGTTGTTCGAAAACAGCCTCGACGCGGACGCGACGCGCATCTCCGTGGCCGTCGACGCCGGCGGCGTGGAGGGCGTCCGCATCCGCGACGACGGCGTCGGCATGAGCGAGGAGGACCTCGAACTCGCCGTCCGCGAGCACACGACGAGCAAAATCGGCGATATCGAGGACCTCGAAGCCGGCGTCGGCACCCTCGGCTTCCGCGGCGAGGCGCTCCACACCATCGGCGCGGTGTCGCGGCTGACCATCCGGTCGAAGCCCCGCGGCGGCGACGTGGGCACGGAGCTGAAGTACGAGGGCGGCGAGGTCGAGTCGATTCGGCCGGCCGGCTGTCCCGAGGGGACGGTCGTCGAGGTCGACGACCTGTTTTACAACACGCCCGCGCGCCGGAAGTTCCTCAAGACGACGGCGACCGAGTTCGACCACGTCAACGCGGTCGTCACCCACTACGCCCTCGCCAACCCCGACGTGGCCGTCTCGCTCGAACACGACGACCGCGAGGTGTTCGCCACCGAGGGCCGCGGCGACCTCCAGTCGACCGTGCTCTCGGTGTACGGCCGCGAGGTCGCGGAGTCGATGGTTCCGGTCGACCGCGACGCCCCCGGCGTCTCCGTCTCGGGGCTCGTGAGCCACCCCGAGACGACCCGAAGCACCCGCGACTACCTCTCGACGTTCGTCAACGACCGCTACGTCACCGACCGCGTGCTCCGCGAGGCCGTCCTCGACGCCTACGGCGGCCAACTCGACGCCGACCGCTACCCCTTCGCGGTGCTGTTCGTCGAGGTCGCGCCCGACGCCGTGGACGTGAACGTCCACCCGCGGAAGATGGAGGTCCGCTGGGACGACGAGGCCGGCGTCAAGCGCGACGTGACCGATGCGGTCGAAGACGCCCTGCTGAATCACGGCCTCGTCCGGTCGTCGGCCCCGCGAGGCCGGTCGAAAGCCGACGAGGCGGCCATCCAACCCGGTTCGACGGACGACGACGCGGCGTCGATGGACCCCCACGACGCCCGGGAATCGGAGACGGGCGGCGAAACAGACGACGACGACGCGGACCCCCCGTCCGCGCGGGACGTGCAGTCGGCGCGGGAGGCCCGCGAGTCGGACGCGCGGTCGAATCCGGACCCGGACGCGGTCGCGGCCGACGACGCCGGACCAGACACCACGACTGCAACTGAACGAGGGTCGGGCGTCGACGCCGAGAATCCGGCTGACGGCGACGCTGATGCGTCCGCCGAGACGGCCGAGGATTCGGGGAGTTCGTCCGGTTCGACTTCGCCCTCGACGCCGGCGTCCGCGCCGCCGACGCCGCCCCGCGAATACGACCTCGCGCCGGGACCGGAGACGACCGAGCAGTCGTCGCTTTCGACCGACGAGACTGAACCGGAGGCGACACAGGCAACGAGGCCGTCCGACGACCCCGAATCGGAGTCCGAGTCGGACAGCGAAACCCCGCCACGTCGCCCCTCGCGAATCGCCGCGCCGACGACCCAGCGCGACCTCTCCGGGGAGGAGGCGGACCTCTCACCCGAGTTCGTCTCGCTCCCGTCGATGCGAATCATCGGCCAACTCGCGGACACCTACATCGTCGCCGAGACCGACGAGGGGTTGGTGCTCGTCGACCAGCACGCCGCCGACGAGCGCGTGAACTACGAGCGCCTGAAGGGCGAGGTCGAAGGCGACACGCCGACGCAGGCGCTGGCCGAACCGGTCGAACTCGAACTCACGGCGCGCGAGGCGGCGCTGTTCGAGGAGTACCGCGAGGCGCTGGCGCAGGTGGGGTTCCACGCCGGGCGGACCGGCGAGCGGACCGTCTCGGTCCGCACCGTGCCGGCGGTGTTCGACGCCGCGCTCGACCCCGGACTGCTCCGCGACGCGCTGACGGCGTTCGTCCGCGAGGAGGCCGACGGCGGCCGGAAGACCGTCGACGCCGTCGCCGACGAACTGCTGTCGGACCTCGCGTGTTACCCCTCGATTACGGGCAACACGTCGCTCCGGGAGGGCTCCGTGCTCGACCTGCTGGCCGCGCTCGACGACTGCGAGAACCCCTACGCCTGCCCGCACGGTCGCCCGGTCATCATCGAGTTCGACCGCGACGAAATCGCCTCGCGCTTCGAGCGCGACTACCCCGGCCACGGCGGGCGGCGACGCGAGGAGTAGCCGGCGCGGGTCGGTCGCGTTGCCCGCCGCTATCCGCGACCCGGCCTCCGATTCTCGGAACCGATAGCATCGGCGAGGATTCAAGTCGGGGCACCGAGACGGTGGAGGCGATGAATCCGCTGGTCTTTCTGGGCATCTGCTTCGGGCCGCTGGCGCTCGTCGTCTCGTATCTCTTCACGGCGGCGACCGGACCGAGCGTGCCGCCGTGGGCCGACGCGGCCGGGCAGGCGATTCGGCTCTACGGGACGGCGGCCGCCGTGGTCGTCGGCCCGCTGGCGCTCCACGTCGACCGGCTGGACCTCGCCCGCGAGAGCGACTGGGTTCCCTCCCCCGTGTACTACCTCGTGGCGATTCCGTTTCTGAGCATCCCCATCGCGTTCATCTACCTCGTCCGGCGATTGACCGCCGCGTGAGCCGGCACGCGGGGGCGAACGAATCGACCGCAGGCGTGTCATTCGACGGCAACGCCGGAGGTTTATATCGCGCCCGCGAACGGCCTTCCATGACAGCACTCGTGACCTTCGGCGAGACGATGCTCCGGCTGTCGCCGCCGCGTGGCGAGCGACTCGAGACCACCCGCGAACTCGAAGTGCAGGCGGGCGGCGCGGAGTCGAACGTCGCCGTCGCCGCCACCCGACTCGGAGGGGACGCAGCGTGGTTCTCGAAGCTCCCGGACTCGCCGCTCGGCCGGCGAATCGTCGGCGAACTCCGGAGCCACGGCGTCGACACCGACGGCGTCGTCTGGACCGACGACGCCCGACAGGGCGTCTACTACCTCGAACACGGGGCGTCGCCGCGCCCGACGAACGTCGTCTACGACCGCGCCGACGCGGCCGTGACGACGCTGGAGACGGGCGAAACCGACCTCGACGCCGTCCGCGACGCCGAGGTGTGCTACACGAGCGGCATCACCCCCGCGCTCTCCGAGACGCTCCGCGAGACCACGGCCGACGTGCTCGATGCGGCGCAGGACGCCGGGACGACGACCGCCTTCGACCTGAACTACCGGACGAAGCTCTGGTCGCCCGAGGAGGCGGCCGAGGGCTACCGAGACCTGCTCGGCTCCGTCGACCTGCTGTTCGCCGCCGAGCGCGACGCGGCGACCGTCCTCGGGCGCGACGGCGACGCCGAGTCCGTCGCCCGCGGGCTCGCCGAGGACTACGGTATCGAGACCGTCGTCGTCACTCGCGGCGAGAAGGGGTCGCTCGCCGTCTCCGGCGGAGCGGTGTCCGAACAGGGCGTCTACGAGGCTGAGACCCGCGACGCCATCGGGACCGGCGACGCCTTCGTCGGCGGCTATCTCGCCAAGCACCTCGACGGCGGGAGCGTGGCCGAGTCGCTGCGGTGGGCGTCGGCGACGGCGTCGCTCAAGCGGACCGTCGACGGCGACATCGCGGTCGTCAACCCCGAAGACGTCGAGCGCGTCGTCGCCGACGAGGGCGACGGCATCTCGCGGTAGGGTCGCCCGGCGACCGGCGGCGACCGGCAGGCGTATTTCCGTCCGTCCAGTAGCCGCCGACATGGAGGTCACGACGACCGGCCGGTTCCGGGTCTATCGCAGTCCGCGCGACGGAGACGAACTCCTCTTGCTCGAACTCCCCGAGGAGCGCGTCGACTGGGCCGACCCGGCCGTCGAGACCGACGCCGACGACGCCTACTCACCGACCTACGTGCCACAGACCGGCTACGACGGCGACCTCGCAGAGCGCGTCTCGGCGCTCGAACCCGGAAACGAAATCGAGGCGACGCTGACGTGGGACGACGGCGACCCGCACTTTGCAGACGTGTCGGTCCGCGACCGGACCCGCTTTCGGTTCGTCGGTGCCGCGACGGGGCTGTTCGAGGCCGCCCGCGAGACGTGGCACGCGACCGGCGACGGCGAGGCCATCGGCTCGCGCGTCACCTACGGCACCGACGGCGACCCGAACGCCGTGCTCTACGTCTTCGCGAAACAGCCCGGCGCGCGTGACCTGTTCGACGAGTTCGGCGACGGGGTCGTCCCCGTAGACCCGCTTTTGGACCGCCTCGACGACGAGACCGACGTGCCCGACGCGCCCCGCGAGGTGTTCGTCTTGCGCCCCCTCGACGAGGAGTTCGTCCTCGTCGCCATCGCGCTCGACCGAGACGGACTGTTCGCGCGGACGATGCGCGACACCTACTGCTGACGCGCCGCGGGTCGTCGCCGGCCGCTCCCGAGTCGCACTCGGTCACTCGGGGTCGGCGTCGCTCGGCGCGCGGGAACCACACTCCGAACATCGGTAGACGGTTCGCCAGCCGCCGCCGGTGACGAACCGCCGCCGAAACGAGTGTCTCGCGCCGCACTCGTCGCAGACCGTCGGCGGTCCGTTCGGGTCGGACGGGTCGCGCATACGCCGAGTCGTGGCGGAACGGACTAAATGCCACCGTCGTCAGTCGTCGCCGACGCCGTCGTGTCCGGGCGGCGAGCGGGCGGCGTGCGGCCGGCGGCGAGTTCGACTGAACTGACTGACTCGACAGAAGAGCGGGGCGACGAAGCGTTAGTTCTCTTGGGTCCAGCGCTGGTAGACCGCGGAGCCGCCGAGAACGGCGAAGACGAGCGAGCCGAGACCGGGCGCGCCGACGCCCGAGATGACCGGGACGCCGACAGCAACGGCGATCATGAGGACGATGCCGAGCGCGGCGAGCGCGGCGTAGTACTCGCTCCACGAGAGTTCGCCCTCGGGGACGACCTCCATGTAAACCGTCACGTCGCCCGCCTCGGCCAGCGAGACGACCTTCGACTCGTCGTCGTAGTTCACGATGTCCAGTTCGGCGAGTTTGGGGATGTGAGTCTGTTGCAGCGAGACGTAGGCGCTCTGGCGGATGTTCCGCGGCGGCGGCGACTCCCCGGTCTCCGCTTCCGCGATGCGCTCCGAGAGTTCGCGGAGGGTCAGGTCACCGTCTTGGAGGAACTCGATGGCCATCCGACGGCGGTCGTTACTCAGTACCTCGTGAATTCGCGTCTCGGAGAGTCCGGGTTCGGATGTTGTCGCCATACGAGGATTCGATCGATTTGTGACTGGTCGCTTCTTCTATATTAACAGTTCGCCTCCGGAATCGCCGTCCGGAATAACGAGTATTGACAGAAAGCAAGGCCGTTATCTCCCTCTAACGCCCGAATTGCGGCTCTATTTCGACTGCCAATCGGCCAAAAGGTACATCAGTGACATGTTCTGCGCCCGACGCGAATCGAGGAGTCGTGGGTCGGAGACACGAATTTCTCGCACGCATCACCGGGGATTACGATGCGGTCGCCGCCAACGGCCCCGCGCCTGCGGGTCGTCAGGAACCGCTCGGCTCGTTCGCCAGCGAAGAGGCGTCCGGCGAAGCGAGGCCTGTCAGAACGACGGTTCGGAGCCTCCTCGGCGAGTTCACGAGTCGTCGAGGGCGATTGCTCGGAACAGATGCATGCCACACAGAACGAGCCCGACGAGAAGACTCAACAGGCCGCGGCGACGACATCGGGCGATGAGCGACCCCGTTCCCGTCGTCATCTACACGCGCACGGAGTGTGACCTCTGCGACGAGGCCGAAGCGACCGTCCGCGAGGTCGCAGACGAGACGGACGTTCCGGTCGATATCGACCTCGTGAACGTCGATACCGACGACGAACTCAGCGAGAAGTACGGGGAGCGAGTGCCGTACGTCTACGTGGACGGCCGACCGGCGTTCAAGTTCCGCGTCGACGCCGGCCGGCTCAGGGAGAAACTGACCGCGGCGCGGGAGTGAGCGCCGTCACTCGGCGTCGCCGGGGTGCACCCACTCGACGCCGCGGAACTCGAAGCGCGCGCCGCCGTCGGTGCCGTCGGTGAGCGTGACCGACCAGCCGTGGGCCTCGGCGATGTTTTCGACGATAGCCAACCCGAACCCCGTCCCGGTTCGGTCGGTCGTGTACCCGTGTTCGAACACCCGCTCGCGGAGCGACTCGGGGATGCCGTCGCCGTCGTCTTCGACGTAGAAGCCCGCATCGTCGTCGAGTCGGCCGACGGTCACGGTCGCGGCCGCGCCGCCGTGCTCGACGGCATCACCGGACGAACTCCGGTTGCCTGTAGAACCATGTTCTACAGCATTGCGAAACAGGTTCTCGAACAGTTGGAGGAGCCTGCCCGTGTCGGCGCGGACCACGCCGAGGTCGAGCGGTTCGAGACGGGCGTCCTCGGTGGCGACGAAGCTCCACGCGTGGGTGACCTTCGACCGGAGGTCGACTGCCTCGAACTCCGTGACCGGCGAGCCCTGTCGGGCGAGCGTAAGCAGGTCGCTGATGAGGGCGTTCATCCGTTCGAGCGCCGTCTCTATCTTTTCGAAGTGCTCCGGGTCGCCGGTGTCGGCCGCGATTTCGAGGTAGCCCTTGGCGACCGAAAGCGGGTTTCGGAGGTCGTGTGCGACCACGGAGACGAACTCGTCGAGGCGCTCGTTCGCCGCCGCGAGTTCGGCCTCGCGGTCGCGGAGCGTCTGTTCGCGCTTCGCCCGTTCGACGGCCGACGAGACGGTGGACGCGAGCAGTTGGAGGAGTTCGACGTCGACGTCGGTGAACGCCCCCTGACGGGTGTCGCCGGTGAGGAGGACGCCGTACTCGCCGAGCGGGACGTGGACCTCCGACTCGATGGACGAGTCGGGGTGCTGCACCTCCGACCCGCCGACGGTTCGCTCGTACACCCGCACCTCGTTGGCGTCGAACGCCTCCCAGATGAGCGTCTCCTCGCCGTCCCGGTGGAGAGTGGGCGACTCGCCGAACACCTGCCGGGCGGCGTCGGACTGCGCGACCGGGACGAGCGCGTCGTCGTCGGGGTCGTGGAACCACACGCCCGAGATGGGCCAGCCGACCACGTCGCGGACGGCGTCGACGGCGACGGCCGCGACCGCCTCGCTCGTCTCGACGCGGAGGAGTTCGCGGGCGACTGACTGAAGGTCGCGAAGCGCCCGTTCGAGCCGCTCGCGCTCGGCGGCGTCTCTCCCCGGGAGACGCGTCCTCGCGCTCGGTCCGGCTCCGGAGTCGCACTGGTCCGCGACTTCCCCGGCGTCGAGGCTCGCATCGTCGGTGCCGGCTCTGTCCGCCGCGGCTGCGGCATCGGAGGCGACCTCGCGGATGAAGACGCTCACCCCGCTGTCGTCGGGGTAGATTCGCGCCGAGACGCGAACGTCGAAGGCGTCGATTCGGGTGTCGAGTCGCGTCGTGGCTCCCGACGCCATCGCGGCTTCGAGCGCCCCGTGAATCTCGGAGCCGACCTCGGGGAAGAGCTCGCGGAAGTCTCGGTTGAGGGCCTCCGCGGCCGGAACGCCGGTTCGCTCGGCCATCGCGTCGTTCCAGTAGCTGACGGTCCAGTCGTCGTCTAACGCGAAGATGCCGTCGGTGACGCGGCCGTAGACGGTCGCGAGGTGCGCGTCGGACTCGGTGAGTCGCTCCTGGACGCGGTACTGCGACACCGCGTTGAACACGCGGCTCGCGAGGAGGTGGAAGTCCTCGTCGCCGGCGGTCCGCCGGACGTAGTCGCTAACGCCGAGCGAAATCGCGCGGCTCGCCACCGCCTCGTCGCCGTGGGCGGTGTAGAGGATGAACGGCAGGTCGGACGAGCGGGCGCGAACGGCGGTGAGGAGGTCGAGGCCGTCGCCGTCCCGGAGGTGGTACTCCGAGACGACGCAGTCGACGCCGTCGTCCTCGACGACGGAGATACCGTCGATGACGGCGGTCTCGCCCCGGACATCGAGCCGGTCGGACTCGCGTTCGAGCGCCGTCGCGACGAGGGCGACGAACTCCGGGTCCCGGCCGACGTAGAGGACGGAGATGGGGTCGTCACCGCCGTTCCCGGTGCTGTCGTCGGGGGTGGACATACTCGTTCGAGAGCCGTGAGTTCAATAGGTGTTTCGTCAGCAGCAGCGACCGACGGCCACGGGTTCAGCGACGAGGGCGAGCCGTACGGTTCGCGCTCCGGTCGCTCGGACGGGGCGGGCGTACGCCTATGGCCTCGGCGCCCCTTTGGAGACTCATGGAAGCTGACAGACGACTCCTCCGACAGGCGCGCGAGCGACTCGACGGGTGGACCTACACGGCCCGCGACCGGGCCTACCGCGAGCTGTTCGCCGGCGACGACGCTGCCGTCACCGCCGAGGAGCGGCAGCTTCTCGACGAGGTGGACGCGGAGCTCGCGGGCGACGGCGGCGACGGACTCTGGGGGACGGACGAGTACGCGGTCGTCATGGGACATCCGAAGAATCACCCGATTTCGGTCGTCTGCACCCGCCACCCGGAGATTCCCTCGTCGTGGTCGCGGGGCGGGGAGAGCCTGACCGAACCGGAGCGCGAGCAGTTCAACGACCTCCTGTGGGACTACTGCGAACGCGTCCGCCGGTACGTCCAAGACGAGGTCAACGAGTTCGTCGGGGTCGCCGGCGTCCCCGAGGAGTAATCCGAGGCCGATGCGCGTCATCCACCCGGCGGACCACCGGCCCTGTTATCGCTGCGGCGAGCGCGCCGACGTGGTCGTCGCCCGCGGCCACGACCTGCGGTACTGCTGCTGGGACTGTTCGTACTCGCTTCTCGAACACGGCGGCGTCATCGTCGCGGGCGAACTGGGGAAGTCGCGACCCAGACCCCCGTGAGCCGGCGTCAGGCCACCAGAGCCCCGGATATCGCCGCTCTGGAGCTCCGTTCGCCTCGATTCCGACGCCGTGAGAACGAGTCCCGCATTCAAGCCCGCGGAGACCCTACCGGTCGACTATGAGCGACGCAGATACGCTGGACGCCGTCCGTGAGTTCGAACACGACGGAACCACGTACAAGATGGCGGACCTGACCGTTCTGGAAGAACAGGGGCTCTGCGAACTCGACCGACTGCCGGTGAGCATCCGCATCCTGCTTGAGTCCGTGCTGCGAAACGTCGACGGCGACATCGTCACCGAGGAGGACGTGCGGAACGCCGCCTCGTGGGAGCCGGACGTGCCGAACGTCGAAGTCCCGTTCACGCCGTCTCGCGTGGTGCTACAGGACCTGACGGGCGTGCCCGCGGTCGTCGACCTCGCGGCGCTCCGGTCGGCCGCCGACCGCGCCGGGAAGGACCCGAAACTCGTCGAACCCGAAGTCCCCTGTGACCTCGTCATCGACCACAGCGTGCAGGTGGACTTCTTCGGCTCGCCCGACGCCTACGAGAAGAACGTCGAACTGGAGTACGAGCGCAACGCCGAGCGTTACAAGGCGCTCAAGTGGGCGCAGAACGCCTTCGACAACTTCAGCGTCGTCCCGCCGGGGACGGGCATCGTCCACCAGGTGAACCTCGAACACCTCGGGCGCGTCGTCCACGACCGCGAGTGGCGCGGCGACCGCTGGCTCCTCCCCGACACGCTCGTCGGCACCGACAGCCACACGCCGATGATAGGCGGCATCGGCGTCGTCGGCTGGGGCGTCGGCGGCATCGAGGCCGAGGCGGCGATGCTCGGCCAGCCCATCACGATGAAGCTCCCCGAGGTCGTCGGCGTCAGACTCGACGGCGAACTGCCGGAGGGGGCGACCGCGACCGACCTCGTGTTGCACGTCACCGAACAGCTCCGCGAGGTCGGCGTCGTCGACCGGTTCGTCGAGTTCTTCGGCCCCGGCGTGGGGAACCTCTCGGTCCCCGACCGGGCGACCATCTCCAACATGGCCCCCGAACAGGGGTCGACCATCAGCGTCTTCCCGGTCGACGAGGCGACGCTGGACTACCTCGAACTCACGGGCCGCGAGCCCGAACACATCGAACTCGTCCGCGAGTACCTCGACGCGCAGGGCCTCTTCGGCGAGCAACACCCCGAGTACACGGAGACGGTCGACGTGGACCTCTCCGCCGTCGAGCCGAGTCTCGCCGGGCCGAAGCGCCCGCAGGACCGCGTCGCCATGGGCGACATGAAGGCCCACTTCCGCGAACTCCTCTACGGCGAGTTCGAAGACACCGTCGACGACGTGGACGAGGAGGCCATCGTCCGCTGGCTCGGCGAGGGCGGGGGCGACCCCGACGGCGAACTCGCGGGCGACGGCGGGACGCTGACCGAGACGCCAGAGACGGCCCCCGAAGAGCCCGACCTCGGGGAACTGACCAAACGCGTCGAAGTCGACCTCGGCGGCGAGACGGTCGAAATCGGCCACGGGAGCGTCGTCGTCAGCGCCATCACGTCCTGTACGAACACCTCGAACCCGTCTGTCATGGTCGCCGCGGGCCTCCTCGCGCGCAACGCGCTGGAGAGGGGTCTCGACGTGCCCGAGTACGTCAAGACGAGCCTCGCGCCGGGGAGCCGCGTCGTCACGGAGTACCTGAAGAAAGCCGACCTGCTCCCGCACCTCGAAGCGCTCGGCTACGACGTGGTCGGCTACGGCTGTACGACCTGCATCGGCAACGCCGGCCCGCTTCCGGAACCCATCGAGAACGCCATCGACGAACACGGGCTGTGGACGACGAGCGTCCTCAGCGGCAACCGCAACTTCGAGGCGCGCATCCACCCGAAGATTCGCGCGAACTACCTCGCCAGCCCGCCGCTCGTCGTCGCCTACGGCCTCGCCGGCCGGATGGACATCGACCTCGAGACCGACCCGATCGGTACCGACGACGAGGGCAACGCCGTCTACCTCGCCGACATCTGGCCGGACGCCGACGAGATTCGAGAGACCATCCACGACAGCGTCGACCCGTCGATGTTCCGCGAGAAGTACGCCGAGGTGTTCGAGGGCGACGAGCGCTGGGAGGCGCTCGAAGCGCCGACCGGGGACGTGTACGACTGGGACGACGAGTCGACCTACATCCGCGAGCCGCCGTTCTTCACGGACTTCCCGCTGGAGAAACCCGGCGTCTCCGACATCGAGGACGCCCGCTGTCTCCTGACGCTCGGCGACACGGTGACGACCGACCACATCAGCCCCGCCGGGCCGTTCGGGTCGAAGCTCCCGGCCGGCCAGTGGCTCATGGACCACGGCGTCGACCCCGTGGACTTCAACACCTACGGCTCCCGCCGCGGGAACCACGAGGTGATGATGCGCGGGACGTTCGCCAACGTCCGCATCGAGAACCAGATGCTCGACGACGTGGAGGGCGGCTACACGGTTCACCACCCGACGGGCGAGGAGACGACCGTCTTCGAGGCGAGCCAGCGCTACCGCGGGGAGGAAACCCCGCTCGTCGTCCTCTCGGGCGTCGAGTTCGGGACCGGTTCCAGCCGCGACTGGGCGGCGAAGGGCACGGACCTCCTCGGCGTGCGCGCGACCATCGCCGAGAGCTACGAGCGTATCTACCGGGACAACCTCGTCGGCATGGGCGTCCTCCCGCTCCAGTTCGAAGACGGCGACTCGTGGGAGTCGCTCGGCCTCGACGGCTCCGAACAGTTCGACATCCGCGGCCTCGACGACGGCCTCGAAGTCAACGACGAACTGACCGTGGTCGCCACGAAGGACGACGGAACCGAAATCGAGTTCGACGTGACCGCGCAGGTCGGCACGCCCGCCGCGGTGACGTACGTCGAAAACGGCGGTATCCTCCACTACGTGCTCCGTCGGCTCCTGACCGAGAACTGAATCAGGACGCTGCGCCGGTGAACTGAGTCGGAGCGGCGACCGGCCGCCTTCGACCCACGCGTCGGACTCGCCGAGAATCACGAACCGCCGAAGACGCGTAGATTCATCAGCCGTGGAGTGCTATGTTGTGGCATGGCAACCGTGACACCGGCGGTCCGCCCGACGTGGACAGACCTCATGCGTCGCGGAGCGGCGACCGCGGCGGTCGCGACCGTCACGAACGCGCTCCTCTTGACGCTCGTCCTCGAAACGGGCCTCGTCGAACCGTTCGCGCCGCTTTCGTACCCGCCGGTCGTGTTCCTCTCGGCCGCCGGCGCGGTCGCGGCGACGCTCGTCTACGGGCTGCTCGCGGGCCGTGTCGCGGACACGGACCGGACGTTCTTCAGGGTCGCCGTAGCGGTGCTCGTGGTGTCTTTCGCACCCGACCTCGGACTCCTGTACGTCGACCCCGGAGCGACGGTACCGGGCGTTCTCGTGCTGATGCTGATGCACGTCGTGGTCGCGGCGGTCTGCGTGGCGTCGCTCACCGAACTCGGCTGGGGCGTTCCGGAGGGTAAACGGCCGGACGCGACCGACGAGTGACCGCCTGACGCTCGACGCGCGGGCGCTCCCGTGTTACCCTCATTTAGGACAGCCTAAAAACCGAAGACACTATGTTGTTTTAGGTTGCCCTAAATAATATGACCAGAGCGGATTCCGAGGCAACCGCGTCGACGGCGCCCTCGCAGGGAGACTGAGATGAACGCTGAGCGCACCGCGGGCGTCAGGGACGCGCTGGACCGCGTCGAACGCGAGCGCGAACAGGTGCTGGCGAAGCGGCGGGCAGTCGAGCGGTTCGAGCGGCGCGTTCGAAAGCTCGCCGCACGGCCGGAGCGTCCACCGAGCGGGACCGCCCGAGCGACCGCCTGCGGGACCACATCGATACCCGCGACGACGCGACGAGACGCCGGCGCTGGCCCGGGGCGACGGCGGGTCCGCGAGCTATTCGCGGAGACGATACGACCACACAGCGTCTCCGACGTGAACGGGTCCGAACCGCTCGCGGTGACGATTCGCGAGGAGTTCGGCCCGGAGGTCGCGACGGCGCTCTCCCCCGACGCCGGGGGGCGGTTCACACCGGCGGTCAAGGAGGCGGTCGTGTCGGCGGCGACGGACCGGCAACGGGGACTCGACGGGATGCGCCGGGCGCTCGACGCCGAGGAACGGTCACTCCGGGCTGCGCTCGCCGTGCTGGACGAGTGCGAGAACTGGCTGGGGCGGGCGGACGCGACGCCGCTTTCGGAACTGGGGTTCGAGGGACTCCAGCGGCGTCACGAGACGCTCGCCGACCACCGGGAAGCGTGTGACCGGCTCGTTCACGAGCGACAGCGGCATCTCGACGGGGCGACCCGCCACACCGCGTCGGTCGAAATCGACCACCGGTTTCTCGCTGAGTATCTCTACGAGGACCGCGCGACCGACTACCCGGTCTTGACGGCCGCGACCCGCGCGGCGGGCGTCTGCGTGGATTGCCAGCGGGCCGTTCGCGACCACCTCGTCCGGCGCGTATGATCGGCGCGCCGCAGTACCTCCTCACGCTGTACATCGCCGAGCGGGAGGACGACGAGGAGACGCCGATTTCGCCGGGCTACGTCGCCGACGCGCTCGACCGCTCGCCGCCCGCGGCGACGGAGCGCCTCCAGAACCTCGACGCGAAGGGGCTCGTTCGCTACGAGCCCTACGAGGGCGCGACGCTCACCGACGAGGGCCGCGACGCCGCCGGAGAGCTCTACGACACCTACCGAATCCTCTCGCGGTTCTGTCGGGACGTGCTCGGCGTCGACGACCACGAAGACGAGGCGATGCAACTGGTCGGAAACGTCAGTCCGACGGTTGCCGAACGGCTCGCAGCGACGCTGCTCCGCGGGGGCGACAACCGCGGCGAAGCGACCGAGGCGGGCGAGGCGGCCGAATCGGCGTCGCAACCCTCTCCCGACAGCCCCGCGAGCTGAACACGTCGCGGTAAAGTCGCCCGACACTGATAATTGTCAACAAATGCCACGCAAATACCGCCGCAGAACCGCACCCTTTTTGTTTTAGGTTTCCCTAAACCCTCGTAATGGCCGCTGGTACGCAGTCGAACGCTGAATCCGCGTCGGAACCGGACCGACCCGACTCCCCCGAGATATCCGTCTGCAAGGGCGGGCCGGGGAAGTCGGTGTTCATGGAGTCGGGCAACAGCGATGGCTGGATTTCGAGCGACGTGACCGTCGACGTGACGCGGTAACTCCGTTCGACCTGGGTTGCGCGGAGTGTGGACCTGACGAGCGCAGTAGCTGAACAGCGCTGGCAGCTGTCGCAACAAAAAGCGTCGAACGTCGGAAACGTCGGAACGGGGGCGTCGTCCTCCGACGCGTCGGCGGCGGTGCTTACTGGACGAGCGTGTCGTCTTCGAGGTAGTGGTCGATGACGTGGGCGTGTTCTTCGATTTCGATGAGCTGCTCGCGGAGCATGTGCGCCGTCGCGTGGTCGCCGAGACCCGCGGCGAGTTCGATGTGTTCGCGGTAGCTCTCGATGATGTCGCCGTACATCTCGAGGTCGTTCGAGAGCGACGTGCGGATGTCGTAGACGTCCTCGTCTTCGGGTTCGACGGTCGCGGCCTCGCTCAGCGCGGGCATGCTGGCGTGGGGGACGCCGCCGATGGACTGGAGGCGCTCTGCGATTTCGTCCGCGGCCGCCTCGACTTCCTCGTAGGCCTCCTGGAGGAACTCGTGGATGCGGAGGTGCTCGGCTCCCTCGACGTTCCAGTGGTGCTTGTGGAGCTGGTGGTAGAGGACGTAGGCGTCCGCGAGGTCGGTGTTCAGCGCTTCGATTATCTGTTCGGCCTTTTCGGTGTCGAGCCGAACGGGGTTGTCGCCGACGCTGCCTGCTTCCTTGAGGACTGACTTCTGCGTGCTCATTACAATCAGTAGTTGGGGCTGAGGCCACTTAATACTTATCCGAGAACAAACAATTTTTCGTGTGGCCTAAAACATCGTTTTCCGGAATCGCCTGATTGCTTCTAAAACGACGAATGATGCGTGTGAGATGGACGCACGGGACGGGGCGTGGAGTCCGGTCGTTGGAGAGGACTGCCCACGAGCTATCATATTCGTTATGATTGTTCTGAGCGGTCGGCGCGGTGTCTCGTGGGGGTCGGAAGACGCGTTCCAACCGTCGGCGCTACCGACTGCGAGACTGCGGTAGAGTCCATCAAGAAACGTGTTCGAATCCAATCTGTCGGGTCGAACGCTCGCGTCTCGAATACCCGACTGAGCGCCGATATCGCACAGCAACGGAGGATACACTATGGGCTCGATTCCGTATGAAGAACGTATGGGCCCTATGGGGTTCGAACCCATGACCACCCGGTTATGAGCCGAGCGCTCTGACCAGACTGAGCTAAGGGCCCTCGGTCGATTCTTTCCCGTCGTCCCTCTTATGTCTTATCAGAAGCCGCCGCCGGCGAATCGGAGACGAACCGCTCACCGGCGCGAGAAACGGAGAAGCGCCACCGCCAGGACTCGAACCTGGGACAACCTCGTTAACAGCGAGGTGCTCTACCAACTGAGCTACGGCGGCTTTCGTCTGCACTCTCTCGTATTCGATGTTTCTTGATAGGGCTTTCGTTTTTACCCGACGGCTGGCGGATGCCACCGCCTGACGCGGTCGGGGGAGCACCGTCACGCTTTCGCCCGCCCGCGGGAAACCAGCGGGCATGACGAACTCGGACCTCGACGCGGTCGTCGCCGCGGTCCGCGAGCGCATCGACCCCGACGAGGCGGAGCGTCGGGCGCTCGCGGAGGCCGCGTCGGCCCTCGAATCCCGCGTCCACGACGCCCTCGCAGACCTGCCGGTGGACGCCGACGCGCTCCAAGTCGGCAGCACCGCCCGCGGCACGTGGCTCTCGGGCGACCGCGACATCGACCTGTTCGTGCGCTTCCCAGCCGACCTCGACCGCGAAGAGCTCGAAACGTACGGCCTCGAAGTCGGCCACGCCGTCCTCCCCGACGGCCACGAGGAGTACGCCGAACACCCCTACGTGAAAGGCGACTACGACGGCTTCGACGTGGACCTCGTCCCCTGTTACGACGTACCCACCGCCTCCGACATCCGCTCGGCGGTCGACCGGACACCCTTTCACAACGCCTACCTGACCGAACGCCTCGACGACGACCTCGCGGCCGACGTGCGCGTCTTCAAACGGTTCCTGAAGGGAATCGGCGCGTACGGGAGCGACCTCCGCACCGAGGGCTTCTCCGGCTATCTCGCCGAACTCCTCGTGGTCGAACACGGCGGCTTCGAGCCGCTGCTTCGGGCGGCCGCCGACTGGAGCCCGCAGGTCGATTTCGACCCGGAAAACCACGGAACGCGGCGTTTCTCGGACCCGCTCGTCGTCATCGACCCGACCGACCACGAGCGGAACGTCGCCGCAGTCTGCTCGGCTGAGAACGTCGCCCGGCTTCAGCACTACGCCCGCGACCTGCTCGCTGAGCCGCGCGAATCGCTGTTCTTCCGGCCCGACCCGCCGGCGCTCGACGCCGACGGCGTTCGGGGTCACCTCGACCGCCGCGGGACCACGGCCGTCGCCGTCGTCTTCGACTGCCCGGACCTCGTGGACGACCAGCTCTACCCGCAGCTGAGAAAGTCGCTGAACGGCGTCGCCGACGGCCTCGACAGGCGCGGCTTCGACGTGTTCCGGCGCGCGACGTTCGCCGCCGACGCCGACGAGGGCGACGCCGTCCTCTTCGCGGAACTCTCCGTGGCCGAGCGTCCCGCGGTCGAGCGCCACGAGGGGCCGCCGGTCCACGTCCGCCGCCACGCCGAGGGGTTTTACGGCGCGTACGAGGACGGCGACGACCACTACGGACCGTTCCTCGACGGCGACCGCTACGTGGTCGAGCGGGAGCGGGAGTTCACCTCGGCGACCGACTTCCTCGAAAGCGACGCGCTGTTCGACGTGGCGCTCGGAAAACACGTGAAATCGACGCTCGGGGAGGACGGCTACGACGTGCTCGTCGGCGACGACGTGGCCGCGCTCGCCGAGTCGTTCGGCGCCGAGTTGGGTCGTTACTTCGCGCCGAGACCGTGAGCGGCGCGCACGTCGTCGACTAGCTCGACGTTCTTCTCGTCGGGGTCTTCCTCGGGGTCCATCGCGATGCGACCGTCGAACGTCTCGTGGACGGTCGCGACGCCCTCGGAGAGCGTGTCGAGGCCGTAGCCGCCTTCGAGGACGAAGGCGATGGCGGCGTCGGTCGCCTCACAGAGGTCCTGGACGCACTCGGTGAGCATCGCGTAGCCCTCGGTCGAGACGCGCATCCGCGAGATGGGGTCGTGGCGGTGGGCGTCGAAGCCGGCGCTCACGATGAACAGGTCGGGGTCGAACCGCTCGACTGCGGGGGCGACCGCCTCGTCGAACGAGTAGACGTAGTCGGCGTCGCCCGCGCCGGCGTGGAGCGGCACGTTGAGAGTCGTCTCCTCGCCGTCACCCTCGCCGGTCTCTTCGACCTCGCCCGTACCGGGGTAGAGGCCGTCCTCGTGGATGGACGTGTAGAACACGTCGCCGCGGTCGTAGAAGATGTCCTGCGTGCCGTTGCCGTGGTGGACGTCCCAGTCGAAGATGGCGACGCGCTCGGCGAGGCCGTCCTCGATGACCGCCTGCGCGGCGACGGCGGCGTTGTTGAAGAAACAAAAGCCCATGGCGTCGTCCTCGACGGCGTGGTGGCCCGGCGGGCGGCCGAGCGAGAACGGCGTGTCGCGGCCGTCGTCGCCGTCGAGGGCGGCCCGGGCGGCCCACTCCGCGAGACCGGCGGAGGTGAGCGCGGCGTCCCACGACGCCTCGACGGCGACGGTGTCGGGGTCCCAGTTACCGCCGCCGTCGCGACAGAAGTCGTGGAACTCGTCGACGTAGCCGTCTTCGTGGACGGCCGCGACGGTCGATTTCTCGGCGGGGGGCGCATCGACGTACTCGACGCCGTGGCGCTTCGCCAGCCCGCGTCGTATCGCGCGGAGTCGGTCGGCCGTCTCGGGGTGCCGCGGCCCGGTGTCGTGGTCGAGACACGTTTCGCTGTAGCCGAATTGCATTATTCGAAGAGGGAGAAGTAGGTCTCGATGTCCTCGGATTGGACTGTCCGTCGGTCGGCGTGGTGGGCGAGTTTGACGGCGGCGCCCGCCACGTTGACGGCGTAGTCTTCGAGGATATCGGCCAAGGCGATTCGAGCGTCCATCGCGACGCGGTAGCGGTCGTCGATTCGGAGGCGGGCGATGCGGTCGATGGGGGCGATAGGGAGGAGGAGTTCGTCGCGGTTGACGACCTGCTGGACGCCGAAGTCCTCGGCCATCAACGTCTTGCGACCGTCCGCCGTCGCCCGGTCGGCGGCGTCTATCGCGAGTTCGGCGCCGTGGTCCTGAATCCGGCGGGCGAGCGCCTCGGCGGCGCCGGCGCTCACTCGCAACTCACCTGCGTTCTGCCGGATAATCGCGTCTACCGGGGCGAACGGTAGCTCGACACTCATACCCACATATCGGGTCCGTGCGGCGTATAATCCTTTCCGTCGCGGCCCCTTCTGTATTTTATCGCACGCAGCGCTCCCGAGCGGTGAGATTTCGCTGTGAGAACCCGCAAAACCGGACGAACGATGAGTGGGATTCGATGGCCCGCCGACGGCGGGGCGGTGTGCGACTGCCGTCGATTCGCCGCTTCGCAGCGCCGTCGTTTCGTCGCGTCCTCGTCGTTACCGCTGTGCGCCGGTGTGGACCTCGACCGTCTCGGCGCTGATGCGGCCGTCGGTCTCCGTGCCGGAGACCGTCACCTCGTCGCCGAGGCCGAGGTCGGCGTCGGTGTCGACGGTCTTGGTCTCCGTGCCGTCGTCGAGGATGACCGGCGTCCCGGCCTGCACGACCGTCCCGGTGAACTCGACCGACTCGCCGGCGGACCCCGTCGCAGCCGCGTCCGAGGAGGTCCCGCCGTCCGCGGCGGACGTGTCGTCGGACGACCCGGACGATCCACCGGACGAACCGTCACCGGAGAACGCGCCGAGGCCCTGGTCGCTCGGCGGCGTCGGTGCCGAACCGCCGGCGTCGGTGCCGGCCGCACCCTCGGGGGCCTCGTCCATCACGGTGACGGACGACCGCCAGCCCGCGGAGGCTTCGAGGTCCTCCTGCCAGCCCTCTTTTATCTCCACGTCGGTGATGACGACGTAGTCCGCGAGGTCGACGTCGGCGTCGGCCTTCTCGCCCCAGAGGGCGACCCGGATGTCGCCGGTGCCGTCCTTGACGCGGATGTTGCGGACCTGTCCCTCGGAACCGTCGTCGCGGTCGAAGGTGCGCTTGCCGTCCGCCTCGATGACGCCGCCGGCGATGTCGACCGTCTGGCCGAGTTCGAGCGTGCCGATGTCGGTCGTCTCGGGGACGTACTCGATGTCCTCGTCGATGACTTCGACCGCGCCGCGGGAGCCGACGTGGAGTTCGAGCGAGCCGTCGCGCTCGCGGACGTAGCCGTCGACGACCTCGACCGACTGGCCGGTCTCGAGTTCCTCGGCGAGGTCCGCCCGCTCGTCCCAGAGCGTGACGCGGACGCGACCGGTCGGGTCGCCGACGGAGAGGTTCGAGACGCGGCCCTCGGTGCCGTCGTCGCGGTCGAACGTCCGGACGGTTCCGGTGTCGAGAATCTTGCCCTCGAGGTTCACGTCCGAGAGGCCGAGCGCGAGGTCTTCGACGCGGTAGGTGTCGAGCACCTGCACGTCGACCTCGGCGTCGAGGTCCTCTTCGACCTTGCTCGCGCTGACCTCGACGCCGTTGTAGCCGTCTTTCGGGCGACCGCCGATGCGGAGGACGGTTCCGACTTCGAGGTTCTCCTTCGCGCCGGCGGCCATCTCGTCCCACAGCGAGACGCGGATGCGGCCGGTCTCGTCGGCGACCTCGATGTTGACGACCCGCCCGTCTTCGTCCTCGCCGTCGCGTTCGAACGTCCGGACCTCGCCGATGCTGACGACCTTGGCGAGGAATTTCACGTCCTCCATGCCCGGTTCGATGTCGGCGATGCCGTTGACCTCCTCGTCGCGCAGTTCGTGGGCGATGAGCATCGCCGCCGTCTCCTCGTCGGCGAGGCCGCCCATCTGTTCGACCTTGTCGTTGACCGCCGCCTCGAACTTCTCGAACTCGACATCGGTGTCGAGGTCGTCGTAGACCTCCCGAATGACGCCCATCAGGCGTCACCTCCCGGAACGAAGCGCGCGCGTCGCGGCAGACCAAACGTCGTACTCATACTATGGACGAACAGGGAAGGGCGGCGCTTAAGCGTTGTTTTCCTCCGGATTGGACCGCCGAACCGGCCGCGCGAATCGAACGACATAGCGGGGGTGGCCGCGGCCTCGGATTTGAACCTTCGGACCGTCAGGCGTCCGCGTCGACGCGGGCGACCTCGCGGCGACCGTCGGCGTCGTCGTGGACGACGACCGCCCGACCGGGGAGGCCGCTTTCGAACCTGAGCGTCGCCTCGTAGCCGCGGGCGACCGGCGATTCGGCGCAGTTCTTCACGTCGGTCCGCTCGACGGCCTCGACGACGAGCGTGGCCGTGTCCGCGTCGGCGTCGTAGTCGGCCCGCGCGAGTCGGGCGATGGTACACTCGGTCGCCCCCGAGACACAGCCGACGACCGAGAACCCGGTCTCGGTCTCGGTCGCGAGCGCCCCGTCGGCCGGACAGGCGTCGGCGCGGACGGGCGTGAACGAGCGCCCGACGAGTCGCGGACGGCGGGGGGCCTCCGTCGGCGTCGGCGACGCGGTTCCGGTCTCGGTGCTCGCCGCCGACTGCTCCGCCGCGTCGTCGCCGCTCGCGCACCCCGCGAGCGAGGCACACAGTCCGGCGGTTCCGAGGAGGAGCGCGCGTCGGTTCACACACGAGGCTAGGCTCGCCGGCGAAAAAGTCCTTTGCGTGCGGTACGCACGGTCGCCGCGGCGGCGGAAACGCGCCGGAGACGGCGTGAGAAACGGTCGTCGTTCACGCCGGAGACCGGGTTCCGTGCCCGGCGTTCGACGCCAGCCTCGTGCCGTGGTCCCGCGGTTCACTGGGAGTTCACATCGTAACCGTCTTAAGTAACCGTCGAGTACCGAAGAATGCAGCAAGACAGTCCTGATAGGGTAGTGGACTATCCTCCTGGCTTGCGGAGCCAGGGACCGGAGTTCAAATCTCCGTCAGGACGTTTCTCTCTGGGAACTAACCTTCGAGAGCCTTCTGTTCTCTCGGGTCAGTCCACGTTCTCCGTACGGAAACCTGAACGGGGAGTGACTTCGGCGCGACCGGGTTCACCACTACGTCAGAACTCGACGTGGGCGGCCAGTCCGAGGTCCACTTCTTCGACCCCGTCGAGCACTAGGTCGGCCATGCGGCGCGCTCCGTGTTCGCTGAAGTGCGTGTCGTCGGCGATTCCATCGGGATAGTTCGGGTGTTCGCCCGGCTCCAGATGGTTGTAGAGCGCCGTCGAATCCGCGGGGCCGAGTTCCTCTAAGAGCGACCGCGTTCGCTCGTCCATGTCAATAAACGGCACGTCGCGGTCGCGCGCGACGGCTCTCGTCAGGTCGGCGTACTCGTGGTGGGTGTCCTTCGGGACGCCGTCGTCGAAGTGACGGCGCGCGATGGAGGTGAGCAACACGGGCGTCGCCCCCTGCTCGCGCGTCTCGCCGACGAACTTCCGGAGGTTGTCGACGAACGCCTCCTCGGTCGTGTGCTGTTCCTTCGACGGCACCTCGTCGTTGTGGCCGAACTGGACGAACACGTAGTCGGTCTCGGTCAACTGCCGGACGACGGGACGCCAGCGACCCTCCTCCAGAAACGTGCGGGTGCTCCGGCCGTTTCGGGCGTGATTCGCCACCGCGACGGCGTCGTCGAAGCGGTCGGCGAAGGGCATTCCCCAGCCGGTTTCGGGACGCTCGTTCGCATCCTTATCGGCCATGGTAGAGTCCCCGACGAGATGGACGGTAATCGACTCGGACGACATTTCGATAGCGCTCGTCCGGGCGGCGTATAGAGTCACCGGTCGGGTCAATCCGCGGGGCGAACGCGTCCCCTAACCGTCGCTAACGGGAGCCTACCCGTCGCGGGTACGAACGTAGCGGTTGACGAAACCGAACCCGGACCCCCGAGCGCACTCGGCAGTCTGGCCGGAAAAACGAGCTTACGCCTCGTCGTAGGGCGGTTCGAGGCCGGGCGACCGCTCGTCGTCCTCGCGGCGGCGGACCGACGAGGTCGTGCGCGGCCGCTGTGGACGGGGGCGAGGCGTCTCCTCGGACCGGGGCTTGGTGGCCCACGACCCGTGGCAGTCCCGACAGTAGTTGCCTTTGTACGCCCGCGTGAACAGGTACTGCTCACCGCAGCGGATACAAACCGGGGACTGGGTCATCGTACGACACCTCGGACGAGGGTTTCGAGGGCATTCATATGCTATCATACCACATATGTTCTCGAGAGGCATAAGTATGCAAGGCCTGCGGCGGGAGAGCCCGCTCTTCGCGAAATCTTTACTCGTGGACGGCGAACGGTTCGCATGGACGATTCGCTTCGCGCAGGCGTCGCCATCTACAACGCGGGCGCGTACCGGGCGGCCCACGGCGCGTGGGAGGCGACGTGGCTCTCGCTCGACCGCGGGGGCGACGACGAGCGGTTCCTCCACGGCCTCATCCAGTTCACCGCGGCGGTCCATCACGCCCGCGACGGCAACGACTCGGGCGCGGTCGGCCTCGCCCGGAGCGCGCGGGAGTACCTCGACGGCCTCGGCGACGACTACCGCGGCGTCGACCTCGCCGGCGTTCGGACGTTTCTCGCACGACTCGAAGCCGACCCCGCCGTCGCCGACGACCCGCTCGCGCTCCGACTCGACGGGGGAGTCGTCACCTACGACGACCTCGATTTCGACGCGGTCGCCGTCGCGGCCGAGACGCTCGCGGAAGAACTCGACGGCTACGACGAGGATATCGTCGCCGACGCGGTCGCGTACGCCCGCGACGAGGTCGCCGACGGGGCGCAGACGCAGTTCACGGCGATGGTGTTCGACTTCGTGCGCAACGAGGCCCAGCGCGGGCTGGTGTTTCAGCGATTGAGTGAGCACGTCCGCCGTCGGCGGCGGCGCGAAGACGACGTGAGCGGCCTGTTCGAGTGAGAAGAGAGAGATGCCGAACGTCGTTGGTGACGATATCGTTTCAGAAATACGCCTCTCGAATGACGAGCAGTAGCCAGACGACCGGGGCGAGGGCGATGAGCAAGCCGACGATACCTAGCAGGTAGTTCCCTTCGACGAGTCCCCGCGCCCATCCCCTCCCGAGGTGAAAGATGAACAGGGAGCAGAGGAGTAAAACCGCGTTGCGGAGCGAAACTCCTGCTCCCTCCGCGGTGGAACTGAGTGATGACATTTCGTATACATTATCGTCGTATTTCTATAAGTATTCTCCCGTCACGTTCGCACGCCTCCTGACCGGCTGTTTCACACGACGACTCATCTGAAGAATCGGCGTTCAACGGGGTCGAAAATCGGGGTTCCGACGACGCAATCAGGCCTCGTCCAGCGGTTCGCCCTTGAAGGTGAACTCGGCGGAGTTGTCCTGCGGGTCGTAGCCGAGCACCGCGCGGGCGCGGTCGATGGAGTAGTACTTCCGGTCGTTGTCGGAGATACCGTAGACGATTTCGTAGTCGTAGTCGGCCTCGATACAGCACTCGAAGAGGTGCGCACAGTCGCGGTACGACAGCCACATCGCCTGGCCGCGCTCGTACTCCTTCGGCGGGTGGTGCTGGGTGAGGTTGCCGATGCGGACGTTCACGACCGAGATGTCGTGGTGGTCGTGGTAGTACCGGCCGAGCGTCTCGCCGGCCGCCTTGCTCACGCCGTAGAGGTTACTCGGACGCGGGAGTTCGGTCCCGTCGAGTCGGAACTCGTGGTGCGGACGGTACATGTCCGGGGTCCGGTCCATCGTCTCGTACGCGCCGACGGCGTGGTTCGAGGAGGCGAACGCGAACTTCTCGACGCCCGCGTCGACGGCGGCGTCGAACATCTGTTGGGTGCCGTCGATGTTGTTCCGCAGGACGCTGTCCCACGGCGCTTCGGGACGCGGGTCGCCCGCGAGGTGGATGACGGCCTCGGCGCCGTCCATGGCGTTTCGCACGGCGGTCTCGTCGGTGACGTCGGCGACGTACACCTCCGTGGGGTCGACCGAGTCGGGTATCTTCTCGTCGGAGAGTGGCTCGCGGTCCAGCAGCCGCCAGTCGTAGGCGTCGCCGATGTGCCCTAGTATCGCCTGGCCGACGCGCCCGCCAGCCCCCGTCAGCAAAACCGGCTGGTCCATTCGGTGTAAGTTCTAACAAGAGAGGCTAAGTAAGGACCGGTTCGCGCTCGCGCGACCCCTCAAACCGCCGAACTTTACCCGAGGGCGACGGAGTTCCGGGCATGGTCACAGACCCGCAGACGGCCTGCTTCGAGGCGGGCATCAAGTTCGGAACGCTCTACCACCAGTTCGCCGGGACGCCGGTCTCGCCCGACAGCGCCCGGAGCCTCGAACGGGCCATGGCCGAGGCCATCGAGAACCAACCGTACTGCGAGTCGGTCTCCGTGCACATCCTCGACGGGGCGCTGGAAGCCGAACTCGCCGAGTCGGCCGCCGACTACACGGAACTCACGGGCCGGTTCATGGAGGTCGAGATGGAAATCGACTACGAGGGCGTTCGCGTCCGGACGCGCATGGAGATGGAAGACGGCTACCCGCTGATGAAGCTCGTGTCGGTCGAATGAGCCGGCCGCGAAGCGCCGCCCGCGGACTCGTCGTCCGCGACGGCGAACTCCTCACGATTCGGTACCGTACCGACGGCGAGGACTGGTACGTCGCACCCGGCGGCGGCCAACAGCGCGGTGAGTCGCTCGCGGAGACGGTCCGCCGGGAAGTGTACGAGGAAACAGGCTACGAAGTCGCCGTCGGGTCGCTCGCGTTCGTCAGGGACTTCGTTCCCTCGACGCACTACGACGACAGAGGCGACGACGGCCACCAAGTGGACCATTTCTTCTGGTGCGAACGAGTGAGCGAGGACCCGGACGACCCGACAGAGCGAGATTCGGTTCAGGTGGGCGTGCGGTGGCTCCCCCTCGACGAACTCGGCGAGGTCCGGTTCTTCCCCGGCCCGCTCGGCGACCGACTTCGGGACGTCGGCCCCGACGAGATGGGCGACGGACACGACGCGGTCTACCTCGGCGACGTGGACTGAGAATCCACCCGCGACGAGCGCGGAGTCGTTCGATTTCACTTTCACTTTCGGGGTCGTTTTTAAACCCCCGCGCGCCGAACGTGTGGGCATGAGTCAAAGCACGCTCGACGACGACGACCTGTTCGGAGAGGCGGCGGCGGAGATGCGCACCGACGTCGAGGAACACCTCGGCGAGGCCCGGTCGGTGCTTCCCGACCCGGACGACGTGTGGGAGGCCGACGCCGACAACGTCCTCGGCGTCCTCAACGGCCTTCGCTCCTCGCTCAACGTCGAGGGTGCGGCCGAACACGTCCGACAGGCCAAGAAGTGGTACGTCATCGGCCAGCGCGCCGAGGCGTTCGACGACCCCGAGGACCTCGAAGAAGCCATCGAAGAGCTCGAAGAACTCATCGAGATGGTCGAGGAGGCCCACGAACTCGTCGGGGAACTCACCAACACGATGCCGCAGCTCCGCGGCGCGCTCACCGACGCGGCGGAGCCGGCAGCGGCCGACGACGAGGACGAAGAAGACGGGGAGTAACCCGCCAAACGTCAGCCGGTTCGCGGGCCGTTCAGTCGAGTTGCCGGCGCTCGACCGCGTCGAGGAGCGACGCGAGCGCCTCGGCCGCGAGCGATTCCAGTTCCGCGCCGCGTTCGGCGTCGCCCTCGGCTGGGTCGCCGACGACCCCGTTGTCGGTGAACTCGTCGGAGTCGTGGGCCAGGTTGACGCCCGAGACCCACTCGCCCCAGCGGTCGGCACCTCCATCGCGGGCCTCGTCGATTCGGTCCTCACGGACCAGTTCGGGGTGCGTGTGGCGGAGTAAGGCGGTTTCTAGCGGGCCGCCGTGGCCCATGTCCGAGGAGTGGTCGCCGACGGCGTCGAACCACGTGAAAGCGACCGCGTAGACGTCGCCCGTCCGCGAGACGCGCCGGCAGAGCTCCGCGAGCGCGTCGATGTTACCGCCGTGGCCGTTGACGACGACGACGCGGTCGAAGCCGTGGTGGGCGAGCGATTCGATAGTCTCGCGGACGTACGCGCGGAAGGTGTCCGGCGAGACCCAGAGCGTGCCGTCGAAGGCGCGGTGTTCCTCGGCGACGCCGACCGGGATAGTCGGGCCGACGACGACCTCGCCGTCGAACGCGTCGGCACCGACCTCGGCGACCGATTCGGCGTTGAGCGCGTCGGTGCCGAGCGGCGCGTGCGGGCCGTGCTGTTCCGTGCTTCCGACCGGGAGGAGCGCGAGGTCGCCGTCGAGGTCAGCGACCTCGGTCCAAGTGGCTTCGGAGAGTCGCATGCCGAAAGAAGTGTTTGCCCCCTCCTTAGTGGTACGCGAAGCCTCAGTCGTCGCCGGCGTCGACCTCGGCCTGCCGGCGGGCGGCGCGCTCGACGAACTCGTCGGGGAGTTGGTCGATTTCGCCCGCCTGAACCCCCCAGAGATGGGCGTAGAGACCGTCTTCGGACAGGAGGTCGTCGTGCGCCCCGCGCTCGACGATGCGCCCGTCTTCGAGGACGACGATTTGCTCCGCGTCCTTGATAGTCGACAGGCGGTGGGCGATACTGAACGTCGTCCGGTCGGCCGTGAGTTCGTCCAGCGAGCGCTGGATGAGCATCTCCGTCTCGGTGTCAACGTCCGAGGTCGCCTCGTCGAGGACGAGGATGTCCGGGTCCTTCAGGATGGCGCGGGCGATGGAGACGCGCTGGCGCTGGCCGCCCGAGAGCTTCACGCCGCGCTCGCCGACCTTGGTGTCGTACCCCTCGGGGAGGTTCGAGATGAACTCGTGAGCCTCGGCGGCTTTCGCGGCCGCGACGACCGCCTCGTCGTCGGCGTCGAACGTGCCGTAGGTGATGTTGTCGCGGACGGTCCCGTAGAACAGGAACGTCTCCTGGCTGACGTAGGCGATGGACTCCCGGAGGCTGGAGATGGTCACGTCGCGCACGTCTTGGCCGTCGATGTTGACGTGCCCCTCGTCGGGGTCGTACATGCGCATCAGGAGCTTGAGAATCGTCGATTTCCCGGCGCCCGTGGGGCCGACGAGCGCGAGCGTCTCGCCGCCGTCGACCTCGAAGGAGATGTCCTCGACGATGGTCTCGCCGTCGCCGTAGCCGAAGGTCACGTCGTCGTACTCGACGCGGCCTTCGGAGACGGCGAGGTCGGGCGCGTCGGGCTGTTCGGCCAGCCGCGCGGGCTCGTCCATCAGGCCGAAGATACGGGCGCTGGAGGCGTGGGCACGCTGGTACATGTTGATAATCTGCCCGAACTGGGCGAGCGGCCAGACGAACTGCTGGGTGAGCAGGATGAAGGTGACGAACTCGCCGACCGCGAGGTCGCCGGTGAAGGGACCGGGGCCCTGTCCGTTGATGACCCACAGGCCGCCGACGACGAAGGTGAGGGTGAAGCCGATGCCCGCGAGGATTCGGAGCGCGGGGAAGAACTTGATGCGGGTGTTGATGGCGTCCCAGTTGGCGTCGAAGTAGTCCATCGAGACGCCGTCGACGCGGTCGGACTCGTGGGGTTCGGCGTTGAACGTCTTGATGACTTGGATGCCGCCGAGGTTGTTCTCCAACCGGGAGTTGAGTTTGCCGACCGACGAGCGCACGTCGGCGTACTTCGGCTGGATGATATCGACGAACTTCCACGTGAACAGCGCGATGAGCGGGACCGGCAACAGGGCGACGAGGGCGAGCTGCCAGTTGTACGACATGAGAACCACCGCGATGGCGACGACCATCACGGAGAGGCGGAAAAACGAGTTCATCCCGTCGTTGAGGAACCGTTCGAGCCGGTTCACGTCGTTCGAGAGGATGGACATCATCTCGCCGGTCTGCTTGTCGGCGAAGAAGTCCATGTTGAGCAGTTGCATCCGGTCGTAGGTGTCGGTCCGGACGTCGTGTTGAATCTGCTGGGCGTAGGCGTTCCAGCCCCAGTTTCGGAGCCAGTGGAACAGCGCGCCGGCGGTGAAACTGAACACGATGATGCCGACGGCAAAGAAGAACTGACCGTCTCTGGTCGCGGGGACGTACGGCGCTATCCACGCCTCGGGGAGGACGGGAAACCCGGCCGCGAAGGACTTGTCCTGCCGGATGATGGCGTCGATGGCGAGGCCGAGGATGACCGGCGGCATGAGATCGAGCACGCGGGCGGCGACGCTCGCGAGGACGCCCACGACGAACTCGAAGGTGTTCTCGCGGCCGTACTCGGCGAACAGCCGCCGCATCGGGTTGTCGACCCGCGCTCGTTGGTCCTCGAACGGGTCGTCGTCGTCGATATCAGGGGGCACGACAACGGTTCAGGGGGCGCTCGCAGTAAAGTACTCGGGTGGGGGAGCGGCCCGCCGGTAGATTAACACGAGGCGTTCTGGACCGTATTCCCGGTCGAGCCGCCGGATTCGACGACCGGTTGTTGGCTGACGCCGCAGAGGTCGTTCTGGACGAGTCGGTTGCGATGAGAGTCGTCCAGCGTGACGCCGTGGGCAAGGAGGCCGGTCGTCACGACGTTCTTACGAATTACGTTGCGGTCGCTTCCAGCGAGTTCGAACCCGGCGATGATGATGCGGACCTCGTTTTCGACGAAGCGGTTTCGATGGCTGTCGCGGAGTCGGAAGCCGGGGCCCTCTCCGTCGACGAGGTTTCGTTGGAAGCTGTTTTGCGTGCTCCCATACAGAGAGACCTGAAGCGTGTCGGTTCTGAACTCACAGTCGACGAACTCGTTTCGGTGCGAATCCGTGAGCGTGAGCACGACCGGACTGATGAGCGTACACGACTCGAACCGGGTTCGCACTACGCGGTCGAGAACCACGCCCCTGACGCTCGGCGTGAAGAAGCTCGTGTTCGTCACCGCACAGCGCGACGAGTCCGCGACGACGAACTGTGGCCTCCAATCGTCCGGATGGCCAACGACTTGCGAGTTCGCTATCGACACCCGGCTCGAATCGGTGATTCGACCGCCCTTCGTCAGCACGATGTCGGCTATCGAGACGCGACTGCCCGAAATCGTCGTCTCGCCGACGACGGCGTGCCCCCGGCCATCGATTCGGACGTCGTCGGCGAGAACCTCCAGACAGTCGAGGTTGCCATCGAGGTAGTACCGACCCGGTTCGGTGACGCTCGCACATCCCGAAAGCACCTCCTCGCCGGTTCTCAGTTGCAACACACCCGGCGCGAGCGCCGGAAGCGCGGCGAGACCCAGTCCGCGAAGCGCCCCTCTCCTCGTGAGTCGAGTTGACATGACACCCTCTCAACTACAACACGTCGGGACAAATACAGATATTGTGAGATACATACCAACTACGTATCAGCATTCGTGACGTACTGCAACTCCGACCGGCGGGGCCGAGTCGGGTGCGTCCGGGGCGCTCAGACCACTCGGTCTTCGACGTCGGGGTCGATGCCCGCCTCGACGAGGTCCTGCCGGACGCGCTCGCGAAGCGGGTCTGGGACCGTGTCGCGACTGACGGGAACCGCGACCTCGCCGTCGCCTTTTACCTTCCAGTAGAGG
Source organism: Haloferax prahovense (assembly GCF_000723845.1). Taxonomy (NCBI): domain Archaea; kingdom Methanobacteriati; phylum Methanobacteriota; class Halobacteria; order Halobacteriales; family Haloferacaceae; genus Haloferax; species Haloferax prahovense. Next base: position 1,757,166 of record NZ_LK053000.1, on the reverse strand, counting down.
ACGCAGTCGGACGGTTCGTAGTACTCGATGCTGTAGGCGTCGTCCGCCCCGCGATAGTGGACTCGTGCGGCGAACCCCTCGGCGCGCCAGCCTTCGAGTTCCGAGAGCGCCGCGACGTGTGCTGTCATAGTGGGGTCAACGGTCGCCGGCCCTTCGGGTGTTTCGCATCTACTCGGCTTCGACCCGGTCTCCCGCATCGATGCCGGTCTCGTTCGTGTACCCGTACGGGAGTTCGAGGACGTACTTCCCGGTTCCGCGGTAGCGGGTGAGGTCGGACTCGCTCGTTCCCTCGGGGTCGAGTTCGGCGTGGTGGATGCGCGTGATGGTGCCGTTTTCGGCGACAAAGACGATGTCCAGCGGGAAGTCCATGTCGCGCATCACGTAGGCGTAGGTGCCAGACGAGTCGTGGACGAACCACATCCCCTCGTTTTCGGCGAGCGACTCGGTGTCGCTCAGGCCGGTAAAGCGCTTGGCGCGGGTGTCGGCGACGCGGGCGTCCACGGTCGCCAGCGTCTCTCCGGTCTCGTCGTCGACGACGGTGAGCGTGGTCCGTTCGTAGTCGTCGGTCGAGCCGGGGACGACCGCGGGGTTGGTGAGGTACGCGACGCTCGCGACCGCGACGACGACGGCGACGACGAGCAGCGCGGTTCGCGCGCGGGAGGTCATTGCCGGACGTGACGGTCGCCGCGGGTCTAAGGGTTCCGGGGACCGGTCGAAACGAAAACCGTTATGAGCGCGAACCGGTTCGATTGAGATGCAGGGCTCGTGGTCTAGTTGGTTATGACGCGGCCTTTACAAGGCTGAGGTCGGTGGTTCGAATCCGCCCGAGCCCACTTCTGACGACACAGTACGACGAGCGTAGCGAGGAGTCTGTGTCGGCTGAGTGGGCGACAAGGATTCGAATCAGGGAGCAACTCGCAGAGTTGCGACCGAGGTTCGAATCCGCCCGAGCCCATGAAATCCGTGAGCGCAGCGAGCGTGATTTTCTGCCGCGAGGGCGGTTGAACCCTACGAGACGAGCGCAGCGAGTCTCGGTCCGGTTCGAATCCGCCCGAGCCGACTCACGCGCTCCGTTGCATCACCAAAAGCGACATCGGGACGCTGGCGGCGACGAGGCCGTACGCACCACCGAGGAGCGGTTCGACACCCAGCGACGGGGCGAGGAGGTAGCCGCCGACGAACCCGAGCGGGTCGAAGACCAACGCGAGGATGATGAGCTGTACTGCGAACGATTTGGAGGTGAACCAGCGGGGGAGCATCTGTGACACAGTCGTCCCGGAAGTGTTGATCTACGGACCATTTAGTTCTGTGTGATAGCGCTCAGAGCCACGAGGACGCGAACCCTTTTAGCCCAACACGAACCCACAACCGAGTAGTGAACACAGTCGCGCGGCTCCGTGAGACCCCTCGGCGGGCGGCCGTCGCGCTCGGCTACGCGCTCGTCGTCCTCGTGGCATCAATCGTTCCGACGCCGCCGGGGAGTCTCGCACCGATGGGTCCGCTCGGACTCGTCGGCCTCGATAAGTGGGTCCACGCGGCCGGGTACGCTGGTCTCGGGCTCGCCTTCGCGTCCGCGGTGCGCGCCAGGGAACGCAAAGAAGTCGTTGGAGCCGTCGTCGTCGCCGCCGCGTTCGGGACGGGTATCGAACTCGTGCAGGCGGTGCTGCCGTACCGGTCGTTCGGCGTCGCCGATGCGGGGGCGAACCTCCTCGGTGCGGTCGTGGGTGGGGCGCTCTGGGTCGCGGTCGCGTGGGTCGCGGAACCCCGGAGGTAGGGTTATCTCACCCCCTCACGAAGGGCGAACGAACGGTGAAGGCAATGGGCACGAGACGACTCATCCGGGCACTCGGTCTCGCGGGAATCGGCGTCGTCGGGACGTACCTCCTCGCGGTTCGACCGTGGCACAGGCGCTGGGGGACCACCGACGATGAGGCGACGGGCTGGCTCCCCGGCGACGACTTCGTCGGCGACGCGGACGTCACCTCGACGCGGGCGATTACGATTGCGGCCCCCGCGCGGGCGGTCTGGCCGTGGCTCGTCCAGTTAGGGCAGGACCGCGGCGGCTTCTACAGCTACGAGCGATTGGAGAACCTGTTCGGCCTGCAGATTCACAACGCGGACCAAATCCTCCCGCAACACCAGCGGCTCGACGTGGGCGACGAGATACGACTCGGCCCGCCGGGCTCGGGCGCGCCGTCGTTCCGGGTCGCGCTGGTCGAACCCGAGCGGACGCTCGTGTTGAGTGCGCCGGGCTGGGAGACCGGTGAGAGCGCGGCGGTATGGACGTTCGCGTTGCACGAGGTGGCTCCCGGCGCGACGCGGTTGATCATCAGATACCGCGGCCGGTCGGAGACGCTCCGCGGGCGCGCGATGAACCGCTTGGTCGTCGAGCCGGTCCAGTTCGCCATGGAGCGGAAGATGCTCAAGGGAATTCGGTCGCGGACGGAGCGGGCGCGGGCGAGCGCGACGGGCGGCCGGCACCGCTGACCCAGCGCCGACGGGCGATTCGAAAGTCTTTTTGATGCGGTCCGGCTTCGGAAGAGTGCGAGCCGCCTTAGCTCAGACTGGGAGAGCACTCGACTGAAGATCGAGCTGTCCCCGGTTCAAATCCGGGAGGCGGCATTTTCCTGCGAACTACCGAGAGAGCGTTGCAACCGAGTCGTGAGCAGTGAAAATGTCGCCTCCCGGATTCTGAACCAGCGAGCGACGCGAACAAAGTGAGCGAGCGAGTGAGGTTCAAATTCGGAAGGCGGCAGTCGAGTTCTCAACGACCAATCGGAACAACGCCCGAGTTCAGCGGCTCAGACCCGTAGACTCGAACACACAGCACCACAGAGACCTGCGGCGTTCTTCAGAAGACTTATGCGCGTGAGGTCGCTGGATGCAAAGGCAATGGCGAAAGGTAAGGTCGACTTCTTCAACGACACTGGCGGCTACGGTTTCATCTCTACTGACGACGCGGACGACGACGTGTTCTTCCACATGGAAGATGTTGGCGGTCCGGACCTCGAAGAGGGTCAGGAAATCGAATTCGACATCGAGCAGGCCCCCAAGGGCCCGCGCGCGACGAACGTCACCCGCCTCTAAGCAGGCTTCCGTTCACCGCAGTACATTCACAAACTGACGAACTTTCCTCCGTTTTTCACGACCGCGAGCGACGGCGTTTCGGCGACCGGGTGACTGAGTCACAGACATGCGGAAGGGTTATCCGTCCGCAGGGTCGTTGTACAGTTGCAATGGCGAAAGGTAAGGTCGACTTCTTCAACGACACTGGCGGCTACGGTTTCATCTCTACTGACGACGCGGACGACGACGTGTTCTTCCACATGGAAGATGTTGGCGGTCCGGACCTCGAAGAGGGTCAGGAAGTGGAGTTCGACATCGAACAGGCCCCCAAGGGCCCGCGCGCGACGAACGTCACGCGCCTGTAATTCGGTTTCCGAATTCAGCAGACAGACGAATCGATTTCTGAGAGTTTTTTTACGCACCCCTGAGCCGTGAGGCTGTGCTGTAGGACCCCCCGCCTCGAGTAGACGCAGTCCCGACCGGGCGTCACGAACCTGTCGAACCCAGAAGGCTCTTATCCTCTCGTAGTTGTGCATCAAACGAACAACAATGTCCGACGACGGGGAGCTGGAACCTCCCGCGGGAATAGACGACACCCATATCGGCGCGGGCGTCTTCGACGAGACGATGGGCCCTGGCTCGTCGTTTGCGCACCTTTACCGGGGCGAAATACACCGGATGAAGTCGTGGCGCGAGCGGCTCGACCGGACCAGTAACTGGGCGATTACGCTGATGGCCGGGATTCTGACGTGGTCGTTTTCCGCACAAACGCACCCGCACTACATCATCCTCCTCGGGGTAGTGACGCTGAGTATCTTCCTCTGTATCGAGGCGCGGCGCTTCCGCGCGTACGACATCTGGCGCTCTCGGGTCCGGATGATTCAGCAGAACGTCTGGGCCTACGCGCTCGACCCGGACGGCGGCGTCCTCGACGAGGACTGGCGGGAGAAACTCGGGGAGGACTACCGTACGCCGAACATGAAGATACCCTTCGAGGAGGCGCTTGCCCACCGGCTCCGACGGGTGTACCTCCCGCTGTTCGTCGTGATGCTCGTCGCGTGGGTCATCCAGCTCACGGCGTACACGGACGGGGCGACGCTCGTCGGGAGCGCCGGCGTCGGCGGCGTCCCCGGAAACATCGTCGTCGCCTTCGTCGCCGGGTTCTACGCGACCCTGCTCGGTATCTCGTTCCGCCCGCGCGAGTGGCACGTCAACGGCGAACTCATTCCGAGCGACGTGACGGGATGGGAGCAATCGGAGTACGGCGACTCGTAGCGTCGCAATTCGAAATGGTTTTTTCGCTCCTGCGCGTCTGTCGAATCGCGCCGCCTTAGCTCAGACTGGGAGAGCACTCGACTGAAGATCGAGCTGTCCCCGGTTCAAATCCGGGAGGCGGCATATTCTGAGATTCTGAGCGGAGCGAAGAATCGAAGAAACGACGCCGGACTGATTTGAACCAGCGAGCAAATCTCCGATTTGCGAGTGAGGTTCAAATCCGGGAGAACTACCCATTTTCAGACCGAGAGTGAGAGTCAAAGCTCCGCTTACGCCCGCGCCTCGTCGAGCCACGCGGGTTCGTCGACGGTCGTCGAACCGACGCCCGTAAGCGAGTACTCCCACGAGCCGCGTACCTCGGTGCCGTCGTCCATCCGCCCCGAGAACGCCCACGATTCGTGGCGCGAGAGGCCGTCTTCGTCGACGAGGACGGCGTACTCGAAGTTCGTAACCTCCAGATTCCCGGGGTCGCCCTGCGCCGCGGCCGACCCGGCGAGAATCAGCGCCTCGCTCGCGGTCGATAGCTCGTAGCGCTCGACCGACACCCCGTCGAACGTCTCGGTGCCGGCGAACGTCAGGTCGTCGTCAGCGCCGTACGCGCGAGCCTGCGAGAGCGCGATGGCGGTGGTGAGAACCTCCATCGACCCCTCGTACGAGGTGTACGTGGCCTCGTCGCCGTCGCCAATCCGGACGTACGTCACGCCGTCGGCGACGTACTGCTCGACGGCTCCCGAGTCGGGCTGGCCGTCGGTCGCCGAGGTCGTTCGACTGTACGACCGCTCGGCTTCGAGGTCGGCGTAGAACTCGCGGGTGACTTCGGTCTCGACGCCGTTCGCGTCGACGCCGGTGTACGACCAACTGACGGTGAAGCTCCCGGCGTCGCGGAGGACACGCTCGGGGTCGCTCAACTCGAAGTCGTCGGTTCCGCTCGCGTCGGAGTCCGCGCTGTCGCCGCCTCCATCGGGCTCGTCGATGTCGTCGGTCTGGGCGCCCGGCGCAACGTCCGCGCCGCCGGTACAGCCGGCGAGGAGCACGAGAACCGCGACAATCAGGACGGGAATACGGTTGGAATACACGACAACCATACGACGAGTAGAATCTTAAGTAGGCGCAGTGACTCGCGGCCGATTCGACGCGGCCGGCGGCGAAGCCGGCGAACGAAAGCGCGAGTGCGCCGCTCAGACCGTCACCGACGCCGACGTCGCCACGTCGCGGTGCGAGACGCGGACCTCGACCCCCGACGGGGTGACGGAGACGGTCACGTCGTCGACGGTGCGTTCGTACTCGGCGGTGTGGCTGCCGGACCGGGAAACGCGCAGGCGCTTCGAGAGGAGGCCGGCGTCCACGAGCGGGTCGAGTTTTCGGTACGTCGTCGAGAGCGGGAGGTCGCACGCCTCCGAGAGTTCGCTCGCCGAGCGGGCGACGCCGTCGGTCGCGTCGAGGATGCATCGGCAGTCGTCGTCTTCGAGAAGCGAAAAGAGCGCGTCGACGGCGGCGTGGTCGTCGACGACGCGGGGTTCGGACGAGGCGGTCGGGGAGCGAACGGCGAAGGGGAGCGAAGCCTGACTCATACTTCTGTAGAGTCGGCGGACCGGGACCAACGGACAACCACGATAGCGTGGGACGTTTATATACCTCCATCCCCTCACCCCGCCGCCGACCGCGGCGGCGAAATCGCTACCCCTCTTCGAGGACGTCGCCGAGCAGTTTCGTCAGGGCGGCGGCGAGGTGTTCCGAGAACGTCGATTGGTTGATGTCGAGTTCGGCCGCGACCTCGGTCGCATTGGCTCCGCGCGGGCGCTCGAAGTAGCCCATGTCGTAGGCCGTCTGGAGGACTTCGAGCTGACGGGCCGTGAGCTTCCCGCGGTCGACGAAGACGCTGTCGCCGGGGGCGTCGCCGGTGGGCGAGCGCACGAGGCGCTTGATGTCGAGTCCGGGAAAGCGGTCGCGAAGCTCGCCGATGACGGCCTGCAACTGTTCGTAGTCGGCGGCGTGGAAGACGAGCGTCAGACTGCCGCGCTGGGCGAAGTAGCGGTCGACCGGACAGCCGAACTCGCCGAGGCACTCGCACGGACAGCCGGCGCTCCCGTCGTGGGTGTAGCGGTAGAGGTGCTTCGAGCCGTAGGAGAAGATGGGTTCGAGCGCGGACGCCTCCGGAGGGTCGTCGGCCTCGACGACGAACTCGGAGACGCTGACGTCGCCCGGGGTAGAGACGACGCTGGTCGAGACGGAATCGACGACGGAGTCCGTCGAGTGAGCGACCGAGGCGACGGGACAGACCGACGGCGAGTCGAATTCGACCGTGGCGCGAATACCGGCGGGCATCGTGTTACGCGCGGGCGACTCGGTGTTCGCCGCGGGACGCGACGACCACGGACATTACTGGTCGGACTCCGCGACGTCCAGTTCGACCGCCCGGCCGCCCAGCGTCTCGGGGTCGAGTTCGAACAGTTGGATGTCGAGGTCGCGCTTCGTCTCGCCCCAGATTTCGAACAGCGGTCGCTTGGCCTTACCGTACTGGACGATGCGTTCGACGGTCAGCTCGTCGGGGTCGACGCGTTCGAGCGTCCCCTCGGCGATGATGCTCCGGTAGCTCCCGTCGTTCGACTCGTGGACGACGAGTCGGGCCCGCGGGGACGACGTGAGGAACTGCCGCTTTTCGCTTTCGGGCGTGGAGACGAGACGGAGATAGAAGCGACCGCTCTCGCCGTCGTAGCCGTAGGAGATTGGAATCGCGTATGGTTCGTCCGCCTTCGCGAGCGAGAGGACGCCCGTCTCGTGACGGGACAGGACCTCGCGTATCTCGTCGGGCGAGAGTTCGGTCTGTTGGTCCAGAGACATCGGTTCGTACCACCAGACTCGCGGCCGACGTAATTACTGTTACTTCTCGGCGGTGTCCGAGAGACACCAACCGGGCGATATCGGCGGGGTCGGTCGCAGGCGCGAGTCGCTCAGGCGGTCGAGAAGGCGTCCGGCGTGAGCGCGGCGCTGCAGATGACACAGCCGTTTTCGAGGAGGGCGTCGCGCATGGAGTCGTTGACCAGCATGGACTCCGCACACTCCGGGCAGACGAATGTGTAGTCCGCGCTGTCGCTCATGTGGTTCGTAGTACGCGTGGCACACGTATATGTAGCCTACTGTTTTTCGAACGCCCGGGGCGCGGTGGAGCGAACGTCCCAACCGGGCACAGAGAAGAATGGAACCTCACGCGGAACATGGAGCGAACGCCTCGGTCGAGGTCGGACTCCCGCAGATGGGACAGCCGCGTTCGAGGACCGCCGCACGCATCCCGTCGTTGACGGCGAACCGCTCACCGCACTGCGAGCACGTGAACTCGTAGTCGTCCGTCGGCGACGTGGCGCTCATCAGTCCACCTCCGGCGATGCGAGCGTCGCCGTCATCGCGACCGCCCCTCCTCGCCGTCTTCGCCGCCGTCGGTGGCGACCTGCCGGAACGCGAGCGACACGCCGGCGTCGTCGAACGAAACCGAGAGCGTGTCGAAGGTGGTCGCGAACTCCCGCGGGTGGTGCGTTGCGGTCTGAATCCGCAGTCGCTCGTCGAGGAGCGACGCCTCGGTGAGCAGGTCGAGTTTCCGGTAGACCGTCGACAGCGGCACGTCGCAGAGTTCGGCGCACTCCTGCGCGGTCCGCGGGGCCCCGTCGCAGGCGGCGAGGATTCGCCGGCTGTCGCCGTCGCTGAGCGCAGAGAGGACGGCCGACGGCTCCGCGGCGACCTGCTGGGGCCGGGTCAGGTCGAGCGTCGATGCACCACGGGCGGCGAAAGCGGAAGAGGAGTTCATACTTCGATAGACGACGGACAACGGGAGGTATCTCCGCCCGCGCTATCCGGGGAGGTTTAAGTACTCGACCCGTCTCCGGCTTCGAGTTGAGCCAGTCTGCGGCGCACCGCGGGGTTCGAACTCGGCGCGAGGATGAAGTGGCCCGCGCCCATCGTGAGGCTCCGCAGGTACCAGTAGACAGCGCGCTCGACCGGGCGGAACCGGCCGTCGGTCAGCGCGACCGCGCCGCGCCACGCGTTCCGCCGCCCCTCGCGGAGCGTGAAAAACGACAGCGCCTCGTCCAGCCGACCCAGCGACTCGTCGATGTCGGCGACGCCGTCGGCGTACCGCTCGGCGATGAGGTCCTGTTCCTCGTCGACGAGGCGGCGGAGGACCCGGTTGATGCGGCGGTGGTCGTCGTACTTCGCGGGGCGGTCGGGGTCGATGCCGACCTCGTGGAGCGCCAGCGCGAGGTCGTAGTTCACGTGCGCGTTGACGCCGAGCAACACGTCCTGCACCACGAGCGACTCCCCGGCGAGCGCCGTCTCGAAGGAGAGTTGCCACGGGTCGGGCACGTCGTCGTGGTCGCCGCGCTCGAAGGCGCGGAACGCCCGGCGGTAGTGGTCCGCGAAGGTAACGAGGTAGTCGGCGACCCACTCGGGGTCGGTGAACTCGCCGCCGCCGAGTCCGCGGTCGACCTCGGCGGTGACGCGGACGTAGATGGTCAGGAAGGCGGCGCGGCGGTCGCCGCGCTCGTACAGGAGCGATTCGAGCGCCGACAGCCGCTCGTGGGCGTCGGCCACGTCCCGGAACGGCGCGTCGACGAGTTCGAGAACCTCCTCGGTCGCGTCGCGGGCGACACCGGAGAGCGACGGATTCGGCGTCCGCACCGCGGCCGCGAGCTTTCTTCCCTCCTCGAACGTCGTCCGTCGCATGGGTTGGCCGTCCAGACGGTCCCGCCTTCGATAACGATACCGGCGCGCACGCGCTCGCGACCGAGAATCAGCGGGTGGGACGCTCACGCCCGGCGCTGGAGACCGGACCGGGAGTCGATACGAAGCTCCCACCCGAGGATGTCCTGCATCGGCTCCGTCTCCGAAAACAGAGTCGGATACCACGCGTTGTCTTCGAGCACGTCGTGGACGCGGTCCCAGTCGCCGTCGTCGACCCGGCGGAGTTCGCCGTCGACGACGACGCTCTCCCACTCGTCCCGCGAGGGGGCGTTCCAGACGGCGAAGCTCGCGCGGGCGGTCCGCTCGGCGAAGTCGGCCTTCTTCGAGGACTCGCCGGGGCGGAGGAAGACGAAGTAGAGTCGTCCCCGGTCGGCGTCGTAGCCGAACGAGAGGGGGATCCCGTAGGCGACGCCGTCGTCGGCGAGCGAGAGGACGCCGACGCCCTCCTCGCGGAGCAGGCGGTCTATCTCCTCCGACGGCATCTCGATTCGGTTGTGTTCGGCGAAGTCAGGGCCCATGGGAGATATACGCACGGAGATGACATAAGCCTGCCAGCGACCCGGAGACCGGCGACTAGCGACCGACGAGTGGCCGCCGCGGCGCTCGCTCGGCCCCGACGCGCGACGCGGGGCTTATCCCCGGCGACGACGAACCGCGGGACGACACCCGGATGACGGTGAACACACTCCACCGGCCGACGCACCGCGACGCCCTCGTCCACCTCGAAGCCGCCTTCGAGCGCGACGACATGGTGACCGTGTTCGGTCGGTGCACGGTCGACTACGACGGCCGCGCGACGAGCGAACTCGGCCCCGGCGACCGGCTCGTCGTCCTGAAGCCGGACGGCTCGATTCTGGTCCACACGGACGAGAAACGGACGCCCGTCAACTGGCAACCGCCGGGATGTACCCACTCCGCGAGCGTCCGCGACGGCCGGCTTCGGGTCCGGAGCACGCGCACGAGCCCCGACGAGCGACTCGACGTGCACTTCGAGCGCGTCGAGCAGTGTTCGGCCTACGCCGTGAACGACCGCAGCGACCTCGAACTGGTCGGCAGCGAGGAGGACCTGCGGCAGCACATCCTCTCGGACCCCGACATCCTCGAACCGGGCTTCGAGCCGCTCGAGACCGAGCGGCAGAGCGACGCGGGCGCAATCGACATCTTCGGCGAGGACGCCGACGGCGTCCCGGTCGTCGTGGAGTTGAAGCGCCGGCGCGTCGGCCCCTCGGCGGCGAGTCAGCTCCGACGGTACGTGGACGCGCTCCACCGGGAGTTCGGCGACGACGAGCCGGTTCGCGGCGTCCTCGTCGCTCCCTCGGTGACCGAGCGAGCGGCGGACATGCTCGACCGCGAGGGGCTGGAGTTCGTCGCGCTCGACCCCGAGACGGGCGAACCTCCGGTCGAGGAGGACGACGGCGAAAACAGCGGTTCAGACGGGGCCGAAGCGGAAGAAGACGGCGCGGCCGGCGACGAGGCCTAAATCAGTCCAGACCGGCGGCGGCGACGAAGTTCTCGACGGTCCGAGCGGCCGTCACGTCGTCGAAGTCGCGGTCGGCGCCACCGTCGGGCCAGCCGAAGTCGTCGGCGATGCGGTCGAGGAGGTCGGCCGTGAACTCGGGGTGGTACTGGACCGTCCAGACGGGCGCGTCCTCGTGGCGCGTCGCGAGGTGGTCGTAGTAGTCCGCGGCGGCGACGGTCTCCATGCGGTCGCCGGGGGCGACGACGTAGTCGCCGTGGACCATCGGAATGCGCCCGGAGACGCCATCGAACAGGGGGTCGTCGCCGAGGTCAACGTCGGCGATGCCGCGGCGCTGGTCGCCGGCCTCGACGGTGCCGCCGAGCGCGTCGTTGACGAGTTGGTGGCCGAAACAGACGCCGAGCGTGGGCAGTTCGCGGGCGACGAGGTCGCGGACGAGCAGGCGAGCGTCGGCGAGCCACGGGCGCTCGTCGGCCTCGTAGACGCCCGCGGTGCTCCCGGTGAGCACGACGGCGTCGACGTTCGAGAGCGTCGGGAGGCCGTCGTTGGGGAGCGAGTGAACGGTCCCCTCGCGGCCGTCGAGGGCGAGGTCGGCGAGCGCGTCGGTGAAGTACGCGGGGCCGTCCGCAGCCATGCAGTCGCAGACGAGCAACATGGTCCGAACCGTAGCGACGGCGGCGCATAAGCGTGTCTCCCGGTCGAGGGGTCGACTCGCCCGCCGCCGGGGACCGGTGGGACTCGAATGCGGTTCGGTGGCCCATCGCGGCGAACCGACGTGCGAGCCCCTGACACGACCGCGGCGGGCGAATGAAGCTTCGAAGCGTTTTTAGCCCGCCTGACCCTTCGGTTTCACAAGTAACCATGTCAGACAAACCCGCCTCTATGTACCGGGAGATTACGAGCCCGGCGTACACCCGACGCGAGTACATCACGGGTATCCCCGGTTCGAAGATCGCACAGCACAACATGGGCGACCTGCAGGCCGACCCCGAGGACTACCCCGTCCAGATCAGCCTGAAGGTCGAAGAGGAAGTGCAGATTCGCCACGGTTCGCTCGAATCCGCGCGTCTGTCTGCCAACCGCCTCATGCTCAAGCACGCGGGCGAAAAGCAGTACAAGATGATTCTGCGCAAGTTCCCGCACCACGTCATCCGCGAGAACAAGCAGGCGACCGGTGCGGGTGCGGACCGTGTCTCCGACGGGATGCGCCAGTCGTTCGGGAAGGTCGTCGGGACCGCCGCTCGCATCCCCAAGGGCGAGACGGTGTTCACCATCTACTGCGACGTCGAGGACGCCGCGACCGCGAAGGACGCCTTCCGCCGCGCGTACAACAAGATGTCGCCGCCGTGCCGCATCGTCGTCGAGCGCGGCGAAGAGCTGCTCGTCGCGTAAGTTCGCGACCTCGCGCCGGCGCGTGTTCGGAACGCGCCTCGCCTCGAACCCATCATTTTTCCCCCGGGACGTCACCTCGTAGCGTATGCTTCGGTTGGCGGTCACCACCTCCAGCGAGACGTTCGAGCGAATGCGCGGCCCGCTCGGCGACCGCGGCATCGACGTGGGTCACCTCCCCGCCGAGGGGTTCGCACTCGACCTCTCGACGCCGCCGGCCGGGTCGTTCGACGCCGGCTTCGTCTACCCCTCGCGTCCGATGGAAGGCGGCGTCGTCACCGCCAGACACGACATCCCGTGGGTGAACACGCGCGAAGACGTGCTCACCTCGCGGAACAAGGCGGGCGTCATCGCGACGCTCGAACGCGCCGGGGTGCCGGTTCCGCGGAGCGTCTACGTCTCCAACCCGGCCGACGAGTCCGACCTGCTCGACGCCGTCGAGTCCGCGGGTCTCGACTATCCGGTCGTCGTCAAGCCGAACTCCACGACGCGGGGCGTCGGCATCGCCAAGGCCCACGACCCGGACTCGCTTTCGGGGCACGCGGACGTGCTGAGCCTCGTCCACGACTTCCGGGCGACCGGCGACAAGTCGTTCCTGATTCAGGAGTGGCTGCCGGACGCCCGCGATTACCGAGCGATGGTGCTCGACGGCGAGGTGGTCGGCGCGGTGGAGCGCCGACTGACGGAGGGCGCGCGCGACGGCGGGCGCTGGAAGCACAACGTCCACCGGGGCGCGGAGGCGGTCGGGGCGGACCTCCCGAAGCGACACCGCGACCTCGCCGAAGCGGTCGCCGACGAGTTGGGCATCCGCTATCTCGGGGTTGACCTGCTGGAATCCGACGGCCGGGTCGTCGTCTCGGAGACGAACGCCCGGCCGACCATCGACGACGACGCGAAGTACGACGACGGCTTTTTCGACCGACTGGCGGCGCTCGTCGAGCGGGTCGCAAAGAAGTCCTGAGCGGGCCGCGCGAAGTCGAGTCGCTACTCGACGTCGATTGCGGCGGAGTCCTCGGCGCGGTCGAACGTGACCTGCAGGACGCCGTTGTTGAAGGTGGCCGATGCGGAGTGCTCGTCGACGCGGGCCGGGAGGCGGATGCGTTCGTCGTACTCGCGGCGGTCACCGGCGGCGCTGATAGTCAGCGTCTCACCGTCGCACTTGAGGTCGATAGCGTCTTTGTCGACGCCCGGGAGGTCCGCGACGAGTCGGAGTGTAGAGCCCTCATCGTACACGTCGATGTGGGTCTCGGAGGCGAATCCGGCGTCGCCTCCGGTCATGTCGTTCATCATCCGTTCGATTTCGTCGAAGATGTTGTCGAACGGGTCGTCGCGGTCGTCTCTGACCATGGGGGCCGCTATGAAATCGGAGGATAAAACGTTTCTGCCTGTGACAGTCACCTGGCAGCGAATCGCCAGTATTCGGCCGCGAGCGACCGTCTACGGACAGACAGTGCGTCCCCGTTCGGGCGTGTCAATTCTCGTCCGTGTCTGATTAGTTGTGTTTGTTTCTGTGTCAATATTGATTGCTGATGAAAGGTAACGTTCGATTCAGTCGGATTTACCGAAACAGATATACTCTTGCGCCCGGCATATCAATACGGATACTACTCGAACATGAGTGAAAAATCCTACCTCAGCGCGGGCGAGAACGTGGATGAATCGGACGTGGTGCGGGTGGCACTCAACGGCTTCGGCCGCATCGGCCGAAACATCTTCCGTGCCGTCCTCGACAACCCGAAGGTCGAACTGGTCGCCATCAACGACGTCATGGACTTCGACGACATGGCGTACCTCGCGAAGTACGACTCCGTCATGGGCCGACTCGACGGCGTCGAGCGCGACGGCGATTCGCTGTCCATCGGCGGCACCTCGGTGAGCCTCTACAACGTCCAGTCCCCCGCGGAGCTTCCGTGGGGCGAACTCGACGTGGACGTGGCGCTCGAATGTACGGGCATCTTCCGCACGAAGGAAGACGCCTCCGCACACCTCGAAGCGGGCGCGGACAAGGTCGTCATCTCCGCGCCGCCGAAGGGCGACGAGCCGGTCAAGCAGATCGTCTACGGCGTCAACCACGACGAGTACGACGGCGAGGACATCGTCTCGAACGCCTCCTGTACGACCAACTCCGTCACGCCGGTCGCGAAGGTGCTCGACGAGAAGTTCGGCATCGAGAACGGTCTCCTGACGACCGTCCACGCCTATACGGGCAGCCAGAACCTCATCGACAGCCCCCACGCGAAGCAGCGCCGCGGGCGCGCCGCCGCCGAGAACATCGTCCCGACGACGACCGGCGCGGCGCAGGCGGCCACCGAGATTCTGCCCCAGCTCGACGGCAAGCTCGACGGCATGGCGATTCGCGTCCCCGTGCCGAACGGCTCGCTCACCGAGCTCGTCGTCCGCCTCGAAGACAAGCCCTCCGTCGAGGAGGTCAACGACGCCTTCCGCGCCGCGGCCGACTCCGGCCCGCTCGCGGGCGTCCTCGGCTACACGGACGACGAAGTCACCTCGCGTGACATCCTCGGCCTGCCGTTCTCCAGCACCGTCGACCTCAACACGACCAACCAGGTCAACGACGGCGGCCTCTACAAGATACTGACGTGGTACGACAACGAGTACGGCTTCTCCAACCGGATGCTCGACGTCGCCCACTTCGTCACCCACCAGTAGACGCCCCCACGAATCGCCCGCCCTTTCAGCGCGACTTACCCACCACTAAGTAATTCCTCTACGTTCTTCCACCCGATGTTCAAGACCCTCGATGACCTCGACCCGGAGCAGCGCGTACTCGTCCGACTCGACCTCAATTCGCCGGTCGAAGACGGCGAGGTCCAAGACAACCGACGGTTCGACCGCCACGCGGAGACCGTCCGCGAACTCGCCGAGGCCGGCCACCGCGTCGTCCTCATGGCCCACCAGGGCCGTCCCGGCGACGACGACTTCGTCTCGCTCGAACAGCACGCCGACATCCTCGCGAGCCACATCGACCGCGACGTGGGATTCGTCCCCGACACGTACGGCGACGCGGCCATCGCCGCCATCGACGCGCTCGAAGCCGGCGAGGTGCTTCTCCTCGAAAACACGCGGATGTGCGACGAGGAACTCCCCGAGGAGGACCCCGAGGTCAAGGCCGACACCGAGTTCGTCCGAACCCTCGCCGAGCACGTCGACGCCTACGTCAACGACGCCTACTCGGCGGCCCACCGCTCGCACGCTTCGCTGGTCGGCTTCCCGCTCGTGCTCCCCGCCTACGCGGGCCGCGTGATGCAGACCGAGTACGAGGCGAACTCCTCCATCGCCACCCGCGAGTTCGACGGACAGGTGACGATGGTCGTCGGCGGGACGAAGGCCACCGACGTCATCGACGTCATGAACAACCTCGGCGACAAGGTCGACCAGTTCCTCTTAGGCGGCATCGCCGGCGAACTGTTCCTCCGCGCCGCCGGCAACGACGTTGGCTTCGACCTCGAGGGCATGGACTTCTTCGACGACCAGTGGGAGGCCAATCGCGAGACCATCGAGTCGCTGCTCGACGAGCGCGGCGACCAGATTAAGCTCGCCGTCGACCTCGCCTACGAGGACGAGACCGACGACCGCGGCGAAATCGCGGTCGCCAACATCACGGAGAAGGACCGCGCCTACCTCGACGTTGGCTCGATGACGGTCGACGAGTACGACCCCATCATCCGCGACTCCGAGGCCGTCTTCGTGAAGGGCGCGCTCGGCCTGTTCGAAGACGAGCGCTTCGCGGTCGGCACGACCGGCGTCCTCCGCGCCATCGCCGAGACCGACTGCTTCTCCGTCGTCGGCGGCGGCGACACCTCCCGCGCCATCGAGATGTACGGCATGGACGAGGACGACTTCGGCCACGTCTCCATCGCCGGCGGCGCGTACATCCGCGCGCTGACCGGCGCGCCGCTCGCCGGCGTCGAGGCGCTGACGCAGGACTGAAGCCGCGTAGCGTCACCCGTCTCTCTTCTCGGCGAACACGCCAGCCGCGCCATCGACGAGAATCGCGACGCCGCCCGCGAAGACCAACAGCGTGAGGAGTCCGCCGACGGCGTTGTCGTCGGGGAAACTTCCCGAGGCGCGAACCGCCAGCGTCCACCCGGCGCTGAACGCCGCGTAGCCCGCCATCGCCGCGCCGACGGCGACGTTCGTTCCGCCACCGAGCGTCACGCTGAGCGCCGGCAACCCGACTGCCCCGGCGTCGTCGGCGGTCTCGGCGGAGCCGTCAGTCTCGCTCGCGTCGCCGTCGGTGCCGTCTCGTTCTGACACGCCCCGAACGGGGACCGCGCGGGCCATAAGTGTCACCCAACGTTGATAGCCGACGCCGCCGAACCGACGCGCATGAAACTCGGCGTCGTCTCCGACACGCACGACAACCTCGATTACGTCGAAGCCGCGGTCTCGCACTTCGAATCTGAGGGCGTGGACGCGGTCGTCCACTGCGGCGACATCGTCGCGCCCTTCTCGGCCGCGCCGTTCGACGCGGACTTCGACTTCCACGCCGTCCGCGGCAACAACGACGGCGAGTGGGCGCTCCGCGAGGCGGTGGAATCGTTCGGCACCTACCACGGTGACTTCGCACACCTGACGCTCGGCGGCCAAGAGATAGCGGTCTACCACGGCACCGAGGCCGGACTGGTCGACGCGCTCGTCGAGTCCGAAACGTACGATTTCGTCCTGCGCGGCCACACCCACGAGAGCGTGGTCGAACACCGCGGGGCGACGACGCACATCAACCCCGGCGGCCTGCCGATTCCCGGCGCGGACGACGAGTTCCACGTCGCCGTCGTGGACCTCGACACCGGGAACGTGGCGTCGCGGTCGCTCTGAGCGTCAAGCGAGTGGGCGGCCCGTTCAACGCCTATTATTAGCGGTTTGTTGTGTGAAACAGCCGCTCAGTAGAGAGCGCGTATCTATCGCACCTTCTGTATCAGTATCCTCGCTACGAGAACTATCGCTAATCCGATTAACAGCCAGAATACGACCGATGCAGCGATTCCAAGCCCACCGGGTGATGTGGGAAATGGGGAGGGCATACCAAATAATAGGATACTCAATTGATAAATGCAACCTCTGTACTGACCGGACAGAGTCAGAATACACCACCCGCTAAGGATTCCAAGGAGCCGAGTGGGTGGAAAAGCCGCGACCGCACCGAGCCGTACCAAACCGAACCGCACCCCACCGAACTGAGCAGTCGATCCGCGACTAGTCGTCGGCGAACTCCGCGCGCGCCTGCTCAGCGAATCCGGACGGACTACCGGAGATACCGATACCGAGCGTCTGGTCCGTGAGTTCCATGCTCGTCTGCTGGTCTTCGGTGTCGAACATCGCGCGGATAGCGTCGACGTTCTCGGGAATCACGTCGGACTGCTGGTGGATGGCCTGGAACAGATAGAGGTCGCGGCCGTTGACGCCGATGGACTCGCCCCACACGCAGTTCTCCCACATGTCGCCGCGCGGGCGGCCCGCGTCGAGCGCGAAGTCCATGAGCTTGCCCGCGCCGTCGATGCCCATCCCCTCCGGGATGACGTAGACGCGGTTCTCGCCTTCGAGCAGTTGTCGGACGTGCGCGCCGGTCACGTCGTCTTCGAGCGTGACGTTGAGCGCGTGGACGTGCATCAGCGTCGCCGGGACCTTCAGCCCGAGCGTGTCGATTTCGAGGTCCGGGAAGATGGTCTTCACGTCGGGGCCGTGGTGCGAGGGAATCTTGATGGGGTTCGGGAGAATGTCGTTTATCGGCCCGCGGGAGTTCTGACCGGGGTCGCCGCCGCGGCGGACGAGCGTCGCCCGGACCTTCTCGACGCCGTACTCGGCTTCGAGCGGCGCGATGATGCGCGAGAGACCGGTCGTGTTACAGGAGACGACGCGGACGTAGTCGGCGTCGCGGGCGGCGTCGAAGTTGGCCCGCGCGTTGAAGCTCACGTCGGCCACGTCGGCGTCTTCGCCGCCCTGGAAGATGGCGGGCGTGTGGTGTGTCTCGTACAGTTCGCGGTTCTCTGCGCCGATGCCCGACGGCGTGCAGTCGACGATGATGTCCGCCTTGGCAACCAGTTCGTCCACCTCGCCGGCGAGGTCGACGCCGGCCTCGGAGAACAGCGGCGAGCGTTCGGGAATCGCGGCGTACATCGGGTAGCCGCGTTCGCCCGCGGTGTGCGCTTCGAAGTTGGGCTGGGTCTTGGCCACGCCGATGAGTTCCATGTCGGGCTGCGCATCGACCGCGTCGGCGACGCGCTTTCCGATTGTGCCGTAGCCGTTGACACCCACTCGTATCATGGGTGACAAACGACCGGGCCCGACTATAGTTATTTCGATGGTTAATACTTAGAAATTAACTCTCAGGCGAGTGAGTCCCTCGATTACCTCCGAGGCGAGTGAAACCGCCGATTCGGGGCGGCGGGGCGGGAACCGAACGCGAGGGGGCAGATGGGAACGCCTAACAGCGCCGCCGGCGCAGGTTCCCCCATGCCCGAATCCGACGCAGACCTCCGCGCCGCCAGCGAGACGGCGGTCCGCCAGTGTCTCGACCTCCAGCCCGACGAGTCGCTCGTCGTCGTCACCGACGACAAACGCGAGCGCATCGGCGAGGCGCTCTACGAGGTCGCCAGCGAGGTGACCGACGACGCCACAATCGTCCGCTACCCGCCGGGCAACCAACACGGCGAGGAGCCGCCCGCGCCGGTCGCCGCCGCGATGCGGTCCTGTGACGCCTTCCTCGCGCCGACGACGAAGAGCCTGAGCCACACCCGCGCCCGCGGCGACGCCTGCGACGCCGGCGCTCGCGGCGCGACGCTTCCGGGAATCACCGAGGAAGTGTTCGTCACCGGCCTCGACGCCGACTACGACGCCATCTACGACCACAGCGCGGCGATGCTCGACGCCGTCGGCGACGCCGACGAACTCCGCGTCACGACCGAGAAGGGCACGGACATCACGTTCGTCCGCGGCGACCGCGAGTGGCTCGCCGACACCGGCGCAATCGCAGACGCCGGCTCGTTTTCGAACCTCCCCGCGGGCGAAATCTTCCTCAGCCCCGCGTCCGCGACGGGCACCTACGTCGTCGACGGGACGATGATGCCCCACGGCCTCCTCGACGAGGGACAGGAACTCCGCTTCGAGGTCGAAGACGGCTACGTCACCGAGATTTCCGACGACGACATTCGCGAGCAGGTCGAGGCCGCCGCAGAGGAAGTCGGTCGGGACGCCTACAACCTCGCCGAAATCGGCATCGGAACCAACGTCGGCGTGACCGACCTCGTCGGCTCCGTCCTGCTCGACGAGAAGGCCGCGGGCACGGTCCACATCGCCATCGGCGACGACGCCGGCATCGGCGGCGACACCGACGCGCCGCTCCACCTCGACGGCATCATCCGCGAGCCGACGGTGTACGCCGACGGCGAGGAAGTCGACCTGCCGCAGCCCTGAGCGGGTTCGCGCCGCGACCGCGGCCGGCCGTTCGGTTCGCCGAACGGGCGTCCTGCCACCGACTCTCACGCCGAAACGGAGAAAGGCGGCTTTTTACGGCCTGATGGGCTAGCGACCCGTATGAGCCTACCCGACGCCGGCGAGCGCGTCCCCCTCTCCTGTCCGACGTGTTCGCCCGACGAACCCACCGTTCACGAGGTGCTGAAGCCCGGCGGTCACTCGACCGTCCGGTGTACCGAATGCAGCCACGTCCACAAGGAGAACGTCGAGATTCCCGACGAAACCGAGATGAACGTCGTGGTCTCGCAGGACGGCGACTCCGTCTCGACCGAAGTGCCCGTGCCGGTCGGCACGACCATCGAGGTCGGCGACGAGTTCATCGTCGACACGCCCGAGGCGATTCAGCTCGTGCGCATCACGGGCATCGAAGTCGGCCCCGAACAGCGTGCCGACGAGGCCGAAGTCGCGGACGTGAAGACCGTCTGGACCCGCGTCGTCGACAACGTCGCGGTCAACGTCACCATCCACCCGAAGGACGGCAAGCGCGAGGACACCCGCAGCGTCACCGTCAACGTCCCCGGCGACTACGAGTTCGTCGTCGGCGAGACGGAGGCGTTCGGCGACGAGGAGGTCGAAATCGAAGGACTCGTCGTCCGCTCGGACGCCCCGGAGTACCGCCACGGCAAGCTCGACCACCCCGGCGACATGGTGTACGCGAAGGACGCGAAACGCGTCTACGCCCGCGACCAGAGCTCGGCGGCGTGGTCGGCCTGGTAAGACGGAACCGAGCCACTCCGACCCGCCGACGAGCCGTTCCGCCCGCCCAACACACGACCTTTTGTCTCCCGACCCGTCGGTGCGACCATGCCTACCCGCGACCGGTCGCAGTCGTCGGTCGAATCGCTCGCGCTCCTATGGGCCGCCCGCGAGAGCGGGGTCATCGACGCGCTCACGACGAGCGCCGGCACCGCCGAGGCCGTGGCCGAGACCGCCGGTATCGACCCCCGAGCCGCCCGCATCACCGTCGAGGCGCTGGCCGCGATGGGCTTCATCAAACGCGTCGGCGACGAGTACGAGATAACCAACCGCGCGCTCGGCTTCCTCGCCAAGCGCGACGTTCGCTCCATCGGTCGCCTCCCGCACGCGCTCGACCGCTTTTCGCTCTCCGCCGACCTCCCGGAGACGATGGCGTCCGGGGAGTCGCCCGCGTTCCCGGACGACTGGCTTCGGAACCGGCTCGGCGCGCACGACGCCGCCGAGGAGTCGGTCGTCCGCGCCTGCGTGACCGCCGCGGTCCGCGAGGCCCCCGACGCGACGCGCGTCCTCGACCTCGGCGGCGCGTCGGGCGTCTTCGCCCGCGAGTTCGTCGCCCGCGGCCGCGACGTGACGCTCGTCGACGACGCGGACACCGTTGAGGTCGTCCGACCGCTCCTCTCGCGCGCCGGCGTGGACCTCGTCGCGGGCGACCCGACCGACCCGCCGGCGTCGGGATTCAGCCTCGTCTTCGTCGGCGACGCCTTCGCCGGGCGCGACCCGGACGGCGCACGAGCGCTCGTCGCTGGCGCGCACGACGCCCTCGAACCCGGCGGTGCGGCGGTGTTCGTCGATAGTCTCCACGGGCGCTGTCCGACCGAGGCGACCGCGGGGCGGGCGGTGGACGCGCTCGCCACCGGTCGCGGCGACCTCCACGACGAGCCGACGGTTCGCTCGTGGGTCGAATCGGCCGGATTCGGCGGCTGTACGGTCCGAGACGTGCCGGGGACCGACATGCAGGCGGTCGTCGGCGAGCGTGCGGTTGATTAGGACCGACCTCCGAGTTCGGCTATGGACAACTCGGTGCTGCGCGACGACATGGTCGACGGCCTGGAGCACTCGCTGGAGTCGCTCCCGGAGGCCGTCTCCATCGCCATGCGCAGCGTCCCGCGACACGAGTTCGTCACCGACTCGCCGTATCAGAACCGCCCGACCGAGCACCGCGACACGAACACGACCATCCTCGCGCCGACGACGGTCGCGCGCCTCCTCTCCGCGCTCGACCCCCAGCCGGACGACGAGGTGCTCGTCGTCGGCGCGGGCGTCGGCTACACCGCCGCAGTCCTCGCCGAAATCGTCGGCGACGCTCACGTCCACGCGGTCGACATCACGCGCTCGCTCGTCTACGAGGCGCGCGAGAATCTCCAGCGCGCCGGCTACGGCGGCGTCCTCGTGGACTGCCGCGACGGCGCGGAGGGGCTGGCCGACTACGCGCCCTTCGACCGCATCCTCGTCGAGGCCTCGGCGGTCCGCCCGCCCGCGCGACTCCTCGCGCAACTCGCCGACGACGGCCGACTCGTCATGCCGAAAGGCGTCGGCGAGCAGACGCTCGTCGCCGTCGAGGACGGCGAGGTGGCCGAATCGTTCGGCCCGCTGTCGTTCAAACCGCTGCTCGTGGACGGCGAGCAGACGGGGAGCATCGTCAGAAACCGGACGCGACGCGAGGACCCCGAGTACGAGGGCCGGGGCTGGCACGCCGGCCACGGCTGGGAACAAGACTGGATAGACTGGGGCGGTCGCGGGTAGAGTGAGGCGAAAGCGGGACGCTCCGACGCGTCGGCCGGCGCGACAGTCACGCTTCTCCGGGCGCGGGAATCACCAACCTACGATTTAGCTACGGAGCGCGTAGTTAGAGCCGGTGAATTAACCATGGAAAAGAACGTCGGCGGCTACGACCGTATCGCGCGCGCCGTCCTCGGACCGGTGCTCATCGTCGTCGGGGCGGCGAGCCTCGCGGGCTTCCTGACCATCGCGGCCGGAACCCTCGGACTCGTCGTCGCGGTTGCGGCGCTCCTCGTCGGGGCTGTCCTCGCGACCACGGCGGTCACCCAGAAGTGCCCGCTGAACGACCTGCTGGGCTTCAACACCTACGAGGGCGCGAAGACGACCGAGACCGAATCCGCGGGCAAGCCCCGCGTGCAATAATCATTTTCGAGTGGGCCGCGAGTGTCGCCCCGTGTTTCGATGTGTGAACCACGCAAGCGGACGCCTCGCAGCCAGACCCTATTATCAAAACAGATATCCCGCGGGAAACACCTTTCTCGCCCCTCCCGAGACCAGGAGTAGCGATGACGCCACCACTCCCGACGCGGGAACAGCTCCCGGACGACCTCCTCGAACGGGCCAACTGGGTCGGGTGGCGAACACAGACGCGCAGTGGAGCGGAAACGACGGTTCTGAAGGACGCGACCGGCGGGCCCGCGTCGGTGACCGACCCTTCGACGTGGACGACGTTCGACGAAGCGCTCGCGTCCGCGCGGGACGGCCCCACCGACGGGGTCGGGTACGTTTTCACCGACGACGACCCGTTCGTCGTCGTCGACATCGGCGAGTGCCGCGACAGCGAGACCGGCGCGACCGAGCGCTGGGCGTGGGAACTCGTCGACCGCCTCGACTCCCGCACGGAGGTAACGCCCTCGGGGACGGGGTATCGCGTCCTCGTCCGCGGGACGCTTCCGTCGGGGGGCGGCCGAACCGGGAACCTCGAACTCTCGGACGGTGCGGGCTTTTTCCCCGTGACCGGCGACCGCCTCGAGGGCACGTCCGCGGCGATTGCCGAGCGGAGCGACGTGCTCGCGGCGATTCACGGCGCGTACTTCGAAGCCGACCCGGAACCCTCGCCGACCCCGGCGGTCGAGTCGGTCGCTCCGGATTCGCCCGAAACGCCCGTCGACGCACGTCTCGACGAGGTGAGCGGCCCGAGCAACGACCTCGCGGACGACGAGGTTATCGACCGCGCTTCGACCGCCGTGAACGGCGTGAAGTTCACCCATCTGTGGCGGGGAGACACGAGCGGCTACGACGACCGCGACGAGGCTGACGCGGCGCTGTGTTCGATTCTCGCGTTCTGGACGGCCGGCGACGCGCGCCAGATGTGCCGCCTGTTTCGGGACTGCGGGCTCTTTCGGCCGAAGTGGGACGAGGTGGCGCACGCGGACGGGTCGACCTACGGCGCGAAGACGGTCCACCGCGCGATTCGAGAGACGAGCGAGTTCTACGACCCGTCCGGCTGGTCGAGCGCGGTTCGGCCCGCGGCGACGCCCACGGACGAGGACCGACGGGGTGACAGCCGGTCCGACAGCGCGCTCGACGGACAGTCCGACGACCCGGGGAGTGAACCGCGGGGACCGCCGCCGACCACCGCGTCGCCGGTCGGCGAGCGCGAAGCGTTCGACCGCTTCAGCGAGCTCCGGGCGCGGCTCGACGAGGCTGTCGACGAGAACCAGCGACTCCACGACGAGCTCGACGCGGAGCGCGAGCGACGACGCGACCTCGAAGCCCGGAGACGCGGCGGCGGGGACGGAGAGAGAGACGAAAAAGCGGGGCGCGGGTGGTCGCTGTTCGACTGGCTTCGGTCGTGAGCGACGCTACGTTAGCTGTGTTCTGAGCGAATTCACGATTTGAGTCCGCTTCCGGTGAGCGGTACGACCACGTCGGCGTCGCGGTCGAGGACGCCCGAGAGCCGCAGTTCGCGGAGCGCCGCGGGCGCGACGGCGCAGGTCGGTTCCGTGTAGAAGCCGTGGCGATGGAGCCTGTCGAGTTCGTCTTCGACCGCGTCGGACGAGAGCGCGATGGCGTCACCGCCGGTGTCGTCGAGCGCCTCGTGAATCTCGGCCTCGCGGACGGGGTCGAGAATCTGGATGCCGTCGGCCACGTCGTTCGTCTCGTCGGGCGTGTGGTGGCGGGCGTCGGCGATGGGCGAGTAGCCGGCGGCCTGCGCGCCGTACAGTTCGGGTATCCGGTCGGTCCAGCCCGCTTCGTAGAGCGCACGGAAGCCGCGGTACGCGCCGAGGAAGAGCGTCCCGTGGCCGAGCGGCGTGACGACCGCGTCGGGAACCGACCAGTCGCGCTGGGCGGCGATTTCGTAGGCGACGGTGGCCGTCCCCGAGAAGAAGGCGGGGTTCCACGCGTGGCTCGCGTACCACGCGTCGTCGGCCTCGACGGCCTCGACGCAGGCGTCGGTCACGTCCTGTCGAGTGCCTTCGATGCGGACCGGTTTGGCGCCGGCGCGCTCGATGGCGCGGACCTTCGAGGGCTTGACCGACGCGGGCACGTAGATCTCGGCGTCGATGCCGGCGCGGGCGGCGTAGGTCGCGACGGCGGCCCCCGCGTTGCCCGACGAGTCCTCGACGACGCGCTCGACGCCGAGTTCGGCGGCGAGAGAGAGCATCGTCGTCGCGCCGCGGTCCTTGAACGAGCCGGAGGGAAAGACGTACTCCAGTTTGAACGAGGCCTCCCACTCGGCGGCGTCGACGAGGGGCGTCATCCCCTCGCCGAGGGTCGCGTGCGGCTCGGTCGGAAGGAACTCGTCGAACGCCCAGAGCCCGTCGCGGTAGTCGAGGTCGGCGTCGCCGGGGGCGGCCGCCGACGGCGTCGGGTCGGACGCGAAGTCCAGCGGCTCGCCGCAGGTGCAGCGCCAGCGCCACGCGTCGTACGTCTCGCCGCAGGCGTCGCACGCGAGCCGGAGCCGAGCGGGGAGGTCGTGTGATGTCGTCATGGGAAGTGAGGTGGGTGTGGGGTGGGTGTAGGGTGGGTGTGAGGTGGTTCGGGTGAAGTGAGCCAGCAGTCAGTACGTGTCGAGGTCGATGCCGACCGAGCAGACGTACTCGCCGGAGGCGACCTGCGGGAGGCGGCGCGCCCGCCAGAAGATGCCGTCGTGGTCGGCGGTGACGCGGGCTTTGAGCTTCCCGAACACGTCCGTCACTTCGAACACCACGTCGCCGGCGGAGACCCGCTCGCCGAGGTCGCGCTTGAACCGGACGAGGCCGCCGACCGGCGAACCGTACTGGTCGAAGCCGCGGGCGCGGGTCTGGGCTTCGAGCTCCACGTCGCCGTCGAGGAAGTCGTAGCCGCGGAGGACGTTGTAGACGCCGCGGACGCCCTTCTCGATGCTCTCTTCGTCCCAGCCGACACAGCCGCCGAGTTCGGGGTCGATAGTCGGGATGCCAGCGTCCGGGCCGGCGCGGGCGAGCTGGCCGTCGGGGCCCTTCTGGTCGAGGACGTAGCCGCAGCCGAACGTCTTGGCGAGTCGGAGGCACTTGGCGTGCATCCGGTGGTGACGGCCGCAGCGGACGCGGACCTCGTCTATCATCTGGCTCGTCGAGCCTTGGTGGAGGTCGACGATGAGGTCGGCGTCGCGGGCGGCGGCGAACGTCGCGGCCGCGGTGCGCTCCGAGGAGGTGCCGCGCTCGTCGCCGGGGTACGCCCGGTTCATCTTCGTGTCGTCTATCGGGTTGCGGTGCTGTGCGACCTGAAAGGCGTGGTAGTTGACGATGCCGACGACGAGAATCGTGCCGGAAATCTCCGCGGGGTCGAGCTGCGGGACGACCCGCTGGATGACGCCGACGCCGTTGAGTTCGTCTCCGTCCGAGGCCGCCTGCATGTAGAGCGTCTTGCCCGACGACGCGCCGTTGATGACGGCGACGGGTAGGCCGACGCTCCCGCCGTCGCGGGACTCGCCGACTTCGAGACGGCCCACGTCCATCTCCCCGGGGGCCGCACTCGCCGTTCCCAAGGTAATCATATCGCCAACCTCGGACCCGCCTCCCTTTAGGGGTTCGGTCCGCTGACCCCCCGAGGAAAGCGTTGCCGCTATGGTCTCGCGGCCGCTACCGGCGACCGTGACAGACGACGTTCCCGAACGGCCGCCGACGGGGGGACTGGTACAGGCGCTGGACGTGCCACGAAACGCCGCTATCGGGGCGGCCGTCGGCCTCGCGTTGGCCGTCGTCGCCTACCTCTTTCGGGTCCTCGAACTGTTCGGCCCGTTCGCCGGCACCCGCGAGTATCCGATACTCGGCCCCGAGGGCTGGTTCCTCATCCTCGCGTTCGTCCTCGCCTCCGCGACGGCGCTGCTCGTCGCGACAGTGCTCACGCTCGTCTCGGCGTATCGACTGAGTAAAACGCTCTGAGCCGTCGGTTCGGTCGGTTCCGACAGTTCGTCCTCGGCCTACTCGTCGAACTCGCGCTCGTCGCCGACGAGTTCGCCCAGTCGCTCCGCGCCGGCTCTGGTCCCTTTCGCGATGATGAGGTCGCCGCCGTGGAGCCGCGTTTCCGACCCCGGCGAGACGACCCACTCGCGGCCGCCGGCCCGGCGGACCGCGATGACGCGCATCCCCGTCTCGGTCTTGACGCGCCGGTCGCCGAGGGTCGCCTCCGCGAGGTCGCTCCGGGGGGCGACCCGCAGGCGGATGATGACCTCGTCGGACTCCTTGACCGCGGCGGCGACGACCGGGTGGGCGTCGATGCCGCGGAGGACGCCCTCGGCGATTTCGAGCGCGGCGTCGGAAATCATCTCGGTCGCGCCCGCGAGTTGGACGAGTCCGCGGAGCGAGACAGGGTCTTCGACGCGGCTCGCCGCGCGGAGCGTCCACGCCTCGAACCGGGACTTGAGCGCGTCCACCTCGGCTTCGAGCTCCTCGACCTCCTCGGCGACGCCCTCGCTGTCGAACAGCACCGCGCCGTAGGCGAGGTCGACCGCGAGTTCGCTCATGTCTTTCATCAGGACGATGGAGTCGACGGCGCGTTCGAGGTCCTCGATGGTCGACTCCGGCACGTCCGGCGGGTCGTATCGGAGGCCCGTGGCGGCCTCGTGGACGGTCTGAAGGCCGTCGTCGCGGCCGCGGAGGAGGAGCACGTCGTCGGCGCGGAGCGCGGTCTCGTGGTCGGGGTTCGTCACCCACTCGCCGGCGCGGTGGATGGCGACGACGCGGACGCCCGTCTCGGTCTCCATGTTGATGTCGCCGAGCGTGCGACCCGCGTACGGCGACTCGTCGGTGAGTTCGCACCGGATCGTCGTCTCGACCGCCTCCGGAAGCGCCGCGCGGATGGCGTCCGGGAGGCCGATGTCCTCGATGACGACCTTGGCGATGTCGCCCGCGGCGTCCGAAATCTTCTCCGCCGCGCCGACGACGCCGAGGACGGGAGCGAGTTCCTCCGCGTCTTCGGGGCTGCGGGCGGCCATCATCAGGCTCATGCGCGCCTGTAGTTGGAGGATGTCCATCCGCTCTTCGAGGTCGAGAACCTCGGCCGCGAGGTCCTCGTTGCCGTGGAGGACGGCGGAGTACGAGAGGTCGATGAGTAACTCCGCGGTGTCTTTCATCTCGGCGAGGACGGCCTTGACGCTGACAGGCTCGTACTCGATGTCCTCCGGATTCATGCGCCCGCCTTCACGACGGGACGGCAAAAGGCTTGCCAGGAGTAGTGGTGCCACCGTAGTTCGAGAGAACTACGTCGCCGGCGCATATGACTTCGTGGGTCGCCAGAACGGCGCGCGCGGCGCTCTCGGGAGCCCCCGTATAAGGGGACCGAAAATAACGACAATTGTCGAACACTATTTTAGACACCGACTTCCCACGAAATCGGCAGACGGGGCTGCCGTTGTATGTGTATGGCGGTCGATAACATATGAGTGAAAACGATAACGCTTTTTTGATATGGTAGGCAACGTTCTGGGTATGTCAGGCGAACTGAAGCGGGGGCTGGAAGGTGTGCTGGTCACCGAATCGAAACTCAGCTTCATCGACGGCGACGCGGGACAACTCGTTTACTGCGGTTACGACATCGAAGACCTCGCACGGGACGCAAGTTACGAGGAAGTACTCTATCTCCTGTGGCACGGAGCGCTTCCGACGGGCGAGGAACTCGACGCGTTCTCCGACGAGCTCGCGGCCCACCGCGACCTTGACGACGGCGTCCTCGACGTGGCACGCGAACTCGCCGAACAGGACGAGTCGCCGATGGCGGCGCTCCGAACGCTCGTCTCGGCGATGTCGGCGTACGACGAAAACGCCGACTTCGAGGACGTGACCGACCGCGAGGTCAACCTCGAGAAGGCAAAGCGCATCACGGCGAAGATGCCGTCGGTGCTCGCGGCCTACGCCCGCTTCCGTCGCGGCGACGACTACGTCGAACCCGACGAGAGCCTGAATCACGCGGCGAACTTCCTCTACATGCTCAACGGCGAGGAGCCGAACGAGGTGCTCGCCGAGACGTTCGACATGGCGCTCGTGCTCCACGCCGACCACGGACTGAACGCCTCGACCTTCTCCGCGATGGTCACGTCCTCGACGCTCTCTGACCTCTACAGCGCAGTCACGTCCGCAATCGGCACGCTCTCGGGGTCGCTCCACGGCGGCGCGAACGCGAACGTCATGCGGATGCTGAAGGACGTCGACGACAGCGACATGGACCCGACCGAGTGGGTCAAAGACGCCCTCGACCGCGGCGAGCGCGTCGCCGGGTTCGGCCACCGCGTCTACGACGTCAAGGACCCCCGCGCGAAGATTCTCGGCGCGAAGTCCGAGGCGCTCGGCGAGGCCGCCGGCGACATGAAGTGGTACGAGATGTCGGTCGCCATCGAGGAGTACATCGGCGAGGAGAAGGGCCTCGCGCCGAACGTGGACTTCTACTCCGCGTCGACGTACTACCAGATGGGCATCCCCATCGACCTCTACACTCCCATCTTCGCCGTCTCGCGCGCCGGCGGCTGGATTGCGCACGTCCTCGAACAGTACGAGGACAACCGCCTCATCCGGCCCCGCGCCCGCTACACCGGCGAGAAGGGTCTCGACTTCCCGTCGGTCGACGAGCGATAGGCAGCGAGTCAACGAGTCGCACGCGACTTTTTCCCGTTCCCCGTCTCCCGGAGCGACGCGTCGTCCCCCGCGGTCGCCCCGTTCCTCGCTTCCGCGTTCTCCGCGCCGTTCCGCGTCGCCGGTTCCGTCTCGCGGTCAGTCGTCTTCGCCCGCGTCGTCGACGCCGACGCTTCCGCGTTCGACCATGAGCGAGTCGGCGTGGCCCGCCCAGTCGGCGTAGTAGAACGCGACGAGCGCGAACAGCCCCATCCACGTGAACGACAGGACGATGCCGATGCGTGCGCCGAGCGGGCCGTAGTCGAACACCTCGACGAGCAGGTAGGACGCGCCGACGAAGAAGCCGAACACCCCGGTCAGTCGAGCGACGAAGGGGATTCGCGTCGCGCCCGCGCCCTGCAGCGACCCGGAGAGACCGACGAAGAGCGCCAGTCCCGGCGCGGCGAGGCCGTAGGCGACGGCGAACTTCACGGCCCACTCGAGGTCCGCGCCGCCGCCGGAGCCGACGAGGCCGACGATGGGCTCGGTGAACGCCGCGAGGAAGAGCCCGATACCGCCGACCGTGACGACCGACAGGAGCGCCACCACCCCGCCTTGATACCGCGCGGTCTCGCTGTCGCCCGCCCCGAGCGCCTGCCCGACGAGGACGCTGGCGGCGACGTTGTAGCCGCGCGCCAGCGGGCTGGCGACCTGCTGGTAGACCCGGCGGCCGATTTGGAAGCCGGCGTTGACGGCGTCGCCGAAGCCGAGGAGCAGGGCGTTGAACGGGAACTCGGCGAGTTCGGCGGCGAGGCCCTCGCCGACCCGCGGGGTGGCGATACGCACGAGTTGGCTGGCGACCGTCCGGTCGCGGGGCCGAACCAGCGAGGTCGGCGACGCGGGTCGGGCGAGCGCGGCGAGGAGCAGTCCCGCCGAGAGGACGTTGGCGGTCGAGGTCGCGAGTCCGACACCCAGCACGCCGAGCGCGGGCAGGCCGACGAGGCCGAAGCCGAGACCGACCGACAGACCGATGTTGACGACGTTGGCGAAGACGTTGACCAGCATCGGCGTCCGGGTGTCGCCGACGCCCTGAAGCGACCGCGAGCCGACGAGCGAGACCAACCGGGCGGGCGAGGTGGCGAAGATGACCGCGAGATACGTCGTGCCCAAGGCGACCGCCCTGTCGCTCGCAGGGAACGCGCCGATGGCGGCCTCACCCAGCGTGAACCCGAAAATCAGGAACGGGATGCCAGCGAGGAACGCGAGGAGGAGCGCCGTCGAGATGGCCTCGCTCCGGTTGGCGTCCGCGCCGCTCCCCGTGTCCTGACTGGAGAGCGCGATTGCGCCGCCGCCGAGTCCGAGACCGATTCGGAGGGGAAACCGAGCGTAGAGGTCGGCGAGGCCGATAGCGACGACCGCGGCGGGAGAGAGCGCGGCGGTGACGGCCACGTCCACGGTCCGCATCGCCGTCTGGGCGGTCTGCTCGGCCATCACCGGCCAGGCGAGCGAGAAGATGCGCTTCCAGACCCGCCGGAGGCGGCCGAGGTTCATGCCGAGGCCACGGACCTCGCGCAGTTGACAGTATCGGAAGCGGCGGTCCCGTCGGGCACTCTCGATGCGACGCCCGAATGACGAGTGTCATACGCGAGCGATGGGTCGCCGCTGTCGTGCGTTTTCACTTTCACTCCGGGTGGGGGACGTTTATATGCACGGGGACCAGAAAGACAGTTGCACGTCACACGCGTGCATTCCCCCTTTCCCCTTTCCCGACCGACGAGCGACGGCGACGGCGCGCGTTGACGGAGCCGAATCCGAGTCCTCAACCGACGACCATGAGGGTTGACATCACGGCCCTGATACGGACGAGTTCCCGAACGATTAAACACAGACACGGGCGATTTCTGACCATGCTCACGCTTGACGACGTACGCGCCGCCCGCGAGCGCGTCGAAGCGGTCGCCCGATGGACACCGCTGGAGTACTCGCACACCTTCTCGGAGATGACGGGTGCAGAGGTGTACCTGAAACTGGAGAACTCCCAGCGCACGGGGTCGTTCAAGATTCGCGGGGCGACGAACCGCATCACCACGCTCTCCGACGAGGAGAAGGACGCGGGCGTCGTGACCGCGAGCGCCGGCAACCACGCGCAGGGCGTCGCGCTCGCGGCGTCGCGAGCGGGCGTGAACTCGAAAATCGTCATGCCGGAGTACGCGCCGATTTCGAAGGTGAAAGCCACCGAGCGCTACGGGGGCGACGTGGTCCTCTACGGCAACGACTACGACGAGGCGCAGGCCAAGGCCCACGAAATCGAGGCGGACGAGGGCCGGACCTACGTCCACGCCTTCGACGACGAGTACGTCATGGCCGGACAGGGAACTATCGGCCTCGAAATCGCGGAGGACTGCCCCGACCTCGACACCGTGGTCGTCCCCATCGGCGGCGGCGGCCTCATCTCCGGCATCTCGACGGCCATCAAAGCGCAGTTCCCCGACGTCCGCGTCATCGGCGTGCAGGCCGAGCAGGCCTCCAGCGCCGCGGACTCGTTGAACAAGGGGTCGATTCAGACCATCGACGAGGTCGACACCATCGCCGACGGCATCGCCGTCCGCAGAATCGGCGACAAGCCCTTCGAGGTCATCCGCGAGCGCGTCGACGAGGTCGTCACCGTCTCCGACGAGGAAATCGCCGTGGCGCTGACCTACCTGCTCGAACGCTCGAAGACGCTGGTCGAGGGCGCGGGGGCCGTCGCGCTCGCGGCGCTCGTCTTCCAGAAGTTCGACTACGAGGAGGGCGAGGTCGTCGTCCCCGCGCTGTGCGGCGGCAACATCGACATGAACACGCTGACGACCGTGGTGATGCGCGGCCTCGTCGAGACGGGTCGGTACCTCAAGATTCGGACCGAACTGAAGGACCGCCCCGGCTCGCTCGAACAGCTCATCGAAATCATCGCCGCGGAGAAGGCGAACATCTACGCCGTCAGGCACGACCGCACCTCCCGGAAAATCGCGCTGAACGCGACGGAAGTGGAAATCGACCTCGAAATGCGCGGGCCCGACCACGTCGATTCGCTCCTCGGAGAGCTCCGCGACGCGGGCTACGACGTGGAAGTCCTCGACTGACCGCGTCGCCGAGAGCGGTCGGGAACCGGGTTCGAGACCGGCCGCTCAGACGAGTCCAGTGACACCGATAAACACGAGGAGCGCACCGATGCCGCGGGAGAGCCAGACGGGAGCGTCGGACTCGCGGGACTCTTCCGAGGGCGAGCGGCGGAGGAACTCGAACCCGAACGCGTGGACTCGCGCGGGGAAAACGAGGTACGCGACGCCGAGAACCACGGCTCCGGCGTACCCGGCCTGCCACAGGAGGTTCATGTTCTAAATCCGAACTGTCCGGACATATCTTCGTCGATTCGTGGAATCCGACGAACGCCGCTTTTGGCTCTGTTGAAATCCCCAGCCACTGATAGTTTTTCGAGGCCGTGCTGAACAGAGGGCGCGAATCGGCCGTACGTGTCAGGGATGATTCTTGAGACCCTTATCTCCCAGTACATCCTATTCGACGTACCGATGGCCAGCACGGAACACGAGTATGACGGCTACACCCCGATGGACTACGATGCGGACTGCGAGGCAGACGAGGTGTACCAGAGGTGTCTGTCCTATTTCCTCACGCACGCACCCATCGAGGGCGATGATACCGTAGTCGATATCGGTACGGGCACAGGTATCGTCGCGCTCGAACTTGCGTCGAAGTGTGACCACGTGTTAGGACAGGACATCTACGACGAGTGGCTCCGATACGCTCGTGAGAAGGCTGAGCGTCGCAGTATCGAGAACGTCTCGTTTGACCGCGGGTCGTTTCGTGAACCGAACGTTGAGGAACCGGTGGATGTCGTCGTTGCGAGCTACGCTCTGTACATGGCCTACAACGAGGGTGGTGAGGACGAATTACGCGCTGCCATCGACGGACTCACGGCGTTGAATCCGCGTTGCATGGTCGTGGCCGACAAGATGCACTTCGGGCCGGTGCAGTCCCCAAGCGATTACGAGACACTGCCATCGATGGGAACCATCGCTAATCTCCTCGCAGGTGCAGGCTTCACGCTCGCCGATGTCGAGATTATCACTGATTCGGTCGGTGTCATCATCGCCACCCGATGAGTGTGTGCTGAACTCATCTTGTATGTTGCGCGCACTTCCTGTCACGGTCTGAGGATTTCAACAGAGCTCCGCGTTTCTACCCGGACGATTATGTCGAATTCGGGCGGGAGACCCCGCCTACGATGATTTTCAGTTCGTGGGAAGCATGCGGGGATTGACTCTCCCCCAATACGAAGGCCTTTAACAAGGAAGTCCCCGCTTCCCGGTTCGCCTCGGCGCCAGCGACCCCGCACCCAACCATGCTCGACCCAGTCATCGCCAGTCGGCTGCAGTTCGCGCTCACGACCATCGTCCACATCATCTTCCCGGTGATGAGCATGGGCCTCGCGCCCTTCCTCATCTACTTCACGTGGAAGGATATCCGAACCGACGACCCCGTGTACGAACAGCTCAGGCGGTTCTGGACGAAGATTTTCGCCGTCTCGTTCGTCGTCGGCACCGTGACCGGCATCGTCCTCGAGTTCGAGTTCGGGACGAACTTCGCGGCGTTCTCGACGGCGGCCGGCGAGCTGTTCGGCGGCCCGCTCGCCACCGAGGGGATGATGGCGTTCATGCTCGAAGCGACGTTCCTCGGGGTGTTCGTCTTCGGCCGCGAGAAGGTCTCGGACGCCCTGTACATGGTTTCGGCCGTCGCCGTCGGCCTCGGTACGTGGCTCTCGGCGGTGTGGATTCTCGTCGCCAACTCCTGGATGCAGACGCCGCGAGGATACGAACTCGCGCGCGAAAGCGGCCAGCTCGTCGTCTCGCTCGTCGACCCCATCGCGGCGTACGCCAACCCGCGGTTCCCGTGGATGTTCGTCCACATGCAGAACGCCGCGGTGCTGTCGGTCGCGCTGTTCATGGCCGGCGTCGCGGCGTACCACGTCTGGCAGCGCGGCATCGACGCCGACGACGACCGCGAGGGCGCGCGCTTCTGGCGGAAGACGCTCAAAATCGCGCTCGTCGTCCTGCTCGTGACCGCACCGTTTCAGGCGATTCACGGCGACGCCTACGGCCGACACGTCTACGAGACCCAGCCGCAGAAGTTCGCCGCCATGGAGGCCGTCTGGGAGACCGACAGCTACGTCCCGGAGTACATCTTCGCCATCCCGACGAGCCTCGAACACATCACCGACCCGCGCGCCAAGGAACTGCTCGGCATCGGGATTCCCGGCGGGGCGTCGTGGCTGGCGAGCGGGGGTGACCCCCAAGCCGAAATCACCGGCTTGAACGAGTTCGACACGGAGGCCCCGCCGGTCGCAATCGTCTTCTGGTCGTTCCGGCTCATGGTCGCCGCCGGCTTCTGGTTCATCCTGTTGGCCTTC
The DNA here is from genome assembly GCF_000723845.1 of Haloferax prahovense. Lineage (NCBI taxonomy): Archaea > Methanobacteriati > Methanobacteriota > Halobacteria > Halobacteriales > Haloferacaceae > Haloferax > Haloferax prahovense. The sequence continues at coordinate 1,722,728 of NZ_LK053000.1, read as the reverse complement.
TGGGCGGCCTACCGCTGGTGGACCGACGACCTGTACGACGACGACCTGTTGCACAAGGCGTTCGTCGGGTCGTCGCTCCTCGGCATCTTCGCCGTCGAGGTCGGCTGGATAGTCACCGAGGTGGGCCGACAGCCGTGGGTCATCCAGGGCGTCCTCAAGACGGCAGACGGCGTCTCACCGGGGCTCACCGGCTTCGAGGCGACGCTCACGCTCGTCGGCTTCGCGGTCGTGTACTCCGGCCTGCTCGCGCTCTACACCTACGTGATTCGCCGCATCATCCGCGAGGGACCGCCGAGCGTCGACGAGACGGCGGCGGGCGCGGAGACCGCTTCCCCCGCGGGGGTGACCGGCGATGACTGACTACGGCGCGTTCGCCACCGACCCGCTCTTCGGCCTGCCGCTGCAGGAGCTGTGGTTCGGGCTCGTCTTCTTCATCCTCGGGATGTTCCTGTTCCTCGACGGTTTCGACTTCGGCGTCGGGGCCATCTTCGCGACCCGCGACGACGACGAGGAGCGCGAGACGCTGCTCGCCGCCATCGGCCCCTTCTGGGACGGCAACGAGGTGTGGCTCGTCGTCTTCGGTGGCGCGCTGTTCGCCGCGTTCCCGGCGGTGTACGCGAACCTCTTCAGCCGCCACTACCTGCTCATGTTCGCCATCCTCGGGGCGCTCATCCTCCGCGGGCTCGCCCCCGAGATGTACGAACAGCGCCACGACGAGGCGTGGCAGACGTGGTGGGGTCGGGCATTCGTCGTCGGCAGCGTGAGCGCGCCGTTCCTCCTCGGCGTGTTCGCCGCCCACTGGCTCCTCGGCGTCGAGTCGCTCCTGTCGCTGCCCGGCGTCGTCGTCGGCCTCGCCGTCGTCGCGCTCACCGTCGTCGCCGGCGTCGGCTTCCTCGCCATGAAGACCCGCGGGAGCCTCCAGCGCGACGTGGCCGACTACGGCCCGCGCGCGATGGCCGCCTACCTCGCGCTCGTCGTCGTCACGCTCGGCTACCTCGTCGCCGTCCGCCCCGACCTCGGCGTCCTCGCGCCGATTCCGCTGGCGCTCGTCGTCGTCAGCCTCGCTGCCGCGGCGGGCTACCTGCTCGCGCTCCGCGACGGGCGCTACACGCTCGCGTTCGCGACCGTGCCGGTCCTCGTGTTCGCGTTCGTCGCGCTCGTGGCGACGCTCATGTTCCCCTTGGCCGACCCCGCGACCGGATTGACCGTCGCGGACGCCATCGTCTCGGTGCTCCCGCTGAACATTATGAGCGTCGCGTCGGCGCTGTTGTTGCCGCTCGTGTTCGCCTACTTCGGCATCCTCTACTCGACGTTCAGCGGGCCAATCGAAACCGGCGAATCGTACTCCTGACCGACTGCAATCGACCCTTCCCCCACAACCAATCCACCCATGGCTACGCTCCCCAACACAACCCCAACCACCGAATCGCTCACGAAACCGCTGACCCTCCTCGGCCTCGGACTGGTCGCCGTCAGCGTCGCCGTCGCGGGGTTCGCACTCCAAGACGGCGACGTGGTCACCGCCCTCGGGATGGGACTGTTGTTCGCTTCGGGCGTCCTCACGACCGGCATCAGCCTCTCCGGGAAGTCGGTCTAACTGACGGGCTGCGACCGGCTCGCCCCGCCGCGGACCCGGTCGTTCCACCCTATTTTATCACGTCGTGGCGAAATCCACCGCGTATGAAGCGCGTCATCGAGACCGACGAAGCGCCGGCCGCGGTCGGTGCGTACAGTCAGGCGACGACCAACGGCTCGCTGCTCTACACGGCGGGGCAGATTCCGCTGACGCCGGACGGTGAACTCCTCGACGACGAGGACATCGCGACGCAGACGACGCAGTCGCTCGACAACGTGATGGCCATCCTCGCGGAGGCCGGCGCGGACGCGAGCGACGTGCTGAAGACGACGGTGTTCCTCGCCGACATCGACGACTTCGAGGAGATGAACGAGACGTACGCGACCTACTTCGACGAGGAGCCGCCGGCCCGCTCGGCGGTCGAGGTCGGCAACCTGCCGAAGGGCGTCGGCGTCGAAATCGAGGCCGTCGCCGTCGTCGACGAGGAGTAACGTGGCCCGCCGCGTCCGGTCCGCGCTCGCGTGGGGCGCAGCGAGCCTCCTCCTCGTGGGCGTCCTCGCGCAGGGCGCGGTCCTCCTCGGACTCGGCATCGACGTGTCATTCGGGGCGGTCGCCGCGGTGGCGGTCGCGTCCGGCGTCGCCGTTGGGTCCGTGACATACGTCATCGAACCGCGACTCGAACGGAAAGGAAGGGCTTAAATTATCCAGGCGGGAACGTTGCGTTGTAAGCCAGGATGGCCGAGCGGTAAGGCGCACGCCTGGAAAGCGTGTTCCCTCTGGGATCGGGGGTTCAAATCCCTCTCCTGGCGCTTCTTCCGAACTCAACTCACGTAGCAGCGCGTCTCGTCGCGCTGCGGACTGCGAGTTCGGGAGAACGCCTCTGAGGATTTGAACCAGGGAGCGAAGCGAACAGAGTGAGCGGAGTGACTGAGATTTAAATCCCTCTTCTGGCGCTTCTCTGCAAAGCCACATCTGCGACCCAAACCCCCGCCGAAAACACCAACCCAAACCCCCGCCGTTCGCGCCCGAAGCACATAGCTTCTCTCTCAATCGCCGGCCGACGAGAACCGTCGCCGAAGTCTATCGCCCCGCCCGCCAAGGACCACTTACGTCGAAACTGGCAGGGCACCCCCAGTTCGACGCGACCCGAGGCACTACCACAGACCCAACCTACGGCACCGCCACAGAAGCGACCGTATCAACTGTTCGGACAAAACATTCATCCCCATGGGATACGATACCACGATTGACAATGCCTGACACCAAGACCGGCCGCGAGAAGAAGGGCCTCAACAAGCGGACCCAGCTCACCGAGCGGCTGTACGAACGAGAGTTATCGGTGTTAGACGGAGACGACGACGAGCCCCCGCTCGACGCCGCGAACGACGACACCGACGGCGAGTTCCTCGCGGACGAACTCCCCGACGACGACTGACGGCGCGACCGCCGACCACGCGAATTTTTATCCGGCGCAGCAGAATGTGTGAGCGTGCACCACCGCGCGAACTACGCGACCGTGTTTATCGGGTCGCACCTCCACCCCGAAGGAGAGACGCTGGACCTCGACTGGGCGGACGACGCCGGAAACGAGACGGCGACGTTCGAGTTCGACGTCCCGACCGACGACCCGCGAGAGCCGTACCTCGGTATCCAGGCGTTCGACGTGGGCGAGTACGGCCACGAGATTCAAATCAACGGCGACTCGCTTTCGGGGTTCGACATCCCGCCGAGCGACGGCTGGCAGTACTGGGTCGACACCGTGACCGGCGCGAGCCTCGTCGAGGGCTCGAACACCATCCGAGTCGTCCGCGACGACGGCGGCGACGACGCGTTCGCCGTCGGAACGGTGACGGTCCACTGGAAAGAGCCGGTCGAAGAATAGCGTATAAAGAGGCTCGGCCGGGACAGAATTGTGGTGTGAAATGACGTACCACAGTAAATCCCCGAACACCCGAGAGGACGCATCTGTCGCACGGTAACCGGGATAACGCGGCGAACGCGCGGAGTTCAGTGCTCGATTCGTCGGCGAAGCCTTTTTATAGAATCACAAACAATCAAGGCCTGTCTATGAGCCAGCGAATGCAGCAGGGTCAGCCGATGATCATCATGGGCGAGGATGCACAGCGCGTCAAGGACCGCGACGCGCAGGCGTACAACATCCGCGCCGCACGAGCAGTCGCCGAGGCGGTACGTTCCACACTCGGCCCGAAGGGGATGGACAAGATGCTCGTCGACTCGATGGGCGACGTCACCATCACGAACGACGGTGTCACCATCCTCAAGGAGATGGACATCGACAACCCGACGGCCGAGATGATCGTCGAGGTCGCCGAGACGCAGGAGGACGAAGCCGGCGACGGAACGACGACGGCGGTCGCCATCGCGGGTGAACTCCTGAAGAACGCCGAGGACCTCCTCGAACAGGACATCCACCCGACGGCCATCATCCGCGGCTTCAATCTCGCCTCCGAGAAGGCGCGCGAGGAGATCGACGACATCGCAGAGCGCGTCGACCCCGACGACGAGGAACTCCTGAAGAAGGTCGCTGAGACCTCCATGACGGGCAAGAGCTCCGAGCTCAACAAGGAGCTTCTCGCGGACCTCATCGTCCGCGCCGTCCGACAGGTCACCGTCGAAGCCAACGATGGCTCCCACGTCGTCGACCTCGAGAACATCTCCATCGAGACGCAGACCGGTCGCTCGGCGTCCGAGTCCGAGCTCCTCACCGGTGCCGTCATCGACAAGGACCCCGTCCACGACGACATGCCGGTCCAGTTCGACGAGGCCGACGTGCTGCTGCTCAACGAGCCCGTCGAGGTCGAGGAGACCGACATCGACACGAACGTCTCCATCGAGAGCCCCGACCAGCTCCAGAAGTTCCTCGACCAGGAGGAGGCTCAGCTGAAGGCGAAGGTCGACCAGATCGTCGACTCCGGCGCTGACGTGGTCTTCTGCCAGAAGGGCATCGACGACCTCGCACAGCACTACCTCGCAAAGCAGGGCATCCTCGCGGTCCGCCGGACGAAGAAGTCCGACATCCGCTTCCTCAAGAACATCACCGGTGCGGCGGTCGTCTCCGACCTCGACTCCATCGAGGCCGCCGACCTCGGTCGCGCCTCCATCCGCCGCGACGAGGCCGACGAGCTGTTCTACGTCGAGGGCATCGGCGACGACGTCCACGGCGTCACGCTCCTGCTCCGCGGCTCCACCGACCACGTCGTCGACGAACTCGAACGCGGCGTTCAGGACGCCCTCGACGTCGTCGCGTCGACGGTCGCCGACGGTCGGGTTCTCGCCGGCGGCGGCGCTATCGAGGTCGAACTCGCCTCGCGCCTCCGCAACTACGCCGATTCCGTCTCCGGCCGCGAGCAGCTCGCGGTCGAGGCGTTCGCCGACGCGCTCGAACTCGTCCCGCGCGTCCTCGCGGAGAACGCCGGTCTCGACTCCATCGACACGCTCGTCGACCTCCGCGCGGCCCACGAAGAAGGTCAGGTCCGCGCCGGTCTGAACGTCTTCACCGGCGAGGTCGAAGACGCGTTCGACGCGGGCGTCGTCGAGACGGCTCACGCGAAAGAGCAGGCCGTCGCCTCCGCCTCCGAAGCCGCCAACCTCGTCCTCAAGATAGACGACATCATCGCGGCCGGTGACCTCTCCACCGGCGGCGACGACGACGAAGAGGGCGGCGCACCCGGCGGCATGGGTGGCATGGGCGGCATGGGCGGTATGGGCGGCGCGATGTGAAGATCGGCTAACGACTTCACACCCCCATCACCCGACGCCTGCACCGCGCGACGAATCTCTCACTTTTTGACGAAGACGGCTGTCGAACCTCCGATGAGCCGCGGCTGGACCGTTCGAACGACGGCACGCGGCGGAGACCAACCGACGAGCGTCATTGCACCGCTCCCCGACGGGCGGACGAGCGCCGACCACGTGGCGCCACCGACTGCTTAGAAGTTGGATAATTATCTCACTTTCCAAGTTACACTTGCAGTTGTGTTCAGAAATGGAACGAACTAAGTAGCAGGTACGGCAACGTGTCTCTATGCGCAAGACGCTGCTGTTGAACAAGGACGACGTTCACGAGAACGTCCAGATGCCGGAGCTCATCTCGGCCATCGAGGACGCCTTCGCCGCCTACGAGTCCGGCGACGCCCAGATGCCGCCGAAGTCCTACATCGACCTGCCGCAGTACAACGGCGACTTCCGGTCGATGCCCGCCTACCTGGACGCGGGCGACTGGGACGCCGCGGGCATCAAGTGGGTCAACGTCCACCCCGACAACGGCGACAAGTACGACCTGCCGACGGTCATGGGCACGATGATTTACTCCGACCCCGAGAACGCCTTCCCGCTGGCGCTCCTCGACGGGACGGAGCTCACGATGCTCCGCACCGGCGCGGCCGCGGCCGTCGCCACCGACTACCTCGCCGTCGAGGACGCCTCCTCGATGGGCATCATCGGCGCGGGCGTCCAGTCGTACACGCAGCTTCGCGCCATCAGCGAGGTCCGCGACATCGAGGAAGTCGTCATCTCCGACCTCGACGAGGAGCGCGTCGCCGATTTCATCGACGCCTTCGAAGACCAGTTCGACATCCGCGCGGGCTCCATCGAGGAGGCCGCCGGCTGTGACGTGCTGTCGACCGTGACGCCCGTCGAGTCGCCCATCGTCCCGCGCGACGCGGTCGGCGACCACACCCACATCAACGCGATGGGTGCCGACGCCGAGGGCAAACACGAACTCGCAGACGAGGTGCTCTTGGACGCCAAGCTCGTCATCGACGACCACGCCCAGACCACCCACTCCGGCGAAATCAACGTCCCGTACAATCAGGGCGTCCTCACCGACGACGACATCTACGGCGCAATCGGCGACATCGTCCTCGGGAACCTCGACGGCCGCACCGACGCCGACGGCATCAGCGTCTTCGACTCGACGGGGCTCGCGATTCAGGACGTCGCGGCGGCCCACGTCGCCTACGAGCACGCGTTCGAGAACGACAACGGCTACGCGTTCGACCTCCTCGGTCTCGCCGAGTAAGGTCGCCCGACCCGACGCTGCTGGCATTCACCGTTCTCTTTTGCGGTCCGACGCCCCGTGCTACGGGCTCGGCCCTCGCTGTGCGTTGAGGTAGCCGAACACCTTCGAGAGCACGTAGACGATGGCGATGAAGGGCAAGAACGGAACCATCAGGACGACGAGGATGAGAAACATCGTCCACCCGATGGAGTCCATCTCGCTGTTCGCCCGCGGTCGAGTCCCCGGCGTAACGGTGTGGTAGGCCTTCTGTGCGAGGCTCAGCGAGTCGTCTTCGCTCATGAAATAGTGTTAGTTCGGCGAGACGATAAACCGAACGCCGGACCGCGGGGTCGACCTCACCAATGTCGGTACTTCGCCCGCTCTTCGGTCGCGCCGCAGTCGGGGCACTCGTAGGTCCGCCTGTCTTCGAGGTCGGTCCGCTTTTCGTCGTCCACGCGATACATCTCGACTTCGCATGCCTCGCACAGCATGTGTTAATTATCGTATGTGATACCGTAAATCTAGGGGAGCGCCCAGATACTCGGCTCAGTGGGCGTTTTTAGCAGTGCTCGTAGCTGCATATCAGCGCTGAAAAATAGAATTCGGTCGTGCCGCGGCGCGCCCGGCTATTCGAGGTGGACCGCGGGGCGGAACGGAATCGCTTTCGAGGCGCGGTCGGCGGGGTCGACGATGTCGGGGTCGTCCTCGGCGAACACCTCGACGTCGGCGTCGAACTCGCGAGCGAGGAAGTCGGCGGCGCGCTCGTAGGTGCCGGCCTCGTCCAGTTCGAGCTGCGCGCGGAGCGTCGATTCGTCGCGCCCGCGGGTCTGGTCGACGAGGTCCTGCACGAGGTCGTTCACGTCGTTGCCCTTCTCGCGGAGGTCGGGGTCCTGCATGACCTGTCCCATGATTGCGCCGACGTTGTCGCCGTTGTCGACGACCGTCTCGAACACGTCGCGCTTCCAGTCGGCGGCGACGTAGACCCGGATGGTGTCGGGGTCGGAGTCGGTCACGTCGATGATGTCGCGCACGTCCTCGGTCAGGCGTTCGACCTGTCGCTCTTCGAGTTCGACCGACTCGTCTTCGAACTCGGCGTCCGGTTCGGGCCACGGCGCGTCCTCGGCGGGCGTGCCGGTCAACTGCTCGTGCAGCTCGTTCGTCATGAACGGGATGAACGGCGCGAGCAGGCGCAGGCGGGTTTCGAGGACCGTCCGGAGCGTCCACTTCGCCGCGGGGCGGTCGAGGTCGGTCCGGCGGCGGTACCACCGCAGCGACTCCTCGAAGTTGTAGAACGCCGCCTGACTGGCCGAGCGCGTCTCGGACTCGTCCATCCCGGTCGTCACGTCGCGGACGGTGTCCTGCAGCTTCGACAGGAGCCAGCGGTCGACCGTCTCCAGTTCGGGCCGCTCGTCCGGTCCGGGGTCGGCGATAATCTCCTGCGCGCGGTTCCAGAACCGTTCGAGCTGGTCGTGAACCGAGCCGACGAGGTCGTCGCGCCAGTCGTAGTCCTGCCACGGCTCCGCGGAGTTGAGCAGGAAGAAGCGGACGGTGTCCGCGCCGTACTCGCCGATGGCCTCGCCGGGGAGGACGACGTGACCCTTCGAGGACGACATCTTCTGGCCTTCGAGCAGGCCCATGCCCATGATGACGATTCCCTGGGGCCACTGCGGCTCGTCGAACAGTTCGCCGTGGTGGAACTGGTAGAACGTCAGGTGGTTCGTGATGAGGTCGTTACCGGAGAACCGGTAGTCGACGGGGTACCAGTAGTCCCACTCCTCGCGCAGTTCGAGCGCTTTCTCGGGGGCGTCGTCGACCGCGTCGGCCCCGTAGAACAGCGCGTCGAAGAAGTCCTGCGTGAGTTCCTCGGTCGGAATCTCCTGCAGGCGGTGGGCGATAGTGTAGTACGCCATGTAGATGGTCGAGTCCGAGAGGGGCTCGATGACGAACTGGTCGTCCCACGGCAGGCGGGTGCCGAGGCCGTAGTTGCGGATACACGGCCACCCGTTGAGCCAGTCGATGGTGTGGTGGTACTCGTCACGGGTGTTCTCGGGGATGGCGTCCAGCCCGTCGGCCACGTCGTGGGCGAGTCGCTTCCAGTCCTCGTCGTCGTACGAGAGGAACCACGTGTCCTGTTCGGCGACGACGACGTCGCCGCCACAGCGGCAGACGACCTCCTCGGAGAACTCCTGCATCACGTCGAACTGGCCGGCCTCGATGCCGTCGGCCTTGTAGTCGTCGCGGACCTCTTCGACGAGGCCGCCGGCGTAGTCGCCGTAGAACTCCTTGAGGCGACCCGCGTGGAACTCCTTGTTGTAGAGGTCCTTCGTCGCCTTTTCGAGGGCCGGGTCGTCAGAGGATTCGATTCCGCGGTTCTCGACGGCCGACTTCGCGGGAATCTCGCCGTACGTGTCGTCCTCGGAGTCGATGTCGAGAATCGGAATCGGTTCGATGTCGGCCACGTCGGCGGGGTCGATGCCGAACGATTCGAGGTAGTCGGCGTCGGCCTTGGCCTCCTGCAGCGCCACGTAGTCGTCGGGGCTGTGGGCCGGGACGGACATGACGACGCCCGTCGCGTTGTCGGCGTCGACGAAGTCGGCCGGCAGGACGAGCACGTCGTCGCCGGTGACGGGGTTTTCGACCGTCTGGCCGACGAGTTCGGCACCCTCGACGGTTTCGAGAATCTCCACGTCGCGGGCCTGATATTCGAGTTTGTCGGCCGCGTACTCGGAGACGAACCACGTCTCGCCGTCGACCTCGGCGACCACGTAGGTCGCCTCGGGGTCGATGTAGGCGTTCGTCACGCCGCGGACCGTCTCTGGGCGCAGGGTCGCCATCGGGACGACCACGTCGCCGCCGGCTCGCTCCCAGCCGAAGCGGACCAGCGTGTACTCCTGGAACTCCGCGTTCTCGCCTTCGAGCAGGTCGTGGGTCGTGACCGGCTGTTCCTCGTTCGTACAGAACTTGACGGGGTGAAGGCCCTTCTCCAGTCGCCCGCGCTCGCGGAGCGTCCGGTACTGCCACTCGACGAACTTCGAGTAGCGCTCGTTGTTCGTGGTGAACTCGCGCCGCCAGTCAACCGACAGACCGAGCGACTGCATCCCCTTCTTGTAGTGTTCCTCGATGAAGTACCGCGCCCAGCCCATGGGCGATTCGAGGTCCGAAAGCGTGTCCTCGGGGACGTTGTAGGTGTCGGTCAGAACCGAGAGCTGTTTCTCCTCGCGGTTTTTCAGGCGCTCGACCGCGCCGATGATGGGGGTTCCGGTGACGTGCCACGCGATGGGAAACAGGACGTTGTCGCCCTGCTGTCGTCGGTAGCGAGCGTACACGTCGGGAACGGTGTACGTCCGCGCGTGCCCGATGTGCATCCCGCCGCTGGGGTACGGATAGGGCACCGTCACGAACGTCGCGTCGTCGGCGTCTGCGTCCGGGTCGGCCTCGTATCGGCCGGTCTCGGACCAGCGCTCCCGCCAACGCGCTTCGAGTTCCTGCGGGTCGTAGTCCATATCCGTGGTAGTGGTACCCCGGCCTAAAATAACTCCTATACTCGACTTGTGTGGCTGTCTGATTGCGGCAGATGTTGCCACACGATGGCACGAGACGAACGGGAGAGACTGGCCGAGAAACGGCGTCGGGGCCTCGTTTCGCCAGAATCGAGACCAGTACAGAACTGACGACGCAAATCGCGACCGCAACGCGCCGACGGGCGGGCGGGCAAAGAAGCGAAAGCGGGAACGAAAGCGGCGAACGACCCGCCAAGAGAGAGCCTGTCGCGGGCGGCGCGTCGGGGACTATCGCGGGCGGCGACGCCGGCTCAGTCGATGTCGATGCGGCGAGAGTCGTCGGGTTCGACGTCGCGCTTGGGGAGGGTGACCGTCAGGACGCCGTTGTGGTAGCCGGCGGACGCGCCGTCCTCGTCGACCGACTCGGGGAGGCGAATCGTGCGACGGGCGGACTCGTGGCGGCGCTCGCGGCGGAGATACTCGCCGTCGGCGCGTTCCTCGTCGAGTTCGCGCGTCGCGTCGACCGTCAGCGTGCGGTTGGCGACCGACAGGGAGATGTCTTCTTTCTCGTAGCCCGGGAGGTCGATGGTGACGACGATTTCGCCGTCGTGGTCGGTGACGTCGATGGCCATCTCGTGGCGGACCTGCGCCATCATGCCCGAGCGGTCGAACTGCCGTCCCATCTCGTCGAACTGGCGGGACATTCGTTCGAACAGTTCCTCGAAGTCGTCGAAGGGGTTGGTACGTCGCATCATGTGTGTTTTCACCGAGGCATATGGACGCCGTCTGAGGAGATAATCGTTTCCGGAACGTGGATAGCAGTTCGCACGCTACAGCCCCCGAAACATCCGCATTCAAAAGGTGAGCCGCATCACTCGATGTCGATCTGCGTGGAGTCGTCGCCCGCGGGTTCGGCCTTCGGGAGCGTCACGGTCAGGACGCCGTTTTTGTACGACGCCGTCACCTCGTCGCGGACGACCTTGGCTGGGAGCGTAATCGTCCGGGAGACGGACCGCTGGCTCCGCTCGCGGCGGACGTACTGGTCGTCGTCGACCTCCGACGATTCCTCGTGGTCGGCCGCGATGGTGAGTCGCCGCCCGCTGACGCTCACGTCGAGGTCGTCCTTCTCGAAGCCGGGGAGGTCGGCGACGACCTCGATGGCCTCGTCGTCGTCGACGACGTCGAGGGAGATATCTTGGAACCGACCGATACCGGACTCCTCGAACGACCGGCCCATCCGGTCGAACAGGTCTTCTATCTCGTCGAACGGGTTTCGCTGCATACGCGTCCGAGTACGTCGCCGACGGCAAAGAAAGATGTGCTCAGACCCACATATCGAGAGCGTCCGGCCGGACCGCGGAACGCGGGCCGCGGGTGTTCAGTACAGCACGTGCCGCGTGTCGTACGACCCGAGGACGCGAACCCAGCCGTTGCGGGCGATGCCCTCGACCTCTTCGAGCGCCTCCTGCATCCGTTCTTCGTAGAGGCCGGCGTCGGCGTCGATGTGGAACAGGTAGTCGCCGAGGCGGTTGCCGCTCGGGCGCGACTCGATGCGCGAGAGGTTGATGTCGCGTTCGGCGAACGCTTCGAGCAGTTCCAAGAGGAGACCGGGGTAGTTGGCGTTGGGGTAGACGACGAGCGAACTCTTGCCGCCGGCGTCCGAGCGGGCGGACTCGGGCGCGATGACGAGGAACCGCGTCGCGTTCGACGACTGGTCCTGGATGTCCTCGGCGATGATTTCGAGGTCGTCACCCACGTTGTCGGGGTGACCGATGCCCGCGACCGACGGGTCCGCGCGGGCGCGTTCGACGCCGCGGGCCGTGCTGGCGACGGCTTCGAGCTTCGCGTCGGGGTAGTTCTCTTCGAGGTAGGACCGACACTGCGCGAGCGCCTGCGAGTGGCTGGCGACGACGTCGAAGTTCGCGCTCTGGGCCAACAGCGCGTGGCGGATGGGCGTGACGATCTCCTGGACGACGCTCACGTCCGAGTTCGCCACGGCGTCGAGGCTCTCGGTGACGCTCCCTTCGATGCTGTTTTCGATGGGAACGACGCCGCGCTCGAACGACCCGTCGGCGACCGCTTGGACGATAGAAGTGACCGATTCTCGGAAGGCGACGTCGTCGGCGACCGCGCGGGCGGCGCGATGGGAGTACGTGCCCGCCGGGCCGAGCGTGACTGCCTGCATGCCACCCCCTTCACGAAGCGGCGACAAAAGACCGTCGGGGCAGGCAGATTCGGCCTATCGCTCCGCGCAGAACTCGACGAAGTTTCGGAGGATGGTCAGCCCGGTCTCGCCGGACTTCTCGGGGTGGAACTGCGTGCCGAAGACGGTTCCCTCCTCGTTGGCGACGACCGCGGGGAACTCCACGCCGTAGTCGGTCGAGGCGACGACCGCGTCCTCGTCGTCGGGGTCGGCGTAGTACGAGTGGACGAAGTAGGCGTACTCGCCGTCGACGCCCTCGACGAGCGGGTGGTCGCGCCGGACGTTGAGTTCGTTCCAGCCCATGTGCGGGACCTTCTGTCCCTCGTCGAAGCGGACGTTGCGACCGGGGATGAAGTCGAGCCCCTCGACTTCGCCCTCGCCCGCGTGGTCGGCCTCCTCGGAGGAGGTAAGCAGCATCTGCATCCCGAGACAGATACCGAAGATGGGCGTCCCGTCGGCGGCGGCCTCGGCGAGCGGTTCGCGGAAGGGGCCGGCGTTCTCCATGCCCTCGGAGAACGCGCCGACGCCGGGGAGGACGATGCCGTCGGCGTCGTCGAAGTCGGCCGGGTCGTCGGAGACGACGACGTTCGCCCCCGCGCGTTCGAGCCCGCGCATGGCGCTCCGGAGGTTTCCGAGCCCGTAGTCGACCATCACCACGTCGGCGAGGGTCTCTTCGGGCGACTGTGTCGTGCTCATGCGTACACGTGCGAGACCGGGAGGCAAGTGAGTTTCCGTCGCGGCGACGGTCGCCCGATGACCGCGGGACCGACCCGGCATCACAAAATCGCCCGACTGTTCTATGTTTACTCACAGAGTACGCAATATGACTTTATATCTATGTATCTATACGGAGAAAGAATAGGAAGATTTAACCTCAGTGTGTCTGAGTGTTCTGACGAATCACATGTCTTCCCGACGGAGTTTCCTCAAGCAGACCGGCGCGCTCGGCGCGCTCGGTGTTTCGGGGTTGAGCGGGTGTATCGGCAGCGTCACGGGTGGGTCGGACTCGGTCAACTTCCTCCTCACGCCGTCCGAATCGGACGTCGACATCCAACAGCAGTATCAACCGCTGTTCGAGTACCTCGAGTCCGAGACGGGCGTGACCGTCGAGTCGTCGGTCGCCGCGGACTACGCCGCGGTGTACCAGGCGTTCAAATCCGGGCAGGCCGACCTCGCCGACTCCTCGCCGACCATCGCCATTCAGGGCGGCAACGAGGACGTCACCGAGGTCATGGGTATCCGCGTGGCCTACGGCGCGGCGAAGTACTTCTCCATCATGACGACGACGCCCGACAGCGGTATCGAGGAACTCACCGACCTCGAAGGCGAGACCATCGCGTTCGCCGACCGCCTCTCGACGAGCGGGTCGCTGTTTCCGCTGTACATGTTGAATCAGGCCGGCCTCGACACGGGCAACGCCCCCGACGGCGAGCCCGTCGACTTCACCGGACAGTGGTCCGACCACGCGACCGCCCGCGAGACGCTCGTCAACCGCGACGAGGTCGTCGCCGCCGGCACGGGTGCGTTCTCGACCGCGCCGCACGTCCCGGAAGACCAATTCCCCCAGCAGTTCCTCGACACCTCCGCCGAGAACGACGGCGACCTCGGAACCGCGGACCCCGAACTCCAACTGCTCGCGGTCTCTGACCCCATCCCCCGCGCGCCGATAATCGTGCGTTCCGAACTGGAGTCGGAGATGAAGTCGTCGATGACGGACGCGCTCACGAGCGTCACGCAGGACGACCTCATCAACGAGGACCTCGGCGAGGACCAACAGCTCTGGTTCACCGGCGTCGAGCCGGGGACCGTCGAGGACTACCAGCCGATTCAGAACGTCATCGACACGCTCGGAATCTCTCTCGGACAGTAATCAGCTCACGAACAATTCCATTGCAGTATCATTTTGGCGGTGCCGCGCCCACGAACCGTAGACGCGGGAAGTCCGCCCACACACTATGAGTACCATCGAAGTACGTAACCTCACGAAAGCGTTCGGCGACGTCCGGGCGTTGGACGACGTCTCTTTCACCATCGAGGACGGCGAGTTCGCCGTGCTCCTCGGGCAGTCGGGGGCGGGAAAGTCCACGCTCCTTCGCTGTCTGAACGGCCTGACGAACCCGACGTCCGGCGAGATTCGAATCGACGGCGAGCCGGTCAAAGGCCCGCGCGACGACGTGGCCATGATCTTCCAGCAACACTACGTGTTGGGACAACTCAGCGCCTACGGCAACGCGCTGACCGGCGCGCTCAACCGCACCTCGTTCTTCCGTAGTCTCGTCGGCTGGCACGCGGAGGAAGACAAGTTCGAGGCGCTCCGCGCGCTGGAGACGGTCGGACTGCTCGACCAAGCGAACCAGCGGACCCGGAGCATGAGCGGCGGCCAGCAACAGCGCGTCGGCATCGCCCGCGCGCTCGTCCAGGGGCCGAACCTGCTTTTGGCCGACGAACCCGTCGCCAGCCTCGACCCCGCCAGCGCCGAGACGGTGATGGGGTACATCCGGAGCGCGGCTGCGGAGCGCGACCTCTCGACGCTCGCGAGCCTCCACCAAGTGAACCTCGCCCGCGAGTTCGGCGAGCGGTTCCTCGCGCTCCGCGACGGAGAACTCGTCTTCGACGGCTACCGCGAGGACCTGACCGTCGACGTCATCGACCGCATCTACGGCGACGTCCAGACCGCGGACATCCGCGAGGGGACCGAGGTGAGCGCATGAACGGCGGCGACGCGGCCTCAGACGGGGGCTCGCGAAACGGCGAGGACCGACCCCGCGACGCGCGAACCGACGGCGGCACCGAAGCCCGGTCGGGGACGCTCGACCGCGCGCTCCGAGACCTCACCCTCACGAAGCGCATCAAGTGGGGAATGGCGTTCGCCATCTCGGTCGTCTTCGGCTTCTTCTTCTTCGAGGCGCTCTCGGAGGTCGGCTTCTCGGTCGCGGAAATCCTCTACTACTGGCCCGAGTTCCAGGAGGCGCTCGGGGACTTCTTCCCGCGGACGACGCTGTTCGGTCTCCCGTTCGTCGACTTCGGCTCCTACTGGCAGTTCATCCAGGAGCGGGACCTGTTCGGCGCGGCCATCGTCACGCTGGCGATGGGCTTCGCCGGAACCGTCCTCGGCATCCCCGGCGCGCTCCTCCTCGGCGTCCTCGGCTCCGAGCGCGTGACGCCCTACCCGTTCAACTTCATCTTCCGCGGCACGATGAGCGTCATCCGCGCCATCCCGGCGCTCGTCTGGGCGCTCATCTACATCCCGCTCGGCGGCGTCTCGCCGTTCACGGCGACGCTCGCCATCGGGACCGACACGATGGGCAACCTCGGCCGCCTGTTTACCGACGCGCTCGAAGAGGTCGAAGACGGACCGATAGAGGCCATCGAGTCGACCGGCGCGAACCGCCGGCAGACCGTCGTCTTCGGGATGCTCTCGCAGGTCTTTACGCCCTTCATCGCGTGGACGATGTACATCCTCGAAATCAACACGCGCATCGCCGTCACGATGGGGCTCATCGGCGGCGGCGGTATCGGCTACGTCCTGCAGACCCAGCGGAGCCTGTTCAAGTACACGAACATGATGGCGACGATTCTCGTCATCTTCGTGCTCGTCGTCTCCGTCGAGTTCGTGAGCCAGCGCGTTCGCTCGTACATCCGCGGCGAAGAAGAAGAGGGTATGAGCGTCCTCAAACTCGTCATCGAGTTCCCCCAGCGGATGGCCCGCTCCATCTGGGAGTAACTCCGGCGACCCAACCGAGACGGTCGCTCCCGCGGTACGGTTTTTATCGGTTCCCCGCGTCTCACAGCGTAGCCCATGCCGTCGTCGCCGCGTTCCGTTCCCTCGCCGCCGCACTCCGCCGCTTCGGGGTCGCGTCTCGCCGCCTCGCCCGTCGCCCTCGCCGCGCTCGTGGCCGCGAACCTCGTCCCCCTCGTCGGCGTCGTCTGGTTCGACTGGAGCCTGAAGGCGCTGCTCGTCGCTTACTGGCTCGAAAGCGGCGTCGTCGGTCTCCTGAACGTCCCCAAGATTCTCGCCGCCAGCGGCCGCGGCGACGGCGGGTCGAGCATCAACGCCACCATCAACGGTCGGCGGGTGGACCTCTCGCCGCCCGAATCGCCCCGCGACGGCTTTCACTTCTACCCCACGAACGCCCCCATCGCGGGCTTTTTCGCCATGCACTACGGGATTTTCTGGGTCGTCCACGGCGTGTTCGTCTGGTCGTTCGACGCCTTCGCGGGCGGGGCAGCCGGCGCGGTCGGCAGCGTCCCGCTCGGCGCGGTCCTTCTCGCGGCGGGTGCGACGGTCCTCAGCCACGGCGGGTCGTTCGCCGCCAACTTCGTCGGCCGCGAGGAGTACCGGAGCGTCTCGCCCGGCACGCAGATGTCCGAACCCTACCGCCGGGTCATCGTCCTCCACCTGACCATCATCCTCGGCGCGTTCCTCGTCGCCGCCTCGGGCGCGCCCGCCGCGGCGCTCGTCGTCATGGTCGTCGTCAAAACCGCGCTCGACGCGGGCGCGCACCTCAGAGAACACGCCCGCGCCGAAAAACGGGCGGAACGGCCCGAAGAACCGGCGGGCGAGCGAATCGAAGTCAACGACGCCTCGGCCTGAACGTCGGGGTGGACGGGCGCTCTCGCGGGCTCAGAAGTCGCCGAGGCTGGCCTGTCCGTCCGAGGAGTCGGAGAGTCCCGAGAGGTCGGCGGCGCGCGCGATGGTCTCGAAGAAGCCCTCGCGCTGGCTCCGGTCGTAGAGCGTCGCCGCCGGATGGACAGAGAGGAGGACGCGGTAGGAGGCGTCGCCGACGCGGGCGTCCACGACCGACCCGGACTCGCTCGTGATGGCGACGCCGCGGTCGAGCAGGTGCTGCGATGGCACTTTCCCGAGCGTGACGATTAGCTCGGGGTCGACGAGTTCGAGTTCGCGGGCGAGATAGCCCCGACAGTTCGACAGTTCGTCGCTCGTCGGGTCGCGGTTGTCCGGCGGGCGGCACCGCACGCAGTTGGTGATGCGAACGTCGGCGCGGGCGAGGCCGGCCTCGCGGAGCGCGTCGTCAAGCACGGAGCCGGAGCGACCCACGAACGGCTCGCCGCCCTCGTCTTCCTTCGCGCCCGGCGCTTCGCCGAGGAAGAGCAGGTCGGCGTCGTCGGGGCCGACCCCGTTGACGATGCGACTCCGCGAGTCGACGAGTTCGGGGCACTGCTCGCAACCCGTCACGCAGAGGCCCTCCATGTGTTCCATACTCGGTTCGAGGGCGGGGACGGCTTAATCCCCGGCGAAGCGTCGCGCCGCTCGGGCGGCCATCCGGGCCACGCGAATCGGTTCGGGACGGCCGCCGGTCGGGGTGAACCCGCGGACGACCCGCGCGGCCTCGTCGTCGTCGCAGCCGGCGGCCCGGACGAACACCGTCTCCCCGTTCACATCGAGCGGGCGGCGGGGCGGGGCCGCGCGGTACGTGGCGAGTCGTCGGTCGAGCGCCGCGCCCGAGAACTGCTCGGCGAGCGCGGGTTCGAGCCCCTCGCTCTCCTCGAAGGAGACCGAGACCACCGGGCGGTCGAGGTCCGCGGCGAGGCGCTCGACGTCGACGAGGTTGAACCACGCCGGGGCGATGCCGGAGACGAGCAGGTAGCGCACGTCTTCGCGGCCGAGCGAGGCGTACAGCGAGGCGATGGCGTCGGTCGCGTCGTCGCCGCCGACGGTGCACGTCTCGAAGGCGAGGCCGTCGACGACCCGGTCGGCGCGGACGACCGCGCCGCAGAGGACGCTCTCCGGAGACGGGTCTGTCGAAAAATGAGCGTCGTCAGCGTCGTCTGTGGGTGCGCGCGCCGCCCCGGGGGAAGATTCCGCGACCCCGAGGGCGCGAGACCCAGGCTTCACTCGTCTTTAATCTCCTGGAGCCGGTCGAGGAGTTCGTCGTTGGACGCGCCGATTTCGAAATCGACCTCGCCCTCGTGTTTCTCCTCGCTCGTCGTGACGCCGTCTTCCTCGTCGAAGTCGACGTTCTGGTCTCCTTGTTCGGACTCGTCGTAGCTCCCAAATCCCATACAGTCATACGTACACGACCGAGCCCCAAAAAGGATTTGTCGCGCGAGTTCGACGTTTGAGGGCGAGTTGCGGTGTCGCGGGGAACGTCTCGCCCGTCCGACTTTTTCCGTTCGGGCGCGTACGCGGAGGTATGGAAGTCATCCCAGTCACCGCCGACGCCGAGACCTTCACCTGCAACGCCTACCTCGTCCTCGGCGCGCGAACCGTCCTCGTCGACGCCGGAACGATGCCCGGCGTCGAGGAGGTCGTCGCCGAGCACACCGACGACCTCGACGCAGTGGTCGTCACCCACCAGCACTCGGACCACGTGGGCGAACTCGACGCGGTGGTCGAGCGGTTCGCCCCGGACGTGTACGCCTACGCCGACCACCCGCTTCGAACGCACGAACTCGAAGACGGCGACCACGTCGAGATGGGTGACGAGACGTTCGAGGTCATCTACACGCCGGGTCACGCCGACGACCACGTCTCGCTCGTGAGCGGGCGGTCGCTGTTTTCCGGCGACGTGTTCGTCTACAACGACGGTGCGTTCGACGACGGCAGTTTCGGTCGCACCGACATGCCGGGACAGTCCCGCGAGCGCCTCATCAGCAGCCTGCACACGCTCCTCGACCGCCTCCCGTCGACCGTCGAGGCGCTGTACGCCGGCCACGGCGACCCCTTCGAGAACGAGATCGGGGGCGACACCGTCCGCGACGCGCTCGAACGCGCGCTCGAACGCGCGGAGCGCCGCAAACCGAAATACCCGGAGGCCTGAGATGGCGACCGACACGACCGGGGGCGCGGGCGGCGACCTGACGCGACTGCACTACGTCGGCGTCGGCCTCGCGGCCGTGACCGGCGTGATTCACCTCGTCCTCGGGGCGGGCGCGCTGGCCGCGAACCTCGCCGATCCGCTCGGCATCGCGTTCATCGGGGCCGCGGCGGGCTTCGCCGCCGGCATCGTCGGCGTCCTGCGCGGCGACGAGCGCCTCCGCTCGCGGGTGGTGTTGCTCGGCATCCCCTTCACCGTCGGACAGGTGGTCCTCTACGTCGCACTGAACTGGCCGAATATCTTCGGAATCGGCGGCATCGTGGACAAGCTCGTCCAGCTCGCGCTGCTCGCGGTGCTGGTCGAACTGTATCGGCGAGACGCCTGAGAGAGAAGCGTGCGGGCTTACGCGGCGCGGCGTTCCTTCGACTTGGGTCGAAGGTGCTTGTAGCCGCACTTGCGGCACTGCTTTGCCTTCTGGGGGTTGCGCGCGTTGCACCGCATGCAGATCTGCTTCTCGAGCGTCCGCTTCGTCGCAGCGTCACTAGCCATGCATACGAGTCCCCCCGCCGGTCGTATAACGCTTGCGAGACACACCGCCGGCGCTCGCGGGGCTCTCGGCGGCCATCTGGATAGGTCGGAAAACGCGGCGGTCCGCGGCGCGCTTACGCGCCGGCCTGGCTCAGCGCCGATTCGATGTCGTCGCGCTGGGTGACGCCGACGAAGCGGTCGACGATGCCGTCGTCGTTCTCGACGATGAGCGTCGGGAGCGAGCGAACCTGATACTGGTTGGCAACGTCCTGTTCCTCGTCGACGTCGACCTTGACGAACTCGACGTTCTCGTAGTCGTCCTCGAGGTCGTCGAGAATCGGGTCCTGCGTCTTACAAGGGCCGCACCAGTCCGCGTAGAAGTCCAAGAGTCGAACAGTCATCGTATCCCGACGCAACTTGCCTGCCCCCGCGCATAAGGATTACTCATGGGCCCGCACCTCTCCGGTTGTGCTTCCGGTCATCCAAAACGGATTCCGACCCGTCGACCCCCAAGACGGCCGCGAGCGGACTCGTCCGATGAGCGCGATTTTTCGGCCGCGTCGAGACGCGTTCCGAGCGCGAGCCGAAACGTTTACGCGGCGGACGCACGGACGGTGGAACATGAGCAAGGGCCAGAACAGCGGCGGTCTGATGTCGAGCGCGGGCCTCGTCCGCTACTTCGACGCGGAGGACCGCAACGCGATTCGAGTCGACCCCAAGACCGTCGTCGCCACGGGAGCGCTGTTCGGCATCGGCATTCTGGTGCTGAACGCGCTCGCGCTCTGAACCGCGCCGACCGCCGAACGGACGCTTTTTGTCCGCGGCTTCCCGAGACCCCTCCATGACTACGCTACGCGCCGGCGTCGTCGCCGTGCAGGGCGACGTGTCCGAGCACGCCGACGCCGTCGAGCGGGCCGCCGCGGCCCACGGCGTCGACGCCGAAATCGTCGAGATTCGAAGCGACGGCCTCGTCCCCGACTGCGACGTGTTACTCATGCCGGGCGGCGAGTCCACGACCATCTCCCGGCTTCTCGAACGCGAGGGCATCGCCAACGAGATTCGCGCCCACGTCGACGCCGGGAAACCCGTCCTCGCCACCTGCGCCGGCCTCATCGTCGCCTCCCGCGACGCCAAGGACGACCGCGTGACCACGCTCGACCTCCTCGACGTGACGGTCGACCGCAACGCCTTCGGCCGGCAGGTCGACAGCTTCGAGGCCCCGCTGGACGTGGCCGGCCTCGACTCGCCGTTCCCCGCGGTGTTCATCCGCGCACCCCTCATCGACGAGGTCGGCGACGGCGTGGAGGTGCTCGCCGAGTGGGACGGCAACCCGGTCGCCGTCCGCGACGGCCCCGTCGTCGGCACCTCGTTCCACCCCGAACTGACGCCCGACAGCCGTATCCACGACCTCGCGTTCTTCGACGAACTGGCGGTCGAAGTCGACGCCTGAGCGGAGCGCTCGACCGGCGGCGCGGACTCCCCGACGGGGGTGCCGCCGGTCACCGGAACCAGAGGGTCTTTTTCCGCGCCCGCCCGTCGTGCGACCATGGACGCCGACACCCCGACCGACGAGGTCTTAGACGAACTCTTTGCGACTATCGAGTCGCGCAAGGCGGAACTCCCCGAGGACTCCTACACGACGACGCTGTTTACCCACGAGAAAGGCGAGAACTACGTCCTCGAAAAGCTCGGCGAGGAGATGACGGAGACCATCCTCGCGGCCAAGGACGACGACCGCGAGGAACTGCTCTACGAGAGCGCCGACCTCGTCTACCACCTGCTCGTCCTGCTGTCGATGAAGGACGCCTCGCTCGACGACCTGCGCGAAGAGCTGAAAAACCGCTTCTGAGACGGTTGACCGCGACCGCGATTGCGACGCCGCCGCCATTCGCCGCTCGCCGCCCGCAGTTCCCGGACGAGACGGCCCGATTGCAAAGCACCAAGAGCGTGCATCCACGATAGCGCACTCTCTCGATGCACGTCTCCCGAACCCGCGTCCGCCAGTTCGCTCCCGCGCATCTCACGCCCCACCGCGCCGCGACCGTCTCCCGAGGGTCGGCCGCGTGAGTCGGCTGTTCGGCGGCGACGAGCCGTCAGTCGAGTTCGTCGCCGGGAGCCTCATCGCGGGCGTCTTCTTCGGCGGCGTCGGCGCGGGCGTCGCCTTCCCGACGCTGCCGACGCTCGGTCCCATCATCGGTATCACGCCGTTCGTGGTCGGTCTCATCCTCTCGGCGAACCGGTTCACCCGACTGGTCGTGAACACGCCCGCCGGGCAGATACTCGACCGGATGGGGACGCGCCGGCCGATGATAGCCGGGTTCGTCGTGCAGGGGCTGTCGCCGTTCGGCTACGTCCTCGGGCTAAATCCCGGCCCGATTCCGCTCGACAGCGCGACTATCTTCCTCCTGTCGCGGGCCTGCTGGGGCGTCGGCTCGGCGTTCGTCTTCGTCGGCGCGTTCAGCACCATCACGCACGTCACCTCGGGCGAAAACCGCGGGAAGTGGGTCGGCTACATGCGCGGCGGCCAGAGCCTCGGGTTCCCCGCGGGCCTCGTCGTCGGCGGCCTCGTCACCGACGCGTTCGGCTACGCCACCGCGTTCGCCGTCGCGGGCTGTGCGGGCCTGTTCGCCGCCCTCGTCGCCATCTCCGTCCTCCCGGACGTGAAGACCGACGTGACGGCGGCGAGTTCGCTCCGCGACGTGCCGCGACTGGTCGGCTCCGACATCCGCATCTTCACCGTCGGCACCGTCAACTTCGCCGTCCGCTTCCTGTTTGCGGGCGTCCTCCTCTCGACGGCCGTGCTGTACGCGACGGCGAACGATATCTCGCTCGGCGGGCTCTCCGGGGCCGGCGTCAGCGGCGTCGTGATGGCCGTCGGCGTCGTCGCGTCGAGCGTCACGACGCTCGTCGTCGGGCGGTACTCCGACCGTCTGTCGAACCGCGCGGCGCTGACGCTGCCCGCGCTGGGCGTCCTCGCGTCCGGGTTCGCGCTGTTGGCGCTCGTGCCGACGCTCCCCTCGACGCTCGCGGGCGTGGCGCTCATCGGCATCGGCGTCGGCGGGTCGAACCCGCCGCTGTTAGCCTATCTCGGCGACCTCAGCCCGGCCGACGACGTGGGCAAACTCGGCGGCGTCTACAACGTCTTCGGCGACTCGGGGTCGACGCTCGGCCCGCTCGTGGCCGTCCCGCTGGCCGAAGTGGTCGGCTTCCGCGTCGAGTACCTCGCCTGCGTCGCGCTCGTCGTCGTCGTCGGACTGCTCGTGGCGCGGACGCTCTACGGGGAGGCGGCGACGGTGCCGCGGTCTGAACTGTCGTGAGAAATCGCGCCGGGTGCGGGTCGGACGCCGCTACTTGAACTCGATGCCGAGGTCGTGCATCCCGTCGTTGTTCTGTGCGACGTTGATGAGAAGCGGCGTCACCGCTTCGATTTCGGCGGCGTTGGCGAGGCCGCCGCCGTCGAGCGCGCGGAGGCCGTCGATGCCCTCGGCGAGCAGGCGCACGGTCTCCTTTGCGTCCTCGTCGTCGGCGACGAGCAGCGTGTCGATGCCGAGGTCGGCGTCGAGGTCGGCCAGTCGACCGGCCGCGAGGTTGTGGAACGCGCCGACCACCGGCACGTCGTCGGGGGCCGCGTCGGCGACGAGCGCCGTCACGCTCCCTGCTTTCGGCGGGTGGTAGTGGAAGCCGTCGTCGTCGCGCTTGATGCCCGCGGCGGGCGTGACGAGCACGTCTCCCTCGGACAGGGAGTCGGCGACGGCCTCGACGGTGTCGGAGACGTGGTACGGCGGCACGGCGAGGACGACCACGGAGGCGCGGTCGGCGGCCATCTCGTTCGTAAAGCCGTTTACCTTCACGTCGCGGCCGCGGCTTGAGAGTTCGGTCTCGTACTCGTCGGCCTTCGCGCGGGCCTTGTCGGGGTCGCGCGACCCGACGATGACCTCGTGGTCGGTGTGGTAGGCCCAGCGGAGGGCGAGGCCCTCGCCGATGTCGCCGGTCCCACCGAGGAGTGCGATTCGCATACTCACACCTCCGGACCGAGCCGACCTAAAGGGTTGTGCGACCGGTCGGTTCTGCCTGTGTCCGCGAGGAGAAAGCGCTATGAGTTCAAAAAACTGCCACGAAAGCGTGAACGAACCGAGGTACGTTCAGGCGCTGACGCTGTGGTTCGTCGTGCTGATTTTCATGCAGACTGCGCCGGGTATCGACGGGGTTCTCGGAACCGCGCTCGGTGTCTTCTGTATCGCGCTGGTATGGGTGCTTCCGGTGTACATCGCCGTCAGGCTGGTCGACGACCTCGGCGCGCGGTTCGAGAGCCGGTCCGGCTGAGGCGTCAGGCGTCGTCGTCGGACTCGACGAGCGCCTGTACCCGCTCGAAGCCGTCGCGGTAGACGAGCCACCACGCGACCACCGGAGCCAACAGCAACAGCGGCCCGACGAGGAACAACTGCGTGAACGGGTCCGGCGGGAGGAGGTACGTCCCGACGACGACCACGAGCGCGTCGAGCGCGAGCAGCGTGACGACGAAGGCGCGGAGGTGTCCCATCAGCGGCCCTCCGGCGGCGAAACGGGAGTCGGAGTCAGCGTCGGAGCCATCAGTCGAGGAGGTCCGGAACTTCGTTCACGTCCTCGACGACGGCGGTCGCGCCGATTTCGGAGAACTTCTGTCGGCCGTCGTCGCCGGTCAGGCCGCCCGAGAGGACGCCGACGCCGTAGTAGACGCGGTCGGGGTCAGCGGCATCGGCGTTCAGCGCCGTCTTCACGTCGTCGAGGGTGTCGCCGACGAAGACGACCGACTCGGCTCCGAGGCGCTCCGCGACCGTCACGAGCGCGGCCGGGTGGGGCTTTCCCTCCTCCCAGTCGTCCATCGTGAACCGGTGGTCGTCGGCCACATCGAGGGCGACGCGGTCGAGCGCGATGTCGGCCTCCGCGCTGGGCCGGCCGGTGACGACGCCGAGTTCGCGGTCGCCGAGGGCGTCGAGCGTCTCCTGACGGAGGAGCACGGGTTCGTCGTGGATGTAGCCCGGGGCCTCGAACGGCGGGTCGCCGCCTTCGAGGTCGCGGTAGCGGTCGCTTCCGAGATAGAGCGCCTGAAACGTCTCGCGGAGCGCCTCGGGATCCCACTCGTCGAAGACGACGCTCGGGTCGGAAAATAGGGCTTCGACGGTCGCCTCGGCGGCGGCGAGGCCGCCGCCGCGGGCCTCGATGTCGTCGGTGAACTCGGCGACCGACAGGTCGGTCTCGCGGGCGGCGAGGACGTACAGCGCCGCCGCGTACGTCAGTTCCCAGTCGTTGTTGAAGCCGCCGGCGTCCTTGAACAGTTGGACCTCGTCGCGGGAGATGGTCGTGCCGTAGTGTCGGTCAACTGATTCGACGATGGCGCGCCGGTAGGAGTCGGCGACGTCGACGAGCACTCCGTCGATATCGAAGACGACAGCGTCCGCGTGCATACCGGAACCGCGCGGCGAGCGGGCAAGTGCCTTACTCTTGGGGCCGGGCGGGCTAGTCCCCCCGGGCGCGCTGGCCCCGCCGTCCGCGCTCGGCGACGTACAGCGTGTCGCCCGGAAGCGTCTCGCGGGCGACCGGAATCGAGGGTTCGTCGTAGCCGAGCGTGGTGAACAGGAAGTCGGCGTCGGCGCGGCGGGCGACCTCCGCGGCGGGCCGGTGAAGTTCGACGGGGACGTTCAGAGCGTAGACGACGCCGGCGTCGGCGTAGGGACCGAGGTCGGGGGCGTCGGCGCGGGCGAACACGTCGTCGCGGACAAACGAGACACCCTCGGGGACGGGGAACTCGTGTACGTCGACGGCGACCACGTCGACCCCGCGGTCGGCGAGGGCAGCCGCCACCGACGGCTCCCGGCCGACCCCGACTTCGACCGCGCGGTCGTACCCCGACAACCGTGCGACGAGCGCGTCGCGCAGCGATTTTTTCACGTCGGGATATTTATGAAGCGTCCCCGCTTAATCCCTCGCATGCTCGTCGATATCGTGCCTATCGGGGATATTTCTGCGGCCGTCAAGCGGGAGGCATCCGCCGGACTCCGCTCCGTCTACGACTGCGACGTGACCGTGCACTCGAATCAGGCGATTCCCGAGGGCGCGTTCGACCGGAGCCGAAACCAGTACCGGGCCGAGCAGTTCATCGAGCTGGCGAGCCGCATCGGTCGCGGCGAGAAGAACATCGGCATCACGGAAAAGGACCTCTACTACCGCCGCCGAAACTACGTCTTCGGCCTCGCGTACCTCAACGGCAACGGCTCCGTCATCTCCACGTACCGCCTCCAGACCTCCACGGACGGCGGCATCACGAACAAGCCCGCCGACGAGGTGCTGTCCGACCGCGTGCGAAAGGAGGTCGTCCACGAAATCGGCCACACCCTCGGCCTCGAACACTGCGACAACAACAAGTGCGTCATGTCCTTCTCGCCGACGGTCCGCGAGGTGGACGTGAAAGAAGAGAACCTCTGCGGCACCTGCAGTCGGCTCGTCCACTAGTTCTCCGAACGCGAGCGCCGTCTCACCCTTTTTCTCGTCTCGGCACCTGTATTCAGGTATGAACTTCGTCGTTGCAGTAGACGGCTCTGCGGCCGCCGACAGAGCGCTCGACCACGCGCTCACGATGCTCGAACCGCTGGGTGCGACGGTCACCATCGTCCACGCGGTCGAACCGCAGGTCCTCGTCGAAGGCGGCGAGGAACCCGTCGCGGGGGTCGCCAGAACCGGCGACCGAATCGTCGCCGAGAGCCTCGAAGACGCGGAATCGCGCGCCGAACACGTCATACAAGCGGCCGCCGAACGCGCCGCCGACGCGGGCGTCGAAGCGACCACGGAACTCCTCTACGGCGACCCCGTCGAGGCGATTCCGACCTACGCCGACGAGTCAGGTGCCGAGGGCATCTTCGTCGGCCACCGCGGCCTCTCGAAACGCTACGAGGGGCTGGTCGGGAGCGTCGCCAAGGAACTGGTCGAGCGGGCGTCCTGCCCCGTCACCGTCGTCCGCTGAATGCGCCGACTCGACGGGCGGGAGGGCGGCGGACAGCCCCTCAGGACCGCCCTCGCCCTCTCGGTCGTGACCGGCGAGCCGTTCGAGATGACGAACGTCCGCGGGAACCGCTCGACGCCCGGGCTGAAGGCCCAGCACGTCGCCTGCGTCTCCGTCGCCGCGGCCGTCTCGAACGCCGACGTCGCCGGCGACGAGGTCGGGTCGTCGACGCTCCGCTTTTCCCCCCGCAACGTCCGAGCCGACCCGGTCGAGGCGGCCGTCGGCACCGCCGGGAGCGCGACGCTCGTCTGCGAGACGCTGCTCCCCGCGGCCGTCGCTCTCGACGACCCGCTCTCGCTCACCGTCACCGGCGGCACCGACGTTCGGTGGTCGCCGCCTGCGGACTACCTCCGGTACGCGAAGCGTCCGCTGTGTTCGGCGTTCGGCGTCGAGTTCGGCGTCTCGGTGCCTCGTCGCGGCTTCTACCCGGCCGGCGGGGGCACGCTTTCGCTCCGCATCGAACCGGCCGAGCCGACACCGGTCGAACTGACTCGCCGCGCGGAGCCCGACGAACTTCGAGTCTACTCGGTCGCGAGCGAGTCGCTCGCTGACGCCGCGGTGGCCGAGCGACAGGTCGAGGGCGTCCGCGACGCGCTCGCCGAGGCGGGCGTCGACCTCCCGATTCGGTCGTCGGTCTCGTCGGTCGAGAGCGACTCGCCCGGTTCGGCCGTGGTCGTCGTCGCTCGGGGCGGAGAAGACGAGAGAGGCGGCGACGGCTCCGCGTCGCTCGTCGCCGGCTTCGACGCCTACGGCGAGCGCGGCACGCCGGCCGAGACGGTCGGATCGCGGGCGGCCGACTCGCTTCTCGACTGGCTCGGCGGCGACGCGCCGGTTGACCGCCACATGGCCGACCAACTGCTCGTCTGGGTCGCGCTCGCCGGGGGTCGCGTACGGATTCCCGCCGTCACGGACCACGTGCGGACGAACCTCGGCGTGATTCGTGCCTTCGGCTACGACGTGTCGCTTCGGGCGGGCGAAGACGGCGACCGCGGCGCGGGGTCGGGCGCTGGCGCAGGTCCGGGGACGGGGACGGGCGCGGTCGTCGAGTCAGACGGCGGCCGCTGACCGGAAGAACCGGCTTCGGCAGCCTCAGGGCGCGTATTTCCCGGTCAGTTGCGTCTCGGCGGTGACGTGTCCCGCGATGGCGCGTTTCAGGTCGGCTTTCGTCGCACCGGCGTCGAGGTCGAGGGAGGTGTCGAGCGCGTACAACAGGAACCGATAAGTGTGCTCGCCGTCCGGCGGGTTCGGGCCGCCGTAGTCCCGTTCGCCGTAGCTGTTGGTTCCCTCGACCGCGCCCGGCGGCGTCTCGCCCGCCTCGATGGCGTCGGTCTCGGGGTCGATGTTCCAGACCAGCCAGTGGTCCCACACCTTGCCCGCGGGTTTCACCGCGTCGGGGTCGTCCATCACGAGGGCGAGCGAGGCGGTCCCGGGGGGAACGCCGCCGATTCGGAGCGGCGGGCTCTCGTTTTCGGTCGCGTAGCCGTGGGTGCGGGGTATCGGGCTTCCGTCGTCGAACGCCGGGCTTCGGAGGGTGAGCCCGCGGCGGCGCTCGCTCGAATCACTCGATATCATTACCCGCCCGTTGGGCGACCAGCGACAAAACGATTCGTTCGGCCGAATCGACCCGTCAGCCGCCGTGAACGACGCGGATTTGGATTCCATCGGGGTCGGAGACGACGAGCGAGTCGGTCGCGCCGGCCGCGTCGCCGTCCCCGGATTCGTCCCCGTCGAACCCGCCGTCGTCGAACCCGTGGCCACCGTCGGCCAGCGACTCCCGGACCGCGTCGAGTGTCGCGGCGTCGGGGACGACGACTTCGAACCACTCGATGCCGCGGCCCTCACCGGCGGGGGCGCTTCGGGTGTTCCAACTGTTCAGGCCGACGTGGTGGTGGTACTCGCCGGCGGCGACGAACGACGCGCTGGGGTAACCCTCGTCGCGGACGCGCATGCCGAGCGCGTCGACGTAGAAGTCCCGCGAACGGGAGACGTTCGTGACTTCGAGGTGGACGTGTCCGAGGTCGGTGCCGTCGGGCGCGCGGTCCTCGCCGGCGGCGTCGTCGGCGAGCGACCCGAGGTCGAGCGCGAACGTGTCCATCGACACTCGGCGGTCGTCGGTCCACGGCCACTCCTCGCGGGGCCGGTCGTAGTAGACCTCGACGCCGTTGCCCTCCGGGTCGCGGAAGTACAGCGCCTCGCTGACGAGGTGGTCGGACGCGCCGGAGAGGGTCGCGCCGGCCTCGGTTGCGCGGGTTCTGGCGCGGGAGAGCACGTCGCCGAGCGCGCCTCGGTCGGGCACGCGAACCGCGAGGTGGAACAGCCCGGCCTCCCGGCGACCGCGCTCCGGGGCGTCGGAGTCCTCGTCGAGGACGACGACGGGAGTCTCGCCGGCCGAGAGGACCGCCCGCGAACCGTCGCGTTCGCGCTCGACCGCGAGGCCGACCACGTCGCGGTAGAACGGGACGACGCGGTCGAGCGAGCCGACGCGGAGCGCGACCCGGCCGAGGTGGGTGTCGTCCGTGAGCGAGCCATCTGATGAAGGTTGAGTCGTCATATCTCCGTCTTCGAGCGTGACCGTGAAAACGCCCGTAGTAACATCGGAGTCACTCGCGGCGCGAGGTGTAACCGAGGGTGAGGGAGCGAAGAACGGAGAACCGGGGGGGTGGAAACGCGAGCGAACGGGTCGCTATTCGGCGTAGTAGTACTCGCCGGCGCGCTTCTGCTCGCGGTCGAGTTGCGAGTCGGGCTTGTTGATGCGCGGGCGCTGGGTGCGCTCGTCGCGGCGGAACGTGATGTCGAG
This sequence comes from Haloferax prahovense, assembly GCF_000723845.1. Classification (NCBI taxonomy): domain Archaea; kingdom Methanobacteriati; phylum Methanobacteriota; class Halobacteria; order Halobacteriales; family Haloferacaceae; genus Haloferax; species Haloferax prahovense. The sequence goes on along the minus strand of NZ_LK053000.1, from coordinate 1,693,289 downwards.
GTCCGACAGGAAGTCGTTCATGCCGTCGCGCATCTCCTGGGGCTTCGAGGCGTGGCCCTCGATGGACGGCTCGCCGTCGAACACCATCAGGCGGTCGGCGAGCAGGTCCATCATGTAGATGTCGTGGTCGATGACCATGACCGTCGCGTCGTGGTTCTCGGCGTAGCGGCGGATGGCCGAGGTGGCCTGCACGCGCTGTTCCACGTCGAGGTGGGCCGACGGCTCGTCGAGCAGGTAGAGGTCGGCGTTCTGTGAGAGACACGCCGCGATGGCGACGCGCTGGCGCTCGCCGCCGGAGAGGTCGGTGAGGTTGCGCTCCATGATGCGGTTGAGCTGGAGCGGGTTCGCGATTTCGGTGTTCCAGTACGACGAACCGAACTGGTCGGTGATGGACGAGAGGAACGCGTCGACCCGCATCGGCTGGTCGATTTCGATGTACTGCGGCTTGTACGAGATGTCGAGCGCGAAGTCGAGTTCGCCCACGTCGGGCGTCAGGTCGCCCGTAAAGAGCTGTGCGAGCGTCGACTTCCCGATGCCGTTGGGGCCGACGATGCCGAGCACTTCGCCGTTGTAGATGGTGCCGGCCTCGACGTCGAGGGAGAACTCGCCGTCGCCGTAGGACTTGGCGAGTTCGGGGTACTCGACGAGGGGTTCGGCCTTCGTCGTCTCGCGCGGCGCGTGCTCCTCGAAGGTGATTGCCTCCGGACGGATGCGCATGTTCTCGTTCGAAAGATACCCCTTCAGGTACTCGTTGATGCCGTTTCTGACCGACTTGGGGTCGGTGATGACACCGTACGCGCCGGGCTCACCGTAGGCGACGTGGAGCGTGTCGGCGAGCAGGTCGAGGATGGCGAGGTCGTGTTCGACCACGAGCACCGCGCGGTCTTCTTCCTCCGCGAGTTCGCGGATGAGCCGCGCGGCGGTGACGCGCTGGCCGATGTCGAGGTACGGCGAAATCTCGTCGAGGAAGTAGAAGTCGCGGTCGCGGGCGAGCGTCGCCGCGAGGGCGACCCGCTGAAGCTCGCCGCCGGAGAGCGTCTCGATGTCGTTGTCGACGACCGGGCCGATGTCGAGGCGGTCGATGTAGGAGTCGAGCGCGCCGCGCTCGTCGGTCGCCTCCAAGAGGTCGCGGGCAGAGCCGTCGAACTGCTTGGGAATCTGGTCGACGTACTGCGGCTTGCGCGCGATGGAGACCTCGCCGTCTCGAACCTGTTCGACGTAGTTCTGGAGTTCGGTCCCGCGGAAGCGGTCGAGGACGGCCTCCCACGTCGGTTCCTCGTCGTAGTTGCCGAGGTTGGGGACCATTTCGCCCGCGAGGGCGCGGACGGCCGTGGTCTTCCCGATACCGTTCGGTCCGAGGATACCCGTGACCGAGCCGGACTCGGGGACCGGAAGGCCGTACAGCGAGAAGGCGTTCTCGCCGTAGCGGTGGGTCGGGTCCTCGTCGAGTTCCGAGGGGAGGTTGATGATTTCGATTGCATCGAAGGGGCACTTCTCGACGCAGATACCGCAGGTCTCGCCGAGGCAGATCTCCTCGGAGATGCGCACCTGGTCGGGACCGCCCTGCTCGGCGTCCTCGCCGCGGAGCGTGATGCACTCTTTACCCGTCCGGTTCGGCGGACAGAAGTTCGAGCACTCGTAGCTACAGCGGTCGGGGGAACACCGGTCTAAGTCGACGACGGCGATACTATCGTCGGCCATCGTTAGATCTGAACACCCGAAGTCAGGAGGATGGCGAACGTGATGAACCAGAGCGCGAAGGTCATGAACACCACGTAGAGGTAGTCCTTCACGCCGAACCCGTTGACATCGATGCCGACGACGCGAAGCACCGGGAACTGGACGAGGACGAACGCCCCGAGGATACCCACGGCCAACTGATTGGTCGCGGCCTCGGGACTCGTCCCCACCACAGCCCCGGAGAGCACCGCGGCGGCGATGCCGGCGAGGCAGGCGAGTGTCGTGACCGTCACTCCACGAATATGACTGGAGAGACCGGTCTGCGTTTCCGTGGCCATGTGTTCCTCTGCGATATCCGGCGTCAAAAGGCGTTCGTTCCTGCGGCCGCCGCGCGGATAAAGCGTTGTCGGCCGGTCGCGGGCCAACAAGGTTTATGCTGGTAGCGCGTTTCGATTCGTAACGATGGCTGGAACAGAAGAGGAGAGTCTCGACGACCTCCCACCGAGTGCGAAGCTCGTTTTCAAAGTGCTCGAATACAACGGTCCGCTCACCCAGAAAGGCATCGTCGAAGAGTCGATGCTCTCGGCGCGAACCGTTCGCTACGCGCTCGAACGACTGGAGGGAATCGGTATCGTCGACGAGGACGTCTACTTCGCCGACGCCCGACAGAACCTCTATCAGTTGACCGATCTCGCGCCGCAGCAGGCGCAGGCCAAAGCCGACGGCGGCAAGGAAAAGGCCTGCTGCGCCGAGTAACTAGAACCGCCGCGGAACCACCGCACGCTTCGCAGTCGGTGTCGGAAGAGACCAGTTGCGACGCGTCGCCCCGGTCGAAAACGACCGACAGACGACGAAAACGACGATTCGGCCGTTCTCCTAGGCCGGAACGACCGTAATCTGCTGTTTTCTATCGATAGCGTTCTCCAGTTCCTCGGCGATGGCGCTACCGCGCGAGACCTGAATGTCCCCGCCGCGGCCGACCGTCGCCGTGAACAGGTATTCGTCGTCCGCGCGGACCTCGACGGTCTCGCCGACGTGGCCGTCCATCCGGACGATGACGTGCCGCGAGGTGACCTCGGGCGTCACGACGACGCCCTCGCCGGTCCCGCCGCCGGAACCGGACGCACCGGACTGACCGCCGGCGTTCGCGCCCGCGCGCTGTCCCGACGACGAGGGCTTTTCGTCGTGGGTCCGCACGTCGATATCGATACCGAGGCGGTCTTCGACGTCCGAGATGCGGCCGCCGCCCTTCCCGATGACGTAGGAGATGTCGTCTTCCTCGACGTAGACGACCGCGCGGTTCTGGCCCTTCAGGTCGACGTCGACGTGGCCGCGGGCGATAGAGCGAATCTCGCGTTCGATCTCCTGTTTCGCCAGCCGGGAGACGCCGCTTTCTTTCTCTTCTCCGCCCTCGCCGAGCGGGACGGTGACGACCTGCCGGTTGAACGTGTAAATCTCGTACTTCGGCGTGCCGGTCTCGAAGTCCCGAATCTGGATGACCGGGCGGGCGAGGTCCTCCGCGAAGAGGCCCTCGGGCACCTTGACCTCGGTGCTCACGTCGTACACCGTGTGGACCTCGCCGTCCTCGATGTAGACGACGGTGTCGACGACCTGCGGAATCATGCCGAGTTCGACCCGGCCGACGAGGCGCTGGAGCGCGTCGATGGCGCGGGTGGCGTGGACGACGCCGACCATGCCGACGCCCGCGAGGCGCATGTCGGAGAACACCGAGAAGTCCTCGGTCTTTCTGACCTCGTCGTAGATGGTGTAGTCCGGGCGCACGAGCAGCAGGGAGTCGGCCGTCTTCGCCATGTCGCCGCCGAGGGCGGTGTACTGGGTGATGTCCGGGCCGACCTGCAGGTCGCGGGGCTTTTCCATCGTCTTGACCGCGTAGTCGCTGTCGTTGAGGAACTCGGCGACCGCCTGCGCGAACGTGGACTTCCCGGCACCGGGCGCCCCCGCGATGAGGACGCCGCGCTGGCGCTCGGCGAGTCGGTCGCGGAGTTCGTCGGCGAACTCGTAGTCGTCGAGTTCCGTCTTGACGATGGGCCGGACGGCGGTGATTTCGATGCCGTCGGCGAACGGCGGGCGAGCGACCGCGATGCGGTAGTCGCGGAACTGGACGATGTCCATGCCCGGCTCGGAGAGTTCGACGAAGCCGTCGGTGGCGGCGCGGGCGGAGTTGATGATGTCGTCCGCCCACTCCTTCATCGTCGCCTCGTCGGTCGGCTCGTCGGCGATGGGCTGGTAGTGCATCTCGCCGACCGCGCCGCGTTTGGCCTTCGGGCGGGTGCCGGTCTTGAGGTGGACCGACATCGTCTGGTCGTCGAAGAAGCGCTCGATGATGAGCCCGCCGGAGCCGCGGACCGCGGCCTCGACGTACTCGACCGAGACGCCCTTCGCCTTCGCCACTTCGGCCTGCACCACGTCGCTCGTCAGGAGCGTCGCCGACCGCTCGGTGGCGATGTCGCGGATGAGCGCGTCGATGTCGCCCTCGCCGGCACCCTTCGTCTCGCCGGAACTCGGGCGGCGACCGACGTACTTGAGGTCGATGACGCCGTCGTCGGCGAATTCCGCGAGACGCTGGAGTTCGGAGAGGCCCTCCCAGCCCGTGTCACGGCCGTCGTTGGCCTGCGATTCGAGTTCGCTGACGACCGCCTCGGGGACGAGTACGTCGGCACCCTCGTAGGTGCCGTCGTCGACTCGCTCGGACACGCGACCGTCGATGACCGCGCTCGTGTCCGGCACTATCTTCATGCGCGTGGGTTTGGGCGGGTGACGGATAAGGTTGTAGATAAAAGCGGTGACACCGCCGACGGGGCGGCGGGTGGGACCGCGGCTCTCGACTTCGATTCAGTCGTCGCCGGGCGCGACCGCTCGCTTCCCGCCGATGACTTCGAACGACCCGACGAGGCCGTCGAGGTCGGCCGCCCGCGACGACAGCACCTCGGTCTGGTCCGCGAGGTCACCGATGGACGTGGACTGTTCCTGTGCCGTCTCGACGACGGTCCGCGACTGACCGGAAGTCTCCTCGGAGATGTTGGCAACGTCGTCGACGCGGGCGGCGATATCCGCCGCCGACGTGGCCTGCTGGTCGGTCGCGGCGCTCACCTCGGCCACACTGGCGTCGATGTCCGTCACCATGTCCACGATGCTCTCGAACTCGCCGATGGCCTCGGTGACGGTCTCCAGGCTGTCGGCGACCTGCCGGTTCATCTCCCGCACGTCGGCGAGCGTCTCCTCGGAGTGGTCGGTGATGTCGGCGATGAGGCCGGACACCTCGTCGGCCGAGTCGCGAGTCTCCTCGGCGAGCGACTTGACCTCCTGAGCGACGACGCCGAAGCCGTCGCCGGCCTCGCCCGCGTGGGCGGCCTCGATGGCCGCGTTGATGGCGAGCAGGTCGGTCTGGGACCCCACGTGCTCGATGAACGCCGCGATTTCGTCTATCTCCTCGATACTCTCCGTGAGTTCGGCGACGGCGTCGGCGGTGCGGTCGATGCGAGCCTCCACGGTGTCCAGCTCCCGCATCGCCTCGGTCGCCGCGTCCCGGCCGACCTCGCCGCGCTCGGAGGCCGTCTCGGCGGTGGTGGCGACCTCGTCCGCGGAGGCGGCTATCTCCTCGACGGTCGCCGAGAGCGTGTTGAGTTCGTCGGAGACGGTCTGGAGGTGCTCGGTCTGCGCCCCCGCGCCGTCGGAGATTTCGGTGACCGAAGCGGCGACTTCCTCGCTGGCGGCGTCGGCCCGGCGGACGTGCTCGCGGGCGGTCGAACTCATCTCCGACACCGCCTGCGCGAACGACTGCACCTCGCCGATGGTCGACGAGAGGGTGCGGACGAGGTCGTTGTAGGTCGCCGCGACCTCCTCGTATCGCTCGTCGTCGACGCCCCAGTCGTCGGTGTCGATGGTGACGGTGAGGTCTCCCGCCTGCGCCCGCGAGGTCGCCTCGGCGAACGCTTCCACGAGGTGCTGGAGGTTACGCGTGTAGTCGGCGAGGTCGCGCTGCATCCGGTCGAGCGCGTCGCCGAACTCGCCCGGTAAGTCCTCGTCGAGCGCCGGGTCGTCGAACCGCTGGTCGGCGAGCGCGCCCGCCTGCGAGGCGACGATACAGAGGTGGTCGTGCATCGCGGCGAAGTCGTCGGCAAGCCGAGCCACCTCGTCGTTCCCGGTCACGTCCGGGGGCCGGGCCGAGAGGTCGCCCGCCGCGACGCCCGCGGCCGCCGACGAGATGGACTCGATAGGCGAGACGATGTCTTTTCGCGTGATGATAATCGTGTTGACGAACGCGAGGCCGGCACCGAACAGGAAGAGCGCCGAGAGTTCGAGTCGGAGCGCGCCGGTCGCGACCCACGGGAGCGCGGCCTGTGCGAGAGAGACCGCAAACTGGATGGCAACGGCTGCGACGACCTTTCTCTCGACCGAGTCCGAGATTCCAAGCGCGTCCATGCTTCCCCAGAGCAACCGTTCGTACGTCGAGACGAGTCGCATACTCGGACGTGCAGGGAACGCACAATAAGCCGGGCCGTGCATTCTCGAATATTGATAACGGCGGGTGCCGCGTGGCGACAGTCGTCCTCGGCTGCGGCGGGCCCACGCGCGGACTGCCGGACGCCACACGCTTTTGGAGCGACCCCTCGACGGGCCCGCATGGACGAACTCCGCGACCTCACGGCGGCCCTCGTGTCGGTGCCGAGCCACGAAGACGAGACCGCCGTCGGCGACCGCATCGAATCGTGGCTCCGCGAGGAGACCGACGCCGACGTGACCAGAGACGACGCGGGGAACGTCGTCGCCCGCGTCAACCCCGGCGTCGGCGAATCGCTCGCGCTCGTCGGCCACCACGACGTGGTCCCGCCGGCCGACCGACAGACAACGGACGACGGCGACTACGTGGTCGAGACCCGCGACGGCCGACTCTACGGCCGCGGCTCGGCGGACATGAAAGGGGCCGTCGCGGCCTCGATGCTCGCCTTCCGCGACGCCACCGCCGAGGTCGATTCTGAGGTCGTCTTCGCCTCGTTCGTCGGCGAGGAAATCGGCGGGGAAGGCGTCCGCGCCGCCCTCGACGACGGCTTCGAACTCGACTACGCCGTCGTCGCCGAGGGGTCGACGAACTACACCGGTCCCGACCGGACCGACGTGGTGGTCGCCCACCGCGGCCGCCGGGCGAGCACCCTCGTCGCGTCGGGGACCGCCTGCCACGCCAGCGAACCCGAGCGCGGCGAGAACGCCGTCTACCGCGCGACCGACGCCGTGGACGTGGTCCGCGACCTCTCGGTGCCGGACGCCGAGGTCCTCGGCCACCCCGTCTCGGGGAGCATCGCCGTCACCGAAATCGACGGCGGGAGCGCGTGGAACGTCATCCCGGACCGCTGTGAAGTGACCATCGACGAGCGGACCGTCCCCGGCGGCTTCGCCGACCTCGCGCGGACGGCGGAACTCGAGGGCGTCGAGTGGGTCGTCGAACAGGACCTCCCGCCGATGGCGTGCGACGACGCCGACTTCGCCGAGCGCGTCCTCGACGCCGCCCGGTCGGTTCACGAGGCCCGCAGCGACGCGGAGCCGGAGCAGACGACGAAGCCCCACGCGACCGACGCCGGATGGCTGGCGCAGGCCGGGACGACCTGCGTCGTCTACGGCCCCTCGGAGCCCGGCGAGGCGCACACGAAAAACGAGAGCGTGTCGCTCGACGTGCTGGCGCGGTGTTACGAGACGTACCGTGGCCTCGTGGAAGACTGGTGAGAGCGGTCAAAACACCCCGCGACGACGCCTGAACACACCACCCGCGACGACTCCCGACAAACCACCGGGCGGGACTGAAAGGGGCCGCGAGCGAGGGCGAACCCCGGCGGCGTGAGCACCGCAGGCCGGAGGCCGAGGAGCGCGCGTCGCCGCGGGAGTCGTCGCTCGCGGGGGCTTTCGCGGTGGTATCGACCGCGGCTGTTACGGCGGCGGGGGCGATTCCGGTATCCTCGGGGACGGAGCGACAAGCGACAACCGCGTATCAAAAGCCCACCACGGATAACCGGCTCCTGCGATTTAATACGCCTCCGAGACCACCATTCGTACTATGGCGCAATCCTCCGCAGAGTCCGACTCGGAGTCGGCGTACGACCAACTTCTCCAGAAGTACAAGCGAATCGCCAACGTCGAGAACGCCGGCGGCATCCTCTCGTGGGACCAGCAGGTCATGATGCCCGACGAGGGGACGCCCGCGCGCTCCCAGCAGATGTCGGCGCTGTCGGCGCTGAGCCACGAACTCCTGACCGACGACGAGTTCGGAGAACTCCTCGACTCGGCCGAGGCCGACGACCCGACCGACGAGCAGGCCGACGTGCTGCGCGAACTCCGCCGCGACTACGAGCGGGCGGCCCGCGTGCCGAACGACCTCGTCGAGAAGATTTCCGCGGCGTCCTCGGAGGCCATCCCGGCGTGGAAGCAGGCGAAGGCCGAAGACGACTTCGAGACGTTCGCGCCGCATCTGGAGAAGCACGTCGAACTGAAGCGGCAGTACGCCGAGCACATCGACCCCGACCGCGACCCCTACGAGGTGCTGTTCGAGGACTACGAGCCGTGTCTGCCCCTCGAACAGGCCGAGGAGATTCTCGCCGAGGTGCGCGAGGTGCTCGTCCCGATGATAGAGGACATCCGCGAGTCCGACGTCGACCTCGCGGTGGACGCCTTCGAGGGCGAGTTCCCCGAGGAAGACCAGGAGACGCTCGTCCGCGACGGGCTCTCGACGCTCGGCTACCCGTGGGAGCGCGGCCGCCTCGACACCGCCCCGCACCCGTTCTCGTCGGGGACGCAGTTCGACGCCCGCGTGACGACCCGCTACGACGAGTCCGACGTGCTCGGGTCGCTGTTCTCGACCGTCCACGAGTTCGGCCACGCGCTGTACACGCTCGGCCTGCCGGACGAACACTACGCGACGCCGCTCGGTGAGAACCGCAACCTCTCAGTCCACGAGTCGCAGTCGCGGCTCTGGGAGAACCACGTCGGGCGCTCGCGGGCCTTCTGGCGGCACTTCCTGCCCACGCTCGAAGACCGGTTCCCGGAGGTCGACGCGACGGTCGAAGAGGCCTACGAGGCCGCCAATCAGGTGTACGACGACAACCTCATCCGCGTCGAGGCGGACGAACTGACCTACCACCTGCACATCGTCATCCGGTTCGAACTCGAACGCGAACTCATCGCCGGCGACCTCGCCGTCGAGGACGTGCCGGAGGCGTGGAACGACAAGTACGAGGAGTACCTCGGCATCCGCCCGGACACCGATTCCGAGGGCTGTCTGCAGGACATCCACTGGGCGTACGGGAACTTCGGCTACTTCCCGACCTACTCGCTCGGCTCCATCATGGCCGCCCAACTGTTCGCGGCCGCCGAGGAGGACATCGACGACCTCGACGGGAAACTGGCCGACGGCGAGTTCGGCGACCTCCGCGAGTGGCTCCGCGAGAACGTCCACCAGCACGGCCGGCGCTACGAGACCAACGACCTCGTGAAGCGGGCCACCGGCGAGGACTTCGCCGCCGACGACTTCCTCGGCTACGTCGAGTCGAAGTACGGGTCGCTGTACGACCTGTAGGCGAGACTGACAGTCCGCCGCAGTCCCCCGATTTTCGACGCTTCGGAGTCGTCGCAGGAACTAAATAGGGGTATGCCATATCATACCACGTATGGCCTCAGCACCCAGTGACGACTTGTTCGACCAGTTCTTGACCGACCGCGGTCACGAGACAGAACCGGTACGCTGGGACCGATCCTATAACAAGCTGCAGTGTCCCGACTGCGGGGCCCTGCACGACATGGGCGCGGCGACCTGCTCCGTCTGCGGGTGGGTGCCGGAGGCCTGACGCGTCCGAACTGACCAAGCCACAAGCACCTGTTCTCGACGGTTTCTCACCCGTTCGGTGAGCCGTCCGCGAACGCCCGGCGAGTACGACTGCTCCGGGCGCGTTCGCCCTCGTCAGAAGCACGTCGCTTATCACCGATAAGGCCGTGAACGTGCACAATGAGCGAATCCGACGTGACCGTCACCCGGCTGTTCGGCGGCCCGGGAAGCGGGAAGACCACGGCCTTGCTCGACAAGGTCGAGGAGATTCTCGAACAAGACGGCGTCACCATCCGCGACATTCTCGTTGTCTCTTACACCCGAGCCGCGGCGGCCGAGGTCCGCGACCGGCTCGCGGAGCGACTCGACATCAACCCGCGGTCGCTGAAGGGGAACGTCTCGACGATGCACGCGAAGGCGTACGAACTCTTGAGCCTCTCGCGGAACGACGTGGTCGGCGAGAACGACAAACAGGAGTTCTGCGAGGAGTACGGCGTCGAGTTCGAAGACGAGTACGGCGGCGCGGGCCGTCGGACCGCCCGCTCGACCACCATCGGGAACAAGGTCATCGCCACGAGCCAGTGGCTCCAGCGCACCCGCCGCGACGTCTCCGACTGGTACGACGTGCCGTTCCAGTGGAACGTCGAAGAGGTCCGCCTCCCGCCTGAGGTCGACCCGAACGCGCAGGAAGGAAACAAGTACACGCCGACGTGGCCCTCCGACGACGACCGCATCGACATCCCCGAGGCCATCCGCGCGTGGCGCGCCTACAAGGGCGAAAACGGGCTGGTCGGATTCGCTGACATGCTCGAACGCGTCAAGCAGCGCGCGCTCGTCCCCAACGTCGACTACCTCGTCATCGACGAGTTCCAGGACATCACGACCCTCCAGTACGACGTGTACGAGGAGTGGAAGCCCCACATGCGGGGCGTCCTCATCGCCGGCGACGACGACCAGGTCGTCTACGCGTGGCAGGGTGCGGACCCGAACCTGCTTCTCGACGCCGAACGCGACAACGACGAGATTCTCCCGAACTCCTACCGCCTCCCGTCGAACGTCCTCAACGTCGTCAACCGGGAGATTCGCCACATCGACAAGCGACAGGAAAAAGACCTCAAGCCCCGCAAGGAAGGCGGCGCGGTCGAGGCCGTCGAGAGCCCGTCGATGCTCGAACTCGCCCGGAACGTCCGCTACACCGTCGAGAAAGACGAGGGCACCGTGATGGTGCTGTTCCGCGCGCGCTACCAGATGTTCCAGTTCATCGACGAGTTCCTACCGTCGGGCATCCCCTTCTCGACGCTGACCGACCAGCGCATGTGGACCGACCGACTCACGCAGTACGTCCGCGCGGTCGAGGCGCTGGAGGCCGAAGAGCCCGTCGACGGGCTGGAGGCCCGCCGGCTCGCCGACATGCTTCAGGACTCCGCGTTCGGCACCAACGACCGCGACGACCTCTTCGACGCCATCGACGACAGACAGGAGGAAGCCGGCGTCGACGACATCACGAACATCGAGTTCACGCCGAAGGAGATCAAGAACTTCGCGCCGTTCGCCCCCGACAGCGCGTCCGCAAGCGACATGGTGCGCAAGGTGACGAGCTTCCAGCGCAAGTCCGTCAACGCGTACTTCGGCGGCGACTACGAGGGGATGGACCCCAGCCGCGTCCGCGTCGGCACCATCCACTCCGCGAAGGGTCGCGAGGCCGACCACGTGTTCATGGCGACCGACCTGACCGAGAAGGTCGTCGAGCAGATGGCCGCCTCCGTCTCCGACGAGGAGCTCGAAGCCCGCGGTATCGAGGAGTTCACCGCGACGACGAGCCCCGTCCCGCTCATCACCGACAACGAGCGCCGCGTCTTCTACGTCGGGATGTCCCGCGCCCGAGAGCGCCTCATCGTCCTCGAAAACCTCGTCACCGGCGCGCCGACGCTCCCCATCAGCGTCCTCCTCCACAACGAGATTCGCGAGGACCCCGCACAGGAGCTCGTCGACGACGCGCAGGAACCGCCCGCGCCCGAACCCGAGGCGTAACGTCCCGTGCGAGGGAGACCTCGCGGCGGCGACGCCATCGACGCTGCCGTCGACGAGCGAGACACCGTCGGCTTCGTCGCCGTCTGCCGCGGCCCCGACCCGACGAGTCGCTACCTCACGGGTCGGGACTTCGACTGCGACCTCGTGTTCGTCCGCGTCGCCGGCGAGACGCATCTCCGAGTCCCCTCGACCGTCGAACCGCCGTCGCTCCCGGTCGCCTCGGTCCGCGTCGACGACAGGCCCCCAGGGAAGGCCGCCGCGGCCGTCCTCGCGGAACACGCCGCTTCCGAAGGGACCGTCCTCGCACCCCGGACGATTCCGCACGACGCCGCGCTCCACCTCGAAGCGGCGGGCTACGACCTCGCGTCGACCGCGGCGGTCGGAGACGCCCGTGCGGTGAAAGACGACGCCGAGCGCGACGCCATCGAGGCCGCCCAGCGCGCGGCGACCCGCGGCGTCGGTCGCGCGGCCGCGATACTGTCGGCGGCGACGGTCGAAGCGGCCGACGACCGCGACGGCGGCTCCGTGGGCGACGACCGCGGCGACGATGGCGAAGCCGTCCTCTCTTGGGACGATGCGCCGCTGTCGAGCGAGCGACTCCGCCGACAGGTGAACGCGACGCTCGCGGCCGAGGGCGTCGATTACACGGGCGCGACGACGGTCCGGGCGGGAACCCGAGGCGGCGGGAACGAACCGGTGGAACTCCGACCGGGCGAGCCGATAGTCGTCTCGGTCGGCCCGCGCGGCCCGACGGGCTACCGCGGCGCGCTGGCCCGAACGTTCGTCGTCGACCCCGACGGCGGGTGGGAGCGCCGGGCGCACGTCGCCTGCGACGCCGCCAGAAAGGTCAGTCTGGTCGAGGCCGACCCCGGTGACGACGCCGGCTTCCTCGGGAGCGAACTCCGCGCGGAGACCGCCGCGTTCGGCTTCTCGATGGCCGACGAGGTGACGAGAGACGTGGGCGGCGGCATCGGACTCGCGGCCCGCGAGGACCCGCCGCTCGACGGCGACAGAGAGCTCGTCGCCGGCAACGTCCTGCGGGTCCGGTCCGCGGTCACGCACCCGGACCACGGGCGAGTCGAACTGACGGACGTGCTGGTCGTCGGCGAAGACGGGCCGCGACTGCTCGGCGACGCGCCGACCGGTCTCGACCCGAGTCGCTGGTAGCTACTCCTCTTCGTCCGGGTCTTTTGCCACGCCGCCGATGACTTTCTCGGCCGCGAGCGAGGGGATGTCCTGCGGCATGGTGAGGAACTTCGGGAGCGCGACCATCAGCACCGCGAGAAGGAGCATCGCGCCGCCGAAGACGGTCTGACCGTCGGCGAGGAGCGTGAGTCCGAAGCCGCCGACGGGGATGGCGAAGATGAGGGTCGCCGCGAGACCGACCATCTCCAAGATTCCGAGTCGCATCGCCCGAGGGTACTCCGCGGGCAACTAAAAGCGTCGCGACCGGCAGCGAACGGGGGCGTCGGGCGACGGTCGGAGCCAAACGACCCGTCGCCGTGGCCGACACTCTCGCGGGGTAGCATTAAGCCGCCTCCGAATCGACTGCCCGCATGGTCGCCATCACGTCCGGGATGCTCGTCGTCTTCGGTCTCGTCGTCGTCACGATGGCGCTTTTCGTGACGGAGGCGGCCCCGCCGGACGTGACGGCAATCGGCGTCATCGTCGCGCTCGTCGTGCTCGAACCGTGGACCGGGGTCGACCTCCAGACGGGGCTGTCGGGGTTTTCGAGCGCCGCGACCATCACCATCCTCTCGATGTACGCCCTCAGCGAGGGGATTCGACAGACCGGCGCGATTCGCGTCCTCGGCGACGCGGTCGCCTCCTTTACGAACGGGAGCGAGGGCCGACTGCTCGCCGCGGTCGTCGGGCTCACGGGTCCCATCGCGGGCGTCGTCAACAACACGCCGGTCGTGGCCGTGTTCGTCCCGATGGTTTCGGACCTCGCCGACCAGGCGAACATCTCGCCGTCGAAGCTCCTCATCCCGCTTTCCTACGCCTCGATGCTCGGCGGCACGCTCACGCTCGTCGGGACGGCGACGAACCTCGTCGCCAGCGAGGCCTACGCCGAGGCGACCGGGTTGCCGCCGTTTTCGATGTTCACGTTCACCCCCCTCGGCGCGGTGGTGTTCGTCGTCGGCGCGGGCTACCTGCTGACGGTCGCGCCGCGGCTCCTGCCCGAGCGAATCGAGCCCGGGAACCGAACCGGCAACTACGGCGTCGAGCCGTTTCTCGCCCGCGTGCTCGTCCCCGCGCGGTCGCCGCTCGTCGGCATCCCGGCGGGCGAGGTTTCCGACGACACCTACCGCGACCTCAACGTCGACATCCTCGACGTGCTCCGCGGCGGCGAGCACTTCATCGCCGCCGACTCCGACCGCGAGGTCGAGTCGCGGGACATCCTGACCATCCGGGGCGACCCGGCGACGATTCGGCGCTTCTGCGACCTCGCGGACCTGCGGTTCCTCCCGCGCGCGTCGGTCACCGACGCCGAACTCGACCGCCCCGACCGCGTGGCGCTCGTCGAACTCGTCGTCCCCCGCGAGTCCGGACTCGTCGGCGAGACCATCGGCGGGGCGCAGCTCCGCGAGCGGTACGACGCGGCCGTGCTCGCGGTCCGGCGGCGCGGCGGCGACCTCATCCGCGAGCACTTCCGAGACGTGGACCTCCAGGTCGGCGACTCGCTGCTCCTCCAGACGACGAACGAGACGGCGCGGTACCTCCGGGACAGCGGCGACTTCGTCGTGACGAGCGAGGTCGCCGACGAACTCATCGAGGACAACGGCGAACCGTCACCCACGGCGCTCCGCGCGTTCGCCGTCGTCGCGGCGGTCATCGGACTGGCCGCGATCGGCGTCGTCCCCATCGCCATCGCCGCGCTCGGCGGGGTCGCCGCGATGGTCTCGCTCGGCTGTCTGTCGGCGAGCGACGCCTACGATGCGGTGAGCTGGAACGTCATCTTCCTCCTCGCGGGTGTCATCCCGCTCGGTCGGGCGCTCCAACTGACCGGCGGCGTCACGCTGCTCTCGGAGTACGTTGGCGTCGCGGCGACCTACCTCCCCGTCATCGTCGTGCTCGCCGCGTTCTACCTGCTCACGGGCCTGTTGGCGAACGTCATCACGCCGGTCGCGAGCGTCGTCCTCCTGTTGCCGGTCGCCGTCGACACCGCGTTCGGCCTCGGCGCCGACCCCTTCGGCTTCGCCATCGCGGTCACCTTCGGCGGAAGCACGGCGTTCATGACGCCCATCGGCTACCAGACGAACCTGATGGTGTACGGCCCCGGCGGCTACCGCTTTACCGACTACCTCCGCGTCGGCGCGCCGCTCCAACTGTTACTCACGGTCGTCACGACTGCCGGAATCGTCCTCATCTGGGGACTGTGAGGCCGCCGCGGCGACTCACTCGGCTCGCTTTTGCGTCTCGCCCGCGTTCCGTCGCTGCTCCGACTCCGACCGGACGCCGTCGCGGACGCCGTCACCGTTCGACGGGTCGTAGCCCGCGGGACCCGACGGGAGCGTCTCGGGGTCGTCGACGCTCAGGCCCGTGGTGACGAGCAGTCGGAGACCCCGGCGGACCGGCATGTCGAGTTCGCGAATCTCGTCGGGCGAGACCATGATGAGCGCCCCGGCGGTCGGGTTCGGGCTGTGCGGGACGAACACGGTAAAGAGTTCGTCGTCGGACACCGCCGAGACCGACGGGGGAGCCTCGTTGGTGACGAAGCCGATGGAGAACAGCCCCTCGCGCGGGTACTCGACCAACACCACGCGGTCGTAGCCGGCGGTCGGTTCCGTGAGCGATTCAGAGACCTGCCGGACGCCGAAGTAGATGGTGCGGACGAGCGGGAGGAGCCGAACACCGCGCTCGAAGCTCCCGAAGAGCCGCTGTCCGAGACTCATCGACGCGAGGTAGCCGAGAAGTGAGACGGCCACCGCGATGATGAGCGCCGACAGCACCTGCGAGATGAAGACGATGTCGCCGGAGTAGTTGAGCGCCTCGGCGAGGAATGGCGACACCTGACGGACGACCGGACGGAGCGCGGCAGTGATTCGATTGAACGCGAACTGGAGGACGAACACGGTCACGGCCAGCGGGGTGACGAGAATGAGACCGGTGACGAAACTGCTCCGCAGTCGGGCCAGAACGTCCATACCGACTCTCCGGACGACGAGCGTAAAATTGTATGGGCGAGAGTGTCACAGAAACGTGATAGAGAACGGAAACGATAGGCATTAAGTTCACCCGTCCGAAGCCGCGGGTATGTTCACGGGAATCGTGGAGGGGCCGGGCGAAATCGTCGACGTGGCCGACACCGACGGCGGTCGCCGCCTCCGCATCCGCACCGATCTCGCGTTCGACGACCTCCACCACGGCCAGTCAATCGCGGTCTCGGGCGTCTGTCTGACCGTCGAGGCGTTCGGCGACGACTGGTTCGAGGTGTTCCTCGCGGCGGAGACCGTCGAGAAGACCTACCTCGGCGACGTGGGCGAGGGCGACCGCGTCAATCTCGAACGCGCCCTCGCGGCCGACGACCGCTTCGACGGCCACATCGTCCAGGGCCACGTCGACGGCACGACGACGGTCACGAACGTCGAGCGCGTCGGCGACGACTGGTTCTTCGAGTTCGACCTCCCAGAGCCGCTGGCAAGCTACGTCGTCCAGAAGGGCACGGTGTGTCTCGACGGCATCAGCCTCACCGTGGCCGACCGCCGCGAGGACTCCTTCGCCGTGGCCATCATCCCGACGACCTACGACCTGACGACGCTCTCCGAAAAGGAGGTCGGCGACCCGATTCACGTCGAGGTCGATGTGGTGGCGAAGTACGTCGAGTCGATGCTCGACGGCTACGCCGAGCGGTTGGTCGCCGAGTAGGGCGGCCGGTTCTTTCGTTTCGTACGTTCCCGCGCCGTCGCCGACTCAGTCCTCGAACTCGGTCTGCTCCGACGCGAACGACGCCGCGCTCGGCCCGGGCGCGTGAGCGCTGTGGTAGGCCTGACTGTAGCTGCGGAGCTTCCCGATGAGGTAGAGCCCGAAGATGCCGTCGTAGATGATGACGTAGACGAGGAAGGCCGCGAGACCGCCGATGCCGGTTATCCCCGCGATGACGGACGAGCCGAGGCCGACCGTCGAGTTGTACGTCGCGTGGACGAGCGCCGCGAGGATGAGGCCCTTGATGACGATGGGCCCGGCGTGTTCCTTGTTGAACTTGGCGAGACCGAGGTAGTAGCCGGCGATGGCCGAGTAGATGACGTGACCCGGACCGGCGAGCGCTCGGACCGCGGTAATCGTCCCGCCGGCGGCGATGATACCGACGCCGCCGGACCCGACATCGAGTCCCGACGAGGTGAGGTTCCGAGTGATGTACAGGGCGTTTTCGATGGTTGCGAAGCCGAGACCGGCCATCGCGCCGTAGACCGCGCCGTCGATGACGGCGTTGAAACTGTCGTGGGAGTAGGCGTACAACCTGACCGCGAGGAGCTTGACGGTCTCTTCGACCGGACCGACCACGAGGAAGTAGAACACGATACTGCCGAGGAAGCCGATAGACAGCTGGAACTCGGCCGCGATAGTCTGACCGACGTTGCTCAGAAGCGAGTTGAGAATCGCGGCGAACGTGGCCGTGAGGACGCCGAGGAGGAACGTCACCACGAGCATCGATAGCGGCTCGTTTTGGGTCACGTCGGAGTAGTAGACGTAGCCCGCGAGCGCGAGCGCCGGAAGTGCCGAAAGCAGGGTGAGCGCGCCGACCTGCGGGTCCGTGAGCGCCGAGAGACCGCCGATACCGACGAGGATGAGCAGCGCGGCGAGGACGACCACCGCGCGGGTCGACGCGACCAGCACCCGGTAGAGCGCGACCGCGAGCCCGTCAACCGAGGTTCGTTCCTCCCACGTGGCGATGTCGTAGAGGTCGTCCGAGCCGTCGGACGCCTGCTCGACTGGGTCCTGCTGGTCCATCACGTGGGATAAAGGGTATCGCATCTGGTAATAGCTTCGGCCACGGCATCCCGCGACCGACCGGCCGAACGGTCAATAGTCGGGTGACCGGCGACCGAGTAACCGATGACCGACTGGCCGACGACCGTTCGTCTGGCCCAGCGACCGACTGCCGACCGTACGACGTTAATGCCTCCGCTCCGAAGGGCGGGTATGCACTTCGACCCCCGCGAACAGGCGGCGCTCCGCGAGGTCGGCCTCGACACCGACGATCTCCGGGCCGCGTCGGACCTCGTGAGCGACGCAGTCGAATCGGACGCAGACGCCATCGCCGCGTTCTTCGGCGACGGCGGCACGGTCTACTCGGACATGGAGATGGCCCACAGCGCGAGTGACGTGCAGGAACACGCCGTCGACCACGTCGACCTCTACACCCACGGTGCAGACCTCCGCGGCTACCTCAAGTTCGACTCGTGGGGCGTCCCCATCGAGGGCGGCCGCGTGCTCACCGAGGAGAAAATCGAACTGACGCTCGGCCCGACGGTCGACGCTCGCGTCACCTTCGCCCGCGACGCCGACGAGCTATGAGAGTCCGCGTCCGCGGCATCTACGCCACCGCGCTCACGGGCATCTTTCTCGACGACGGTCACGACGTGGTGCAGGCGTCCGGCCCGATTCGGGAGCGCTTCGACGCCGAGTTCGACTCGTCGGACCACGACGTGTCGGTCGAGACGACGCGGAACCGACAGGGCGTCGGCGCGAGCGGCGCGACCGAGGCGGTCGCGACGGCCACAGAGCGACTTACCGAGCTCGGCATCGACACCTTCGCGTGGGACGACCCCGCGCCGACCGGCGCGGTGTTCGACGCCCGCGTGACCGACACCCTCGGCGGCGGCGCGGTCTGCGACCTCGGCGAGACCGAGGGCTACCTGTCGTACGGCGACATCGACGGCCGCGTGGACGTCGGCGACGAGGTTCGCGTGCAGGTCGCCGAGTCGGCCCCGCCGTGGGCCTCCCGCCGCGCCGAACTGACCGGCGACATCCGCGCCGTCGCGGGGCTGGCGACGCTCGACCCCGATTCGGAGGGCGTCCGCGTCGACACCCGCGACGAGGCCGCCGCCCGCGAACTGGCGGGAATGACGGACCTGCTCGGCGGTGACCCGCCCGAGGGCTGGGGAATCCGCTGGCACCGCGACGCCGTCGACGCCGACATGAGCGCCCTGAACGACGCGCTCGACCGGGCCGCCGAGGTGGCCGCGGAACTCGACGACGCGCTCTCCGAACCCGTCGACGCCCCGCGGGCGGTCGCGGCTCCCACCGCGACGACGTGGGTCTGGTTCGGCCGCGAGACCCGGTTCGAACTCGACGCCCAGCGCCGGGCCGTCGAGACGACGATGCCCGGCCACCACCGGACGAAGGCCGCCTCGCCGAAGGCCTCCGCCGGCGTCGACCTCGCGGAGTCGCTCTGCGAGTCGGTCGGCGACGGCGAGTTCCCCTTCGACGTGGTGACCGCGCAGTTCGGCCCGCTGGAAGGCGACGACGTGGAAATCGGCCACGGGAAGCCGGACGGTCGGCTCATCACGCTCGGCTCCGGCGAGGTGACGGACCGCGACCCCGAGGGAACGGTGGAGCTCCGGCGCGGCATGACCGGCGGCGGTACCTACGACGCCCTCGGCGTCGACCGCGAGTCCGGGGACGTGGCGGTCACGAAGTTCCGCGAGGGGCGCTGGTGGTACCCGACGGTGTACCGCGACGCCGACGGCGGTGTCAAGGGGACCTACGTCAACATCTGCACGCCCGTCGAGTGCTTCCCCGACCAGATTCGGTACGTCGACCTCCACGTGGACGTGGTGAAACACGCCGACGGGACGGTCGAGCGGGTCGACGACGACGAACTCGACGAGGCCGTCGAGGCCGGCCACATCTCCGAGGAACTGGCCGAGAAGGCGCGGTCGGTGGCGTCGAGTCTGGAGTCGGCGCTGTCGGGGTAGGCGTCGCAACTCCGGAAGACGGTCAGTCGTCGTTGCCGGGGAGGACTCAGACGTCGTGGTGGCGGGAGTCGTCGAAAATACGTACTGAGAACCGCGGAACAGGGTGCGAGTGTTGGAGGGAACCGTACGGCTACGACCGGAGGGAGTAGCCGCCTTTTTTGGTCCAGATCTTTTGGCGGGGTTCGAGGCAACGAAGTTGCCGAGGGCCCCGTGAAAAAAGGTGGGTTAGAAGTGACCCGGCCCCTCGTCGCCGTACTGCAGTTCGCCGCCGCGGCCGCCCTCGACGGTGCTGCTGCCGTGGTCGCCGGAACTGGGGACCTTGACCTGCACGTCGGTAATCTCGTCGAACGTCATGATGAGGTCCGACTGGATGTTCTGGGCGGTGATGTTCGAGATGCCGCACCCGGCGCACGCGCCCCCGAGTTCGACGACGACTTCCCCCGATTCCGCATCGGCCTTGCGCACGACGCTGTTGCCGCCGTGCATCTGGATGATGGGCATCTGGCCGACCATCCACGTCTCGACGCGCTCTTTGAGGCTCTCCGACTCGTCGCTCATACCCCGACGCTTCGAGCCCCACGGATTAGAATGAAACGGTTCTCCCAACGCGCCGGCCGGCGAGAGAAAGGCTGTCTCGGTCGTTCGTGATAGATTCGGCGGGAGAACCACGGAAGCCAGTGAATCGGCGCATCGGGCGTTGGAGCCGGTCGCCCGCGGTCGCGCCGCCCTCAGTCGCGCCGCCGGTGACGACGGGCCAGCCAGCCGGCGACGCCGAGGGCCGCCGCGCCGACACCGAGTCCGAACCCCGGCGCGTCGGTCGTCGATGTCGATTCCGACGACTCGCCTCCGGCTTCGGGCGCAGTCGTCTCGGTCGGCGTCGGCGTCGGCGTGTTGACGAGCGATTCGGTGGTTGTCTCGGGACCGAGCGTCGGCGGGTCGCGCTGGTCGCCGGCGTGGTCGGGGAACGTGTAGAGCGCGGGCGACGCGTCGCCGACGCCCCAACTCGACGCGACGAACACGCCCTCGTCGGCGAAGGGGTAGGCGTACCGCGCGGTCCAGAAGCTCGCGCGCTCGGGGTCGCGCCACCACGCGAGTTCGACGGGGTCGGTCGGGTCCGACACGTCGTGGCGTTTGACGCCGCCGCGGTACCACGAGGTGTAGAGCCGGTCGTCGCGGAAGTCGAAGTTGTGCGCCGTGGTCCAGACGCCGCCGACCGTCGGGTCCGGACTGGCCGGCGGCTCGATAGTCGAGAGCCGTTCCGGGGTCGCGGGGTCCGACACGTCCCAGAGTTCGACGCCGCTCGGCCCGCCGACGAGGTCGGTCGTCCCGTCGTCGCGTTCGACTTCGACGGCCCACGACTCGATGCCGACGCCGAGGAGGTCGCCGGAGTCGTCGGTGGCGACGTAGTGGTGGTTGCCGGGCGGCGTCCGCCCCTCGCGGCGGCGGTCGCGGGCACCCAACCCCGACAGCTCCTCGGGGTCGCCGGGCGAGACCGACCCGAGGACCGACGGCGACGCGGGGTCCGAGAGGTCGACGAGCCACGTCCCGGCGTCCCAGAGGGCGACGTGCGCGACGCCCTCGCGGACCCACACGTCGTGGACGGACCGGACCGAGGCGGGTACGTCGGCCCAGCGGTCGTCCGCGGAGACGACCGACCAGCGGCCGAGTTCGTCGCCGGTGTCGGTGTCGAGAACGACCAGCGGGTTCCGGTCGCCGTCGTTGGCGGTGAGGTACGCCCGCCCGTCGGCGGCGAAGCAGTTGTGAATGGGGAACTCCGTCTCGTGGAACGCGATTTCCTCGGGGGTCGCGGGGTCGGACACGTCGACGACGAGGACGCCCGCCGGCGCGCCCGGAATCGGGTTGGCCGGGCCGACGACGAGGAGCGTGTCCCCGTCGAGCTTCACGTCGTAGATGCCGCGGAAGGGACCGTCCTCGCGGTCGGAAAGCGGGTCGCGGCGCTCGGCGAGGAGTTCGGGGTGGTCGGGCGCGGCGATGTCGACGACAGCGTAGCCGCTGGTCGCGGCGACGAAGACGGTCTGGCCGTCGGCGGAGACCACGGCCTCTTTCGCGCCGTCGATATCGATGCGACCCAGCGGCTCGAAGGGACCGGGATGGGCGGTGATGGGGCGGGAACCGGCGACGGAGACGGTCGTGGCGGCGACCGCGCTCACGCCGATGGAGCGGAGGAACTGGCGGCGGTCCACGGTGAGTCTGAGAGTGCCGAGGAGAAAAATCGGACGGAGGTCCTTGGGTAGCGGGAAGGCCTGGGGACCGGGGGAAAGCGGGGACCGCTCAGTCTGCACTGGGTTGCGTGAGAACTGAAGCGACGCCGATGGGGATGGGTG
>NZ_LK053000.1:1667637-1671472 GCF_000723845.1 Haloferax prahovense | reverse complement strand
GTGGATACCCCCTCGGCGTCGGTCGGTCGACGATGGTGGTGGGGGTTGTCGACCAGTCCCGTTCTAGGCTTCCGGTGGAACGCCCGTGCACCGTTCGGTTCGACGAGAACGGGAACGCGCCGACCGGCGCGCCGAGCGACTCGGCGTCGTCGGGTGCACACCATCGCGTTTCTCGACCGGGGTTATAACATTGCGCCACCGAGTATCAATCGAGATAACTCGGGGTGGGAAACTAAGCACCGCGTTACAGTCGAGACCTGTCACCGGTGCCACCTGCGCCGAAACCCGCGAATCCTCGCGGCCTCACAGCCGCGAGCGGTCGCCAGTTCCGCCGGTCATCGCGCTCGCCAACGCCCCCTCGACCACGACCTCATCGCCGAGCGTCGTCAGCTGAATCTCGGGGATGTTCGACATGACCATCTCGCTCATCTGCTCGCGGATGGGCTCTAACACGAGGTCCGGATTGTTGAGCGCGACCGCGCCGCCGACGTAGATGATGAGCGGCGCGTACGCGTGGACGATGTTGGCGACGCCCATCGCGTTCCAGTGGCCCAGTTGGTTGATGATGTGGTCGGCGAACTCGTCCTCGCCGGCGTGTTCGAACACGTCGACCGCGGAGAAATCGGGGTCCGACACGGGAAGTTCGGTGTCGACCGGGTCCTCCTCGTGGAGTTCGCGGGCGTACTTCGGGATGTTGTTCCCCGAGCAGTAGCCCTCCCAGTGACCGTTGTGTCCGCACCCGCACGTCATGAAGCCGTTCGGGTCGAGCGTCAGGTGACCGACCTCGCCGGCGTTTCCGTCCCACCCGGCGAGGACGTGCCCATCGACGCAGACGCCCGCGCCGATACCCGAGGAGATAGTGAGATACACCATGTCGTCGGGGTTGCGGTCGGAGTGGAACCGCTCGCCGATGACCCCGGCGTTCGTGTCGTTGTGCAGGTACACCTCGTCCGTCTCCAAGAGCACCGAGAGGGGACCGGTCAGCGGGATGCGGTCGATGGTGTCCGGTAGGTTCGCCGGGTTCTCGACCGCGCCCTCGGCCAGGTCGAGCGGGCCGATAGCACCGATGCCGGCCGCGACCGCGTCGCTCGGGTCGATACCCGCCTCGGCACACGCCTCGCGGACGACGCCGAGGACCGCCTCGGTGATCGCGATTCCGGTCGGGCCGCGCGGAGTGTTGTCACGGGCCTCTCCGAGGATAGTTCCATCGTCGTCGCCCACCACGGAACGGACGTTCGTCGCCCCCAGGTCGACGCCCACGTAGTACGCCATCGTTCCCATAGCGATGCGCCCTCCACTTAACTAAGCGGGATTCTCGGTAGATTTACTCGCCGCGATGTAAGTCGGCGGCCACCGCCTACGCGGAGTTGTTGGTCGGGAGTTTGGGGATGAGCCACGAGAGGAACGACTCCATGCTGCGCGACTGCATCCAGACGGTTCCCGGGCCGGTGAACGTACAGACGAGCCCCTCGCCGCTGAACAGCGTGGACTTCAGGCCGCCGACGCGCTCGACCGAGAAGCTCGTCGTCTCGTCGAAGGCGACGATGTGGCCGGTATCGACCGTGTAACGCTCGCCCTCGCCGAGTTCGACCTCGTGGATGGCCCCGTAGCTCGACAGGAAACTGTCGCCGGTGCCGGTCAGTTTGAGCAGGAACAGCCCCTCGCTCCCGAAGAAAGTCTTCGCGCCGCCGAAGGAGGTGTCGAGGTCGAGCGCGGGGTCCGAGGCGATGTACGACCCGGACTGCACGTAGAGCGTCTCGTCTTCGAGGCGGTGGTGGACGATGTCGCCCGGAAGCGGGGGCGCAAAGGATACCTCGCCCGCCTGCCGCGCGCTGAACGTGTTCTGGAAGAACGACTCGCCGCCGAGGACGCTCCGTTTGAGCGACCCGAAGAGGCCGCCTTTCGCGTTCGTCTCGATGTCGATGCCGTCGGAGTAGCTGACCATCGCGCCGGCCTCCGACCGGAGCGACTCGCCCTCGTCGAGCGAGACGGTGAGGAGGGCGAACGACGGGCGGTAATCGATGGAGTGGTCCATGCGGGAGCTGACGGCGCGCTAAGATATGTAGTTGCCTGCGAAACCGGTCGTTCCGGCGACCGTGCCGCCGCGAGTCGTCACTTGGTGTCCGCGCGGACGAACGTCACGGGACACGGCGATTCGAGCATGACCTCCTGTGCGACGCTGCCGAAGACGGCCTTGCCGGTCGGCGAGCGCTTTCGACCGCCGACGACGAGGCGGTCGGCGTCGACCTCGCCCGCGAGTTCGACGAGCTTCTCGCCGTGGCGGCCGACTCGGCCGTGGACGACGTAGTCGATGTCCGCGTCGTCGAAGCGCCGCGTGAGCTCTCGGACGATGGCGTGTCGTCGGGCCACGTCGTCCGCAGAGACCTCCTCGGCCGTGATGTCGAAATCGAGGTTGTCGAGCGCCTCGTCGTACTCGTCTCTCGTGAAAACGTGTCCGATGACGACCGTCGCGCCGGTCGGTCCGGCCACGTCGATTGTCTCCTCGGCGAGTCTGTCGATTCGATCGGCGTCGCCCGCGCCGACCGCGAGCAAGATAGTTTCGATAGCCATACCAGCCCGTTCGCCCCGACGTCACTTAATCGTGCCGGGGATTTTTACTCAGAATCGAAATAAAAATTCGTGTTCGGCGGTTTCGCAGTCGCTGACAGCGGGAGTGTCACGCGGTAGCAATATGTACGTTTCGCTGGCGGCACCACCGCTCGGCGGGTGAGTGTGCGAGAAAAACCAGACCGCGTCGGACGGCTCAGACGTCGGGCGCGTCGTCTTCGACCGCGCGCTTCATCGAGTCGCGGCGGGACTTCGCGTCGCGGCCCGTCGCCTCGAGGAGGAAGTCGTTCTTCGCGCTGACGGCCTCGCCCGCGGCTTCGAGGTCTTCGGGAGCGAGGTCGGCCGGGTCGGCCTCCTCGAAGTTGACCGCGAGCTTGTCCTTTTTGCCGCTGTACTTGACCGCACCGGCGACGATGCGGGTGAACACGGGGTTCTTGGGCTCGCCGACGACGTAGAGGTCGCTTCCTTTGAACTCCTCGGTGTCCGTGATGGGGCCGAAGTAGTCTTCGACCGTCGCTTTCATGTCCGGAATTCGCTCTTCGAGCGTCTCCCCACGACGCATCTTGTACTCCTTCATGGACGCCTTTTCGACAGGGGATGGTTTACCTGTTTCGCGACTCTGCGACGCCTGCGAGGGCGTGCCGCGGTCAGGATTCCCGCTCGGCGATGTAGCCCTTTTTACACTCGGGGCAGATGTCGCCGGCCCGCATCGACGACGAGGACGCGCCGCGGGCGTGACCGCAGTTCGGACAGTAGTACTCGACGGCGTCGTCGGGGGCCTCGTTTCCGACGTTCGACTCGTCGGCGCGGACGAAGTCGTCTTCCTCCGCCTCGACGTACTGACCGTTCGACTGCTGGCTCGGCGAGCTGTTGCCCTCCGGGGCCAGTCCGCCGCCGAACGAGACCGAGACGGGCTCGCCGTCGTCGGGCTGAGCGTTCCATCCCTCGTCGTCGCCCGGCGCGTCGGGCCACGCCCCGCGTTCGCGGGTCTGTGCCTGTTCGGGCTCCGCTTCGGCGTCGGCTCCGACGCCCGCCTCGGCGTCCGCGTCGATGAACTCCGCGTCGTCGCCGTCGGCCGGCGGCGTCGGGTCGTCGGTCTCGACCTCGTCGACCTCGTCGGGCCACTGCGTCCGGTCGCGGGTGGCCGACTGCTCCTCGTCGTCGTCGTCGAGGATGATGCCGTCGTCGGTCACCGGTGGGGCGTCGACGCTCCCGGCGTCGTCAGCCGCGTCCGGCCCGTCTGCGGGCTGGGCGTCGGCGGCGTTCG